>CAVTEN010000022.1:0-499274 GCA_963733715.1 uncultured delta proteobacterium
TTATGCCCTTGGGGGAAACATCATTATGTACGGGACCCAGCCCGCCGTGTCAATCTCCACCCGGTGCCGCGACGGCAGCGAGCTCCGGTTTTTCCACATCTTCTTCGGCCGCAGCGCCTTCGACCTTCACGACCATCTGATTGTACGAGTTCAGCCCGGTGCCGGCCGGGATCAGGCGTCCCATGATGACGTTCTCCTTCAACCCAACCAGCCGGTCGACTTTGCCGTTGATGGCGGACTCGGTCAGCACGCGCGTGGTCTCCTGGAACGACGCCGCCGAGATGAAACTCTCGGTAGACAAAGACGCCTTCGTGATTCCGAGCAGCAGAGGCTCCGCGATCGCGGGCTCTCCGCCGCGCGTCAGCACGCGTCCGTTCTCTTCGTCGAAGCGCCACTTCTCGACCTGGTCGCCGACCAGGAACGGCGTATCTCCGACTTCCTTGATTCGCACGCGCCGCAGCATCTGGCGCACGATCACTTCGATATGCTTGTCGTTGATGCGCACGCCCTGCAGCCGGTAGATTTCCTGGATTTCGTCGACCAGGTATTTCGCCAGCGCCTTCTCGCCGAGAATCGTCAGGATGTCGTGAGGATTGGACGAGCCTTCCATCAACGGCTCGCCCGCTTTCACGATATCGCCTTCGTGGACGGCGATATGCTTGCCCTTCGGAATCAGGTACTCGCGCTTCTCGCCGATTTCAGGAGTGACTTCGACCTTGCGCTTGCCCTTGGTGTCCTTGCCGAACGAAACCTGTCCGTCGATTTCCGAGATGACCGCGAACTCCTTCGGCTTGCGCGCTTCGAACAATTCCGCGACGCGCGGCAGACCGCCGGTGATGTCCTTGGTCTTGGTGGTCTCGCGAGGAATTTTCGCGATCACGTCGCCGGGCTCTACCGCCGTGCCTTCGGGCACGTTGATATACGCACCCACCGGCAGGAAGTAGCGCGCGACGTTGTTCGAGCTCGGCAGCTTGGCAGTCTTGCCGGTCGCATCCTTGATCGAGATACGCGGGCGCAGGTCGAGGTCCTTGAACTCGACGATAACGTTGGAGCGCGCGCCGGTACGTTCATCGACCCGCTCCTCCATCGTCTTGCCTTCGATAATATCGCCGTACTTAACCGTGCCGCCGACTTCAGTGATGATCGGCGTCGTGTACGGATCCCATTCCGCGATCTGCTCGCCGGGCTTGACCTTGTCGCCCTCGGCCTTGCGCAGCTTGGCGCCGTACACCAGCGGGTAACGCTCGCGTTCGCGCTCGCGCACGCGGCCGCCTTCATCGGTGACCTGCGCTGCGATCACGACCTCGCCATGCCGCGTCATCACGACCAGGTTGCCGTCGCGGCTCTTGACGGTGTTGACGCCATGCAGGCGCATCACACCCTCGTTGCGCACTTCGAGCGTGGTCTGCTCGGCGCGCCGGCTGGCGGTGCCGCCGATATGGAAGGTGCGCATCGTGAGCTGCGTGCCCGGCTCTCCAATCGACTGCGCGGCGATGATTCCGATCGACTCGCCCAGATTGACCTGATGTCCGCGGCCGAGGTCGCGTCCGTAACACTTGACGCATACGCCCTGGCGCGACTGGCAGGTCAGAACCGAGCGAATCTTGATTCGCTCGACGCCCGCTTCTTCGATTCGCTTGACCTTGTCCTCGTCGATCATCTCGTTGGCGTGCACCAGCACTTCGCTGGTGAACGCGTCGCGGATGTCTTCGAGCGCGACGCGTCCGAGCACGCGATCGCCGAGGCCTTCGATAATCTCACCGCCTTCGACCAGCGGCGTCATCTCGATTCCGTCCAGCGTGCCGCAATCGTCTTCGCTGATGATCGAGTCCTGCGCCACGTCGACCAGTCGGCGAGTCAGGTATCCTGAGTTCGCGGTCTTGAGCGCGGTGTCGGCCAGGCCCTTGCGTGCGCCGTGAGTCGAGATGAAGTACTGCAGAACAGTCAGACCCTCGCGGAAGTTCGCGGTGATCGGAGTCTCGATAATTTCACCCGACGGCTTCGCCATCAGGCCGCGCAATCCGGCCAGCTGCCGAATCTGCTGCTCGGAACCGCGGGCGCCCGAGTCGGCCATGATGAAGATCGGATTGAACGAGGGCCCGGTGACAGTCTCGCCCTTTTCGTTCTTGCCGAAGACCTGGGTCGACAGCCCCTTGATAACGGCGCTGCCGATCTGATCCTGAACTTCGGCCCAGATGTCGACGACCTTGTTGTAGCGCTCGCCGTCGGTGATCACGCCGTTGTTGTACTGCTGCTGAATCTCACTGACCTGCTTCTGCGCGCCTTCGAGCAGATGCGCTTTCTGCGGCGGAATGGTCATGTCCTTGATCGAGATCGAGATTCCCGCCTTGGTCGCGAATTCGAAGCCGATGTCCTTCAGCCGGTCGGCGAAAATAACCGTCGCCTTGTCGCCCGCGCGTCGATACACGATGTCGATAAGGTTGCCGAGCTCCTTTTTCTTCATCGTCTTGTTGAGCTCGGTGAACGGAATCTCGGCCGGGACGATCTCGTACAACAGCACGCGGCCGACAGTGGTGGTGACGCGCTCGTAACGCGGCATCGCAGCGGCTGCGGCAGCGGCGGCCGCTGCCCGCTCTTTCTTGGTGCGCGGCTTGCCGTTGGTCTCGACCTCAGCCGGCGCGATTCCAGTCGCGAGAATCGGCGCCATCCGCACCGTGATTTTCGCGTGCAGATCGATCTCTTCGTGGTCGTATGCGATTCGCACTTCTTCGACGTTGGCGAAGTTCTTGCCCTCGCCGCGCGCCAGCGGCTTCTCGCGCGTCATGTAGTAGAGGCCCAGCACCATGTCCTGCGTCGGCACGATGACAGGCTTGCCCGACGCGGGAGACAGGATGTTGTTCGTGCTCATCATGAGCGCGCGCGACTCGACCTGCGCTTCAATCGACAGCGGCACGTGGACTGCCATCTGATCGCCGTCGAAGTCGGCGTTGTACGCGACGCATACCAGAGGATGCAGCTGAATCGCCTTGCCCTCGATCAGCACCGGCTCGAACGCCTGGATGCCGAGTCGATGCAGGGTGGGCGCGCGATTCAGCAGCACAGGATGCTCGCGGATGACGTCGTCGAGGATATCCCAGACGTCCTTGCCCTCTTTCTCGACCATCTTCTTGGCGCTCTTGATAGTCGTGACGTAGCCCTTTTCTTCGAGCTTGTTGTAGATGAACGGCTTGAACAGCTCGAGCGCCATCTTCTTGGGCAGTCCGCACTGATGCAGCCGCAGCTCGGGGCCGACTACGATGACCGAGCGGCCCGAGTAGTCGACGCGCTTGCCGAGCAAGTTCTGCCGGAAGCGTCCCGACTTGCCCTTGAGCATGTCGGACAGCGACTTCAGCGGGCGCTTGGACGGCCCGGTGATCGCGCGGCCGCGGCGGCCGTTGTCGAACAGCGCATCGACGGCTTCCTGCAGCATCCGCTTTTCGTTGCGGATGATGATGTCCGGAGCGTTGAGCTCGATCAGCCGTTTCAACCGGTTATTGCGGTTGATCACGCGCCGATACAGATCGTTCAAGTCTGAGGTGGCGAAACGTCCGCCGTCCAGCGGTACCAGCGGTCGAAGGTCGGGAGGAATGACCGGCAGGATCGTGAGGATCATCCACTCCAGGCTTGTTGCCCGAGTCGCGGAACGCGTTGACGACCTTCAGCCGCTTCGCAACCTTCTTGCGGCGCGCCTCGCTCGCCGTCGCCTTCATCTCGGCGCGCAGCTCTTCCGCCAGCTTGTCGAGCGTGAGCTGTCCCAGCAACGAGCGGACGGCCTCGGCGCCCATCTCGGCCTTGAAGCCCTCGCCGTATTGCTCGCGCGCCTCGCGATACTTGCGCTCGGTCAGCAGTTCTTTGTACTGCAGCGGCGTCTCGCCCGCGTCGGTGACGATGTAGCACTCGAAGTACAGAACCTTCTCGAGTTCCTTCAGCGTCATGTCGAGCAGGGTGCCGATTCGCGACGGCAGCGATCGCAGAAACCAGATGTGCGCGACCGGAGCGGCGAGGTCGATATGACCCATCCGCTCGCGACGCACCTTGGACTGGATTACTTCGACGCCGCACTTCTCGCAGACGACGCCGCGATGCCGCATGCGCTTGTACTTGCCGCAGTTACATTCGTAGTCCTTGGTCGGCCCGAAAATCTTGGCGCAGAACAGCCCGTCACGCTCCGGCTTGAAGGTCCGGTAGTTGATCGTTTCAGGCTTCTTGACCTCGCCGTGCGACCACGAGCGGATCATTTCCGGCGACGCGATCGAAATACGGATCGCGTTGAACGCCAGTGGATTCTTGGGCTTCTCGAAAATGCCGAAGAGATCTTCCATCTCTATTATAACTCCTGGCCCTTAAGCCCTTTGCGGCTGCTCGAGCAGCTCCATGTTCAGGCAGAGCGATTGGAGCTCCTTGACCATAACGTTGAACGACTCGGGCAGTCCGGGCTCGAGTGTGTTCTCGCCCTTGACGATCGCTTCATACATTCGCGTTCGTCCCGCCACGTCGTCGGATTTAACCGTGAGCATCTCCTGCAATGTGTACGCCGCGCCGTATGCCTCGAGCGCCCACACTTCCATCTCGCCGAGCCGCTGCCCGCCGAATTGCGCCTTGCCGCCCAGCGGCTGCTGCGTAACCAGGCTGTAGGGTCCGGTCGACCGAGCGTGAATCTTGTCTTCGACCAGGTGATGCAGCTTCATCATGTACATGACGCCGACCGTCACCGGCTGCTCGAACGGCAACCCGGTGCGTCCGTCGTGGAGCTGAGCCTGTCCGGTCTCGGGCAGGTCGGCGCGCTTCAGCAGCTGGAATATTTCCTCTTCGCGCGCGCCGTCGAATACGGGCGACGCCACGTGCACACCAGCGAGCGCCTTGGCCGCCAGCTTGTAGATGTCGGGTTCGGCCAGCTCGTCGATAAAGTCGTGGCTCTCTTTCTCGGGATAGATATCCTTGAGCCGCTTCTTGAGCGCCGCGGCGCTGACGCCGTTTTTGAGGTCCTCTTCGATTTTGTGCCCGAGCTCGCGCGCGGCCCATCCCAGATGCGTCTCCAGAATCTGGCCGACGTTCATGCGTGACGGCACGCCGAGCGGATTGAGCACGATATCGACCGGGGTGCCGTCTGCCAGGCACGGCATGTCTTCCTCGGGCAGGATTCGCGAGAGCACGCCCTTGTTGCCGTGCCGTCCCGCCATCTTGTCGCCGACCTGGAGCCGCCGTTTGATCGCGACGAACACCTTGATCATCTTGATCACGCCAGGAGCAAGTTCGTCACCCGCCTTCAGGCGCTCGACCTTGGCCCCGTAATGATTCTGCACGGCCTCGACGTTCGCGTTCATCGCTGCGATCGCCTGCTCGGCCTCTTCCTGCGACGATTCGTTCTCGACGCGGACCTGGCCCCATAGCGTTGGCGGCAGCTCTTCGAGTTCTTCTGCACTGATAGGGTCGCCCTTCTTGAGCAACTCCTTGCGATCGTCGGACATCACGCGTCCCGCGAGCTTCTTGCCCGCGAGCGACTTCTTGAGCTTGCGCAGAGTTTCCTGCCGGATGATTCGCACTTCCTCGGCTTCGTCCTGCTTGAGACGCTCGGCCTCGAGCACTTCGATTTCCTGCGTGCGTTCATCTTTGGAAACGCCGCGGCGCGAGAACACGCGGCCGTCGATCACGGTGCCTTCGACGCCTGGCGGCACCCGCAGACTGGTGTCGCGCACCTCGCCGGCCTTTTCACCGAAGATCGCGCGCAGCAGTTTCTCTTCGGGAGAAAGCTGGGTCTCGCCTTTCGGCGTGATCTTGCCGACCAGGATGTCGCCCGGACGGACTTCGGCGCCAATCCGGATGATGCCGCTGGCATCGAGATCCTTCAGCGCTTCTTCGCCGACGTTGGGAATGTCGCGGGTGATTTCTTCGGGTCCGAGCTTGGTGTCGCGCGCGATGCATTCGAATTCTTCGATATGCACCGACGTGAACAGGTCTTCCTTGACCACGCGCTCGGAAATCAGGATCGAATCCTCGAAGTTGTAGCCGCCCCACGGCATGAACGCGACCAGCACGTTGCGGCCGAGCGCCAACTCACCCATGTCGGTCGAGGGCCCGTCGGCCAGCACGTCGCCGGACTTGACGCGTTCGCCTTTGACGACAATCGGACGCTGGTTGATGCAGGTGTTCTGATTCGAGCGCTGGTACTTGATGAGGTTGTAGATATCGACGCCCGCGTCGCGCAGGTCTTTGGTCTGCTTGTCGGCGCGGACGACGATTCGCTCCGCATCGACGCTCTCGACGATTCCGTCGCGCTTGCCGACTACGGTCACGCCCGAGTCGCGGCCTACTGTGCCTTCGAGGCCGGTGCCGACCAGAGGAGCGTCAGGCTTCAGCAGAGGAACGGCCTGGCGCTGCATGTTCGATCCCATCAGCGCGCGGTTGGCGTCGTCGTTCTCGAGGAACGGAATCAAGGATGCGGCAACCGAGCACGAGCTGGTTGGGCGACACGTCCATATACTGGACGTCCTCGGCGCGGACCATGGTGGACTCGCCGCCGATGCGCGCCGACACGATTTCGTCGGTGAAGCGCCCGTGCGCGTCGAGCTTGGCGTTGGCCTGCGCGATGACTTTGTCCTCTTCGTCGAGCGCGGACAGATAGAGGATTCGTTCGGTGACGCGATTGTTCTCGACTTCGCGGTACGGCGTTTCGATAAAGCCGTATTCGTTGACGCGCGCGTAGGTCGAGAGCGCCGCGATAAGTCCGATATTCGGACCCTCAGGCGTTTCAATCGGGCATACGCGGCCGTAATGGGTCGGATGAACGTCGCGGACTTCGAATCCCGCGCGCTCTCGGGTCAAACCGCCCGGTCCGAGTGCAGAAAGCCGGCGCTTATGCGCGATTTCGCTGAGCGGATTGGTCTGATCCATGAACTGCGACAACTGCGACGATCCGAAGAACTCCTTGATGACTGCCGAGGCCGGCTTGTAGTTCACCAGCTCCTGCGGCATCAGGGTTTCGATGTCCTGCAGGCTCATCCGCTCTTTGATCGCACGCTCCATGCGGACCAGGCCGATGCGGAACTGATTCTCGACCAGCTCTCCGACCGCACGCACGCGGCGATTCCCAAGATGGTCGATATCGTCGACCTGGCCGTTGCCGTTCTTGAGCTCCATCAGGTAGCGGACGACCTCGAGGATATCCTCGCGGCGGAGAGTGCCCTGCTCGAGCGGCACGTCAATCTTGAGCTTGTGATTCAGCTTCAGGCGCCCGACTTTCGAGAGATCGTAACGCTCGGCATTGAAGAACAGGTTGTTGAAGAAAGTGGTCGCCGTTTCCTGGGTCGGCGGATCGCCGGGACGCAGTCGCCGGTAAATCTCGATGACGGCTTCTTCCGGCGTGCCGAGCTTGTCCTGCGCGAGCGTCAGGCGCAGCGGGCCGCCGCCGGGCGCGTCCTCGGTGAACAGCACTTCGATCTTCTTGACCCCGTGCGCTTTCAGCTTCTCGAGGGTCTCCTCGGTCAGTTCCTCGTTGGTGCCAATCAGCACTTCGCCGGTGGTGGAATCGACGATGTCGTGCGCCGAAACGCGGGCGACAATCTCATCGAGCGCAATCGGCACTTCGCTGATCTTCGCCTGCTCCATCGCGCGCACGATTGCCTTGTTGAACTTGCGGCCTTCGCGCGCGATCACCTCGCCGGTCTTGGGATCCTTGACGTCGCGGCTGACCCGCGAACCCAGCAGATGGTCAGGCACGAATTGCTTGGTGTACTGCTTGGGGTCGAGGTTGATGACGTCTTTCTTGTAGTAGTAGTTGAGCAGGTCTTCGGTCGTCATCCCGAGCGCGCGCAGCAGCACAGTCGCCGGAAACTTGCGCCGGCGGTCGATTCGCACGTAGAGCACGTCGCGCGGGTCGAATTCGAAATCGATCCAGCTGCCGCGATACGGAATGATTCGCGCCGAGTAGAGCAGCTTGCCAGTCGAATGGGTGCGGCCCTTGTCGTGCTCGAAGAACACTCCGGGCGAGCGATGCAACTGCGACACGATTACGCGTTCGGTGCCGTTCACCATGAAGGTGCCGTTGCCGGTCATCAGCGGAATCTCGCCGAAGTAGACTTCCTGCTCCTTGACGTTCTTGATAGAGCGGCGCCCGTTCTCGACGTCCCAGATGACGAGCTGAATTTTGACCTTCAGCGGAGCGGCGTAAGTCATGCCGCGCTGATGGCATTCCTCGACGTCGTATTTGGGCGTGCCGAGCTCGTAGGAGACGAACTCGAGCGACGCGGTTTCATTGAAATCCTTGATCGGAAAGACCGACTTGAAAACCGCCTGCAGACCGACGTCCGCACGGTCTTCGGTCGATACTCCGACCTGGAGAAAATCGTCATACGAGCGCTTCTGAATCTCGATCAGATTCGGAATCTCGATGATCTTTTTGATCTTGCCGAACGATCGGCGTATACGAAGATTGCTGGTTACGTGAACCTGAGCCATTAGCTACCTCACCGTGCGTGCGCCGCATATTTCGGCGCGCCGTGAAGGCCGAGAAAAAAAGAAATCGCGGGCGCAGGGCGGCCTGCCCGTGCCCACGGCTTCATAAATAAAGACCGAATGATATTCCCGAGCGCCCGTAAGAGCGGCGCCGCGTGAATTCCCCAGTCCTTTGTTGTGCGTCAAAAAGACTAAATCCGTCCTACTTAAGCTCCACGCTGCCACCGGCTGCTTCGAGCTTCTTCTTGATCTCTTCGGCCTCGGCTTTGTTGACGCCTTCTTTGACCGCTTTCGGCGCGCCGTCGACCAGGTCCTTGGCCTCTTTCAGGCCGAGTCCGGTCAATTCGCGCACGACTTTGATCACCTGGATCTTCTTGTCGCCGGACCCCGTCAGTACGACGTTGAACTCTTCCTTCTCGGGCGCCGCAGCTGCGGCACCGCCGCCGGCTGCAGGAGCAGCGGCTGCAGCGACAGGAGCCGCGGCGGATACGCCGAGCTCGGCCTCGAGTTCCTTGACGAGAGCCGCTGCATCGATCAGGCTCAGGTTCTTCAGATAATCCTTCACCTGATCGCGGCTGAGTTGTGCTTCTGACATTTACCTTCTCTCCTTGTTTCTCGCATCCGGGGGAGGCCTGTGGGAGCGCCCCAGAATTCTTTCAGTCAGTCAAAGTGGATCAATCAACATAAGCATCGCTGTGCGTCATGCAAGCGACAAATCAATCTTTTTCATCCCTCAGCAGGTGCCGCCGGAGCCGCCGGGGTCTCAGGCGCAGGCTCCGATGAGGCCGCTTCCGGAGCCGCCGGAGCTTCCGGGGGCGCACTTGCGCCATTCTTTTTTCCAATCGCGTCGATCACGCGCGCCAGGTACGAACCCGGCTCGTTGAGCAACCGTACCAATTGCGTCGCCGGCGCATTCAGCAGGCCCAGCAACTGGCTGAAAATCACTTCGCGCGACGGCAATGTCGCCAGCGCCTGCACTTCCGCCGGCGTCAGCGCCTTGCCGTCCATCACCGCGCCGCGCAGCTTGAGCTTGTCGCCCAAGGGCCCGAACGACGTGAAAGTCTTCGCCAGTACGACCGGATCCTCGTAGCTCAGGATCAACCCGATCTGCCCGCCGAGGTTGCTGTCGAGCGCCTCGTACTTGGTGCCCTTGATTGCGTGGCGCACTAGAGTGTTCTTGGCGATACGCATCTCGCCGCGCACCGCGCGCAGCCTTTTCCGCATCTCGGTCGATTCCGCGGCAGTCATCCCGCGGTACTCCGACACGAGCGCGATACTGGCGCGGCCGAAGCTACTCGACAGATCTTCAACCAGCGCGGTTTTCTCTGATTTCTTCATTATACTGATCCAGCTCCAACGAACGAAAACCCGAAAATCCTTATGCCGCCGCCGCGAGCGCCTTGGCCGCCGCCTGACCCGTATCGACGCGGACACCGGGGCCCATCGTCGACGAAAGCGCGAGGCTGCGAACGTAATTGCCCTTGGCGCTGGCCGGCTTGGAGCGAACGATCGCACCAAGCAGCGCGCGCACGTTGTCGAGCAGCTTCTGATCGCCGAAACTCGTCTTGCCGACGCGCGCGTGCACGACGCCGGCCTTGTCGACGCGGTAATCGACCTTACCGGCCTTGATTTCGGCGACGGCTTTCGCGACGTCGAAGGTGACGGTGCCGACCTTGGGATTGGGCATCAGGCCGCGGGGCCCGAGAATTTTGCCGATACGTCCGACCTGGCCCATCATGTCGGGCGTCGCGATGACGCGGTCGAAGTCGAGCCAGTTCTCTTCCTGGATTTTTTTGATTATTTCCTCGCCACCGACGAAGTCCGCGCCCGCTTCGCGCGCCTCGCGCTCTTTCTCGCCCTTGGCGACGACCAGCACGCGCGCAGTCGATCCGGTGCCATGCGGCAACACGATAGTGCCGCGGACGTTCTGATCGGCCTGGCGCGGATCGACGCCGAGCCGCACTGCAATCTCGACGGTCTCGTCAAACTTGGCGACCTTGTTGTCGACCACCAGCTTGACCGCCTCTTCGAGCGTGTAGCGCTTCTCGCGATCGATCTTTTTGAGCGCTTCCTTATATTTCTTGCCTGCCATCTTCTTTTCAGCCTCTATTCCGAAACCTCAATGCCCATGCTGCGCGCCGTGCCCGCTACCGTATTGACGGCTGCCGCCAAGTCGGCCGCGGTCAGGTCCTTGAGCTTGGTCTTGGCGATTTCCTCGACCTGCGCGCGGGTGACCTTGCCGACCTTGTTCTTGTTCGGCATCGGCGATCCCTTTTCGATTCCCGCCGCGCGCAGCAGCAGGATCGAAGCGGGCGGGCTCTTGGTGATGAAGGTAAACGAGCGGTCGGCATAGACGGTGACGATCACCGGGATGACCAGCCCCTGCATGTTCTGGGTCTGCGCGTTGAAGGCCTTGCAGAACTCCATGATATTGACGCCGCGCTGGCCGAGCGCGGGTCCCACCGGCGGCGACGGATTGGCCGCGCCGGCCGGAATCTGCAGCTTGATCGATCCGACTACTTTCTTAGCCACTTTGAAATCGTTCCCCGTGAATCAGTCGCGAACGCCGCCCGCGCGCATCGGAGAGCGCACGTTTCGGCGAATCGATTGTTGTCGTTAGGCCTTCTCTACCTGCACAAAGTCGAGCTCGACCGGAGTTGCGCGGCCGAAAATCGAGATGAGAACGCGGACCTTGCCCTTTTCCGGCTTGACTTCCTCGACCGTGCCGTTGAAGTCCTGGAAGGGGCCGTCGACGACTTTGATCGCCTCTCCGACTTCGAACAGCACCTTGGGTTTGGGCCGCAGGGCGCCCTCCTCCATCTGCTGCTCGATTTCTTCGACTTCGGACATCGGAACTTCGGGCGGATTGGTGGAATGCCCGACGAAGCCGGTAATCTTCGGCGTATCTTTAATGACGTGCCAGGTCTCGTCGTCGAGCACCATCTGCACGAAAATATATCCGGGGAAAAACTTGCGGCTGGAAACCTTGCGCGCGCCGCCCTTGCCGAGCTCCTGCACGCGCTCGATCGGCACCAGCACCTTGCCGATCTTTTCTTCCTTGTGGAGCGAGCGCACCCGCTCCTCGAGCGCGGCCTTGGCCTTGTGCTCGTAGCCCGAGTAGGTGTGGACGATATACCACTTCATCGCGGGCTTGGCGGTTTCGGTAATGGGTTCAGTCATTGGAAATCAGCAATATCCGTTCGGTCGTTTGGTCCCTAGCGGAGCAGCATCTGGACGCCGCGCACCGCAAAAAAATCGATCACTCCGAGCCACAAAGCCATCAAAAACGCCAGACCGACAACCACCACCGTGGCCTGCATGGTATCCTTGGGCGAGGGATAATGGACCTTGGCAAGCTCCGCCCACGCTTCGCGAACGAAACTTACGCCCTGATTGAAGTAACTTTTCAGACTATTCATTTTTCGTGCCTAACGCAAGAACCGTGTTTTTTCGACGATCGCGACAAAATTTTGGCGGGCCAGCCAGGGGTCGAACCTGGAACCCTCGGATTTGGAGTCCGATGCTCTGCCAATTGGAGCTACTGACCCTTTTTCAGTATCTACGCGGCGCTGCCGATCTGCGAGCGTCTCTACTCGTTAAGTAACTTTGCCTTCTTTGTGTACGGTGTGGGCGCGGCATCGCGAACAGAATTTCTTGATCGCAAACTTGTCGGTCTGCGTCTTCTTGTTCTTGGTGGTCGTGTAGTTGCGCGACTTGCAGGTCTCACACGAAAGCGAAATCAGATCTCTCATTGTAATACGCCTCGAAAAAAATAACTCGCGTTCGAAAAACTCTCAGCCAGTCGGGCGGGCCGCCGTGCCCGCCCAAGGCCTCCCGATGTGCAAACTTGGAAAGCCCACGACGGGATTCGAACCCGTGACCTCTTCCTTACCAAGGAAGTGCTCTACCGACTGAGCTACATGGGCATTCGTGCAATGCACTCAACCTGAACAATCGATAAAAACACTCCCGACAAACTCGCTACTCGATTCAATCACTAAAAGAGACTGGAGCGGGAAACGGGACTCGAACCCGCGACCCCGAGCTTGGAAGGCTCGCGCTCTACCAACTGAGCTATTCCCGCTCTCCCCATCGCAACCCATCATTATACTGGTGGAGAGGGAAGGATTCGAACCTTCGAAGGCATAAGCCGGCAGATTTACAGTCTGCTCCCTTTGTCCACTCGGGAACCTCTCCCGCCAAGGCAATAATGCCGCCAAAGCCGATGGCGAGAATCGAACTCGCAACCACCTGATTACAAATCAGGTGCTCTACCGTTGAGCTACATCGGCAAACAACGAACAACGTTAAGAAGGAAAAGCTATTCGGCGGCGTAGCGACTGTCAAGCTAAACGGGGTTTCGGGGTCTGCTTCTTGCATTGCGGCGGGGCGATTCGCCGCGCAATACGCGGGACTCCCGGCGCAGGGCGGCGGCGATTGCGTCGGAGACTAGTTTGATGCGGGCGGTGCGGCGCAGATCTTCGTGATGGATCAGCCATAGCGGTACGAATCGGCGGCGTGACGTCGGGCCAGATTCGCACCAGGCGCGGGTCTTCGTCGGCCAGGTAGCACGGAATGTAGCCGATGCCGAAACCCTCGGCGACCGCATGCACCAGCGCGAGGGTGCTGTTGCTGCGGAAGACGATTCGGGCATCGGCGACAGACTCGCCCATGAACTGCGTGCGCGTCGCGGGCAGCAGGTAGGTCCATGAAACGAGGTCGTGGCCTGCCAGTCCTGCGCCGCGCCGCGGCCGGCCGCGCGCGGCGAGATAGGCGCGTGACGCATACAGAGTGATCGCGAAGCCGCCGACGCGGCGGCATACGAGATGCGGGTCGATCGGGCGCGCATTGCGCATCGCGAGGTCGGCTTGCTGGCGCGAGAGGTCGAGCAGGCGGTAGTCGGGGATCAATTCGATCTCGAGCTCCGGATGACGCCGGCGCAACGAGGCCATCGCGGGGATAAGAAACCTCGCGGCGAGCGTTTCGGTCGCAGTCAGGCGGACGGTGCCGCCGAGCTCGCGGTCCTGGCCGGCGGCGCGGCGCTCGATCTCGAGCGCGGTGGCCTCGATTTTTTCGCACAGCTCTTTGACCGCTTCGCCGGCGCGCGTGAGCGTGAGGCCGTCGGGTGTGCGCTGTATCAGCGTCGCGCCGAGCCCGTGCTGGAGCGCGTCGAGGCGTCGTCCGACGGTGGTGTAGTTGACGCCCAGTTCGCGCGCCGCGGCCGAGAGATTGCCGCCGCGCACGGCGGCGAGGAAAAATCGCAGGTCGGTCCATTCCATGATGTATGCATTTTCGCTTGGCGATTATGCATACACAAGCGTTCTCTTTGCGACGCGCTTTTAGGTGTAATCAGCGTCGAGACTTCTACCATCGTCCGAGGAGGAGATCCGATGCGAGAACTTACTTTTGTTGGGCCGGGGAAATTGGAATGGCGCGAGGTTGATGCGCCGAGGATCGACGGGCCGGGGCAGGCGCTGGTGCGGCCGATTGCGGTTGCCACCTGCGACCTTGATACGTTGCTGCTGCGCGGCGAGGCGCCGATGTTTGGCGGCGGCTTCCCGCTCGGGCATGAATCCGTCGGCGTCGTAGTCGAGGTCGGCGATGGAGTGACCGCATTCAAGCCGGGCGACCGGGTGGTGCCATCGTTTCAGATTTCGTGCGGCAGTTGCTCCAGATGCCGGCGCGGGCTGACCGGGAATTGCGAGCGGGTGCGCGGCACCGCGATGTACGGAATCGGCGCGCGCGGCGGAAATTTTGGCGGCGCGCTTTCCGATGTCATGAAAATTCCGTACGCCGACGCGATGCTGGTTGCGATGCCGGACGGTATCGCGGCGGCGGACGTAGCCAGCGCCGCCGACAATATCCCCGACGCATGGCGGACGGTCGCTCCGCAGTTGCGCGACAATCCCGGCGCGCCGGTGCTGATAGTCGGTGGCGGCAGTATCGGGCTGTATGCGATTCAGATTGCGCTCGCATGCGGCGCGTCGCAGGTCGACTACGTCGACGACAATCCGGGCCGCCTGAAGCTGGCGTCAGAGTTTGGTGCGTCGGTGCGCGAGGGACCTGTCCCCAAGCGGATGGGGCCGTATCCGATCACGGTTGCGGCGTGCGCCACGCAGGCGGGCCTCCTATGCGCGATACGATCGACGGCGCCGGGAGGAGTCTGCACCAATTGCGGAATTCATCCGGGCGAGACGACGCCGATGCCGCTGTTCGAGATGTACATCACGGGGATGACGTTTGTGACCGGTCGCGGTCATCCGAGGACTGTGATCCCGCAGGTGCTGGAATTTGCGCGCGCGGGAAAAATCCAGCCGGCACGCATCACTAGCAAAGTCGTTGGCTGGGACGATGCAATCCCGGCGCTGCTCGATCCGCCGACCAAGCTGGTGATCGCGCGCTAGATCGCCTGAAGAGACCTTTGCGTAACCTCAGCGGAGGCGTTTAGAGCAGAGCGCAGAATCTTGAATCGCGCGCGAAAGTCACCCTCACCCGCGCCTCCGGCGCGGCCTCTCCCGCAACTCAGCGGGCGAGGCGAATAATCAGTGGCGAGGAACGCGACATCCTAACCTGCGCGCTGTATAAGGACCCCCACCTTCGATCCTCTCCCATTCTGGGAGAGGGGATGATGCTCCGTTTAGTTACGCAAAGGTCTCTTTAAGGGTCGCGCGGGGACTCGATCGCGTTTGACAATTGCGGCGCGAGGACAGAGAAGTGATTGTCCCACGCGTAACACGCATACTTGCCAAAATCCGTATCAATCGGGAACATAGTCGTCATGCCAAAAGCCAAGCCGACCAGCAGCACCCTGATGGACCTCGAATGGGCTCGCGTTTACGCGGACCGCATCCACGACGAGCTAAAACTGATCGCCAGGACGCTGTCGGACCTCAACGCGCACGCGATGCATCCGCAGCTTGCGAAGGGCGCGGTGCTGCTGAAGGCACAGATGAAGGAGGCGAGTCAGCAGGTTGGCGGGATGAGAAAAATCGCGGGCCAGGTCGAATCCCAATGGATGAACACGATCAAGAAGGCGCTGGCGCGGAAGCATTCCGGTTTAGACGGGCACAAATCGACCCATGCGAAGCCGGCGGCAAAAAAGATCCCGAAGAAGGGTTCGGAGATAGCGCGAAAGATCGGGCAACCTAACCCCTAACCCCTTCCCTCGAGGGTAGGGGAACCATCGCGGTGACCTGATGCCAGGCTCAGACCTTCGCCGCGGATCGGCGGCGGGCGATTTCAAACAACGCGACTGCGGCGGCTACTGACACGTTGAGCGAGCCGACTTTGCCGCGCATCGGGATGTCGACGACGAAATCCGCGCCCTTTTTTACGATGTCGCGGACGCCGCGGCCCTCGGATCCGACGATGATCGCGAGCTTGCGCGACGTGTCGAGCGTGTAGATCGACGTGTCTCCCCCGGGTGCGAGCGCGGCGGTCCAGTAGCCGGCCTCCTTGAGCTGCTCGATCGTGCGCGCCACGTTGCCGCATCGTGCAATCTTCAGATGTATCCATGCGCCGGCTGACGACTTGACCGCCGCTGGCGTGATACCCGCCGTCCGGTCTTTCGCGATCACAATTGCAGTGACGCCGGCGCCTTCGGCCGATCGCATCAGCGCGCCCAGGTTGCGCGGATCGGTGACGCCGTCCACCAGCACGATCGGGTCGGGCTGATCGGCGAGAATCTGTTCGAGCGTCATGTACTCGTACTCGCGCATCAGGGCTGCGATCCCCTGATGGCGTGCGGCAGATCCCGCGAGCCGCTCCAATCCGGCATCGTCGACGAACTCGACGCGGCCGCCGCCGGTTCTGACGAGATCGATTTCGGCGGAGAAGCGGCGCTCGTCGCCGGATTTCACGTAGAGCACTCGAATCGAGGCAGGGGCGGCGGCGACCAGCTCGCGGATAGGCTCGACGCCGTAGACTATTTCGCGATCGTTGCCGCTGGGGCGATGAATATCGCGCTCATTTGTATCCGCGCGCCGATACTCGCGCGCAGGCGGCGGCGCGGCCGCGGGTTTGGCGGGTGATGCCGGCGAATTCCGGCGCGGCGGATGCGGCGCGTTACGGTTGAA
The DNA here is from genome assembly GCA_963733715.1 of uncultured delta proteobacterium. Classification (GTDB taxonomy): domain Bacteria; phylum Desulfobacterota; class Binatia; order Binatales; family Binataceae; genus Binatus. The sequence goes on from CAVTEN010000022.1 coordinate 16,527, forward strand.
GCGCGGGTTTCGGTCTTTGTCGCGGAAGTCTCTCATTGATGGGGATAGTATCAGAGCATCGCGTGAGTAGCGCGCGTCGCTCCTGGTCATCCTGACGAAGGGAGCAGCGCGAGCGGAGATCTTGTCATCCTGACAGAGCGAGCAACGCGAGCGGCAGGAAGGATCTCGGACAGCTTCGCGTAAGCGAAGCCGGTTCCGGTTTTGAAATCGCGCAGCGGTCCTTCGAAAACGAGATGCGGGCATCGCGAACGATGCGGGCAACCTAACCCCTAACCCCTTCCCGAGCGGGAAGGGGAACCGGACGCGCGGGGCGGACGCTCAGCGAGATGAAATCGAAATTGCAAGTTTCAATCGTGCGCTGAGATGTCTAAACTTGAGCGCGACACTTGGCGCTTATCAAACAATGAAGCTGGCGATTCCCGGATTTGCGATTATCGACCGTTATGTCGCGCGCGAGGTGCTCGCGCCGTTCGCCGTTGACGTCGGGTTGCTGACGTTCGCGCTGGTCACCGGCAAGTTGCTCAAGCTGATGGACATGGTGGTCAATCACGGCGTCAGCCTGGGCGAGGTGTGTGGCATCATCGGGTACATCATGCCGGCTTTCCTCGAGCTCACGTTTCCGATGGCGGTGCTGCTCGGCGTGCTGATGGGATTCGGGCGGATGTCGACCGACCAGGAGATGACCGCGGCGCGCGCATGCGGCATCAGCCTTTATCGGCTGGCGATACCGGTGTTGATAGTGGCGATGGGCGTGTATGCGATTTCGAGTTACTTCGCGTTCTCGCTGCGGCCGTGGGCGAATTCCAATCTGCGCAACAAGCTCTACGAGCTCAGCGAGACCCGCTCCAGCGCCGGCTTGAAGGAAAAAATCTTTAACAGCAATTTTCCCGGGCTGGTCGTGTACGTTGACCAGATGTCCGACACCGATTCGAGTCTGAAGGGCGTCATGATTTCCGATGCGCGCGATCCGCATAACCAGAACACGATAATCGCCAAGCATGGCGCGATGCTCCCCGACCCGAAGACCAAGACCATCACGCTGCGGCTGTACGACGGATCGATCTTCGGCGTCGAGCCGCAAAACGACGCGACCCACGTGACCAGCTTCAAGACTTACGACCTCAGCGTCAGTCCCGAGGAGTCGCTCGGCGTCACCGACGTCGAGCCGGACGAAATGACGTACGCGGCCCTGCGCGCGGACATCGCGGCCGCACGCGCCAAGGGCAAACCCGACTACGACGCCGAGACCGAGATGGCGAGCAAATTCACCGTCCCGTTCGCCACGTTACTGTTCGCGCTGCTCGGCATCTCGCTCGGGCTCAAGCCGGCGCGCGGCGGGCATTCGGAGCGCTTCGGCGTCAGCGTCGCGCTGTTCTTTCTCTATTACTCACTGATGCGGGTGGGCGAGACGCTGGCGCAGCGCGGCAGGCTCAACTCGTGGATCGCGATGAGTATCCCGGACCTGGTGTTCATGGCGCTGGCGTTCTGGTTCTTCTATCGCGCGGCGTCGGACAAAGCGGACCAGGGGCGCGGCCCCGGCGACGTCATCTGGGATCTGGTCGAGCGCTATGAGCGCAGCAGGCAGGCCGCATGAGACTTCGACCGCGCCTGTCGCCGGTGATGGATCGCTTTATCGCGGGCCAGTTCTTCGGCCCGTTCATGGTGTGCCTGGCGGCATTCACGGCGGCCTATCTGCTCGGCGACATGTTCGATCGGTTCGACGATTTGATCCGCTACGGCGGACTGGGACTGTTGGGCCTCGAGTACTTCGCGCTCAAGCTGCCGCTGATCATCTCGCAGGTTCTGCCGGTGGCGTGCCTGGCCGGCGTGCTGCTCGGCTTCGCGCTGCTGAATCGATCGGGCGAAGTGCTCGCATGCCAGCAACTCGGCATCAGCCGGCTCGAGATGGCGGTGCCGGTGCTGCTGGTCGCGGTGCTGATCTCGGGTTTCGATTTTATGATCAGCGAGACCGTCGTTCCCGCCGCGACGCGCGAAGCCAAGTACATCTATTCGGTGGAACTCAAGAAGCGATCGCTCAAGGCGGTATTCGCCAACCGGCGTATCTGGGTGCGCGTGCGCGACGGATTCGTTTCGGTCGACAACCTCTATAAAAAGGATTCGCAGCTGAAGGGCGTCACCCACTATCAACTCGATGACGATTTCGGACTCAAGGACCTGCAGCATGCGAAGACCGCGAATTGGAACGGTAGCGCGTGGGTCGAGAGCGGAGTGAATTCGTTCCAAATCGCCGAAGGCGGCACGGTGACCAAGACCGATGACACTCGACTCGATCTCGGGCTGACGCCGGCCGACTTCGGCCTGCTGCGCTTCGACCCCGAGGAGTTCAGCCTGTGGGAACTCGATCGGTATATCGCGGACCTGCGCAGCAAGGGACTCGACCCGGGCGGCTACGTCGTCGACCGCGATTTGAAATACGCGATGCCGCTGGCGTGCGTGATAATGGTCGCGCTCGGGATGTCGCTCAGCCTCGATCCGTTGCCGCGCAACCTGAGCCTCGGCCGCAGCTTCGGGCTCGCAATCATTATCGGATTCGCGTACTGGACCGCACTCGGTATCACGTCAGCACTGGGCCGTTCAGCGCTTCTGCCGCCGCCGGTAGCAGCCTGGATTCCAAATTTCATGTTCGCGATGATCGCGATTTCAATCTTTTTATTCGGCGAAGAACGCTGACCGCAGCAGGAGACCATCATGCAGATGAATGTGAAACCTATCCCGACGCTCGACCCGCGCATCAACGAGATTCGCGCGCTCACGGCGCAGATCGTCAACCACGATATTTTGCCCAACGAGAAGAAGCTCTGGGCGGGATGGCGCGACGGCGCGACCGACGAGGATCGGCGCAGCTCGAGGGCGTTGCGGGAATCGATCAAGGAGAAGGTGAAGAAGGCGGGCCTGTGGGCTCCCCATCTTCCGCCCGAGTACGGTGGCGCGGGGCTCCGCTTCCTCGAGCATGCGTACATGAACGAGGTGCTGGCCTACAGCATGGGAGCGGCGGCGCTCTTCGGCGTGGTCGCGCCCAACTCGGGCAATCAGTCGATCCTGCTCAAGTACGGCACCGAGGAGCAGAAGCAGAAATGGCTGGTGCCGCTCACCGAGGGCAAGATGGAATCCGGCTTCTCGATGACGGAGCCCGACTCGGCCGGATCTGATCCGCGATCGATCAAAACCACGGCGGTCCGCGACGGCGACCAGTGGGTGATCAACGGGCACAAATGGTTCACCTCGAACGGGTTTCGCGCCGACTTCTTCATCGTCATGTGCCGCACGGGCGGGAGCGGCGCCGACAACGGACGCATGACGCAGATAATCGTGCCCAAGGACACGCCGGGCCTGCGCATCGTGCGCGGGGTCGAGGTCTGGGGACATCGTAGCGACCACTGCGAGATCGTCTACGACGATGTGCGCGTGCCGCTCAGCAATCAGCTCGGCCAGGCGGGCACGGGGCATCAGGCCGCGCAGGATCGCCTCGGCGCGGGGCGCGTCTATCACTGTATGAACTCGATCGGGCAGATGTGCCGGGCGTTCGATCTGATGGTCGAGCGCGCGACGATGCGCGAGGTGCACGGCGGCAAGCTCGAGACCAAGCAGTTTATTCAAGGGTTCATCGCCGAGTCATACATCGACATCCAGGCAGCGCGCTTGATGACGATCCATTGCGCCGAGCGGATGGACAGCGGCGGCGACCCGCGCACCGACATCTCGGCGATCAAGATCTTCGTGCCGGCAGCGTACACGCGGGTGGTGGATCGCGCGATCCAGGTCTGGGGCGCGGCAGGAGTCTCAGGCGACCTGCCTCTTGCCGGCATGTACCAGGGTGCCAGAACATTGCGCCTCGCAGACGGCCCCGACGAGGTCCACAAGATCCTGATCGCGAAGAACGTGCTGGCGCGTTATCACAATGGCGAGAGCTGGGACTTCGGCAACTGACGGACGGCGGGGGGGCGCGCGGGTAGCTGGCCCGCATTATCCGCGTCCGCAATCTGACTACGGATCATCAGTTGGGGGATTCAAGTCCCTCATGGCGCGCCAATCGATCTTCGTTCCGGTCGCAGTCGAATTAAAGCGATTGTGGGCTGGTCTCTACCGGGCTACCCCCGCGCTTGTCTCCGCTGGGGCACCAGTCACCACCGCCGGGATTGATACCTTGCAAGGACCACCCGTCGCGGGGATTTCGCTGGCGACGCCATCAGGGACGAAATTCTCATGATCGGTGCCTGTTTGGGCGGGCAGCGACAGAACCGTCGAATCGAAAAAGGTAGGGCCCCCTGATTCAGGCTCCGATGTTGTGATCGTCAGGCTGAGAGTCGACCCGTCTTTGGAGGTGCACCCTGTCCCCGAAGATGGAGAGTTCCCGCTAAAAGTGAACCCGAAACCAACCCATGGCTTGCAACTGTTTTTCTCTGGGACAGTAAATCCGATCCCTATGAGCTGGGTTCCTGAGAGATTTAAACAGTAATCTTTTGCGAGGCAGGCAGCAGGCCAGGATAAAAGAATGCCAAGCCCCGCCAACGCCGAGAGCAAGCGTGTTCGATACACTACAGCACCTCCCCAGTAGAATTTCATAACAAAATGTAGTATCAATCTAGCACCGTTCCCCGCATGCCGCAACGACTGGTCCCGCCAAGGCGCACATCGCGCGCAACATTCGCCTGGAACATTTCTCGCTTGATGCCAAAACCGCCGCCCACTGTAGACGCGCGTCGAGCACGCCCCAAACGGAGAGAGCTGGGACTTCGGTAACTAGCGGGCGGAGCGGGCGCGCGCGACGATTTCCTCGACAACTGACGTCTTGGCGTCGGCGTAATTCTGCACGTATTTCCAGGTCTGCTTCGCCAGCTCCCGCTTGGTGCGCTCGTAGAGTTCGCGGTCCGCATCATTGCTGCGCAGCCAATCGCGGAACATCAGCATCTTGTCGATTTCGGGACATCCGAACGAGTAGACGTGAAGATTGATATTGGTGTCGGGGCCCTTGAACAGCCGATGCTGATGCCAGTCGGGCTCGCCGATGGAGCGAGCTAGTTCTCGTGTACTCGCGCGATCATTGCGGATGATCAGTTTTGTTCCCATTGGTCGCCGGCTTGAGGATCCACCGCCGGCTGTGCGATTGGAGCGATATGAGCCTGTGGCGATCCTTGGTTCGCTATGGGCGCTGCCCCGACCGGCGGGGCGAAGTGCGCTACAGGCGCTGCCGCGCTGGGAGCAGCGACGTTCGGCACCGGTGGTGGTTGGCTCGCGACGGGCATTGCGTACAGAGCAGGCCTGCTTGCGGCTGAGCTTTGGTCTAATTGCGCATACATCGGCTCAAGGTGAGCGGAGACCATCGTCTGATTGTGATAAAACATCGCGCCGTCAAGGCCATCGACGGCGAGCCCTATCAAGCCGGTGAAGAAAAAATCAGATATGAAATAACCCCATGCCATGTGAGACTCGTCCGCAATATCCATAGGGGCGTAACCGGGTTTGCTGACGTGGATATCTACGTCGTCATTGCGACTTACCTTCATCGAGTATGGTGTCGTTCCGTTGCGCCCATCATTAACAGAGACCTGCGCGCCTGGTGGGTCACTCTGCACCATGATCTCTTCGTTAGTACCTTGGAAGAGAGTGGCGCAACCAGAAGCAAATACGATTGCGAGCAGGCTCGCGCAAATTGAACTTTTAGTCATGTTCTGGAATCCCCCCTGCCTGCTTGCTATCCTAAATCGCTTCTCGAAACAAGCCGAAGCGCGTAGAAATCTTAACAAGCCAAACTGGGATGCAGGCGTGTGAACGCTTCGCTGTGTGACGCCTCATAGCCGCTTAAACCGTAGCTTTCAGGACAGGCGACGGCTTGCAAAGGGTGCCGCCGAAGGTATCCCAAGCTTCTGGTCGCGGGAAGTCTGCGGAAACTATTCGCTGCGCCGCTTCGATGCCCGTTACCACTCCGAAACGACTGGCTGCTGGTTTTGGCTACGCGGTGGCTGTCAAACGTGGCTGTCGGAAGCTTGGCTAGCGCCAGAACTCATCGAATTTGCTGCGAGATTCCGGTCCTACCCGCCGATTTGGTACATCGAGCGGTCCTGTGTCGAGCGGCCTTCGAGCAGGTGGTGGCCTGTGGGCTTTAGTTCGACGGCGCGTTTCAGTATTCGCGCTACATCCGCGATCACGTCGCCTGAGTTCGAGCGCAGGGCTTTGCGGACGTCGAGTTCGTCGTCGTTGAGCAGGCACAGATGGAATTTTCCGTCCGCTGTCAGGCGCATCCGGTTGCAGGTTCCGCAGTAGGGCTCGCTGACCGGGCTGATGAAACCGATCACGCCGCGCGCGCCTCGAAGATGATAGTTGCGCGATTCGTCGGCCAGGTTTTCCGATGGAAGTTCAGTCAGCGGGCCGAATGCTGATTCTATTCTGCGCCGCGTTTCGATGTTCGAGACGTAACGCTTCATCGACAACGTCGCGCATTCGCCGCCGCCCAGCGGCATCAGCTCGATGAATCGCACGTGCCAGTCGCGCTCGACGGTCAGGCGCGCCAGCTCGACCACGTCAGCTTCGTTGTAGCCGGCCGTCACAACAGAGTTGAGTTTTATCGGCGTGAGGCCAGCCTCCTCAGCCGCGACTATCCCGCGCCAGATTTTCTCGAAGCTGCCCCATCGCATCTGCCGCTCGACGGTCGCCGGGTCCAGGCTGTCGAGATGCACATTGATGCGATTCAGTCCCGCGCGTTTCAGCGCGGGCGCAAGCTCGGTGAGCAGGAGCGCGTTGGTGGTCAGCGCCAGACCGTGGACGCCGTCAACGCGCGCGAGCCGCTCGACTATTTCGATCAGATCGAGCCGCAAAGTCGGCTCGCCGCCCGTCAGCCGGAATTTTCGAAAGCCCACACTCACTGCGGCGCGCGCTACCGTTTCGAACTCGGCCGGCGTCAGCAGCTCGTCCTTGGGGAGGAAGCGGATGCCCTCCAGCGGCATGCAGTAGACGCATCGCAGGTTGCATGCGTCGATAACCGACATGCGCAGATAATCTATTTCACGATTGAACGAGTCGCGGGGCACAAGATCATAGTTATCGGAGCAGCCTGCGCGAAACAACTTGGCCGCGCGACGACGTTCAATCTTGCCAATTCGCGCGCGGCGCCTATTATCATTGATATCGTGATGAACCGGGGCGGGTTTCAAACGCCGCCGCCAGCTTCCGTCGGCCATTGGTTGACGCGATCGTCTGTTCGAGCCGCGAAAGCCTCTCCTCAAACGCAGCGCTCTGCCGCGCCATCGACGCCTTCAATTCCGAAACCTGCGCGCTCAGCTTTGCGATCTGCGCAGTCTTCCGATCGCTGTCCCGACGCTCCTTCTGAACCTCATTGAGCAGCATCGCCGGCAGTACCTGATACGCAACTGTCTCAGGCCTTCCGTCGGTGCCATCAATCACCAACTCCGGATAAACCTTCTCGACTTCCTCGGCGATCAATCCGTATTGCTGGATGCCGGTAGAGTCGGCCTTGTAGGTGAAGGTCACGGGCCGGAGCTTCATCAACTTGTCGCTCGCATCGCCCATATTGCGGATGTCGCGTTTGTAGCGTGCCGACGATTTCGCGCATCCAAGCAAGCCGGTGCTATCGGCCATTACATCGCAGGCCTTCTTCATCTGTGGACCGCCGAAGATTCCGGCAATATACGTTGCCGTCTGCGTTCCTTGTGTCCCGATCCGGATAGTATTGGACTCGCCCGCGACCCCGGGGTCGAAGATGTCGATATTATTGTTGCCGGTAGTCAGATTTTCGCCCGCGCTAAGGCCGACGCCGATGTTGTTGTTGCCCGTGGTGTTGAAGAAGAGGGCAGCGAATCCAGTGGCGGTATTCTCCGAGCCCGTCGTGTCACTCGCGAGAGCTGCGGATCCGGTGGCCGTATTGCTATTGCCACCGGGACCACTCGCGAGGGCAGCCAGTCCGATGGCCGTATTGTCGTTTCCGTTGGCGTTCTCCAGGGCGGCCTGTCCGATCGCGGTATTGTCTGTGCCCGCGGTGTTGGATGAAAGAGCCAAATGCCCGACTGCGGTGTTGAAGACGCCCAAAGCTGGTTAGCTGAAGGGCGTTCGTTCCGACGGCAGTATTGGAGAAGCCCCCCCTTGGGCTAGTCCCCGTATTGACGGACATGAGCGCGTTCGCTCCAAGCGCGGTATTGTCGTTGCTGAGATTACCGCTGTTGGTAAGTGGCGCGCAGGTACCGCCAATCGTCGCGCCCACTCCAACGCATGTGTCGCTTCCTACCTGCGCCGCCGCGATAGCCGCGCTCGCTATCACGATAAGCAGGGCCGCCGCCAGAGTAAGAGAATGACTTGTCGTGGTCTTCATCAGATTTGTCCCCCTGAACCGCTTCTTAACTTAGAGTCACTCCGACCAACTAGCCCTGAGTTACCGCAAGGCCCCACGACTGTGCAAGATTGTGCAAGTACTCGGTTGTCGAGAGTGTTTTCGGTCACGCGAGACGGGAAAAAGTCTGCTAGTTTGCTCGCTGAATAGCTGTCGGTGTAATCTCGCCTATTATCATTGATATCGGTTGTGAGCGGTGGGGCGAACATGATTTGTCGATTGGGCGGGAAGTTGCGATTGAATCCAGGCTTGATGCTCGCGATCGCGATTTCGGCGTGGGGAGTACTCGCGATCGCATCGTCGAGTTACGCGACGGAAACTAATCGCGCGGAATCCGACGCGGTGGTCGCCGAAGCGGAAAAGCTGGTGATGCAGGCTGGGCAGGCCGATCCGGTCGACACGAAATTGATTCACCAGGCGATGGACAAGCTGCATGTCGCGCTGAAAATCGATCCGCGCAACGACTCTGCCTACGTGGACCTCGGCTTCTGCTACGGCGTGCTGCGCGACGGCGATACGGCGATCGATATGTACCGCACGGCGACCGACTTGAATCCATCGGGCAGCAACTTTATCGAGTTGGCCGACGTGTATCTGCGCGTCGGCGATGCGGAGGATGCTCTCCTCGCGGCTAACGCCGGACTTGTCAAGGATCCCACGAACGCGCGGCTCTACAATGCCAAGGGCATGGCGATGAATGATTTGCAGCGTTTCGACGAAGCTGAAGACGCGTGGGAAAAGGCGCTGCGGCTCAATCCAAACCTGAAAGTCGCGCAGGCAAATCTCGACGCACTAAACGGCGGCGCATCCGGCCGCGGCAGCGTCAGCAAGCACTCGACACAACAGCAGCAATCCAGCCCGATGCAGTGAGAAGGCGCGAACGGCGCCTGATGAAAAGCCAAAGGCCGAGCCATCGTGGCGCGGCCTTTTCAATTCCGAAGGACCGTCGATCACCTGTAAGCGGCGCTGCGTCCAGGCTCAGCCTCTCGGCGGGCACGGGCGACTCGTCGCCTGGAGCGGATGACGGAAACAATTCCAACGATCGCCACAAACAGCCGCCAATCCAGCTGGAACTGCAAAATCTTTGAGTGCCTCCATTTTCAAAACCCTCGGTTAAGATTCGTCGCTTTACGGCGCGTCGCCGACGGATACCAGCACCAGGTACGGGGTCATGCGATCGTACACGAAGCCATCGACGACTACCGGCTTCGACGGGTTTGCCGCCGCCGCGGCCGCGATCTGAGTGCGTAGTTTCTGGTCTCCAACCACTTCCAACCGCTTGCTCAAAATCAGGCGATAGAGGTCCTGCCCCAGTTCGTCGCCTTGATCGATTTGGAGACTGTCGCTCATCGCATCGCCGTTGATCGACATCGGGATATCATGCCCGTCGACGCGCATCCGCACGATTTGCCGATCGATGGTAAACCCTGACTCGTCCTTAGCGAGGCGTCCGACAATTTTGATCTCATGGTAATGATTCGGATCGTTGGTCGGGAACACGAGAGTCTGCAGACCGTTCATCCTGGACCCGGCGCCGTTGAACGATCCGCCGAGGTTCCTACTAAAGGTGCGCGAGGTAACCATCGTCCGGGTCATCCCCGGGTTGGCCATCGAGCCCATGCCAGCGCCGCCGCCCATGCCCATCGGCCCCGCTCCGGCCACTGTGGCCGTTACTGCAAACGTCAGCGCCGCCGCGATTCCAGCGAATGCTTTGCTCATCATCGATGAATCCTCCCCGGATGCGACTTGGCTTTAGCCGCCAGTGATCGGGCGCTCGGGCTCTGCCACGCAGTATGCGCATCGGCACAGACTTCTGAGCTGCGGCATCGTGTAGATGGTCTCGTGCCCGTCGACCCATCCGATAAAGACCGCCGCTTCGCCCAGCCGCGAAAGCTGGCGCATCCGCAACGACGCGGGCGGCACGTCGCCGTTCAGGTTGCCCTTGCACGCATCGCACAAACATCCGCGGCGCAAATTTTCCAGCGGGAAAATGCTGTCGTGACCGTCGACCCATTGCACGCCGACGGCGTAGCGCCCGACTTCGTGCAGCCCTTTGATCTTCGGAGTCTTTGACTTTATCAGCGCCATCCGTGCAGTCTCTGCTTGAGTATAACCTTCACTCCGCTTGGTGTGGAGACGCTATTTTCTGAAGAAGGAGTTCTCGAATCATGGATGAAAAAGCAAAAAAGCAATCACTGTTGATGATCCCGTATGGATTGTTCGTGCTCGGCGCCGCGCACGGTGGCACTGCTACCGCGGCAACCGTCAACTGGGTCACCCAGGCGAGCTTCAATCCGCCGCTGGTGGTGGTCGGGATCAAGAAAGATTCGGGCTCGCACGCGATGGTGAAAGATTCGAAAAAGTTTGCGCTCTCGATGCTCGGCGCGGGACAGAAAAACATCGCGGGCGCGTTCTTTCGTCACGTCGAACCCAAGGACGGCAAGTTCGGTGACTTCGCGTTCGAGAACGGCGCCAACGGCGCACCGATCATCAGCGACGCGCCTGCGTCGGTCGAATGCGACGTCGTCGGCTTCTACGAGCTCGGCGATCACAGCGTCGTCGTCGGCAAAGTCACCGACGCGCACGTCAAGCGCGACGCCGAAGCGCTCACGATGAAAGAAACCGGATGGAACTACGGCGGCTAGCAGGTGGAAGGGAAAATCACTTTATTGAATGTGAAACCCACCGTGGGTTTCACGCTTCCCTGGGCAGGGGTGACCCCTGCACCCAGTATTAAGAAAGATCTGTCTGATGGATTCTACTGAAATCAGAGACGCGCTCGAGCGGTTGACGGCCAATGCCAACCGCGAGCTGCTCGTCAAGCAGCCGCATTGGGGCGACGCGATCCTGTGCGACGGCCTTCTCTACGCTGCGCGAGTGCTGAAATCCGACGCGCCGGTCGAGGCCGCCCAGCGATGGTTCGAACCGAAGCTCGCGGCTGGTCCGCGCACCAATGGATGGTTCTGGTTCTGGGCGGCCGAAGCGCTGCCCGCGCTCAACCTGTACATCCAGACGAGCGATCCGCGTTACCTGGAATATGCGCGCGCGATCGTCGGCTTCATGGAAAATTCGGCCACGCGAACTCCCGACGGCGCTTTCGTGCCGCATCCGCCTGCGCTCGAAGTGTGGATCGACGTCTGCTACTTCACTGCGCCCGCACTCGCGCTGCTTGGCCGAATTTCGGGCGACGCTGCGATGCTCGAGCGTGCGGCGGATCAGATGATCGTGCATCGCGATCATCTGATCGATTCTGAAAGCGGACTTTTCTGGCATGTTGCATACCTCGACCGTGAAACGCATTCGCCGTGTTTGTGGGCGCGCGGCAATAGCTGGTTTTCGATCGCGGCGCCGCAGGTGATCGCGGAAATCGAGGCAGCCACCGAGTCTCAAGCGCTCGCAGCAAAGGTCAAAAAGATACGCGAGGCACTGGCGCTCCAACTCAACAAGATCATTTCGCTGCAGGACGATTCCGGACTGTGGCATACCGTAATCGATCGCGACGATTCGTATCTCGAATCGTCGTCGGCGGCCGGATTCGCACTCGCGCTTGGCCGCGCGCTTCGGAGCCGGCTGCCCGGTCTCGACGCGTCGCGCGCTCGCGACACGTACTCGCGTGCGCTCGGCGCGATATCCTCGAAGATAGACTCGCACGGCGCGTTCAACGGCGTGTCGCAGCAAACCCCGCCGGGCGACTTTGCGTTTTACAATTCGATCGAAATCGGAACCGCGCCGTTCGCGACCGGCGTGTGCATGATGGCGCTGAGCGAGGCGGTTGAGACATAGACATGGCCGATAAAAACAAAAAAGTCGTAGTGCTGCCGGGCGACGATGCGGCGCCGGAGGCGATGTCGGCGACGATGGACGCGCTGCGTGCCCTGAAACTTCCGATCGACTACGTCGAGTTTCCGCCCGGCGAGAAATGGGTGCGTGGCGAGACCGAGGCGGCCGTGCGCAAGGCAATCGACGCGTCCGACACGACTCTGTTCGGCTCAACCTCGGGCAAGACCACCGCGATTACGTATCTCAGATGGGGCAAGCAGACGTTCGCCAACGTCCGGCCGGTGCGCTACTCGAAGGGCTTTGCGAGTCCTCTTGCCAGGCCCGACGGAATCGACTTCGTGATCGTCCGCGAAAATCTCGAGGACCTGTATCTCGGGCTCGAGGGCCCGCTCGAGGCGCTCGCTCCGCTGAAGCTGATGAGCAAAATTCTGCGCGCGCCGCTCGACACCTCCGAGCGCGGCGTCTATGCGATCAAAGTGATCACCGAGCGTGGGACGCGCCGCGTCGCCGAATTCGCGTGCCAGCTCGCAGTCAAGCGCAAGCGCGCCGGCGGGATGGGCAAGCTCACGTGCACCTCGAAGTACAACATGCTGCGTGAGTCCGACGGCTTTTTCAGGAAAATTGTCGAAGAGACTGCGGCCAAATACCCGGAAATAAAATACGAACAGTTTATCGTGGACGATTTCGCGCGACGGCTCGTGCAATCGCCGCACGATCTCGATGTGGTAGTGGCGCCGAATCTTTACGGCGACATCCTGTCCGACGCCGCTGCCGGAATTATCGGCGGGCTGGGTCTCGCGCCCAGCGGATGCTACGGCGCCGACTACGCCTACTTCGAATCAGTGCACGGCACCGCGCCCGATATCATGGGGATGGGAATCATAAACCCGTCCGCTACGATGCTGTCGGCCGCCTTGATGCTCGACTACCTGGGATTCAGCGCCGACGCATCGCGCCTGGACGCCGCCGTGCGCAAGGTCTACGCCGACGGCCGCATCCTGACCCCAGACCAGGGCGGCACCGCGAAGACGTCGGAGTTCACGCGCGCGGTGATTGCGAATCTGTAGACATGGACGAGTAGCTATTGAAGCAACGTGGCCGTATGTCCTCCGCGGGCGGTGTGCATCGACTTGGTCTTGGTGAAGGTGCCACTCGTCGGGTCGAAAATCTCGGCCGTCTTTGATGCGTTCCCCATTTGGAAGATCGGGGGTCCGTAGGCTACGAATCCGCCGGCTATCAACACTGTGCCATTCGAGAGCAGTGTCGCGGAATGACCGGCGCGTGTCTTGGTCATTGTGGGTTTGCATCCACCGCTGGTACCCGCGCCGCCGACGCATGCGAAGGTTGCGGTGGCTGGATCGAACAATTCCGCTGAGCTGCTGAAGGTCGTCGCTGCTCCCGCGCCGTTCACCTTCCCGGCGCCCATGGTCGCGAATACGTTGATGCCGCCGGTGATCAGCACCTTCCCATTCTGAAGCAGGGTGGCGGTATGGTTGATGCGAACTTCGTTCATCGATGCGGTGAATGTGAATTGATCCATCACCGGATTGTAGAGCTGGCTGATCGCTGAACTGCACAAATTGCCGCTGGCGCATCCGCCGTCGCCACCGGTGATCAACACTTCGCCCATCAGCGGTCCGCTCGGAAACATCACGCTGGCCGACGCCGCGGATGGCGTAGGAAAGCCGCTGCTCGCCGTGAACACGCCATGGGTTCCGGCCGTCGGATCGAAGATGTCGGCGGTCGTAGACTCCGCACCATTGTTGTCGGTCAAGCCGCTGACCAGCAAAACCTTACCGTTGAGTAGCAAGTTCGCGACATGGAACGCGCGAGGATCCGTCATATTGTTGTCGGTTGCGACAAAGGTCCCATCCGCCGGGTTGAACAGTTCCGCAGTCTTGAGTGCCTTCTCACTCGCGTCGAAGCCTCCTGCGATCAGTATCAAGCCCGACGAGAGCAGCGTCGCCGTTGCGCCTGCGCGCGGCGTGGACATGCTGTTTGGCGCCGCGGTCCATTTTCCGGAGGATGGATCGTAACTTTCGGCACTGGATACCACCGTTCCCATGAATGAAAGCAGATTCACGTTGGCATGGCCGACGCCGCTGATCCCGCCAAACGCCACCACCTTGGCTCCGGGTGATGAGGACGCCGGACTCGCGCCCTGTACCGCCGCGGTAACTGGCAAGCTTCCGGTCTGAAAAAATTGGCCTTTTGTGGGATCGTAAAACTCGACCTTCGACACGGTTTTCATTGTAGTTCTGCCGCTGCCCATCCCTCCGGCGATCAGCACGTCGCCCGCGACTGGAAGCGGAGTATGTTTTCCCTTGCTCGCTTCTGCCGCATCGGGCATGAGCGGTGGAGTGTCCGCCGAGGCGCGAATCTCGATCACAAAACCCCGGGTGAATATGACTGCGGCGGTCGCCAACAACGCGGCCGTAACACTGAGCGATAGCCCGAATCGATATCGAATTTTCATCGTAGTCCTCCCCGTGCGCACTATATGGCGGTCACCCCGCCTGGGCCAGTAGTCAGATATTCGTACTTTGGGTTTCGGAGTTGAGCCGTTTGGCGGATCGATAGCCGCGCGAGACCTTCGCCGTAGTTGCCGATCTCTGAGCTAGCGGGTCGGGTTTGGGATGAACTGTTCAGCCTGACGCCGGCTGACTTTCGATGCTAACAAATACGGTATGCGCCAGCGTCAACACATCAGGACTCCCAAGGAGACCGGCTTCGACCCGAAAACAATTTTGACGGAACGAAGCTACCCTTGGTGGTTGAGCCATCTCAACACCACAAGGAATGGTAGAAGTTGGTGTTTCCCTATGTTTTCTACCTGTCAGAATCGCATCGCATCGCGCAAACTTGACCCAAATCCTGAATCGGTAAAGATAAAACTGTTTGTATCTTTCTATAGGAGGTTAATTTTTCGAACTGGAACGTCCTCGGCCCCGGAATTTTTCGTAGCAATTCCGGAGCGCGAGCCCGCATTAAAGGAGCCGACGATGCGATCTTCGAGCCTTGCCCGAGTTGTCGTTGCTTGCGGAATTATTCTCCTTATTCCCGCCGTATCTAACGTGTCAGCGCAACTTCTTCCCCCGCTTTCACCGCCATTCCCTCCGATAGCGCCGACCCTGAATCCGTCAGATCCCGCGAACAATCTGAACGCTTGCACCGGTTCCGATTGCACCATCGGAAAATTTACCGAACCCTTCGAGGAGCCGAACATCACCTACACCGATTCCACCGGCACTCATACCGTGACGACCGAGCAGAAGTGCCTTCAGGATGCGGACGGTGTCTATCGATGTAAGCCGGCGGGGGCTACCCAGGTGATGCTCCCCGATGGAAATATTCTCTACTGGGACGCGCTGGAAGGGACCGAAAACGTCGAGCTCAGCATCGTTGCGGAATACGGCTTCGTATCGGAGAACGATCAGAGCCGCGTGCTGAAATTGTCGCCCAGCGGAAACACTGTGGTCCCGTCGTGGACGCGGCCCTCGCCCGTCGATGGAGGCGCGAATCCCGGCGGCACCGCCGGCACTCCGCTTCTGCCCGAGGGACTGCTCAGCACCGCGGGAACCCAAACCAACAATGAAGGCGCGCTGTTCTGCTCCGATCAGGTCGAGCTGCCCGACGGGCTGATCATGGCGGCGGGTGGGACCGATTACTACACGGAGCCCGGCGTTCAGGGTATTCCGTACGGCGTCGCGGAGCTCGAGGGTCTCAAGAATGCGCGCCTGTTCGACTGGCGCAACCTGAACTGGAGCCAGACCGGCAGCATGAACTACGGGCGATGGTATCCGTCGCTGGTGAGTCTGACCAACGGCAACGTGTTCGTGGCGAGCGGTGTGACCAAGCTGCTGAAGCCGGTGTATCCACAGGCGCCGATCCAATCCGGAACCAACGTGGTACAGACCGAAACCTTCGACTGGCAGACCGGAGTATGGACCGACAACGGACCGAATGCGCAGCAATCGCTCCCGCTGTTTCCGCGGATCCATCTGCTGCCCAACGGCGACGTGTTCTATGACGCGGGCGGTCAGACCTTCAATCCCTTCGGGCAAGCCTACGATGAAGCTTTGTGGAATATAGTCAGCGCATACGATCCTTCGACACAGTCGTGGACCGATTTGGGATATGCGGGCCTGCCGCTTCAGCTCAACCAGGTTGGGCTTAATAGTCTGACCTCGGCGCTGCTCGCATCGAATCCGAATTTTCCAGCCCTCACTGCGATGACGATCACGTCCGTGCTGAGCACGCTGGTCGGCCAGCCGATCACCTCGTCGGCGCAATTGGCGAGCCTGCTTGGCGCGATTGTCGGTCCCAACGGCGCCGACACGATTCTCGGTTCGGGGTTTCGCGGGACGACGTTCAACATCATGATGCCGCTCAAGCCCGATGCGAGCGGCAATTATTCGAAGGCCGAATTCCTCACCGCGGGCGGCGTGCTGAGCGCGGTGCTGGATACGAGCCCCGGCACCTGGGTCGCTACGCCGCTCAGCCGCATCGACACGGTTCAAATCGGAACCGGCGGCGCGATGACCTATTCGTCGCGCCTCACCGGCAATTTGAATTATCCGCGATGGTTCACGTACGGCGTGCTGCTCGCGGACGGATCGGTCCAGGTCTTCAACGGCGCGAATCGCGATGACGTGCTGACCCCGGGGCTTAGCAATCCCATTCAGGTCTCGGAACGATTCGATCCGAACACAGAGACGTGGCACACGATGGCGACGTCGCATCAGGCGCGCACCTATCACAACAACGCCATGCTGATGCCGGATGGGCGCGTCATGATCGGCGGTCATGCGCCGATCAGCACGGCCTACCTGTCGAATATCAATTTGGCGAGTCTCGGATTCTCGCCCGACGATGGCCGCGATCCGTCGTTCGAGATCTATAGCCCGCCCTACATCTTCCAGACTCGTCCGCAAATCAGCTCGGCACCTGCTTCTGCTACTCTCGGGAGTTCGTTCAACGTGACTAGCCCGACAGCCTCGACAATTCAGGCAGCGCTCCTGGTCCGGAGGACCTCGACCACTCACGTAGTCGATGGGGACCAGCGCGCTGTCTATTTGCCGATAACGGGAGTGAACGGGAATCAGATCACACTTGCGATGCCGTCGAGTCCGGCGGTCGTCGTACCCGGCGAGTACCTGCTGTTTCTGGAGAAGTCGGACGGCCATGGCGGACAGATCCCGTCGGTCTCCGCACCTATCCTGGTGTCAGGCTCGTGAGTATCGCGATGCGCAACCTCTTCTTGTCTCTTGTCGCGATCGCTCTTTGCCTAATCGCGGCGCCGCTTCATGCACATGAGGAGCATCGCTCGAACCTCGATGTGGTGCTCGATCGCGTCACGCCTCAGCCAGCGCGCCTCGAGGTGCGAATCGTCGACACGCTCGCCCCACAAATGCTGGTAACCAATCGCACCGGACAGACGTTGGAGATTCTCGATGGACGCGGAACCCCGGTAATCCGAATCGGCCCCGAGCTCACCTGGGTGAACGCATCGGCGCCCGCGTACTACTCGGAGCATCCGATGAGCGATCGTCCGAGCGATGCGGCCGCATCGAAGAACCCTCGATGGATAATCGCGAGCCATGAGCCGTCATGGGGATGGTTCGATCCGCGAATTCAGACGGGAGCCGCGGACAAGCCCGCACGCTGGCATATCGATATGCGCCTCGGCACCCAGCCGGTAGTAGTGTCGGGACAGTTTCGCGCGCGTCCTATGTCGCACGGCTATTGGATGCCGGCAGTGTTGGCGCCGCATGAAATCGCGCCACGAGTCGAAGTAGCGATCATCCCGGGTGTGGTCCCTGCTGTCACAATTCAAAATGGCGGGCACGAACCTGTCACCGTGATTGGCGGCCGGGGTGAGCCGTTCCTGCGGATCGGAGCGGACGGCGTCTTCGCCAACGCTCTGAGCCCGACCTGGATGCAATCGGGACGCGCGCCCCAGACCACCTCACCGATCGCTCTATCGAACAGCAGCAGCGCCATAAGATGGACAAAGATTTCTTCGGGCTCGCGCTACACCTGGCTAGAATGGCGCGCACGATGCCCCGACGAACGGTCCGAGCGGACCCCGATGAAATGGAAAATCCCGCTGCTGATAGGAGACAAGCCGGTGTCGGTGCTAGGACAAACTCAATGGATAACTATTGCTCCGCGAATCGGTGACAAGCCGACGCTCGCAAACGCCATGCTCGACTAGGTCACTTAATTGAATGTGAAACCCGCGGTGGGTTTCACACTTCCTTCGGCAGGGGTAACCCCTGCACCTTAGTGGTGGTAGGATGCGCGAATACATGAGGCAGACGTAATGTCCACTTACACTTGGCCGCAGGGCCACTCAGTCAAGCTTGCGCCGCGCGCGAATCATCCTTCGATCAGTCTTACAGTTCATGAAACTGGCGACGGGCCGGCGGTCGTCTTCTGTCATGGGTTTCCTGAGCTGGCTTACTCGTGGCGGCATCAGCTGCCCGTGGTCGCGGCTGCAGGCTTTCGCGCGATTGCTCCCGATCAGCGCGGGTATGCGGACTCGAGTGCGCCGCCTGCGGTCACTGACTACGGCCTTACCGAGCTGACGGGAGATATGGCGGGACTGCTCGACGCGCTGAAAATCGAGCGCGCGATTTTTGTCGGTCACGACTGGGGCGGCTTCGTCGCGTGGGCGATGCCCCTGCTGTATCCGGAGCGGACCGCTGGCGTCGTCGGAGTCTGCACGCCTTACATGGCAATCCCGCCGACCTCGGTGATGCGCGCGATGGTCAATGGCAAGGACGAGCGCATGTACATCCTGTGGTTCCAGGAACCGGGGCGTGCTGAGAGCGTGATGGATCGACAAGCGCGGTTGATCTTCGATCGGCTGATGCGCGCTCCCCTCTCACCGGAAGAATCCACCAAGCGCATGATGGCCAGCGGCGAGCTGGATATGAATCCTTTCCGGCGTATCGAGGAGCTACAGCCCGAGACTGAGCCGATAGTTACCGGCGAAGAACTCGATACCTATGTGCACGCATACGAGAAGAGCGGGTTTCGGGGCGGGATCAACTGGTATCGCAACATCGATCGCAATTTGCGCGATCATCCTGAGATAGGTGTCGCCAAGCTGACGCTCCCGTGCTTGATGATCACCGCTGAGTGGGACGGCGCGCTGCCGCCGCGGATGGCTGCTGGGATGCCGGCGCTATGCTCGGATCTTGAGATGCACAATATCGAACGCGCGGGACATTGGGTGCAGCAGGAGTTTCCGGACGCGGTGAATCAGAAGATCGTGGACTGGTTGAAGCGGCGATTCAAGAAATAATGACCCGTTCAGGAGCTAAGGTCGTTTCTCGACGAAGCTGAGCTAACTAGCGACGAACGCAAGAGCGTCCGTCGAGATTCTTCGCTACAGCAGCTTTCGCTCAGAATGACACGTTAGGGCACTCACTTTTTCGTGTCATCCTGAGCGCAGCGAAGGATCTCGCGCTTCCAGCGCTCCTACTTCGTGTAGTCGAAGATTTCGTGCTCTTCGGTCAGGAAGATCGATGAGCGCTCGAAGTCTATGAATTTCGATTCGTCTTCGAGCAGCGCGCGGGCTGCCTCTGCGCGTTCCTGGACGGCGCCGCCTCCGCTGAAGTCCTCGAGACTGTCCCACCATACTTCGGTGATGCCGTCGTAGGTCTCCTTCATCTTGGGACGGGTGCCGCGGATTTGCTTGCCCGCATCTTCGAAGACGGTGTGGCTCTGGACGTATTTCTTCGCGCGCATCGACTTGGCGAAGCCGCGCACCAGCGGTCCGTGCGTCTTCAGCCAGTACTCGTGGAACTCCTTTTCTGACACGTCAGCGCGCTTTCGGATTACGTAGACGAGTTTGATCATAGCAACCTCACATCGCACGTAGTCGATCGAGTATCGTCTCGTCAAACATTTCGGCCGGCAGAACTTCGGGTCCTACAAAGGCGGCGGGAGAGACGTCGGGGAAATTACCGCGCAGACGTTCTTCGCGAACTTTCGTGCGGCGCGCGCGGGCGCGGTCGCCGAATTCCACGCTCAATATCGAAAATGTCGAGGCGGTCAGTCTGAGCCGGCGCATCCGCTCACGCCGCTCCTCCGCATATGGTCGAAAGAGGTCCGGCGTCCAGTTGCGATTTTCGAGCATCAGGTCGCGCACGATGCGCACGTCGCGATAGGCGATCGACAACCCTTGCCCTATGATCGGATCGTTGTGGCCGGCGGCGTCTCCTATCAGCACGACGCCGGGGACGTATGGCACGTCGGTCCACGTATCTTCGTTGCCATAGGAATTGCAGGGCCCCGACGGAGTGCCATTCGCCAGGTACTCGCTGCCGGGGACGCTCGCGAGGCGGAACGCGTCGAGAAAGCGCGCCTGGTTATCGGCACCGGCGAAGCGTTTCTTGTCCTCGGTCGCGTAACATATATAGAGACGCACGCGCTCGGGCGATTGCGGGAACGCAAGAAAATTGGTGCGCGCCTCGGTGCCGAAGATTTGCAAATCCGCCGGCCATCCGATGGTGTTGTCGACCAGCATCCCGGCCATCAGGTGATGCGTCGGATCGCGATGCTGCTCGATGCCGACTTGCGAGCGAACGACGGAGTTGCGGCCGTCGGCGCCGATGACGATACGCGGATTGAACTTGCGCTCGATGCTGTCGTGCCTGAATCGCACTTCGGGCGCAGCTCCCGCGACTACCTGCAAATCGGTGACGCCACGAAGCAGTTCGGCGCCCGCTTTGATCGCCTCGGCGTTGAGCAGGTCGCACATATCAGGATGCCGCATGCATAGCGGCGGCTTGAAGCCAGCATTTTCGAAGGCGGTCATATCGAGCAGTTGCGATTCCGCGGTGGCGGGGTCGATATCGTCGCCGTAAGCGATGTGGCGCGCGAGATGATGCCCGCCCGCCGCGAGCAACGTCTCGTACAAGCCGAGGCGCTGGGTTTCCGCGACGCCCCACGGCGCGAGCCATTCGCCGCGCACATGATCGACATGCACGAGCGATTTCTCGAGAATCGTCACCGCGATGCCGGCCCGAGCGAGCACCGTTGCCAGCGCGCTCCCGCCGATTCCTGCGCCGACGATCACGACCTCGGGATTTGTGTGTTTTTCCATTGCGGCTCAGTTCACGACGGTATCGAAATGTGCGGTCTCAATTTTGTCGGCGCGTTTGAACTGTAGAAAGATCCGGTAGTGCCCGGGCTTGGGGAAACCATAGGGCATCGATAGCTCCGGCGATATGGTTGCCGCATTCATGTTCATATCGGACATGTTCATGCCCGCCATTGAGTCGGACGAGTTTGTGCTCGCCATCATCAGCGACGCCATCGGGACTGAGCCCGACGGATGGATGTGGGCGAACACCTGGAGATCGGAGCTGACTATCTCGGCGTGCGCCGCCATTCCCATGTAGGGTTAATGCCGGTCGCCGGCTTGCCGTTTTGATCCTGCACTTCGAAGCGCAGGATCATTGGCGCATTGGCGCGGATAGCGGCGCTGTCGCGATGCCACACGACGCGCGTGCCGTCATCGAGTACATCGACAGACGAATCCGACGACGACGTGAGCGGAAGTGCGTGGCCGCCGCTGTCGTCGCCGCTCAGCGGTGCGCCGCTTATCTGCGGCAGATCGATCGAGCCGACCAGAGTCCAGGGAAATCCGCTTTGGTCCACGATGTCCGCGAACACAGCGTAGCGGCCGGGCTGAATCGACGGGAGCGCGTCCGCGAACGATCCATCGGGCTGGCGAGTGGGATGCAAATGCCAGATAAGGTCGATCGCAGGCGTGCGGACGAGGAACAGATGCATCAGATGGCCGTGGTCGGGCACGATGCCGTCCATAACTTTGAACTGCAACCAAACCTGGTCGTCCGGCGATGGGCGAATCGCGAGCCGGTTGCCATCGACAACGGTCAGCGCAAGCTTCGGCGGCTTGAATATTTTTGTAATCGCCGCATAGCTCCGCGCGTCGGCGTTCCACCATATGAACGCGAGATAGAAGAGCGCCGCGACGACGACTCCGGTTATCGCCATCGCGCGCCATCCGCGGCGCTTGAGCTCAGGCGTGACTGGAGAACCGGGAGCGAGGCGCGATTCGCGAGCTGCCGCGCCGACGATCGAAATCGCGCCGAGCGCCAGGGCGATCGCAAGCGTCAGCAGCAATGCGCCAAGCGCCGGCGGCATCGGGAGCATCCGCCGCGCAGCAGACGGGACCGGCACCGACAACTGCGCCGGGCCATGCGCACCCGCGACGTTTATCAGCACCCGCATCGAGCCGTATTCCATCAGCCATAAACTGGAAGTGAAGAGGTGCGGGTCGATGGGCGAGCGCTGCGCCGCGTCGGGCACGGGCGCGTACTTCGAGCCCGCGCCAGCGAGGCGAGTCACCGCAGTGCTGACCTGGCGCACGTCGTCGGAGTCGGCGCGAATCTGCACGTCAGCAACACCGGGGATTACCGCGGGAACGTTGACCGTCACGAACAGGTGATACGGGCCCGCGTCGCCTTCGTAGAAAACGTTGGGACTGCCGACGTGCGCATTCGCGGGAGCCGCGAACAGCAGCAGGACGACCGCGAGCATCGCGGCACGCCGCATGAAAGTTGCGCACGATGCGGACAGCATTGGGAGCGTGTCAGCGGCGCACGGTGCGCATCCAGTTGCCCAGTGCCATTCCGAGCGAGCAGAAGATGATCGACATCACGAGCGCAAGCATCATTCCTTCTGCGAACGCGGCGTGAGTCTTGTCCAGCGCGAAATGGTACGGGTTGTAGACCAAATTGGCGGGGTCGGAATATGCAAAATAGTTGGCACCGAAAACAGCATTGCGCGCGGCCGGCGAGATCAGGAAGCTCGCGAACGGCCACTGCGCCGCGACGAACGCCGCGATGAAAACGCATCCGGCCGCCAGCGCCGATTTCCAGCCGCCCCACTTCTCGCCCATCCTGGCCCGCAGGAGGTCGAGCGCGAATGCGGGCGCGATCACCAGCACCGGGAACCACAGCGGCACCATGTGCGTGATGTGCTGATACACCGGGCCGAGCTTGGGCGCGGCGGGGAACAGCGGGAAAATCCACAGGCCCGCGAGGAACAGAGCGGTGTAGATAGCGGCCATGGTGGTTGCCGGCCAGCGCTTTTTCGAAACGACGGTGATCGCGATTAGCGCGACAGGAAACGAAGTTGCCACCGCGCGATAGAAGCTTGAGTTGTGCATGAACTCCATCGGCGTCGATTCAAGGATGAAGATCGCAGAGCCCGTTACCATGATGCCGCCGATCGAGAGCAGCAGCCGGTCGAGCTTGCGCTGATAGGCACCCGATGCGCGGTTGAGATGCGCGCTCACCAGCAAGATCGCGCCAAGCTGGATCATCAACTCGCCCATTCCCAGCATCGAGTGCGGCAGGCTGACGATTTTGACATCGAGTCCGTAGGCATTGTGCCACCAGTTGTCGAACGGCGCCGACGTGAGCATCGCGAATCCGCCCCACGCCGCCAAGAAGCATCCGAGCGGCCCGCGAAATCCCCAGACCGAGATGCCGAGTCCTTTGCTTCCTGCGAGGAGCCGAAGGTGGTCGACAGAATCGCGTAGCCGCTGGCGACTCCGGCCAGCACGCCGGCGAGATAAACCATCATGTGCGCGGGAGTCCAGAAGCTGTCGCGGCCGATCGAGATATGCCACGAGATGTCCCAGTAGCCACCGAACAAGATGCAGGCAGTGGCGGCCGCGAGGCACCATACGTACCACGGAATCGAAGCGGTGCGCTCGGCGGCGACGCTGCGAACGTCGGCGCGCTGGCGAAGGTCGAAGGTAGCGGCGGCATTTCCCATGGCCAATTCTCCCGCGATGATTCTATCTCGATGTCACGCGTCCGCCCACAGGTGGGAGCAGCCGAAATCTTGCGCGTGAACGCCGCGCGGCGTCGTGCTTTCAATGCGCCAGAGCTGACTGACGCCGCAGCAGGAAATTGCGGACGGCGGGGTCGCGCTCGAGGCCGATTGCGATTTCGTACGCGTGGCGCGCTTCTGCGTGTGCGCCGGTCTTCGCCAGCAGCTCGGCGCGCGCGGCCCAGTAAGGTTGATATTCTGTGAGCCGCGCGTCACCGGCTATCGCTTGCATCGCGTCGAGAGCCGCGACAGCGCCATCTATCTCCGCGATCGCCAGTGCGCGATTGATCGCGACTACCGGTGAGCCGGACAGCGCCAGCAGTGCGTCGTATAGCTGCACCACCGACGCCCAGTTGGCGTGACCGGTGCGACGGCGATAGACGTGCGCGGATTGCAAGCGCGCCTTCGAGTTGATAGCGGCCGATCGACCTGAGAGCGCCGGCGCGCAGGAGGATCGCCTCGGCTTCATCGATCATCTGCGAGTCCCACAGCGCGGGATCCTGATCGGCCAGCGGCACGTAGTCGCCGTGCTCATCGCGTCGCGCGCGGCGGCGGGCTTCCGCATGAAGCATGAGGGCCAGCAGACCCAACGCCTCGGGCTCCGCCGGCAGCAGCTCGGCGACGAGCCGGCCGAGGAAGATTGCTTCATCGGCGAGATCGCGCCGCGCGATATCCGTGCCCGCCGCGTCGATCCAGCCCTCGGTGAAAGCTGCGTAGATTGCGTCGAGCACGGTGTCGAGCCGGTCGCGCAGCTCTTCTCGATTCGGGATGCGAAACGGGATGCGCGCCTCGCGAATTTTGTTTTTCGCGCGCACCAGGCGCTGGCCCATCGCAGCCGGTGACATCAGGAACGCCGAGGCAATCGTTGCCGCGTCGAATCCCAGCACCGCTTGCAGGATTAACGGCGCGTGGATGCCGGCGTCGATCGCAGGATGCGCGCAGGCGAACATCAGCGCCAGACCGTTGATCGGGAATGTCTGAATCGATGGCTGCAGCCTCCAGCTCTTCGTTCATGAGGATCAAATGCGGGGCCGCATCGCGGCGATGCGCTTGTCGCCGGGTGCCATCGATTGCCTTTCGCCGGGCAACAGTCAGCAACCACGCTTCCGGATTCGACGGACAGCCATTGCGCGGCCAATCTTCAAGCGCCGCGGCGAATGCCTCCGACAACGCGTCTTCGGCAGCGGATACATCGCGCGTGCGGGCCGCGAGAAAGGCGACGAGCTTGCCGTAACTGCGACGCGCGACCGCGTCCGCCGTGCCGCGCGCATCCGCATCGCCTCGACCGTCGCTCATAGCTCACGCTGGACTGCGCTGACGGATGTAGCCGCCGACGTGGCTCATGTAGTCGCGTTTGCCGATGTCGACACCATTGTGGCGCAGGATGTCGTAAGCGGTGACCACGTGGAAATAGAAATGCGGCAGCGCCCAATCCCTCAGAAACTGAAGCCCGTTCATTTCGAATTCCATGTTATCTTCGGGAATCGGAATTATGATCTTGCGATCCTCAGCGCCCTCGAACAGGGCCGCGCGCACGCTCTGTACGTAATCAATCGTTTTGGCGATGCGAGCCTTGAGCTCCTCGATCGTCTTCTCGATGTTCTCGAACTGAGGAGCGTCCTGGCCGGTCAGGCGCGCGGTCGCATCCTTGGCTTGATCGCAAGCGATCTGCACTTGCTGCGCGAGCGTGTACATGTCCGGCGCGAGGCGCGCATTTACCAGCGCGGCGGGATCGGACTTGCGGGCACTCGCGTGTTCGACTCCCTTGTCGAGAATGTTGGACAAAGATTGCAGCATCGGCACAAACGTTTCGGGCGCAAATGAATATGTTGAGGTCTTCACAGTCACTCCTTTCTCTCATGCGTTCACAGCAAAGGCAGAATCTTGAATCGCGCGCAAATAGCGCGCTGTATAAGGACCCTCACCTTCGATCCTCTCCCTTGCGGGGAGAGGGGAAGAAGTTACGCCCAGAGCGGGCGCACCTCGACCACACCATGATTCGCGGCCGGGCATCGAGCGGCCCACGAGAGCGCTGCATCGAGATCGGGCACGTCAATCATATAGTAGCCGCCGAACTGCTCCTTCGAGTCCGCATACGGACCATCGAGCACCTGCGGCTTGCCATTGGCGACGCGCACCGTTGTCGCATTCGCGCTCGGCTGCAGGCGGCCGCTTCCCTTGAGGGCGTTCGCCTTCGTGAGCGCCTCGGTGTAGGCGTTGTAGGCCGCCATCCCCTGTTCCTGCTCGACCGGCGTCAGCTTGGGCCATCCGGCCTCGTTCACATAAAGCATCAGAATGTATTGCATTAAAAGCCTCCTCAAATGATCTTGGACGCGAATGATCGCTCCGTTACTACAATGACGCTTGGCCTCCGACAATTTCGACATTATCCGATTCGGCTCGTCGCCATCGCACTGTTCAGCGTCATTCTAATTTCTCTGTCTGCGGTAGCCTTCGCGCAGGACACCGTCGGTCAGGTTACGGACGTGACAGGGTCTGCAAAGCTCGAGCGCGGCGGGATCGAGGTCGACGCAGCCCCGATGATGCCAATCAAGGTCCGCGACAAGTTGCGCACGACGGCGAAATCCAAATTGACGGTGACATTTCGCGACGGCAGCAAACTCGTTCTGTCGGAGTCCAGTTCTTACACAATCGATGAATACTCGGTTGCTGCGACCACCCGTATAAG
Source organism: uncultured delta proteobacterium (assembly GCA_963733715.1). Taxonomy (GTDB): domain Bacteria; phylum Desulfobacterota; class Binatia; order Binatales; family Binataceae; genus Binatus. The sequence goes on from CAVTEN010000022.1 coordinate 43,238, forward strand.
AGCGTCGATCGCGCTTTGGGCGGGGCATCTTCGCGCGATCGTCTCCACTGCGGCCGGCGGCGTTCCGGATTTCCAGGTGCATACTCCCAACGCGATCGCTGCGGTGCGCGGCACCGAATTCGAGACCGCGTTCATCGCGGACCGGCCGTGCCCGGAGGACCGAAGCTGCATGCGCTACACGACGGTCGGCGTGTTCCACGGCGTGGTTGCGGTCGCCAACATTGCGAGCCCGGCGCAGTCGGTCCAGGTAACGGAAGGATACGAGACGACGGTTGCATGCGAATCGCCTGCCACTTCGCCCGCGCCTCTTGGCATGGAAGAGATGGGCGCGCCCGGCTACCACTGATATGAGATCACGCGCGCATCGCAAAGCTCTGGTCGCGATGCTGTCGGTACTCATCGCGACGCGAACCCTAACGGCTCGAGCGTTTCCTTATTCTGATTTCTTCACGCCCGCCAATCCTCAGCATCTAAGCCTGACGCTGTTCGCGAGCGCTATCGGCAACGAAAGCAGGTACGCGGCCACCCACGAGGGCTTTCAGCTCGAGCAGACCTTGAATCCTTATATCGGCGTGGTCGGGCGCGTCTCTGGATATCAAATCTACCAGGGCGCCGGCTGGGACAACCCGCTCACGGTTCATCCGGGAACGCGTCCGCGCAACTTCGGCGTCTTCATGGGCGGGATCGATCTGCTGCCATTTCAAGGAACCTCGCTGGCTATTCTGGGCGGCCGGGACGTCGGCGACAGCAGCGGCGCGAGAATCGAAGGAGACTTTTCGAGCTGGATACTGCTTCACAGCCGGCATCCCATCAATGTGTCTTTCATCGGCGATCACTTTTACAACAACGGACAAACCAGCGGCATGATTGATGTGCGCGTGGTGATGTCGTCGTGGCGGGAAGTGACCTGGTTGCTTGGCGCGGGCGGACAGTTGTGGGGCGGCGGGCCAGAGCCGCATGTCATGAAGGAATTCGGTCCCGACCTGGGCCTGTTTTTCCGACAATGGCAGACCAGCGTCGATCTTCAGGCCGGCTACGGCAACAACCACGGCTACGGCACCATTTCGGTCTCGCATCACTTCGGCTGGGACGAGTAGCAGGCAGCTGCTGAATGCCTTTTTCTAAACACCTGTTTGCCTCTGACGGGAATCCCGGCTAATCAGGATGACCGCACAGTAAGGGGCGCATTTTGGGGGGAAGCCGGCTACGAAGATTACGTCGCGATAGTCGCATCCGCATGCGTCGTCGCCGCGCTGTTCTGCAATCTCGCCTACTCGCAGGACGATGTATTGAGCGGCGACGAGGCGGCCGTGGTGAAAGCTCGCGTCCAGAAGATTCGCGGGCTCAAGCTGAAGACGATGTGCCGGTGACGTATCTCAGCGTCGCTGAGACAGAGGCCCGGTTCACAGCTCAGTTCGCGAAGCAGATAAGCCAGGAGGAAATCGACACCGACGTCGAGGAGAACAAGATGATCGGTCTCTTTCCTCCCGACCTGAAAATCGAGCGCAAAGATCTCGCCGACATGACGCTGGAGCTGGCCGGCTTCTACGACGACCATCACAAGGACATCGTCATCATCGATCGGCCTTTAACGGTCGAGCTGCCGGAGCGATATCGAAATGCCGTGACGCAGATGAGAAAGCTCGACACCATGGGAACGCTGGGGCACGAGCTGACCCATGCGCTCCAGGACCAGCACTTCGGCATCGAGGCCGCGCAAAAGAAATACAAGGGCAACAGCGATCGCGAACTCGCCTACAAGGCAATCGTCGAAGGCGATGCGACCCTGTCAGGATTTTCGGTGGTTACAGGGCGCGTCGATGATGAAACGATCGACTACTTCAATTCGCATCTGCAGGACATCGTGCCGGTGTTCATGGGACGCATGGAAGGCAAGCCGCGCGCGATGACGTATCCCTTTATTTTTCAATACACCGAAGGCGCGCGTTTCGTCGCCGAAGCGTACCATCGCAAAAAATGGGCGGGCGTGAATGCTTTGTTCAGCGGGCCGCCGCTATCGACGCAGCAGATCATGCATCCCGAGCTCTACTTCGACCATCCGACTCCGGCGCTGACGGTCAAGCTCACGGGCTACGAGAAGGTCTTGCACGATTGGAAAAAAATCGACGAGGACACGCTCGGCGAGCTGATGCTCAAGATCATGCTCGAGCGCACGATGGGCGAGGACACGCCGTACATCGAGGCGTCGACCAAGTGGGCGGGCGATCGACTCGTCGCGCTGCAAAAGGGGAAATCGCTGACCGTGCTCTGGATGCTCACCTTCCGCAGCGCCGGCGACGCCGACAATTTCGCTCAGCTCTATTCGGGAATACTCGACAAGGTCCTTCCGGGGACTACAGCCCGCAAGGTGGACCGACTCGGTCCAGCGGTCTTCGCAATGATCGGCGACGGCGCGATCCGCTACCGCGAGTTCCTGCCCGAAGTGTGGAAGCAAAGCACCATCGACGGCACTCCGATCGGATCCTACGAATCGCCGGTCGCCCCTCGGCAAGCCGCTCAACCGCGACAAACCTCGTTGCAACCGCACGCAGCCCCGACTCCAGCAAGTCAAGCGCCCCGGACAATAGAAGCTGATTGATGTACTACGGCACCTTGCTCCCGGCTCGAGCCTTCGAATCGCTGATACGATGGCTTCGACCGCGTCGCGGTGACTCGAGCGCCCTCGTAGCCGAAATCATCGATGCGTCGAGTAGAGCGGCTTCTCCGTCGCGCTGCGCAACATCCTAGGGTAGATTACTGCCTCGAACCTTGTTCGGCTGTCACAACCTACAATTGAAGAGGCAACATGTTTCGTAATCCAGGATTCAGGCTCTTACTGCTCGCAGTCTGCGGGTTGTATTTTTCGGTGTTCGCCCACGCGGCCCCAGCTGCCGGTCAGGCAGCCGAGCCCCCCGAGAAACCTGAGCAGCAACCTGTGCAGGATGCGAGGCGTGCCTGGTGCCAGAGCACCGGATCGAGCGGTGCCTGGTGCCAGAGCACCGCATCGAGCGGGCACGGGATGGATATGAATGTGCCTAGCGGGGTCTCAGATAAGTGCGAACCCGAATTCACCTACGAAGAAGGACCTCGTGGGCCCAGTCACTGGGAGGGCGTCTGCAACACCGGTCACATGCAAACACCTATCAACATCACGAAGGCGCAAATGATCCCTATTCCGCCGCTGCCGCCCCTCGAATTCAGCTACCGGCCCGCGGATCTAGACATGGTGAACGATTGCAACACCTACGAGATTAAGGCCAGGTTTCCTGAAAATCATTGGCTCAAAGTTGCCCGGAAGCCCTACCGATTGAGCGAAATCGATTTTCACGAACCGGGTGAAAACGCGGTCAACGGCATTCGGCCGCCGATGTCCGTGCTTATGGTCCACCTGTCGCCTGAGTCAACCTTGCTGGTGATCGAGGTGCCCGTCGTCGAGGGCAAGGAAAACCCGGTTATCAAAACCCTGTGGGAGCACATCCCGAACAGTGGCAAGGAGCGCGCGGTAAAGGGAGTGAAAATCAACGCTGCGGACCTGTTACCTGCCGACCACAGCTTCTATCGGTTTCCGGGATCGCTGACGACTCCGATTTGTAACGAGGGCGTTCAATGGTACCTCATGAAGAACCCCATCGAGATGTCGAAGGCTCAAATCGACACGTATAAGAAGTACTATCACGACACTGCCAGGCCGCTTCAGCCTTTGAACAACCGTCTGTTGGTCGAGAGCAAATAAGCAACAACGTAGTAGTCTTGTGAAAGAAAAGACTCATGCGACCTTACAGACGGCGAAGCTTTCTTCTTATACTGCTCTTGAGCCTGAGTGTTTCTTTGCCGCTGACTATGGCGCAGCCGAACCCAGATGCTTCGGATCAGGCCGAGCGACAAAAGGCTGAGGCGCTCTCTGCCCAGGGGAAACGCCTGGAAGCTCTGCCTCTGCTGGAGGATCTGGTACGAAAGAACCCAAGCGATAACGAGATACTGGTCGAGCTGGCGGCTGCACTTGTCGACCATGCGCTAACTCTCACCGATAAGGATGCCGCCGCCAAGGAACGCTTTCGCGCTAAGGATCTTGTTCAGAAGGCTTGGGAACTGGGTAACACCAGTCCTCTTGAAGAGAACCTCCGCCAGCTCCTGGGTGAGTTACCGGCGAGCGGCGCGATTAAATTCTCGGACAACTCTGCGGTGGATAAGATCATGCTGGCAGGCGAATCGGCTTTTTCCAGGCGCGATTTCAACGAAGCCCTTAAGGACTATGCGAAAGCCTTAGAACTTGAACCTACCAACTATTCTGCCAATCTTTTTACCGCAAACACGTATGACCGGAAGAATGACGTCGCCAGGGCCGGCAAATGGTACGAGCGCGCGATCAAGCTCAACCCAAACATAGAGACTGCCTACCGCTACTACGCAGACATGCTGGCCAGAGAGGGTGACATGTCCAAAGCCGACACCATGCTGATATTGGCTGCTGTCGCCGAACCCTACAACAAGATCGTATGGCGTGAAATTCGAGCGTGGGCGATCATCAATAATACCGCGTTCAACATTGTGTACGTAGGCGTTCCGCTGCCTCCGAAAGATCCCCCTGGCCCCAACGCCCAGCAATCCCAGGATCTCTTATCGGCCTGGGGGGCATACTATTCGGTGAAGGCGGATTGGCAAAAAGGCGGCAGATTTCAGAAACAGTTTCCGAATGAGGCAGAGTACCGGCACTCGCTGCCGGAGGAATCCGAGGCGTTGACGGCATCCGCGAAAGTCCTTGAAAAACTCAAGGAAGATAAAAAAGGTCATGAGCTGGTAGCGGGCAATCCGGTCGCCGGCCTTTTGCTGAAGTTATATGAGGCGGGCCTAATCGACCCCTACGTCCTGTTCAGCCTGGGCGATGACGGCATTGCCAAGGACTACATTGCTTATAGGGCAAAGAACCGTGTCAAGCTCGAAGGCTACATGGATAAGTTTGTGATGCCGCCCGCGCCGGCCAAGCAATAAGGATGCGCCACACGGAAAAACGCGGCTTCAGAGTTTTCTCTGAAGCCGCTATTCCTGCTGCGAGTGCAACCCTTACTTAGACTTCTTAGTCTCCTCTCCGGGCTTTGCGACTACCCGTTCGATCGCCATCATGCCCCGGTCCTCATGGCCCAGGATGTGGCAGTGGAAGACAAAGTCTCCAATGTCCGGTCCGCGGAAGTCCATAAGCGCCTCTACTTGCGGGTACACGCCGTTCAAGTCGAGACAAGCGTGAACGCCGTCGGTTGACGCAGCACCGGCACAGTACGGGACTTCGACCATATCCAGGAACTGACCGTTGATTGCCGGCGCCGGCTCAAAGTTGTCCTGGGAAAGCACCTTGAAGTGTATCTGATGCTGGTGGAGTTCATGGTTCTCCCGGGCACGGTTCTGGATAATCCATTTCTCGACAGATCCCTGCGTGGTGATGATCGCCGGTAGGTTGTTGTTATCGAACTTGGTGTCAGGGCTATAAGGCTGGGTGGCGCATTGAGCGCCTTTCGCGGTAACGCATCCGGAAGCGTTGATGAAGAACGCCGATCCGTCCTCCATCTCTTCGAAGTACACCGTACGCGTGACGGACGGAGTTACACTCGAGATCCCGCCAAAACGTTTCAGGTGATTGTTCTGAGCCGTAAAGGCAGGGATTCGGCTGTCGGCGCTAGTGGCAGCTTCCTCATCGGCACCTGGCTGCATCGTGAGCAGAGGCCGCGTCGGAATATTGTCGCCCAGCGGCCCGGTGTAAATGTGCTGAGCCACGAGCTGAGCCAAGCTCACGCTCGAAGGGGGTGCGTTGACAATGAATTCTACGCGCGACGCCGGCGGCAGCCGGAAGTGGGTCACGGGAATGAGAGGGCCTGGCTGAGGCCCATCTTGTGAATTGACCGGAACCGCATCGATACCCACCACTTGAATAGTCTGGGGCACGCCGTCGAACCGCACCTGCAGGTCCAGAGGGGCGTCCGAGGTGCTGTTGCTAACACGCCAGAACTCCTGCTCGCCCGCTTCCATCTGGATGATTGCGGGCGTGTAGGTGGTGACACCTGCGGGGTAAGGCATCGGAGGGTTGGTGACCGTGTCCAGCGGAACAAAGTTCACGCTAAGGTCGAGCTGGGGAATTCCACCGTCAACATTCGGATCGGTCGGAGTCTCCGTGAAACCTTGGATAGTAGGCTGGTCGCGGATCACTAAAATACGCTGACGCAGGTTGGCAACCGCTGGCTTCACGTTGTTGATGCCGTCAACCACCAAGGCTCCCGCTCCGCCCCCTTGGACAGCGGCCTCAGCAAGGCCGTGAACGTGAGGATGATACCAATACAGGCCCGGCGGCTCGTCCTTCGGGAACACGATATTGTACTGGAATGTGCTTCCGGAATTGATCAATGTTTTGGTGACGTTGTCCCCGTGACACTGAGGCGACACGTTGGTGCCGTGATAGTGAATATTCATTGAGCCGCCGGTCATTCCAGCGTTCTGCGTCGGATCCTGCGTTTGCTGCGTGGTGTCGCCGCAGTTCGGCGGGTTGTAAGGATGGAAGGTCTCTCCTACTGGCGATGTCGGCGTGTTGTTGGTGACCGTTACATTCAGCGTGTCGCCAGGATTCACATGCAGGGTCGGATTCTCGAGGCCGTCAGGGGTCATGAAGCAAAACAGCTGTCTGCCGGGCGAATCGGTCGTATCGGTCGTTGTCTGATAGGAGAACCTAACGTTCAGAACGCCGTTGTGGCTGAACAAAGCCGGCGGCTGCTGCACCACACTGCCCGCTGCGAAACGAGGGCACGGGTTGGGAACCGGAGCGACAGGTGTCTGCGCGAAAGCCCCTACTGGCGCTATCGCTAAGGCCACTACGCCAAACAGAATCCTTCGAATCACGTGCGCCATCTTCATGATACTCCTCCCCGGGGTTCACTGAGGTTTGGCGTGCTATACCGCCGAATAGTAGAGATCGGTAGCCATCTAGGCAGAGTTAGTCGATACTATCAAGTCGCGGACCTGATAAATTCGCAAGCGATTTTCAAAAAAGTTCCCGAAGTGCACGCAAAATTCACATTATGTGAGACGTTCCGGTATCAAGAACTGTGGATAAGTCGGCGAGGTTGACTTAGGCCGCGCACGCGCGGATATATGTCATCAACTCACTGAAGGGAGGTGCGTACGCAATGAATAGTCACTTTAAAGATCTTGCCGAATTGCGCACGAGCGCGCCTCCGATGAGCATCAGTCACCGGTAAGCCAACCGGATTTTCACTTTTTCACTGACATAGCAGCCACGGAGGCGAAAGCTCCCGTGGCTTTTTTGCGTCCGCTTCGCGCGAAGCACGCGCGTGCGCGATTCGACGATTCGATTTTCGAAAATCGCAAATGGAGGACGAAGCCATGAGGAAAAATGCGCGACGGAAAACGAAGAGGTGGCGAACGCAAACGCAACTTCTAACTATTGGGGCAAGAAATGACCACTGCTTTAGAGATCGACCAGGGATTACTCGACGCGTTTATCGGTGATGGATCGATAACTGACGTCCTATACGTAGTACGGAGCGGGAAAGAGGCTACTGTCTATTGCTGCCGCGGCGCGGACTCGTCGGGAGGCGGACTGGTTGCGGCGAAAGTCTACCGTCCGCTCGAGCGGCGCAATTTTCACAACGATGCGATCTACCAGACCGGTCGCGACGCCGTGCTGAGCAGCCGCAGCAAACGCGCGCTGGCGAACAAGAGCCGCCATGGGCGCGACGTTCAGTACGGATCGTGGATCAACGCCGAATTTCAGACGATGCGGATGCTGCACGGGGCCGGCGCCGATGTGCCTGAAGTGTTCTCGCGATCGAATGGCGCGATCCTGATGGAATATTTCGGCGACGAGGACGCGGCGGCGCCGATGCTCAATCGCGTCACGCTGCCGCGCGAGCAAGCGGACAAATTTCTGCGCCAGATTATCGACAACGTCACGCTGTGGCTCGCGAACCATCTCGTGCATGGCGACTTGTCGCCGTACAACCTGCTTTACTGGGAGGATCGAATCGTCGCGATCGATTTTCCTCAGGCGGTTGACCCCGGATCAATCCGAAGGCGCGGTTGTTGCTCGGCCGCGACCTTGAAAACGTCTGCGGGTATTTCGTGAAATACGGCATTCGTGCGGACGCGGCGAGGATCGCGAACGCCCTATGGGCGAACTACCAGACCGGGCGGCTATGAGGCTCGCCGTCTCGCATTCGTGGAGAGCTGGCGATTAAATGAAAGCCGGAATCAGGTATGGCAAGGCAAATCGGTCCGGTTAAAGCGCGCATCGAATACACCGGCATTACCGCCGTCACTGCTGCCCTGCGTGCGATGCCGCTGGAACGCGCGGTGCGGGCAGGCGCGCGGCTGGGAGGATGGGCGATGAATTTCGATCGTCCGAACCGGCCGATCGCGCTCAAAAATCTCGAGATCGCTTTTCCCGAGATGACTCCGGCGGCGCGCCTCAACATCCTGCGCAAGATGTATCGCAGTTGGGGCCGCGTGCTCGCCGAATGGACTCACTTGCCCGAGCTCAGCCGCGCCAACGTCGAGCAGGTCGCCACTTACGAGGGCAAGGAAAATTGGGACGAGGCCGAGCGCCGCTCCAACGGCCACGGCTTGTTCGTGCTGACCGGGCAATTACGGAAATTTCGAGCTGATGCAGATTGCGCAATCGGTGTACGGCTACCGGCTCGCGATCGTGCATCGCGCGCTGCGCAATCCGCTCATCGACGCCGCCATCTCCACCCAGCGCGTCCGTTACGGCAACCGCATCATCGAGCGCAAGGCGGGCGGGCGCGAGATGATGCGGATGCTGCGGCAGAACTGGATGATCGCGATCGCGCTCGACCTGGACGTGCGCAAGGGCGTGTTCGTGGATTTCTTCGGGATGCCGGCCTCGACCAGCGACGGCATCGCGCGGCTGTCGATCGCCACTGGCGCGCCGGTGATGCCGGTGTTCATGGTGCGCGAGGGCGACACCGTTCATCACAAGATCAAAATTCTGCCCGCCTTCTATCCCGAGAAGACGCGCGACCGCGAGGCGGCCGTGCGCGAGTACACGCAGCAATACAGCGACCACGCTCGAGCAGATGATCCGCGCGCATCCCGATCATTGGAACTGGATTCACCGGCGATGGAAAACGCGGCCCCCCGGCGAAGCGCGCTTCTATTAGATCATTTTTAGTCGAGGCGAAGACGCGAACTCAGCTTTCAGGGCGTCGTAACTTTTCAGATCGTCCATCGTGCGGAAGTATCCGGTGTGAACGTAACCGAAGACCGGTTGCGCGCGGGCTACCATCGGGGCGAACAGGCCGTTCATCAAGCTCCACGGTGGATTCGGCGGTATCAGGTCGAGGACTGCGGGCTCGGCGACGATCACGCCGCAATACATGAAGGGTGAGAGCGTCGCGGCGACGGCGTCGTCAAGCTTGGAGGGATAGTCGTCGTATTGAAGCGGGTCGCGGCGCGTCAGCAGTCGCATCCGGCGGAGTCTTTGCGCGGCATCGATTTCGAGACGGCTGTAGTAGTCGATATTCGCGGGACGGAACAGCGCGATGGTGGCGAGTGCCGCGTGATCGCGATGGAACGCGAGCATCGCGCGAAGATCGAGATCGAGGATCGTGTCGCTGTTGGCGATTACGAACGTATCGCCGCCGAGAAAATTGCGCAGTCCGTTGAGCGGTCCTCCCGTGCCGAGCAGGACCGGCTCGGGCGCGTACGTGATGCGAAGTCCGAGCTGCGAGCCGTCGCCGAGTCCGTCCTGAATCACAGACGCGAGGTGATGAACGTTGATCGCGACCTCGCTGATGCCGGCGCGTCGGAGCATCGCGAGCGGATAGTGGATCAGCGGATGGCCGCCGAGTTCGAGCATCGGCTTTGGCGTCACGTCGGTCAGCGGCCGAAGCCGCTCACCCATCCCGGCTGCGAGTACCAATGCTCTCATGGCATCAGCGCGGCTGAGAGTTCGGGGAAGTCGGGCCGCATCTCGGAGAGCATCCGGCGCGCCTGCGCGAGCGCGTGCGGAATGAAGGGACGGTAGCCGGTCTTGCCGTTGCGCTCGAACATTTCGAAACGTCCGATCATTTTGAGCGCGTGCTGTAGAACGCACAGGCGATAGCTGGTCATAAATTGGGCGTCGTCGAGTGTGTTGACGCCGCGGCGCGCGAGCCCTGCGTAGTAGAAGTCGAGGATGCGGCGCTCGATTGCCGGACTCACAACTTCATCGGTGTCGCGCGTGGTCAGGAGCACGGCGAGATCCTGCGCCGCGGGCGCCATGAGTGCATCCTGAAAATCTATGATGCGAAGTCCTGGACCGTCCTGGATGTATAGATTTTCGCGATGGTAGTCGCGATGGGAGAGCACGCGCGGGAAGCGATCGAGTCGCGCGGCGAGCGTCGTGAGTTCGGGCGCAATCGGAGAATAGTCCGCACCGGGCGCGACGGCCGCGAGGCCTATCTCCCCAAATTCCTTCATCTCCCATTCGAAGAGCTGGCCGGTGTAGGAAATCTCGTGCGCGATACATCGAGAGTCGATTCGCGCGGTGCCGTCGACGTGAATCCGGAGCAGCTCGGTCGCTGCGAGCCGGAACAAGTCGGCGGCATCGGCGCCGGGGCGGCGGACGGCGTCGAGCAGGGAGAGTTCGCCGACATCCTCGACGAGCATCGCGCGTTGGACAGGGTCCGCGTCGTACAATGCGGGGACCGGCGAACCGATCGATTCGAGAAAGCGGCGCACGTTGATCCACGGCGGCTCGGTGATTGGCGAAGGCAGAAGATTGAGCACGCGGACGTAGCGCGGCAGGTCGTCGGGACCGAGATCGACGAGGATGGCGGTGGCGGGGGCGGCGGCTTCGCTTTGGTGGCGCGGCGCGATAGCGACGCGCCAGAAACGGCGCGTCGAGAGATCGCCGCGAAGCGCGGCGATCTCGCCGAGGCGTGCGCGCGGCCATCGCCGCGCGATGGCCGCTGCTGCCCATGCCTGGAACGCGTCGCCGTCATCCATCGCAGATGGATTCTAGCGGCGCGGGGCATGCTCGCGCGAGCAACTTATCAAAAAAGTTGCGAGGAATAATCGCCTGCGCGGCGGGCGGCAGGGGTGACCCCTGCACCCAGTGAAAAGGCAAAGTTGCGCGAAGAACAAAAACCGGCGCGGCCATCGCTGGCCGCGCCGGTTTCTTTCGTAACTGAGTCGCGCAGGATGATCAGTCGCCAGATACCGCGTGTCCGCCTTCGGCCGCTCGCGCCATCGCGTCGGTGGTAAACCATTGGCGATCAACCGCGCCCATGTTGATGAACCAGCCCTCGGGCGACGGCGCGTTAATCGACGGATGGTAGCAAACGGTACTCAGCCCGCCTTGCACGTCCACCGACGAGGAGCCGACCTGGAACTCCCGCTTGAACGGGTAAATAGCTATTTTTGAGTCGCTGCGCGCTCGATCCGAATAGTTCAGCCAGGAGGTGTAGTTGACCCACAACTGGCCCCGGCGGTCATACAGGTCCACATACATCGGGAAGTCCGCCTCCGAGTCGATATAGATAATTTCGCGGCTGTAAAGGGGGCTGCTGTATGATCCCGGCCGTGCAATGGCCTGAATGATGTAGAGGTGCCTGAGTTGCCACGGGTCCGGGCAATGGCTTGCGCCACCGTCTGTCGGACATCGCACGTCGACGCCACGATGGATGTCAGTGGCGGCGAGCATCGTCTTCTCGCCCAGGAACTTGAAATCATAGTTCTCGGGCTTGGCACTCCATGCTTCGTAGTGATTGGGATCGTAAGACTGGGCGCCGCCCGAAGGGTTGTCCATAAGCGAGTAACTCAGACGCCGGAGCCGGCGCGCACCGGGATTCCAGCTCCAAATGGCGTCATTCTTCGTTGGATCTTCGTAGCGGAACTTGAGGATCCCGGTGCCGCGGCCCTCGGCAGGGGAGAGTACGGGATACAGCAGTGCAAGATACTGGCGGCCGGTCGCCTTGAAATCGGGGTCGATCGGCATCGGTTCGACTTCGGTGCGTCCAACTTCATTGTAGCCCGCATAGTGGCCGATCTCGATGTCAGTGATCTCGAAAAACGGCTTGTTGCGGCCCCAGTACGTGCTGTCGCAATCGAACCAGCGCAGATCGTAGTCGTCCGAAGATATTGGCCGGAACACTTCGTTCCACATCACCTTCGTGGCCGCTTCCGGATCGTTGGCGTCGATGATCGGAAATGGCTCACCCGCGACATAGCCAACCAGGCTGCGATGGTCGTTCGATAGGCGCACCTGGCTCGAGTATTTCTCGGTCGCATCCTTGTACGGTGGCGGCCAATCGATGCGCTCAGTTGGTTCGACCTTGATCGACATACCGTGCTGGACGCGCATGTAGGTGCCTGGCGGGAGCAGGTCCTTTACCTTGGATGCATTGTCAGGAGTAATGAAGTCCCCGGGTTTCACCTGAGCCGATGCGGGTGTGCTCAAAAATCCGACCGCAAGTATCAACGCGGTAAGAGTTCCGACGCACCAGCCTCCCAATCCGATTGCGCGATTCATGATGACTCCTTCTTTCGACAAGTGGTTTTGCCGTTTTCTGGAATTGTCCGCAACAATCTCTCGCCATCTATTGTTTGTCATTAGTCCTGCTGCTCGATATCGTCAAGATCAATAATGATCACAAAAAGATTGCGCGTATTACTCGCCTGTTTGCATGGCAAATGCAGCACCACGACTGGAGTTACTCAATCCGTCAAGAAATTTATGATACAAGTAATTCAGGGAGTCTGAGTGCGTGTGGCTAATGCCGATATGTCACGCTCGGCGCTGGGCTTTGACAGTTTCTGCGGCTGATGAGTGAAGATCGTTCCAAAAGACGCGCTCATCGGGTATGCATATGAAGATAAGAAGATCTTGTAGGGCGGATTGAGAATGACGACCTGGTTTCCCGTGGCTGTGACTCTGCTCGTTGCCGGCTTGATCGTCGGCATCATGTGCACGATCAACATGCTGATCGGGCCGAAACGCCCCACTAAGATAAAGGGCGAGGCTTTCGAGTGCGGCAACCCGCCGAGCGGCTCAGCCTGGGGTCGCTTCTCGGTGCGCTTCTACCTGACGGCGATCCTGTTTCTGCTGTTCGACGTCGAGGTGATTTTTCTATATCCGTGGGCGGTCGAGCTGCGCCACCTCGGGATGTTCGGATTCGTCGAGGCGCTCATCTTCATCGCGATTCTCGGCGTCGGTCTTCTGTACGCGTGGCAGCGCGGCGCGCTCGACTGGGACTAGCAATCGATGTTGACGGAAAAAATCAAAGCACGCTTCGGCGATGAAATTCTCAGCGCGCAAAATGAGCGCGACGAGGAAACGTTCACGATCGATCGCGAACGCGCGTACGATTTTTTTCGCGCGCTGCGCGACGAGGCTGACTTCGAATTTAATTTCCTGACCGACCTGACCGCTGTCGATTGGCTCGAGCGCAAGCCGCGCTTCGACGTCGTCTATCAGCTCAACTCTCTCACCCGCGGCCATCGCATCCGCGTCAAGATTGCTGTCGACGGCGCAGAGCCGTGGGTCCACAGCGTGGTTGGAGTTTGGGGCGCGGCGGACTGGCTCGAGCGCGAATGCTTCGACATGTTCGGGATCGTTTTCAAAGGCCACCCCGACTTGCGCCGCATCCTGATGTACGATTCGTTCGAGGGACACCCGTTACGCAAGGACTACCTCTATAACAAGCGCCAACCGATCGTCCCGGAAATCGACCCGGTCATCAATCCGATTCGCCAGTCGCGCTGAAGACGCGATCAGTAAAAAAATCATGGCACTACCGGCACGCTGGAAAGATAAAATCGTCCCCGCAGATCCGTCCGAAGAGATCATGGAACTGCAGATGGGGCCGTCGCATCCCGCGTCGCACGGCACCATCAAGTTCAACCTCAAGCTCGACGGCGAAAAGATCGTCGATTGCGACGTCGAGGTCGGCTATCTGCATCGCGGATTCGAAAAGATGTGCGAGCAGGGAACCTGGACGCAATGCTTCCCCTACACCGACCGGCTGAACTACGCGTCGCCGTGCATCAACAACGTCGGCTTTGCGCTCGCGGTCGAGCGTCTGCTCGGGATCGACACGACCGAGCGATGCAAGTACGTGCGCATGATCATGAGTGAGGTCGCGCGCATCGCCGACCACCTGACGTGCCTCGGAATGGCGTCGAGCGAGGTCGGCGCGACGACGGTCGCGTTCTACATGCTCGAGGCGCGCGAGTTTCTGTACGACTTGATCGAGGCTGTCACCGGCGCGCGGCTCACCGTGACCTGGTGCCGCGTCGGCGGTATGACCCATGACCTGCCCGCGGATTTCAACGACCGGATGAAGGCGTCGTTCGCGCGGCTCGACCAGGTCCTCAGCGATTGCGACAAGCTGCTCTCGCGCAATCGCGTATTCATCGACAGGATGGCGGGAGTCGGGAAGCTTCCGAAGGAAGAAGCAATTTCGTACGGGCTGACGGGTCCGCTCCTGCGCGCGGCCGGCGTGTCGTACGACGTTCGCAAGGCGCATCCGTATCTCGTGTATGACCGGATGGAGTTTGAGGTGCCGGTGGGCGATCGTGGCGACAACTACGATCGCTTCAACGTGCGCTTCCAGGAGATGTACCAGTCCAAGCGGATCATCGAGCAAGCGATCGCGGCGCTTCCCGAAGGGCCCGTCACGATCACCGATCCCAAGGTCGTGCTGCCGGAAAAAGAGAAGGTGTACAACTCGATCGAAGGCCTGATGAACCACTTCAAGCTGATCATGGAGGGCATCCACGTGCCCGCGGGCGAAGTGTACCAGGCGGTCGAGGGCGGAAACGGCGAATTGGGATTTTACATCGTGAGCGACGGCAGCGGCCGGCCATATCGCGTGCGCGTGCGGCCGCCGTGCTTTCTCGGCATGGGCGCGCTGAACAAGATGCTGATAGGACGCATGATCCCGGATATCATCACGACGTTCGGAATGATCAACATGATCGGCGGCGAGTGCGACCGCTAGCACTCAACGTCGCGTCATCTGTTCGCCGCCAATCGCGAACGTCTTCCTAATCAGCGTTGTCGAATCGAAAAACAGAAACGGGGTCGGCATCGTGTCGGGCGGACGCGGCTTGATTGCGAACCCGGGCGCCGCGGGCAATCCATCGGTCTGATCGATCACTGTTACGATGAACGGCGCGGGCGTCGCGAGTTTGAGCGTCAGATCGAATCCGGCCGTCGGCGCGCCCCAATACCATCCGCTCCATCCGTCGGTGATGTGATCGCCCGCCGACCTGCCATCGATCGAACTGCCCAGCACCGTCACGCCGACTGGTACCGACATCCAGACGATCGAAGCTTTGCGCGCCGACGCGATATGCACCTTCACGGTGCGGGTGCCGGCGGCGGTTGTCGAGTCGTCGAGCACTTTGAGCTCAGGCGGCGGCGCGTTGATGAACGGAGCGTTGCCCTCGGTCGTTCTGCCGTGATTCAGATATGCGAAATCGCCCGGGATGCTCGCGAGGTTGTCGTCCGGCGTGTCTCGGGTCGCGAGCCCGGCGAGTTTCGGCAGCCATCCGCCGCGCACGTGATGCTGGAAAAATTGCGAGGTGAAAGTATCGGGCCGCGAATCCAGGCTGACCCATCGCGCACGCGCGCGATCGGTGTCCTGAAAATAAAAGATGCTGTCGGGATGCGGCTGAGACGCGTCGAAATTGCTGGCAGCGCTGCCTTTGACAATCATGGCGATCGCCAGCACTCCCAGCACGGCGGGCACGATCCATCGCCGTCCGCTGGTGAGAAAATCGATGTAGGGAATGAATAAGCCGAAGAGGAAGGCGGCGGTCACCGCCGAGGACGGCCCGTACAGGGTCGTGGCAAAGTTCATCGCAAGCATCACTGTGCCCGGTATGAGCCCCACTAAAACGAGAATCTCTGTACGAATCGTTGCAGGTTTATAGGATGCGTCCGGGCGAAACCCGAATGCGATCGTGGCGAACAGCAGCGGCCAGGTGGACAGGTAGCTGGCTGCGGGCGTGGTGATCCTCGAGGCGATCAGTATGAGAGTCCAAACGGCAAGAGTGCCCGCGGCCAGGTCTTGCAAACGAATCGACCAGCTAATCAGCGCATACCCTGCCCACAATGTGCCGAAAATGATCGCGAACGCTGCAACACCGTAGTAGCCGCTACCGTAAGTGATTCCGAACTGCAGCGTTCGCCAGCCCGCGACCGCCGTCATCATCCACGACATAGCGCGCGACTCGGCAAAGGAGATCGCGATTGCGATCACGAAGATGACAGATCCGGCAGCGATACCGCCCGTGCTGAATCGTCCGGCGCTAACTCCGATCCAGATCACTGAGAAGAGGAAGATCGTCACTAGAATCACCAACGGCAGGGCCAGTCGCCCTGTGTAGTGAATCAACTTTCCGGGAACGACGAAAAAAACCGCGTCGTTGGTCTTCGGATTGTCGAGCGGAATCGTTCCGAACTGCAGTGCCATCGATAGCGCGTATGTCCCCTGATGTTGCAGCGAGCGCTGGTCGAGCGAATCAGCGTTGTCGAGTTCGGTGTGATCACGCGTAATGTCGCCCACTGCCCCGAAAGTCATCCCGTCCATCCCTGCGTCGGAAAAAACCTTCAGGGCGGTTTGATTCCGCGCAGTCCGGTACGAGGCCGCCACCCACGAGTTTCCCCGCGGAGATGGCGCCGTCGCCGCGAACTGGTCAATCTGCCACGAGTCACGGGGGCTGGTCTGGAACACCATCGACGGGCCCTCGTCGCCTCGCATCGCGAAGTCCAACACGACCTTGATGTTAGCTAGGTCACGCGAGTGCTGATCGACAAATCCTTGCGCGCCGAGCAGCCCCAACTCGTCGCCGTCGGTGAAAAGAACAATCAGATCGTTGCGCAGCGCGGGACCGGCTTTGAGCGCACGAACGGCCTCGAGGATCGCAGCGACCGACGCGGCGTTGTCGCCAGCGCCGGGGCCGCTCGGCACCGAGTCGTAGTGCGCGACCATCATCACGGCGCCGGTGGGTTGCGTGCCGGGAATATTCGCCACGATGTTATTCACGACGGCCCAGGTGTCCGGGCCGAACGGACTGTGTCGCGCGACGGTTGCGGTCTGGACTTCGGGATTCGCGCCGAGTTCTCGCAATCGGCCGACGAGATACTCGCGCACGCGAACATTTTCGGTTGAGCCGAGCGGGTGCGGCTTCTTCGCGATCTCGCGGACGTCGCGCATCGCCCGCCCTGATGAGAATTCCGTCGCGGGCGCATTCTCATCGACGGCGGCTGGAGGCTCGATGCTTCGAATCGCGAGGAACGCGATCAGAATCAGCAGTGCAAACGTGATTGGTCCGGCGAGATGATCTGAGCGGCGCGGTTGGTCCGTCAAATGAGGATTTCCTTCGCCATCTCAGCGTCACTTATACGCGGATGCTGACGCCGCGAACAATTGCATAGATGCTCTTTGCGGCGCCGGTCCGCGTCGTTATCATCGTGCGTTGGAGCTGAAGCCGGCCTCGACCAGTCTGAAAAATGCCCCCTCCTGAAGCCATCGCCCCGCTAATCGTGCCTCCGCCGCGTCGTGTGCTGATCGTGCTGCTCGGCGCGATTGGCGACGTGGTTCGCGCGCTGCCGTTGCTCGGGCGGATTCGCAACGCATGGCCCGACGCACATATCGCGTGGGCGGTGGAACCCAAGTCGAAGGCAGTGCTCGAGCATCATCGATGGCTGGACGAAATCATCGTGTACGATCGCGCGCATGCGCCGTGGACGTTTGCTCCGTTCCTGCGACGAGTTCGCAAAGGGCACTTCGACCTGGTCATCGACCTACAGCGTCATCTGAAGAGCGGATTCACCTCGCGAATTTCGGGCGCTCGCGATCGTTTCGGTTTCGCCGCGCCGAACACCAAGGAGTTCAACTATCTTTTTTCGAATCATCAGATCGCGCCGCAGCCGAACATGCGCCTGAAGCTGATGCAGTACCAGGCGTTTGGCGATGCACTCGGACTTGCGCAATCGCCAATCGAATTCGGGCTCGCCGCGACCGACGACGAACGCGCGCGCGCACTCGAGATGCTGCGCGATGCGCCGCGCCCTCTTCTGGCGGTGATTCTTGGATCGTCGTGGCCGAGCCGAATCTATTTTCCCGAATCGACCGCCGCAGTGATTCGCAGGACCGCGGTTGCCGACGGCGACAGTCCCGCGCTGTTTCCGGTGTTGCTCGGCGGTCCCGATGAAACGAAACTCGCCGACGAAGTCATGCGGCATCTCGACGGTGTCCCCGCGCTCAATCTTGCCGGACGCACGTCGCTGCGCGATCTGATCGCGATCTTTCCCGAATGCGCGGTCGCGTTCGGACCCGACTCCGGCCCGATGCATATCGCGGCCGCGGTGGGATGCCCGGTCGTGTCGCTGTGGGGCGCCACTGCGGCAGAGCGGTCCGCGCCGTGGGGATTCGCCGATCTCGCAATCAGCGGCGCGATTCCGTGTCATCCCTGCTATCTTCGTAAATGCCCGATCGGGCGCGAATGCATGCGGCGAATATCCCCCGAAGAAGTAAGCGTGACCGTCAGGCGCGCGCTCGCGATGCGTGAGGCTCCCAGATGAGCTGGTGGGCGGCGGGCTTGGACGGTGTGGAGTTGACGCGCGGAGGATGGAGCTTCCTCATCCCCGGTTACGACGCGCGATTTTCGGAGGAGCTGCGCGAGAGCCTGATCGATTCCGCGTTCGCGGCGATCGACGGCACCTTGGCGACTCGCGTACGTCGATCGCGTCACGCCGAGACGTGGTTCGATCATTTCGATCAGGTCGGAGGTCTGGACGCATATTTCAAAGTGCTCGACCCGATTCGCGGCTTGAATCGAGCCAGGTCGGTATTCAAGCGCAGGCGTGCGGTTCACGTCGCATCGATCTCGGAGCATCTGCGGGCTGACGGGATCGGAGTTGCGGAAATTCTGCTGCTGGGCGCCGAGCGCCGTGGCGGCCGCGAGATAATCGTGACCGCGCGGATCGACGGCTTTAATCTCGTGCGCCATTTGAAGCGCGCGAAGCTCGCGTCACGGCGCGTCGTGTTGCGCGCGCTCGGCGCGGAGATCGCGCGGCTGCATCGCGCGGGATACATTCACGGCGACCTGACGCCGTACAACATCTTCGTCACCGGACTCGAGCCGCCGCGATTTGTTTTCATCGATCATGAACGCACGCGGCGCACGATTCTCAGCCGTTTCGAGCGGCCGCGGATGCGCAACCTGGTCCAGCTGGGGCATCTCGACGTCGGCGGCGTCACCAATACGGATCGCATGCGCGTATGGATCGGATATTCCGCGCAGTTGTCCGCGCGACGCCGGCGGATGGAAAGACGCCGTATCGCCGCGATGCTTGCGGCCAGAATGGCGCTGGAAGGCAAACACGCCGCGGTGACGGCGCGAGCGTCGTCGTCGCTTGGCCGGCATCGCGAGGCGAGCGGAAGCTGATGGCCGAGCGGACGAAAATTTCCGTCGTGATTCCGGTTTACAATGAGGCCGCGACCATCGGCCGCGTGATCGAGCGGGTGCTGGATTGCGGCTTCGACCCCGAAGTCATCGTCGTCGACGACGCTTCGACCGACGGCACCACGAAGTTTCTGCGCGAGTTCAGCCATCAACAGGTCCGATGCTTTTTTCACAGCGTCAATCGCGGCAAGGGCGCTGCGCTGCGGCTTGGATTTGCGGCGGCGACAAATCCTTACGTGTTCGTGCAGGATGCGGACCTCGAATACGATCCGCGTGACTACGCCGCGATGATCGGGCCGATGCTCGACGGCCGCGCTGACATGGTTTACGGATCGCGCTTTCTATCGGGTCCGCATCGCGTCATGTTCTTCTGGCATTACGTGGCGAATCGCGCGGTGACGCTGCTCTCCGACATGATTAGCGATCTCAATCTGACCGACATGGAAACCGGGATGAAGGGTTTCGTGCGCGAGAAGTTGATGACGCTCAAGCTGAACGCGAACCGCTTCACCTTCGAGCCTGAGATCACCGCCAAAGCGGCGCGCGCGCGATGGCGAATCTACGAAGTGCCGGTATCGTATTCGGGGCGCACGTATGAAGAGGGCAAGAAGATCGGCATTCGCGACGCGCTGACGGCGGTATGCGCGATCCTGTATTACAGATTTTTCGATTGATGCGATCCGACCGCAATATGACGCAGACAGTTCGACGCGACGACGCATTCAAAGTGCCTACCGAGAGCAACACGATTGAAGCCCCGAAACTGAGCATCGTGGGCGTCGATCCCGAGCTCGGCTTTGCCGGCGGCGAGACGCAAGTGCTCGGACTTACGATCGCGCTGGCTCGCGGCGGTCATCGAGCGGAACTGATTTGCGATCCCGCGGGACGGCTCTGGGAGCGGGCGATCGCGGCGGGAATAAAGTGTCATCCGCTGCATATCCGCAACGCGATCGACCTGGCGGCCGGGGTCAAGCTGCGCGCGATTCTCAAACGCGAACGTTACGACGTCGTTCACTTTCACACTTCGCGAGCGCATTCGATGGCGCCGTTGGCGCGCAGCTTCGGGAGTACGCTGATCGTGACGCGGCGGATGGACTACAGGCCCAATCGCGTGTTCGCGCCGTACCTGTTCAATCGCGCGGTCGATGGCGTGGTTGCGATCTCCGGTGGCGTTGCCGATTCGCTCGCGGCTGCGGGCGTCGATCGTCAGCGGATTACAGTCGTTCATAGCGGCGTGGATTGCGAGCACTTTCGCCCGCCAACGATCCAGGAACGCGCCGATGCGCGAGCAGCGCTCGGAATTTCAGATGGCGAGATCTTGATATCGGCGGTCGGCGCGCTCGAGCAGCGCAAGGGCCATCGCTATCTTATCGAAGCGATCGGAGCGCTCGCGGCGACCGGGAAATTCAAATGTCTTATCGCTGGTCAGGGTTCGATTCATAAAGTACTGCAAGGCGAGATCGCGGTCATCCGAAGTCTCGAGCGCATCAAGCTGCTCGGCAGAGTCGATGATCCGCGCGAACTTTTGTGGGCGTCGGATATTTTTGCGATGCCGTCGCTGAAGGAGGGGCTCGGCGTGGCGGCTCTGGAAGCGATGGCGAGCGGGCTGCCAGTGATTGCGAGCGACGTTGGCGGCCTGCGCGAAGTGGTGGAAGATGAGCGGACGGGAATCATCGTGCCGCCGGAGAATTCTGAAAAAATTGCGCAGGCGATTAGCCGGCTGGCGGAATCGGCTGAGCTGAGATCGCAGATGGGCGCGGCGGCGCGGGCGCGCGTCGTGGAAAATTACTCGATGGAAAAGATGGCGGCGCGGACGCTCGCGCTCTATCGCGAGTGTGTTAGAACAACGCGGAAACACAGGGGCGGAGTCGCATGAAAAGCATGACCGGGTTCGGCAGGGCTACCGCCGAGCATGACGGCGTTCGCGTGGTTGCCGAAGTGCGCGCGCTTAACCAAAGATTTTTCGAGCTCAAACTCGCGGTGCCGCGCGGATGGGGCGAGCATGAGGCGGAGATTCGCAAAACCGTGCAGAGCGTCGTGTCGCGCGGGCGAGTCGAAATTTTCATCAAGTCGGTCGCGCTGAAGGCTCCTCCGGTGCGGCTCGAGGTGAACGACAAGCTGGCGAATCTGTACGTCGCCGAGTTGCGCCGCCTGGGCAAGCAACTTCATCTCAACGGCAATCCGGAAATTGGATCGATCCTGAACCGGCCAGAAATTTTTCACGTGGTCGAGGAGGAGCACGACTCGCGGACTGCGTTCAGCCTTGGCCAGAAAGCATTGGTGCGCGCGTTGAAAGCGCTCGATGCCGAGCGCGTGCGTGAAGGCCGCAGTCTGCACAATGATTT
Source organism: uncultured delta proteobacterium (assembly GCA_963733715.1). Lineage (GTDB taxonomy): Bacteria > Desulfobacterota > Binatia > Binatales > Binataceae > Binatus. The sequence continues at coordinate 65,062 of CAVTEN010000022.1, forward strand.
TGCGACGCGGGTTCGCAATATCGAAGCGGCGGTGCCGAAGATCGAAAAGCTGGCCGAGCAGACGCGCGCGGAGATCCTGGAAAACTTTCACAAGCGAATTCGCGAGCTGCTCGAAGACTTGCCGGTCAACGAGAAACGCCTGTACGAGGAGGCGTCGTCGGCGTCGCAGCACGGCGATATCAGCGAAGAGATCACGCGACTGCGCACGCATCTCGACGGCCTCAAGACGCTGCTCAAGCGCAAGGGGCAGGTCGGGAAGTCGATTGAATTTCTGCTGCAGGAAATCAACCGCGAAGTAAATACGATGGGATCGAAGTCGCAGAACGCGGCATTATCTCAAGTAACGGTTGAAGTTAAGGCGGAGGCGGAAAAAATGCGCGAGCAGGTTCAGAACGTCGAGTAGGATATAGTAAAGCGGCCTTTACACCCGGTTGATGGCTTCGATACCGTTGAAATCAGATGACTCTTTGCCGCCGAGGCGCGGTATAATTTTCATTCTCTCGGCGCCGTCGGGCGCGGGCAAGACGACGATTTATCGCGCGGCGCTCAAGGCGATCAAGAATCTGGAATTTTCGATATCCCTGACGACGCGCGTGCGCCGAAAAAACGAGGCGGACGGAATCGACTACAGCTTCGTGAGCGAAGAAGAATTCAATCGCAGGCAATCGTCCGGCGAGCTCGCCGAATGGGCGCGTGTGTTCGAATCATCGTACGGCACGCCGCGGGCGCCGCTCGACGCCGCGATTGCATCGGGCCACGACATCCTGCTCGACATCGACATCCAGGGCGCGCAACAGATTCGCGCAAAGTATCCTCGCGATGCCGTTTCCATTTTTGTATTGCCGCCAACCCTCGAGGAGCTCGCCGGGCGTTTGCGCGGCCGCGCTACCGAAGATGAATCGAAGATTCAGCATCGGCTTCAAAAGGCGCGCGAAGAAGCCGAGGCCTATCCCGAATACGACTACCTGATCGTCAACGCCGAGATTCAAAAATCAGTCGCGCAGCTTGAAACGATCGTAAACGCGGAACGGCTGAAGGTCAGCCGCCTGCGCGAATTTGCGCCGTGGAAGAGCTAGCGCAAAGCAGTACTCCCGACCAACTCGCCGGCCTCATCGGGCGGGTGCAGACCTACAATCCACAGGCCGACATCGGCCTTATCCGGCGCGCGTACGACTACTCGGCGCGGATGCATCTCGATCAGAAACGCGAGTCGGGCGAGCCCTACGTCACCCATCCGCTCAACGTCGCGATGATTATCGCGCAGCTCAAACTCGACGTGCCTTCGATTGTCACCGGCTTGCTGCATGACGTGGTCGAGGACACCAACGCGTCGCTGGCGCAGGTACAGACGGATTTCGGTCCCGAGGTCGCGCAGCTGGTTGACGGAGTGACCAAGGTCTCGAAGATCACGTTTCAGAGCCGCGAGGAAAAGCAGGCCGAGAATTTCCGCAAGATGATCATCGCGATGGCGAACGACATTCGCGTCGTGCTGATCAAGCTGGCCGACCGCCTGCACAACATGCGCACGCTCGATCATCTGTCCGCCGAACGCCAGCAGGAAATCGCGCGCGAGACGATGGAGATTTACGCGCCGATCGCGCATCGCCTCGGTATTTATTGGCTCAAATCGGAACTCGAGGACCTGTCGTTCCGCTATCTGAATTCGAGTGCGTACCAGACGCTTGAAGGCGTTTGTCGCCGCCAAACGCAAAGAGCGCGAGGAGTACATCGCCAACGTCATCGAGATTTTGTCGCGCCGCATGTCCGACAGCGGGGTGACGGCTGAAGTCACCGGCAGGCCGAAACATTTTTTTTCGATTCACTCCAAGATGCAGGAGCTCGGACTCAGCTTCGAAGAGATCTACGATCTCGTCGCGTTCCGCATCATCGTGGATACGGTGCGCGAATGTTACGAGGCGCTCGGAGTCGTGCACGCGAACTGGAAACCTGTGCCCGGCCGCTTCAAGGATTACATCGCGCTGCCCAAGGCCAACATGTATCAGTCGCTGCATACCACCGTGATCGGGCCGCGCGGGCAGCGGATGGAAGTGCAGATTCGCACGCGCGAGATGCACAAGGTGGCGGAGGAAGGAATCGCGGCGCACTGGAGCTACAAGGACGGCAGCGCGAAAGAGATCAAGGAAAAGGATACCGAGCGGTTCGCATGGCTGCGGCGGCTGATCGAATGGCAGCAGAATCTCAAGGACCCGCAGGAATTTCTGTCGACGGTCAAGGACGATCTGTTTCCCGAGGAAGTTTTCGTCTTCACGCCGAAAGGCGACGTGTTCGATTTTCCGCTCGGCTCGACGGTGATCGACTTCGCGTATCGAATCCACTCGCAGGTCGGGAACCATCTCGCGGGCGCGCGCGTCAACGGGCGCATGGTGCCGCTGCGCTACCGGCTTCGATCGGGCGACACGGTCGAGGTGCTGACGTCCGAAAAGCAGGTGCCGGGCAAGGACTGGACGAATTACGCGGCGACTGCGCGCGCGAAATCGCGCATCCGGCAGTGGCTGCGCAATCAACAATCGGAGCGGTCGCGCGACCTTGGAATATCGCTGATCGATCGCGAGCTCGAACCGGTCAAGCTCAGCGTCACGCAGCTCAGATCGAGCAAGCGGCTCGACGGAGTTCTCGGAGAATTTTCGCAGCGCGACGTTGACAGCCTGCTCGCCGCTGTCGGCTACGGAATAATCACGCCGGCCCAATTGCTCGCGAAGCTGCTGACGCCCGACGAACTGAAAATCTATCGTCCTGAGAAACCGCCGACTCCGCTCGGTCCCGCGCAGCGAGAACGCGCCGCCAAGGAAGCGCGCAAATCCGCCAGCGGCGCGGTGGTGGTCTCGGGCGTCGGCGACATGCTGGTGCGATTCGCGAAGTGCTGCAACCCGCTGCCGGGCGAGGCGATCACCGGATTCATCACGCGCGGCCGCGGCGTTACGGTGCACGTCGCCGGATGCTCGCATGCGCTCAACACCGATCCGCAGCGGCGCGTCCCGGTGGTGTGGAAGGACGGCGAGGAAGCGCCGCGCCCGATTCGGCTCGAAGTGTTATGCGCCGATCAGCCGGGCTTGCTCGCCGCGATGACCAAGGCGATCGCGTCGGCGGGCGTGAACATTTCGACCGCCGAAGTGAAGACTCATGGCGCCGACGGACGCGCGCTGGCGGTCTTCGAGGTGAGCGTGAGCAGCGCGCGTCAATTGAACAACCTGATGAACTCGATCGGCTCGATCGACGGCGTCATGCGGGTGTCGCGCCTCGGCCAGCACAATGGGAATCGTTATTGATGAAGACTTCGATTCACACCAAACAGGCGCCGGCCGCGATTGGCCCGTACTCGCAAGCGGTCGAGCAAAACGGATTGGTCTTCTGCTCGGGGCAGATTCCGCTCGACCCGGCCTCGGGCACGATCGTCGAAGGCGGAATAGAATTCGAGACGCGGCGCGTGCTCCAGAACCTGGGCGAAGTGCTCGCGGCTGCGGGTCTGGATTTCGTCGACGTGGTGCGGACCACCATCTTCATGATCGATCTCGCCGAGTTTGAAATCGTGAATCGCATATACGGAGAGCACTTTGAACCGCCGTATCCGGCGCGCTCGACCGTGCAGGTGGCGGCGCTGCCGCGCAAGGCGAGAATCGAGATCGACGCGATCGCGCTGAAGCGCGACTGAATTCCCAAATCAGCCCGGATTCAGAATCGACAGCGCGGATGCATCGAGAAATTTTCCCGATGGATCGAGCTTGCGCGCTGAACGCATCAAGCGCGCGGCGTTGGCGTGGCGCATCGCGACTGACAGCGGCGCGTCGAACAGCCGCGACTTGTCGAGGTCGATGATAATCACGGTGAAACTGTCGCGCGCTTGCGTCACCAGCAGATTGTGCAGATTGAGATCGGCGTGAAAGAGACCCTTGCTGTGCATCGATATCGATCGCGGCGCGCGCTTGCTCGAGCACATGCTGACGAACCGTCGGATCGTCGTCGGTCTTCACGAACTCCCATAGCGTCATTCCGCGCACCGCTCGGGTCAGAAAGAATCCCCGATAGAGAGCGGGGCCGATCCATTCGACCATCGCGCCCATCGGCTCGGCCACCGGAATTCCGCGCCGCATCGCTTCAACGGTGACGGCGAGTTCGTTCAGCGGGCGCGGCGCCATGCCGACGTAAACGTCGCTGAGGATCGATGCGATCAGTCCTCCCCGACGTCCGCGACGCGCAAACAACTCGAGGCCGCCGTCGAGGTCCAGCCGATACGCGCTCTGGCGATTGCCCGCGCCCGCTTCCACAGCGGACGTCAGCTCGCCGAGCTTCTGCATGATTTGCGCAGCCTGCGAAGCGATATCGCGATGAATCACGAGTTCGCGGCGCCCGATCCTGAACGTCGAGAAGTTCGGATCGGCGCGCCACTTCATTTGCGAAGTCGGTCTCACGCCTGGGCTGCCTCGGTCGTGAGCCACAATGCGAATATGGCGGCAAGCGCGAGCAACGATGAAATGAAATGCGCCGAGTAGAAGAGCGCGACGCGGTTCAAATAGTTTCCGGTCGCGAGATTGAACAGCACGGAAAGCGCGAACAGCGTCCACACTATCTTCGGCGCGCTCTTGCCGGCCGGGCGATCGGTCAATAGCGCCGCGGTCAGAGCCATGTACGGCACGAGCATCGCAGCGTAATAGCTCTTCCATGAAATCGGCGCGAACGAGGGCATCAGGCAGAAGAATCCGCACAGCGCGAGGCGACTCGCGAAGTTTCCGCGCACGTCGCTCATCCAGTCCCAGAGCGACACCGCCGCGACGAGAATAATCTCGAGTCCCATTCCGACTATTGTCGCGACCGGCGAGGTTTCCGCATCAGTCCCGGCGCGAAGGCTCATCAGTCGCGCGACGGCAGACACGGCCGACTGGTTCGTGAGCATCGTGCGGTAGCGATTCGTCATCGAAACGATCGCGGTCAGGTATGCGCCGGTTTGATCGATCCATCCGCGCGGCCCGAAGATAGCGATCGGCACAATGAGCAGCGCGATTCCCGCGACGATCGCCCATCCGAGCGTGGCGAAGTGTTTTCTAATCGCAAGATGAAGCGCGGCCAGCACTGCGAATGGCTTGATCAGTATCGCCGCCGCGAGCATCAGCCCCGCCCACGCGTCGTGAGATTCCTCGGCGTAAATGATCGCCCAAACAATGAGCGCGAGCGTCGGGAGATTTATCTGGCCGTGATCGAAATTGTTATCGATGAACCGAAACGATAGCAGCACCGGGACGACGATAAGCGCGGCCGAAAGTTGTCGCTCGCGGCCGAACAGAATTACACCGGCGCCCAGGATCAATTCGATCAGCGAAAATGCGTTAATCGCGAAGAAAACAAATTGCGCGAGATGGCGTGGCAGCAGCGCGAGCGGCGCGAACGCGATCGCGAAGATTGGCGCGTATAGAAAACGATCGGAGTCATCAGGCGGGTAGATCGCGATGGCCGTGAAGTACGCGATGTCCCGCGCGATAGTAAACGTTGAAATCGCCTTGCGCGCGAAATGTTGCCGAGATGCCGAGCCCGACCAGGTAGACGCCGACCGCGAGCCATGCGAGCCGGCGGGCGCGCGTCGCGTCGATCGTTTTCATTTTTTCACTGCGGAAGGCAGGCTTGCCGCGCGCCGCGGCGAGGTCACGCGATCGGTTTGGCTTCCTCGATCAGCATGATTGGAATGTCGTCGCGCACGGGATACTCGAGTCTGCACGCGCTGCAGACCAGACCGTCCTGCTTGTCATTGAGATGCAGGTCGCCCTTGCATTTCGGGCACGCCAGGATGTCGAGCAATTCCTGACTCAGCGCCATCGCCGAAATCCTCCACGAACTTTATTTTTTCTGCTATGCATCCGCCGCCGTCGCCGCCGTCACGCGCCCCAATATCAACTCGTCGAGCGCGCGCGCATCCGCATCGTCCATCGTCACTTCGAGCCTGAGAGCGTATAGCGAATCGCGCGGGAACGGAAACCGCTCCAGCTTGACGAGGTCCTTCTCGGTCGTGATGACCATGTCGGTGTCGCGCATCGCATTCACCATAGCCTGCCAGTCGGCGTTGGTGTAGGCGTGATGGTCCGGATATTCGAAAACGCCGATGAGGTCGGCGTCGAGATCGCGCAGCATCGAGTAGAACGCGCTCGGATCCGCCAGGCCGCACACGGCCAGCACTCGCCGTCCCGCCAGTCCCAGCGGAGTTTCGCGCCACACTCCATTCTCGATACGAGCAGCAGCGCGCGCGGTCGCACCGACGCGTGAAATACTTTGCATGCTGTCAGCTTCTTCATCTGCGACGGTCGAATCGCCGACGCGCCAGTCCCGGCGCTCATCACGATGATCGCATCGGCGCGACTAACCGCGCGTATAGGTTCGCGCATCGGCCCCGCCGGCAGCATCCAGCCGTTGCCGAAGCCCCGCTCATTGCTGACCAGCAATAGATCGACGTCGCGACTCAAGCGCTCGTGCTGAAAGCCATCGTCCAGGATCACCGCGTCGAGCGGCCCGAGCTTGGCTAGCAGCTCGATCGCGTCGATGCGCCGCCGCGCAACCGCGATCGGTCCGGTGAACAACTTCGCCATCATCGCAGGTTCGTCGCCAGCTTCTTCCGGTGAGACTTTCAAACTGCCGCCGTCGGCTACGAGTTCGGCGCGCGCTTTGGATCGAGCACGTCCATAGCCGCGACTCACGATTCCCACCCGCAGGCCGCGGCTCTGCAAACGCCTCGCGAGAAACAATGTGAACGGAGTCTTGCCGGTTCCACCGACGGTCAGATTGCCGACGCTGACCGTCAGCACTGGAGCTTGCCGCTTCATCATCCGCCAATACAGATGACGCGCGCTCACGCCGACTCGGTAAAATCCTGCCGCGGCCGCGAGCCCGACCCACGCCGGAAGAAGCTGCGCCGGAAGATCGCGCTGCCACAATCGCTCGATTCGTGGGCGATTCGGACTCGGCTCGTTTATGGGCATCGGTCAGCCGAGATTAATGAGCGCTTCGAGTTGCTTCAAGGCGAACTGCGCGCCCCCGGCGACTTTGCTGACGGATGCGTGCGCATTGCGGCCCGCCTGCTTGTCGCGCCGCGTCGTCGCCGAGCCACTTCGAGACTTCGCTAACTATGTCGCTCGCGTTCTTGACGATTCGCGCGCCGCCCGAACTGACAAGCGACGACACCATCTCCTGCTGGTTCTCGTGATACGGACCGATCAACACCGGGACATCGACCAGCGCAGGCTCCGCAGGATTTTGCCCGCCGCGTCCCGGCGCGAGGCTGCCGCCGACGAACGCGATCGCGCCGCGACGATAGAAGCTGCGCAGGTCGCCCATCGTATCGAGGATCAGAACGTCCGCGTCGCATGCTGCGTTCGGCGAATTGAGTTGCGACGCTTTCACGAATTTCAGCGAGGCCGCGCGCAACGTGTTTTCGACTTCCGGCGTGCGCTCGAGATGACGCGGGGCAATCGTCAATGCGAGCTGCGGAAAATCCTTGCGCAGTTCACGATAGGCATCCGCGATCACCGCCTCTTCGCCCGGCGCCGTCGATCCCGCGATTAAGATTTTGCGTCCGGATGCAAACGCCATCAGCTCGGGACGAATCGGATCTTCAGTCGCCGCATCCGCCTTCGCCGCTTCGATTTTGGTGTTGCCGGTGACGACGATCTTTGCCGAGAGATCGAACTGTCGCGTAACGCCTGGCGTCTTCATCGCTCTGCGCCAGGATCAGGGTCGCGCGCCCGAGCGCATCTCGAAACAGGCCGCGCGCGCGCATGTATCGGCGCATCGAACGTTCCGATATGCGGCCGTTGACCACCGCGATCGTCGCGCCCGCGCGTGCCGATTCGAGGAAGTAGTTCGGCCAGATTTCAGTTTCAGTGATCAGCACGATGCCAGGCTGCACGCGCTCCAGAAAAGATCGCACCGCGTGACGATTGTCGAGCGGCGCGAGCATCCACGCCGCCGCGCCCGGGATTCGCCGCATGGCGGCTTCGCGTCCCGTCGCCGTCATCGTGGTGATTGTCATGATCGCGCCCGGATGATGCTCGAGCAGACCGATGGCGACCGGCCGAATCGCTTCGATCTCGCCGACCGACGCCGCATGAATCCAGATTCGCGGCGTGCCGGCGGTCTCCGGAAAATCGCCGTGTCCCATCCGCTCGCGATAGTCCCGCATGCTCGCCGGATGCGCGGCCAGCAACGCAAACGGCAGCGCCGGGTACCACAGCAAGTTGTAGATCGCGCTTAGCATCAGAGGCTTGTCGATCGGCGCGGCTGACAGTCGAACTTGCGATCGGCGAATGTCAGTTAACCAGACCGCCGTTGCCGGCCAGATCTTCAGGCGACATGAATTGCAGATCGTAGAGCTTTCGATACTCCTGGCCGCGCGCGAACAATTCGTCGTGCGTGCCGTCTTCGACGATTCGGCCGTGAACGACAACGACGATTCGATCCGCGCGACGCACCGTCGACAGGCGATGCGCAATCACCAGCGTCGTTCGGTTTTCCATGAGATGCTCGAGCGCTTCCTGCACCGACCGTTCGGCGGCGGAGTCCAGCGACGACGTCGCCTCGTCGAGAATCAATATCGGCGCGTCCTTGAGCAGCGCACGCGCGATTGCGATCCGCTGCCGCTCTCCGCCGGAAATGCGCACGCCCAGCTCGCCCACCATCGTGTCGTAACCGTTGGGCAGCCGCGAAATAAAGTCGTGCGCATTGGCGAGCTTGGCCGCGGCGATCACGCGCTCGAGTTTCTTATCGCTGCTGCCGTACGCGATATTGGCGCGAATCGTATCGTCGAACAGAAACGTGCTCTGCGTCACCAGACCGATTTCCGCGCGCAGCGACTTGAGCCGCAGCTTGCGCACGTCGATTCCGTCTACCGTGACGCTTCCCTGCTGCACGTCATAAAAGCGCGGGATCAAATCCGCCATCGTCGACTTGCCGCCGCCGCTCATCCCGACCAGCGCCACCACTTTGCCCTGGCCGATCTCGAGATTGATATCGTGCAGCACCCATTCGTCGCCGTACCTGAAGCTGACGTTTTCGAACGCGACACTGTGCGGGCCGGGCTGCAACTCGATTCCGTCGGGAGCGTCGGGAACCTCGCTCGGCAGATCCATCATCTCGAAGACGCGCTCCGCCGCCCCCAGCCCCTGCTGGATAGTATTGTTGGTCTTGCTGACGCTCTTGAACGGCGGATATACGAGAATCATGACCGCGAAGAACCCGGCGAATTGACCAAGCGTGCGCGTGCCTGCCTCTAGCGATCCCACCGCCCACCAAACCACCGCCACGACTGCGAATGCGCCCACCGCCTCGATCATCGGTCCGGTAAACGCCTTGATCCGCGCCACCCGCATGAAGATTCGAAACAGCCGCTTGAGCTCCCGGTTGAAACGCCCGCGTTCGTAATCTTCCATTCCGAACGCCTTCACGACGCGGTTCCCTTGCAAGGTTTCAACCAGCAGCGATTGCAAACCACTCAATTGTTTTTGCTGATTCTTGGTTTCGCGGCGAACTTTCTTGGAGAGACCGACGATCGGCAGCACGACGATTGGAAACCCGATGAACGCGATGATCGCGAGCCGCCAATCGATGTGGAAGGCCACCGCCAGTAACGCTATCAGCGACATGCCGTCGCCGACGAACGAGAACACGCCGCTGGTAAGACTCGACACCACCAGGCCGACATCGCTGATGACTCGCGAAACCATCACGCCCGTCGGCGTTCGGTTGAAAAAACTCAGCGACTGGCGCTGCAAGGCCTCGTTCAGATCCGCCCGGATGTCCATTATCATTTTCTGCCCGATGTATGCGCTCAAGTAGTCATCAGAAAAATTGGCGAGCGCTCGAAGCAGAAACAGTCCCGCAAGCACGAGCGAATATTCGCGCAGCTTCAGCGCACTGTGCACATCGAGATGATGAGAACCTCCGAGATTCGCTCCCAGGTCGACCACCCGCTTCGTGAGCACTGGGACTCCGCCGGTGGCCGCCGACAGCAGTCCCATCGCGATTCCCAGCAACAGCACGTACGGGAACAGGTATTTGCGCAGGTAGCCGTACAGCCGCCATTGCAATGGAGTGAGCAGCTTCATGCTGCGGTCCTGGACGCGATCATCTCGAGCGCGATCGTCGCGACGCGTCCGGCTGCGCCCGGCGATCCGAGCTTCTCGCGCAACGACTTCAGCGCCGCCACTGTCTCCGCGCGAATCGTTTCGCTAAGCAGCGGCTCGGCCGCTCGCACCAGTTTCTCGGCGGTCACGTCGCCCTGGATCAGTTCCGGCACGATCTGACGGCCCGCCAGGATATTCGGCATCCCGATAAAATCGACTCCCGTCACCAGCATCCGGCCTAGGATATAGGTAAGCGGCGACACTTTGTAGGCGATGACCTCGGGGCATCCGAGGAGCGCGGTCTCCAGCGTGGCGGTCCCCGACGCTACCAGCGCGAGCTCGCTCGCCGCGACCATGTGGTAGGTATCGTTCTCGATAATCTTGATTCCGGCCAGGTCCGCGCGTCCCACTTCGGCTAGTTCGGCTTGGGTAAGGGTGGGAGCCAGCGCGAGCGCTATTTCAAGATTGTGATCGCGCGCGACAATTCGCGCCGCCTTCACCATCGGACCCAGCAGGTAGCGAACTTCCGCGCGGCGGCTGCCCGGCAGAATCGAAATGATTCGCGCGCGCGGCGGGAATCCATGGCGCTTCAGCGTCTCCTCCCGGCTCTGGATCGTGGCGATCCGATCGAGCAGCGGATGCCCGACGAATGAAACCCTCTCGCCCGCGCGATGAAACAGTTCGGCCTCGAACGGCAGCACTACCGCGAGGCGGTCCGCGCGATCGACCAGCTTGTCGACTCGGCCGCGCCGCCACGCCCAGACTTGCGGCGTGATGTAGTAGAGCACAGGCACGCCGTTGCGCCGCGCGGTGCCGGAGAGAATCAGGTTGAACTCCGCATAGTCAATCAGGATCAGCAGGTCTGGCTTCTCGCGCCGGATTATTCGGCGCAGCGTGCGAAATGCGCCAACAGTTCGCCCAATCGTCGAGGCCAGTTCCGAAAGCCCCAGCCCGTGGATGTCCTCCGTCTTGATGATCGCGCGCACGCCGGCCGCGCGCATTTTCTCGCCCGCAATTCCAAACAGGTCGCACGACGGATCGCGCGCGAGAATTTCCCGCGCCAAATCGCCGCCATGAAGATCGCCCGACGCCTCGCCGGCAACGATCATGATGCGGGCTTTGTGCGCGGTATCTTTCAGGCGCTCATCGAGCGGCGGCGGCGCTTCGGCATTCAACGGCATCGAAGCGATTGTGATTGAAAACCCCGACGTCGCAAATAGCCTGCGCTGCGATTCAATTGTCCTGCGCGAAATTCCTGCGGATCGCATCGCGTATCTGATCGACCGGCGAACCTTGTTCCGACAACTGCTTCGCCATCAGCACCTCGCCGATGCAGATTTCGCATTTCGAGCCATGCATGCCGCGATAGCAGTCGAGCAGGCTCTGATGACCGTCCGCCTTGTCGCATCCGCAATAGCAATGCAGTTGCGCCAGCAGCGCCGGATTTTTCTCCGCGAATTTGTACGCTTCCTTCACCGGACCGTCGAACTGGTTTGGATCGAGCGTCAAGCGGGCTGCGCCCTTTCGCGCCTCGGCATCCGCGCCTGAGCCCGAGCAGCAGCAATGACCGCCGATGCATATCGCTCCGCGCGCGTGGGTATTGTTCACAGTTGAACTGCCGAGCAGGGCCACAGGTATGCCAACGCCAGAATCGCCGCGAACGAAGAGCCGAGAATTATTGTTCGTCTCATGCTGCACCGCCAACCTTGTTCAGAGTTTTTTTGACGTCGTCGACGATGTCTTGGGCTTTGACGATTTCGCCGTTGTATTCGCGGACCAGCCGGCCATCAGGCCCGATCAGCATCATATCCACCAGGTGGCCGACGGAACCATCCGGCTCAACTTGTCGGCTGAGCTTGAAGCCTGCCAGCGCTCGATCGATGTCGCCGGGACCACCCGTCAGAAAATACCATCCCTTCTCATCCGCCCCTTGCTGACGCGAGTAGTCGAGCAACTGTTTGGGACCGTCATGCTCGGGATCGACGCAGATCGAAACGAGCGTCACTTTCGAGCCGAGATCTTTGCCCAAGCCGCAACGCGACGTTTGCAAACTTTGCCGTCTCCATCAGGCACGGCCCGGGGCACGACGTGTAGATGAAATCGACCACCAGCGGCTTGCCTTTGAGCGACGCGAGGTCGACGGTGTTGCCGTTTTGATCGACCAGCTTGGTGTCGGTGAGAACGCTTGCGGTCGCAGCGCCCTCCGAGTCGCGATGGCATCCCGCCGCAGCGAACAGGCTGGATGTTATAGCTATTACGATGACGAGAGATCTGAGATTACAATGAGTACTCATATATTTTCTCTATTACTCATAAGTTGATTACTGGTTTAACTCACATTACTCAGTGCGTTCCTGCGCGCTATCGAGCCCACATAGACAAATGCCGCGGCTGAGAACAATACGATGTCCAGCCCGAGTTCCAGCCACATCCGTGGCCGTGATGGAGCGCCGATTCCGAAGCATCCGCAGTCGAGCGTTAGGCCGCGAAGCAGCGCGGACGCCAACGCAGTGAGAAATATCAGGGTGATGACGGCGACCGCGAGCGCTCCGACGCGCCTGGTCCAGGGCGTGAGCAACAACAGGCTGCATCCGATCTCGAACGGCGGCAGACCCAGCGCCATCAGGTTGATGAACACGGCAGGCAGGATCGCGAATCCGTTGATATTGTCGGCGAACTGCAGCGGATCGTGAACCTTGTCGATGCCTGCGTAAATGAAAACCGCCGCCAGGGCCAAGCTGATCGCCAGCACAATGTAGTTCCGACGTGAACTGTCGAGGAGCGTCATCGTGAAGTCCCCGTAGCGGCCGGCAGCCCCGCCGCCGACCACGCATCCCAGCCGCCGGTGAAGACCGTGACGTCGCTGAAGCCGAGACTCAGCAGCGCGTTCGCGACGAGCTTGCTGTCGTGGCACTCGCCGCCCGAGCAATAAACGATGATCGGCTTGTCACGGTTGGCCTCCAACACGCCGGTCAGCCGCCGGTAATCGTGCGCGAAGTCGTCGCGCGCGAGATTGATAGCGTTCGGAACGTGTCCTTTCTCGAAGAACACGGATGGTCGCGCATCAAGGATGAGTGCGCTCTTGCTATCGACGGCCGCACGGAACTTATCAAGTCCGAGAGTTGCCGCGGGTGCGATCTTGAACGGCGGCGCGGAGATTAGAGTCGTCAGCTCGGCATCGAAACGCTGTTCCGGCGTTTGATATACGATAGGGAGTGGAGCAGCCGAGAATCGATTCATCGCGAGGCCAACCAGCAGGGCCGCGACTGCGAGCAGTGCAACACCAACCAGATCGCACAGGATTCGCGCTACTAGACTCCTCGCTTGAGGTGCCCGCGCCTGATCGTGGGTGGCTATCGATGACACTGCTGAAGTTTGCATCGCACTTCTCTTGATGGACCTCAATGCGGAGGCGGAGTGTTGGCTAACACCACCGACCATCCGAGCACTACTGCCAGCAACACGCATTCGACGGCCACATTGCGAATAAGAGCTGCGCGCGCCGACGATTCTCCCACCGACCCCACCAACCTATATCGATTGTAGCCGCCAATCAGGATCACCGTTGCCGCCGTGCCGACCTTCCACAGCAGCGTGCGGCCGTAGATCGAGTTCACCAACAGATCGAGCTGAAGTCCCAGTGCCTCCCATGCTCTGATCAAACCGGTCACGACTAACGCCGCGACTGACCATCCCGCTATCGTTGATACTCGCAACGTCGCCGACCGCAGCCAATCCGCTCCCACATGTCCGTAAGTCGCGCCTATCAGCAGCGAGACCAGCGCCCCAATCCACATGCCCGCCGCCGCCTGATGCGCGAAATGAATCGAGATCGCAAATACGCCCTTGTCCACCGCATGACTCGTCACGCTCTGAAACCCTAGCAGCGTCGCCGAAATGACAAAAATCAGCGTCGTTGCGAGCCGCCCCGATGCGGGTATCCAGGCCACCAGAGCCAACAGCAGCACGGTCGCAAGCCGCCACGTCCACACTCGGCCCGCAAATGTCTCGCGCATTATTTGCGGCATCGACGGAAGCACTTCTCTGAAAGTCGAGTCCGCCATCCCGGCGCCGACAGACAAAAGTCTCAGCGGCGACATGACCAGTACGATCAAAGCGAGCACTCGCCAAAGCACCACCAAACTTCGCCTCGAAACATCGCCGGCGACGACGTCGCGCGGCGACGCAAACAACGCAAAAGCTGTAGTTCCGAATATCAGCAACTGCGACCCGACCAGCGGCCACGCGAGTATTGGTTGCGGGATCACGATCCGCCGCTTGCGACCGTGAAGGTGTACGAACCTTCCGTGTGATGCGTGTCGATACCGACGACTGCCCACTTGACGGTGTAATCGCCGGGTTTCAGCGCGGGCACCTTTACCGACATCCGAATTCCGTCGTCGCTGACCTGCGGCGCTCCCGCAGCCAGGTTCTGCCCGTCGGTCCCGGTCACTTCCAGCTTGGCGAACAACTTCTCTATCGGAGCATCGAAATCGATTACTACTTCGGACGGAGGCGACGTGACTTTCTGGCCCGCCGAGGGATTTTCCTTTTCTGGAAATGAATGCGCCGAGGCCATCATCGGACTACTCAGTACAGTAGCCAGTAGCGCTCCAACGGATAGCCACCTACTCGATTTCTTCATTCGCCGGGTCCTCGATTGATAGTCCAGTTGCCCCACTTCGGGAAAAACGAATCATAAAAGATATCAAGCAGCCCGAGTATAGCGGCATGCGTTCCAGGCCTGCTCGCGTTGTTGAGCGCGAACTGAGTGCCGAGCTCCACTTCGAAGTGATAGCTGACGTAGGCAAGCCCCGGCGTTGCAAGAATCGTGGGGAAGGTCTGCCCGGATGGTCCCGTTATCAACTGGTCGTAGTTGAATTCGTTGAACAGGAACATATTGCGCAGCGGCCACTTCAGTCCGATGTCCTGGACATTGTTGCTGAGATAGGGAAGCGAGTACTCGACCACGGCGTCGGCAAACATATGATGGTTGGTAGGTCCGCCTATAGCCGGCACATAACCAAAATCGGTCTGAATACCCAACGGCCGCAAGTACTTCAGCACCGGCCAGTTAGGAAGATCGCCCATCCCCTTCTCCCACAGGAAGGTCGGCCCCAGGCTCGTGTGACTCGACGGCTGGATGCCGGTATTTCCGACAGGCACCTGGATTTGCGCTCCAATCGAGGCCAGGAACTCGTGCTTCTGCGAATAAAAGAATGCCCACTTCGCGAACATCGTGAGATTGCTGAAGCCATCGCGGTTTTGTCCGTGGAACGGCGACTGATGTTGCCAGAAGCTGCCGCCCCCGATACTGAATCGCGGCATGTAGTTGTCATCGATCCACAGTACTTTCTCGATTGACGACGAAATTGAGTAACTGTTGCCATCACTGCTCTTGACCCACGATGGCCCCAGAATGTCGAATTCGTTGGCCGGCGCAGGATCCTGCGTGATAAGTGGCTCGAGAAATATATAGTCACCCACGACGCCGTGCGCGTGCGCCACGCCCGCGCGCATCGCGAAGACTAACATCAACGCGAAAATTATTTTCCTCCGCATAAACATCCATCGCGGCCACTTCTGGCCGTATCACGCTCGCGGCGCATCGAGGCCCGCGAGCCATCATCGAAGCTGAATTGTGAAAGTGCCCTGCTAGCAGAATTGCTTGGGCGGAGGCGGATCGGGAGAGTCGGCGAATCTACATTTCAGAACGGGAATGAATTGCGCAAACGTTTCATGTGAAAGAATTTGTGTACCGCTCGCCGGCTGCGCCGGTCGCGCGATCGGCACGACTGCCGGCGCGCTATCGAGCGATTGCAGTGGATGACAGATGTCCATCGAGATGCTTGGACCCGAACGATCGGAAATCACGATGACGCCGATCGACGGCAGACTCGCCATCATCACGACCAATGCCATCGCGGCTGCCAGTTGCCGAATCGAAGCGCGATCGATCGTGAGTGAGATAGTCATGTCAGCCGCGCACGCGATCGATGTCGGCAGCCACTGCATCCGGGCTCACGTCGAGCGCGTTGTACTGTCGAATCTGCCGGCCGTCGGGACCGAGCAGGAATGCCTCGATGGAATGCGTAATCGATCCATCGCTCTCGCGTGTCCGGCGCAGTTTGAATAGCGCGAGTACCTGGTCGATTTTCGCGGGCGGTCCAGTCAGAAAGATCCATCCGGAGTCGCTTGCCCCGTGGCTCCGAGCGTACTTTGCAAGTTCGGCGGGGCTGTCGTGCTCAGGGTCGAGCGATATAGAGACAATTCTGACGTCGGCTCCCAGAGCGGGACCGAGCTTCTGTGCGATCGCCGCCATCTTTGCCGTCAGCATCGGGCAAGTCGATGCGCACGAAGTGTAAATGAAATCGATCAACACCGGCTTGCCCTTTAGTGACGCGAGCGAGACCGCGCTTCCATGCTGATCGATCAGACTCACTTCCGGCAGGCAGTTATTCCCGTTGGCCGCCGGATAGTCGCCCCTGGCTTCGCGATCGCCGCATGCCGAAAGAGTGAGCAGTGCCACGAGACTGACTATCTGCAGAACGAGGCGATAGTACCTGATCTGGTTAGCGCCAATCGTCATCTTGCTATAGCTACTCGGATAGTCAGAAAAACGCGCCGGCCGCCTTCAGGTCCGCGGTCTTGATGTGCACCACGCCGGAAGCGTCTTCGTGCGGCAGGCCGACCGGCACGCACGACGCCTTGCCCTGGGCCATCCTGTCTATTGGGTAATGGTTTCCACACACCCTGCAAATCAATTCACCGCCAACCACCCGATAGCCTTTATGAAACGTGAAGCACTGGCGGCATGCGTCGAATACCGATCGCACCTTGCCGTCGTTGCCGCGCGCGAGCACGAAGCGCAACTGCTTGCCGGCATCGTCGGTGTAGCAGAAAAGCCGCGCGCTGCCGGGGCGTAGCGCGAACGCGTTGATGGCGACGTCGTCATTGCCGGTCACCATGGTGCACTCCGAGATCGCGGTGAACGTCAGAAACGCAGCCCCTGCCGCGAGCATTAAACCGGCTAGAATTTTGAGTCTTATGGAACGCATGGCGGATCAATGCTGTCGCAGCGTACCGCAGGCGTCAAGGCGCTACCGAGTCGGTCAACATTACTTCCTTGATTCTCTCGGTTAGTTCCATCACTCGCAGTCCGTCCTCAGCGCTGACCGCGGGCGTGGACCGGCTGCGAACGGACTCGACGAACGCCTTGACTTCGTCGGCCAGCGGATCGCCCTCGCCGAAATCGATCTGTTCGGCTGAAATTGTGGGGAACTGAGCGCCGTGCACCGCCGGAGTTTTGCGGTACATCTGGATGCTGCGCGCTTCGTAATCGACCGAGATGTACGCGTCGGGCTGGAAAAAGCGAATCTTGCGCTCGCGTCGCGCAGACACGCGGCTCGAGACCAGATTTGCGATGAGACCGCTCTGGAAGCGGACACGCGCGTTGGCGAGATCGATTCGATCGGTGAGAATCGCGACCCCGACCGCCTCCAGCGACGCCACTTCCGACGGCGCCACCGACAGGATCACGTCGAGGTCGTGCACCATCAGATCGAGCACCACGTCGACGTCGGTGCCGCGCTCGGTGAACGGCGCCAGCCGATGGCATTCCACGAAGCGCGGATTTTTCACGATCGAATGCAGATGCACGACCGCCGGATTGAAACGCTCGAGGTGACCGATCTGCAGAACGCGCTTGCTTGCCGACGCGAGCGCAGCCAGATCGCGCGCCTGCGTCAACTTCTCGGCCATCGGCTTTTCCAGCAGCACGTCGATGCCCGCTTTCAGCATCGCTGACGCGATCTCATGATGCGTCACGCCGGGCGACGCGACCGTCACGAGCTCGACCTTGCCCACGAGCATCCGGTAATCGGCCAGCGCCGTCGCGCCGATTTCCTTCGCGAGCGCTCCCGCCCGCTCGGCGTCGATATCGACTATGTGCGCGAGCTTGATTCCCGCAATCGCGGCGTACTTGCGCGCGTGCAGAGTGCCCAGCCGTCCCGCGCCAATGACAGCGGCGCGCAGCTCAGCCACCGGTTTCCGCATAGCCGTATATCGTCACGTTTTTCGACCGCGCGAGTTCCAGCGTACGATCGCGCTCGAGTATCAGCGCGACTCCCGCCTCGACGCCGACCATCACCGCACCGATTTCGGCGAGCAACTCCACCGTCGCCGGGCCAATCGCAGGGCGGTCGAAGCGCATGTCCTGTCCAGGTTTCGCCGCCTTGGCTACTACCAGTCCCGCGCCCACCAGCGCGGCGGCGCGGCGCAGCGCGGTGTCTGTTCCCTCGAGCGCTTCCACCGCGGCAACCATTCCGTCGCGAACGGCGACCGTCTGCCCGATGTCGTAGCTGCCGAGCTGGCGCGCAATCTCGAATGCAAGATCGAGATCGCGGCGTTGGGACGCAGTCGGCTCAGGACCGGCGCCGACGCCGGCGCGCGCCAGCCAATGCTCAATCATCGGCACCGGATCGATCATCTTGATTCCTTCAGCTTCGACTTCATGCGCGACTCCCCGCAGCACCGCATCGTCGCTGAAGCGCCCTATTCCCGCGAGCATCCTGAGCGCACGCGCGTCGGGCGCGAACGAGTCTTTCAGGCGCGCGCGAGAGATGCCGCCCGCCATCGCGGCTTCCGACACTCCGGCGTTTTTGAAAACGTCGACAATTTTCTGCAGCTCGCCGACCTTGATCCAGGTGACTTCGTCGGCAATCGAGTCGAGCGCGCGATCGCTTTCATTGAGGTGCGCGACTGCGATGATTTTTATTCCGCGCTCGCGTGCGGCGCGCGATACTTCGAGCGGGAAGACGCCGTTGCCTGCTATGAGCCCGAGCTTATTCACGCTCGCGGCCAACGACTCCGCGCTTCGAATTGTTTATGAAATCGACCAGCCGGCGAACCTCGGCGAGGTCGCCGTATTCTTCGAGAGTCTTCGCGATCGCTTCCTCGCGCAGCAGCTTCGAAAAAAAGAGTGTGCGGATCGCCGACTTCAGCGCCGCGATCGTTTCGGGCTTGAAGCCGCGCCGCTGCAGGCCGATATCGTTGACGCCCGCGAGCCGCGCACGCTCGCTGCCTGCGACCATCGAGTACGGCGGCACGTCCTGGGCGACTTTCGCGCCCGCCGCCACGATCGCGTGAGTGCCGATGCGAGTGAACTGATGCACCCCGACCTGGCCCTCGCAAATCGCGTACTCCTCGATTACGCAGTGGCCCGCGAGCCCGGTTGACGCCGCGAGGATCACGTGGTCGCCGATGATGCAGTCGTGCGCGACGTGCGCGTACGTCATCACCAGCGTGTGGCTGCCGATTTTCGTGATCATCCCGCCGCCTTCGGTGCCGCGATGGACGGTGGCGAACTCGCGAATCATGTTGTCGTCGCCAATTTCGACGACTGATGGTTCACCCTTGAATTTCAGATCCTGCGGTTCCGCGCCGATTGCCGCGAACTGCCACATGCGATTGCGCTTGCCAATCGTCGTGTTGCGCTCGATCATCGCGCACGGACCGACCACGCTGCCCGCCCCAATCCTGACGTCCGGCCCGATCACCGCGCCCGCGCCGACTTCGACGCTGGTGTCGAGCTCGGCCCCCTTGTCGATGACCGCAGAAGGATGGATTCTCCCCGCTATCGAACTTGCTCCTTGACTTCCATTGCGGATAATTCCGCCTCGGCCGCCAGCTCGTCGCCGACGCGCGCCACCGCCTGCATCCGCCACAGCGGACGATGAAATTTCAAAATTTTTACTTCCATCCGCAGCTGATCGCCCGGGATGACGCGCCGTCGAAACCGCACTTTGTCCAGCCCTGTCAGCATGAACAGCCGCGTCGGGTCCCCGCCCACTTCGTTGAGCGCGAGGATCGCCGCAGACTGCGCGAGCGCTTCGACGATCAGCACCCCCGGCATCACAGGATGCTCCGGGAAATGTCCGGCGAAGTACGGCTCGTTGAAGGTGACGTTCTTGATCGTGACGACGCGGCCCTTGCTCAGCTCGAGGACGCGATCGACCAGAAGAAAGGGATAGCGATGGGGCAGCAGCCCCAGCACGCGCTCGAGCTCCGAGACTTTGGTTTCGTGATCGTCAGCCACCGGCAATTACTTCGCGCATCTCGTCGGCGACTCTATTTCGAAATCGTCGACTTCTTCGCCGCCTGCGATCCGAAATCCGACGGCTCCGACGCGCCCGGCTGGTCACGCTGGGCGCTCGCAAGCTTTCCGCTGCCGGGACCTTCACCGACGGTGCCGATTGGTACGTGCATCGTGTTGTAGCTGCGGATCACCTGGTCGGTGATGTCGATACTCGGCGCACCCCAGAGAATCGATCCCTTCTCGAAGACCATCGTATAGCTGTCGCGCTCTCCCAGCGTGCGGATGACCTGCGCGAGATCGTGCACGATCTTGGCCGTGATCTCCTGGTCCTTCGCCTGCAGCTCATCCTTCGAGTCCTTGTAGTCGCGCTCGAAGTTCTTGAGCTTCTCCATGTACTGGTCCTGGAGGCTCTGGCGCTGATCCGGGTTCATCAGCATGCCCTTTTTTTCCATTTCATCTTTGAGCGACTGGACCTCGTTTTGCTGCCGCTGCAGACGTCCCTCGAGCGAGGTGACGCGGCCCTGGAAGTCGGCCTTGGCCCGTTTGCCTGCGTCGCACTCATTCAGCGCCCGTTGCACGTCAACATAGGCGAACTTGAATTCGGCGTGCGCAGGAACTGCCGCAAACGTCATCGCAAGGAACGCACCGAAAATCGCACCGATGAACAAACGTTGCCTCATACAGCCCGGGAAGCCTCCTGTTGACTACCTAATGACCCGGCGAAACAGATTCGCACGGGCGCGCAATTCGTTGCCTTGTGAAATATACACAATAGTACCACCGCGAGCACTAAATCCAGTTGCGCGCGTCCTGCTCGCCGTTGACTATCGAAAACTTCACGGAGCCGCTTTGCGTTAACTACAGCGGCGATCCGGCTCCGACTTCAAATACCGTATTCTGGTCGGCCGGCCGCGGGTTGAGCGGGAAAGCGATATCCACCGCCAACGGCCCGAATGGCGATTTCCAGCGCACGCCGACTCCGACCGACGCCTGCAGCTTGGTGATATCGAGCGAGTCCTTCAGCCGGAACGATTGTCCTGCGTCGCTGAAGAGTACGCCGCGAATGCCCAATCCCGACAAGATCGGGAACGTGATTTCGTTGCTCAGCAGTAATTCCTTGCTGCCACCGACGTCCTGCACGCTAAGCGGTGTGCCGTTCTGGCTGAAGATCGTCACCTGCGGGCCCAACGAATAAAGCTGATAGCCGCGTACGTCGCCCGGTCCGCCGACTCCGCCCGGGAAGAATCGTTCATACAGCGGCAACTCGCCGCCGGTCCCGCTGTTCAAGTCGGTCCCGATGCCGAAAGTGACCCCCTGCGAAAGCACAAATGTCCCCAGCGTCTGGCTCTTCAGAAACGGATAGAAGTACCTGAAATGCGCGACACCCTTGATGAACGAATTGGTGCCGCCCAGTCCACCGAACTGCATGCTGAGCGTCTCGACCGTGCCGGTGCGCGGATCGGTCGGATTGTCGACCGTGAAGCGGCGTATCGTAGGCGTAATTTCGGAAGTCTGCGTATAGCCCTTGAAGCGCGCGATTTGGAAAGTCGTGAACTGGTTCAGCCCGGTGATTCCGATGCTCTGAAACGAGTAGCCAATTCCGGCAGTTATATCCTTCAGCGAGAATGGGCCCAGCTTCTTGAAGCCGAGCTCGGTCAGCGGATACGTCGAGGTCAAGGTGAAGCCCGCCGACGACTGGTTGAAGCTCAGCAGGTAGTGCTTGTTATCGAACAACTGGATGCCCACGCCGAGCGGGATATCCAGGAACCACGGCTCGGTGTAGCTGATGCTGTAGTTCTGGAACAGGAAGCCGACCTGCGCGTTCGCGATGAGCGATTCACCGCCGCCGAACAGGTTGGTGTTGCCCAGGGTGAAATTGCCGAACAGCGATTGATAGCTGTCGAAACCACCCGCCACCTGGAACGACGCGGTGTTTGCCTCGGTCACGTTCACGTTCAGATTTATCTTGTCGGGCTGCGACGCCGGCGCGGTCGTGATGCGCGTGTCGCTGAAGAACCCGAGCCGTTGCAGCCGCGTCTGCGAATCGCGGATCTCTTCGGCGCTGTACGGTTCCTGCTCCTGCACCTGGATCTCGCGCCGGATTACCTTGTCCGAAGTCTTCGTGTTGCCGCTGATATTGATGCGATCGATCAGCACTTCGTGGCCGGGATTGATCACGAATGTGACGTTGACCCGCTTGTTGGTACGGACGAGTTGCGTGCGCGGATTGACGTCGACGTACGCGTAGCCGCGATTCGAATAAAAATCCGAGAGCGCCAGCACCTGCCGCTGCAACGACGATCCACGGAACAACTCCCCGGACTTCATCGTCAGCAATTTGCGCAATTCGCGGCGCGGAAACTTCAGATTGCCTTCGATATCGATCCTGCCGACGCGGTACGGCGTGCCCTCGTCGATAGTTACCACGATCGTGATTTTCTCACCGTTTCGGATTACCTGCGGCGGCGCGATCTGCACGTTCAGGTAGCCGTTGTCGTAATAAAATGCCGTCAGCCGATCGACGTCCTCCTGGAGTTTCTTCGGGTCGAGCGCGCCCCATCCCGTTACCCAGCTCAGCAATTTGCTGTAGGGCCGCGTCTCCATGTTGTTTTTCAGAATCGAGGACGAAAACGCGTGATTGCCCACGAACTGGATATTCGTGATCTCGACCTTGGGCCCTTCCACCACGTCGAATTCGCCGAAGGCCGTATTGTCGGGCTGCGGGATCGGTTTGAAGGTCACCTTGGCGTCGGTGTAGCCCTTGTCCGCGTAAACCGCGCTGACGGCGTTGATCGTCTCCTTGACCGCGACTGGATCGAGAATCGTCCCCGGATGCAGCTTGGTCGCGGCGACGATCTTGTCGTCGTTCGAGCGGATCGCCTTCATCCCGTAGAACTTGACGTCGGTTATTTGCGGGCGCTCCTTCACGTAGTACACCAGCACATTCTGACCGCCCTGCGGCACGACGTGCGCGCTCACTGACGAGAAGAATCCCAACCGGTCAATCGACTTGAGGTCCGCGTCGACCAGCGCTGGATCGAGTGGTTGGCCGACCTGCTGCGTGATGTGGATTCTGATCGCGTCTTCCTCGACGCGTTGATTACCGACGATCTGAATCTTGGAGATTATCGGCTGTGCTTGCGCGAACGCGGCGGACGGCGCGAGCATCGCGGCGATCATCACCGCTATCAGGGCGAAGGCAGCGGGCAATAGCGCTCGATGCAGACGGCGAAGCCCGCAGAATAACGGCGCGCGCGGCGTGCGCGCGTTGAATTTCCCCGATATCACTCAGACCCACCGAAAACGGCGACCAAACTAGCCAATAGGTCCCCCGATGTAAACCGAACTCTTTTTATTAATCCCCCGCCCGTTGTTTTACGGGAGAGGTTGGGTGAGGGTTCTGCGGCGTTTTCGAACAACTCGATTGAACCGCAGAACCCTCACCTACCGGCCGCGTTGCGTCCGGCCTCCTCTCCCGTGAAACACCACCCTCACCCACGCAAAGCGCGGCCTCTCCCGCAAATAAGCGGGCGAGGCGAATAATAGGTCGCGCGGACGCAACATCCTAACCCGGGCGAGGTAAGAAATCGGACCAGACCGTTCATCGACGCTCGTCAACCAACCGCCCTTCATGCAGCCGCAGTGCGCGTCCGACGCTGCGCGTTAACTGCTCGTTATGAGTCGCTATCACCAGCGTAATTCCCAGTTCGCGATTGAGCTTGTGAAAAAGCTCGTGTACTTCAGCCGCCGTATGCGGGTCGAGATTGCCCGTCGGCTCGTCCGCCAACAACAGCTTGGGCCGCAGCACCACCGCGCGCGCCACCGCGACGCGTTGCTGCTCGCCACCGGACAGTTCCGCCGGCCGGCGCTTGAGCTTGTCGCCGAGCCCCACGATTTCGAGCATCTCGGTTGCGCGCCGGGTCGCCTCGTCCTGGTCGATACGGCCAATCAGGGCCGGCATCATCACGTTCTCCAGCGAATTGAAGTCCGCCAGCAGGTAATGGAACTGGAACACGAATCCCAGTTTCAGGTTGCGGAACTCCGCCAGGGATTTCTCATCGAGCGTGAACAAATCCTCGCCCTCGAAATAAACTTTGCCCGCGGTCGGCTCTTCCAGGCTCCCGATTATGTGCAGCAGGGTGGACTTGCCGGTTCCCGATTGTCCTACCACTGCGATCTCCTCGCCCGCCTCGACGTTGAGATCGAGATTGCGCAGCACGCGAATCTCGCGATCGGCGTCGTAGAATGTCTTGTCGAGGCCGCGCACCTCGATAAGACGCCCCGTCGCAGCTTTCGGTTTCGCTGTTGCCGCCGCGGCGCGCACTTCACTCATAGCGAATCACCTCGACCGGCCGCAGCCGCGCTGCTTGCAACGCCGGGTAGACCGACGCCAGCATACACAGCACTATCGTCGCCATCGCAACCAGCACGAAGTTCCACGGATTCAGCTCTACCGGCACATTGCTCACCATGAACATGTCAGCCGGCAGATGAATCAAATGATACTTGCCGATCAGGAACGCGGCGATGAATGCGAGTCCATCGCCTATAAGCGTGCCGACCACGCCCACTGCCGCGCCTTGCCACAGAAATACCAGCGCGATCGATACCGCCATCGCGCCCATCGTCCGCAGGATTGCGATCTCCTTGCGCCGCTCCATCACCTGCATCACCAGGGTCGCGATTATGTTGAAGGCCGCCACCAGCACGATCAGCAGCAGCACCATGAAGTAGGTGAACTTCTCCAGCTTGAGCGCGGCGAACAGCGGCGCGTTGGCCGTCGTCCAGTCTTTCACCTCGAAATCAGGGCCGGCGATCGCCGCAATCTTGTCGCGTACCGCCGGCGCGTCAAACATGTTGGCCAGCCGCAGCTCGATCCCGCTCTCGAGCGACGCATCGTCGGCCAGCAGCGTGCGTCCATCTTTCAACGCGACGAACGCCAACGTCGAATCGAAATCGTACATGCCCGAGTGAAAGAATCCCGTCACCACGAATCGCTTGAGACGCGGCGGTCCGATACCAGCCCCGAGGCTCGCCGGCGAGATCAGTATCACCGGGTCGCCCGGTCTTGCCCCCAGCTCAAGCGCCAGCTGCTTGCCGAGGATAGCGCCGGGCAGCTGAACCACCCGCTTGACGCCCTTGTCGACGATCGTCACCGGATGCGTCGTCGCGAGATCGTCAAGTGTCCCGACCTCGAGCGTGTCCTTCAATTCCTTCAGCACCGCATTGTCGTGCGGCTCGACCCCGCGGAGAATTCCGCCCGACACGAGACCCGGTGCGCCCGATTCCGTGCTCGATACCGCCATCACCTGCGACGTGACGTAAGGCGCCGCCGCGACTACTCCTGGAATCGCCGCGATCTTCTTTTCGAGATCCGCTCGGATTCCACACGCCGCCGTCGGCGCGCTCGATCGTTACCTGCGGCGTAAAGGCGAGCAGCCGCCCGCGCAGATCGTCCTGGAATCCGCCCATGACACACAATGCGACCGACAAGGTGAAGGTTCCGATCGTTATCCCCGCAAGCGAGATGAACGCGATCACCGACACGAAGCGCTCGCGCCGCCGCGCCAGCAGATATCTGAGTCCAATCAGGAATTCGTAGCGCAACCCGTCACCTTCGCCGTCGGCTTCTGACTCTATCAGTTTTTACTTTTTTACCGATTTGGGCCACCGCACGCACCCGCGTTGCGCCGAACGACCCATTTTTTAGTCCGATTGAATCAATTCGGGTTGAGAATCGTCATAGTCGCCGAGCCTAGTGACATTTGCAACAATTCCGGGTTGCGCTGTGCGTCGATCGTGAAATATGCTCACCGTCGCCTTGACCGAAATGCGGAGGATCGCATGAGCCGTTTTTTGCTTGGGACCCTAACCGCAGTACTGCTATTCGCCACGCTTAATCTTCGAACTCCCGCCTTTGCTGTCGAATCCGCAGGGCTGCCTCCTCAGAACACCATAACCATGAACTTTCAGAACGTGGATATTCCCGTTCTCGCCAAGTTCATCTCCGAAATAACCGGCCGCAACTTCATCATCGACGAATCGGTGCGCGGCAAGGTTACGATTATCTCGCCGAGCAAGGTCACTCCCGAGCAGGCCTATTCGATCTTTCAGTCAGTGCTCCAGGTAAAAGGCTTCACCACCGTCCAGCAGGGTAAGGTCATCAAGATTGAGCCCGCGCGCAACGTGCGCTCGAACGCCCCGCTTACCCATTCGCAGACTCCCGCCGAGTCCAGCGGCGATGAATACGTTACGAGGATGGTGCGGCTTAAGAATATCGACGCCGCTTCCATTATCGGCGTCATCCAGCCGATGATTTCGCATGACGGCCTGGTGGCGGCATTTCCCAGCGACAACACCGTCATCGTCACCGACGACGCTTACAACGTCGAGCGATTGGTCCAGATAATCGGCGAGCTCGACGTGCGCGGCGAACAGGCGACCATCGTAGTCATTCCGCTCAAGCTGGCATTTGCGGGAGAGCTGGCGCCCGAGATCGATCAGCTCATGGCAGCAAGAAATGGGGCCGCCAGCGCCGGCAATCCACAGTTGATCCGGCCGCAGTTGGGCGTCGCGACATCCGCCACCGGTCCCTCGCTCGGTTACAAAGTAATTCCCGACGAGCGCACTAATTGCTTGATCGTGTTGGCGCCGCCACTTCAGATGCGCGAGATCCAGGACATTGTCTTGAAGCTCGACGTCGTTCCGCCTTTGGCCACCTCGCGAATTCACGTCTATCGTCTCAAGAACGCGCAGGCGCTCGAGATGGTCCAGGTGCTCAACAACCTGCTTAACGGGGGCAGCGGGCCGACCACGCTCTCGCCCACCACCGGCAAGGGATCGCTCGGCCGCTCCAGCTTCAACGACGCCGCCAGCGGGATGGGCAGCTCGGGCTTCGGCGGAATTGGCGGCGGCGGCGGCGGTGGATACGGCGGGCTAGCCAGCAGCGGGAGCTTCGGCGGTTCCAGCGGCGGCGGCGGTTTTGGCGGTTCGAGCGGTGGCGGCGGCTTTGGCGGTGGAGGAGGCGGGTTGCGCAGCCGCGGCTCAATGAGCGGTGCAGGCGGCAGCGGTTCGTCGTCCGCCAGCTCTCCTGGCAAGAACATCGATTTCTCCTATCCGGTAAATGTCACGGCTGACCCTGCCACCAATGCGATGGTTATCAGCGCATCGCCGCAGGACTGGCAGACCCTCAAGCAGATTATCGACGACCTCGACACCCCGCGCGTCCAGATTTTCGTGCAGGCGGTCATCGTCGAGGTTTCCGCCGAGCGCCAGCGCGAGTTGGGTGTCAATTTCTACTCCAACGGTGTGGGCAACGGACAGGCGTTCGGCTTCGGCACGTTTAATTCGGGACAGCTTCAAAATGCCCTCAGCAACCCGCTCGGATTGACCGGGCTCGGCCTCGGTCTCGCCTCGGCAACTAAATGTCCAATTACTACCGCGGCCTCGGCGGTAGCTGGCGTGGCCGGTGCCGTGGGCGGTAGCGGCACCAGTACTACCACCATGGTGCCTTGCGATGTCGCGCTCATGACGGCGCTCGAGACCGACACTCACGCCAACGTGCTGTCGGCGCCGACGCTGCTGACGGCGGACAATGAAGAAGCGATGATCGTCGTCGGACAGAACCTGCCCTTTGTCGGCTCGGCGTCAGCCAACGCGGGATTGCCCGGACAAATCTTCAACTCGGTCGACCGTCAGAACGTCGGCATCACGCTCGACATCGTGCCGCAGGTTTCCGAAGGCGACTACGTCAAGCTCGACCTTTACGAGGAAGTTTCCAACGTCGTCAACGGCACCCAGAACGCGACGCTCGGCCCCACCACGACTATCCGCTCGGCCTCGACCTCGGTCATGATTCAGAACCACCGCACGGCGGTCGTTGGCGGGCTGCTCGCCAGCCAGGATCAGAGTACCAACCAGGGAGTGCCGTTCATTTCGAGCATCCCGGTGATTGGCAACCTGTTCAGCGACAAGAATAGCGACAAGACCAAGGACAATCTGATCGTGTTCCTGACGCCGCATATCGTCCGCAACAAGAGCGAGCTGCGCGAGCTCGCGCTCGATGAGCGCCAGCGGTTCGTGAACTCGCTCGGCCGCAGGGAAATGCACGATATGCCGGCCTCGCAGATTCACGAAATCTACAAGCCGAGCTTCTCGATTCCAGTTTCGCCCTCAGCCGATCTGAGTGCGCCGTACAACGGTCCCTCTACTCCTCCGGGACCTGAAAATCCTGATTCCTCACCGTCGGGCGGCAGCGCCGATACTCCCTTCAACACCACCGAGATAGGGCCAACCTCGATGAACTCGACGGCGCCGGCTACCAGCGGCACCACGACGTACTCGACTACAAGTTCGGTTAGCGCGGCGTATCCCGCGCCGCTCGGGAGATCAAGCAGCGACTCGACGACTTCAGTGACGACGTCGTCATCGGGACGCTACCCGGCCAGCGTGACGGTAACGCCGCTTGATCCCGGCGCCGGCAAAGTCTCGTCAGGACCTGCCAGCAGCAGCTTCGCAGACTCGTCGGGCGGCGTAACCCCGGGCATCTCGCCGTAGTTTTTTCGGGTTCACCAACCG
Organism: uncultured delta proteobacterium; assembly: GCA_963733715.1. Classification (GTDB taxonomy): domain Bacteria; phylum Desulfobacterota; class Binatia; order Binatales; family Binataceae; genus Binatus. The sequence continues at coordinate 93,850 of CAVTEN010000022.1, forward strand.
GCGAACGCTGCGATCAGAAACGCCGCGATCATCAGCAGCCCGAACTCCATGTGGAGCTGGATCGATCGAAATAGCCCGAGATTGAGCTTCTTCGGATTGCTCTCGCGCGTCATGATTCGAATCTGATCGAGCGCACGCGGGATCGTGATAAACACCGCCAACGCGATCCACGGAATCGCGTGCAGGACAATCGCGACGATCGTCGTCGCATACGCCGCAACATCCAGCCCGATCAGTTCGTAATTCGCGCCCGCACGTCCCAATATTGTCGCGAGCGTCCGCTTGCCATGGCGAGTGTCGCTTTCGATGTCGCGAATATTGTTGGCGTGCAAAATTCCCGCGACCAGGAATCCAAGCGGTATCGACGCCCAAAGCGCCGACGACGAAAAATGCATCGCCATCACGAAGTACGATCCGACGACGATCGCCGGCCCCATGAAAAGAAAAACGGTCAACTCGCCGAGCGCAACGTAGGCGAGTGACACCGGGCTCGCGGTGTAGAAGTACCCCGCCGCTACGCTCGGAATCCCGATCGCGAGAATCGGCCATCCGCACTGATAGACGAGCACCAGGCCAATCAGCGCGCCAATCGCAAACGCCGCGATTCCGCCGCGCCAGACTTGATCGGCGCTCAAGAGGCCGCGCTGAATCACCATGCTCGGCCCGAGCGATTGCTCGCTGTCGGCGCCGCTGCGGAAATCATAGTAGTCGTTGATAAGATTAGTGCCGGCCTGAATCGCCATCGCGCCCACCAGCGCGAGAATCATGCGCCCCAGCGAAAAAAATCCCTCGCGCGCGGCCACCGCAACTCCCAGCAGCACCGGAATCGCAGCCGCACTCAGCGAAGGCGCCCGAATCGCCTGAATCCAAACCGCAACAGCACCAGGCCGCGCGCTTCCTCCGCTACTGATAACCTCATCCATTCCGTTTCAAACTAACCTTTCGCGAAATCCCGCTTCGGGATTTAGCGTCCTAACACTGGGTGCAGGGGTCACCCCTGCCGCCCACCGCGCAGGTGATGGTTTCTTCTTCTTTCTAGATCAGCACCTTCGCGTGTTTCAGCCGCGCGATTTCCGCAGCGCTGTAGCCGAGCAACTCGCTCATCAATTCATCCGTATGCTCGCCGATCATCGGCGCGCCGCGATATTCGAGATCGATCGCACTGAACCGCACCGGAAGCCCCGGCACGACGCGATCGCCGACCTCGCCATGGTTCAAGTTCACCAGCATGCTCGATTCCGCGAACACGGGATCGTTCATCAACTCGGGAGTGCTGTAGACGGGGCCCGCGGCCAGATTGCGAGCGCGAAGTTTCGTCACCAGTTCGTCGCGAGCATGTGCGCGAGTGCGCGTCGCAATTTCGCGCTCGAGTTCCTCGACGTTCGCGAGCCGGCCGTACAGTCGCGAGAACTTCGGGTCTGACGCCATCGACTGCACTCCCAGCACCTCGCACAACGTTGCGAACTCTGCGTCGGTGGCAATCGCAATCGCGATCCACTTGTCGTCGCCGGCGGCGGGAAACACCCCGTGCGGCGCCATCGACTCGTCGCGATTCCCGATTGCTGCCTGGTCGCGCCCGTTCATCAGAAAATCCATCATCGCTTCGGGCATCATCGTCGTCACCATCTCGGCCATCGACAGGTCGAGGTACTGCCCATTCCCGGTGCGTTCGCGATAGTGCAGGGCGGCGAGCAGAAAAAACACCATGCCCGTCCCCACCGCGAAGTCCGGCCACGTCCCGCCAATCCCGCACGGGAACGAATCTGGATAACCCGTGATATGGCAGAGGCCGGCGAATGCCTGCGTGGTCGGCCCGAAGCCGACAGTCCGCGCGAACGGACCGTCCTGGCCCAGCGGAGTTCCGCTCAGCATGATGATGTCGGGCTTGATCTTCACGAGATCTTCGTAGGCGAGATTGTATTTCGCCATGTTGCCGACGGTGAAATTTTCGGTGACGAAATCGCTCTGCTGGATAATCCTGCGCGCGATTTCCTGCGCCTCGGGCATCGCAAGATTCAGCGCAAGACTGCGGCGCGAGGAATTGATCGCGTGAAATACTCCACTGCGATTGGCGCCGATCGATCCGTCGGTACCGGTCAGAAATCGCACCAGGTCAGGCGCGCCCGATGTCTCGATTCTGATTACGTCGGCTCCCAGAGCGCCCAACCACGCGGTCGCGTGCGGGACGGCAAAAATCCAGCCGAAGTCGGCGACTCGAATTCCTTCCAGCGGGCGAGTTCTCTTCAAATGGTTACCGCCATCGAAGCGGTCACCGCGTGCGACGGCACGATTCCGGAAGATATTTTCGTTGTGCTCACCCAGGCGCGGCGCTCCGCGCACGATTCGCCACGGCGTGCGCGAGAATTTGCATGGCGCCCCGGGCATCCGCACTTCGCGCGCCGCGGGATGGTCGAAGTCGATGAAAAATTTGCGCGCTTTGTATTGCTCGTTGCTTGCGACTTCGGCCGGCGAATGCACCGGGAAGCATGGCACGTGCTCGGCCTGCGCCTTCTCGAATGCCTCAGTTCGCGTAGTCGTAGATAGCCAGTCGATTACTCCGGCCTCGATCGCGTCGATATTCGAAGCGCGCCCTAAAACCGTGTCGAACAACTCGGTATCCATCCACTCCGGACGGCCGAGCGCCTTCTTCGCCCCGCGCCAGAAACGATCGGTGCCGGCATTGAAGCTCACCCATCCGTCTTTGCACGGATAAACCCACTGGGCGGCCCTTTTCTGACGCGAGAGGAGCCGCTGGAACGAGTCGGAATTTTTGTCTTCGTGGGAGTAAAACCCGATGTTGGGACGAACCATGCTGATCATCGAAAGCCACTGCCCGACGTCGACATGCTGCCCCGCGCCATTACTCTTTCGACTATATAGTGCGCACATCGCAGCTGCTGCCGCTGTATAGCCAGTCAAATAGTCAGACTGCCGGCCGCCAAGTTTAAGTGGGGGCTGATTTTCGGGATCGGTCACCTGATGCCACGGCGTCTCATAGCCGACGCCGCTCATATGAGTGGCGACCAGGTCACCCCCGCGCAGATTTTTGTACGCCGACTCAGCGCCGAAAAAAGTTATCGACACAACGATCAATTTTGGGAACCGCGCGGTCAGCATGCGCCAGTCGATTCCGAGCTTCTCGTTTACCTCGGGACGATTCGGATTGAACAGGATGTCCGCCGACGCGAGCAGATCGAGCAACAGATCGCGACCGCGCGGATTTTCCAGGTCGATCGTCACGCCGAGCTTGTTGGTATTGAGAAAAAGATGGAGCCCGCCGGTTTCAGGGTCGGGCATCTCGTCGCGAAATGGTCCGAGCGCGCGCTCCTGCGATCCAGTTCGCGGCGGCTCGACCTTCACTACCTCCGCGCCGAAATCCGCGAACGACTTCGCCGCCATCGACGCCGCCAGGAAAGGCATCGTGTCGAGGCACGGCAGCTCGACGACCTTAAGGCCTTCGAGCGCGCGCGGCGGTTCCTCGTATTGCTCGAATCGCGCCATCGCTACGCTGCTAGCCAGCCGTTTCAGTTTTCAGGTTGTCGATTAAGTCGATCAACTCGGCCATCGAACGGATCACGTAGTCGGGTTTGAACACCTGATGCGTCTGCAGATATTTGAACGACGCCGCACCCGTGGCCACCGCGACCGACGCGCCGAAACCCGCTCCCAGAGCCGCCATGATGTCGCGAGGCTCGTCGCCGACGTACATGCAGGCGCGCGGAAGTACCGCGGCCTTCAGCGCGGTCTGCTTGAGGCTCTCGGTCTTGTCGAGCGCGCGCAGCGAGGTCGTGGTCTGCGTGACGACGTGATCCAGGTACGACGCGAGCCCGACCATCGCGAGCTTCTCGACCAGCCGCTGCGAATCTCCGGGCCGGCTCGTGATGACACCGGTCGCATAGCCGCGCCGCTTCAGCTCGGCGAGAGTGTCCTGCACATGCGGCAACACTTCGAGCCGCTCGGTCTTGTCGATTTCCGCAAGGAAGTACGCGTACGCGAGCTTCGCATACTCAGGCCTCAGATGCTCCGGCACTCCCAGCCAGACGTCATCGGCGGAAAGCGCCTCGCGAAAGCGCTCATGCGTGAGAGGAGGTTCGTGACCGAGCTCGTCGAGCGCGTTTTTCGCGGCGATATACAGAGGTCCGTGGATATCGACCAGGGTGCCGTCGAGATCGAAAAAGATCGCTTTGAATTCGCGCGCCGCCAAAAAATTCTCCGAGCTTCTCAACCGGAGTGTGTAGAGATGCGGCGCAAGCTGTCAAGCGCGCGTTATGGGTGAGCTTGATACAGCAGCAGGTACTCGCGACGGCCGCCAATCACTTTCTTGACGTAGTCGCGCGTCTCTTTGTACTCGATATTTTCGACCCACTCGTCATCGGCGCCGTGAAATTCGGAGAGCCACCTCGAGACAGCGTTCTCGCCACCGTTGTATGCGGCGACTACGTGGAACTCATCGCCGTGGAACATCTCGAATAGATTTTTCAGATACGTGGTCCCCAACAGCACATTCACCGAGGGATCATAGAGATGGATCGATTCAGTATTCATTCCCTGCTGCGACGCCATCTTGCGCGCCGTCGACGGAATCAACTGCATCAGGCCGCGCGCGTTCGAGCTCGACGTGGCGTTCGGGTTGAACAGGCTCTCCTGCCGCGACAGCGCGAGCACCAGGTATGGATCGAGCGCGCGCTGGGTGGACGCAGACGAAAAGAGATCCCAGTAGGCGCGCGGATATCGCACGCGCTCGGCAACGTCGTGGCTTAGCTGCCCGTTCTTTTCCATGTGAGTGGCAGCAACGATGGCGTCGTACCACGCGTCGGCGCTCGCGAATCCCGCGAGCACGAAGTGCCGCATCTCGGCGGTTCCGCCGCGCGTGCTCTTCGAGCGCCTTTAGCTCACCGGGCTCGAGTTCCTTGAGTCCTAGCGCGCGCAGCGTTTGCAGCCGCGCCATGTGGTACTCGGCAACACCGGTGACCGCAGGAGTTCCGCTGGATTGAGGATCCGGCGCCGACGCAGCCGGAAGGTCCGGTTTGCCTGCCGCAATTCGACGGCTGGCGAGCTCGGGATAGTAATTGCTGTCGGTGCTCTCCGCGAGCTTTTCGAAAATCGCGCGAGCGACCGCCGGCGTCGCCCGCTTTTTCCAGCGCGCGCGCACGCCAGTACTCGCACATATCTCGATCGATCGGATCTTTCGCGCGCACGCCGGCGCTCTGGAATTCCGGAGCCGCGCTACGATAGTTGTGCGCGAGATAGAGCGTCCATGGAATGCGGAACCGCGCATCCTCGGCGGCGTCGCTGCGAGGATAACGCGCTGCCAGCCGTCGATACTGTGCGCGGGCGGAATCAAGCTGATGCTGCTCTTCGAAAATTTTGCCGACGCGGAGCATCGCGCCCGGCGCGAGCTCGCTGCCCGGGAAATTCGCGATCAGCCGGTTCAGCGTCGCGCGTGCGAGATCGTATTGATCGTCGTGCCAGTAAATCAGCGCGAGCGCCTGCAAGCGCCGCCTGCAGCATCCGGTCCGCTGGGCGCGACTCGTAGGTACTCGAGGATCGCGCGCTTGGCGCGGTCGGGTTCCGGCTTGAGCGCTCGCGCCGTCACCCAAACCAACTCGGCGCGAACCGCAGGCTCGGGGCTCATCGCGAGTCCCGCGTTCGCCTGCTCGTCAGCTTCGGACAGGGCGCCCTCGCGCAGCAGCAGTTCGGATTCCGCGCGATGGTACGCGAGCGAGTTCGTGTCGGCGACCTCGGGATGCGCCGCGAGGATTTCGCGAACGAGAACGCGCGCTTCAGCATCCGAGTCGGAATGCGGATACTTGTCGCGCAGTTCCATCAACTGCGCGTAAGCCGACTTTGGATTTCCGATCGCGATAAGAGACTTCGCTTCCGCGATGCGCGCGCCCTGCTCTATCGACGCTTCCGGATTGCGCGCGATCAGCCGCGCCGCGACCACGGACGCCTCCGCGTTGCCCCCGAGCTTCAGCAAGTTGTCCGCCAACATCAACTCGCCGCTACTGATCATCACGCTATCCGGATATGTCTTGATGAGCCGGTCGAGCGTCTCTGCCGACGCATTCAGATCGCCCTGGTCGTGCTGCGCGAGCGCGAGATAAAGGAGCGCGTAGTCGCCGAGCGCGGGAAAATTATCGGCGGCAAATTTGAGGCGGTCGATCGCGCGCAAGTTGTCGTGACTCTTATATGCGCGATAGCCGTCGAGGAACGCCGTCTGCCCATCGGTCGGCGGCGCGAGCGGCGCGGCTACAGGGGCGGCCGCGGGCGGCTGGGGCATCGCGTGAGCCGATTGGGCAGCCTGCGCCGGAGTGGCTACTGAATCTGCTCGAGCCGGCGCCGACGCGCATCCGCCAAGCGCAACACACAACACCAGGAGCACACCGCCGCACCACCATCTCGTTTTCATCCGATCTTGGTTAGCGCATGGTCGGAGTGGCTTCAATCGGGCTCACTTTTCGATCAGGCTTGCGAGAGCACGAGGCGTCTGGCAACAGTCGGAGCGACATGAGCGATTCTATCAAAGTGATTCTTGCGTCGGGGTCGCCGCGGCGCCGTCAATTGTTGGGCTGGAGCGGGAATTGAGTTCGACGTGATCGAGAGCATGATGCCCGAGGAGCACGTCCCGGGTGAGCCGGCGCGCGACTACGCGCTCCGAATGGCGCGAGACAAGGCCATCGCAGTTTCGTCGCGCTTCCGCGAAGCGATTGTGATTGGGGCAGATACGGTCGTCGTATGCGAAACACAAATTCTTGAAAAACCCGCAGACGCCGCCGATGCACGCCGGATGCTCGCGATGCTCTCTTCGCGCACTCACACGGTCGTGACCGCATTCGCATTGGCGCGCGACGGAAAAATCCTGGAGAGTTCGCCGGTCGAGAGCAACGTCACTTTTCGCAAACTGAGCGACGCCGAAATCGAGGACTACATCGCCACCGACGAGCCGTTCGACAAGGCCGGCGCTTACGGAATCCAGGGCGTCGGCGGAGGATTCATCTCGCACGTCGAAGGTTCGCGCGACAATGTGATGGGTCTCCCGACTGAGCGCGTGGTCGCCGCGCTTGCGCGACACGGCGTGAAGCAGTGAAACACGCTTAGCCAAAATGCCGATCGACCACGCACTCAAAGAGCGGCTGACGATCGTGCAAGCACGGATCGGCGCGGCTGCTTACAAGGCGAGGCGCGACGCCTCGTCGATTCGTCTGGTGCTCGCGAGCAAGACGCAGCCGAGCGAAGCGATTCGGGCCGCATGGGAAGCAGGCGCGCGCGATTTCGGCGAGAACTACGTGCAGGAGGCGATCGCGAAACGCGCAGAGCTGGCGGACCTGACTGACATTCGATGGCATCTGATCGGCCATCTGCAAACCAACAAGGCAAAGACTGCCGCGAGTGCGTTTGAGCTGATCCACAGCGTCGATTCCGCCCGCCTGGCCGAGGCTCTCTCGCGCGCGCAACCTTCCCCGCGCGTCCATGCGCTGATCGAAGTGAATCTTGGAGCCGAGGCGAGCAAGACCGGAGTCGCGCCGGAAGAAGTCGCCGCCATTTTGGATGCTGCCCATGAAAAAATCGAAATCGACGGCCTGATGACGATTCCGCCGCCCGCGCGCAGCGCCGAGGCCGCGCGTCCCTACTTCGCGCGGCTGCGGGAAATGCGCGATCGCCTTGCGACAGAATCCGGCTATGCGCTAAGCGAACTCTCCATGGGGATGACGGACGATTTCGAAGTCGCGATCGAGGAAGGCGCGACCATCGTGCGGATCGGTCGCGCGGTCTTCGGCGAACGCGTCGGCTGAAAGCGTGAAATGAAAAAACTTGGATTCATCGGCGGCGGCAACATGGCCGAGGCGCTCGCCCACGGCCTTATCCAGCACAAGGTCTTCAAGCCGGCCGAGATAATAGTGTCCGACGTTGCGCCGGAGCGCCGGCGCAAACTCGCCCGCGCGCTCAAAGTCGCGACAACCGACGACAATACAGAAGTGCTGCGCGAGTCCGCCGCAGTGCTGCTCGCCGTCAAACCGCAGACAATCGACGATGTGATGTCGGAGCTCGCCGCCGAGCTCGCGAAGGCGAGCAAAAAAACGGCCGGCAAGGGCAAGCTGTTCATCTCGATTGCCGCCGGCATAACGATCGAGCGGCTGACGCACGGGCTGGGCAAGCGCGCTCGAGTGATTCGCGTGATGCCGAATGCGCCCGCGATGGTGGGTCACGGGATGGCCGCGATGGTGCGCGCGCGAGGTGCGTCGCCAGCCGACGAAGCGTTCGCGCTGAAGATTTTTAACGCAGTCGGTGACGCCGTCGCGCTCAAGGACGAAAAACTGCTCGACGTCGTCACCGCGCTATCGGGCAGCGGTCCCGCCTACGTTTACCTGTTCGCCAAGGCGATGGCGGATGCGGCAGTCAGCGAGGGAATCCCGCGCGAGCTGGCGATTCGCATGGCGCTGAAGACGATTCGCGGCGCCGAGCACCTGATGCGCGAATCGAAGCGCGAGGTCGCCGACTTGATTCGCGCCGTCGCTTCGCCCGGCGGCACCACCGAGGCCGCACTTCGTCGATTCGCCGAGAATGGTTTTTCTGATATCGTGGCTTCCGCACTGCACGCCGCCAGCGATCGCTCGCGCGAACTTGGCCGCGGAATCAACTAGCGAGAGCGCCTTCGCGTGTACGCCTGGACCAACCTGATCATCTTCATCGCGCAGACTCTCGACGGTCTGCTGACGCTCTATTTGTATGTCGTGATCATCGCGGCGCTGATGACGTGGATCGAGCCGAATCCGTACAATCCGATCGTCCGCTTCCTCTATTCGGTGACGGAGCCGGTCTTCGAATGGTTCCGCGAGCACATCCCGGTGGTCTTTGGCGGGATCGATTTTTCGCCGCTGATCGTGATCATCGGCATTCAGGCAATCCAGCGCGTCCTCATTCCGAGCCTGGTGCATTTGCTGATTCCCGCCTACACGTGAGTCCGAGCGGAAACCCACCCGCGCCAGACTCGCCCTGGATGCGAGTGTCCATCGACGAGGTAATAATCGAGGTGACCGCGCGGCCGGGTGCGTCGCGCCGCGGCGTAATCGGCGTGAGTGGCGATCGCCTGGTAGTCGCAATCAACTCACAGCCCGACAAAGGTAAAGCGAACGACGAACTGATCGAGTATCTCGCCCGCGAAATGCGGGTACCGCGATCGGCCCTGCTGATCGTTCGCGGAGAAACCTCGCGCCGCAAAACGATCCGAGTCGTTACTCACGAACCCACCAAGGTCGCATCGCGGTTAAGACAAATCGTCAAACCAAAGTAGCGTCTGTCGCCGCGCGATGGCTCAGCGGCCGCTATCGGTGTGCGTCGAACTTGGATTGAAGAACAGCGGTCCCCCAACCGGCAGCTCAGCGCAGGCTGAAGAGTCCCCCTGTCCTGCCTGAGTAACGAACGCATTACTGGTTTGCTCCATCGGACACGTGCATGCCGCCAGCGCGACACCATTCTGGGTGCCGTCGCGCGTGCATGACCAATTCCAACATTGGGAGAACGAATCCTGGGAAGGACAAACCTGCATAACAGAAGGCGCGACCTGCCACGTGCCGGCGATCAGCTGTGGGAAAGAGTCCGAGAACTCGAAAGTCGAGTAGACGAGATTGGGATCTGACGACGTGCAGCTACCTTTCATATTGCCGCCGTTGAGGTCGGCCACATTGTCGCCGACAATGATCGGACATTCGCATGACACGGCCGGGTATTTCTTACCCTGGTTGTTCTTGACCATACCGCCGGTGGCGACGCAGGTGGACGCCGCGCACAAGGCAAACTCGGTATTCTGGCAAATCGTGAGTTGACGTGCTTTTGATCCCTTCGACGCTGCGCTTGCCGGACCTGCCGCGAAGAACAACATGGCGCAAACGAGCGCCAGCATGGCGTTACGTTTCATTAGAGCCCTCCCAAATGACTGCGCGATTTTTATCTGGACGTATTCGTAGTCAGAGCAGATGCCGTGCCGTATAGCAGTTGCGCGCTTAGGTTGGCGCGGTCGCGCACGCGTGCGATCGAATCACATCCTCGCGACATCGTTGCCCGCCAAGGACACATCGCGTGACACGATTTCAGTAATCAGCAAATCGAAGCGGCGATTGCTAACCGAGATGAGGCGAATCGAAGGCGAAAAAAGTCGCTTCGGTTGACTGCGTAGCGTATGGTGGTTACCTAAAGTGTAGCGAGCACGAATTAACAATCAGCAGTCTCGGTTTTGCAATGCCAATCTACGAATACAAGTGCAACAAGTGCGGCGTGTTCGAAGCGATGCAGGGAATCAAGGAAGCCTCGCTCAAGAAATGTCCGACGTGCAAGAGCAAGGTCGAGCGCCAGATGTCGCGCGGCTCGTTCATCCTGAAAGGCAGCGGATGGTACGCGACCGACTACGCCAAAAAGAGCGCGCCGAGCACAGACTCTGATTCGGCGTCGACCACTGAAAAGCCCGCGACCAACGGCACGACGGCGGCGTCAGGCGATTCATCCTCGAAGCCAGCAGCCACCGAATCAAAGCCGGCAACCGAATCGAAATCGTCATCGACTGAATCCAAAACGTCCTCGCGCTCCAAATCGTCATCCGAAAAGTCCGTCTCGGCCAAAGCCGCCGACTGATCGAGTTCAACCTTAAATCAAAACCGCGTTGAGCCGTGGGGTAGCCGACCCTGCGGCTTTTTTGTTTGAATCGGTCGCACTTATGCGCGCGCTGGTATTCGATCGCAAGCTGGAATTTCGCGGCGACTATCCCGATCCGGTCGCGAGTCCGGGCGAGAGTATCGTTCGCGTATCAGTTGCGGGCATTTGCGGGACCGACCTCGAGATCGCGCGCGGCTACATGCAATATCGCGGAGTGCCGGGTCATGAATTCGCCGGCCGCGTCGTCGAATCGCAAAATTCCTCGCTCCGTGGGAGACGCGTCGTCGGCGAGATCAATGCCGGATGCGGCCGGTGCATGACGTGCTCCGCCGGCCTCGCGCGCCATTGCCCGAATCGCACCGTGCTCGGAATCCTCGGGCGCGACGGCGCCTTCGCGGAATATCTTCAGGCTCCCCGACGTCAACCTGATTCCGATTCCCGATTCGATTTCCGACGACGTTGCGGTGTTCGTCGAGCCTCTCGCGGCGGCGTACGAAATTTTCGAGCAGACTCATCTCGCGCGGAATCAAACGATTGTGGTGCTCGGCGACGGCCGGCTCGGCGCGCTCGTCGCGCTCGTGCTCAAAGGCGAGAAGTATCTGCCGATCGTCGCGGGACATCATCGGGAAAAACTCGCACGGCTGGCTGAGCTCGGACTCGAGACCGCCGAAGAATCTGCTCTGCGCGACAAATTCGACGTCGTGATCGATTGCAGTGGAAGCGAATCCGGCTTTCGCCGCGCGATCGAACTGGTCCGCCCGCGCGGAAGAATCATATTGAAGAGCACTGCGGCCGCCGCTGCCGAACTTAACCTCGCGCCGATCGTCGTGAATGAAATCACTGTGATCGGCTCGCGATGCGGCCGGTTTCAGCCCGCGCTCGACGCCTTGGCGGCAGGCAAAATCGATCCGCGACCGCTGATCGATGGCGACCTTCGCGCTCGACGATGGCATAGCCGCGTTCGAAGCCGCGAAGAATCCGCTCAATTTCAAAATTCTGCTGAGAGCGCCGTGAAGCGGCAGCGACGGCGGCCCGATACTCGTCGGAATCGATACCGGCGGCACGTTTACCGACCTCGTCGCGATTGTCGGCGATGAAATTCGCGTGCACAAAGTGCTCTCGACGCCGGCCGACCCTGCCGACGCCGTCATCCGCGGCCTCCACGAGATGCTCGCCGATGCGCGGCCGGAGTCCGTCACCTACAGTTCCACCGTCGCGACCAACGCGCTGCTCGAGAAGAAAGGCGCGCGCGTCGCGCTGTTCACCAACGCGCGGCTTCGAAGACCTGATCGAGATCGGCCGGCAGAATCGCGACGACCTGTACGCGCTGGCGCCGTCGCGGCCCGAGCCGCTGGTCAGCCGCGCGATGCGCTTCGGCGTCGCCGAGCGCACGCTGTTCGACGGCAACATCATCAAGTCGCTGAGCCGCGCGGAGCTGGCGCGAATCCGCCGGCTCGCGGCCCGCAGCGGCGCGGAGGCATTCGCGATCTGCCTGCTTCATTCATACGCAAATCCGAAAGGCGAGGAATCGATCGCGCGAGCGCTCGCGTCCCTCGGAAAGCCGCTCTCGGTCTCGCATCGGATTCTCGCCGAGTATCGCGAATACGAGCGCTTCTCGACCGCGGTCGTGAATGCGTACGTCGCGCCGCGGATGTCGTCGCATCTGAAAAACCTCGAGATCGCGTCTCGAGGGCGCGCGGCTTGCGCGTCATGCAATCCAACGGCAGCGCGATCGGCACCGAGCTGGCGCGCGCGGAGCCGGTGCGAACGATTCTGTCCGGTCCCGCGGCGGGCGTGATCGGCGCGGCGAGCCTCGCGCGCGCATTCGGCACCGATCGTTTCATCACGTTCGACATGGGCGGGACCTCGACCGACGTGTCGCTGTTCGATCGCCGCGCGCGAATCCGCACGCTGAGTCATCCCGACGGATACGCGGTGCGCACGCCGGTCATCGACATTCATACCGTCGGCGCGGGCGGCGGATCGATCGCGCGAATCGACGCCGGCGGATCGCTTCGCGTCGGCCCGGACAGCGCGGGCGCCGATCCCGGACCCGCATGCTATGGACGCGGCGAGTTGTGCACCGTGACCGACGCCGATCTGGTCGCAGGCCGACTGGTCGCAGAAAATTTTCTCGGCGGCCAGATGAAGCTTTATCCGGAACGCGCCGAGCGCGCGCGTATCGCGAGCTGGCGCGCGACGATGAAAACGAATTCGCTGACGGCGGCGCGCGGAGTCATTCGCGTCGTCAACGCCAACATGGAGCGCGCGATTCGCGTGATCACGGTCGAGCGCGGTTACGATCCGCGCGACTTCGCGCTGCTGGCATTCGGCGGCGCCGGCCCGATGCATGCCTGCGAGCTGGCGCTCGATTTGGGCATCCGGCAGAATCGTGATGCCGCGAAATCCCGGCCTGCTGTGCGCGTGGGGCGCGTCGAGCGCGCCGCTGGGCCGCGAGTATTCGCTCACGGTGCGCGCGACAAATCCGAGTTATCGAAATTTGCTCGCACGCGCCGCGGGATTGGTCCGTCGTGCGCGCGCCGAACTGGCCGCCGAAGGAGCGCGCGCGATTCGGCACGAACTGTGGGTCGACATGCGCTATCGCGGGCAATCGTACGAACTCGAAATCGCGCTCACGCCGCGATTCATCGCCGACTTTCATTCGACGCATCGCCGAACTTTCGGACATTCCAACGCGAGTGCCGCCGTCGAAGTGGTGAATATTCGCGTCCGTGCGGTCGGCGGAGAATCGGTGGCGAAGCCGAAACGAATCGCTCGCCAGTCCGGAAAGCCAACGCCGGTTTCAAGTGGACGAGTGCTGGTCGGCGGCCGTGAACGCACGCGTCCCGATTTACGATCGAGACTCGTTCGGCGCGGGCGCGCGCGTGCGCGGGACCGATCGTCGTCGTCGAGTTGAGCTCCACCGCGTACGTCGCGCCGGAATTCGATTTGCGCGTCGACGACTTCGGCAATCTGCAGCTGGAGGCGACGCGATGAAGCTCGATTCGATCACGCTGGCCGTGATGAACAATCGCCTCGCCGCGATCGCCGACGAGATGGGCGTGGTGCTCGGGCAGACGGCGTTTTCGCCCAACATCAAGGAGCGGCACGATTTTTCCTGCGCGATTTTCGACGCGCGCGGCGAGCTGGTCGCGCAGGCCGCGCACATCCCGGTGCATCTCGGCTCGACGCCGCTTTCGGTGCGCGCGGCGATCGCGAACCTCGATCTCGAGCGTGGCGACATCGCCGCGCTCAACGATCCGTTCGCCGGCGGAACCCATCTGCCGGACCTGACGCTGGTCGCGCCGGTATTTATCGGCAACGAGCGCCGGCCGTTCGCGTACGCCGCCAATCGCGCGCATCACGCGGATATCGGCGGGATCGCGCCGGGCTCGATGGCGCTCGCGACGGAAATTTACCAGGAAGGTTTCCGACTGCCGCCGGTGAAGATTGTCAGAGGCGGCGAGATCGCGCGCGACGTGATGACGCTGTTTCTCGCCAACACGCGGGTGCACGAGGAGCGCGAGGGCGATCTGCGCGCGCAAATCGCCGCGCTGTCGGTCGGGTCTGAGCGCTTGCTCGCGATCGTGAAAACGTCGGGCCGCAAGACCGTCGCAGCTGCGATGGACGGGCTGAAGGACTACGCGGCGCGCCTGATGACCGCGGCGCTTGCGCGAACTCAAGCCCGGAACTTATCGCGCGGAAGATTTTCTCGACGACGACGGATTCGGCACCGGCCCGATTCCGATTCGCGTCGCGATCAAAATTGGCGGCGGCAAGGCGCTCGTCGATTTCACCGGCTCGGCGCCGCAGGTGCGCGGCTCCGTCAACGCGAACTACGCGATCACTCTGTCCGCGACTTTCTACGTCATGAAGTGTCTCGCGACGGAGGCGGTGCCCGCCAACGAAGGCCTGATGCGTCCGATCAAGCTGCGTCGCGCCCGCCGGGCTCGATCGTCAACGCGCTGGCTCCTGCAGCGGTCGCGGGCGGAAACGTCGAGACCTCGCAGCGGATCGTCGATGTGCTGTTTCGTGCGCTCGCCAAGGCCGCGCCGAATCGAATTCCGGCGGCGAGTTCGGGCTCGATGTCGAATCTCACGGTCGGCGGCTTCGATCGATTTCGCGACCGGCATTTTTCCTACTACGAAACGATCGCGGGCGGCGCGGGCGCGGCGAAGGATCGGCCCGGCGCGTCCGGCATTCACACGCACATGACCAACACGCTCAACACGCCGATCGAAGCGCTCGAGGCCTACTATCCGATGCGGATCACTGAGTATCGAATCCGGCGCGGCTCGGGTGGCATCGGGCGCGCGCGCGGCGGCGACGGACTGATTCGCGAACTCGAATGCCTGGTCGATTCGAACGTCAGCGTGCTCACCGAGCGGCGGAAAATCGCGCCGTACGGACTTGCCGGCGGAGGGCCGGGCGCGACCGGCAAAAATATTCTCGTGCGCGGCGCGCGACGCAAGCAGCTGCCCGGCAAAACGAACATCGATCTCAAAGCGGGCGACCGCATTCGAATCGAGACGCCCGGCGGCGGCGGATGGGGCCGCTCGCTAGACGACACCGCTCTCGCGCAGACGCTTGCGCGCCTCGGCGTCGATTCCCAGTTCCGCGAGGATTTCATCCGTATGCGCTCCCAGAGCGGGCGCGCCGGTTCGTATTCGCGTCGGCGTGCGCGAGAACTTCGCGGCCGGCCCGGTGATCGGCGCGGGCTTGCCGTCTTCCTGCTCGACCTGCTGGAGCATGTCGCGCTCGAGAGTGTGCGGGCAGCGCGCAGCCTCGGCGTAAGTTCTCACCTTGGCGCACGCGATTCCCTCTTTCGCGCACTCATCGACGGCTTGCTCGACGGTGCGCGTCGCGCACCACTCGGCGAACATCGCGTCGCATTCTTTGCGATTGCCCATGCGGCCCGGAATCGTCGCGAAGTCATCGCGGTCCGCGAGATCGTGGCGTCCCGCCATTCGCGCCAGCACCTTCCAGTGCGTATCGAGCAGCACGCCCGCCATCACGAGTCCGTCGCGGCATTGGTAGGTGTTGGTCGGGACCGAGAACGGAACTTCGTTGCCCCATCGCTTGATCTCGACGTCCATCGCGCCGAGCGTCAGGTTGCCGTTGGACTGAAACAGCATCGCGTCGAGCATCGCGACGTCGACATGCTGCCCTTCGCCGGTTCGATCGCGATGACGCAGCGCCGCGAGCGCGCCGATCGCGCCATGCAATCCGCCGAGATCGTCGCATAGCCACGTCGGCGCTTTGGTCGGCGGCCCGTCGGGACTGCCGTTGATCGAAATGAACCCGCCCATCGCCTGCGCGAGCGGATCGTACGCGACGCGATCGTGAATCGGACCGAACTGCCCGTAGCCGCTGATCGACACGTAGATGATGTCGGGCTTCACGGCGCGAACGTGATCGTAACCGACGCCCCATTTCTCGAAAGTGCCGGGGCGAAAATTCTGCACGATGATGTCGGAGCGCGCCGCGAGCTTCAGAAAAATTTCGCGGCCTTCGTCGCGGCGGAGATCGAGCGTCAGGCTGCGCTTGTTGCGATTCACCGTCGCCTGCGCATATCCGATTTGCTTGTCGTGCCCCGGCAGCGCCGGCGGGATGCGCCGCGCGACTTCACCCTCGCGCGCCTCGACCTTGATGACGTCGGCGCCGAGGTCCGCGAGCATGCACGCGCACATCGGGCCCGCCCAACTCGTGGTGGCGTCGATCACGCGAATGCCGTCGAGCGGGCCGGTCAAGTCGCGCCGCGCGTCGCGATAGAACTCGGATTTTTCCATGCGCTCGCTCCTCCCAAACGCTCGAATCGTACTGCGGGAGAGGCCCGCGCGACAAACGCGGAAGTGGCGCCTCGACATTCGGCCCGCTAGCTTGATCACGATGGCGGAGCAGCAATTCTATGTCGGCATCCACGGCGTGATCGCGAGTCGCGGGCGAATCCTGGTGCTCAAGCGCGCGCCGGTGATGATCTACCAGCCGGGAAGCTGGGATCTGCCCGGCGGCCATATTGCGCTCGGCGAAAGTTTCGAGGACTGCCTGCTGCGCGAGGTCAAAGAGGAAACCGCGCTTGACGTCGCGATCGACCGCTTGCTCGGATTGCACAGCATGATTTCGGAGCCGTACCTGCAGGCGCTCTACGCTTGCCGCCTCACAGTTTTTCAGAACGTGCAAGCTTCGGCCCGACGAACACGTCGAGCATCGATGGGTCACGCTGGACGAGCTCGCGAGCCTCGAGCTGATTCCGTATCTCGCGTCGATTCTGAAGCGCGGGATGCTGAGTTACGTGAAGGGATAGACGCGCGGCGCTATCTCGCGATCAGCCGGCCGCGCCAGTAGCCGAGAAAGTTCGCGCATTCGAGTTCGTGATAAATCGCGCGCTCGGGATCGCCGCGCATCGCGGCAGCCGCCATCCGGACGCCGTTGCGCACCAGCTTGTCGAGGCGATTGTGACTTTGCAGTCCGGCAAACGCAGTGCCCATGCCGAAAGCGAAGCTCTTGCGCCGCAGATACGCTCGCGTCATCCGCTCGGGCGGGATCATATGATGCACGATCGCGCGTGGAACAAAGCCCATCGTGCCGCCGCGCGCCAAAATCCGCGCGAACAGTTCGGTATCCTCGCCCGAGATAGGATTGCCGCCGACCACGCCCAGGTCCTCGCGAAATTTTCCGAACCGCGCGAATGCAGACCGCTTGAATCCGACATTGGCGCTGAAATAGTTGTCCAGCCGCTCGGCAGACGACGACCGGCGCCGACTCGATTGCACGCCGGTCGTGAACTGCGAGCTTGACCCACAGACTCGGCCCGAGCCACTTGGGCGGCGGCGACGACCATCGCGGGAGAACCATCCCGCACGCCGCGTCGAGGTCGCGCCGCCGCATGTCGTCGAGCAGCTCGGCGGCCCAATCGCGCTCGGCCACCGCATCGTCGTCGATAAAGAAGATGTAGTCCGCCGCGGTCTCATCCACCGCGCGATTTCGCGCGAAGCTCGAACCCGGGCGCGGCTCGAGGACTCGCCGCATCGGAAGCGCCGCCGCGCGCGCGAAGTCGTCGACTACTGCGGCGGTGTCGTCAGTCGACGCATTGTCGACGACGAGGCAGTCGGCCTCGACGTCCGCCGGTATCGCGAGCGCCGCGACGCTCGCGAGCGTGTCGCGCACAAGCGCTGCGCGATTGTGCGTGGGGATCGCGATTGTGAGCTTGACTGTCAATGCGGTCTGCGCGCGCGATGCGCGCGCATCATCATAATACCGAACTGCGCCTCGCACCGGACACCGGTGACGAGGCGCAGTTCTCCACTGACGCGGCGATTCGCCGCGTCAGTGGCTCGCCGCGCCCGCAGGCGCGGGCGCGGCTGCAGCCGAGCCGGTCGCCGCGGGCGAAGCCCCCGGCGCCGGCGTCGGCGTCGCCGGCTTCGGCAGCGGCGCCGCCGATTGCGTGAACACAATCGACGTGACCGTTAGGTCTGGAGTCGCCTTCTGCTGGACTTCGGGCGCCGCCGTCAGGCGGAAACCAAAGTCGCGCGTCTCGCCCGGCACGAACGGCCGCACCGGACGCCCGAAGTTGGTGAACTCGAGCGGCGTCGCGATCGGCGAGTGCACCTCGGTGAAAACGGCCTTCTTGTTTTTCCCTTTGCCCTCGTAATAGGTGACCGTGAACTCAACTTCGTCGATCGCCTTGTCGCCGCTGTTCGTCATCTTGCCGAAAATTCCCGGCACTCGCGACGCCGACATCTTCATGTCCACATCGCTGCTCAGCACGATTTTCGGAATGTACGCCTGCGCGTCGGGCTGCTGCTTCTGCGCGTTCTGTATATCCGCCAGCTCGCGTCCGTACTGGTACTTGAGCCCCGCGTTGCCGGTCGCCTGCTCTTTGTCCAGCTCGTCGAGAATTTTCTGATATGCGGCGATCGCCTTGTCGTAGTCGTGCTTGTGGTAGAGGTCGACGGCGTCCTTGTGCTCCTTGAGGATATTTTCCTTGAACGGAAAGTCGACCAGCAGCCGCCATTCGCCGCCCTGTTGCACCATCACGATGTTGTCGTCGTAAGTGACCTTGGGATACGTATTGTCGGTCAGATTTTTTTGCGCGATCGAATCCGGCGTCTGATCTCCGCTGAGTCCTGCGTCTACCGTCCGCTCCCAGAGCGCGAGATCGGGCCGCGTCACAGCTGACCGTGACTACTGCCTTGTCGCCGTCGATTTTCGCGTCCCCTACTTTGAAGTCGTAAGTGCGCAGTATTCCTTTGAACCAGTCCTTGCTCACGTCGGGCGCCATCGGGATTTCGCCAAGGAACTGATCTATCGTGCGATCGACCTGGTCCTGATGCGACAGCGCCTGGTAGGTCGCCGGGTAGTTGTAAAGTTTCAGGTTGCTCA
The DNA here is from genome assembly GCA_963733715.1 of uncultured delta proteobacterium. Taxonomy (GTDB): domain Bacteria; phylum Desulfobacterota; class Binatia; order Binatales; family Binataceae; genus Binatus. The sequence goes on from CAVTEN010000022.1 coordinate 112,882, forward strand.
GATAAGTGTCCGCCGCGTTCTGCGGCGAATGACCCCCGCATCCCGTCACCAGAAACGCGCAAACCGCCACAGCCGCAAGCATCGCGCTCTTGGCTTGAATCCTGATTATCGTCATCGTCGAGTTTCCCTCTTCACGCGAACCGCAAACGGTTCGATTGTAATGTCGCTTCCACCAAAAACAAGTCGGCTCAAAGGCAGCCCTTTGGCTGACATCCTGAAAGGCGACAGTCCTGCTTATCAGAAAAAAGGCGCGCTATGCGACCGGCCACCGACTCGCCGTTTACGGCGCGGTCGGCATCTGCTTGAGCTCGACGACGTTGCCCTCGGGATCGCGCACGTAGATCGAAAGCCCCGCGCCATGCGCCCCGTAACGCATCGCCGGCTCGCCCATAACCTCGACCGACAGTTCGCGAAGATAGCGCGCGACCTCGTTCAAGTCGCGAGCCTCGACCCCGATGCATACGTGATCGACGTTGAGTCCCGTCTCGACCCGTGGATCGCCGGCCGGGACCAGATCGATCATGCTGCGACCTGCGCGCAACTGGATCAGCCCAATCTGCGCGATACGCCGCTCCTCGCTAAGGCCCAGGATGCGCGTGTAGAAGTCGTAGGCGCGATCCTGATCGCGGCATCGCAGCACGACGTGATCGAGTTCCGCGACCTTGAGTGGAATTTCCATATCGATACTCTCGAACTATACCTACTACTTTTGTTCCCCTTCCCACTATGGGAGAGCAAAGTAGCGTGCCGCGCCCAACTTTGCGTTTTTCACTTTCTCACTGGGTGCAGGGGTCACCCCTGCCGCCCGCCGCGCAGGCGATTTCTTTTCGTCGCCACTTTCTTGATAGGTTTCTCGCCAAGCTCACTCCATGCTTCCCGCCCACCTCCTGACACTCATCATATTCATCCTGACCTACGCCGTGATCGCGCTCGGCGAAATTCCATGGGCGCGCATCGATCGCACCGGCGCCGCGTTGGCCGGTGCGGTCGCGATGGTCGTGTCGGGCGCGCTCAGCGAATCCGCGGCCGAGCACGCCATCGACTTCCACACGATTGCATTGCTGCTCGGGATGATGATCGTCGTGGCGAACTTGCGCCTCTCAGGAGCGTTCGCGTTTTTCGCGCGCGCGATGCTGAGCCGCGCGCGGTCGGGATTCGGAATGCTCGCGATGACCGTCGCCGCGTCCGGCTTGCTCGCCGCGTTTTTCATAAACGACGTCGTATGCCTCGCGCTGACGCCGCTGGTAATCGACGCGGCCGAAATTGCGGGCGTCGATCCGATTCCGCTCCTGCTGGGACTCGCGACCGCCAGCAACATCGGCAGCGCCGCGACCATCACCGGCAACCCGCAGAACATGATCGTCGCCGGCTTCGCGCATCTCGGCTACTCGGGCTTCGCGATTCACCTCGCGCCCGCCGCGATCATCGGTCTCGTCGTCGACTACATTGTGATTGCCGCAGTTTACCGACGCTCGCTCGGCGCGACGCGCGCGCCCGCCGACACCGCGCCGCGCACGATCCGCGTGAACCGGCCGCTGATGATCAAATCGTCGATCGTCACGCTCGGCGCATTGGCGATGTTCATCGCGGGCTACCCGACTCACCTGGTCGCGATGAGCGCCGGCGTGATCCTGCTCTTCACGCGGCGAATCAAACCGGCTCGCGTGTATCGCCTGATCGACTGGACGATGCTCGCGATGTTCACCGGCCTCTTCATCGTCGTCGCCGGCTTCGAAACGACGGGCTTCCAAACCGAAGTAGTGAACCTGGTAGGCGTTGATCGGTTGACGCATCCGGTAACGCTGACGGCCGTCGTCGCGATTCTCTCCAACATCGTGAGCAACGTGCCCGCCGTGCTGCTGTTCCGTCCGCTCTACCCGATGCTAGGCGGCAGCCGCGCAGTCGCGATGTTGATAGCGAGCGCGAGCACCTACGCGGGAAATCTCACGGTAGTCGGATCGATCGCGAACCTGATCGTGATCGAGCAAGCCCGCCTGCGAAAGATCAACGTGACTTTTTTCGATTACCTGCGCGTCGGCGTCCCAATCACGCTGATCACGCTCGCGATCAATACTGCGTTCCTGACGCTCTGGCCGTATGATCGCAGATTTCCGTGCAGGCTCGCGGCGGAAACCAGAACCGCTTCGAACCGTTCCGCAGTAGCTTTCGCGCGGCACCGACGTCGACTCGTCGAATCATCCGCGGAATATCGAAGCGCGATTCCGCCGCCTCGACTTCCTCGATTCGCGCGCGCGTCTCCGGATGCGCCGGCACGAACAGCGTGCAGCAATCCTCGTCCGGCAGAATCGACGTCTCGAACGTATGCAGCCGGCGCGCCTGCTCGATGATCTCGTTCTTGTCCATGCCGACCAGCGGCCGCATGACCGGGAACGCCGCCGCCTTCTCGATCACCGCCATGTTCTCCAGCGTCTGCGACGCGACCTGCCCCAGGCTCTCGCCCGTCACCAGCACGGTCGCCTGCGAACGCTCGGCGAGTGCGCTCGCGATTCGCAGCATGAAGCGCCGGTAGAGGATCACGCGCAGCGGGCGCAGAGTGTTCGCGACGATCTCGCGCTGCAAATTTCCAAACGGCACCAGCATCAGCGTCGATCGCACCTGCCATCGCGTCAGATGCGCCGCAAGCTCGGCCGCCTTCTCCCGGCTCGCGGCAGACACCAGCGGATGCGCGTGAAAATGTACAAAGTCCAGCCGCAGCCCGCGACGCATCATGCGATACGCCGCGACCGGCGAGTCGATCCCGCCCGACAGCAGCGCCATCCCGCGCCCTGTTACTCCCACCGGCAGCCCGCCCGCGCCCGGCATCTTGCCGGCAGACACGTACGCCGCATCATTCATTATCTCGATCGATATCGTCAGCTCAGGCGCGCTCAGATCCACTTCGAAGCCGAGCGCCTCCTGCACCTCGCCGCCGACCGCGCGATCGATCTCGACTGAGTTCATCGCGAACCGCTTGTCCTCGCGCTTGGTCCGCACCGCAAACGTGCGCGCCTTGCTTCCGGTCGCGCGCTTGATCGCCTCGCGCGAGATCGACTCGATATCGCGCGGCGTCGAGTAGCTGAGCGAGAAATTCTGCAAGCCGAAAATCAGCGCCGCGCGCTCGGCCGCAGTTTCGTCGCTCAGCTCGTCGGGTAGTGGCACCAGCAGCCGCGGCCCGACGCTGCGCATATTGCCGAGCCGGTAGTCGGCGAAAATATCACGCAGATTTTGTTTGACCTGATCGACGAATCGCCACTGATTACGCCCCTTGAGCGCGATCTCGTGGTACCTGCCAATCAAATATCGCATGCTATGAATTCGCTTTTTCAGTAACGCGTATGAGGTTAGCTTACGCGTCTGTCACATTGAAATCCGGCCACGCGCTTGCAAGCGAGCGCGTCGCGCGCGATTATCTGTAGCGATGAGTGACGCCTCCCCGTTCAACCCCCAGGTCGAAATCATCCGAAGAAAGCTTTCCACCGTCACTCCTCCGCCGCGCGAGGCGTTGGCGAACAAATCGAACGCCGCCGCGGTGCTGATACCGCTGTTCGAGCGCAACGGCGAGCTTCACATCGTCTACATCCGACGATCCGATCACGTCGCCAGCCATCGCGGACAGGTCGCGTTTCCCGGCGGACGCGTCGATGCGGTCGACGCCACCCTGCTCGACGCCGCGCTGCGCGAGGCGCACGAAGAAGTCGGCATCCATCCTTCGACCGTCGAAGTGATCGGCGCCTTCGCCACCATGCAAACAACGACCAGCGGAATTGTCGTCGCACCATTCGTCGGCGTCATCCCGTCCGACACGCAGCTCAAACCGCAACTCTCCGAGGTTGCACAAATCTTCGACGTGCCATTGTCCGCGCTGCGCGATCCAAAATTCCGCGGCGACTACGAATGGAAGAGCGAAGGCCCCGCCAGCCGCTCCTCAAAATTCCCCGCAATCCTGTACGGCGGCCAAACAATCTGGGGCTTGACTCTCCGCATCACCCTGAATTTGCTCGAACTCCTCGATCCCGCCAATACATGAAGGCAACCTGAGACTCGTGCGCTAACCGCTTCACTTGTAATTGCACTCTCAATGTAATAACTCTCGCCAGATGCCACAGCTTGCCCGCATCGACGGTCGCCTCGCCCGTTCCGCGCGCACGCGCTATGCGGTCGTCGATGCGCTGCTCGATCTTCTTGGCGAGGGCGACCTGCGCCCAACTGCCGCGCGCATCGCCGAGCGCGCCGGCGTCTCGCTGCGGCTCGTGTTCCATCACTTCGACGATCTCGAGGCCATCTACAGCGAGCTCGCCGACCGCCAGGCCGACCGCGTCAAGCCGCTCACCGTGCCGATTCCTGTCACGCTCCCACTGACGCGACGTATCGAGGAATTTTCCGCGCAGCGCGGCCGCCTGCTCGAGACCTTGTCGCCCGTGCGCCGCGCTGCCGTGTTGATGGAACCGTTTCGCCCTGCTCTGGCCAAACGCCTGAAGCATGCGCGCGATCTGACGCGAGCCGCCGCGATTGCCGCTTTCGCGCCCGAACTCTCGAAGCTCGACGCCAGTGAAAAGCGCGCGACCATCGCCGCACTCGACGTGGCTACATCGTGGGTCGCATGGGAGCAGATGCGCCGGCATCAGGGACTGTCCGAAACCGACGCGCGCAGCGTGATGGCGACGACCATCCGCGCATTACTCGCGAAATAAAATTCCAACGGGGAGACCGAAAAAACAAATGGGACGCAACATTCTTTTCATCACCACCGACCAGCAGCGCTACGACGCGCTCGGATGCAACGGCGGTAAAATCGCTCAAACGCCGGTCGCCGACGGCCTCGCGAACACCGGCATCAACTATCGCCGCGCGCACAATCAGAATGTCGTCTGCATGCCTGCCCGCTCGACCATGATTACCGGCCAGTACGTGCGCACTCACGGCGTCATCGCCAACGGTGTCGCTCTGCCGCCCGATTCGCCGAGCGTCGCCGCGTACCTCCACGAGAAGGCCGGCTACCACACCGCGCTGCTGGGCAAGGCGCACTTCGAGCCGGCGTTCGATTTGCAGGGGCGATGGTTCGAGAACAAGATGGCCGGCAAGAATTCAACCGGCCCGTATCGCGGCTTCGATCGGATGGAACTCGCGATGCACACACCGGTCGGCGGTTGGCACTACTCGCAGTGGATGCTGAAACATCATCCCGACGAGATCGCCGGCTTCGCGCCGATTCTGAGCGCGATGCCCGGCGGCGACACCGGCGCGCCTGAAGTGAAGTACAATCCCGTTCCGCGCGAGCATTACCATACCGACTGGGTCGCATCCCGCACGATCGCATATCTCGACTCGCTCGATCCCGGCGACAACTGGTTCGTATGGATGAGCTTCCCCGACCCGCACCATCCGTGGGATCCGCCGCAGGACGAGGCGCGTCGAATCAACTGGCGCGATCTCGATTTGCCCGCCGGCTATCCCGGCTCCCGTGAAAAAATCGAAAAGATTCTGGCCGGCAAGCCGCGCCATTGGCTCGATTGGTACCAGGGACGCTTCGGCAACTTCGAGGGCGGCCCTGCCAGCTTCGTTCCGTGCCAGCTCACCGAGGATCAGATTCGCGAAGTCAACGCCCTGACCCATGTCGAGAACGAACTGATCGATCAGGCCTGCGGCCGCGTGCTCGCGCGCGTCGCCGATCGCGGATGGGAATCGCGCACCGACGTATTTTTCACGACCGACCACGGCGAGCTGCAAGGCGACTTCGGCCTGCTCTACAAGGGCCCGTATCACGTCGACGCTCTCATGCGATTGCCGATGATCTGGCGCCCCGCACCCTCGGCCAACGTCGCGCACAACGAAATCGCGGAGCCGGTCGGGCAACTCGATCTCGCACCGACGTTCTGCCAAATCGCCGGCGTGCCGGTTCCCGACTGGATGCAGGGCAAGCCGCTGCCCATCGCGCCAGGCTCCGGCCGCGAGCGCGTCATCACCGAATGGGACAGCCAGTTCGCCGCGGTCGGGATGCATCTTCGTAGCATCTATCGCGACGGCTACACGCTCACCGTTTATGAAAAGTCGACGCGCGATTATGGATTCGAGTTTGCCGACCTGCCCCCGATGCTGGCGCCGCGCCGCCCAATCGAGGACATCCGCTACGACGGCACCGAAGGCGAGCTCTACAACCTGCGCGAAGATCCGATGCAATGGCACAATCTGTGGGACGACCCCGCATACGCGAAATTGAAATCCGACCTGCGCGCCGATCTGTATGACAATTTGCCCCCCGAGCGGAATCCCAAACTTCCCGTCGAAGCGCCGGCGTGACTCTATTGAATGCGGAACCCACCGTGGGTTCCGCACCTCCCTGGGCAGGGGTGACCCCTGCACCCGGTATCAATCGCAAAGTTGCGCGAGGCGCGCTTCTTTGCGTTTCTCACTTTCTCACTGGGTGCAGGGGTCACCCCTGCCGAAGGAAGTGTGAAACCCACCGCGGGTTTCACATTCAATAAAGTGACGCGCTCGCGTTTCCACTGGTAACTGTGTGTGATACTCGCCAGACTCTCGGCACGATGGGAAACGGGGTGAGTTCTTCAACCGTCAACGCTACTTCTCCGACCGATCCTGAGCCGCGACGACGTCTCTCGGCAACGAAAACGCAAATCGGTCTCGCGATCGGATTCGGTTTTCCTTTTCTCGTCGGCCTGCTCGATCTCGTATTTGATCATTTCGGCTGGTCCTGGGGACCGCACATCGGCCTGCCATGGCTATGCGGCGAGTTGCTGATTCTGGCGACTCTGCTGGCGCTCGTGCGCTATTGGGAACGGCTGCCGCTCGCGAGCGTCGGACTACATTGGCCCGAAGCCTCCGATTTCACGCACGGCGTCGCCGCATTCCTGTTCCTGATGGGGCTGATGATCGCGATACCCCCGATCTATTCGCTGATCTATCAGGGGTCGGCTGGCAATCTCTCAAAAGGATTCGAGCCGCTCGCGCCCGGCGTGTTCACCGATCTGCGCGCGATACCGCTATGGCTGGCGATTGCGATCGTTATTGCTGCGGGAATTACCACCGAGCTCGCGGTCCGCGGCTACGGAATCGAAAGATTGCAGGCACTCACCGGCAGCGTCGCGGCAGGCGCCGCCGCGGCGTTGGTGCTTGACCTGCTGGCACATCTGCCGATTTGGGGACTCCGCTACACAATCATGTTTGCTCCCGTCCAGCTCGGCTTGATCGCGCTGTACTTATGGCGTCGGCGACTCGTGCCCTGCATCGTCGCGAATCTTCTGATGGGTATCAGCGGATTTCTGATCCTGAGCCTGCAGGCCACGAACCTGCCTCCGAGCGACCACCTGGTAAAAGGACACGAGTTGTTCCTCCATGGACAATCCGTCGCGGCAATCAAGGAGCTTGATGCTGCGATCGACGCCGATCCCAACAACGCCTACGGCTACCTGTGGCGCGGATATATCTACAGCGACGCGAAGCAGTACGACCTCGCAATCGCCGACCTGAGCAGAGCGATCAGGCTGGCTCCTGAGGTCAGCGACGGCTATCAGCTACCGCGGATACGATTACTACTCACAAGCACGACCTTGCACACGCGGCTGCTGATGCTGACGCGGCGATCAAGCTCGCGCCCAAAGACGCCGACGCTTACGACCTGCGCGCATCGATCGAAGACCAGCAAGGCGACTTCCCGCACGAGATCGCCGATTTTAACACCGCGATTCGCTTTGCACGCGACGATCGCAGTCTATTCAAGCGCAGAGGCGACACGTATTCGCGTCATGGCGATCACGATCGCGCGCTGTTCGACTACAGCTGGATGATTGCGCTCGATCCCAAAAATGACGATGCGTATCGCTATCGCGCTAACGAATACGCGCTCATGCATGATTATCCGCGCGCAAGTTCCGATATCGACAACGCGATCAAACTCGCGCCGAACGACGTAGATAACTATGTGGCCCGCGAGCAGATCGATTTCGTGCAGAAGAAAACCCAGGATGCGATCGCGGATTGCGATGCGGCGATTCGGCTCGATCCAAACAACGTCAGTTTGCTTTGGCGTCGAGCCTCTATCTATCAGTTAACCGGCGATTACGCCCGAGGACTCGCCGATTGCAATAAGATGATCGCGCTCGAACCGCATAATGGTAATGGCTACGACTGCCGCGCCGGCAAATATGAGATGAACGGCGACCTCAAGAGCGCCCTCGCCGATGTCGAACGCGGGCAGAGAATCGATCCCAACAATGCTCAACTGCTGTGTGATCGCGGCAATGCCGAAAGGCTAAAGGGAGACTACGCGGACGCAATCCGCGACCTCGACGCTTCAATTCGTATCGACCCGACCAACGGCACCGCTTACGGGCGACGCGGAGCCGTCTACGAATCACAAGGCAAGTATGAACGGGCCATCGAAGACCTCGATCGAGCGATTAAGCTGATTCCGGACGAATCGGGCTGGTACGGCGAACGCGGCCTCACCTACGAAGATGAGGGGCAGAATCAACGCGCCATCCAGGATTTCACGAAGGCGATAAGCTTGAAGCCCGATGAAGAGTCCTACTACGTCAATCGGGCCAGCACGTACTACTACGATCTGAAAGACTACGATCGCGCGATGGCCGATTTGGACATTGCGCTGAAGCTCAATCCTAATGATGCCTACTGCTACAGCCTTCGAGCCGACCTTTGGGATCAGAAGCAGGACTACAAGCGCGCGATCGCTGATTCAAATGCCGCAATCAAGCTCAACCCGAAAGAGCCAACCAACTATCAACGTCGGTCGCGCGACGAAAGCAAATTGGCGCTATGGGGATTGTTCCGTTGAAACTGGTTGGCGGGTTTGGATCGCCTTACTCGCGTAAGATGCGCGCGCTGCTGCGGCGTACGCAGGAGGAGGACCACTTTATTGAATGTGAAACCCGCGGTGGGTTTCACGCCTCCTTCGGCAGGGGTGACCCCTGCACCCAGTGCTAATGGCGAGGACGCCATTGACGCACCAGTGATGCGACCTTAAGTTCGAGGCAATCCCAACCGGAGCCAGCTGTATGATCAAGCCGCATCACGCCTCGAGAGCATTACTCACGATCGCCGTTTTGATTTTTGCTGTCGCGAGCGCATCGTCGGTGGCGCGCGCCGACAGTGAGGCAGCGCTGATGAACCGGGTGAATGCCGCATTCCGCAGTAATCCTCGGCTCAACGGCGCGAAGGCTTACACGGCGGCCGAGGGCGTGGTGGTGCTTTACGGGATGGTCTTCGACGACAAGGATCGGGCGATGGCCGAGCAGACGGCGAACAATGTGCCCGGTGTCACTTCAGTGGTCGACAATCTGCGGACCAAGACCGGCAAATGGGCCCAGGAAGAAGAGCGTATCAATACCCAGATCCTCACCAGCGGCTTCACCGACGTGCAGGCGCGAGTCGTGGGACCTTACATTTATCTTTCGGGTAATGTTACCAGCCCGGCCGACAAGGATCGCGCCGCGAGCGTGGCTTCGTCGGTATATCCGAACAAGCAAATCAACAACATGATTTTCGTCCAGCCGGGCTCGATGTTCTAGCTGAGCGCCAGTACCATCTTCAGCGCCCTGCCATTAGCTGAGTTGACGACTAGAACCGTCCAGTGCTAATCGCCTCTATTAGGTAACTGGGGGTCCCCACATACTGTCATCGCTTGGCTGTTGCTCACTCGACGGGCGACGCTTGGCGACGGCATCCGCTTCCAGGGAGGAATTCCGTGAGTAATTCAAGCAAAGAGAATCCGCGCGTGCGGCCGTTTATCGGCCTGCTCGCAATCGCCGTCGTGATGGTCGCGAGGCCCGCGTTCGCCGGTGTCGCATGCACCTCGTTGGTCGCACCGCCCGGAACGGTGATCATTTCTGCAACCCTGTCGGGAGCAAATTGTATCGTCAAGGGTTCGATCGCGACGACCTCCGGCACTCAAACCGGCTCGGTGCTGTTTGCGGTCGGATTGCCGCCGCCGGCGTCGTGGAACGGCCGTTTCGTGTTTGTAGGCGGTGGGGGCTTTCAGGGCAGCCTGCCCTCCCCAACTGCCCTACTCCCGTTCGGTTTTGCGGAAGCCGTGACCGATACCGGTCATGAATCGATTTTTGGTCCAGCGGCATCGCTTGACGGCAGCTTCGCCCTCCTCCCCGGCAATGTTTCGAATATGGCCGGGATCGAGGATTTCGCGTACCGGGCCGTTCATCTGAGCACGCTGGCGGGCCAGAATCTGACCAACCAGTACTACGCCGCGCCGATGTTCTCCTACTTCGACGGATGCTCGACGGGTGGACGCCAGGCTCTGGTCGAGGCGCAGAAATTTCCCAACGACTTCAACGGTATCGTCGCGGGCGACCCCGCCATCAGCGATCCGATCGCGGGATTCAATTGGAACGATCTGGCACTGCTCTCGGATAGCACCGGCGATAGCTGGCTGCCGCCGGCGCAGATCGCCGTGCTCGATGCGGCGGTGACCAGCGCCTGCGACGCCTCCGACGGCGTGGTCGACGGTCTGATCGAAGATCCGCGGCTGTGCCACTTCGACCCGGCATCGATCCAATGCAGCACAAAGCTCACCTCGAACTGCCTCACTGCGGCACAGGTCGCTACGCTCAAGAAGATTTATGCCGGCGCGACGACGCCCGACGGGACCCAACTCTATCCAGGCTATTCGGCCAGCAATCCGGGCGGCAATGACGGATGGGAGTTGTGGATCACCGGATTTGCGCCGCCACCGGACGGTTTCGGCGTCGACAATCCGTACGGCGTGGTTCCCGCATCGTTTGGCGCAGCGCCGCTTCAGTTCTCGTTCCAGGACCAGTTCATGAAATTCTTCGTCTTTGATGATCCATCCTACAATTCGCTGACCTTCGACTTTGCCGATCCGAGCCAGGTCGCGCTGCTAAACACTGTCATTACGACTTTCAATTCCAATGGCGAGGACACCGACCTCTCGCCGTTCTTCGGTGCCGGCGGCAAGCTGGTCATGTACCACGGATGGAGCGATCCGGCGTTAACGCCGTTCGTCAGCGTCGACTACTACACCGCCGTGGCTAACACGCTGGGCGGCGGCTTCAAGCATCTGCAAGACAACGCGCGGCTGTTCATGGTGCCCGGGATGCATCATTGCTCGGGCGGGCCTGGACCGTACAATTTCGATCCGCTGAGTCCGCTCATCGGATGGGTTGAGTCTGGCGTCGCGCCCGATCGCATAATCGGCGAGGTGCCGGCGGGCCCGCAGGCCGGACGCACTTTCCCGCTCTGCCCATTTCCGAGTCTCGCGGTTTTTCAGGGCGGTAACGTAAATGACGCGGCGAATTGGGTGTGCAAGGCTCACACCAACCATCGCTTCAGTCCGGGCAAGAGTAAGAAAGGCCACCAGAATGGCTGAGCGCTAGTCCGTCCACCTCGAGCGATTAGCCGAGAAAATAGACAGCAATGCGCCCCGGCGAGCCCCAATGCTCGCCGGGGCGCTCGACTATCTGGGTCCTTTCGAGACTCCTCGCTTAGTCGACCCGTCCCCGGTATCTGGCCGCTAGATGCCTGCTTGTAGGATTATATACCTATCTTGACACATTTACGACACGCGTAGATACTAAGCGACCTTAACCGGAAGAGATTTTCACTCTTGGACATAAAGAAACCGATAGAAATGAACGTAAAGCTCCAAAACAGAAACGATCGGCTGCCGGAAATTTCGGCACCGGTCGGGACGTTTCGATTGATTCTGGTTCAAAAATCTTAGTGGGGAGAATCGCAAATGCGCGCGTTTGACAACGTTAGGAAATCTGAGACATCCGACTGCCAAACCCAAGGTCTCTCCCGCGACAAAATCTTCGAAGAGTTTTGCGCTGACCGCGAAACTATCGCGGCCCTCGGGGTAACCGATGCCGAGCTCCAGGAATTGTCCCGCGCCTCTCTGCTCGGAAGTTTGACCTGCGAGGACGACCTGCTGTTTCTACTGCGGCAGATTCGCGCAGCCATGAACCCCTCGGCGCCGGCGTCCATCCCACTCGTGTCAATTCATATTCCCAGCGGGCAAGTCGATGGGCCGACCCCTGACTTTGGCAAGATCGCCGAAACTATTCGCAGCGCGGCGCTGGCGAAACTGGACGAACTGGATTTAAGGGCTGCCAGGCGGCGCCGCTCTGCCATCGGGCGCCTCGAGTTGGCCTTTGGGCTCCTTACGATGACGCTGAGCCGGATGCAATCTCACGTCGCGCAGGTATCGCGCAGAGTAACCCGCCGCCCGATTATTTCGCGGCCCGTGTGAAGTGCTTCGCGAGCATCTCGAAGTACGACACGTCGATTAGATCGGAGGGCGTCACATTCAGCGCCGCGAGGATTTCGTTCACTGCACTGCGACTCCGCTCCGGATCGTCGCCGTCTGCAATCACCGCCTCGATCTCGCCGTAGTCTCCCAGCCGCGCGACCTTGTCGAGATGCAGCCGCACGTTGTCGCGCATCATCAGGGTTCGGACTTTTTCAACGACCGCAATCGGGCCGAGCGCGGTGGCCAGAATTCGTAGCGTCCGCGGCGGATCGGCCACCTTCACAATCTCGTAGTTGCTCAACATCAGCGGGCCGCTCTCGTCGCGATGGTAGTAGATGAGCACCGCGGTGCCGTTTTCCTCGCGCAGCTTCAGCTTGCCATTCGCGACGCGGAAAAAGGTGTCGCGCTGATGGAGTATCGCGCGCTGCGTGTATCCGAGCGCCGTCGCGCGCGCTTCAGCCTCGGCGTGATCCGTGAGAGGGAACTTTGCTTCCAGGTTCTTCATTGATCGCGACCTCGCCGGCATGAAAAACTTGACAGTTCGGGAAGCGCGCGCATAGGCTTCCACGACTTCGCATCGGCATCCAATTGAGTAAGTCTCCCGACACGAATCCCGACGACACCAAGCTGATCGAGGCAGGCTTCGATCCGGCAGCCGCGCCGGCAGATGCGATAGCGAAACTTCGCGAGCTAAGGGGCAAGCCCGGAGTCACGGACCTCGCAATCGCGCGCGCGCTCGGAATGATCGCGGACCCTGCCGCGGCCGCGATGCTCGCCGAAATGGAAGCTGGCGCCTCTGGCGCGATGCGCCGCGAAGTCCGTCGCGCGTTGTACAAGCTGAAGCAACACGGCATCGACGCGCCTCCTCCTTCAGCGGCCACCACCACGCACGACAGCGCCACTGAAAAGACTGAAAACTGACATCAACGCGATGCTTTCACCGATCGACGGCGAAGGCGCGCGCATCGTCTGGATCGTCAAGCCGCGCGTGCAGGGCGGCGTGCTGCGGATGTGGGCGCTGATCTCCGAGCACGAAGGCCTCGTCGGCGCGCAGAACACGCGGCTGTCGCGGCGCGAACTGAATTCCGAACGCGACGAACTCGAGCGTCGCGCGCAGGTCAAATTCGTCGATGCCGATTGGCGCGTCGCCGACTTCATCGCATGCGAGGCATGGCGCAATACGCCCGAGTCGCGCCGCGGCCAGGTCGGAAACTTCCTCGCGCTGCGCTCCGAGTTGATCGCGTCGCCGCCGCCGACCGAACTGGTTCATCCCATTTATGCCGAGCTTGCCGCCGAAGCCGCCGCCGAACCGTCAGTCGAGCTGCTCAAGGAACCCGAATTTCTCGAATGGCGATTGCCCGACGAGCTGCTCAAGCCCTACGTCGACGAAATCAATCAGGCCGGCGAAAGCGTGATCGTCTTGAGCCCAGTCCACAAGCAGGAGCGCGTGAATGCGGTAATCGATCGCGCGACCGCCGAACTTTTGAGCGGCGCCAACGGCAAGCGGATCCAGCGGCGGCTCGAGGATATCGCGTATTACCTCGCGCGAGTCGGACGTCGCCAGCAAGCCGGATGGGCCGCCGCAGCGGCCGCGCGCCTGCGCGACGGAATCGACGTGACCAAGGTCCTCTTCTTCCAAGCCTTCATCCGCACCCAACTCGGCACGGTAGCCGCGGAAGAGCAGCAGAAAGCCCAAGAGGAGCCGCGCCTGATCATGACCCCAGCCGAAGCGATGCGCGCCCGCGAAGCAAGAACTCGCCGCCGCTAACGAGCGCTCTTGCGTACCCCTGATGGAAGAAGGCCGAAAAGCACTCTTCCCACTCATCGCGCACGGCCCCTGAGAGCAAAGTAGCGGCCGCTCACACTGCGCTCTCACTTTCGCACTGGTGCAGGGGTCACCCCTGCGTCCGCCGCGAGGCGATAATCTCTCACACGAGGATAAAAATCGATGATCGATCAGCAGCCGCTGCGCGGGGTTCGCGTGCTCGACCTGACGCGCGTTTTGGCCGGGCCGTTTTGCACGATGAACCTGGCGGACCTTGGCGCCGAGGTGATCAAGATCGAGGTGCCGGGGCGTGGCGACGATTCGCGCAGTTTTGCCCCGATGATGCCGTCGGGCGACTCGGGCTACTTCTACAGCGTCAATCGCGGCAAACGCAGCATCACGCTCGACTTGCGCATCGAGGAGGGCGCCAAAGTCTTTCTCGAGCTGGCGGCGAAATCGGATGTCGTGGTCGAGAATTTCTCGCCGGGCACGATGGATCGTTTCAAGGTCGGCTACGCGCAACTCAAAGCAGCCAATCCGAAGATTATTTTGTGCTCGATTTCCGGATTCGGGCAGACCGGGCCCAAGACTTCCGCGCCCGCTTACGACATCGTGGCGCAGGCCCTTGGCGGCACGATGAGTATCACCGGCAATCCGGGCGGCGAGCCGGTGCGATGCGGCGTGTCGGTCGGCGATCTGTCGGCGGCGCTATACGGCGTGATTGCGATCATGTCGGCGCTGCGCGTGCGCGACCGCGACGGCGTCGGCAATCACGTCGATATCGCGATGCTCGATTGCCAGGTCGCGATGCTCGAGGACGCGCTCGCGCGCTACTCGGTCTCGGCAAGATTCCCGGCCGGCTCGGCACGCGGCATCCGTCGATCACGCCGTTCCAGCAGTTTCGCGCCGCCGACGATTACTTCGTGATGGGCGCGGGCAACGAGGCTATCTGGCTCCGCTTCTGCGACGCGATCTCCGCGCCTGAACTCAAGGACGACCCGCGATTTCTGACCAATGCCGATCGCACCGCGAACCATCCGGAGCTCGAGGCGATCCTCGCGCATATCTTCGCGACGCAGCCGCGCGATCATTGGCTGCGCTTGCTCGGCGACGCGTCGGTGCCATGCGCGCCGATTGCCAACGTCGAGGAAGTCACTCGCGACCCTCATCTGGCGGCGCGCAACATGATTCTGCACGCGGATCATCCGGAGTTTGACGGGCTGATCGTGCCGGGCTCGCCGCTCAAGAGCGCCGGTGATAAGATATTCCCTCGACCCGATCGCCGCGGCTGGGCGAGAGCACCGACGAGGTGCTGACGAGCGTTCTCGGCTACGATAATTTGCGGCTATCAGAACTGCGCAAGCGGAGTATCATATAGGGTCAAGGATTTGCGGCCGCGCGCAATCATCGCGCGACGCCGCCGAAGGAGAACACGGTGCGCGAAGTTGTTATCGTCGATGGAGTCAGGGTTCCGATTGGCAAGGCCGGCAAGGACAAGGGCTACTACAAGGACATCCGCGCCGACGATTTGGGCGCGATGTGTATCCGCCGCCTGCTCGAAAAAAATCCGAAGCTTGACCCCAAAGAAATCGAGGACGTGGTCTGGGGATGCGCCAATCAGACCGGCGAGCAGGGCCTGAACGTCGGCCGAATGATCGGACTGCTGGCGGGGCTGCCGGTCGAAGTCGCGGGCACGACGATCGATCGTCAGTGCGGATCGAGCCTGCAGGCGGTCAACTTCGCGGCGCAGGAAATAATGACGGGCGCGGGCGAAGTCGCGATTGCGGGCGGCGTCGAGCACATGACTCACGTCGCGATGGGCTCGGGAATCCTGCCCAATCCCAAACTGCTCGAGATGTTCCCGCGCGACATGTTCTTCATGGGAATGACGGCTGAGCGGCTGGCCGACATGTACAAGATCACGCGCGAGCAATCGGACGCGTTCTCGCTGCGATCGAACATGCGCGCGGTGGCGGCGCGTGAGCGCTTCAAAGAGGAAATCGTGCCGGTCAAGCTGCCCGATGGACAGGTCGTCGACGTTGACCAGGGTCCGCGCGCGGAAACGACGATGGAAAAACTCGCCGGGCTGAAGCCTTCATTCAAGCCCGACGGCCAGGTGACCGCAGGCAACTCCTCCCAGTTAAGCGACGGCGCCGCGGCCGTGTTGCTGATGAGCGCGGAGCGGGCGAGCGCGCTCGGCGTGAAACCGTTCGCAAAGATTCGCGCGACCGCAGTGGCGGGCGTCCGTCCGGAAATCATGGGATGGGGTCCTGTTCCCTCGACGCACAAGGCGCTGGCGCGCGCCGGACTGAAAATCGGCGACATCGACCTGTTCGAGATCAACGAGGCTTTCGGCGCGCAGGTCCTCGCATGCAACACCGATCTCAAGATCAACGAAGAACGGCTCAACGTGAATGGCGGCGCGATCGCACTCGGGCATCCTCTCGGATGCTCCGGCGCGCGGCTGGTCGTGACGCTGACGCATGAGATGCGCCGGCGCGGAGCCGCGCTCGGCGTCGCGACGATGTGTATCGGGATAGGCCAGGGAATCGCGACCGTTATCGAGCAGGTATGAGCGGCAGGCAAAGGACTGCGCGTACTGGCTATCGTGGTCGTCGCTCGCGCTGATCGCGGGCGCATTCTTCAACTTCTCTGCTTCTTGAAGGGCGAGAAGCCCAAGCCACTGCTGCGGCTCGACACGCCGAAAGCGGCCTCTCGTCGCCGGTGGAAGAAGGCCTGGAATTCAGCGCACCCGGCCTCGACGGCAAGAATATCGACCTGAGCAGTTACCGCGGCCATCCGGTGATCGTCGATTTCTGGGCGACGTGGTGCGGGCCGTGCCGCAAGCAGATTCCGGAGCTGGTCGCGCTCTACAAGAAGTACAACAGGTCGCGCGGCCTGGTGATAATCGGCGTCTCATGCGACCTGATCCAGGGCGACGGGGCAAAGGCAGTCGCGCCGTTCGTCGAGGAGTTCCGGATCAACTATCCGATCGCGCTGGCCGACGAGCGGCTGGTCGACAGCATGGGCGTCGAGGCGATTCCGACGACGCTGTTCGTCGGCCCCGACGGCAAGCTGGTATCGCGAATAGTCGGCGCAGGCCATGCTGGCGAAATCACCAGCAGCGCAAGGCGATTGCTCGACGGCGTCAAGGCTCCGGTCTCGCCGAGCAAGCCCGACGACATCAACGGCCACGTCATCGAATTTCGGTCGTCAAATAATCTCTTTGATGGCGTGGGTTATTCGACTACTTCGCGACGTTGCTTTCGACGTACTCCCAATTTGTAGTTTCGGAGAATATTTCGCCGCTGCCCTTTGTGAAGGCGCCCGCTGCGTAGGTGTCGCCCTGAAGCTGGGCCATCATCCATGCGGTCGGATATCCAAGGTACCCGTAGACACCGTCTCTGCACATGAATTGCGCCAGCATTGAGTCCAATCTGTGGCGCAATCCGGCTGGCCTATGAGATCAAGGTGATCGGGCCCAATCAATGTTCCCTTCACTTTTGCGATCCCGCTCGGCGTCGCGTCGTAGTAAGCCTGGATCGATTGCTCGCCGGACTCCCATGAGTACTGGGTCGGCGGCGATATCCCGTCCTTGGAACCATCGATGAAGAATATGGATCCGGCTGTCAGGTTTTTGGTGTCGGTACAGTTGACCTTGCTGCTGCAAAAGAATTGCCTTGGCAGCTCAATCGCGATGACGGTCTTGATCAAGCCGCCCGATTTGATCATCGCGTTGATCGCGCCGATCGCGCCCTGCGAATGACCCAGAGTGCCGATCTCTTTCACGTCGAGCTTCTGGAAGAAGATGCTCGACGAGTTGCTATTCTCGCCGATCATGTAATTCGTGGCGTCCAGTATCGTCTGTCCCGGGCCGGTGTTCTCGTCTTCGGTGGCGACGATCACGAAACCCCACGAAGCCAGATGCTTCAGAAAGTAGTCGTATTGACCTGGCTTTGCCTTGGTCCCGTTTCCCCACGTAAGAATCGGATGCTTGAATCCGTTGGCTCCCAAATTGGTCGGATAGTACAGGTCGAATTTGTTTCCTGACGAATCGCAACACGCGCCTGCCAGACGTGCAGTGACCGCCCAACGACCTTCGGCGTAATATTTCAGCTCAATCGGCCTGGTCGGATAGTTCGGCGGATTGGCGCGAGTGCTCGTGCCGCATCCGAGCATCACCGCCAGCGTAAACAGCCACCGGACCGGCATTGCCCGCATTGTTCTGTTGTGGCCCGGAATAACTTTCCTGTTGAGCATCGTAGGTGCTCGACACTATTTCAGTTGGGCGCCGACAGGTCAGCCTCCGAACCGCCGCTTGTGGATTCGCGAGTCGGATGCGGGTTAAAATGCCGGATCAGTGATGGACCCTAAGGAAATCGAGACGATGATTGCGCGCGGGATTCCTGATGCGCAGGTCGAGGTGCGCGACTACACCGGCGGCGGAGACCATTTCGAGGCGCTGGTCGTGAGCCCGAGTTTCGAGGGCAAGGGTCTCATCGAACGGCATCAACTGGTTTATAAGGCGCTGGGCGACGCGATGCGCGTGCAGGTGCATGCGCTGACGCTCAAGACGTTGACCCCGGCGCAACATCAGAATCGCAAATAGAGGAAAGAACATGGCGGGCATAATCGAAAAGATCGAAGCGGCAGTCAAAGAGAACAAGATCATGATCTTCATGAAGGGCAATCGCAGCTTTCCGCAGTGCGGATTCTCTGCCGCCACGGTTGCGATTTTCGACGAGATCGGCGAGCCATACGCGACCGCCGATGTGCTGAGCGATCCGGAGCTGCGCGACGCGATCAAGCAATACAGCAACTGGCCGACGATCCCGCAGGTCTATATCAACGGCAAGTTCGTCGGCGGCTGCGACATCATTCGCGAGCTACACGAGACGGGCGAGCTCGAGCCGATGGTGAAGCAGCGGTCGGCGCCTCGGCGCAGCAGTAGAGATGCTACCGGCTGGATCCGCGACCCTCAGAAACGGCCGCCAGGCGGGGCCTCCTTCCCTAAAAGGGGAACCCTCCGGGTAGGGGTTAGGAGCGGAATAACGGAGGTCATCATGCTCACTGAACAGGAACGCTCTTTTCTCGACGCTCTCGCCAAGGCTCCTATTCCTACTGACGTGAAGGGGCTGCGCGCAGGCGATGGATACGTTCGCGCCGATGATGAATCAGAATCCGCCCGAGATTGGCGCGCTCCATGAGGCGGTCGAGATGCGGCCCGGTCTCACCGCCGATATCGCGGTGCCAAAGGGAAACGGGCCGCATCCTGTGGTGCGTTTATCTGCACGGCGGCGGATGGGTCGGAGGCAGTCCGAAGACGCATCGCAAGCTCGGATGCAATTCGCCGAAGCTGGATACCTGACGATCAACGTTGATTACCGGCTCGCGCCTGAGCATCCGTTTCCTGCGGGACTCGACGATTGCGTCTATGCGGTGAAGTGGGCCGGCGAAAACGCAAAGCGATGGAACGGCGACGCGTCGCGGCTCGCAGTCGGCGGCGATTCTGCTGGCGGCAATCTAACCGCGGCGACGCTTACGTCGCTCGCGGCGGAGAAATATGCGGGTCCGCGCGAAGCCGAAGGCTGCGCTGTTGATTTACGGAGTGTTCGATTTTCCCGCGCAGATGAAACGCGACGCCAACGACACGTTCGATGGAATGATCAAGGCGTACGCGGGCGCGGGCTATCCCGCGATACTCGAGGATCCTCGCGTCAGTCCGCTGCGTGCGGTGAAGGCGGGCGCGATGCCGCCGAGCTTCATCATATGCGGCACTGCGGACACGTTGCTGCCCGAGACGCATTCGATGGCCGACGCGCTCAAGCGCGCGGACATTCGGCACGAAGTTGCGATCCTCGAGGACATGCCGCACGGCTTCCTGCAGATGGACGTGCTGTCGGGATGCAGGCAGGGACTCGACAAGATGTTCGATTTTCTGCGGCGCACGATTTAGCGCATTAGGCCACCAAGCTAGGGAGCATGCGATGGCCTGGATAAAAACTATCGGCGAAGATCAGGCGGTCGGGCAGACTCGCTGAAGATCTACCGAGGTATCGCGGGCGCAACGGCATGGTGCCGAACATCATGCAGGCGTTCAGCCTCAAGCCTGAACTGGTGGGCGCGGTGGCGAATACTTTCCAGGTCGCGACCTTCGGCGGATCGAAGCTGACGCGCGTGCAGGAGGAGATGATCGCGACGGTCGTGTCGGCGACCAACCGGTGCCACGACTGAACCAACGCTCACGCGGAGGTTCTCCGCGTCGACAGCGGCGGCGACAACGCCCTGGTCGCGCACGTGAAGCACGACTGGCGGAGCGCGCCGTTGTCGGAGGCGGACCGGGCGATGCTCGCCTACGCGGAAAAGATCACGGCGAGCCCGTCGTCGATGACGCTGCGACGATCTGAACAGCTCTGCGCGCGCATTTCAGCGAAGAGCAGACGCTGGACATCGTCGTGATCGCGAAGCCTGTTCAACTTTATCGATCGCATCGCGGACGGCCTCGGAGTTGAGCTCGATTCGGTGATGAAGCAGATGGCGGCCAGGTCGCCCGACGGCGAGGCGCTGACTGAGGTCGCGGCTCCGATGCGTGCGCATCCAAAGACGCTAAGTCGATGAGCCGGCAGCACGATGACCGACTGGTACGAAGACTGACGAATTCTTGCGGAGAGCTTCTCAGCGCTACATGTTCGACGGCGCGGCAGGCTCGCGCGCATCAGGCGCGCAGGCGGATGAGACTGATCAAGCTGTTGGAGTCGGGCCGGGCGGCGGCGCGTGCTGGACTCTGTGTTGCGGCGTCGGACGACATTCGATCGAGATCGCGCTGGCACAGCGCGGACTCACGGTGACGGGAGTCGATCGTACACCGCGCGCTACCTGGATCAGGCGCGCGGAGGCGAGCGCCCGCAAGGAAAAGCGTCGAGCGTCGAATGGGTGGATACAAGACATGCGCGCGTTCAAACGACCGAACGTGCCTTCGACGGCGCGATCAATTGCTTAACCGCGTTCGGCTACTTTCGCCGACCCCGCCGACGATGCTAAAGCTCGTCGCGCAAAATCTTCTCGCTTCGCTGAAGCCGTGGACGACGCGGCGCGTGGATCGAAATGATCGGGCAAGGAGATCCTCGCGGGGAGACTTCGCAGGAACGCGACCTGGGAGCGAGTGCGCAGGATGGCGCGCTGCATGCTGGAGGAACGCCGCGTGCTCGAAAACGGATGGAAGCGGCTGGAGAGTCGATGGGGCTCCGGCATTGACGCGGAAGCGAGCGGATGCGATCTCGACCTTGTCACATCGAGCCTTACTCGGGCGCCGAGCTCGAAGGAAGTGCTGAAGCGCTGCGGGATTTCAGGGAAGTCGGCTTGTAATCGGCGGCTTGAGCGCGCTCGCCGTACGATCAATCGGGCGTCGAACGGCTAGTGGCCGTCGCGGCGAAGTAGATACAACGGATTACCAGAAGCGGACGCGGCCGGTGTCTACGTGGACGAAGTTGCTCTTCGGATAGTAGCCGACGCCGCCGGCTTGCTGCGCTAGCGCGGCGCCGCGAAGCTGCGCGAGGCTTCGTCCCGGGACGCAGATGTCGATTGCCTTGCCGTCAATATGCAGGCTGTGGACGGCGACGCCTTCGCTGTTCGCATGGAGCATCGCGTTGGTCAGCGGCGAGCGGTATCCGGAAATCACCTGGAACGGCTCGTTGGTGCCTAGTCGATGATGGATCCGCGTCAGCAGATCGAGCAGCGCGGGATCGATCGGCTTTACTTCGTTGGCGCGGAAGTCGCGCAGGACGTAATTGACGCGATCCAGCTCGTCCGGAATGTAGTGCCCATTTTCCCAGTAAGTCGTGGTCAGGCTTTCGCCGGTGTGCAGGGCGTAGAACTTGAGCGAGCGGCGTCGAAGCTGGACTGTCGTGCGCGCCATCGCGACCGCAGGCACGACCAGTTGTGCAGCGGCAATCGCGCTAATGCGGAGGAACCGCCGCCGCGATAAGCCCGCGGGATGTGTGGATTGCGACTGTGACTGTTCGCTCAACTTGTCGTCGCCGCGATCAGGACCTGCTGGCGCTCCCCCTGCGCGCTCGGACGTGAGCCGTCACGTCGCGCGCGATTCCTTCCTGGTCGTCTAAAACTTCCCCGGCTCGAGACCAGTCAATTAGAGTATCAATCCCGTTAGCCCGCGCAAGGGCCTTCACCGCGTCGATTCCGCCAGTGCCTTTGCGGTAAATGTCGCGATCGCTCTCGAGGAAAATCCGGCCGTCGTCGCAGCCGCGCCAGCATCACGGGATAGTAAGCGATTACGCCGCGATCATTCAGATCGACGTCGTTGAACAGCGCTTCGATGTCGTCGGGATGCAACCGCACGCATCCGTGGGTTCGGTAGCTGTACACGCTGACGGGATGATTGGTGCCGTGAATCCCGATGATCGGGAAGCTCAGCCCGATCCAGTATTTGCCGAGCGGATTGTCGGGTCCGGGTTCGACTTCGTCCTCGACGTCCTTGCCCGCCTCCTCCTCTTCGCGCTGAATCGAGGCGGGCACTCGCCAGGTCGGATCCTCGCGCAACTGGATCACCTTGAACGCGCCGATCGGGCGTCTGCCACTGCCTGGCCGGTTGCCCGATCGCGACCGGATACGCCCCGCTCAACCGGCCACCCTCGAAATGAAAGAGCATCCGCTGCGGCAGGTTGACCTCGATCAAGTCGGCTTCTTCGATGGGAACGATATGGCGATTGTCGATATGAATCGTGTCGCCGGCATGCAGCCGATCGGTAACCTGCTTGCCGTTCTCGAGGGCCAGTACTTTGGGACTCTCGCCGAATCGCGAGCCGATACTTGTGAAGGTGCTGCCCTCCCAGACGATGAAATCGAATTGGCCGCCCGCGATGTGATGAGCAATCGGCGGGAGCGGCGCGGCGGGCTCTTCGGCCCTGGGCGCGGTAGTCGCGGCCAGGAGAAATGCCAAGGCGATCGCGCTACTCAGTTTTCCAATCGACGTCGTCACACTTCAATTGTGACGAATTTTGGAAATCGGCACTAATCGGTTCGTCCGTAAGGGGTCTTACCGGGACGCTAATGTCCGATATTAATTGCGGCTCGCCATTCATCGAACGCGAATAGTGAACAGCGCGCCTACTTTCTTATTTTCTTGAGCGCCTGCTCGACGCCGGGCATCCGCTTGGGAAGCTCCTTGCCTTGCATTTTGGCCTGCATCAGGCCGCCGATGCCGAGAATCATGTGATGCGAGTGGGCGTTGCGAATCGCGGTGCTGAAGCCCATCGCGTCCTGCGCGGAATTGACCGCCCACTTGACCATGCGGAGCGTGAAGCGATCGCTCTCGGCGATTCGATTTGCGAGCGCCATCGTTTCGGCCTCGAGCTCAGCGCGCGGCACGACCATATTGACGAAGCCGAGGCGCGCGGCCTCGTCGGCATCGACGAAGCGGCTCTGGAAAAGAATTTCCTTGGCCTTGCGCGGCGGCATGTCCCACGGAATCGAGAAGTACTGCAGGAGCGAGGGCAGAAACTTGGCGTCGTCGGAAGCGACGACCAGATCCATCGCGGCTGCGAACATCCAGCCGCCGAAGATGCACAGGCCCTGCACCTGCGCGATGGTCGGCTTGTCGAGATCGCGCCATCGCAGCGTGTTGTCGAGGAACATCTCGCGCGACCTGGCGTACTCGCCGCGGACGCCCTTGGGAAACGGGCGGCGCGCCTGGTCCTCTTTTTCCTCGGGCGTGCCGAGGTCGTGACCCGAGCAAAAATTGTCGCCGGCTCCCGCCAGGATGATCACGCGGACGTCGTCGTCGGCATTGGCCTCGGCGAAAGCGGCGTCCATTTCCTCGAGCAGGCGCCGCGATTGCGCGTTCTTGTAGCGCGGGCGGTTGAGGATGACTTTGGCAATGCGATCGTGCTTTTCGTAGAGAACGGTTTTTTCTTCCATAGTCGTTTCGTTCGATTGCGAGCTTGGAGATCGATCCGCGCAACCTAACCCCTAACCCCTTCCCATAGTGGGAAGGGGGACAAAAGTAAAAGCGTCGTAGGCCTCGTGCGGCGGGCTTGATTGAGATTCGACCGGTTGGGTACGGTCGGGATCATCTTTGCGGAAGGCGGTGCGAATTCATGGCGCTGTGGAAACCTGATCAAACTTTCTACCCGTCGGCGCGGATGGCGATGCAGGCGCCGCGCGAGAAGCTCGGCTACGTCGTCACGTTCAATCCGAACGCGAGCAACGGAAAGCATGACGCGCTGTGCGTGCTCGATCTCGATCCGAAATCGAAAACCTACTCGCAAGTCGTCGGCCGCGCCGAAGTGCCGAACGTCGGCGACGAGCTGCATCATTTCGGATGGAACGCATGCAGCGCGGCGCTCTGCCCCTACGCGCCGCATCCTCATGTCGAGCGGCGATACCTGCTGGTGCCGGGCCTGCGCTCGTCGCGGATTTACATTTTCGACACCAAGCCCGACGCGACGAATCCGAAGCTGGTGAAGACGATCGAGGCCGAGGAGATTGCGTCGCGCGCGGGATACAGCCGGCCGCATACTATTCATTGCGGACCCGACGCGATTTACGTCAGCGCGCTTGGCGATCCGAAGGGCGACGGGCCGGGCGGAATTTTCCTGCTCGATCACGAGAGCTTCGACGTGCTCGGGCGATGGGAAGTCGATCGCGGGCCGCAATGGTTCGCGTACGATTTCTGGTGGCATCTCGGCTGGGACGTTGCCGTCACCAGCGAATGGGGCACGCCGAACATGATCGAAAACGGCGTCGTGCCCGACCTGCTGCTGGGCAACAAGTACGGTCACGCGATTCATATCTGGAACCTGCGCAACCGGCGGCATCTGAAGTCGCTCGACCTCGGCGCCGAGAATCAATTGGTGCTGGAACTGCGTCCGTCGCACGATCCGACCAAGACTTACGGATTCGTCGGCGTGGTCATCTCGACCAAGGATTTGTCGGCGTCGATTTGGCTCTGGCATCGCGAAAATGGCGAGTGGAAAGTTCGCAAGGTGATCGAAATTCCCGCCGAGCCCGCCGACGAAAGCATGCTGCCGCCGGCGCTCAAACCGTTCAAGGCCGTGCCGCCGCTGATCACCGACATCAACCTGAGTCTCGACGATAAATTTTTGTACGTCGCATGTTTCGGCACCGGCGACCTGAAGCAATACGACGTCAGCGACCCATTCAAGCCGAAGGAGACCGGCAGCGTGCGGCTGGGCGGGATCGTGTCGCACGGGAAGCATCCGAAGAGCGGGCCGCTCAACGGCGGATCGCAGATGATCGAGCTGAGCCGCGACGGGCGGCGCATCTACGTCTCGAATTCGCTGTACGGAGCGTGGGATGCGCAATTCTATCCCGAGGGCATTCGCGGCTGGATCGCGAAAATCGATTGCGCGCCGGCAGGCGGCATGACGATCGATCCGAATTTCTTCACGACCTTCGACGGCGAACGGCCGCATCAGATTCGCCTCGAGGGCGGCGACTCCTCGTCCGACTCGTTCTGCTATCCGTGACGTCCGCGTGGCCGTGGATAGCGGTCGCGGCGCTCGGCGCGTATCACGGAATCGATCCGTCGATGGGCTGGCTGTTCGCGGTCGCGCTGGGGCTGCAGGAGCGGCGGCGCTCGAAGGTGATTTGGGCACTCGGTCCAATTGCGCTGGGACATCTGGTGTCGATTGCGGCCGTCGTCGCGATAATCGGCGGGCTGCGGCTCTTCTTCGCGATTGATTTGCTTCGCCCAATCGGCGCGGCGGCGCTGATCCTGTTCGGGCTGTTTCGATTTCGTCTGGCCGCGCGCGCATCCGCGATGGGTTGCGATGCGCGTGAATGCTGCCGAGCTGGCGCTGTGGTCGTTCCTGATGGCGTCGGCGCATGGCGCGGGCCTGATGCTGTTCCCGATATTGATCGGGATGACGCCGAATTCCCCGCATGCGCATCACATGGCCGCGGCTCACGCGCATACGATCGCGCAGGCGATAGCGGTAGTGCTGGTGCATACGGGCGCGATGATCGCGGTGACGGGAGTGATCGCGATCCTGGTCTATGAATGGATCGGTTTGGCGATCCTGCGCAGCGCGTGGATCAACCTCGACACAATCTGGGCGGGCGCGCTGGTAGCCGCCGGCGTCCTGTCGCTGGCCATCTGACGGTCTGGGGGTCACTTTTTTTGGATGCGGCGGCATGCCAGCATCGGGGGTATGAACGCACTGCGGATTCTGCTGATCGAGGACGAAGCCCGGCTGGCGGATTCCGTCAAGCAGGGACTGGTCGAGGAAGACTTCGCGGTCGAAATCGCCGGGAGTGCCGAGGCGGCCGAACCGATAATCGCGCACGGCGCGCTCGACTTGATCGTGCTCGACATCGGACTGCCCGGGAAAAGCGGGCTCGAACTGCTGCGCGAGATGCGCGCGGCGGGCAACCAGACGCCCGTGTTGATCCTGACGGCGCGCGGGACGCTCGAGGAACGCGTCGCGGGACTCGACAGTGGCAGCGACGACTACCTGGCCAAGCCGTTCGCGTTTGCCGAGCTGGTGGCGAGAATCAAGGCGCTGGCGAGGCGTCCGCGAACGGCAGCGTCGCCGATCCTCAAAGTCGGGGACCTGGAATTCGACACCGTCAAGCGCCGCGCGAAAATCGGCGAGCACAATCTGAGCCTGTCGCCGAAAGAAAAGATGCTGCTCGAACTGCTGATGCGAAACGCCGGGCAGGTGGTGACGCGCGACATGATCGCGGAGACGGTCTGGGACTCGAACTACAACTCGCTGACCAATCTGATCGAAGTGTTCGTCAATCGGCTGCGGCAGAAGATCGATCCGCGCGCCGACCGGTCGCTGATAGTCACCGTGCGCGGAGTCGGATACACGATGCGCGCGGAATGACGCCGCGGACGACAGCGAAACGCGATCGCCGCCAATGACGATCAGACTCAGGCTAACCATTTATTGGGCGATGGTGCTGGCTGCGATTCTGCTGGTCGCGGCAATCGCAGCGATCAAACTGTTCGAGCGTCAGCAATACAGCGCGCTCGACGCGGCGCTGCTGGAGGAGGCCGAGAACGCGGCCGACCAAATCCAGCGCGGCGGCACTTCGAGCGCGCATCGGAATTTTGCAGCGGCTCAGTCTCGAGACGGATATCGGGCCGGGCCGGCGCGCACGAATCGTCACGGCGCACGGCGAGTTTGGAAACTTCGGCGACGTCCACACGATCCCGCCGCCATTCGATCCGTCACTCCCGACGCATCCGGCGATCGTCGGAAACCACGCTTTCAGGTTCGCTGTCGTTCCGATGCTCTACAACGGCGATATCGCGTATCTGCAAAGCGGCGTGCAGGCGGGCCTGGTCGAGGAATCGGTCAACGGCCTGCGCAATCTGCTGTTGCTGATGGTGCCGATCATCCTGATACTTTGCGTCGGCGGCGGGTATCTGCTGGCGGGCCGCGCGCTGCGTCCGATTGAATCGGTGACGGCGGAGCTTGAAGCGATTGGGCCGACCAATCTGAGCTCGCGGCTGACGGTCCCGCCGGTGACTGATGAAGTCGCTCGCCTCACGGCGGAAATCAACTCATTGCTGGAGCGGCTGGAGCGCGCGTGCGGCTACCGAGCGCAGGTTCGCGTCCGACGCGGCGCATGAACTGCGGACGCCCCTGGCGGTGCTGCGCACGGGGCTCGAGGTTGCGCTCGCGCGCGACCGCACGTCCGCGGAAAATCGCGCTGCCCTTGGCGCGGCGCATCGCGAGGCGCTGTCGCTGTGCAGGATTGCCGACGAACTGCTGATGCTGTCGCGGCTCAACGGCGAAGTGATGGTCGATCGGCAAAAGCTGAATCTTCGCGCTCTGCTGAGCGAGATCGTCGGGACGGTCGGGCCGCTGGCGCAATCGCGCGAGATAAAGCTTTCGGTCAGCGCGCCCGAGGACGTCTTCGTCAACGGCAACGAAGGGCATTTGCGCCGACTGATCGTCAATCTGCTCGACAACGCGCTGAAGTTCACGCCGGCGGGCGGATCGATCGATGTCAGCCTGAAGAGCGACGCGAATCGTGCGATTATTCGCGTCGCCGACACCGGCGAGGGAATCCATCCGGCCGAGCTGCCGCATATTTTCGATAGATTTTTTCGCGGCTCAGGGTCGCCCGGCGAAGGCAGTGGGCTGGGCTTGAGCCTATGCCGGGAAATCGCGCGTGCGCACGGCGGAGAGATCGCCGCCGCGAATCTTCCGTCGGGCGGATCAGCGTTCGTCGTGACGCTCGCGCTCTATCACGAGGATCCGGATCGAGCGACCGTGCCGCTCCGATAGCCGCGCCTGATTTAGCTTAACCTCCATTAATTTGGACTGTTAGCCAGGCCGCTGTTAGAATTTTTACAATGGAGCCATCTTGCCGCCACCTATCTGCGGCCGCCGTTCTTGCTACCGCGATCCTGTGCTGGACGTCGGTGGGGCGTGCCGCGAGCATTACTCTGTCCGACGCGATCGATCGCGCGCTGCACGTCGCGCCTTCGGTCGATGTCGCTGCCGCGGCGAGCGATATGAGCGTCGCGCACGTGCGCGAGCAGCGCGCTCCGCTGTTTCCCACCATCGGGACGGGCGTCGAGTACTACCAGGCGCCGGGTTACAATGAGGTCGTCACCAACCGCGGTCTTTCGGCCGCGATGTTGACGCTCGATTACACGGCGTGGGACTGGGGACGGCGCCGGGCGCTGATGCGCGCAGCCGAATACGTGAACGAAGCGTCGCGGCTCGGAGTGGCGGCGGCGCGTGCACAAATTGTTTTCGATACTAGCGTCGCGTACTTCGATCTGCTTCGCGCGCGCGGTGCGCAGCGCGCTTTGCAGGCCAGCCTGGAGCGGATGACGCGTTACGTAACGACGATCCAGGCGCTCGAAAGAAGCGGGCGCATGATCACGAATGACGTGCTGAAGTTCCGCACCGCGCGCGCCAACACCGAGCTGGCGCTCGACGCGGCGCGCAGCAACAGCGAGCGCGCGACGGCAACGCTGGGCATTTTGATCGGCGAGCCGAATCAGCCCGACCTCGACATCGCCGAACTCACCGGGCTTCCGCCCGAGCCGTCGGGCGATCTCGCGCAAAGCCCCGTGATGCAGGCGGCGCAGCGCGCGATCGCGTCGGCGAACTCGCAAATCATGGCGGCGAAGGCAGAGCGGCTGCCGACCTTCCAGGTCGCGTTCACGACCGGCTTCGTCGGCATCGATCCACCTAAGACTATCGCGCACAATTTTGGCGGCTCGTACGACGGCGTCATGTCGGTGCCGGTATTCGACGGCGGGCTGATAGCGTCGCACATCGATCAGGCCAAGGCGAAAGCGCATTCGGCAACCGCGCAGGCGCGGCAGACCGAATATATTCTGAAAAAGCGCGTGGCGGACGCGTCCCTTCGCTACGAGGAGGCGAAGCGGCAGCTCGATATCCTGTCGCGCGCGCAGCCGACCGCGGACGATAACTTCGGACTGACGTGGACGCGATTCCTCGGCGGCGGCACCGCGACGATGCTCGAGGTGCTGGACTCTTATCAGCAGGCCGAGCAGTTGCGGCTCCTGCGCTTCGACCAGGAATTCAACGCGCGCGAAGCGGTGGCGGAGACCAGCCTGCTGTTCGGCCGTATCCAGTGATGAAGCTCGCGGATGGGAACCGTCGCGCCATCGCGATTTTCGCGGCGATGCTGGCAATAGCGACCGCGCTGCTGTCGGGATGCGGCGGTGGAAAACCAGCGGCCGACGAAGACTCGAAGCCGCCGGCCAATCCTACCCTGCTGGTGAGTGCGGCCAGGGCCGAAGTTCATCCGATGACGAGCGATCTGCGGCTGCTCGGCAAGACAGTCGCGACGCGTCACGTGATCATACGCGCGCCTACCGCGGGACGGGTGACGGGAATGAAACTCGTCAGCGGCGATTCGGTGCGCAAGGGCCAGCTCGTCGCGCACGTTATCAATCGCGAGATTGAAGCGGCGGAGGCGGGACTCGCGGTCGCGCGGAAAATCGATCCGCAGGATGCGCCGGGGCTGAGTGCGTCGGTCGGGCGCTACAATCACAGCGTGGGAATTCCGGTAGTCGCGCCGGAACCGGGGATCGTCTCGCAACCGCCGGTCAGCAACGGCCAGATGGTTGCCGACCTCGACACGATTGTCGATCTGATCGATCCGGCGAACCTCTATATCGACACGTCGGTGCCGGTGAGTCAGCTTTCGCTGGTGAAGCCCGGGATGACCGCGACCGTGACGACGCCGTTTCGTCCCGGGCGTTGAGTTTCCCGCGCGCATCGCGGCGATGATGCCGAGCTTCGACGCGACCAGCGCGACCTCCTCGGTGCGGACGGATTTCACCGGCGCCGAGCGTATCGCGGAAGCGGGCGCGCCGGTCGAGGTGCGCGTCGAGACGGCAAGCGTGCCCGACGCGATCGTAATTCCTGTCGCCGCGCTGTTTCAGGATCAGGGCGTGGATCGTTACCACGTGTTCGTAATCGGGCAAGACGGCAAGGCGCATCGCACCGACATCAAAGTCGGATTGCGCGATCACGATAAGGTTCAAGTGACCGAGGGCATCAAGGCTGGCGACCTGGTCGTCACTTCGGGCGGCTATGCGCTGTCCGACGGCCTTGGCGTTCGCGTCGCGCAGGGAAATCAATGACGCGCAGCAGCTCAACGCTGGCGGTGCTGTCGGTGCTGGCAGCAAGCGTGCTCGGGGTAATCCTGGCGCAGACGATTCCGAGCGCGGTATTTCCCGAGATCATTTTTCGCCGCGCGACGATTCTCGCCGAGAGCGGCGACTTGCCGGCCGATCAGATGCTCGCTTCGGTCACGCGGCCATTGGAGGAGAGCGCTTACAGCATTCCGGGCGTGACGCTGGTGCGATCGACGACGACCCGCGGCAGCGCCGAGATAGACGTTTCGTTCGGCGAAGATTCCGACCCGCAGGTCGGCTTCCAGATGCTGAGCGCCTCGGTCGCGCACACGCGCGCGCAGTTGCCGAGCGATACTTCGGTCGACGCCGTGCTGCTGACGACCGGCACGTTTCCGATCGTCGACCTCAGCCTGAGTTCAAAGACTCGCAGCCTGCCCGAGCTTACCGACGTCGTAAACTACGACCTCGTGCCGAGCCTGCACCGAATCGACGGCACCTATCGCGTCGGCGTGATCGGCGGCAAATATCGCGAGTTCGTGGTGCGGCTCGATCCGGCGCGGATGCTGCAGCATGACTTGTCGCCCGCCGACGTCGTTGCGGGGCTGACGAAGAATAACGTCGTCGCGTCCGCCGGCCGGATGAACGAATCGCATCGGATGCTGCTGACTGTGGTGACGACCGACCTGCATCAGGCCGATCAGATTGCGGCGGTGCCGCTCTCGTCGGCGGGCGGTCAACCGGTGCGCGTCAGCGACGTGGGCTCGGTCGAACTTGGAATCCAGGAAGACTACATCCGCGCGGCGTCCGAGAATGGCGCATCGGTGCTGGTGGGAATTTCGCGGCGGCCTAGCGGCAGCACGGAGGCGATCGCGGCCGAGGCGCGGCAAATTCTCGCGGAGTTTCGCCAGCGCTATCCCGACATTCAGTTCTCGATCTCGTACGATCAGTCGGACCTGGTTGCCGAATCGCTCAAGAGCGTGCGCGACGCGATCGTGCTCGGCCTCGTGCTGTCGGTGCTGGTGGTGCTGGCATTCACGATGAGCCCGTTGAGCGCGCTGGTCGCGGCGATCGTCGTGCCATGCACCGTCGCGATCACGTTCATCGTGATGAAGGCGGCCGGGCTGACCTTCAACATGATGACGCTGGGCGGGCTGGCGGCGGGAATCGGACTTTTCATCGACGACGCAATCGTGATGATCGAAGCGATTCATCGCGAGCTGTCGGCGAAGAAGTCCGCCGCGGACGCCGTGGCCGGAGCGCTCAAGAGTCTTCAGCGCCCGCTGTTTGCCTCGACCATGACGGTGATCGTCGTATTCGGGCCGCTGGTTTTTACTTCAGGCGTGACCGGAATTTTCTTCCGGTCATTGTCCGCGACCCTCGGCGGAGGGCTGGCGATTTCGCTGGTCCTCGCCATCTACTTCACGCCCGCGATTGAACTCGCGATTGCGCGGTTTCGCGGGCGCGCGCGCGAAGCGGGACGAATCTATCACGGCGTTCAGACCGCATTTCTGACGGCGGTCCGGCCCTTCATCCGATTTCCTGTGCTGGCAATTCCGGTCGCGATCGTTTCCCTGCTGGTTGCGTACTTCGTCTACAACAATATCGGTACCGACTATCTGCCGCCGCTCGACGAAGGCGCTTTTATCCTCGACTACATCACGCCGCCGCAGAGCACGCTGGCCGACACGACCGCGATGCTCGACTCGATTCAGTCGATTCTGAAAACGACGCCCGAAGTCACTTCGTTCAGCCGCCGGACCGGAACCCAGCTTGGATTTTTTCTGACCGAATCGAATACCGGAGACATGTCCGTGCGGCTCAAGCCTGACCGTAAACGTGATATCGACGACGTCACCAATTCGATCCGCGAGCGAATCCTGAATACGGTGCCGGGAGTGCAGGTCGAGTTCTCGCAAGTGCTGCAGGATTTGATCGGCGACCTTTCGGGCGTTCCGGAGCCGATCGAAGTGAAGGTTTTCGGCACCGATCAGAAAGTTATCGAAGCGACCGCGCGACAGGTGGCCGACAAGATGCGCTCGATCCACGGCCTGGTGGACGTCAAAAACGGAATTGTCGAAAGCATCCCGGAGGAGGCGGTCGTCGTCGATAACACTTCGGCCGCGCATTACGGATTGAACGCCGATGATGTCCGCACTGCGCTCGATTCTGTGATTCAAGGGACCGTCGCCACCAGCGTGCTGTCGGGCGATCGGCTGGTCAGCGTCCGCGTGCGCTATCCGGACGCATTCCACGAAGATCTGGGGACTCTGTCGGAGGTCATCCTCAAGTCGAGCACCAATGCGCGCGTGCCGCTCTCGTCGGTCACGAAGTTAAACTTTCTCGGCGCGACCAACGAAATCGATCGCGAGCGCCAGCGGCCCGTCGTGCACGTCACCGGGCGGCTCGAGGGCATCGACCTCGGCACCGGCGATCAACGCGGTGAAGGAGAGCCTCGCGAAGATGCCGCTGCCCGCCGGAGTATCGCTCGAATACGGCGGCCTCTACGCACAGCAACAACAGGCGTTCCACGAACTCGCACTGGTGCTGGTGGCAGGAACGTTCATGATGTTCCTGATACTGGTCTGGGAGTTCGCGCGGCTGGCGCCCGCGCTCGCATGCCTGATCGCCGCGATGGCGTGTCTGGCCGGCAGCTTCATCGCGCTCGACGTGACCGGCATGACGCTCAACATTTCATCGTTCATGGGAATCATCATGGTGGCGGGAATCACCGCAAAGAACGGCATCCTGCTGCTCGACCATGCCGAGCGCGAAGTCGGCTCGGGCACCAAACCAGCGCGCGGCGTTGTTGGATGCCGCAACGGTGCGGCTGCGGCCTATCATGATGACAACCCTCGCGACCGCCGCGGGCCTGTTCCCGCTGGCACTCGGCTACGGCGCCGGCGCCAAGGTTCAGCAGCCGTTGGCGATCGCGGTAATCGGCGGCCTCGCGTTCGCGATGTTTCTTTCAACTCCGCTGGCAGGTGGAATCTATCTGATGGGGACGCGCAGCAGCGCCCGCACCGAAGATCGCTCGCCAAAGGAATAGGCGGAGGGCATCGGGCGGCCTGCCTAAATCACGCCGGGCAACAGACGGTACCGGACGTGATCCATGTAGCCGCGATACTCGGGATCTGCGCTCAGGTGCGCTTCTTCCTGGTCGATTCGCCAGACCATGAACGGAAGCGTTACTACGATCAGGATGATATTGCGGGGGTTCGCGTAGGACATCGCATAGCCAATCGAAAGTACCAGCCATCCGAAATATATCGGATGACGAACCCATCGAAAGGGCCCCTTCGACACGATTCCGCGATTCGCCGGCAATATACCGAAGCTGCGGCCCATGCAGATACGGGAAACCTGCGTCATCAGCACTCCGAACAACTCGAAGATAAGTCCGACGGTCGCGAGCGCGCCTGTCGACCGATCGATCGGACGCATGAAGCACGGGAGGATCAGCATCGCGCCGGATGCGGCGATCGTCCGCAGATTCACCGTCGCGCTGCGCGGGGCAAATCGCGCGAATGACATGACGGCCATGATTGCGGCACCGGTCAGCCAGACAATGTTTGCGGCTCCTGCCAGGGTGAAGCTGAGTTCGCGGCCGGCCGGCAGCATCGCGATCAAGAAGGATACTGCGAGTACGCAATCGCCAAGCGCGCGCCTCAATCCTGCGATTGTCACATGCGATTGCGGAACCGTGAGCGGGCGCGGGAATGCGAGCGGCGACTGCTTCCATGAATACATAGTGCGCTGCTCACATTATATGAAGCAAGCAATCGCGAAATATAAGTGAGTATTGTACTTAGTATCCACTCTCTATAGTCACTTGTAACCATCAAGCTCCCACCAAGATCGTCACCGACTAGCTATTCAGGTCGCACCGTCGCGCAATCGGTGCAATCAGATAAACAGTCTAAATGTGGGCGTCGGGATCGATGCGCGACGCGGCCCAAATCAGCGCCATTGCCGCCCGCGATACCTTTGCTAAGATGACCGGCCTGAAGTCTGCGCCTTCGTCGAGTGCCGAGGTGGCGGAATGGCAGACGCAGAGGACTCAAAATCCTCCGTGGGCAACCACGTGCGGGTTCAAGTCCCGCCCTCGGCACCACCGCTACTTTCGAGCGCACTGAATTCCGGACTTTTTCAGGTTTGACCGCCAGCACTGACAGTCCGCCTCCATCGCTCGCCCGCTAGACACGAAACTGGCCACTTCCGCTTCGCCACTGGTTCCGCTGCGCACCAAAAGAACCAGGCTGAAACCTTGCCGAAGGAGGTGGTTTGGTCTAGAAGGCGAGTTTGAATCGGGGGGTGAAAAGGGAGTCCGGGGGTCAAACGATCTAAATCACTGTCGGCGGCGAATTGTCACGCTGGTAACTGGGAGGAGTGCCATGAATCGCAATTTCCAGAAGTCGCTGCGCGGACTGGACCGGTTGGAGCAGTTTCGACGGCGCATCGCCTGCGCGGTTTTTTTCGCCGTGGTGGCCGGCATCTCTATGATGGCGCATGACTCCAGTGCGCAGTCATGTTCACCGTACGGCAACGCGCCGGCCACGCTGACGGGTTCGGACAATCCAATCGTACCCTTGTGCACCGGGGGGCAGCGATTGGGACCATGGAGCGATAGCGACGGAAGTCCGCGCTATTCCTGCCTGTACGAATCGACAAATGCATCAACCTCGAATCCGCTGCCGCTGGTGGTGTTTCTGCACCCTTCCCTGGCGACTGCCGACACTCTTGAGCTTGGCACTAACTTCCTGAGCTTCCTCAACACCGCCAACGTCACCGACAACTCGTCGAAGCTCGGCTTCATCGCGCTGGCCCCCGAGGGTCGGGACACTACCCACTTCTATCCCGACGGCGACGCCTCGGGGCCTGGATGGGATAACTGGTACCGGCAGTTCAATCCCAGCGGCGACGTGCAGGTGAAAAGCGTCACGTACAAGGAGAACGTTGACGCGGCGACGATCGATCACTTCATCGCGGCAGAAGTTGCGACCGGGAAGGTCGATACGAATCGCATTTACGTCACCGGATGGTCGAACGGGGCGGCGATGTCATACCTATACGGGACCAGCCGCCCAAATATCGCGGCAATCGCGCCCTACTCTGTGCCGAATCCGTGGGCAGCATTCAACGATCCTTGTATACAAACCCCCGTCGCGACGAAGCCTAAGGACATATCCCAACTTCAAATCTACAATTTTTTCGTTCCGACCAACCATTTTCACAACCAGTGCGACATCTCCGGTATTTGTCCGAATGGCGAGTTCATGTTGCGCCAGCTCATCCCGACTGGCGTATCCGTGCAAGATACGCTACTGGACTGGACCGGCACTCCGTTTCCGAGCGAGACGCCGGGCCCGGTTCCCACCAATGCCTGTGATGATCTTTGCGGCACGAATCCGCTGGCAAGCATTTTTCCCGATCCGGGGGCGACAGAAGGATTGCTCAATCATATCCGCTGGCCCGAAAACTACACCGTCGCGATCCTTGATTTCTTCCGCGCGCACCCGCTAAGCGCGCGCCCACAAGTGAAGAACGGCGCCGTGTTCACACCGTAAGCATCGACGAAGACGAGCCAGGGGCAGGACAGTCTGGCCTCGCCTTTACGCTGGCGCTGATTCAAGGCAACCCTTGGCGGATGCGGGCGGAAAAATCTGGTGAGTCATCAGCGGCTTTTGCTTTTTCCGTGATATTGCTGCGCGATCGAAGCTCCGCCAACGGAATGCTCGTGTCGATCTGGCCGCGTTCGTAGAGGAGTTCATCGAGATGGCCGTTGGCGATCAGCCGCCAGTCGAGATTGCCGCCGGCTCCTATATTTTGCGCGTGACCTCTGATCGTCGTCGTGCAGTTCTGGGTCAGTGCGTTGTACCACTCGGGATGATCGGCGAGTTGATTCACTTCGGTCAGGTAGTCGACCAGCAGCGCGCGCGCATCTGCGGCAGGAACGCGGATGCGATATAGATAGACCTGCTCTCCGCGGTAGTTGGTTCGCAGCCCGACCAGATCGCGCTCATCGGCGACCACATAGTAGAGCTCGTACTGGCGGAAGAAGCCGCGTATCGCGGAATATGATTCGCCCTTCTGCTTGCGCGTTTCGATCGAGATAGCGAGATGCTGGCCGTCGTCGAAATCCCAACTGACTATAGTGTGCGCGATTTCCGTCGGTCCCCAAAACGACAGAAACAGGTCCACCCCTTTGATTCGATCGAGGTCGTAGGTCCGCGTCTCCCAGCGCTGGTCGTAGTCGCTTTCCGATCGATATTTAAAATTTCGGACGTTCTCGATCGTGACCCGGCTGCCATCGAAAGTTGCGCGAGCGGTGCGGGCTACATCGGGAGTCCAATCGCGGGTGTTGCTCGCCGGAATCGCTGTCCACCAGAGCCCGACGACAATCACCGGAAACAGCGCAACCACCAGGCCTCTCAATAGCGGGCGAACGGCAACCGCCAGTACGATGCAGACGATCGCCAGTCCCGCGGCCATCGGCGCCGCGAGGATGCGCGAATGCGGACCGTCGAACCAGATAGCCATCGCGGCCCAGGCGACGACGGCGGCGACGATCACCGACAGCATCAGCGTCGCGATCAAGCGGACAGCGCGCCCGATCATCAGTGGATTCCGGCGTGCTCGTACAGGATGCGGCGGACCTCCTCGATCGTCTCGGGCGTCGCCTGCGTCGAGTGCCCCGAACGCACGATCAGCTCGGACTCGACGCCGTCGAGATGCGCGCTCTTGTACTCGACGACGCCGTCGTTGCCGTCGTCAACCGGCCCGGTACCCTTCACCGGAATGATCGAATGCGCATGCACGCCTGGCGCGATCGGCAACGATGAGAGTGTCTTAATGAAGGGATTCGAGGCGTCCATGTTGTCGAGCGCGGTCGGAATCGTAAACGGAGTTCGCAACATGCTGGGCTCGCGAAGCTTGCCGAGCTGAACCGCGGACTTGGCAAGACCGCCGGGCAGGTTGATGAACTTATTTCCGAGCTTGACGATCGGATTGCTCGCCATATAGCTGCCGCGATGCGGCGTCGCGATGAAAATCACCTCTTTGACGAACGGCAGCGGTTTCACGAACAGCGCTCGTGCGACCAGATCGCGCGTCTCGGGATCGAGGTCCGCCTTCTCAAACGGGGTCTTCGTAAGATTGTTCCAGAAGCGATCGCCGCTATCGACGACGGTCATCTTAGTGAGAAGCCCGCCCTGGCTATGCCCGATGACCACCATCTGATTCAGCGCGGGATCCTTGCCGTCAGGATCGACGTCCTTGCGCACCGCGACGAGCGACTCGCGCAGACGCATCGCCGACAACGCGATCGGATTGCCGCTGTTATAGATGAAGAACCAGAGCTGATAGCGCGACGCGATCGCCGGATCGCCGAGCAACTCGTTGCCCATCTCGGCCCATCGCGCGGGACTCGACGCCGTCCCGTGAACGAACACGATCGGAATCATGTTCGGGTGGTACGGATGCAACATGAAGAGCCCGTTGAGATCGACGCTCGGACCAACACCTAAAAACGAAAGGTCGCCCCGGCGAAAACCGGCGAGCTCGAAATCCCAAATCGGCGAACCTTCGAGACGATAGGCGAGCGCCGCGCTGGAATCCGACTCGAGCGGCACGGAATTAGCACCGACCCGGACCGCGGATGTCCTGTCTTCATCGTAGATTTCCACAGTGCCGTGCAGGCGTCCGTTACTCATCGCGAGTCGAGGATCGTCGAAACGCACGAACGCGGTGACCGGGACTTTCGCCGTTACCGGAATCCATCTGCCCGCCGGGTTGTTCGGCGAAGGTTCGACTCGCGCCGAAAGCGCAGCGCCGATACCAGGTCTTCGATAGGTGTTGCGTAGCCCACGAACCTCAAGGTCCGCGAGTGATACAAACTTCGTCAGATGATTTCCGGCGTACGTAAATCCTTGGGGCTCGACGCTCAAATCGAGCGACCCAAAGGGCAGACTCAGTTGACGCGCGCTGAGGTCGACCTCCTTTCCGTCCTTGGTCGCGAGCCCCAAAGCTATGCCACGATTGTAAAGGTCGACAGCGAGCGTCACGCGCGGATCGTATTCGCCGGGCGCGTCGGCACGATTCGTCGGGAACAGGAAGGCGTAGGCGTAGGCGGCGGACGCGAGATAGTAGGATTGATTCCCGGAATCCTCGGCATACGCAAACGAGAGCTCGGACAATGCGAACAAGCGATCGCGTTCGTCAGGTTTTCCGAGTCCCGAATTCAACTCAGCGAGCACCGACGGAGCATCACTTTTGAAGCGCTCGGTAAGCGCGGATCGTTCCAAAATTTGCGTCGAGTAGTCGCTCGGCTTGCCGGTCGACAGGATGTTCGCGTTGAGCTCGCGATGGGCCGCTTGCTCGTCGAGTTGCTTAACTCCGACCGGCGTGGCGCACCCGCTCGCAGACAGAATGACGAACGCCAATATAGCTAAGCTGGTTGATCTTACGATTGAAGCGCGAATCAATTGAGCTCTCACTATGACTGCCGGACCGCTTCACTATGCACGATTTTGAGTTCTCCAGATAACACCGCCGGCGAGCAATTCGTAGTTTCGTTCGTTGTGGTTTGCACATACTCGGGGGATGAACGGCGAACGAATCGCGGCCGCGATGCGTCAGCCTGCGATTCTGTCCGTCATCTGGATCTGCGCGCTGCTCGTGCTGATCGGCACACTGACGAAGATGCCCGCGCAGTGGCATCGCCGCGATTTTTCCAACTACTACGAATCGGCGTGGGCGATGCGTCACGGAATCGATCCCTATTCCACTAACCTGACGCCGATCGGCGCGCAGCTGGGCCTCGAGACGAACTGGCTGGTTCACGCATCCGAGACTCCCCCGTTTCTACTTTGTTTCGAGCCGCTCACCCGGATACGGCCGCGGGTCGCATTCTGGATCTGGACCGCAATCAATTTTTCGTCGCTGGCGATCGCGATGTACCTGCTGCTGATCCGTCGACGCGGCCTTTCCGGTCGCACCGCATTGCTGCTGGCGGCACTGATGCTGATGTCGGCGCCGGTGAATTTGAATTTTTATTGGGCACAATCTCAGCTGATAGTCCTGGCCCTGATGGTCGCCGCGATGCGCGCGATGGAGCGCGACCGCGACGGCACTGCGGGATTGCTGATCGCGGCCGCGGCACTTTTGCGCGCCTATCCGCTTCTGCTGGTCGGTTATTTCGTATGTCGTCGAAAGTGGCGCGCGGTAATTTTCGCGACGGCCGGAATCGCAGCCGGAGGATTTGCAACGGTCGCGATTTTGGGTTTGCCGCAGACTCTCAGCTTCATTCACGCCGCGTTGTGGCTGACTGACTACAGAGTAGTGAACCGGGTGGATAATCTTTCGCTCGGACCATTCGTGTCGCGGATGTTCTGGTCGCTCAGCGGCACCGCGCCCGGCTCATCGGCCGATTGGATCAGACGAGCCGCTATAGCCACTGCGGATGTAGTAGTACTCGGACTGACTATTCGTGCGACGCTGGCAGATTCGGATCGCGGCGATCCGGATTGGAGAATTTACTCACTGTGGATCGCGACCGCGATCATGCTGACGCCCGTCGGATGGCATCACTACCTGGTGCTACTGGCTATTCCATTCGTGCAAATGGTCGCATCGGCGACCGAGGATCGTTCAAACTCGCGAGCCATCTGGATGGCGGCGTTGGCCTACTTTCTCAGCGCGATTTCGCTCCGCGCCTTCAGCAGGTTCATGGTACCGCCGCCACCGCCTTCCAACTCGCCCTTCCATGGTTGGCGCGCGCGCTCGAGGAAACCAGCTTCATCGCATTGCTCACCGGATACATCGCCGCATACTGGTTCGCGACCGATCAATCCCGCCGAGTGCCCGCGACTCAAGAAAAGATTGTGTCCACACAGCCCGAAGTTCTTCCCCTCTCCCTGTAAGGGAGAGGATAGTAGGACGGAATTTATTCCGCCAGCGCGCATTTTTCGCGCGCGATTCAAGATTCTGCTTCTGCCTCTTCTAAAGACCGAGCATCCTTCTCAACTTCACTGCGCTGAATCCCAGCATCGTCTCATCGCCGACGCGAATAACAGGGACCGCGCGAAACCCCATGCTCGCAAGCTCATTTATAAGCGAAGGATCCTTGGCGATACTTTTCTCGACGAAGCTGACGTTGTGTTGCGCGAGAAATTCTTTCGCCTGATGGCAGGCCGAGCATCCAGTGTTGGTGTAAATTACGACTTCCATCTTGTCTCCATTCATTTCCGACGCGATGGGCGCGCCGGCATGCACTCACCGCCGCAAGCTTCGACCATTTTGCGCAGCGTCACCCGCAGCCGCTGCAGGCGGGCGATTTCCTCGTTCATCGCGGCTAATTTCACTTCCGCTTTTCTCGTCACCGGGCCGCATTCGTTCGTCGATTTGACGCCCTCCGAAAGCAGCTCCTTGATTTCTTTCAGCGTGAATCCGAGCCGCTTCGCGTCGCCGATGAAACGCAGTCGATCGAGCACCTCGTCCGAGTAATTCCTGTAGCCCGAAAAGCTTCGCCGCGGCGCGAGGATCAACCCCTGCCGCTCGTAGAAACGGATCGCGTCTATACTCACTCCCGCCGCATTAGCTACTCGGCCAATCGTCATCTGAACCTCACGATAGACCCTTGACTATAGTCCAGAGTCAAGCACGTCGATTAGTTCGCGGGAATCGCGGTCACGTATTCGAAGTCGAGTGCTTGATGGTTGATTCCCCGCACCGGCGGCGCGATCCAGCTGGCGAATTGTCCGGGCGCGGTGACGGGCTTCATCAGCGACGCGACGAATTCGCGGTCGGCCTGCGTCGGCAGCCACTCTGATTCGTGCCGCTGCCACTCCTCTTCGCTGACTATCTGCCCGTCCGGCGTTACGTTCACACTCGCGAATTCGCCAATTGAGCGCCGAAAGCCCCGATGCGGCAGCTTGAGCTCAAAGCTCAGTCCAGCTTCGCGGATAATCTTGTTCCATCGCGCGAGCGCCCGCTCGCAATCGGCAATGTAGGAGTCGCGAAGAGTCTCATTCAACGCGTTCAGCGCCGGCTGCTCGGTCTGAATGACTATTCCATTGGCCGGCTTGAGCACTGCGTAGCTGCTTCCATTCAGTTGATGGTCGTCGTCTCTGTCGGTCTCCTTGAAGCGGCCCTTCAGGCCTGCGCTGTAGTAATTGGCGGCATTGGTCGATAGCTCAGAGCCGAACAAATCCAGCGACACTGAGTAATGAAAGTTTATATACTTTTGAATAGTACTTAGATCGATTCCGCCATACTCACTGACTATATCAGTATTATGCTCTTTCATCAGTTGGCAGGTGCGGTTGATCACGCGGCCGACTCCTGACTCGCCGACGAACAGGTGATGCGCCTCTTCGGTCAGCATGAAGCGGCAGGTCCTTGCCAACGGATCGAATCCCGATTCGGCCAGGCTCGCGAGCTGATACTTGCCGTCGCGATCCGTGAAATGCGCGAACATGAAGTACGACAGCCAATCAGGCGTCTTCTCATTGAACGCGCCGAGGATGCGCGGGTTGTCCGCGTTGCCCGACCGGCGCCTGAGCAGCGCCTCGGCCTCTTCGCGGCCGTCGCGTCCGAAGTATGCGTGCAGCAGATAGACCATCGCCCACAGATGCCGCCCTTCCTCGACGTTGACCTGGAAAAGATTGCGCAGGTCGTAGAGCGACGGGCAGGTCCTGCCGAGATGCCGTTGCTGCTCGACCGACGCCGGCTCGGTGTCGCCCTGCGTGACGATCAGCCGGCGCAGGACGCCGCGATGCTCGCCCGGCACTTCGCGCCAGACCGGCTCGCCCTTATGCTCGCCGAACGGAATCCGGCGCTCGGGTTCGGGGTCCGCGAGAAAAATCCCCCATCGATAGTCCGGCATCTTGACGTATCCAAAATTCGCCCACCCCTGCGCGTCAGTCGAAATCGCCGTCCGCAGATACACATCGCAGCCCTGGAAATTCTCAGGGCCCATCTCACTCCACCATTGCAGGAACCCCGGCTGCCACGCCTCGAGCGCGCGTTGCAGGCGGCGATCATCGGCGAGATTGACGTTGTTGGGAATCCGCTCGGAATAGTTAATCGGCATCAGACTCTCCTCGGATCGAATTCCGGCCGCGCTCCGGTGCCGTAGAGTTTCAGAGCGCCTTTTTCTCCGACCGCGTTGGGTCGCTGAAATATCCAGTTCTGCCACGCCGACAGACGGGCGAATATTTTCGACTCGAGCGTCTCCGGCCCGCCAAATCGCAACGACGCTTCCATCCCGGTCAGCGCGTCTGACGAGAACGCGGCGCGTTCCTCGATCGCGAGGCGTACTTCGTCTTCCCAATCGATATCGTCGGGCGTGAAGGTGACGAGACCTTTTTCACCGGCCTCGGATGCATCCAGTTGCTCACCAATCCGCGCGCGCAACTCCTCGACACGTTCCGGCTCACCCTGGAATCTGCTCTCCAACCGCGTCAAGCCGTTGCACATCGGCATCGCACCAAAATTTGTTTCAGTGAGGCATATATTCGCCGGCATCGACTCGTCGCCTTCACGCAGTCCGCGCAGCATGTAGATGCGGTCTGACGCCAGCGCGAGTTCCAACAGAGTTCCGCAAAAGCATGAACCCGGCTCGATCAGTGCGAAGATGGATCGAGAGCTGACGTCGAGCCGCTTCAACGTGCGTTTCAAGTAGAGACGGATTTCACGCATCAGCCAGTCGTCGGCGTGAGCAGTTAGAAACTCGTCGTGCGATTTCACCAGCGTCGAATCGCCGCGAGTGCGGAATATCCAGGTCCGGACAGTATCTTCGTTGAACCGCAGATGGAGGATCGCGTCTTCGAGTTCGCGCGCAATCGCCAACGGCCAGAAGTCCGCGCCGACTGAGTGAGCATCCTCGACCTTGCGCGGCGCCGCATCCTTCGGACCCTCGACAGTGAACGTCGCCGTGGAATTGTCGCGATCGATGTCGATCGTCAGATGTGAATACTTGACTCGCCTTTCTTCGATATCGCGCGAGAGCCGGCCAAGCGAAATTCCGCGCGCCTGCGCCGATCCATTTGCGCGCTCGGCAAATTCGAGCGCTCTTCGCGATGCCGACTCGATCAGTTGCGAGCGGGGAACAACCTCGTCCACCAGCTGCCAATCGACAGCGCGCTTGCCCCTGACTCCTTCCTCCGTCGTGCAGAAAAAATCCGCGCGGTCACGCCTGACGCGTCGCTTATCGACCAGCCGCGTCAATCCTCCTGTCCCGGGCAGCACGCCGAGCAGCGCGACCTCCGGC
The DNA here is from genome assembly GCA_963733715.1 of uncultured delta proteobacterium. Taxonomy (GTDB): domain Bacteria; phylum Desulfobacterota; class Binatia; order Binatales; family Binataceae; genus Binatus. The sequence continues at coordinate 156,791 of CAVTEN010000022.1, forward strand.
AGCGAAACGCTGGTCGAGCCATCGTCCGCCATCATTATATAGTCGGTAGCCAGCGCGAGTTCGTAACCGCCGCCCGCGCACGCGCCGCCAATCGCAGTCATGTAGTACTGATCCGAGTTGAGCGTCGCATCTTCGATCGCATTGCGCGTCTCATTCGTAAATTTGCAGAAATTCACTTTGAACGGATGACTCGACAGGCCGAGCATCCTGATGTTCGCGCCCGCACAAAACACGCGCTCTTTGCCCGACGTGACGATCACGCATTTTACTTCGGGATGCTCGAAGCGCAGCCGATTCACCGCGTCGTTGAGCTCGATATCGACGCCCAGGTCGTAGGAATTAAGCTTGAGCTCGTAGCCCGGCGCGAGGCCGCCGTTTTCGTCCACGTCCATCGCAAGAGTCGCGACCGGCCCGGCGAAATTCAAACGCCAATGCCGATAGGCGGACGGCTCAGTTCGAAAGTCGATCATCTTAAATTCTCCCGACTGGAACGAGCGTTCAGGTTTAGTATAGACCGCATATCCTGCGATTCAACAATCGGTCGCGAGGCCGGGATTCAGGCGATGCGCCTGAGCACGACCATCGCGTGTCCCGCGACGTGCACGCGCTCTTCGAATAGATGCGATCGCGAGTCACTCAGCGTAGCCGGATCGGCAGTGTCGAGGACGATCGTCCACTTCCGTCCCCATTTTTTCGTGGGCAGTTTGAACTCCATCGGCTCGCTGTATGAGTTGAACATCAGAAAGAAACTCTCGTCGGTGATTCGCGCGCCGGTGCTATCGCGTTCGGTGATCGCGTTTCCATTCAGGAACGAACCGAGCGTCTTCGCGTAGCCCACGCCCCAGTCGCCCGCGTTCATCTCAGCGCCGTCGGGCCGGAACCATTCGAGATCCTTCAGCCGATGGCGCTTGGGCGGGACGCCGCTGAACCATCCGCGGCGCCGAAAGATCGGATGCTCGCGACGGATCTGGATCAGTCGCCGCGTAAAATCGATCAGCGCCTGGTCGGCGTTCTGCCAATCGATCCACGAAATTGGATTGTCCTGGCAGTAGGCGTTGTTGTTGCCGCGTTGCGTGCGGCCGAGCTCGTCGCCGTGAAGAATCATCGGCACGCCCTGCGACAACATCAGCGTCGTCAGGAAGTTGCGTTTTTGACGCGCGCGAAGCGCAAGAATCGCGGGATCGCTCGGTCGGCCCTTCGACCCCGCAATTCCACGAACGATTGTGTGCTGTCGCCATCGCGGTTATCCTCGCCATTCGCCTCGTTGTGCTTCTCGTTGTACGAAACCAGGTCGGTGAGCGTGAAGCCGTCGTGCGCGGTTACAAAGTCGATGCTCGCGAGCGGCCCGCGGCCGCCGGCTCGATACAAATCCGAACTCCCCGTGACCCGCGACGCAAACTCGCCCATCGAACCGTCCGCGCCGCGCCAGAAATCGCGCACGCCGTCGCGGTACTTGCCGTTCCACTCTTTCCAGTTGACCGGAAAATTCCCGACCCTATAGCCGCCGTCGCCGACGTCCCACGGCTCCGCGATCAGCTTGGCGGTCGATAGCACAGGGTCCTGCGTGATCGCCGCGAAAAACGGGCTGGCCCCAAATTCGCCGCGAGGACCGCGCGCCAGCGTCGTCGCAAGGTCGAAGCGAAAACCGTCCACGTGCATCTCGACCAACCAGTAGCGCAGGCTGTCCATCACCATCTGGAGCACGCGCGAGTGCGACATGTTGAGCGTATTTCCGGTGCCAGTGAAATCCGCGCATCGGCCGCTGCCGTCCGGCCGCAACCGGTAGTAACCGGCGTTGTCGATCCCCCGAAAACACATCGTCGGCCCGGTCTCGTCGCCTTCGCCTGTATGGTTGTAAACGACGTCGAGGATCACCTCGATCCCCGCCCGGTGAAATGCCTTCACCATCGACTTGAATTCCGCGACGCAACCGCCCAGCGCGTTGCTTGCTGCAAATCGGACATCCGGCGCGAAATAGCCGATCGAGTTGTATCCCCAATAGTTAGTCAGCCCGAGTTTTTCCAGCCGATGTTCCGGAGCTGTCTGATGCACCGGCATCAATTCGATCGCGTTGACCCCGAGCGAGGTCAAATGTTTGATCACCGCCGGTGATGCGAGCGCCGCGTATTTGCCGCGAATCCGCCGCAGCACTTCCGGATGCAGCGCAGTCATCCCCTTCACGTGCGCCTCGTAGATGACGAGATCCTGCGACGATATTGCAGGCTTGCGATCGCCCTCCCAGTCGTACGCCGAATCCACCACCACGCACTTGGGCATCGCCGGTGCGCTGTCTCGCATATCCAGAAGAGGCACGGTGCCGGCGGTGATCGAACGATAACCCATCATCGTTTCATGCCATCGTGGCATCCGATCGAGCGCTCGCGCATACGGATCGATCAGCAGCTTGGCGTGGTTAAACCGATGCCCCGCGGGAGGATCGTAGGGACCGCTCATGCGATAGCCGTAGCGCTGACCAGCGCGAACGCCGCGAACGTACGCGTGCCAGATATGTTCGGTGCGCTCGGTCATCCGTATTCGCGCGATCTCGTCGTTGCCGGCCGCGCCGCCATACAGGCACAAGGTGGCCCCGGTCGCATGCTCGGAAAATATCGAAAAGTTCACCCCAGCGCCGTCAAAGGAGGCGCCGAGCGGATACTGAATGCCGGGCAGAGGTACGAATTTGGATTTCGGCATTTTGAACCTGACACTAATGGCAAGCCGGAATGATAGTGGCAACCATTTTTCGATAGTATTGCCGGGTTTCGACGCGACAAACCGGCATCAGAACCGACCTACAGTTCGTAGCGCAAGCCTTGACAGATTGTAGATAACCCTAAACAATAGCAGCCATGTCAGCGTCCGTGTCAGCGTCGAGAATCAAAAAATTACACGGCAAAACACGATATGCCACAAAGAATCGAGCCCAGGCTAGCGAGATGAAGAAGGCTCAGCGGATTTGACTTATTGGGCGATTTGCTCGCGAGGGAGAAAACCTGATGACTTCGATGACGCCGAATTGGACCACGACATCATCAAGTTACGAGTCGATACCAGCGAAAGCGTATCAAACGGCATCGTAGCGACCGCGGGCATTTTGGTTCATTGGCCTTCGTGCGTTTGTTCAGAAATGCCCATTTTTCGTTGCAGATGCGCTCATGGTGAAGAAACCTACACTATTGATTGTATGCTCAGTGATTGCGCCACCTACCAGTAGTGTGGCATACGACTTGCTCACTTGCGCCCGACGTAGATGAGTATCGACAAGCATCGCGATTCACCTGTTGATACAAGACGCCTGACCTGTCGGCCAAGCTGGTATTTCGTCGCAGTACCAATATTATGAGTGCAGCTTTGACCTCATTGCCAGCGATAACCAAGCGGTCCGCGCCGCGAGAACCAGATGCGCTGGCAGCTCGTGAAGTTGATCGTCTCGTTTCCAGGCTGCTCAGCGAACTCAAGGTTCCGTTCGGCTCGCTCGGGACTCGAGTCCTCACCCAACTGGCCGACCTCAAGAGAATTCTCTCCACCGACTACGTAGACGTGCCCGCGCTTCCGCAGAAGCATCTGCTCAAGGAGTTGGCCCAGGTCGTCGAGAAGGACATCAAGCAGCACATCCCGACCTATGGCAGTCTATCGGATCTCGGCAGCCCGCAATTGCTGGGCCATCTGGGCAAGTTGTTCGGGCCGCGCGAACTCGAATTGCGTCACGAGCCCTACACCACCGGCGCCGGCCTGTCGTTACGAGGATTTTACTGTCGCGCAGACCTCGGCGAGAAAAGCAAGTTCGTAATTTTCGTTAACACCGCACATCATCCTGGCGCAGTCGGTGCGACACTCGGCCATGAACTCGGCCATTTCATTTACGGCTCCCTGGTCGGGGAGAAGGCCGCCCACACCGCCTTCATGGAGGGTGCGTTTGCGACTCACCTGGTGGAAGAGGACGAACTGTTTGCCGACAGCCTGGTCGCGCTCGCAGCATACAGCCCGGAATTGATCAAAAAGATTGGCGGCGTCACGCATCTCAAGCCGGGTTCGTCGGACGATCTGTTCAACAGCATAAAGTCCGCGTACGACATGATCGGGCCACGCCACGGCCTCGATCTGACCAAAAGCAAAATGGAGGCGGCATGGCGCGTCCGCTACCTCACCTCGATGGCGCACTTTTTCAAGCTGCGCTGCGCGCTCTACAAATCCGCCGGCGTCTGATCTCCAGGTAAGAGGGACAAAACGGCCGCTCGCCGAAGTAAGACGGGCGGCGCAGTTTTATCTGGAAGGGGAGATCACTTTATTGAATGTGAAACCCGCGGTGGGTTTCACGCTTCCTTCGGCAGGGCTAAGCCCTGCACCCAGTGAAAAGTGAAAAGTACTAATCGCAAAATGGCGAGGACGCCATTTTGCTCTCAGGTTCTTTTTCCTGTGTCATTCAGTTCGTTGTGTCATCCGTTCTTTGTTTTTCATTCAGAGCGAAGCGAAGAATCCCGGCTCCTCTCAACCTCGCCCAAGTAAGCTGCTGGCGACGGCGTCGCCAGCAGCGGGAAACCTCCCCCAACAAAAGTTCGAACAGGGACGAAGTCCCGCATCTTTTCTTGATACTAAGGTGCAGGGCTTAGCCCTGCCCAGGAAGCCTGAAACCACGGTGGTTTCAGACTAAAATGAAGTGGATTTATTGTCCGGCGCGATACGCGCCGGACAATGTTCTAAAGCGCCGCAAACATCGCATTAAACAGCGCCGCTGCCCGCCTATCGATCAGCGCATCCGACCCCATCTGATTCATCGTGTATCCAAACCCGACGCGCGCATCCGGATCGGCAAATCCAATCGAGCCGCCCGCCCCCGGATGCCCAAATGTGCGTGGATTGGGTCCCACCGGCGCATTCGCCTGATTGAGCGCAAACCCAAGCCCCCATCGCGACGTGACGCCGAGAATAAGATCGGGTCCGTTGGCCTGCTCGGTATGCGCCCGCTTGATACTCGCCGGCGTCAGCACGCGATAACCGTTCAGCTCGCCGCCAGTCGCGAGTGCGCCATACAACGTCGCCAGCGCGCGCGCATTCGTGTGTCCATTGGCAGCGGGAACTTCGGCGCCGCGCCACGCCCGGCTGTTTGTCAACGCGGGATCGACGACCGGCACCGGATTCGCGATCGCCTTGAACATCATCGATTCCGGATCGACGCTCATCGTCGCAAGTTGGTCGGGCTTGCCCGGCGGTGACGGCGGCGCGCCGATAATCTCCGCGATTCGCGGATCGAAACTCGCGTCCACGCCAATATGAAGGTCAAGCTTGAGCGGCCCCGCGATTTCGTCGCGCAGATAAGTGCCCGGCGTCTTGCCCGTGATACGCCGAATCACCTCGCCGACCAGGTATCCGAACGTGATCGCATGATAGCCGTGCTGCTTCCCCGGTTCCCACCACGGCTCCTGCGCCGCCAGCGCCGTGCACATCACCGGCGAGTTCGTGTAAGCGTCGGCGGGCAATTGCTTCCGCACGGCAGGCAGTCCCGCGCGATGACTCAGCAGATAATTTACCGGAATCTTATCCTTCCCCGCCTGTGCAAACTCAGGCCAGTACTTAGCCACGGGCGCATCAAGGTCGAGCTTCCCCTGGTCGACCAGCCGATGCGCGCAGATCGACGTAATCCCCTTGGTAGTCGACCAAACATTGACCAGCGTATCGCGAGTCCAGGGCCTGGTCTTAGCCTTATCTGCATAGCCACCCCAAAGATCAAAGGCCGTCCTCCCATCAACCACAGCAGCAACAGAAGCCCCAACCTCGATCCCATTCTCAAAGCTATCCGCAAAAATTTCCTTGACCCGATGAAACCGCGCCTCGCAAGTCCCTTCGATTTTCACTGGCATATCCAATCTCCTGCTCTCGCAATCGCCTCCCCCCATATCATGCAAGGTTGATCGGCACCAAGACGCCGCAAGATGTTCATCGTCGCCTGGTCCCCCAGTCCCACTCTTCTGTTGAAAGGCGTCTTTCTGCTATTTTTTGTAAACGCTTGGTTTTGATGCGAGGGGGTCGTGCCATGCCGATCGATATGATGCCGCGATGGATCCGGCGCACTACCGCGCTGGCGGCGGTGCTGCTGACGACGTTTATCTATGCGGAGCCTTGCCAATCCCAGGCATACGCTCCGACCGCGCAGAAAACCAAATCCCAGGGCTTGTGGGTCATCAATTTCAATTTCTTGGATGAGTTCCAGGGAGCATCGCTAAAGAAAAGCGGAGAACCCAGGGGAACATTCGGGCTGACTTCAGCCGACGGCAATTCGAGCATTCCGAATCTGACGTTCGATCATGCGGGTAACTTGTGGGTGCTCTTCGGCGCTGGAGTTGGCGAGCTGACCCGCAACGAACTGATCACCGGCAAACGACTGTTCCGCTTCCACGTCCAGCTCTCATTTAGAGCGACTGGCGCGGCGGACCCGTATCTATTTCCATCAACCCTGGCGTTCGATCCCGCCGGCGATCTGTGGGTAGCGGGTACTGCTCCTAAGAGCACCCTGCTCGAATTCACACCCGATCAATTGGCAACCAGCGGAAATCCGACTGCCGCTTCGACCATAAATTTCCCGGGCGATTCTGGAATCGGGTCTAGTGTAATTCAATTTGATTCGGCTGGTGACCTCTGGCTCGCCTCTCAATTCTCGGTGTCCGACAGTTCGGTCGCCGTAGTCGAGTACACGCCGGCGCAGATTGCAGAAATGCAGACGGGCGCATCGCCAACCCCGACTCTCACCGTTAAGGCCGGCTCCGAATTCGATGGGCTTTCGGCGATCACCTTCGACAAGTCTGGCAATCTCTGGATCGCGGTCCCCACCCCGGAAGGAGGTGCAAACCTCGTATACGGGGGCTTGCTAGAGATGTTCAATGTTGCGGGAAAGACCGGCACACTCTCACAACCCGATGTAGTGATATCGCCCGCCAGCATCTCTTCGACAAATCAGAGTATGGATCGACCCAATGGAATCGCGTTCGACGATCAAGGAGGCCTGTGGGTAGCCAGCGATATTTCATCCGGACGCAACGACACAGGCTTCATTGTCAAATTTGCTGCCGATCAGCTCACAGCCAGCGGCAGTCCGGTTCCTCCCATCGTTCTCACTCCTAACCGCAAAGAATCCAATCTGAATTATCCGGCGCGTATCGTTCTCGGTCCGACCGTCAAATAGTTCTTGGATCTTCTCTCCCGCGAAGACTCTCGTACGGATGAACTGTTCAGCCTGATCACGGCGCGCGCGACGTGCTAAACCATCAGCTATGGATGGCACTCCGACTAAGACTTCCTCACCGCTGACCATGAGTCACTATCGTAAGACGGCCGCTCTCGAAATATTAATTTCGACGGAACGAAACTACCCTTGGTGGTGTCGGGGTCTCTGGAACACAACCGATAGTGTCCATATACTGCCGGACGCGTAACCGAATGCCTTCTCCAGAAACTTCTGCCAAGATCAGTCGCTTCGTTAGCCGCCTTTACGGGCGGCTCTTCTCGGCCAATCCTTATCCGCTCTACAAATTCCTGCGCACGCGATACCCGCTGCTGCGGACGCCGGTCGGGTTCTGGATTTCTACGCGCTATGCCGACTGTCACAGCGTTTTGAAAGACAAGCGATTTCTTGCGTTCGATCTCAATGCGCTCGACGCCTTTCCACCTGACGACGGGCTCAAGTCGATGCGCGAGGCGCTTCAGCATGCGATCGTTTTTCGCAATCCTCCTGATCACACCCGCCTGCGCCGCTTGATGACGACTTTTTTTTCGCCCGGGGTCGTGAACGGACTGCAACCGCGAATCCAGAAGATCGTCGACTACCTGCTCGACGCGGTCGAGGCGCGCGGCTCGATGGATTTGATCAAGGACGTCGCGTTTCCGTTTCCTATCGACGTGCTTGCCGAGGTGATGGGCGCCGACGATGCCGACAAGCCGATGTTTCGCGACTGGATGCGCACGCTCGGCGTGCCGCTCGACCCCGTCATCAGCGCGAACGACCCGGGCGTGGAAGTGCGGCAGGCGATCGCGGACGTGCGCCGCTACTTCTCGGACCTGGCCGCCGACCGCCGGAAGCATCCGCGCGAGGATTTGATCAGCATCATGGTGGCGGCCGAGGGCCGCGGCGACCTGCAGACCGAGGAGGAGCTGGTCTTCAGCGCGATGTTCACCCTGCTCGCCGGCCACGAAACCACGATGAACATGATTGGCAACGGGATGCTCGCGCTGTTCCGCAATCCCGACGCGCTGGCCCGCCTGAAATCCGATCCTTCATTGATAGAGTCGGCGCTCGACGAATTCCTGCGCTTCGACAGCCCGGTGCAGGTGACATTTCGCACCGCGAGCGAGGATATCGAACTCGGCGGCCGCACAATTCCGCGCGGCGAGCACGTCGTGGTATTCCTCGGCGCTGCGAATCGCGACCCGCTTCGATTTGGCGATCCTGACAAGCTCGACATCGCGCGCACCGAGAACCATCACCTGTCTTTCGCCGCGGGACCCCATCGATGCATCGGCGAAGTGCTCGCCAAGGTCGAGGGTCGCATCGCATTCGAAACAATTCTCCGCCGGATGCCAAACCTGGCGCTCGCCAACCCGAATCCGAAATGGCGCCCCGCAATGAGCCTGCGCGGATTGCAGTCTTTGCCGCTGACGTTCTGACGCTGAGCAGCGAGGAACCTAACCCCTAACCCCTTCCCGCGCGGGAAGGGGAACCGGACGCAAAGAAATCCTTCCCCTACAAGCTTTCGAACAGGGACGAAGTCCCGCATCTTCTCTCTTCACCGGGTGCAGGGGTCACCCCTGCCGAAGGAAGCGTGAAACCCACCGCGGGTTTCACATTTGATCCGTCGATACGCGTCATCACCCGACTGCGCGCTCGGGGGTGCCTTCGCGGATCGCCTCTACCACCTGGCCCAAATGGGCGCGGACGACATCTGCCGGCACTTCACCTGCGGCGAGGCGGCGGGCGGGACCGAGGCGCATCAGGTGGAAGACGAAGCCCGCGAAGGCGAGTCCTCCCGCCACGACGATCAGCGAGACCATCGCGCCGGGATCGGTGCTGAGTGTGCTGAGGCGGCCCAACACGTAGATGACCGAAATGATCGTGACGGCGATCGACATCGCCGCGACGGTGAGCACATCGCGCACCGGCTGCGATGCGCCCTTGTCCAGATAACGCTTGAGCTCGCCGCTCGAGAAGTAGTCGAGGAACCAGCCGACGTCTTCATCGTGGCCGGGTGTCGGCGGCGGCACGATTGCTCCGGTCATCGGGTCGACCGCAACTTCGCCGCGCTGGTGAAGCTCGATGCCTTCGAGGATTTGGTTGTGAATGGTTTCGGTGATCGGGAACCGGCGCGCGATCAGGAACGAAAGCGCGGAGCAAGTCGCGGGTCCCAGCGCGAAGATCGCACGAATCGCGAAGACCACCTGCGGCGCCTGCACCTGGTTCGCTTTGTAGCCGAGCGACGCGAGAATCGCGATCGGAACGGCCGCGCTCGGAATCGCAACGAACTTCGGGAGCATCGACCAGAACGCGGTGTACTGCGCCTCGCGCCGCTTGCCGGTGTAGAGCTCGTCGTAATCGATCACGTCGGCCTGCATCGAGGGCGTCAGGAACAAGCCCGCGCCGAATCCGATGCCGGCCCAGCAGATCAACACCATCAGCGGCCAGATGTCGCCAGGCCGAAGCAGGAACATCGCACTGCCGCCGGTGATACCCAGAAAAAAGCTGGTGAGGTACGCGTTGAGCTTTCCGACCCGTCGGGCATACCAAACCCACACCGGCAGCGAGAGAAATCCGAATGCGAAGTAACCGAGCAGCAGCATCGAGAGCCAGAAAGTGGGATTGGCCGGGCGGATTACGTAGGCGTTGAAGAACGGCATCATCGTGGCCGGAATTGCGCCGGCGATGCTCGCGACGACGTAGGTGCCGAGCAGAATTCCAAACGGGCGGTTGCGCAGCGCGCGGCGGACGCCGGGCACCAGCGGATTCGATTCGCGGGCGACGAAATCGGTGCGCTCTTTGATAGTCAGCACCAGCAGACCGTAGAGCACGGCGAGCAGAATGCCAAAAAAAATCCCGAGCCGGAAGAACACCTGCCGATCGGTGAGATGCCCCACCTTGATCATAACGCCGGGGGCGGCCGCGGCCACGATCGTGCCGAGGATCGTGAACGACTCACGCCAGGCGAACAGCGTCGAGCGCTCGTTGTAATTTTGCGTCAGTTCCGGGCCGAGCGCATAGTGCGGCAGAACACAGGTGGTGTGAAATATAAAATAGAGGATGAAGGTCACGCCGAACCAAATCGCGGCGCGGCCACCAGTGAACGACGCCGGCGGATTCAGCAGGAAGAAAAAAGCCACGCCGCAAAGTGGAGCGCCGATCAGGATGTAGGGTCGGCGACGGCCCAGGCGCGTATGCGTGTGATCGGAGATCCAGCCCATCAGAGGATCGCTCAACGCGTCGAACGAACGCGCGATTGCGATCGCCATCGCCAGGTATCCGAGCGGTACCAGCACCACGTCGGCATAGAACTTGGGCATATGAATAAAGATCGGAATGATCATGCCAGCGCCCGCGAAACTCGGGGCGCCGTAGAGGAGCTTGGTCTTAAGGGTCAATGGCTCGTGGGAAGTATGCGCGGCAGTGGCTGCGCCTCCGCCGGCAATTTTCGCATCCGCTGTATCCATCAAGACCTCCGGACAATTCGCAGCCATTCGAAGTGCGAGTCAACGTCTGATGTTAGATTACTTACCGGCGCAATGGGAATGACGAAATGCAGTTGATCTGTTGCATGGGCGCTACGTATGACGTGCGCCCTTTGCTTGACGCGCGCCGCCGCCGTCTTGGTAGAGTGGAACGCATTCTTCTTGCGCGTCAGGTAATCTCAGGAGGGAGTCCGCGGTGGAAGCTGGCGAGATCAATCTGCTCGACCCGTTGATTTTCGAGGACAAAGTTCCGCACGAGTGGTTCACCTGGCTGCGCCACAACGCGCCCATCTTCAGGCATCGCGAGCCGGGCGGTCCTGGATTCTGGGTGATCACGCGCTACGACGACGTCGTCGAAGTGGGCCGCGACGGCGCGACGTACTCATCGGAGCAGTCTCGCGGAGGCGTCGTTGCGCTGGAGGACACCGAGGCTGCGGCCGACATTTCCGCGCAGGGCCGCATGATGCTCACGATGGACGCGCCCGATCACACGCGCTACCGCTCGCTGGTAAATCGCGGGTTCACGCCGCGCATGATCAACGCGCTTGGCACGCACATCCGCGAGATGGTGACGAAAATCCTCGAGCCCGCGATCGAAAGGCGCGATTGCGATTTCGTAACCGACGTCGCCGCCGAGCTTCCGCTCCAGGTGATCGCGGAGATGCTGGGTGTCCCGTTCGAAGATCGTCACAAGCTCTTCGAATGGAGCAACCGCATGATCGGCAGCAAGGATCCCGAGTACGCGGTCAGCCAGGATATGGTCCAGCAGGCCGCGATCGAAATGTACATGTATTCGAACGAGCTCGCGAAGAAGCGGCGCGAGGAGCCGCGCGACGATATCGTCACTGCGCTGCTCAAAGCGGACCTCGACGGCGACAAGCTCTCGGAGATGGACTTCAACGTGTTCTTCCTGCTGCTCGCGGTGGCCGGCAACGAGACGACGCGCAATGCGATGTCGCACGGGATGCATGCGTTGATCGAGAATCCCGATCAGTTCGCGATGCTCGCGGACAATCCCGCGCTGGTGCCGTCGGCTACCGAGGAAATCCTGCGCTGGGCGTCGCCGGTGATGTTCTTTCGCCGCAACGTCACGCGCGACACCGAGCTGCGCGGACAAAAGTTCAAGGCGGGCGACAAGGTGAGCATCTGGTATATCTCGGCGAATCGCGACGAAGATATTTTCCCCAATCCTTTCACCTTCGACATCAGGCGCACGCCCAACCAGCACGTCGCGTTCGGCGGCGGCGGCCCGCACTTCTGCCTCGGTGCGAGCCTGGCGCGGATGGAGATGAGCATCCTGTTCGAGGAACTGGTGAAGCGCGTCGCGATGGTCGAGCGCACGGGACCGGTCAAGCGCCTGCGCTCGAACTTCATCAACGGGCTGAAGCATCTGCCGGTACGCATCACGCCGCGCGCGCGCAAAGCCGCCTGAGCTGAGTTCGGGACAGAAATTATTGTCGCTGGAGGACATTACGATGCTTGATCATCTCGGCATTCCGGTTTCTGACGTCGCCCGCAGCAAGCAGTTTTTCGTCACCGCGTTGGCGCCGCTCGGCTACAAAGTGATCATGGATCTCGGAGAGGCCGTCGGGATGGGCACAGAGAGGCCCGACTTCTGGATCGGCAAAGCTCAGCCGGGCAGCCCGTCGCACATTGCATTTTCCGCGTCGGAGCGCGGCCTCGTCGACGCGTTCTATCAGGCCGCGATCGGGGCAGGCGGACGTGACAACGGAAAGCCTGGCATTCGCGCGCAATACCATCCGGATTACTACGGCGCATTCGTGTTCGATCCGGACGGCAATAACATCGAGGTCGTATGCCGTAAAGGCTAAAGACCTCGCCCGTCAGGCGCCCAACAAGGAGCTGCGATTGATATCGACCACTCCGAGAGGGTTCCCTTGCAGCAATATAGGCCAAAGCTTGCCGGCGCCGTCGGCTGCCACCAAATCGTGCTCATCTTTGGTGATAGCAATCGCTGAAAGGAACTTGAGCTTCCCGTTAGGAGTATCGATTTGCCCCAGAACCGGATCGTTGCGAAAAACCGTCGCTTCGAGCTCGGTCTCTTCATGGCTGGTGATGGGTCTGCCCCATGCGATGTAGTGCTCATCGTCAAAAGGCGACTTATTATTGAAAACGTAGCGCGCAAGATTCTGCAGCATCATCACTGGCCATAGCGGGGGTTCGTCCTCGTCGCTCTCGCGCTTGAGTCGGAAGATCAACTCGAAACCCCAGCCGCTCTCCTCCGCGTTGCTGGACTTTTTCTCATAGAGTTCGCTGAAGCCGAAACTCACATAGAGCCAGTGCGGCTGCGAAGGTCCTTCAACCTTGTACGCACTGACTCCGTCCAAAGGATCGGGGCCGCCCGCGGAATAGCGCATGACTGTGCCCCAATGTTTCGCCGCCGGGTCTCCATAAATGGAGGCCAGCTTTGCCTCGATAGCTTCCCACCCTGGACTATCAGACATTCACCACCTCCAGAAAAATCGCATTCTTTTCGCAACGGTAACGGACGGTGACGAGTCGCTAATCTGCCACATTGGAGAATTAGTCAAAAGCGTGACCAGCTATGCCCCTATAGAATAGGAAGCAGCCGTGAGTCCGTCCCTGACATGCCACTTATAGGGGATGAACTTTTTCAGCCTGCCCGCCTTCTGCCCGACGTGCTATGGATTCCACCATGAACCACACTCATCATGAGCAGTAGCCAAAGATGAGGCCAACACGTGGCGTCTGACTCTGAGCGTCCGCTGGTGGGTATCCGCGTGATCGATCACGCGGACGAGAACGGCGAGATGTGCGGGCGGCTGCTCGCGGACCTCGGCGCTGAAGTGATTCGCGTCGAGCCGCCGGGCGGGGCAGCGTCGCGCCGCATGCCCCCGTTTCATGACGACATCAGTTTGTATTTCGCGGTCCGCAACCTCGGCAAGAAGAGCGTCACGCTCGATATGGATTCCGCTGACGGCCGACGGCGACTCGACGGTCTGCTCGATGCGGCTGATGTATGGATCGAGTCGCATCGTTCAGATGATCTCGATCGTCGCGAAGTACTCGAGCGTCATCCAGGGCTTGTCATTACGTCCATCACTGCATTTGGACTGACAGGGCCGTATCGCGACTACGCCGCGACCGACGCGGTACTCGTTGCGATGTCGGGATTGCTTTTTCGATCTGGTGTGCCGGGCAAGCCTCCCCTGTTGCCGCCGGGCGCTATCGCTTACGACATCGCGAGCACTACTGCGGCGTTCGCGACGCTCGCAGCGCTGTGGGATCGCACGAAGACGGGACGCGGCCAGCATCTTGATGTGTCGGTGATGGAAGCGGCGGCGCAGACTTCAGACTGGGCGATGCCAAATTTCAGCGCGGCGAAAGCGCGCGGCGGCTCATACTACGAAATTCGAACCGGCTCGGCGCCTGTCTACACGATGTATCCGTGCGCCGACGGCTACGTCCGCCTGATCATCGTGCATCCGGGGCACTGGCGGGCGATGCGCGCGTGGCTTGGCGAGCCGCACGTCCTGCAAGCGGAGCACTTTGATCATCTGCTCGGGCGCATGTCGATCCAGACGGACATTCTCGATCCGTTGTACGCGGAATTTTTCAAGGACAAGAGCAAACTCGAGCTTGCGCTCGAGGCGCAGCGGCGCGGCCTCGCGATGACGCCGGTGCTGAGTCCTGAAGAAGTATTAGCCGCGGATCACTTCGCCGCTCGCAAGACTTTTCGCGAGGCCGAAGTGGCCGACGGCGTGAAGGGCCGAGTCGCCGACGGCTTCTTCATCCTCGACGGACGCCGGCTCGGCTTCAGCGGCCGCGCGCCTGCCGTTGGAGAAAATGATCGCGAGACGTTTGCGCCCATCGCGAAAGCGACGACGCTCGCCGACGCTCCGCAGCGGCGATATCCATTCGCCGGTCTGCGCGTGCTGGACTTCGGAATCGGCGGCGTCGGCGTCGAAGCGGGCCGGCTGATGGCGGAATACGGCGCCGACGTGATCAAGATCGAGACGCGCGCGCATCCCGATTTCATCCGCGCGATATACGGCACGGAAATGAATCCGGCCTTCGCCTCGTCGAGCCGATGCAAGCGCAGCTTCGGTATCAACCTCCGCACCGGGCGCGGACTCGAGATCATCAAACGGCTAATCGCCGTCGCCGACCTGGTCATCGAGAACAGTGCCACGGGCACGATGGAAAAACTCGGACTCGGCTACGAGCACATGCACGAAATCAATCCGCGTATCGTGCTCGTCTCGAGCCAGCTCATGGGCGCGAACGGTCCGTTGGAAAGATTGGATCGGATTCGGCCCGAATAGCCGCACTGCAGGCGGAATGACTTACCTGTGGAACTTTCCCGAAGGCGGGATGCCGCCGGGCTCAGGCGCGATTCATCCCGATCATCTCGCCGGCCGCATGCTGGCTCTGGGAGCGATCGCGACGCTGCTCGCGCGCGAGCGTCGAGGCGGCGGCCATCTCGAAGTCGCGCAGGTCGAAGTGATCATCGGACTGCTCGCAGATCTGATGCTCAAGGCGGCGCTCGAGCCCGGTTCCATCGGACCGCAGGGCAATCTGAGCGCTCGCGGCGCGCCGTGGGGCGTTTACCCTTGCGCCGGAAACGAGCGCTGGTGCGCGATCACGATTCGCGACGATGACGATTGGCGCAGGTTCCGCGCGGCTATCGGCGATCCTGAGTGGGCACGCGCAAGCGAATACGAAACTGCGCGCGGGCGAATCGAAGCTCGCGCGGAAATCGATCGACGCGTGACCGAGTGGACCTCCACGCGCACCGATCGCGAAGTGACCGACATACTGCAACGCGCCGGCGTGCCGGCCGGCTTCATGATGTACGCGAGCGACATGCCGACCGACCCGCATCTGCTCGCCCGCGGCTATCCTCAGCAAGTCGATCAGCCCGGCGTGGGCGCGATGATGTTCGAGGGGCCGGCGTTTCACGCGACGTCGATTCCAGAACCGATCGTCGCACCCGCGCCTGCACTCGGCGAGCACACGCGCGAAATCTGCCGCACGATACTCTCGATGCCCGACGCCGAAGTGTCGAAGCTCATCGCCGACGGCGTGCTCGAAGATTCGGAAGGCCAGCGAAATTGAACGCAGAGTTCGTGGAGTTCAGACGGCGTTGCCCGCGCACCATCCGCTCGACCACGCCCACTGGAAATTGTAACCGCCGAGCCATCCGGTGACATCCACCGCTTCGCCGATCGCGAACAGACCCGGCACTGCGCGTGCTTCCATAGTTTTCGAAGAAAGCGCGGCGGTGTCGATTCCGCAGACTGTCACTTCGGCTTTTGGCCATCCCTCGGAGCCGGCCGGTTTAAGCTGCCATCGCTTTAATCGTTGCGCCAGTTCGGAAAGGCTGCGGTCTGGGACATTAGCAATCGGAAGATTGGACGCAGCATCACTGGCGAGCGCGTGCGCGAGACGCGTCGGAAGCACCTCAGCCAGCACGGTTTTGAGTTCGGCCTTGGGCCGCGTGCGCTTTCGATCCGCGAGGAACTTCTCGATATCCAATGAAGGTGCGAGGTCGAGCGACAGCGTGTCGCCCTCGCGCCAGTACGATGAAATCTGCAAAATCGCCGGACCTGAGAGGCCGCGATGCGTGAATAAAATATTCTCGCGAAAACTGTCGCGGCCGCATGAGGCGATCGCGTCTACCGAAACGCCGGTGAGCGTTTTGCAGAGTTCGAGCGTTTCGCCTGTGACCTTCAGCGGCACCAGGCCGGGCCGCGGTTCAATGACTTCAAGATCGAAGCGCCGTGCGATCTCGTATGCGAAGCCGCTCGTACCCATTTTTGGAATTGAAAGGCCGCCGGTCGCGAGCACCAGGGCTGGCGCGTTGAAGCTGCCCTTGTCGGTCTCGATGCGAAAGCGATCGGCGCGCGTTATTCCAGTCACGTTGTGCCCGGTGCGCAAATCGACGCGTGCGGCTGCGCATTCCGCCAGCAGCATCGCGAGGATCTCGCGCGCCGATCCGTCGCAGAACAACTGGCCGAGCGTTTTCTCGTGATAGCGAATGCGATGGCGCTCGACCAGCGCGATGAAATCGTGCTGCGTGTAGCGGCTGAGCGCGGACTTGCAGAAATGCGGGTTGGCGGAAAGGAAGCGCTCCGGCGCAATTTCGAGATTGGTGAAATTGCAGCGCCCACCGCCCGAGATGAGAATCTTGGCGCCCGCCTGATCGTTATGCTCGAGCAGCAGCACCCGCCGGCCGCGATTCCCGGCCGTCATCGCGCACATCAGCCCGGCCGCGCCGGCGCCGACGATCACAACGTCAAACGATTCCATCTCTGGTGCGCATTATGCCAAAGGGCGCCTGATTCGCTACAACGATTTCAGGAGAGTCCGAGAATCGAATATTCGCAGGTGGCGAAACATCGACTGGTGGCTGAAATCGCGCATCGCGTATGGCGATGAAGGATCGATCGGCTGGAGAAAATCCCGATTGTGGATTAAAGCTGATCGAATAAACCGGCCTAATCACGATGACGGAGGAGTACCCGTGACTGCGAGAAAACAACGAATCCCGTTCCGCGATTTTTCCACCCTGAGCGCCGAGGACCGCGAGATGGGCGAGCGCAACAAGGTGAACGGCGAGGTCGTCAACATCTTCAGAGTGTTGATGAACAATCCGAAGCTGGCGCGAAGCTGGTCGCGCTTCGCCGGCTACATTCTGGGCGGTCAATCGCTGCCCGCGCGCGATCGCGAGATTTTGATTCTGCGCATCGGCTGGCTGAACCAGGCGCCCTACGAATGGGAGCAGCACGTGCGAATCGGCAAGAGCGCCGGGCTCACCGACGACGAGATCGATCGCATCAGCAAGGGTCCGAAGGCCGGCTGGGACAAGCACGAGGCTGCGCTGCTCCAGGCAGCGGATGATTTGTACGAGAATTCCGTTGTCTCGGACGAGACCTGGAAGCAGCTTTTCGGGCGTTACAGTATCGAGCAAATGATGGACCTGGTTTTCACGATCGGGCAGTACAACCTGGTCTCGTGGGCGCTCAACAGTTTCGGCGTGCCGCTCGACGATTACCTGCCGGGCGCGAACAAGAACGCCTGACCAATGGCGTCGCCGAAGATTACGAGCGAACTTCCTGTGCGCGCGTTCGCATCGAGCGCCAAGTGGGAAGCCTGGCTCGCGGCACAGCCGCGCACGTCGAAGGGCGTATGGCTGAAGCTGGCGAAGGGGGCGTCTGGAATCGCGAGCGTCTCGAAGCAGGAAGCAATCGACGGCGCGCTGTGTCACGGATGGATTGACGGACAGGTCGACAAGTTCGACAAGAATTATTGGCTGATTCGTTTCACGCCTCGTCGGCCGAAAGGAAAGTGGTCGCAGCTCAATCGTGCGCGGGCGCTCGTACTGATCAAGCTCGGTCGCATTCGCCCGGCTGGAATGAGGGAGATCGAACAAGCCAAACTCGATGGACGATGGGACTCCGCCTACGCACCGCAGAGCAAGGCGCAAGTCCCGGAGGATTTGCAATCGGTGCTCGATCGCAACCCACGCGCAAAGCGCCACTTCGATAAACTCGACCGGGTTAACCGGTACGCGATCCTCTATCGCATTCATGACGCGAAGAAGCCGGAGACGCGCGCGGCTCGAATTGAAAAATACGCGAGCATGCTGAGCCGAGGTGAGACGATTCACCCCTCCAAGCGGAACCGATTAACCAACAGAGCCCGGTGAAATGAAATGGATCTTCAACTCAAAGGAAAAACGGCGCTGATTCTCGGCGGCAGCAAGGGACTCGGACGCGGCGTGGCCGACGCGCTCGCGGCTGAAGGCGTCGCGGTCGCGATAGTTGCGCGCGGTCAGGAGGCGCTCGATCGCGCGGTCGCTGAAATAACGTCGCGCGGCGCCAAGGCATTGGGATTTGCGGCGGACCTTACGAACTGGCCGACGGTCGAAGCTGCTGCCAATGCGGCGCGCAAAGAACTGGGCCATATCGATATCCTGCTCAACAATTCCGGCGGCCCGCCACCGTCCGGTGTGGTGGGAGTATCGGCGAAAACCTGGGAGGATCAGTTCCACGCGATGGTGTTGCCGCTGTTTCGAATCACCGACTTGCTGATTGGCGACATGCGCGCGCGAAAGTGGGGCCGAATCCTGAACATCGCATCGATGAGTGTGGTCGAACCGATCGCCGCGATCGGAGTTTCGAACACGCTGCGCAGCGCAATCGTTGGATGGGCCAAGACGCTGGCGACGGAAACCGCGCGCGACGGAATCACAGTCAACACGCTTCTGCCGGGTGCGATTGCGACTGATCGCACGGTGCAACTCAGCCGCGCGACGGCGGAACGCCAGAAAATTTCTGTCGAGGAAGCAATCCAGCGAAACGCGCAGACGATCCCGGTCGGACGGCTCGGTACGCCCGAAGAATTCGGCGCGGTGGCGGCGTTTCTGGCGAGCCCGCTGGCGGCATACGTCACGGGTTCGTTGATCCGCATCGACGGCGGCGTACTTCGATCGGTGTGAGTTATGAGTAGTGCACTACCGCTCAATTCAAAAGTCAGATTTGGTGCGATGGCGACGGCCGCCGATCGCGAGCATGCGCTGAAGACTGTCACCACGCTGTCGGAATGGGGTTACGAAAGTATCTGGACGGGAGACCACGTCGCGTTCACCGGGCCGGTCGACGATCCACTGACGCAACTAACCTACCTGTCGGCGCTGAAGCCGAAACTGATTTTCGGTACCAGCATTTTCCTGTTGCCGCTGCGTCATCCGACGACGGTCGCGAAGATGGTCGCGACGGTGGATCGCCTGATGGGCGCGGGACATTTCATTTTCGGCGTCGGGGTCGGTGGCGAATTTCCGCGCGAGTACGAGGCGTGCGGAGTCCCGCTCAAGCAACGCGGCGGGCGCGCGAACGAGGCGATCGAAATAATCAAACGGCTGTGGACCGGAGAACCGGTCGATTATCACGGCAAGTATTTCAGCTTCGGAAAAGTCACGATGCTGCCGAAGCCGCGCACACCCGGCGGACCTCCGATATGGGTCGGCGGACGCGCGGAAGGCGCGCTAAGACGAGCGGCGCGGCTCGGCGACGGATGGATGCCGTATGTAGTCACGCCGAAGCGGGTCGGCGAGGGACTCGAGTTCATTGCTCGCGAGGCGGAAAAAGCCGGCCGCAAGTTCGAGCACTTCGGCACCGCGCTGCATCTGTTCGTGACACTTGGGCCGAGCTATGAAGCTGCGCTCGAGGTCGCGGCGACGTATCTGAGTAAGCGCTACGCGATGGACTTCCGCGAACCTGCCAAGCGCTACGCCGCGATGGGCAAGCCGGCAGACGTCGCCGCGAGAATCGATGAGTTCGTCAAGGCGGGAATTCGCGACGTCAACGTAGATATCATCTCGGCGCCGGCTGAGCGCGCTGCTCAGCATGAACAGTTCGCAAAGGAAGTGATCCCTTTGCTGCGTCGATGAGGCTTAGTGCCAGGTGAGTTTGTTCTTCACGCCGACCACGCCCGTGGTGTTCAACGCTATCGACTCCGCCTCGCGAGCTTTATCGGGTGACGCAACCACTCCGCTCAACTGGATCATCCCGTGATCGGCATCGACTTCCACCGGGTATTGATCGGAGATACCGCGCTCGGCGAGCGAGCTCTTCACCTCGGTTATCAGCAGGTCATCTTTCGCGCGTTCGGCGGGAGAATTGTAATGGTGCTCCGCTGACGTCTGGACGTCGTCATGTTCCAGTGTAATCGACTGATTGGTAGTAGTGGCCGGAGCAGCAGATCCGGGGCCGGGCGAATCGGCGACTACTCTTGTTGTTAGCTGTGCATGCGAGCTCGAAACGGGCACGGCAAGACCGCACAGTAACATCACGCTGACAAATTTGCCTCTTGCGAATTTCATGACAGCACACTTATGGGCACGGAAAAGCGATCGCGCCTCTCCGTGCCCATGCCAGTAGTTAGTTGGTTTCCTGGTAAGTCTTCTTCTGGTACGTCGTCGTGGTTTGTTCCTGCGAAGGCGCGGCTTCGGTCATAGGAGTCACAGTCGAAGACTCACTGTGATAGGCGCTCGAGCTTTCGCGGGTCGCGTTGTTACCCATGTCGGTTGAATTCGAATTGCTCTTCTCCTCAGTCGTCGTCACCGTGGTCGGCGGCCGCGTTACCACGACCGGGGCGGGTTGCACGACAACCTCCGGCGGCGGCGCTGGCTGCACGACAACCTCCGGCGCCGGCGCTGGAACGTAGGTCATTCTGCTGGTTTCTTTGACAGTCTCGGTGGAAGAGCCGCATCCATTGATGAAAGGTATGGCAGCGAGACTCATAAGTGAGATCGCGATTTTTGTTGAATTCTTCATGACTTGGAGAACCTCCTCGGACTTCAAACCTACGGAAATGACTTAGTAGTATTCTTAGCGATGTTTGCGGAAAGGGTGCCGATAGCTATTGGAGCGAAATTTTCCAAGGAATTTCGCTATTGGCTATTTGCACGTCGGCGATGCTATCAGCGACAAACACTGCGCGATCGGCGGCGGCCCATGAATCTGCGTTGCCGGGCATAGTTATCACACCATGATCGGTGTGCACCTTCACGACGCTTCGCATGATTGGACGAGAGTTATCAGCGCTGTTCGATTGATATTGCGTGTTGGATGAAGGATTCAGACAGAACCCAGTGCCAACGATTGCTAAGACTGCTATTACCATCGTCAACAGGGCCCATTGATTTTCGCGCTTCATTTGCCTTCCTCCGAAAGTAAATTCGCCAGTGCGGATAAGCACTTAATGAGGGAGCAATTGCCATACCACCGGCGGATGGCCTAGCGACGCGGCTTATTCGGTAAATCAGCGCGTGTAGAATTTTCCGCGTTCCGGCGATGCCTATATTTTCAGCGGAACATTCAATGAGCGCGATTGAAAGTACGTTCAGACGAGACAGGACGCTCCAGTACGTACACACGAGTCTCGGGAGCGGTACGAGATAACTCAGTGGTGAACTTCCCGCCGGATTCAGCCAGCAGCGTCGAGTCGCACACGATGTGATCGAAGCTCTGGTTGGACTGCAGGAGGCTCAATCCTTCGTCGGAGGAACCCGCTATCACCACAGTGCATCCGCTACGCTCGAGGCATTCTTTGATCGCGCTATCTTCTCCAGATGAGTCGGTGATCAGAAGCGCCGTACGTTGGAATGATTCGGAGGGAACCGAGGGACTTCGATCAATTCTGGATCGCTTTCTATTGCGCGCCAGCCGCATCGAGGCGACCAACTCCTCCGCGCGCGCGTAGTCATCCAAACGATGAATGCGCTGAGATGCCTTCTCTATCAAACCGGCCAGGCGCGCTATCTCGGCCTCGAACGCAGATGCCTCGACCTGGTGCTGCAGAAGTGAGATGCGCAAACTGATCGCATTCAGAACGTCATTGAGCTCGCTGGCGGCGTTTTGAACCACCTGAACAATTGGATGGGGTCTCCGCGATTTCGTCATGTCGGAACTCCATACCGACTTCACGGAGCGATCAAACATGGGACTCGACCGCATCTTTCAAAAGTTGCGTGCGTGAAAAAGAGTCGTCTTTCGATTCGGTGGCGCTGGAATCGGCGACGATTCTCCATAGCTGATAGCTCCAACTAGTCGCTGCTTGCGGTCGATAACTATACGCTGTTCGCTCACGGTCGAACGCGCATACCATTCAGATTCACGACTCATCCCACGCTGCAGCCTATGTAGTTAACTCTAGTGCGTATTTATGATTGCAATTCATATCGCTGCAACCAGAGATGCTTTATCTCGGCGTTACAACCAATGTCGTGACTACATTCAAAGAGAGCAAGTATAGGGCCATGAACACAATTGCCACACTACATGGCTTTTGTAGCGATTAAGCCGGAGTAATTTCTTCACGATTCCGGGAGCGTGGAAAAAATTACGATGGATCGTGCATAATGCGCGAGCGCAAATGTTATGCAGGGAACAAAAGATCGCGCGCTGTGCAGCTATGGCGCGGGGGGCGTAACTGAATCCGCTAGTTTCGGCAGCGGCTCGAACAAGGTCGAGGCCTTGGTCGCGAGACTGATCGCCGCGACGCTGTCGCGATCGGCGAGCGCCTTGTTAGCTTCCTGCAATAATTTCTGCGCGAGGATGTCGCGCTGAGAATCGTCACCCGACAGATTCTTGCGATCGATCCGTCGCGCCATCTTGTCGACGTCCTGAATCAGTTTTGCCGCTTTCGAAGAATCTCCTGACGGCCCTGGTGATTCCAGCGCGGGCGTGCTGACGCTCGGAGTTGTTCGTGCGCCCGGTGCGCCGATCGGGTCTGACATCGCCAGTGACGAATTTGATGCCGGCGTTGCGCGATTTCCGACAGCTCCCCCGGGCGCCCCAGGCGCCGTCGTCCCCGGATTGCTCTCCAGGCTGACGTCGGCGTTTGATGGGCCCGATCCCTCGATCCGATTGGCCACACTCGCCGCCTGCTTCGAGGCTGACGCTGCCGCGGCAGATGCGTTCGCAGCCTCTCGCGAGGCGATGGCAGCATTCTCCGACGCGGCACGCGCCTGCTTTGCGTTTTTCTTGCTGGCGCGTCCGGGCGCTTCCTCGGCCACTGGAGATGCGACCGGAGTGGGTGTCTCAGATGGCGTTGGCTCGATAGTCGGACTCGGCGTCGGAGATGCGCCGCCAAAGACATTCGAGAACCAACTCGAGCCCGACGTTCCAGCAGCGCATCCGGCGAGAAAAATCAGTGACAGCGAGAGGGCGTAGAAAAGCTGCCGGATTGAGTGCCGTTCGATTCGCTTAAGCCGCGCTGGAGACCGCTGATTTGGCAGGCGCATTGGATGCAAGAGGAATAGTTATCTTACATACAGTACCTTCGCCAACTTCTGAATCTATTGCTATCTTTCCGCCGTTTAGTTCTATCGCGCGCATCGCGAACGGCAGACCCAAGCCGCTCCCGCCGGTTTTGGTGGTGTAGTACAGGTCGAAAATCCGATCCAGTTGCTCCTTGGCGATTCCCGGACCGCGGTCGGCGATAGTCAGTTCGACCGTCTGGCCCTGCAACCTGCTGGAAAGCGTCATCTCTCCACCGTCCGGCATCGCTTGCTCGGCGTTGGTTATCAAATTGGAGAGCGCTTCGTAAATCAATCCGCGATCGGCTTGAACCGACGGCAGCGCCGGATCGAGTTGATACTCGACTTTGATTTTTTCAGAATTCACACGCGCGCCGAGCTCTTTCAACAACTCGTTCATGTCGAAATCGCTCAGCTTCAATTGCTCGGGCCGCATGAACCGCAGCAGCGACTCGACCGCTTCGTCGAGCCGGGTCACCTCATGGCGCAATTTGTCGATGTGCTTTCCACCGGCCTCGCCGGCTTCGTGGCGCAGCAGCTCGAGCCTCATGTTCATTCCGTTCAGAGGGCTGCGCAGCTGATGAGCCAGGCCGGAAATCAGCGTTCCCAGGCGAGCCAGCCGATTCGACGAATCGAGCGCGGTTTCCAATTCGATCACCGGCTTCAAATCTCTCAGCACGATCAGCAGACCGGCCGGGACCCGCTCGCGCCCGAGGCGAAAGAATGAAACCAGGTAGGTTCCGCCGGCAGGAAGCGTCAGCGGAACGTCGTGCGCCTCGGTGCCTGCCACGGTAGATTGCACCAGCGCCAGCAGAGGATGCGCGGGGTCGAGCGCAGAGACGAGCGACGTGCCTTCGAGCGGGCCGTTCTTCGGCGCGAGCCGCTCCTGCGCTTCCTTGTTGGCGAACAGCACCACGCCGTTGGCGTCGAGCAGCACGACCGCATCCTGGATCGAGCGAACCACGTCGAACAGATGAGACTGGTCGCTGTCCAATCGCGATCGATCCGCGCGGACCTGGCGCGACAGTTCGTTGAACTTCTCGGCAAGAGTGCTCAGCTCACCGGGTCCCGACACCTTCACCTCCGAAGGACTTTTGCCGGCGGCGAGCTGTTCGAACCCGGTGCGAAGGGTGGCGAGTTGTTCGAGGAGCCGATTGGCGATCAGCAATACCGCGAGCATCGCGGCCGCGATGACGAGTCCGGCGGTGGCGACGATCACCACCAGCAGATGCCGAGCCTGATCTGCGATCAGCGCGGTCGTCACGCCGACGGAAATTGTCGCAGCCGGCTTACCGTTGATGTCCACGCGGCGGCGCGCCTCGTAAACCTTCGCCGTCAGAAGACTGGGCAGCGAGGTGAACAGCAGCCATTGCGAAGCCTGCTCCTGCATTTCCCTGACACTCGGCAGGCTGAGCGCAGGCTTTCCCTCGCCCTCGCCGTTGGCGGCGACGATCACCGTGCCGTCATTAGCGTCGATCGACGCCGCCACCACTGCCGGGCCGAAGGCAACCGTCGAATCGAGCAGCTTGCGCACGGGCAGGCTGCCGCGAAGCGCAGTCGCGACGTCGCCGTCACTTTGCGAGAGCGCGAGGCGCACCTCTTCGAAGATCTGCGCGATCATGAAGTCGGTCGATCGCGACATGTCGTCGATCATCGTGGCGATTCGGGAGTCGATCGAGATGATGCTGAGGGCGATGGTGGGAACGAGCATCAGCAGGAGAGCAATCAGGGCTAGTCTCGCTCGCAGATGCATAGTCTTCTCGCGCGACGATCCCGCCGTCGAATCTCTACCGAGCCGGGTTCGACTCGATTCGAGTCTACGTGCGGTCGGCGCCGAAGCGTTCCAATTTGTTGTACAGAGTTTTGGCGCTGACTCCAAGAATCTCCGCGGCGCGGGTCTTGTTGCCGGCGGTGAACTCGATGGTGCGCGTGATCATCTCTTTCTCGACGTCGTCGAGCGAAGTGCCGAGCGGGATCTTGATGAAGCCGCCGTCTCCGCCGCCGCCAGCCGCGCGAAAATCGTCGGGCAGGTCGGTCTTGCGGATAGTGCGGCCCTCGCACACGATCAGAGCGCGCTCGATGACGTTGCGCAACTGGCGCACGTTGCCCGGCCACGGATGCGCCTGCAGCGCCTTCATGCATTCCTCATCAACCCCGGCCACATCCTTCTTGTTCTGCTCCGCATAATGTTTGACGAACATTTGCGTGAGCTGCGGCAGATCGTCGATACGCTCGCGCAGGGGAGGCAGCACGATCGTGAAAACGTTTAACCGATAGAACAGGTCCGAGCGCAGCTTGTTCTCGCGCACCGCCTGCTCGATGTCGCGATTCGACGACGCCAGCACTCGCACGTCCAGCGGTATTTCGGCCGTGCCGCCCACCCGGCGCAGCCGCTGCTCCTCGATCACGCGCAGCAGCTTGGGCTGCAGCTCGGCCTTCATCTCGGTCAACTCGTCGAGCAGCAAGGTGCCGCCGTTGGCCACCTCGAAGCATCCTTCCTTGCGGCGATCGGCGCCCGTAAACGATCCGCGCTCATGCCCGAACAGCTCGCTCTCCATCAAAGTCTCGGGAATCGCCGCGCAGTTGACCGGCACGTAAGCCGCGTCGCGCCGCGGCGACAGCTCGTGAATCGTGCGCGCGACCAGCTCCTTGCCGGTGCCGCTCTCGCCCGTTATCACCACCGACGCCGACGATTGCGCCAGCCGCTCGATCGCGGTGATCACCTTGCGCATCGGCAGCGAGCGTCCGAACAGAGGGCCCAGCTCGCCGGCCTCGGCCAGGCGGCGGCGCAGGGTCGAGTTCTCTTCGCGAATATTTATATTGTCGGCGATGTTCTTGAGCACGCGCTGCAGATGCGCCGGATCAACGGGCTTGCGCAGGTAGTCGATCGCGCCCTGCTTGAGCGCTTCGACGGCGTCGGGTATCTCGCCCTGCCCCGAAATCATGATGGTCGGCAGATGGATCCCGAGCTCGCGGATATCGTGCAGCAGCTCGAGGCCACTTTTGCGCGGCATCCTCAGGTCCGAAAGCAGGATATGCGGGTCGAAGCTGCTGATAAGCTCCAGCGCCCGGACCCCGTCCTCGGCAATCTCGCCGCGAAATCCCCACACCGCAAGCGACTCGCGCCACTCCTCGTGGGTGTTGACGTCATCTTCCGCGATCAGAACTCGAATTTCATTTGCCATAATTTATCCAGACGAAACGCGGCGGAGTTGTTGATCCTGCCCAAGCAGTGCAACAACCATGCACAACCGCCGGTGGGTCATAAATATTATGACTTATATAAGATTTTCTCTCAAAAGCCTGTATGGATTGCTGACTGGTCGGTAATTTTTACTCTGTAATTCCTACCGACGTTCGGGCAAATCTGCGCTATCCCCGCCTAAGCCGCGCGATGCGCCGAATCGACGGTTTCGGACGCAGCGCTTTCGGAGGTTGAAGACGTGCGCCGCATTTCGAGCTGGTACAGCTTCGGATCGGCGCGGATCGTCTTCCACCAGTACCGGATCGTGCTGCCGGACCAGTTGTTGGTAATGCGCCCGGCTTCGTTCTTGTACCAGCTCTTCCCGGTGGACGCCCAAACTCTTTGCTGCAGCTCTTTTTGCTGACTGGCGTCGAACGCTTCCATCACGTCGCGGCGCAGGTCGATGGACGGAAGCGCCGCTCTCGTCCAGCTTTCTCAGACAGTCGAGGATGTAATTCGCCTGGCATTCGATCATGAAGATGATCGAGTTGTGCCCGAGATTCGTGTTCGGGCCGTACATCAGAAACAGATTCGGAAATCCCGCGACGCTGATGCCGAGGTAGGCCTTCGCGCCTCCCGCCCATTCGTCCTGCAGCAGATGTCCGTCGCGACCGCGGATCGCCATCGGCGCGAGGAAGGCTGTAGATTCAAATCCGGTTGCATAAATCAGTACGTCCACCGGGATCGTGCGGCCATCCGTCGTGGCGACGGCGTTTTCATCGAGATGATCGATGCCGCCGGTCACGACCTCGACGTTTTCGCGATTGAGCGCCGCGTAGTAGTCGTCGGAAATCAGGATGCGTTTGCCGCCGACCGGATAGTCGGGAACCAGAGCCTCCTGCAGCTTCGGATCGGTAACTGTCGTGCGCATGTAGGTCTCGGCCGCCTGCGCCATGCGGCGCGACAGAAACGATACTCGACGAAATACCGGCCAGTTCATCTCGTGCTGGAAATAGATCAGCCAGCGGTAGAGCCGCGTCAGCACCGGATTGTTCGCGAATCGGCGCTTTTGATCGTCGGTGTATGCGAGATCGTTTCGCGGCACCATCCAGTTCGCGCTGCGCTGGAAGATATAGACTTTGCCGGCCTTGGGCGCGATCTGCGGGATGAACTGGATCGCGCTCGCCGCATTGCCGACTACGCCAACGGTCTTGCCGGTCAAGTCGACGTCGTGACGCCATCGCGCCGAATGGAATGACACGGCTTTGAAATTGTCGGCGCCGCGCAATTTCGGCATGTTCGGCCGGTTCAACTGGCCGACGCCGGCGACCAGCACGTCGGCCAGGATTTCCTCACCGGTGGTCGTGCGGATTCTCCATACAGCCGCGGCTTCGTCCCAATTCGCGCCGGCTATTTCCGTGCCGAACCGGATATGCTCGAAGAGGTCGTACTTCCTGGCGCAATCTTCCATGTACTCGAGGATCTCCGACTGCGGCGCCCACTTCCGAGTCCAATCGGTCTTCTGCTCGAACGAGAAGCAATATGAAAACGACGGCACGTCGCATGCCGCGCCGGGATAAGTGTTCTCACGCCAGGTGCCGCCCAGCCGATCGGCTTTTTCGAAGATCGTAAAAGAATCGATCCCCAGCCTTTTGAGTTGGATGCCGAGGCAGAGCCCCGAGAAGCCGGAACCGATAATCGCGATTCGTGCGCGTTGTGCGAGAATTCGAAGGCATTGCAAATCTCCTGGCGTGGCCCTCAATAGTTTCTACGTCCCGGAAGCGATCGACATCCTGTCGTTCATCCCGTTTTCGCTAACGCGTCCCGCACAGCCTCGACCTCCTTGCGAACCGCACGACGTACGACCGCTTCCAGACGCGCTCCCTGGATATACTCACGCAGTGCGGCATTGATCATGGACTGGTAATTTCCACCTCCTGCGCGATCGACAATGTTCTGGAAATGCTCGATGACATCGTTGTCGAGACGAATAGTTATTCGAGTTTTTCCAGATACCGGAGGCACAACCGGGCCACGCCTGGCCTTGCTGAAATCGTATTCCCTTTTCATCTGTGATTCTTCCTGTGCATATTTGTACACCAGATTTGAGCGTGCGTCCATCGCGGTCTCGGTGCGTGAGAGTGGGGATACCTGTAAAATGCATTCGGAGGGGCCAGCATGACAAAGTTGAAAGTTCGCGACGTGATGACGGCCGATCCCACTACACTCAAGCGAAACGATAAGCTCGCGCTGGCCGACGACATCATGCGCCTGGGGAGGGTTCGCCATCTGCCGGTTCTTGATGATGACGGTCAGAAGCTGGTCGGTATCGTGACTCAGCGCGATCTCTTTCGCGACGCGCTCGCGCAGGCGCTCGGCTATGGCAAGCCCGCTCAGCGGAAAATTCTCGATTCACTCGCGGTCAAAGACGTGATGGCGACCGCGGTCGTCACAGTCAGACCGGATGCCTCGCTGGTCTATGCCGCGCGGCTTTTGACTGAGCGCAAGATCGGCTGTCTTCCAGTTGTCGAAAATGGTCGCCTGGTCGGCATCCTGACCGAGGGCGATTTCGTCGCCCTGATCGCGCGCGAGAGCTAAGCGGCAGAGCTAGAAACGCGATTCGTACTCTGCTACCGAAATGATTCGCTGCGTGCGCCTGTCCCAAAGAATATATTTCAATGCTTTGGGAATTTCAGATAGCTTCACGCGGGTCACATCCGAAAAAAGATCCCGATTCTCGTTGTGGCAGCTTATCAAATGATAGTTTGGAATTCTGGCGGATAAGTGGTGAACATGGTGATAGGCAATGTTGGCGGTAAACCAGTTCAGCCAGCGGGGTAAAATCAGAAAACTCGATCCCTCGATCGCACCGGTTTCATAGTCCCAATGTTCGCCATCGCTCGCATAGGAGTGTTCAAAATTATGCTGAACGGTGAACAAAATAATTCCCACGCGCGCCGGCCAGCGATGCGCTGATTAAATAAATCGTAAAGAACAGCACCGTACCGAATGCCCAGCACATCAAGCCCCACGCGGCTGAGCAGAAAGACATTGTTCCAGGATATGTGCCAGTACTCTCGATACGATTTCCAATAGCGCGTTTCAAAATTCGCGACGTGTTCCTTGATCGACAGGTTTGGCCGCGCAACCTTCCCTCTAACAACATGGCTCACCAAGCCGATACTGCCTTTGATCCAGGTGAAGCGCGGATTGAAAATCACATATATGAGGCCCGCAACAGGTGCGGTCGCGATGCTGCACTTCCCTCTATACATGCGCTGCTGCGCGTCGGTCATCGCCTCGTATTCATCGACTGACAGCGTCGTGTAGAGCCCGCGGTATTTTTCCCAATTGCCGTTGTTGGCGTGATGAAAATTATGATGGTGCGACCATACGTACTGCGGCATCCCGCAGACGACGCCCAGAACAAAACCGAATGCACGATTTAGCCGCTGGGTGCGAAACAAGCTGCCATGACCGCATTCATGCATCAGCACAAACGCACGTAAGGTGAACAAGCTGATCATTAACACAGCAGCGGCGGTGAGCCAGTAGGAAATGTGGACACTCATCAGAGCGACCCACCAAAGAAGAGCAAATGGCGCCAGCGTCGTCAGAACTTGAGTTAATGCCTTAACATCATCCGCCTGCGCATGCCGACTAATAATGTCATGCTTCTGTTCTTTTATTCGGCGGATCGACGACACAATCGGGAACCTCAATTTCGAGTATCATGCGGAGACACGAAGGAGAAGTCTGACGGCTCAACGCATCAGCGCGTTACCAACAGGGTGACACATGAAGCCTTCGGAACCTATCATTACGCAACCAAACCGGACCGGCTTACCACTGAACGCATCCTGCGCTGCGTTCAGTGTTCGCGCGAACCCACGACGCGCACACTATACGTCGCGAGCGCGCGGAAGGTTTCGAATTCGACTCCGGATAATTGCGATTGCTCATTGGCCGGACTTAACTTTGTCTTCCTGCGCCTGGCGACGCTCGATATAAGCATCCTGGATCGCGCCGTAGGGATCGATAGCGTACAGGTCCACGTCTTCAAACATGTTCAGGTTTTCCGATCGGGCATTGACGGCTTCTACCGCTCTGGCGGCGACTTCGTAATAGAGGGCGCTGGTCGGAGCGGTGTAAGAGACGGGATTCATCGCACCATCGACGACTTTGCCGAACGCGTCACGCACGGTTGAAGGCCCGAAAATCGGCAGCATCAAATATGGACCCTCTTTGACTCCGTACTTTGCCAGCGTCAGCCCGAAATCATTTGGCTCCTGCTTCAGGCCAAACCATTTTTCTGCGGGATCGAAGAGTCCGGCTACGCCGACTGTGCTGTTTATGCCAAAACGCGCCGTTTCTACGCCGGCCTGCTTGAATTGACCTTGGAACACATCGTTGGCAAAGCGCGGAATGACGCCGACATTCTCAAAGAACCGCCCTACGCTCGCACGAGCGGGTTGCGGCACGACGTGGGAATATCCCGTGGCGGCAGGGTGCAACACCCAATCGTCCGCCTTGCGATTAAAAGTCAGCATCGATTCGTTGAAGTGTTCGAAGGGATCCGACGGTTCTCCAGAGTTGGCGATTTGTCCTCCGGATGGAGTCTCTAGAGACGGGGCGGCATTGGACGAATCGGAGTGCCCTTCGTTCTTGGCCGCTTCCGCTCCAGTCGATTGCTTTTGCGTTGTGGCGCAAGCATTCAGGAGAGACACCATCAGAATCAGTAACGTACCCATTGCGAATTTCCGAACCATTTCTACCTCCGACCAGCTTCCTACCGAAGCAGGCCACCAGAATTTTTGGACACACAATCGCCTCGACGATCGAAACCGAATCGCCAACGGCATCAGCGAGTTCTGAGAGCTGAGACTATTCGAGCGCCGATTTTGTTAGATCAGCCAGAAGAGAACGCCTGAGTCATCATTCTGTCTCTCTCCAATAAGCCCATCACCTGAGATGGGGACTGAAAGCGAATCGAACGTTTTTCTGTCTGCTACCTTTTCTGCTGCCCGACTTCTTCCTGGGCGCCAATCCAGCCATCAGTGCGTCGACAATGTCGTCAGCGGAGTTGGGTCGCGCCGCGGTAAAGGCCTTCCCCAGCAAACCTGCGGTGAACCCTTCGTAGAAAGCGGTCGCTACGACGATCGTGCCAATCGCCGCGGCGTCAGCCTCTTCATTGATTCTGCCCATCCGCTGTTCTGCCCTAATGTAGTCGGTCAAAAACGTTTCAGCCTTACTGCCTTTTACCGGCCGGCCACCCAGCTCATTGAACAGTTCGGGTTCCGCCAGTATCAGCGCTATTTTCGGGCTGGCCTCCAGGAAGAAGTCGCGCGCCATTTTCATAAAAAATTTGAGGTTGCCCTTGATGGTGCCCTGACCAACGCGTTTGAGAAATGCGTCGGCACTGCCTTTGTAATCGACGAGAGAAGCCGGGATCAGAGCGTTAAGGAGCTCTCCCCGACTTTTGAAATGGGAATAGATGGCAGCGTCGGAGAGCCCTGCCGCGCGAGCTATTTCCCGGGTGGTCGTCCCGGAGATGCCCTTGTCGCGCAACAGTTGGGTGGCGGCTTCCAATATCCTGGTTTTGGTATCTCGCTCCATCGTCATTCGGTCAGCAGTCACCGTCCGCAGTTCAGTGTACTGCTTGCTTTTACTAAGCGCTCGCTTAGAAGTCAAGGGCAAACGCTTACCGACCGAGGTCAGTCTCCGCAATTTTCAACTGGCGGAATCTTTGATGCGATGCTTGCCGAGCTTGTAGGAAAGGTCGCTCCGCGACATTCCAAGACGGCGCGCGACTTCCGCCTGGGCGCCATCGGCTATTTTCAGCGCTCGCTGAATCACCGCTTTTTCGAGCGAGGCAAGGAAGTCGCGAAGATTGTGCGTCTCGGGAATCATCTCGGCGAGTTGATCGGGCGTGAGCTCGGCGGAACTGCGGGACGCGACGCCGTTCGTACTGCGTGGCGCTGACACCGGAAAATTCTCTGGAGTGATTTCCTCGCCGGCCGAGAGGATACACGCGCGCTCGATAAGGTTGCGGAGTTCGCGAATATTTCCAGGAAAGTCGTAGCTGAGCAAAGTGTGTATCGCCTCGACGCTGATTCGGCGCGGCGGCGTCTTCAGATCGCGCGCAGCTTGCGCCAAGAAAAGAGCGCACAGCTCCGGGATGTCCTCGCGATGATCGCGCAGAGCGGGAACCGTCAGCGGAACCACTGCAAGCCGGTAATACAGGTCCTCGCGAAAACGGCCTTCATGCACGCGCTTTTTCAAATCGCGATTGGTCGCCACCAGCAATCGCACGTCGGTGTGCCGCGGCTTGGTCGATCCGAGCCGCGTGATGAGCCCGTCAGTCAGCACCCGCAGCAGTTTGGCCTGCGCCGGAAGCGACATCTCGGAAGCCTCGTCGAGAAAAAGAGTGCCTTCGTGTGCCGCTTCGAAAACTCCCTCGCGCGCGCGGTCGGCGCCGGTAAACGCGCCCCGCTCGTGTCCGAACAGCTCGCTTTCGAGCAGGGTCTCGGTGAACGCCGCGCAGTTGATCGCGACCCACGGCTGATCGGCACGCAGACTGTTGCGATGAACCGCGCGCGCGACCAGCTCTTTGCCTGAACCGGTTTCCCCGGTGATTAGGACGGTGGCGTTGGTTGGTGCGACGCGGGCGATCTGTTCGCGCAGCTGGCGAATCGCAACGCTGCGCCCTGTGATTTCCGACGAGCCTTCAAGCCGCACAACAGTGTCGCGAAGCCTGCTGTTCTCGCGCACCAGCCGCGTGTGCTCCATCGCGCGCGTCGCCGATGCGAGCAAGACTTCAGGGATGAACGGCTTGGTGATGAAATCAAATGCGCCGCGACGCATGCTCTCGACCGCGAGCTCAATCGTCGCGAACGCGGTCAGAAAAACCACGGACAGGCTCGGATCGGCTTCACGCGCCGCGGCCAGGACGTCCAATCCTTCACCGTCGGCCATCTTCTGATCGGTGATAACAGCGTCGAAGGTATGCTCGCCGAGCGCGCCGCGCGCGTCGTTGACGCCGGCCGCCTCGATCACCTCGTGATGTTCCTGTTTCAGATTCGAGATCAGTATCCGCCGCAAATGCGGTTCGTCATCTACGATCAGTATCTGCCCCATGATCTGTCCCCTTCCCGTGCGATTGGTTCGTGACGTGCGCGGGTATCTCGATGGAAAAGCACACCCGCCGAGGTTCGTTGATTCTCAATACGATATCGGTGCCGTGCGCGCGTGCGATATTGCGCGCGATCGAGAGACCGAGTCCGCTGCCGCCCTGCTTGGTAGTGAACAGCGGTTCGAAAATGCTCGCCACAGTTTCAGGCGGTATCGGCCCAGCCGGATCGACCACGTCGATTCTGATCAATCCATTGCCATTGGTCTGAGCGTTGAGTTTCACCTGATCGCCGCGATGGCATGCGTCGATCGCGTTCAGCACCAGGTTCAACAGCGCCTGATGCATCTGGTTCGCATCGAATTCCCCTTCGAGCTTGCTGTCGACAACGACGTCGATTGCTACGCCTTCATTGGCCGCATGTGCGCGGGCTACGGTGGCGACGTAGTTAAGGGTGTCGGCGACGTTTACCGGAGCGACCTGCACCGGGCGCGGCCGTGCATAGACCAGGAAGTCGGTGGTCAGCCGCTCGAGACGCTGAGCTTCCTTCGCCGCGATAGAGAACATTTCTTCCCGTTCCGCTTCGTCCAGCCCCGGGCGGGTGGCGGTAGCCAGAGAGCTGGAGATCATCGCAACCGGATTTCGAATCTCGTGCGCGATTGCCCGGGACAGTTGTCCGATCGCGGCCAGCTTCTCGTCGGCGAGCAATTGCTCACGAGTGCGCTCGAGCTCCTGCAGATTGCGCACAAAGCTCGCTTCTCTCTCGCGAAGATTGTTCACCAGCAGCCAGACCAGCACTCCCATCACGCTGTAAATTACGGCGATGGCGCCCGCCTCGATGTACTCGCCGAACTTCATGCCATAGGCGCCCATGAACGAAATGAAAACCGCCATCACGATCACGATGACGGTGCCGCGCAAGGTCCAGTCTGAAAGCCGCTTCCAATATGGGAAGCAACATCAGGGCGTAGTAAGCGGTGTCTCCCTTGATGGTCATCAATGTGAGAACGAGCGCCAGGGCAGTGTTGAACCCGAGAGACCAGAACGTGAGGAATTGCCGTTTGCCGCGAGAACTTGTCGCGCTCCGCTTGCGAAGCCAGATGAGATGAGCGCCCTGGATTAGAAAGCCCGCGGCCAGGACCACGATGACAGAGGTGGCAGGTTTACCGAGGGCATGTTTTGAGATCACCTGCAGCGCCAGCAGCGCGCCGATCAGCAGAAGATTGAGAAAGGCGAAGACGAACTCCTGCCGGCCGAAAGAGTGATGATCGTCCGCGGTGAAATGGGCGCCGCCATCACCCATAGCGTCCGCAAAGGTGCTAAGCGCCCAGAGATTCTTGCTCGATTTATTATCAGCAATCAAAACGAAACAGCCTATCAGCAAACTCGATGCCGCGATCCAGCATTAAATTTTGTTAATAAAGGCAGGAAGTTAATCACTTCAGGATCGCCGAGTTCAAAAGTTTGTACGTTTGCTTTTTCTGATGTTCAAATTCTCGGACAAACGGCATCGCCGACGGCAGGAGCACTTGCGGTTGCCCTTTAAAAATAGCGTAAGGGGATGGCAAGCGCTTTGCTAGAAGTTTCCTCGGCCATTTGGAACGAGGAGCGGCAAGATATTTAGTTCGGCCGCGGTCGACTGCAAGTAGTTTGCTCTGCGAGCCTCCTGTCCTCTGCCGGAAGATTTGCACCATGTGACTGGAACTCCCGGGTCATCTCTCCTGTCTTCCGGCCCCTGATTGCGACGATCCACGGGAAAGAAACCGGCCTCGAAACAGGGCCGAAACAATGGCGCCGATAGGAGTCGCCGCCCGATGAATAGAAGCGCCTTAAAAATTGGCCACCCTGGCCTCTGGATTGTATTGGGGCTGGCGCTGCTTTTGCGCGCTCTAATGCCGATACTTGGATATTGCTATACGCACGACGTTACCATCTTCTACACCCCTGACACCGCTTCTTATGTTGCGCCGGCACACGAGTTAGTTGTTCACCACCGGTTTTTTTCTGATGGTTCACCGGAACTCATTCGAACTCCCGGTTATCCTTTGCTGCTAACAGTTGGCCTGCTGCTGGGTCGGCTGGAATTTGCCACGATCACACTCCAGGTCGTGCTCAGTTGCTTCACGGTCTTCATGGTATATCGGACAGCTGGCTTACTGTTCGAGAGCGAGGAAATAGCTGTCATTGCTGCCGGGCTTTATGCGATAGACCCGCTTTCCATATTGTTCGCGAGCCTGCTCGGCGCTGAAACCCTGTTCACTGCGGTAGTCATGGTCGGGGTGTACTACCTTGTGAAATACCTCAGACGGCAATCGCCGGGCGACCTGCTTGTCTCGGCTGGGGCTCTGGCTGCCTCGGTTTATATTCGACCAATCGGCTATTTCCTGCCGATGATCATCGCTCCGGGGCTGGCAGCGTGGGCTTTGGTTACTCATCGGCAGAACAAGCTGCGTTTCCTTGCTCACGCCTGTGCGTTCGTCATGGTTTCTGTCGCGCTTACAGGTCTCTGGCAGGTTCGAAACAAACTCGAGACGGGATACTCTGGTTTCTCAGATATCGCTACCGACAACCTGTACTTCATCTCAGCCGGATCAGTCCTGGCCGTCAAACAACACGTGCCTTACTACGCGATGAGAGACCGGCTGGGTTATCAGGACTATAGCGTTTACCTGCAGGAGCATCCGGAACAGAAGAACTGGACGGTAGCGCACAGAGTCAAATATGAGAGCCAGGCCGCCGAGCATATATTGCTGGACAGTCCTTCAACCTACGCTCGCATTTATTTCGACGGTGTCGTTCGAGCCACCTTCGATCCTCTCTCGACTGAATACTTGAGATTTTTCAATCTCTATCCTAAACAGGGCGAGCTTCTGACTATTGCTGTCGACCAAGGCATCATAACTACTTGGAAGCGCTGTTCGCCAGTCCACTTCTATTCTGGAGCATCGCCGTGATGCTCCCTCTGCAGCTCGATGTACCTGTCGTGTGCATGCATAACACTCGGCAGCTGGAGGACGATACTGGACCCTGCGATTTTCGCTGTGGTGTTTATTGCGAGCTACTATATGGCGATTGCGGGTGGACCCGGCGACTGGGGCCGGTTCCGTCACCCGGCAATGCCTATCATCTGCATGCTGGCTGGGTATGGATTTCATTTGGTTTTGGTGTGGAGCCGTCTCAGACCTCGATTGCAAGGTTTTCCTGACCGATTTGCTATTTCACGTCTAGTCGGCAGCGAATCCGCAGCATCCGCTGAGCAGCTCGAACCATAACGATAGGACGTAAAAGCCTCAAGCCATCATGCGCAACAAGCAGCTGCTAGCTCTTGGCCTCGGGGTGGCGCTGTTCTCCTATCTCATCTACGAAACCGGACCTGCGAGTCTTGCGGCGAACCTGGAACTGATAGGACCGAAAATAATCTTCATCTTTGCGCTCGAGCGGATCGTCGACCTCTTCAACGCCATCGGATGGTGGTTCACGTTCGCGCCGAATCTTCGTCGTGGCACGCTAGGCACTCTATACATGGTGCGGCTGGCTGGTACTGCATTAAACGAGATGACGCCGTCCGCCTCGATTGGCGGCGAGCCGGCGAAGGTGATGCTGCTACGGCCGTATCTGCCTACTACTGCGGCGACCGCGAGCGTTCTCACCGCGCTTGTGTCATTCACCTTTGCCAAGGCGATTTTCATCGCAGTCGGGATGCTGACCACGTGGCATAGGCTCAAGCTACCGCATGGACTCTCGACCGCGCTGCTCGCCGGATTCATGCTCACGCTGAGCGGCGTTATCGCATTCCTGACGCTTCAACTTCGCGGGTTCGCGCGCGCGGCCGGACGGTTAGGACGCCGTATTGGCCTTCCTGAGAGCTGGATGGCCGAAATAGATAGCGCGTCAGGTGCCGTCGATGAGCACGTCGCGGACTTCTATCGGTCGCGGCCAGGCGATCTCGCGCGATCGATCGCAGCACATCTGTTCGCATTCTTGTTCGGAGTACTGCAGGTATCGCTTCTGCTCGGATGGCTCAGCCTGCCGAATGACTGGCAAACCAGCCTCGCAATCGAGGCATTCTCGGGGCTGGTCGGGTTTATAATTTTTGTCGTGCCGGGCTCGGTCGGCGTCCAGGAAGCCAGCAAAGTCCTGATCTTCACCGCGTTGGGGCTTTCGGCTTCGGACGGGATGAGCGTGGGAATCGCGTTTCGAATGAACGAGATCATTAGTACAATCATAGGTCTCGCGGTACTAGCCCTACTTCAAAGACGGGCGCTTCCACGATTGGAATAAGTAGTATGTCGAGAAATTTGAACACGTGTGTCCAAAAGTTCGGACACGTCTCGGGCTAGTTAGAATTGAGCTGCGCCCTTACTTTCATTTGGCTCCAAAGGAAGCACCTACGCGCGCTTCTCGATTGTGGGCATCGCACTTGCACGGGAACTACGACCTTAAAGTAAGGGATACTCCGAGGCAGAATGAATGACCCTATGTTACGAGCGTGTGACTATTATAGGTGCTGGGCCGGCGGGTCTTACTGCTGGCTATGAACTTGCGAAGAATAACTACAAGGTTCAAGTACTGGAAGCAGACCCGCACTACGTTGGAGGAATCTCCAGGACGGTCCGATACAAAGATTTCCGGTTTGATATCGGCGGCCACCGTTTTTACTCAAAGAATCCCGAGATCGAAACATTGTGGACCGAGTTCATGGGCGATCGGATGCGCAAGTGCTCGCGGCTGTCGCGCATCTACTATCGTGGCCGCCTATTCAAATATCCGCTCGAACCTCTTGACGCGCTTAGGCACCTAGGCGCTATCGAAGCAACACGCTGCCTATTGAGCTATTTGCGCAGGCGGCGGCTGCCAGCGGAGAAAATAAAGAGTTTCGAAGATTGGGTAGTGAGCGCGTTCGGCCGCCGTCTTTTCGAAGTCTTTTTCAAGACTTACACCGAGAAGGTTTGGGGAATCCCATGCTCCGAGATCAGCGCTGACTGGGCGGCTCAACGGATTCGCGGGCTCTCTCTTCCCGCCCTATTGCGCAATCTTTTCCAACGAGCCAACCACAACGCCGCGGTAATCAAGACCCTGGTCGATCACTTTCGGTACCCAGCCTGCGGACCGGGCGAGATGTGGGAAAATGTCGCCGGCATGATCGAAAAAAAAGGTGGAGTGGTTTCCAGCGGTCAGCAGGTGGTTGGAATCAATCGCGAGCATGGCCGGGTCGTTTCGGTCACGACGCAAACCGCCCAAGGATGCCGGACTCACGACGCCGATCATTTTATTTCGACCATGTCGTTGGCGCAGCTCATCTCGTCGATGAATCCATCCGCTCCCGCCGAAGTGCTGGATAGAGCGCGAGGGCTGCGCTATCGCGACTTTCTAACGGTCGCCGTAGTGGTCGATCAGGCCGACATGTTCCCGGACAACTGGATCTACATACACGATCCGGGCGTGAAAGTCGGGCGAATACAGAACTTCAAGAATTGGAGCGCGGAAATGGTCCCCGATCCGCGTTACACCGTGCTCGGCATGGAGTATTTCTGCACCGAGAATGATGGCATGTGGTCGGCCTCGGACGCGCAACTAATCGAGCGCGCCAAATCGGAACTTGCCATCCTGGGACTTGCCGATAAATCCAAGGTGGTTGACGGGTGTGTGGTCCGCCAGCCCAAGGCGTATCCGTTGTACGATCATGAGTATCGGGACAACGTCAGCTACATCGCCAACTTCCTGGAACGCGAGACGCCAAACCTGCAGATCGCCGGCCGGAATGGGATGCACAAATATAACAATCAGGACCACGCGATGATGACGGGTCTGATGGCGGCGCGAAACATCATGGGCAGCTCTTTCGATTTGTGGCGAGTTAACTCTGACGCCGAGTATCAAGAGAGCGAGGAGACAAACACCATCGAGAGCGGTAGGATGGTCCCTGTCGGCATCAACTTATCGCGAAGCGTCGTATGATAGTGAGTCTCAGTTCCTAATCGCCGAACTGTAGAACGAGGAGTCGCGTGCGGGATCACTTCCGTTCAAAAGTTTGTACTTAAGCTCTTCTCTACGTTCAAATTTTGGAACAACCGGCATTTGCCGTTGAGGTGCAAAGACGAGTACCTTTGCGATTGCTTATTCACACCGGCGTAAACCGATGGCAGGCGGCTTGCTAGGATTGTCGCACCTTTCTCGTCGGTGCCCTGCTTCGACGCTGCAAATAGCTCAGATATGAAGAACGCGCTAAGAAAGCGATTCGTTACGAATCCCACCAATGAGGAGGATACGGACGAATATCGCCGGGGAGCGTGTCCAACGAAGTAGTCGCTCGGGCACCAAGGAGAATTGTTCAGAGAATT
The DNA here is from genome assembly GCA_963733715.1 of uncultured delta proteobacterium. Taxonomy (GTDB): domain Bacteria; phylum Desulfobacterota; class Binatia; order Binatales; family Binataceae; genus Binatus. Next base: position 196,957 of record CAVTEN010000022.1, read on the forward strand.
AGATGGAAATCGAACAACATGGTTAGCTTTGTAGGGCTTGGATCGGGTGATCTCAGTCGGCGGGTTTCTCCGCGTGAGTTGCCGGAGCTTATGGATGGTGACTGTAGTTATGAGGATTTCCGTGACTGCCTGCGCAGTCTGGAAAAAGTGAATCGCTGGCTGCTAGGCTATCGGCCGACGCTGACGTGGCTGGAGCGGCTACCGCGCGGCTTGCGTGAGCCGATGCACATCGTCGACGTGGGCAGTGGCGGTGGAGATCTACTGCGGCAGATTGCAGGCTGGGCACGGAGACGGGGCATCGCTGTGCAGTTAACGGGAATCGACTTGAATCCTTATGCGGCGCGCGCGGCAGCGGAGTCCACGCCGAAGGAGCTCGGAATTACATGGGTGACCGGCGATGCCATGGCGTATCGGCCGGAGAAGCCGATGGATATCGTCGTTAGTTCGCTGCTGGCACATCATCTAGAGGACGAAGAGATCGTCGCGCTGCTGCGGCGGATGGAAGCGACCGTGCAGCTGGGTTGGTTTATCAACGATTTGGAACGGGCGGAGTGGAGTTTTCGGATGTTTGGGTTGGTGCGGTGGCACCCGATTGTGAGGCATGATGGGCCGGTGTCGTTCCGGCGAGCCTTCCGGAAGGAGGATTGGGTACGCCTGTTGGCTGCGGCTGATGTTCCGCGGGAGGTGGTGACGGTAGAACGTTGGCGGCCGGGACGGTTGTGCGTGGGGCGGTGGAAGTGAGGTCGGTGATTCTGAAGCGTCTCGTTAGACTAAGAGATGTGAAGCATATCGCCCAGGCCGCCCTCGCGGGCGCAGCTCATCACGTCTAACCATCTGAGAGGCGAATAATGGCATCTTTCACCCTGCCTACACCCAGTGCCAGCCGTTCCAGATTCAAAGCCGTTCTCTGGATCTCTCTTGGTGTCACGACGCTCTTTGTCTTCATCACGTCAGAGGTCCTTCTCTTCACCGATTACCCCATGTACCATGCCTACCGCCTGCAGGTCATAGCCGACCGCGGACTCCTCATCCCGCACACGCTCTGCGGAACCTTCGCTCTGCTGGCCGGCCCTCTGCAGTTCTCGTCGCGCTTTCGGCAGCGTCACCTGAAGCTCCATCGCGTCCTAGGCCGCATGTACTTCAGCTCCGTCATCATCGGCGCCTTTACCGGGATCGCCCTTGCCACCGGACGTCCCGGGCTGCCTGGGACCGCCATGCAAGGCGCTGCATGGATCGTCTGCACTACCGCTGCCGTGATCGCCGCGCGTAACAGACAGATCGCCGTGCACCGCCAGTGGATGGCCCGCTCCTATGCGGTCACGTTTACCTTTGTCTCCACCCGTGTACTCAACCTTGTGCCCGCCTACTGGAGCCATCTTGGCGACGTACTGTCGGCGGTTGGCGTCATCGCCTTCACCCTGGCCTCCATCGTTCTGGTCGACCTCGGGCTCAACTGGAACGAACTCACCACGCGCCGCAGTCTGACGGTAGCGCATCGTCCATCTCCCGAAGCTGAGCTCCCTCCAGATCCGAGCTGACTACAGGCCCGTGACCACCCAGCTGTCCAGCGATCCTCACCACACATAGAAATATGGAATCCAGCTACACATTGATGGAACATCCGTGAATCAGGAGCAATGCCTTGCAAGATGAAGTTCTCGTCCTCGGTGGTGGAGTGGCAGGCTGTGCCGCTTCCATCGCGCTCGCCCGAAAGGGACGAAGCGTCACGTTGATCGAACGCGAGCCCACGCCGCGCCATAAGGTCTGCGGAGAATTCCTAAGCGGTGAGGCCCTTGAAGACCTGCATGCTCTTGGCATCGACGTGGCCTCTCTTGGCGCGGTGCCCATCGATTACGTTCGCCTTGCCGCAGCCAGACGCGCCGCGGAGGCTCCGCTACCTTTTCGCGCAGCCTCGCTCACGCGCAAGGCGCTCGATACAGCGCTCATTGCCGAGGCTGTCACCGCCGGAGTCCGCGTCGAGCGCGGTCGCAGTGTGCAGTCGCTCAGCCGCGCGACCGCCAACCTCTGGCAGGCTACGCTCGACGACGGCACCACATACGAAGCTCCAACCGCCTTTCTCGCCACGGGCAAGCACGATCTGCGCGGCCACGGTCGCCCGAAGGACCCTCACCAATGGGTCGCCTTCAAGATGTATTATCGGTTGTCTGCCGCCCAGACCGCTGACCTGGGGGACGCCTCCGAGTTGACGCTCTATTCCGGAGGCTACGGTGGTATCCAACCGGTGGAAGACGGCATTGCGAATTTCTGCTTGGTGGTGAAACGGTGGTATTTTGCACGTGCGGGTCTTCGCTGGGAGGGCCTCCTTGCGAAGATGCAGCAGGATTGTCCCCACCTCGCAATGCGGCTTGACGGTGCGGAGCCGCTGCTCGACAAACCGATCGTCGTCACTCATATCCCTTACGGTTTCATCCGTCGCACAACGGAGGATGGGCTCTACTGCATTGGCGATCAGGCAGCCGTCATCCCCTCGTTCACCGGTGACGGCATATCCATCGCGCTGAATACTGCCCGCCGTGCCGCCGCTGCGTATCTTGCAGCGGAGCCGGCGCAGGTCTTTCAGCCAAAACTGCGCTCCGCAATGCTGCTCCAGATGCGTCTTGCCGAGGCCGCCGACCACGGCTTGAACAACGCACTCGCGCGCGCTGTGCTGCCGTTCTGCCTCAGGGTCTGGCCCGGCGCGATGCGCGTAACGGCCATGCTCACGCGTGTCAGCCAGCCCGCCGCTGTTGCTCCACAGGCGTTCGCCAACTGAAATCGAGCGACGCCAAAACAACTCTCGTAGTCAAAACTCTCCATGGGAGATGCAATGAAAGTCTTCGCAGTTTTAGCCCTCGCTGTCGTCATCGCTCCGGCCGCACTCGCCCAGCATTAGACCTTCGTCGTCAACCCCGAGCGGATGATGGTATCGGCGGTGTAATGTTTCAATGAGTCCGGCAAAGGCACCACTTCTCGAGGCGATCGAGATTTCGAAGAGTTACGGCGCGCGGCTTGCGCTTGACAATGTCAGCCTCGCAGTAAGGCCAGGTGAAATTGTCGCCTTGCTCGGACCCAACGGCGCGGGCAAGACCACGACGCTGTCGATTCTGGCTACTCTACTTAAACCCGATAGCGGTCATGTTCTTATCAATGGTAAGCCGCGAAAGAGCGACCCGACTGGACTGGGACGGATGCTTGGGCTGGTGCCGCAATCGCTCGCGCTGTATCCCACGCTTAGCGCGGCGCAGAACGTATGGCATTTCGCACGCATGCAAGGGCTCGCGCGCGACGATGCGAAGGAGTATTGCCGGCGGGCGCTCGAGGAGGTCGGTCTCGGCGATCGCGCCAGCGATCCTATGCATGCGTTCTCCGGTGGGATGAAGCGCCTGCTCAACCTGGCCTGTGGAATTGTTCATCGTCCCTCCGTGTTGCTGCTGGACGAACCTACGGTCGGCGTCGATCTTCAGTCGCGCGAACAGTTACTGGCGCGGATTCGGCACTATGCCGATGCGGGCGCGGGCGTGATTTACAGCACCCACTACATGGAAGAGGCAGAGCGCATTTGCGATCGCGTGCTGCTAATCGATCGCGGCAAACTGATCGCCGAGGGCGACCTCGAAAAGGTGATCTCGCTCGGAGGCAGCCGGCCTCGCATCGAGCTGACCTATCGCGGGCAGTTGCCGGATGGCCGCTTCGGCAGCCTTGCCGGGGTGCGTGAAATAGGAACCACCGTCAGCGAGGGCAAGGCGATCCTCGAGATGAACAGTTTCGCGCAGGTCGCGGAGGTGCTGCACGGACTTCGGACCCTGGATGTGAACGTCGTCGATTTCAACCTGCACAGCCCGAATCTGTCGGACGCATTCATCGCGCTGACGGGCCACACGCTGCGCGACCAGGTCCTCTGAGCGTATCGCTATGCTTCGAGCAATCTGGCTAACCACTCAAAACGAAGCGCGGCTCCTGGTCAAGGATCCGATCGTGCTGTTCATGCTGTTGTTCGCGCCGGTCGTAATTATCACCGTAGCGGGATACTCGCTCGGCAGTCTGTACGGTGGCTCGGCGAATTCTTTTCGGCTACCCCTGGTCGACCTCGATCACGGAAAAGTAGCCCAGGGAATAATTGAGGCTTTGCGCAGGGAGCACGGCGTCGCTTTGGAGATGCTCGACGACCCCGACGAAGCGCGACGCGTTGTAAGCCGACGCGATCGGACTCCTATAGCGATGTTAATTCCGGCGGGAACCAGTGCGGCGGTCGCCGCGGGCGGCCAGCCTCGGCTGATACTATTCGTCGATCCCGTCAGGCGAGTCGAGGTCAACGCTCTCGAGCTTCGTATCGACGAGTTATGCCGAACGATCACCGAACAAGCGAAAACGGCGGCCCAATCGCAAATCGAGTCCTTCGGAGAGGCTCAGGCGATCACGCTCCCGGGAGATATCGGATTCGTCGAGAAACCTGCGATCGAGGGCGAAGCGGTGACTGTGAACGCCTTCGATCAGTACGTACCCGGATTCGGCATCACGTTTCTCCTGATTGGCATGATGCTGGGAATCGCGCTGACGCTCTTCGATGAGCGCGATTGGGGGACCTTGAAGCGCCTCCAGGTCAGTGGTGCGCCGCTTACAGGTCTGCTGCTGGGGAAATTATTCGCGCGGTTCATCGTCGGGATCGCGCAAATGGTGTTGCTATTCGCGGTCGGATGGGCGCTGTTCGGAATCTCGCTTGGGCGCAATCCTCTAGCCTTGATCATACCGACGGTCGGGATCTCTTTCGCGGCTGCAGCGCTAGCACTGGTGGTAGCCTCTATTGCAACCGCGCACGACTCGGTGCCGTCATTGGGCGTGACCATCAGCATTTCGATGGCGGCAATCGGCGGATGCTGGTGGCCGCTGGACTTTGAGCCCGGATGGATGCGCGAACTCGCTCGATGGCTACCAACGACATGGACGATGCAGGCGTTCAACGATCTGATGATTCGCAACCAGCCGCCGTCCGCGGCCTTGCAGCCTCTGGCGGCGACCTTAGGCATAGGAATGATCTTCTTATGCGCAGGACTTATCCGCTTCGTGAGTCTCGACGACTAGAAAAGATTGATGATGACAAGGGCCTTCCTATCGATAGCATGGCTTATGGGTCTAGGCGTCCTGATTGCTGGCTGTTCAAGCTCTCAACCGACGACTACGAGTGAGACCACTCCCGCTTCTACAAACGCAGTCAGCAACGACTCGCAAGTGAACACGATCCTTCAGAAGTCATGTTACCAATGCCATTCGACCGGCGGCAGTGCTCCGTGGTATGCGGCAGTATCGCCTACATACCTTGCTGCCAACTCGGCGCGCGGAGTGCTCAATTTTTCCGACTGGCAAACTTACGATGCGCAGAAAAAATCGGATGCGTTGAAGAGCATAGAAGCCTCGGTCAATAGCGGTTCGATGCCGCCGGGAGACTACACCGGGCTCGATCATTCGGCGCGCCTTACCGATGATGAAAAGCAAGCGCTCGTGAAGTGGGCTTCGCAGCCCGCAATACCTGCACATTGACGATACGAAAAACATCTCGCGTGAGATAGCGATGAACATTACCGCAGAAGCAAAAGACATAAATGTCATCTAGATCGCGCGCGTTCGCAGTCGTTCTTGTCATCCTGGCCTTCGCCCACCGGGCGGTAGCGGCTGAGTCGCTGTCTGGAACCCTTGAGCTCGATCCGGCGAAGACCTTGGTCGAGTTTCGCTTGCCGGGCACGCTCCATGCCACGCATGGAAAATTCAAGCTCGCGCACGGAACAATCAGAGCCGATCTCGCCACCGGAGAAGCCAGCGGCTCCATCGTCGTCGATGCGAGCAGTGGCGACAGCGGCATCGGCGCGCGTGACAATGATATGCGAGAGAATGTTCTCGAGGCTCAGAAGTATCCTGAGATTATTTTCGCGCCGCGGCACGCGATCGGCAAACTGGAGAAGGACGGTCAGTTTCAGGCAAAGCTGGAGGGAGTCCTGACGATTCACGGCGCGCGACACGAAATAACTACGGAAGTTCAGGGTCGGCTCGTCGGAGACAGCCTGACTGCCGCGTGTCACTTTTCGGTGCCGTACGTCGATTGGGGAATGCGCGACCCAAGCTTGTTCTTTCTCACAGTGGCGAAAGCAGGTCGAAATCGACATCGCCACCGAGGGCCGAATCACCTGGCTCCATCACGACACCGGAGGTTGAAGCGGCGGGGCGGTGAGGGCTATGAAAACGAGTATGAGTGCTGCCAAAAGGCCGTCGGCAACTCGGGCCGGGAAGGTCGCGGACACGCGCAAAATTCGAAACCTCACGGAAGAACTGAGCCGCGAGGAGTACAGCCTCGGGATGCCGCTGCTCGACGCCGCGGTCGCCGGCGTCATTCTCGGCTTCAGGCCGTCGGATCGCGCGATGCGTACGCAGGCGCAGCGATGCTGGGAAATTCTCAAGCCGCAACTCAACCAGCATCTGCTGAGCGAAGACGAGACCGTGCTGCCGTGGGCGCAGGATGCGGGCGGGCTTTCTGGCGAGGTCATGAAACGAATCAAAAAGAGCCATCGCGAGATTCGCGCTCTGATCGGCAAGCTCATCGGAGTCTCATTCGAAGATGACCCGGACAAAGTTGTCTCCGTGGCTGGCAAAGCTCTGTGCGCACTAGCGGTCAAACTCGACGACCTGATCGACAGTGAGGAAATGCGCCTGCTGCCCGCGCTGAGAAGGATCCTGTTCGCTTAACTTCGGAAGACCTCATCGGCGCGTGAGTCCGTTTCGCTGCATGCGCCATCGGAGCAGATCGAAGCGGTCCTGTCCGAAGAACGGCTCGCCATTGAAGACCATCAGTGGGACGCCCCAGTGCCCGGCGCGCTTTTGCGCTGCCTCATTTTCGGCGATCACGGCTTCATAGCGATCAGGGTCGCGAGCGATTTCCGAATCGAGCTTCGCGAGGTCCAGGCCTGCGTGATCCGCTGCCCGGGCCAGATGATCGCCGAGATGCCAATCTGTCACGCCGCCAAAAATGGCGGCGCTTACTGCTGCGAGGAACGTCAGTCCTTTGCCCGCATCGGCGGCGGCGACACCCAGCCGGGTCAATCGATGTATGTATGGTTGATCCTCTGGGACCTCGCCGGTGCCCATGTTCATCACGATTGGATCGGGGCTGGGCCAGGCGAACGGCATACCGAGCATCTCCGCGATACGCGAGCAATCGCGAAACAAGTACGGCGGCCACATCGGATTCACCTGCTTGAAAAACCCGGGAATCCGAACCGCGATCGGATAAACCGGCCGAACGTTGGTCTTCACGTCATACTCGCGCTCGAATTCAATCAGCCGCGGCGTTACGAGATAGGAATACGGCGAGCGAAACGACCAAAACAGATCATATTCGAGTGTCATAATTGCGATTTTATACCACCCATTGTGGTCTGGTGACGTACCACTAGGTTGGGTCTCATTGCTGATCAATTAGCATGCGACGGGAAAATTGTAAGGCTGAAAAGTTCATCCTAGTGAACTGTCGAGGATTCGATTGCTTTTGAGTTTGTGGGCAATGTTAGGAGCAAGCCGTCGTAGCCGATTACTGTGCCGTGCGGGCGGATGTTGGCGACGCCGCGCATGAAGGCGATGCGCGAGAGCAGGTTGGATGTTGGGGGGCCGATGTGGCTCAGCACCAGCAGTTGCACGCCGGCTTGGTTGGCCTCCGAGGCGGCTTCGAGCGGCGTGGTGTGATAACGGAGGATGTCGGACATGATTTTGGCCGCGCGCGCGTTACCAATCTGTTCCGCTCCTTGCTGGATCAGCTTCACCAGGTGGGCGGCCTGCGCTTCGTGAATCAGCACGTCTGCACCTTTCGCGACCTGCGACCAGATTGGCGCACTTGATGGTATCGCCGCTGACTACGACCGAGCGGCCCTTGTAGTCAAATCGATAGCCGTAGGCGGGCGCCACAGGCGCGTGATCGACGGTGAATGCAGTTACCTTGAGCCCGTTCTCTTCGAGCACTGTCGCGGAACCGCCGGCGCATGGCGACGCGCCGGGAGGAGTGTCGATTTTCACGGTGAGCGGCTGCATCTGCCAGTCCGCGGGAGGCAGCAGCGCGGCGCCGTGATGCGCGACGCGATAGCCTTCATCCAGCGAGTAGGCCTGGGCGAATCCGTTCACCACTTGATCGACGCCCGGTGGCCCGTAGACGCGCAGCGGATGGTCGCGCCCATTCGCCCACGTCTCGAGGTTGATTTCGCCGAGATCGCCGATGTGATCGGAATGAAAGTGGGTGAGCATAATCGCGGCGAGGCGCTGGCGCGGGAATGTGCCACAGTGCGAGGTTCTTCCACGCGCCGGGCCCGATATCCACCAGGTAGATGTTGCCGCCGGCGAAGATCGCCGTGCACGCAGCCGCGCGATCGCGATCGGGCAGTGGATTGCCGGTGCCGCACAACAGAACTCGCAGAGAATCCTGTTCGAGCAGATCGTTGCGAGTCGCGGTCAGAGTGCGCGCGATCACTCGGCGGAAGATTGCGTCCTGTACCGCGGGTATGTGAATCATCCACCAGCCGATAACGACAATCGCCGCAACCGCCACTGCGGCCAGTATCAGTCTTCGCGAAAATTTTGACATCCACCCCTCAGAGCGCAGGCGTCGGTCGCCGCGCATCCCGCCAATAGCACAGTACGATCCTAGCGAACACTTTGTTCGCAGACTTTTTACGCCTTGTCTTTAGAGGGGGCGGCGTAGGGCGCCGTCCGCCGTGGCGTGGCGGTAGAGAGATCGGCTGCGGCGATTTTTAACCAGAGTGATAGCGGAGGAAGTAAAATGCATTTGAAGGCAGGAGTGATTCTTATTGGAGCGTTGGCGTTCGCCGGGCCAGCGGCGGCGCAGGGCAATGGCGGTTTGGCCCAGGTAGTAGCGTTGGACGAATGCGATCCGACCTCGTTCAACATGGTGCTAGGAGAAAGCGGCGGTGGCTTTTGTCACAATGTCGCGCTTGCCACCTTTGGTTATGCGACCAGCCTAAGTGATCTTCTCATGGGGGCAGAGAATGGAAGCCCCGATCCGGGTTGGGACTTCGAACCCGACCAAATGACGATTAAGGAAGGGACCGTCGTTTCTGTGGTCGACCAGGGCGGTGAGCCGCACACCTTTACCGAGGTGAAAGCATTCGGCAACGGATTCCTACCGCCGCTCAACCCTGGCAGCGCGACGAGCGTAATTCCGGAGTGTAGCGGCGGCTTCAAGAATATCGCAGTGGCCAGGACGCGAGTTGTTCAAGGCAGCCATCTCGATATCGTTGGCCTGTCGAAAGGGAAGCATCTATTCCAGTGCTGCATTCATCCGTGGATGCGGATGGAAGTGGACGTGAAGTAGCACGGAACCTAACCCTAACCCCTTCCCGCGCGGGAAGGGGGACCGGATTAATTTAATAGAATTGCCGGCGTCCGGAGTGGTTGGGCGCCGGGCGCCGGTAGTATCCGAAAATCAGAGGTTCCAGAACATGTGGCGCTCGGGATCGGGTTGATAGGAGCAGAAGGTGCCGGTGCGAATGGTCTTATCAAGATAGGTCGCGAGGCCGGAATCACGATCCTTGATGCGACCGATCGCGATCCTGATCGTGCGCGTGACGTTGACGCGGGCGCGTTCTGCGCTGGACGCGGCGCGGCGGTCGCGGCCACGGAGTCCGACAGCGCGCGACAGCTCAGTTGATAGCGCCTCGATCTCCTCATCCAGCCGGAGCCCGCGCTTTTCGTCGCCGGTGCGCTTGGCCTCTTTGAGTTCTTCCGTGAGATCTTTGATGCGCTGGCGATAGGACGCCTTAGCCTGCACATCGAGGAGTTCGCCGGCATCGCCTAAGCCTTCCGAAGGACACTCAGGTATGTTGCTGGTCTCATCAGACGACTCGCTTGGTCGCGATACTCTCGCGAGTGCTGTTGCGCGAAACTCGCTGTAGGGATGACGCAGGAGATGCGCAAGGTAACGCAGGCCCTTGGAGTCCTTGAAGCGGGACACGCGCCCTTCGTATGAGACCGTCCAGTACTCGCCCTCGTTCCGGAACATGTTGGCAGGCTGCGCACGAGTGGAAGCCGGCTTGTTGGTAGTGGACCCGGCACGCCGATCCCGCTGAACGGAGCGATCGCAATTTCCGACATCCCCGCCGGACGGTATCGGCTGGTGCGCGACGAATTCCTCGATCAGATCTGCGATACGATCCTGCGTCTCGTGATCGAGCACCAGATGGTCCATGCCTGACAGCTCGTGGTACACGGCGCCGTGGATATTCTCAGCCAGGTACCGCCCAGACGCGACCGGAATGAGCGCATCACCTGTGCGATGAAGGATCATGGTGGGTATCCGGATCGAGGGCAGCAGGTGACGGACATCGATCTGATAGTCGGCTCGCATCAGAGCGAGAATGGATGCGGGACTGGATGATTCGCGCTCGATCCGCCCAAACCATTGGTTGAAGGCTTCGTCTTTCAACCGGCTAGGAGCATTGAGACGGAGCAGCACGCCGGTGCCCCAATGCTTTTCCAGGATGGTCAGGAAACCGTCGAATTGCGATTGGGAGAGCGCCCACGGCTCAGCCCTCATCGACACAAAAGTGCCGTACAACACGAGGGCCGAGGTTCGCTCGGGGTGGGTGGCGGCGAACGTCAATGACAAGAGGCCGCCTTCCGACCAACCGTAGACGATCGCGCTGCTGGAGCCGGCCGCGTCCATCACGGCGCCCACGTCGGCGGTCCGTTCTTCGAGGGTCTGATCGGCCACCCGATCGGAGAGACCCTGCCCGCGCTTGTCGAAAACTATTACGCGGGCAAAGGAAGTAAGCCTCTGTAGCAGGTATTTGTAGGTCGGCACTTCCCAGAGGAGTTCGACATGCGAGATCGTTCCCGGGACCAGGACGATATCGCGCGGGCCGTCGCCCAAAATCCGGTAAGCGATGTGAACGTCGCCATTCTTCGCGTACTTAATATGGGGTTCCACGGGGCATCCCTCCCGCCGACGTTACTAAGAAGAGGCGAGACGGTAGCACGGAGCATTTCAGACCGCCACGGGGTCAGGCCTAGGCCTTGCCGAAGCTGTCGACCAATTCTTTCAGCCGATTCTTCGCGTCCCCGATAATGTGGACGCCATCACCGACCAGGATTGTATCGAAGTCGAGTGCCAGCAGTTGCTGGACGCTACGTCGGAGGCGTACGGGGTCGTCCATCACACGTTCGTGTAGCAGGCTCAAGCGCCCGGGCGGATTTCCTATGACCGCGTCGCCCACGATCAGGGTTTTTCGCGCAGGCCAGAGGAGCGCGACCTCGCCGGGACTCTTTCCGCTGACGCCGATCACCTTGAACGGCCCGATTGTTTCTCCATCGAGAAGTTCGTCGTCGAGCGCGGCGCCCTGTCCTTTCGCGTATGCGGCGTCTGCGGGATGAATGTAGCAACGAGCGCCCGTGTGATCGCGAATCTTATTTGCCGCCCGCACATGATTCCGGTTGGTGAGGAGAATACGGTCAACACCCGTCTCGACCAGTTCCTTCATCACTTGATCGTTCGGCTCGACCGGGTCGATGCAGAAGTTTCCGTCCAAATCGGGAATCAGCAGGCTGTTGAAGTTGTAGCCATGCGGCTCGGAAAACCATGACCAGGTAAAAACGTCACCGAGTATCGTTTCCATATGAAGCTCCTCGAAACCGAAGTGACGCCGATCTTAATCCCGCACGCGCCTGAGATTCCAACGGTTGACGCCGCAGCAGTTGGCAGCCTGGCGCTCGCCCGACTATTGATAGATGACGTCCAGCTTCAAGCGGGCGATCTTCAAAACAATACGGAGAGAATTCATGGGTAAACTCGAAAAGAAAGTTGCAGTCATCACCGGTGCGGCGAGCGGAATCGGCCGCGCCACCGCAATTCGATTCGCGGGCGAAGGCGCCGCGGTCGTGATCGCCGATCTTAATCGCGAAGGCGGCGAGGCTGCGGTGCGGGACTGCAAAGAGAACGGCGGCAACGCAGTCTTCCAGCTCACCGACGTCTCCAGCGAGGAAAATATCAAGAGCGCGGTCGATCGCGCGGTAAAAGAATTCGGCCGCCTCGACGTCATGTACAACAACGCAGGCCTGGGCGGCGCGGTCGGGCCGCTCGAGAAGACCAGCGCGGAAAACTGGGACCGCAGTTTTTCGATCCTGCTGCGCGCGGTGTTTCTCGGCATCAAGTACGCCGTGCCCGAGATGCGTAAGACGGGCGGCGGTTCAATCATCTCGACAGCGTCGATCGCCGGACTGCGTGGGGCAGCCGGACTGCACGCATACTGCGCCGCCAAAGCCGGAGTGATCAGCCTGACGCGATCGGCTTCGATCGAACTGGCGAAGGACAAGATTCGCGTCAATTGCATCTGCCCCGGACTGATCGCGACTCCGCTGACATACAATCGCATTCCGGGCGGCGAACAAGCTGCGACGCAACTGTTTGCAGCCTTCCAGCCGTGGCCGCGCGCGGGACGTCCCGAAGACATCGCGGCGATGGCGCTATTCCTCGCCAGCGACGATTCGGAGTTCGTGAGCGGACAGGCGATGGTGGTTGACGGCGCGGTGACGTCGGGAATGGGCGCGGGCAATCTGGCGCGAGGCTCGCAGGATGCGCCGCCGCAGATCCTCGAGGACGGGTGGGCAGGTCCATCGTTCGAGATGAAGCGGCCGTCGTAGTTCTCGCGGAGGAACAGTCATGGCGCAGGATGTTGTAGTCGAAACGAATTGCGGAAAGATTCGCGGCGTCGCAGAGAACGCCGTCAACGTTTTCAAAGGGATCCCTTACGCCGCACCACCCGAAGGTGAAGGCCGATTCGCGCCGCCGCGAAAGCTCCAGCCCTGGACGGGAGTTCGCGACGCATTCGACTTCGGCAATCGCGCGATGCAGGACGAGAACGCATTCGCGATGCCTCCTGCGATGCTCAAGCTGTTCGCCGGGCGCGCTCTGCCGCCGATGAGCGAGAACTGCCTCGTGCTCAACGTGTGGACGCCCGCGGTAAACGACGGGCGCAAACGCCCGGTGATGTTCTGGTGCCACGGCGGCGCGTTCATCTCCGGCTCCGGCGATTCGCCGTGGTACGACGGAACCAATCTGTGCCGCAAAGGCGACGTCGTAGTCGTGACGATCAATCATCGGCTGGGAGCATTCGGCTATCTGCACCTTGGCGAGATTCGGCGGCGAGGAATTTGCGGCGTCGGGAAATGCGGGAATGCTCGACATCGTCGCGGCGCTCGAATGGGTTCGCGACAACATCGCGGCTTTCGGCGGCGACGCGGGCAACGTGACGATCTTCGGAGAGTCGGGCGGAGGCGCGAAGGTCAGCGTGCTGATGGCGATGCCGGCGGCGCATGGTTTGTTTCACAAGGCGATCATTCAAAGTGGGCCGGCGGTGCAGATGGCCAGCCGCGACGACGCGAGCGAGACCGCGCGCCAACTGCTCGCAGAGTTGGGAATCGATGCGGGCAAGGTGAGCGAGTTGCGCCAGGTTCCCGCGCAGAAGCTCGCAGAGGCGCAAGCCGCGGTCCTGAAAAAAGTCAGCATGATGTCCTTCGCCAACCGCCGGCGCGTCGGTTTCAATCCCGTGGTCGACGGGAAACATCTTCCGGGCGGTCCGTTCGAGCCGGCTGCTCCGGCGATTTCCGCAAACGTGCCGCTGATTATCGGGACCAACAAGGATGAGATGAATTTGTTCTTCGGGCTCGCGCCGTGGCTCGACGGGCTGGACGAGGCCGCGATGCGCAAGCGCGTGCAGATGTTCGTCGGCGATCAAGCCGACCGCATCATTGAGCCTTACCGGCGCGCCCGACCCAACGATTCGCTGCGCGACCTGGTGCTGGCGATCGCGACCGATCATGCGATGCGAATGCCGTCGCTCGTCACTGCTGATCGCAAAGTCGCTCAGCACGCCGCGCCGGTGTTCGTCTATATGTTCACGTGGGAGACGCCGGTGCTGGATGGCAAGCTCAAATCGCCGCACGCGCTCGAGATACCGTTTGTGTTCGACACTGTTCAAACTTCGGGGCTGACCGGAGATTCGCCGACGCGATTCGCACTGGCCGACAAGATGAGCCGGTCGTGGCTCGCGTTCGCGCGCACGGGAAATCCGAATCATCAGGACATTCCGAACTGGCCGCCGTACTCAACCGAGCAGCGTCCTACGATGATGTTCGACAACCAGTGCCGGGTCGAAAACGATCCGTATCGAGCGGAGCGGCTGGCATGGGACGCACGCTAAAGACGTCCAAGGTCAAGGCTTAGACGGAGCGAGTTTTCCTTTGCCATAGCCCTGATGCCAAACAGCGGAAACGTCATTGCCGTGGAAGGGCTTGCCGGAAAACGGTGACTCAGACGTGTATATCGCCACAAAGAAGTTGGAGGCTTTAGGGTCTCCCAGCTGATAGGTGTCGAGGAAGGTCGAGTAGTCGAAATTGGTGATGGGTCCGGTCACCGCTGCGAAGTCGATTCTCTTGTTCTGTTCGAACAGGTAAATGCCGTATCGATCTGAAACCACTGGAATGTGGGGCGCCCGATACGGCTGCAACACGGATATCTTTCCTGAATCGCTCCCGGATTCTACGTAGCCGCCGCCGCGGAGCTGATCGCCGGAAATGTTTCCGACAATCCAATGCCGCACGGTGGAGTTCTCTCCCGGAGCAACCGGGTCCGGCCAGGATCCGTTGGCGTTTCCGTCGAAGTCCAACATCAACAGCGTGTAGAGCTTGGTCGCGTCGCGCTCCTTTCCATCGGACCACGGGAGCGGTCGGTATGTCGGATTGCAAAAATAAATTTCCGCAACTCACTGCCCCGTTATAGTGGCTGGTCTGTGACCGCGAAGGTCACCTCGATTGGCGGCGTCGAGCATCCGTAGTCCAACTCTCTTGCAGAAGCGAGATGAGTGATTCCAATCAGCACGCAAAAAACGAAGGACGCGAGTAGCGATGCTTGCTTGTTCATCTGAGTTGCGGGCGACTGCGATTCCCTGTGATAATCGTTTCGATTCTGGAGCGAATCCTCTGCCGCATCAACCGTTGGACCTCTCCGACTGTTTCTGAGCTTCATTCTCGCTTCCTCAATCGCGCCACGTTGATTGCGACGACATGGCGCTGTACTTAGAACGCTGGGACTTAAACTTGACAAGAAGTTAGCACGCTCGCAGCGGTCGTAGAGGGGAATTGCGTGGACTTAAACACTATCGGGGAGATTGCGCGTCCGAAACCTGGGGACGGAGCGATCGATTGGCGCGACGGCGACGCATGGCTGGCGGGGGGCACGTGGCTGTTCTCCGAGCCGCAGCCGCAATCTGCGCCGGCTGATCGATCTGCACGGGCTTGGCTGGGAGCCGTTGACCGTCAGCGATCAAGGCCTCGAGATTGCCGCCACTTGCGAGATTGCCAAGCTCGTCGCCTTGACCGCGCCGGCGGATTGGACCGCTGCGCCGCTGATCGGCGAGTGCTGCCGCGCGTTCCTGTCGTCGTTCAAAATCTGGAACACAGCCACCGTCGGCGGCAATGTCTGCATGTCGTTGCCGGCGGGTCCGATGATTTCGCTGACGGTCGCGCTCGAAGGCATTTGCAAGATTCTGAATCGCGACGGCGCCGAGCGCCGCGTGGCGGTCGAGGATTTCGTCACCGGCAACCATAAGAATGTGTTGCAGCCGGGCGATTTGCTCAGAAGCATCGAGTTGCCGGCTTCCGCGCTGCGCAAGCGAGCGAGCTTTCGCCGAATATCGCTGACTCATCTCGGGACGATCGACCGCGCTGCTGGCCGGCACGCTGGATCCGCAGGACGGAGTCTTCATGCTGACGGTTTCCGCTTCGACCGAGCGGCCGCATCGGCTCAAGTTTCCGAAACTTCCCGATCGCCGACGAGCTGCGCGCCCGCCTCGAGCGTGAAATTCCGAAATTCTTCGACGACGTTCATGGCACGCCGGAGTATCGCAAGCACATGACTTTTTATTTCGCCGAAGAGATCCGGCGCGAACTTGTCGAATCAAGGTGCAGCCGTGAGTTACCTCGTCAACGGCAAAACTTTCTCGGAAGAGCCGCGGCCAGGACAGTGCCTGCGAACTTTTCTGCGCGACATGGGATGGTTCGGGGTCAAGAAAGGTTGCGACGCCGGCGATTGCGGCGCATGCACCGTGTGGCTCGACGGCGTCCCCGTTCATAGCTGCCTGATTCCCGCCTTTCGCGCCGACGGCCACAAGGTCACGACCATCGAAGGCCTCGCGCAGAACGGCGAACTGCATCCGATGCAGAACGCGTTCATGCAGGCCGCGGGCTTCCAGTGCGGTTTCTGCACGGCCGGCATGATCATGACGGCGGCGAGCTCTGAGCGAAGAACAGATCAAGGACCTTCCGCGCTACGCTCAAGGGCAATCTCTGTCGATGCACCGGTTATCACTCGATCGAAGACGCGATCCACGGCGTCACTTCGATCGAGGAAGATCTGCCGGGCAAATCCTGCGGCGCGGGCTTGCTGGCGCCGGCTGCCGAAGCGATCGTCACCGGCAAGGTCCGCTACACGCTCGACACCGCGATCGAGGGGATGCTGCATCTGAAGCTGCTGCAGGTCGCCGCACGCCCACGCGCGCATCAAGGCGATTCGCAAGGATGCCGCCCTGGCCGTTCCGGGCGTGCGCGGCGTTTACACCTGGGAGGACGTGCCGCGGCTTCTGTACACCTCCGCCACGCACGACGACTATCACGTCGATCCCAACGACACTTACCTGCTCGACAACGTCGTGCGTTTCGTCGGGCAGCGAGTCGCGGCAGTCGTCGCGGAAACCGAAGGTGCGGCGGAAGAGGGATGCCGCAAGATCGAAATCGATTACGAGTTGCTGCCCGCGGTCTTCGATCCCGAAGAAGCGATGAGCAAGGGCGCGCCCGTCATCCACGACAAGGGCGCGGAATCACGCATCCGGCGGCCCGGGCAAAATATCCTGCTCGAGATTCACGGCAACGTCGGCGACGTCGAGGCGGGATTCAAAGCGGCTGACGTAATTCACGAGGCCACCTACACCACGCATCGCGTCCAGCACGCGCATCTCGAAACGCATTGCTCGATCACGTGGCTCGACAACGGATCGCCTCAACGTCCGCACCAGCAGCCAGACGCCGTACATCACCAAGCAGAAGCTTTGTTACATTTTCGACCTGATGCCGGAGAGCGTTCGCGTCTTTTGCGAGCGCGTGGGCGGCGGCTTCGGCGGCAAGCAGGAAGTGCTGACCGAAGACATCTGCGCGTTCGCCACTTTGAAGACCGGCCGTCCGGTCATGCTCGAATTCACCCGCGAAGAAGAATTTATCGCCGCGACCACGCGCCATCCGATGAACGTCAAGATGAAAGTCGGCGCGAGGCGCGACGGCACCCTGACCGCGATGGAGGTGCGCGTCGTTTCCAACACCGGCGCCTATGGCAATCACGGCGGCGAAACTTTGTACGCCGCGTGCGGCGAGGCGGTCGCGGTCTACCAATGCGCCAACAAGAAAGTCGACGGCTATACCGTTTACACCAACATGGTGCCGGCCGGCGCGATTCGCGGCTACGGAATGACGCAGACGATTTTCGCCGTCGAGTGCGCGATGGACGAAGTCGCGCGCAGCCTCAAGATGGACCCGTACGAATTTCGCCGCATCAACGTCGTCAAGCCGGACGATCAGATGATCGCCGAGAGCACCAACGCGACCGACACCGAGTTCGGCAGCTACGGCCTCGACCAGTGCATCGACCTGGTGGATGCCGCAATGAAGCGCGGCAACGACGTCGAGCGTCCGCCGGGCGCAGACTGGCTCGAAGGCCAAGGCATGGCGATTTCGATGCATGGATCGGTGCCGCCGACTGAGCATCGATCGGAAGCGCGACTCGGCCTTGGCGAGGACGGCAACTATCACCTCGCGATCGGCACGGCAGAGTTCGGCAACGGGACGACGACGGTGCATCAGCAAATCGTGTCGAGCGTGCTCAACAGCACCGCCTCGCGCGTGCGGATCGTCCAATCCGACACCGATAAAACCGGCTACGACACGGGCGCGTTCGCCAGCGCGGGCACGGTGGTCGCGGGCAACGCGGTGCGGCTCGCGGCCGAAGCGCTGCGAGACAGGATGCTGACCTTCGCGTCGAAAAACTACGCCGTCGGCCGCGACGCTTGTCGTATCGAGCACGACGCCATCTTCTACAACGACACGCGCGTTCCGCTGGCGGATTTTTTCGCGGCCTCGCGCAAGGCTGGGCGTCAGCTCGAGACGGTGCGCAAGGCCTACGGCACTCCGCGCAGCGTCACCTTCCAGGTGCAGGCATTTCGCATCGCAGTCAATCGCATTACCGGCGAAATCGTCATCCTGCAGAGCGTTCACGGCTGCGACGGCGGCGTGATCATCAATCCGATGCAGTGCAGGGCGCAAGTCGAAGGCGCAGTCGCGCAAGGGGTCGGCTGGACGCTTCAGGAAAAGATGGTCTTCGACGACACCGGCCGCATGATCAATCCGACCTTTCGCAACTACCGGATTCCAGCGTACGCCGACGTGCTCCAGCGCACCGAGATTTATTTCGCCGACACGCATGACGCGTTCGGTCCGCTCGGCGCCAAGTCGATGAGCGAGGCGCCGATCTATCCGATCGCGCCTGCGCTGGCCAACGCACTGACCAACGCCACCGGGATCCGCTTCCACGATTCGTCGCTGACGCCCGATCGCATCTATCGGCGGATTTTCGAGAGCACCGAGAAGAAAACCTCGTGAGCGTCAGATGAAGCGCGCTCTGCAAGTCCTCGCCACGGCCGTGATGCTGTGCGCGATCGGCTTGCTGTCGTCTTTGCAACGAGACGCGTCGGGCGCCGATTCATCTCCGCAGCCCGTATCGTCATCGAGCCCTGCTGCATCCAGTACGCCATCGTCATCGATCGCGAAAGCTCTCTCCAGCGCCAACGTCCAGCCGATCAGCGCAAATCCCGGGGCCTCGAACCTCATTCCCGGAACAGGTTTGCTGGGTCATCTCGCCGGAATCGACAACATTCCGGGAGTTCGCGTCGGCGGTTTGTGGATTGGCAACGCGGACTATCTGTTCACCGGCGGAGTGAAGCCGCGGACGTGGAGCTTCAACAGCGCGCTCTTTCTGAACCTGAACATCGACTTGCAAAAGCTGGCGAGCATTCCCGGCGCCTCGATGGACGCGGAACTGATGCAGTTCAACGGCGAGGATAGCAACGGCAAGGCGGGGGTCGTCACGGCATACGACGGACTGTCGGGGCCGAAGCCTTTCGTTCGCACCGAACTTTACGAACTCTGGTGGCGGCAGACCCTGTTCGACGACAAGCTCATAATTCGAGCCGGCAAGACGACACCGACCTCCGACTTCAACAACGTCACGCGCGCGGTTCCCACCGCGGACACCAGTCTCCAGGTCCCGGCGGTCTCGGGACTCATCTACACGCCAATCTTCAAAAACCCGACGCTGATTGGCGTGTCCCCGGGATACTACAATACGGCCTATGGAATCACCGCGAACTTCGCACCGACCAGGAATTTCTATCTCACTTACGCGCTCTATGACGGCGCGTTGGCCAGGGGCATACAGACCGGGCTGCGCGAGGGCCCGGTCTTCAATGGACACTATTTCACGATTGGCGAGGCCGGCTACGCCTGGACTCTCGGCCAGCACCAATTGATCGGAATAATCGCCGCGGGCGGATGGGCTCAAACCGGCGAACTGTACGCTCCCGGAACCAGCCAAAATGGATCCGAGGGCTTCTACACGTTCGGATCGCAGCGTCTATGGAGGCGTCACGAAGGCGTCGACAACAGCGGCATCTCGGGATTTTTTCAGTTCGGCATCAACGACTCACGCACGATGATCGCCAACGAATATTTCGGCGCTGGATTCACCGGATTCGGCCTGATTCCTCACCGGCCGGTGGATTCAATCGGCACAGGACTCGCGTGGTCATGGCTGAATAGGAGATACGGCTTTCGCAGCAACGAGGCCATCATCCAGACCTACTACCAGATGCATCTTATAGGTACGTCCTTCTTCGAACCCGTGCTCAGCTACATCCCCAATCCCGGCGAGAGTCGTCGCACGCAAGGAGCCGTCGCGATGACCGCGCAAGTCACGGTTCTGTTCTAGGCGAACGCCTACTTGATATCTTCGATCGTTGCCGGGCCTTCGCCCTGGCTTGGGTCGATCCTGAAAGGCCACTCATTAGAATGGAATGGCACGGCGGGCGGCAGGAACACCGGCATGCCGTACTTCTTATCTTCTTCTGCGATAGCCTTGCGGCCGTCGCCGCCCATCAGCTCGTAGTCCATCAGATAATAGTTACCGAAAAACACCTGGCCGACCGAACGATCGGCGACTGTCCGAATGAGCACGTCCAACATCTGATCCGGAGTCGTGACGAACTGCGACGTCTCGAACAGGAAGAGGCGCGTGTTCATCGCGTCCTTGCCGAAGAACTGCGCCATCGTGCTGAAGATGACGTTGTTCTGACGCGCGACATAGAGTGTGTTGCTGACGCCGTAAGTCTTATCCCAATCAGAACCTAGCATCTCCTTCCAGCCCTTGAGGACCTTCATCCAATGCTCAACCTGGGTACTCGCGCCCAGCCAGACATTGTGCGCCAGGTAAGGTTTCACTTCGTTTGCGTATTGCTGGATGTCCGCGAACGTATAGCTGCCCTTCTTGAGGCACGCGTCCATGAACTTGTTATTGCTCGAGAGAACCTTGCGCTGGTTCTCACGCGCGTCGGTATCGAGATCCAGTGCGTCAAGGCTGTCGATTGCGGTCTGACTGGTAGTGCGAAAAGCGCGCATCAGGACCGATCCACGACTGGTCGGAAACTGTGCCGAGGTGTGAACCGACGAGCTCGAACAGCGCCAGGGCCGAGTGTCCGACGGATTTGTAAATCTGATAGCGAATCGGGACTTGCGGAGCCTCCACCGGCGGCTTGCCCGGCCGATAGAGAGTGAGCTTTCCGCCCTGGTTACTGAAGAGGCCCATGATCACAGGATGCTCGGCGAGGAAATTTTTCTGAAATTTCGCCTGCGCTTCGTCGTAGAGGCCGAACATTGCGATGTCGAGGGCGAGCACATTTTGTTCAGCGACCTGTGACTTTGTCGCGGGCTCGCCCTTGCCGACTATCACCTGCATGTAGTCGGGCAGGTCGCCTCCGCTTTGGGCGTTCGCACGAGTATCAATGGCGAAATTGACAACCAGTGAAATTGCGAGCAGGACCGAAAAACGAAATTTAGTTTTGCGCATCGACATTCATACAGCGGAAACCGGAGAGTTCACAACCGAACGACGCAATAAATGTTACGCGCGGGACAAATTTCAAGAATCGTTCACAGGGTCTGGAATATGAGCACGAAGAGCAACAGGCCGATCGCGACCGTCGACAAACCGAGCACCTCGTTTTTCCAGTCGCGCGTCGGAGCCTCGAGCCAGAAACCGAGAAATTGGCTTACGCGCGGCATAACCAGATACGTAAGCAAGCTGACGGACAGAAAATTTCCGATAAGCATCGATTGAGGAAGCGGCAAATTACGCCAAAGTGGATTTAGGAAAGTCAGCACCATGACCGTCGGATAGAGCGCGAACAACACCGCCAACACCTGCTTCCATGGAGGCGGCCCGCTGACCGCCGCGCCGGGCTCGCGATTAAGCGCGAACCATCCTTCGAGCCCTGTCAGCGGATGCGCGTGCATGCTCTCGACGATCGGATCGAGTTCCTTGAGGAGAGACTGTCGCTCTTCCGATTCCATCCAACGATTGAGATCGTCTACGCTGCGGTAGCGCACGATATCCACCCATTCATTTTGAAACGTGCCGTGCGGCCTGAAAAATTCGGTCGCGAGGTAGCCCGGGTAATGCGCCTGCGCTGCGATGACCTTGCGCCGCCACTCGAGATAATCCTCGACCTTGTCCTTGGCGACGCGATGCGTGAAAACCATCGCGACCGGCGGCTCGGCGCTGTCGTCGCTGGCAAGCAGCAACAAGTGCGCAGGCTCCGAGAGGCAGGCCTCGATTCGCGCCGCGAGCTGCACATGTTCCGGACTGTCCAGCCATTGCTTCATCGCCTGGTTGGATTCGAGACGGAAAATCGCCACCCACTCTGCCTGCAGTCCAGGAATCGGGCCAAGGACTTCGGTGCCGACGAAGCCGGCGAATTTTCGCGCCGCGTCGGTAATGGCAATCTGCGCTATCTGATATTCGTCGGCCTTGTCAGCGCGCACCAGGTGAGATGCGATCGCGGTGGCCGGCTGCGGAACGTGCGCGTCGCCGCGCGCAGTCGAGTCATCAATCATACAATCCCCCAATTGTTGGTACCGATGTGGTCAAGACCAGTTATGCCACAAACCGCCGCCAGAGACCGCAACCCGTCTCGATTGAGCGTAACCGGAGTGACCAATTCGGATGCCATCGCTCCTGATTGTGCGGCCAATTTTCACGCCTACGAGTTGTGAGGAGCCAAAAAAAGGAGAACGGAACAATGAAAACCAATTCTGGTGCTCGAATAAAACACTCCTGGGAAGCGCCCAGCGACCTTAGCGGCGACGCAGTGGTTGAGATTTCGGGATCGCTCCGCAAATTGCTTGCTGACGTGTTCACGCTCTACTTGAAGACCAAGAACTTCCACTGGCACATGAGCGGGAAGCATTTCCGCGATTACCATCTGCTGCTCGACGAACAATCTGACCAGATCTTCGCCATGACGGACGAGATTGCCGAGCGCGCGCGCAAGATCGGCGGAACTACGATCCACTCCATCAGGGACATCGCGGAGCATCAACGCCTGAAGGATAACAACTCCGAATTCGTCCCGCCGCAGGACATGCTGACCGAGCTTCGCGCCGACAGTCTGCAGCTGACACGAGAGCTGCGTGCGACTCATAAGCTCTGCGATCAATTCGACGACGTCGCCACCGCCAGCCTGATCGAGAACTGGATCGACGAGACCGAGCGCCGAACCTGGTTCTTGTCGGAGATCGTCGCCGATCGGTAGTCCGCAATCCGCAGAGGCAAGAATCCGATGGGTCCCTCTCGTTCAACACCTGCTGGTCAATCGGCCCAGGATCAGCTTCAGACTCTTACCACCGCCGCCCTGGTCAGGCTTGCCGTGATTAGCTTCACCGTGTTGTGCATCGTGGCGAGCTTTGCCTATGCGGCCGGTCGGCATCTTACCGGCCCGGCTGACCCGAAGACGGTTAGTGAACCGATTCCAACAGATCTGCGGCGGCCATCCGAACAGCAACAGCGACCGCTCCAAGGGCTGGGCCCGCTGACCCGCTCGGATCGCCGCCGCAATCTCCAAGACTGCGAGATTCATGCGGCGTAGCTCGAGCAGTTTCGGACGGGCGATGGCTGACGCTGTCCTCGGCGCTGTTGCCTTCGCAGCAGTTGCGGGCGGGTTCAGTAGCGCAGAGGGCCAGACTCTGCCTTCCGCACCGGAGACTCTCAAGCCGCCCGCCGGCGAACACCTGCTAGCGCACGTGCACGCATCCGGGCAGCAGATTTACGTCTGCGACGGATCAAAGTGGATACTCAGCAGACCCGATGCCAAACTCTTTGATGAAGCCGAACATGAGGTTGGGTATCACTTCGCCGGGCCAACCTGGCGATGGTCGGACGGTAGCCAGGTAATCGGTAGACCTATAGCTAATGCCACCCCTGATCTGGAATCGATTCCATGGCTACTACTAACTGCGACTGGTCACAAAGGCGACGGCGTGCTGAAAAACGTATCCAGTATCCAGCGCTTGCACACAAAAGGTGGCAAGGCACCCGCTTATGGCTGCGAAGCATCGAATAGAGGTAAGCAGGCTCGAATCTCTTATTCAGCTGACTATTATTTTTACGTACCCGATAGTAAGGAGCCCGCGCGCTGATCTATGCCTTGAGGAGGGCCTGGGTTATTTCGCCATGTCGCGGCATACCGATCTGCGCATAGGTCTCCGACGCCTTACCTAGCAGCGTTTTTGCATTCCTGCGATCACCTGACGCGGCGCGATCGATTAGCATCATCGCTTTGAAGCGATTTATCTCCGCTTGTTCGAGAAGATTGGGAAAGGACTCGGCCTGCTTCAGTGCGATCTGAAAATGTTCTTCAGCAGCGTCCCAGTGACGCGCCGCCGCCGCTGCTATACCCGCGATCGTTTGCGTGAAGCGGGAGTATGCCCAGAGCGCTATCGCTCCGGTGCCGACCAACTCACGAGCGAGCGGATAAAGCTGCGCAGCCTGCGATTGCTCGCCGAGCATGACCAGGCCCTCAATCACAAGCGCGAGCATCCACCACGAACCAGCGGCGTTCGGTTGGCCGCTACGAGGTATAAGCGCGCGCTTTTCATCAAAGGATTGCCAGCGCGCCATCGCGATCGCCTGCATACGCCATCTGTCGAAAAATCGTCCCGATGCCGATTCCCTCGACAACGCTCCCTAATTCAAAGCTGCACGACGCTCGCGCGGGCAACAGAGCGCCTACCCAGTCTCCGCGAAAAAAATCCAGCTGACTTAGTTGTGCCCTGAAGACAGCTTCCCAGAAGCCGGAATACTCACTCGGGCGTTTCGACGTCTGCTCGAGGCCAGTTTCAAGTTTCGCGAGGTCAGGCGCTTTGCCAAATTCCGTCCAGGCTCGCGTGCTGAGACAGCGCGTGAACGAGAAGATATCTCCTATCTTCCGCGCCAGGGGTTCAAGCTCGTTCACGATTCTCAGCGCCTCTTGCGGGCGTCCGAGATATAGTAAGGTCTGGTGCAGAACTCGCATCTGCAGTGAGCGCTGCCAGGGAGATGTTTCTGATCCGCGCAGTTGTTCGCAGCGAAAGCCGTCGGTGGCAGCCTCTTTCAACTGAAAGAAGAGCGAATTTACCGTCGACCTCGCCCCAAGCACCCTGGCCTCAAGCTTTGGATCGGAGAGCTGCGACGCAATGTTCAATCCGTCCCGCAGCGCTTCATCGGCCGGTGCATAGGCCCGGGCGGATCCGTTGGCGAGCCCCAGGGTAGCAAGAAGACGCACCCGGTCAGCGCTCACATCTGCTTGAAGATAGGCGAGCCCACGCCGTGCTGTTTCGGCGGTCTCCTGCAAACGGCCGGCAAAGAAAAGGGCATCGGCCAACTCGGTAAAGCTCCGGCCGATCATCTCCCGATCTCCGAGATCGCTATAAATTTCGAGCGCCTCACGGAGATTCGCAGACACCGCGTCCCACCGCTCGAGGCCACGCTCGGCCATCGAAAGGCTCGCCAACAGGTTAGCCCTATCTCGAGGATCAATGGCTCCGCGATGCGAAAGGGCGGAATGGAAACTGCGCCACGCCTCCTCAAACGCAGCGGAGTCGAGCGCGCTATTGCCTGCCAGCGTCAGATTGCGGACCAGTTTTTTCTCGTCAGCAAACGATCCTGCCTTGATGAGATGATTTGCGATCTCACCGGCATGCTCCTCGACGGCTTGCGGATAGAGCCGCTCGATCGCGGCGGCGACGCTGGCATGCAATTGTTCCTGGCGTGGGGCTGAAATACCGGCCAGCAGCGTTTGCCGCACGAGTTCATGCGCGAAGGTGAAAGGCGTCTCGGGTCCTTCCGAGCTCGGAACGATCACTCCCATCTGCTGCGCTTTTTCGATGACTGCGAAAAGTTCGTCAATATCGATTTGGCTGATCGCAGACAGAAGTTGAAAACTGAAACTGCGCCCGATCACCGCGGCGGCCGCCAGCACACGCATTTCGTTCTCGTCGAGCCGCGCCATACGACGGCCGATGATCAGCCGTACATTTTCCGGTACGTCGTTCTCCGCGATTTCGATGTCCGTGCGAAATTGGCCGGCTTCATCGAAGACCTTGCCCTCTTCGTTCAGATGCCGGTACACCTCCTCGACGAAGAATGGATATCCCTGACTCTCCTCGAAGATAAGGCTCACCAGACTTTCGGGAACCTGCTGCTGACTCAGCCCGTGCAACATTTGAGCGATGGCGTCCTGGGTCAGACCGCCTAGCTTGAGCGGACGGATACCCATCCGAATCAACTCTTCCAAAGTTCTGACCAGCGCGGGATTGTTCTGCGTATATTCGTCCCGATAAGTCCCGATGATTACAACCTGAAGCTGAGCGACGCGATTGGCCAGATGAATCAGGAGCCCCAGCGTGGATTCGTCGGCCCAATGAAGGTCCTCGAGTATGTACAACTGCGAACGCAATCGAGACGCGCGCGCCACCGCTTCGGAAGCGCTCTGGAAAAGGTAGCGGCGCTTCTGCGCCGGCGGCAGTTCCAATGGTGGCGGAATATCCGGAAAGACTCGCCGCAGGCTTGGAGCGATTTGGGCCAGTTCAGCTGCATAGTCACCCATCCGCCCTCGAAAATCATCGAGGCTCGCCGCGCGCGCCAGATTGCTTTCAAGGATCTCGGCGAACGGGAGATAGGGAAATGGTTCGTCTCTTTCGTAGCAATGCCCGACCGCGCTTCGGAAGCCAACGCTCGACGCGTACTCTGCCATCTCCATCGCCAGGCGGCTTTTACCCACACCCGGTCCGCCGCCAAGCATGACGAGAGCGCCCTGGCCCTTCAGCGCGCGATCGATAAGAGCGCGAATCGCGTCGCGTTCGGTTTCCCGATCCACAAATGTGGTTCGTTCAGCGAACAAAAATGGAGAAACTTCCAGCACTGCCGGCGAGGTTCGCGCCGAGGAGCCCTGTAGATCTGAGCGCGACGGATCGGAATCGGCACTTCTGGTTGATGGTTGAGGCGGCTCGGAAATCGTCTCGCCGAATTCCCACGCAATCGGAAAATCGGGATCAGGCTGGTAAGAGCAGAAGGTGCCGGTCTTGATGGATCGCGACAAGATATCGCCCAGCGCGGCATCGCTCTGCCCGATTCTCTCCAGCACCGTCTTGATCGTTTTGCTGATGCTCTGACGGGCTCGTTCGGAAGCGGAAGCCGCCTTACGATTACGGCCACCGAGTCCGACGGCGCGCGAGAGTTCTTTCGTCAGCGCATCGATCTCCTCTTCCGCCTGCTCTGCACGCTTGACGTTTCCCAGTTCCTTGGCTTCTTCCAGTTCTTCGTGCAGTTCTGAAAGCCGGCGCCTGTAAGTAGCCTTGGCTTGATCGTCGAGCATCTCTCCTGCATCGCCCAGGTTGGAGACATGGATGCCCGCCTTTTCGAGATCCTCTTCCCCGCGCGGCAAACTCGTTTCGTCATCGTCGCGTTGGCTGCCGATTCCGCCCGCGAGATCAAGCACATGAAATTCGACCGCCGGATGCCGCACCAGATGGGCGAGATAGCCGAGACCTTTAGTATCTTTCAGACGAAAGGATTTTCCGCGGTAGCCGACGGTCCAATATTCGCCTTCTTTTCGGAAGACGCCCGTTTGCGCAGCAAGGACGCTTGGCGTCGGGCCGCCACCGCCGGCAGAGGTAGATCGAGCGCTCCACGTCTCAGGTGGCATCTGAATTTCTCCAGGCCATCAGGTCATTTCTGGAAAACCCGCGTCTCTTTGAACCGTACCACCTGCGCCGACTACGGCAAACCCGCGCGGTGAGCAGTCACTTTTCACACCATCCGCGCAGGCATTCTTCACGCCTTTTGAATTGAGTACATCGCGGAGGAGATCTCAGGCGGCGCGATTCGGCCGCCCGATGGCCACAGCATTATCGATGTTGTGCAGTCAGTTTTCACCAGCTAATCGCCTCAACTTCACGCCCATGAAGTAACCACGCTGAGCAGCGAACGTGGCATGCGAACTGCTCTTTAAAGAAGAAGAACGGCCGTGGAAAAGTATAAAATATGGTTTCGTGCGGCAGTCGTGCTGCTCGCGTTCTCATTAGGCATCGCACGCAACGCAGCGGCGGGCGGCGGCGAGCAGCAAGTCTGTGATGTCCGCTCCGACTATGCGCTGGGAGTCGAAGACTATTCGGAGGCGATTCGTCTTCACACCGAAGTCGTGCGTGAGCATCCCGACGATGCGCTCGCTCATTATCATCTGGGTTTTGCCCAAGGAATGATGGGCAATCGAACGGTGGAGGTCAGGGAATATCAGCGTGCTGCAGCGCTTGGACTAAGAAATTGGGATTTGTTCCTGAACCTGGGGTTGGCTCAACTCGAAAACGGCGACCTGGACGCAGCAACGGACAGTCTGCGGCAGGCGGTGTTCCTCGGTGAGAACCATTCCGAGTCACACTTCAATCTGGCACTGGTCTACGAGCGGCGCGGACTGCATGCGGATGCGGAGCGCGAGATGCTGGCATCGCTGCAGTTGAATCCCGGCCAACCTGATGCGCAGAACGCGCTCGGTGTGATCTATGCCCAGGAGGGAAAGACCGTCAGCGCGTCGTTGGTATGGCGTGAGCTGGTGCGCGAAGTGCCGGACTACCAGCCGGCGCGCACAAATCTGGCGTTGCTGGGCAGACCAGATTGAGGTTGCCCGCGGCGAGACGGCGGCCGTTGTCCCCTCCTCGGCGGTCGCCGTCAAAAGTGTCGAAGACCAACGCAAACTACCCTGTTTACGTTGACGGTTGAGCTAAGATGCCGACTGTCGCCTCCTTGTGCGATCGCTTTTCACGCCTGAAAGGTTGGGGCGGTGAGCGCCCGGCATCTTCCGATCGTTCGGCCATAACCGATGCGAAGAATCATGAAAGACACCCGAGTGCAGTTCACCATCGGCAGGATCAAGAATGCTCCTCAATCCACTCCGAGCGGCCTGATCATTCGACAGCGCGAACCGAAAAATCTGGAAACTCCTTTCAATCAGGTGGACTCGTTTCTCACTCCTACTGAGCTGTTCTACATACGTAGTCATTTCGCGGCCCCGAAGTTAGACATCGCCTCTTATCGATTGCGCATCGATGGCGCCGTTCGGAATCCGTTTTCTCTGAGCTACCAGGAATTGCACGACATGCCTTCCGAAACGCAAGTCGCCGTCTTGGAATGCGCAGGCAACAGTCGCGTCTTCCTTGTTCCACAGGTTGAAGGAGCACAGTGGGAACTCGGCGCAGTCGGCAATGCGGAATGGACGGGAGTGCCGCTGGCCGCTTTGCTGCAGCGCGCGGGTCTGGAAGAAGACGCTCGTGAGATCGTGCTGGAAGGAGCCGATCAGGGAACGCCGAAAGAAAAGCCTATACCTCCCGGTACGATCTCGTATGCCCGTAGTTTGCCCCGAGACAAAGCAGTTCAGGGTGAAGTACTGATCGCTTATCAGATGAATGGCCATGACCTTCCGCTGGATCATGGATTTCCGGTGCGTGCGGTTGTTCCCGGTCATTATGGAATGGCATCGGTCAAATGGCTCACGGGTATCCATGCTGTACGAGAGCCGTTTCAGGGTTACTGGCAGACATCAGACTATGGCTATTGGGATTACGTGAATGGAAAGCCCGTGCGGCGCGCATTGGGAGAGATGAAGCTGAAGTCAGAGATCGCGCGCCCGACCGTTTATGAAACCCTTGAGCCGGGCCAGGTGTATACCGTCTCCGGCGCTGCTTGGGCGGGCGAGACGGGGGTAACTGAGATAGCAGTGAGCACTGATGGTGGCCAAACCTGGGCCGAGGCGGAATTCCTGGATCCGATCCAACGGCATACATGGCGCCGCTGGAAATTTGAATGGCTCACACCGAAGACGCCGGGACAATACACTCTGCTAGCCCGGGCCAAAGACGCCAGTGGCTGCGCGCAGCCGGATCGGCATGACCAGAACTACGGCTCCTATGTGATCAATCATCCCCTTCCGATTGAGGTGTTTGTTGCTCCCCGAAACGGCGGGCGGGGAAGATGATCGTGCCGGCAATTCGCGCATTTGCGTGACGCCTGATTCAGGATTCAAATAGATGCACCGATTGAACAGCCACCGAGTCCTCGACGGCGAATGAATTTCATGCGGTGAAAGAAACTTTGGAGGTCGATCATGGCTATCGGACTATTAATTCTGCGCCTCGTCTTCGGCATCACGATGGCCGCTCACGGCTCTCAGAAGCTCTTCGGATGGTTCGGTGGCGGCGGCATTGCCGGCACCGCGCCGTTCATGGAGCAGCTCGGGTTCCGGCCGGGGCGTCTGCACGCGGCGTTGGCCGGGCTGAGCGAGGCGGGCGGCGGACTGATGCTCGCGCTGGGCCTCTTCACACCGCTGGCGGCCGCGATGATCGTCTCGGTCATGTTGGTGGCTACGGTGACCGTGCACCTGGCGAAGGGTTTCTTCATGCAGAATGGCGGTTATGAATACCCTCTGGCGCTCGCGACGGGCGCGCTGGCCCTGGCTTTCACCGGTCCAGGCGCAATGTCTCTCGATGCTGCCCTCGGGATCGACTGGTCTGGCAACGGATGGGGTGTGACTGCGCTCGTTCTAGCTCTCGTGGGCAGCGCGGCGCAGCTACTGACTCGGACGCGACAGCCTGTGCAAGCGCCCGCGCACCAAGCCTCATAGGAGATCGGGATGAACTATACCGCATGCCGACTCTCGACGATTGTTCCCCTTCCCTCGAGGGAAGGGGTTAGGTTGCCGGAATTGGAGCGATCGGCTGATTTGAACTGAAACAAGGGGCCCGGCACCATGACCACCACACCGCGCGGCTTGGCGCTTCTGCGTGATCCGCAACTGAATAAGTCTACCGCCTTCACTGAGGCTGAGCGCGAGGCGCTGGGCCTGCTCGGTCTTTTACCGGAGGGGATCGATTCCGAGGAGACCCAGCTCCAGCGGGTGCATCTTCAGTTGGCGAAAAAGCCGAACGATCTGGAAAAGTACATCTACTTGTCGCAACTGCAGGACACCGACGAGACGCTCTTCTATCGAGTGCTGATGTCCGACCCGGCGCAATTCCTGCCGCTGGTCTATACGCCAACCGTCGGCGAGGCTTGCCTGCAGTTCGGTCACATCATTCGCCGTCCCAAGGGTCTTTACCTGTCGATCAAGCGCAAGGGCCGCGTTCGAGAGATTCTCCGGAACTGGCCTAAGCAGGATGTACGCTTTATTGTCGTTACCAGTGGTGAGAGAATTCTAGGGCTAGGCGACCTGGGCGCCAATGGGATGGGTATACCTATCGGAAAGTTGGCGCTATACACCGCATGCGCCGGCATCCCGCCGCAGTACTCACTTCCCATCCTTATCGACTGCGGCACTAACAACGATTCCCTGCTGCGCGATCCGCTCTATCTAGGACTTCGACAGACGCGGCCGCCAATCGCAGAGTTAGACGAGTTCGTCGAGGAATTCGTCACCGCCGTTCAGGAAGAGTTCCCGAACTGCTGTATCCAGTTCGAGGATTGGGCCGGCGTCGACGCGGTCCGCCTACTCAACCGTTATCGCGACAAGGTCTGCTGCTTCAACGACGACATCCAGGGCACTGCGGCGGTTGCACTGGCCGGACTGCTGTGCGCGATGCGTATAGCAGCTGGCAAACTCTCCGACCAAAGGTTCTTGTTTCTTGGCGCAGGCTCGGCCGGAATTGGCATCGCCGATATGCTGGCGCAGGTGATGGCGTCGGAAGGACTGTCACTCGAAGAAGCGCGCGCCAGAATCTGGTTGTTCGATGTGAACGGACTGTTGGAATCCACGCGCAAGGACCTGCTTGATTTCCAGAAACCTTATGCACACCAGCACGCGCCGACCAGGGACTTCGTCGAAGCAATCGAGACGATCAAGCCGATAGCCATTATAGGTGTCAGCACCGTCGCCAAGGCCTTCAATCAACGCGTGATCGAAGCTATGGCGAGAGTTAACCAACGTCCTATCATCTTCCCGTACTCGAATCCTACCTCGCATCTGGAATGCACCGCGGAGGAGGCTTACCGCTGGTCGGAAGGCCGTGCGATTTTCGCGAGCGGCAGCCCATTTCCTCCCGTACGATTCCGCGACCGGACTTTCGTACCCGGGCAGGGAAACAACGTGTACATCTTTCCCGCAATCGGCCTGGCCGTCTACGCAACTCGAGCCAAGCGCGTCACTGATGAGATGTTCATAACAGCAGCTCGCGCGGTGGCGGAGCAGGTGACTCCGGCCGAGCTCGATGTAGGCCTGATCTATCCGCCGCAATCAGCGATACTCGACGCAGAGTTACACGCCGCCGAGCGCGTCGCAGAAGTGATCTTCGCGCGCAACCTGGCCCGCGTCGATCGTCCGGCCAATATTGAAGTGTTCATCCGGCAGCACCTCTACAAACCTGAGTACCAAACCCTGGTCTGAGTTAGCGCAAAGTTCTGGAGTTCTAATCGCTACCCTCGGCGCAGTTCGCGGACGGTGGCATAGCGGCGTATCCAGCCGAAGGCAGTATTGTGTGCTGATCGCGACAATTCTTAGCGCTCGCGTTCTGATAGTCTGACGGACGGGCGGCGCAGGAAGGCGACCGTCCACGTTTATCGCCTGCATTGTTGGCGTAGCTCGCTCTATTTTCATCCCGTCGCCGGTCGTCCGGATCGAGAGGCAAGTTTGAGTTTGTTATTTCTCCGTGCGCCTAAAGCACCGCCGCCCGGTTTCGCGCATACCGAAGAGCCGATCCGCGCCGAACTGTTCAGCGTCGAGCGCCTGGAACAGCATGGCGAGACTCTCGCGGTTGCGCAGCGCGTCACGGACTCTCCGGCGGGCGGCAGGCCGATTTCGGTGCGCGTGCGGGAAAACGGACGCGTACTGCTCGAGGCATATCGGAGTATCGCGGTCGCAATCCGCGAGGAGCGCGCGTATCACGCCTGCCGCAGAATGGCTGGTCGACAATTTTCACGTGGTCGAAGAGCAGATTCGCGAAATTCGCGACGACCTGCCGCGCGGATTCTACCGGCAACTGCCCAAGCTCGCCGACGGTCCGCTGGAAGGGTATCCGCGCGTGTTCGGAATCGCGTGGGCCTA
Source organism: uncultured delta proteobacterium (assembly GCA_963733715.1). Classification (GTDB taxonomy): domain Bacteria; phylum Desulfobacterota; class Binatia; order Binatales; family Binataceae; genus Binatus. The sequence goes on from CAVTEN010000022.1 coordinate 229,770, forward strand.
CGTCGCGCATACGGATAGTCACTTCGATACGCAGACGCTTGCCAGGTTTGTGCAGGCCTACCAGCGAGTGCAGCCGCTGACGATAGGCGAGCTGTGGGCGGTGGCAATCACGCTTCGAATCGTGCTGGTTGAAAATTTGCGTCGCGCGGCCGAGCACATTGGCCGCGGCCGTGCGCAACGCCAGAAGGCGGACACGCTTGCGGACAGGCTGTTGGGATCGAATGGTCGCGACGCTGAACCGGCGGAGGCCGTGTTCAAGGATTTCGACAAGTCGCCGGTTGAGGCGGAGTTCGCGGTCGAGATGGTCCAACGCCTGCGCGATCAGGATCCCAAGGTGACGCCGGCGCTGAATTGGCTGGACCAGCGGCTGGCGGCGCAGGGCACTACGGCCGACGAGATCGTCCGCGAAGTCCATCAGGGGCAGGGCGCGATGAACGTGACCGTCCGCAACGTGATCACCAGCATGCGCCTGATGTCGGCGGTCGATTGGGCGGATTTCTTCGAGAGCGTGAGCGCGGTCGATGAAGTGCTGCGCGCCGACAGCGACTTTGCCGCGATGGATTTTGCCACGCGCGATCGCTATCGGCATGCGATTGAAAAAATCGCGCGCGGTTCGGGGCACAGCGAAATCGAGGTCGCACAAGGCGCGATCGATTCGGCAAAAAGTGCGGCGGCCGAAAGAAGCGGCGGTGTGACGGCGGGTCGCGAGCATCATCCGGGTTACTACCTGATTTCGGAGGGGCGTCACGCGCTCGAAGCGAAGCTGGGATTTCGTGCGCCGGTCCGCGATTGGATCGCTCGCGCCAACGCAGCCGCCGGAATCAAGGGGTACCTCGGCACGATCGCGGTAGTCACCGCGCTAATCGTTGCATGCGGTCTGCTTGCGATTGCGGGCGCCCCGGTTGGTGGATGGACCCTGTTCATTCTCGCGATGCTCGCGATAATTCCGGCGATGGATGCGGCGGTCGCGATCGTAAATCGGGTCGTAACCAGTGTGATCGGTCCGGCCATGATTCCCGCGCTCGAACTTCATGATGGCGTGCCGCCGAGTCTGCGCACGATAGTCGTGATGCCGACCCTGTTGACTGCGCGCGCCGAGATCGATGAACAGCTCGAGCGTCTCGAGGTTCACTACCTGGCGAGTCCGGACGGCGAGCTGTATTTCGCTCTCTTGTCGGACTGGATCGATTCGGCGACAGAAATCGCGCCCGGCGACGACGACTTGCTGGCGGCAGCGACGGTGGGAATCGCGCGGCTGAATCAACGTCACGGGCCGGGGCCCGCCGGCGCGCGATTCTTGTTACTCCATCGCAGGCGTGTCTGGGACGAAGCCGAGGGCGTGTGGATGGGTCGGGAGCGCAAGCGCGGCAAGCTGCACGAGCTGAATCGGCTGCTGCGCGGCGGGACAGATATCACCTTCGTCGCATCTGACGGACATTCGCCGACTGTCCCCGACAGCGTGCGTTACGTGATCACCCTCGATGCCGACACGCGTCTCCCGCGCGGCGCCGCGAAGCGGATGGTCGGCAAAATGGCGCATCCGCTGAACGCGCCACGATTCGACAATCAACTGGGCCGCGTGGTCGAAGGTCATGGAGTCCTGCAGCCGCGAATCACGGCGTCACTGCCGACTGGACGCGACGGGTCGGTTTTCCAGCGCGTGTTTTCCAGCGCTGCCGGAATCGATCCCTACGCGTTCGCCGTTTCCGACGTTTACCAGGATCTGCTTGATGAAGGCTCTTACAGCGGCAAAGGTATTTATGACGTGGACGTGTTCGAGGCTGCGCTCGCGGGCCGCGTTCCCGACGACTCGCTCCTGAGTCACGATCTTTTCGAAGGAACTTTCGCCCGCTCGGGATTGGTCTCTGACATCGAGCTGGTCGAGGAGTTTCCATCACGGTACGACGTTGCTGCCGCGCGACAGCATCGATGGGCGCGGGGCGACTGGCAACTGCTGCCGTGGATTCTCGGCCGTGCGCACGGTTCCAACGCTGACGACACTACATCGATGCCGCGCGACGGACGTTCGTCGATACCGCCGCTCGGGCGCTGGAAAATGATCGACAACCTGCGCCGCACGCTGTCGGCCCCATTCGTGTTGTTGTCATTGGTAGCAGGATGGACGCTGGCGCCGGCGGCCGCTGCGATGTGGACCGCGTTCATCGTCGCGACAATCGCGACGGCGCCGATGCTTCCGTTCGTGACCGGAATCATCCCGCGGCGCCGCGACATCTCCAAGCGCAGCCATATCCTCGCTGTCGGCAAGGATTTGGTTGGGGGAATGTCGCAGCTCGCCATGATGCTGACCTTGCTGGCGCATCAGGCGTGGCTGATGACCGACGCAATTTCGCGGACGCTCTACCGCTTGTGCGTGAGTCATCGACTGCTGCTCGAATGGACGACCGCGGCGCAGGCGAAGCGCACGACGCGGCTCGACGTTCGCGGCTTTTACGCGACGATGGCCGGAGGGCTGGCGACTCGGCCTCGCGGTTGCCGGATTTGTCGCATGGGCAGGCCGCGGCGGCGGAGTAATCGCGGCCCCATTCGTGATTTTGTGGATGCTGTCGCCGGCGATCGCGCGATGGGCAAGCCTTCCGCCGGCGATCGAGGGCACCAAGGCGCTCTCGCTTGCCGATACGACGGCGCTGCGGCTGACGGCGCGTCGCACGTGGCGTTTTTTCGAGAGGTTCGTGACGGCGGAAGACAACATGCTGCCGCCGGACAATTTCCAGGAAGACCCGAAGCCCGTGCTGGCGCATCGGACGTCGCCCACCAACATCGGTCTGTATCTGCTGTCGATCGTCGCGGCTCACGATTTCGGCTGGATCGGAACGCATGAAACCGTCGAGCGGCTGGGCGCGACGCTCGACACGATGAAGCGGATGGAGCTGTTCCGCGGGCATTTTTACAACTGGTACGGCACCCGCGACCTGCGCCCGTTGGACCCCAAGTACGTGTCGTCGGTGGACAGCGGCAACCTCGCGGGGCATCTGATCGCGCTGGGCAACGCGTGCCGCGAGATGATCGCGCAGCCGGTGATGGACCGGGATTGGCTCAAGGGTATCGAAGATTCGATCGCGCTCGTTCGCGAGTCGCTTGGCGCACTCGGCGCCGACCGGCGCAGCCACACCGTCACGCCCCGGCAGCTCGAGGAAGTGCTCGATGCGATGACGCCGTTGATCCAGTCAGAACCGCGGACCGTGATGGAGCTGACCGCGGGGCTGGCGGAACTTGCGGCTCACAGCGATTCGGTCAACGACATCGCGCGCACGTTGACTCTCGAACGCGCCGACCTTGCTGCTGCCGACGTTCTCGTATGGGCGGAGGCGCTGCGCGCGTGCATACGGAGTCATCAACGAGACGTCGAATTGTTGAAGCCCTTGGCAACTGATGGGACGCCGCTCGAATCGATCCCCAAGCTGGGCGATCTGCCGGACCTATATAATGAGCACTCGACGCTCGATCAAGCTGCCGCCGCGCGCGCGGGCGGCGCGGCCAGGGCACTCGAACGGCGCATCACGGAACTCGCTGCGACTGCGGGCAAGATGTTCGACGCGATGAAGTTCGACTTCCTGCTCGATCCCGCACGACAACTGCTCTCGATTGGCTACCGCGTAACCGACGGGAGCCTCGATCCCAACTGCTACGACCTGCTGGCTTCCGAGGCGCGGCTCGCGAGTTTCGTCGCAATCGCGAAGGGGGAAATTCCGGCGCGGCACTGGTTCCGGCTGGGACGCGCGATGACGCCGGTCGATCGCGGCTCGGCGCTGATTTCGTGGTCGGGCTCGATGTTCGAATATCTGATGCCGTCGCTGGTGATGCGCGCGCCGGTCGGCAGCCTGCTCGAGCAAACCAATCGGCTGATAGTGCGCCGACAGATGAAGTACGGTGCCGAGCTTGGCGTGCCGTGGGGAATTTCCGAGTCCGCGTACAACGCCCGCGACCTCGAGCTCACCTATCAGTACTCGAACTTCGGTGTGCCGGGACTCGGACTGAAGCGCGGGCTGAGCGAGAGCGCGGTGATCGCTCCCTACGCCACCGCGCTGGCGGCGATGGTCGATCCGGAGGCCGCAGCGCAGAATTTCTCGCGGCTGTTGGCGGCAGGCGGCCTCGGTCACTTCGGATGGTATGAGGCTCTCGACTACACGCCGTCGCGCGTGCCGGAAGGTGAGAACGTCGCGATCGTGCGCGCATACATGGCGCATCACCAGGGCATGACGCTGGTCGCTCTCGCCGACGCGCTGAACGACGGCGCGATGCGATCGCGGTTTCACGCGGAGCCTATCATCCAGGCGACCGAGCTGCTGCTGCAGGAGCGAACGCCGCGCGACGTCGCAGTGGCACGCCCGCGGGCAGAGGAGGTCAAGGCAGAGGCCAACGTTCGCGAGATCGCTCCGCCGACGATTCGCCGATTCCATTCGCCGCACGATCTGATCCCGCGCACACATCTGTTATCCAACGGCAGGTACACCGTGATGATAACCGCGGCCGGCTCGGGCTTCAGCCGATGGCGCGACCTGGCGGTAACCCGGTGGCACGAGGATGTGACTTGCGATTCGTGGGGGACCTACATCTTCATCCGCGACGTGAACAGCGGCAAAGTCTGGTCGGCGGGGTTTCAGCCGGCCGGCGTCGAGGCGGACAGTTACGAAGTCGAGTTCTCCGAGGACCGCGCTGAAATTGTGCGGCGCGACGGCACTATGACGACTACGCTTGAAGTCGCAGTGTCGCCCGAGGACGACGCCGAAGTGCGGCGCGTGTCGATTTCGAATCTCGGCAACCATGTACGCGAGGTCGAGCTGACCTCATACGCGGAAATCGTGCTGGCGACCGCCGCGTCGGACACTGCGCATCCTGCGTTCTCGAAGATGTTCGTGCAGACGGAGTTCGACACCGAGGTTGGAGCGATCCTGGCGACGCGGCGGCTCCGCTCGCCGAGCGAAGTGCCGGTCTGGGCGGCGCATCTTGCGGTAGCCGAGGGTGAGTCGGTCGGCGAGATACAGTTCGAAACCGACCGCGCGCGATTTCTCGGGCGCGGCCGCGATGTCAGCAACGCCGTTTCGGTGATCGACGGGCGCCCGCTTTCGGATACGGTCGGCACTGTGCTCGATCCAATCTTCAGCGTTCGCCGCCGGCTGCGAATTCCGGCGGGAGCGACGGCGCGCGTCGCATTCTGGACGATCATCGCGCCGACGCGAGCCGAAGCGCTCGACGCGGTCGACAAGCATCGCGACTCGAACGCATTCGAGCGCGCGGTGACGCTCGCGTGGACGCAGGCGCAAGTCCAATTGCATCACCTGCGCGTTAATGCCGACGAGGCGCATCTCTTTCAACGTATCGCCAATCGGGTGCTCTATTCCGATCCGACGTTGCGGCCTTCGTCCGACCTGCTGCGGCGCGGCGAGGGTGGACAGTCGAAGCTGTGGCCCGCCGGCATTTCCGGCGATCTGCCAATCGTCCTGGTTCGCATCGACGAAATCGAGGACGTCGAGATCGTGCGCGAGCTGGTGCGCGCACACGAATATTGGCGGATGAAGCGGCTGGGCGTCGACCTGGTGATCCTCAACGAACGGCCGCCGTCATACCATCAGGAACTGCAAGGCGCACTCGAAGGTATGGTTCGGAGCGGCGCGGCGAGATCTCCTGAGGATGAGAGCACATCCGGCAATGTGTTCGTCCTGCGCGCCGACCTGGTGTCGGCCGAGTTGCGAAGCGTTTTGCAGACGGTGGCGCGTGCCGTGTTGCTGAGTCGGCGCGGCACGTTGTCCGAGCAAGTCAAACGGCTGGAGATGTTCGAACCGGCCGCCGGTCCGCCGACGCGCCGAACTCACGCAATACAGCGGGTCGCGCCCTCCCCGCCGCGGCGCGAGCTCGAGTTCTTCAACGGTCTCGGCGGGTTTGCCGAAGACGGCCGCGAGTACGTAACGATTCTCGGCGAGGGGCAATGGACGCCGGCGCCGTGGATCAACGTGATCGCGAATCCATCGTTCGGCTTCCAGGTTTCAGCCGAGGGCAGCGGCTACACGTGGGCAATCAACAGCCAGCAGCATCAGATTACGCAATGGTCGAACGATCCGGTGAGTGATAGGCCGGGCGAGGTCATCTACGTTCAGGACCTCGATACCGGCGAGCTATGGGGACCGACTGCCCTGCCGATCCGCGAAGATGGCGCGCCGTACGTCGTTCGTCACGGCCACGGCTACAGCGTGTTCGAACACACTTCGCACGGAATCTCACTCGAGCTGACGCAGTACGTGCCGGTGGACGACTCAGTCAAGATTTCGCGATTGAAAATTCGAAATCTCTCGCCGCGCGCGCGGCGTCTGTCGGTCACCGCTTACGTCGAATGGGTGCTGGGCACTTCGCGCGGCGCCTCCGCACCATACATCGTCACCGAGATCGAGCCCGAAACCAAGGCGGTACTCGCACGCAATTCGTTCAGCATCGAGTACGGAAATCGAATCGCTTTCGCGGATTTGCGCGGCAGTCAAATCTCGTCGACGGCGGACAGAACCGGCTTTCTCGGACGCAACGGCAGTCTCGACAATCCCGCGGCGCTCGCTTCGAGCAGTCCGCTGTCTGCAAAATCCGGAGCCGCGATGGATCCGTGCGCGGCGCTGCAAACGACGCTCGCTATCCGGCCCAACGGCGAGACCGAGGTCATCTTCCTTCTCGGCGAGGCGGCGAACCGGGCCGATGCGATAGCTGCGATCAAAAAATATCGCACCGCGGATCTCGATTCGGCATTGACCGCGGTCAAGCACTACTGGGACGACTTGCTCGGCGCGGTCCAGGTCAAGACGCCGGACCGCTCGATGGACATCATGCTCAATCGATGGCTGCTGTATCAGACGCTGGCGTGCCGCGTGTGGGCGCGATCCGCCTTCTACCAGGCGGGGGAGCGTACGGCTTTCGCGATCAGCTCCAGGACGTGATGGCGTTGACGGTGACGCAGCGGGCGTTGACGCGGGAGCATCTGATTCGCGCCGCGTCGCGCCAGTTCGTCGCCGGCGACGTGCAACATTGGTGGCTGCCGCCCGCGGGACAAGGAGTTCGGACGCGTATCGCCGACGATCGCGTTTGGCTCGCGTATGCCGTCGCTCATTATATAGAGGTGACGGGCGACGCCGGCATCCTCGACGAATCGATGCCTTTCCTCGACGGGCCGGAGCTGCATGCGGGCGAGGTTGAATCTTTTTTTCAGCCCGCGGTCTCCGAGCAGCGCGCCACAATCTTCGAGCACTGCGCGATTGCACTCGACCAAAACCTGGCTGTTGGCGTTCACGGAATTCCGCTGTTTGGTTCCGGCGACTGGAACGACGGCATGAACCGCGTCGGCGAGGCGGGCAAGGGTGAGAGCATCTGGCTCGGATGGTTCCTCTACACGACGCTCCAGGCGTTTGCGCCGTTGGCGGAGATTCGCCGCGACGACGCGCGCGCTACTACCTGGCGGAGTCACGCGACCGAGCTTGCCGCGTCGCTCGAGCGGGACGGATGGGATGGCAACTGGTATCGGCGCGGTTACTTCGATGACGGCACGCCGCTCGGCTCGGCCGGCAGCATCGAATGCCGCATCGACTCGATCGCGCAGTCATGGAGCGTAATCTCCGGCGCCGCGAGCCCGGACCATGCCGCAGCCGCTATGGCTGCCGTTGACCAATACTTAGTCAAGCGCGATGACGGCCTGGTACTTCTATTCACACCCCCGTTCGATCACACTCCGCAGGACCCCGGCTATATCAAGGGCTATCCGCCCGGCATCAGGGAGAACGGCGGACAGTACACGCATGGCGCGCTGTGGTCCGTGATCGCATTTGCGATGCTCGGCGACGGCGACAAGGCGAACGAGCTGTTCGCACTGCTGAACCCGATCAATCACGCGAACACTCGCGCCGGGATTCATCGCTACAAAGTGGAGCCCTACGTCGCGTGCGCCGACGTCTATTCGATACCTCCGCACGTCGGGCGCGGAGGATGGACCTGGTACACGGGCTCAGCGGGATGGATGTATCGCGCGGGCCTCGAGTGGATACTGGGCTTTCAGCTGCGCGGCAAAACGCTGCTGATCGATCCATGCATCCCAAAAAAGTGGCCGGGCTTCGAGATTGTCTATCGGTACGGCGCGACGCGCTACGAAATCGCCGTCGAAAACCCGCACGGCGTCAGTCGCGGAGTGACCAGCATCGAGCTGGACGGCAATTCTCTAGCGCAACGCCCAGCTCAAATCACGCTCTCCGACGACGGTGTAACGCATCGAGTACAGATAGTACTTGGCTGAATCGGATTTCGCGTCGGCATCTCAAGCAATCTGATCTTATTCGACGATTTCTTTCTTTAGGCTCTGCACGAATGCGACTACATCGCGCTGTTCGGACTCCGGCACCTTGAACTTCGCCAGGGTCGCGGCGGCGTGTCCGAGGAACACGTTCCAGTCGCTCTCGCTGATCTTCATGCCACGGTGAGCCAACAGCATTTCTCTGCCGCGATAGTATACTGGGCCACCCGCGCGCTCGCACAGGAAATCAATCAGAAGCTGCCTCTCGCGCTTGACTCCGTCTTCTCCGCGGTGCGCCCAGAAACGACCGAGTTGAGTATCGTTGTTGAGCCGCGTCACCAGGTCGTTTGCAACTGCTGCGATTGCGTCATAACCACCAAGTCGCTCGTACAGCGTTTTGTTTTGCTCGCTCATTGTGGTTCCCTCCTGCCTTACTAAAAGCGACAGAGGGTCTGGAAGTCCAGCCTTCTTGACCCGCCCCTCGTGTAAATTTAAATCTCTTCCCTACATCAAGGAGTTCCCAAATGGATAACGCGATCGAGACTGTCCTAAGCGAATACCATCAACGTTCAGCGGCTGAGATGAAGCGGATGCAAGAACTGCCGCCGGCCGAGATGATGAAACATATCGATGAGTTTCTGCTTCCGGTCGGTCCCGCGACGGGCCAGTTGATGAACATCCTCATCAAGGAAGCAAAGGCCAGGACCATCCTGGAGATCGGCACCTCGCATGGTTACTCGACGGTGTGGCTAGCTGAGGCGGCGCGCGCCACCGGCGGCAAGGTCATCACCCTCGATTTGCACGCAGGCAAGCAGGAGTATGCGCGCAACGCGCTGCGCCAAGCCGGCCTCGCAGATTTGGTGGAATTCAAACTCGGCGATGCGCGCGAATCGATATCGACGCTCTCCGGGCCCATCGATTTTGTGCTGCTTGATCTGTGGAAGGATCTCTATATCCCGTGCTTCGACCTTTTTTATCCGAAGCTGGGTGCGGGCGGGATAGTCGTCGCTGACAATATGTTGTTCCCGGAATTTTCTCGCGCCGATGCCGAGCTGTATCGCAAGCACGCACGCGCCAAGGCGGATATTCAGTCCATGTTGTTGCCGGTTGGTAGCGGTATCGAGGTGAGCCGGTGCATGCGCGGCCTCGAGTTCAAATGATCTTCGCGATCACGCGATTTCGGTAGGGACGGACAGTTCCTCCCGTGGGCGCGAAATGTCAGATCTTTCTTCAGAGCCGCGTTCTCCTCAGCCTGAGCGCGTTGGTGATTACTGACACGGAACTCATGCTCATTGCGGCGCTCGCGATGATTGGACTCAGCAGCAGGCCGAATACGGGATATAGAACGCCGGCGGCGATCGGTATCCCGAGCACGTTGTAGACGAACGCGAAAAACAGATTCTGCCGGATGTTTCGCATCGTCGCGCGGCTCAAGCGCCGCGCTTTCACGATACCGCGCAGATCGCCCTTGACCAGCGTGATACCGGCGCTCTCCATCGCGACGTCGGTGCCGGTGCCCATCGCGATTCCGACGTGCGCCTGGGCCAGCGCGGGTGCATCATTGATTCCGTCACCGGCCATCGCGACGATACGCCCTTCCGACTGCAATCGCTTCACGACTGAAGCTTTCTGATCGGGCATTACCTCGGCCTCGACCTGATCGATGCCAAGTTTTTTCGCGACTGCCGCCGCGGTGACTCGATTGTCACCGGTTAATAGGACGATCTTGACGCCGTCATCGCGGAGCATCCTCAGTGCTTCCGGGGTCGTCGCTTTGATCGGATCGGCAACGCCGATGAGTCCGGCAGGTCGGCCGTCGATCGCGACGAACATCACGGTATGGCCGTCTTTTCGCTGAGCGTCCACGTCGGCGGCAGTAGCATCGACGGTAATGCCGAGCGCGCGCATCATGTGCTCATTTCCGAGCGCTACTGTCCGCCCCTCGATACGCCCGGCAACGCCCTGGCCGGTCATCGACTTGAAGTCCTCGGCGGTCGCGAGCGACAGTCCGCGTTCTTCAGCGCCTGCAACGATCGCGGCCGCCAGCGGATGCTCACTGCCACGCTCGAGACTGGCGGCGAGCCGCAAAACGTCGGCGTCGGTGAAACCGTCGAGCGCGGTGACCGAGACCAGGCGCGGTTTTCCTTCGGTCAGAGTTCCCGTCTTGTCGACGACGAGCGTGTCCACCTTCTCCAGAATCTCGAGCGCTTCGGCATTCTTGATCAGCACGCCCTCAGTCGCGCCGCGCCCTGTCGCAACCATGATCGACATCGGAGTGGCGAGGCCGAGCGCACATGGGCACGCGATGATCAGAACCGCGACCGCGTTCACGAGCGCATAGGCCATCCGAGGTTGCGGGCCGACAATCGCCCATACGATGAAAGTAATTACGGCCGCCAAAATCACAGCCGGTACAAAATACGACGCGACCACGTCGACCAGCCGTTGAATCGGAGCGCGGCTGCGTTGAGCTTCACTCACCATGCGGACGATCTGGGCGAGCAAGAGTATCGCTGCCGACTCGCTCTGCGCGCATGATGAATCCACCGGTGCCGTTAATCGTCGCGCCGATCACGCGGTCGCCGGGTTTCTTTTCGACCGGGATTGATTCGCCGGTGACCATCGACTCGTCAACCGCGCTGGTCCCCTCCACTACAACGCCATCGACCGGAACTTTCTCGCCCGGCCGCACCCGCAGCAAATCTCCCGGGACGACGCGATCGAGCGGGACATCCTCCTCGCGGCCGTCGGGCCTGATCACGCGCGCGGTCTTCGGCGCCAATCCCAGGAGCGCTCTGATCGCGCTGCTGGTATTGCTTCGGGCGCGCAGCTCAAGGACCTGGCCGAGCAGCACCAGCGCGGTGATAGCGGCGGCGGCCTCGAAGTAAACCGGTACGGAACCATCGGCGGCGCGAAACGAATCGGGAAATAAATCCGGGAAGATGGCCGCGAACAGGCTATAACCGTAAGCGACGCCGACACCCATCCCGATCAAGGTGAACATGTTGAGGCTGCGGTTGACGATCGATTGCCAGGCGCGCACGAACAGCGGCGCGCCCGCCCACAGCACGACTGGAGTTGCGAGCGCCAATTCAATCCACGTTCGGACCGACGCGGACATCATGCGCTGAACGGGCTGGCCCGGGACCATGTCCGCCATCTCGATCACTATCAGCGGCAGTGCGAGCGCGACGCTTATCCAGAAGCGGCGCGTCATATCTGCCAGTTCCGGGGAGGCCTCATCACCGGCGCTTACGACCCGCGGCTCCAGCGTCATTCCGCAGATTGGACAATTGCCCGGCGCGGGACGGACGATCTGCGGATGCATCGGACAGACGTATTCGGTTTTCGAAACCGGCTGGATCGGCGCGACAGGTTCAAGCGCCATGCCGCATTTTGGACACGACCCCGGACCGTCCTGCCGAATCTCGGGATGCATCGGACAGGTATATAGAGGAGGACGCTCCGCAACTGGCAGAGCAGGATTGCCTTTCGCCTCCGCCGGATGCGGCGCCGCGCGAGTCAAAAAGCTTTCAGGATCGTTTTTGAATTTCTCGAGACAGCGAACACCGCAGAAATGGTAGGTAGCGCCCTTGTATTCAAACGATCCGGCACTCCTCGCCGGATCGACCTGCATCCCGCACACGGGATCGACAACTTGGCTGCTCATGAAGGCGCTATTTTATCAGCAAAAGAGTCTCCTTGTATTGGACAAGGCTCGACTCTATCCGAAACGAATGACAACCTTTTCTTAAAGGTTCCTTCATCGATTGCCTGGTAGGCTCGAATAGCGGCATCCAATGAAACAGTTTCGACGGACGGAAGAGAGAAGATGCCTTCCTAGAGTCATCGACCCGCATCACAGCGTGCGAAACTGAGTTACGCTCGGCCCGCTGAGCCCTGCAGCGGTTGAGGCTTCCAAAAAATTAGCAGGGAAAGCGCTAAACCATCTTGTGCAATCCCGCGTCGCGGGCGTGAGGTCGTTTTTCACGCCTTTATTGAGGGTAGACCATCGAGGGCACATTTCCTGGTGGTCATGAGCGTCCGTTTGGCGAGGAGGGTATTCGGTGAAAGCGCATTGGTTATCGCTCGGCCAGGCAGTCCTGGTTGCAGCACTGATTGTTCAGGCCTTTACGCAGGCGGTCCCGGCCGAGCAGACCGATCTGAGTCTTAGGTCTGCCCTGGATCAGGCCCGCAAGCAGAATCCGCAACTGGCAATGGCGCGAGCTAAGGTGTCTGAGGCCGAAGGGATGCGCGAGCAAGCAGGCCTCATTCCAAACCCTTCTCTATACGCTACGTCGGAAAACACACCTCTCGGCGGCTCTCAGCCCTTCAACTTCGCCAACGACACCGACGATTACGTCTATCTGATTCAGAAGATCGAGTTGGGCGGCAAGCGTAGCCGGCGGGTCGCGCTTGCCTCCGAAAATATAGGTCAAATGTCGATCCAGTCAGAGGTGGCGATGAATCAGCTGCTGGCTCGCGTGGCAACGGCTTATTGGATGGCCGCAGGATCGGCAGCACTCGACCAGTTGTACCAGCGGGAGGTGAACACGCTCGATGACATCGTCGCCTACAACGCTGCGCGGGTTCAAAAGGGCGCGACCCCCGAAGCCGAGCTGATCAGAATCCAGCTGGAAAGCGACAGACTTAAAGCGCAGGCCAGGCTGGCCGCCGAGCAGGCCCGGCGCTCCCTTATAACGCTCTATCGGGAAATGGGCGCGACCGCCTTTCCGGACTCGGTTGTATTCGCCGATAGAATCGATGATCTGACAGAGATCCAGCCGCCCGACCTTCAGGCCGTGCTTCGCGATCGGCCCGAGATGCGCGCCGCGCGCGAGGGCGTCAAGCAGGCTGAGGCGAATTTCGACCTTCAGCGCGCCAACGCTGTGCCCGATCCTCAACTGATGGCTGGCTACAAGCGTTTCAGTGGCAGCAAACCGTTCACGGGACAAAATACGCTTTTTTTTGGCTTCCAGGTGCCGCTACCTGTTTTCGACCGTAACCAGGGCCAGATTGCTGCCGCGCAGGCCAAAGTGATGGGCGCAAAGGACGCAGTCACGGATCAAGAGATTGCGATTCGTGCCGAGGTTGAGTCCGCCCTATCGGACTATGAATCAAGGCGGCAGGCGTTGCTCAAAGTTCTGCCCCGAATGGCCAAGCGAGCGGCCATGTCCGAGCAGATTGCCGCGGGCGCATATCGACTCGGTGGCGCCGACCTCCTGCGCTTCCTGGACGCCACCCGGATGGATATCGAAACCCAGGTGCTGCTCGTTCAAACCTTTATCGACTACCACGTAAGCGTCGTGAACGTGGAATTGGTCACCGGGATGCTCCGATGAAACTGCCAGCTGCACTAACCAAGATTGCAATTGCTGCCCTGCTGCTGGGTTCGATTTGGAGTTGTCATCGACAGGCTGACGCAAGTCCGACGACCCAGTCACAGCTCCCTTCCAATGTGATTGTTATCCAACAACACTCGCAGCAGGCCGCGGGTTTCGCTCTCACCAAAGTCCATGCAGAGTCTCTTCCGCTCACAACCACAGCAGTCGGTAGCCTGACGGTTAACGAGGAGAAGACCGATCATATCGGTGTCATCTTCGCGGGCATAATAACTGAGGTACTGGTCAATGTCGGCGACCAGGTTCAACCCGGGCAGGTCCTGGCGCGCCTGCATACCCATGACCTGCACGACGCGATAAGCGCCTATCGGAGCGGACTCGCCGAGGCGGAACGCACGCGCCGCCTGATCGATTACGCCCGCCGCAATCGCGAACGCTATGACAGCCTATTCCAGATAAAGTTCGCTTCCCGGCAGGAGGCTGAACAGGCTGCCATGGACTACCGCAATGCCGTCGCCGATCGTGACAAGGCGGATGCGATGCTGCAGGCCGCGCGCACGCATCTTGCCGACATGCTCGACGTGCCGGACGACAAGATCAGTGCGAGCGACCTGCGCGCTGAAACGATACCTATCAAGACGCCGCGTTCTGGAATCGTGATGGCGCGCTACATCACCCCGGGGATGGCGCTCAACCCCGGCGCGCAGACTTTCACCGTTTCTGGTCTCGCAACGCTGTGGATGATGGCGGCGGTCAGCGAGGAGAACCTCGCCGGTATACGAATCGGAATGCCGGTGACGATTCGCGTGCAAGCGTACCCCGGTGTGACATTCAGCGGCCAGATCGTCCAGCTTGGGCCCCAGCTCGACCCTGCCACCCGCACGCTTACGGTGCGTGTGTTGGTTCCCAACAGCGACGGCCGCCTGCGCCCCGAAATGTACGCGACGGCGGAAATCGCGCGCGGTGCCTCGCGTAGCGCCTTATTTGTGCCAGAGGTCTCGGTTCAGAATCTCAACGGCAACCGCGTGGTTTTCGTGCGTCGCCCCAATTCGGAGTTCGAGGCCAGGCCGGTCAAATCCGGCGCCAGCGTAAACCACGAAGTCGAGATCGTTGAAGGACTGAAGGACGGGGAAGAAGTCGTGACCGCCGGCGCCTTCGTCGTGAAGTCTCAATTCCTCACTCGCTCACTCGCGCAGGAGTAGCAGCGATGCTGCGGCGAATCGTCGATTTCTCGCTCGATAACCGGTGGATAGTACTCTCGGTAGCTGTGGGAATAATCGCCTTCGGCCTGTACACGATGTGGAACATTCCGATCGAGGCCTTCCCCGATCTCACCAACACCCAGGTCGACGTCACAGTCGAAGCTCCCGGCATGTCTCCCACCGAGATCGAGCAACTGGTGACGTTCCCGCTCGAGACCGCGCTGATGGGTATCCCCCACATGCAGACCGTAAGGTCGATTTCCAAGCTCGGCCTCTCGATGATCACGGTCGTGTTCGACGACAACATCGATATCTTTCTTGCCCGTCAGTTCGTCAACGAGCGGATCGGCGAAGCACAGGGGAGGATTCCTGCCGGGCTCCAGCCGGTAATGGGACCGCTCGCCAGCGTTTTCGGCGAGGCTTTTCAGTTCACGCTGCAAAGCTCGACCCGGACGTTGATGGATCTCAAGACGTTGCTCGACTGGCGCCTGCGTTTCGACCTGCGCGCAGTGCAGGGCGTGAGCGAGGTCAACTCGTGGGGAGGCGAGACCAAGGAGTACGTCATCGAGGTCGATCCGTCCGCACTGCGCCGATACAACCTCACGCTGCATGACGTCCTCACCCGCGTGAGCGAGAACAATGAAAACTTCGGCGGCGGCTTTATCGAGCATGCCGAGCAGCAATATACCGTTCTCGGTCTGGGGCGAGCGTCGTCGGAGCACGACCTTGCCAATATCGTGGTTCTTTCCCAAAACGGTGTACCCGTACTTCTCGGCGACGTGGCGAAAATCGCGGTGGCTCCGATGCCGCGCCAGGGTGCGGTGATGCACGACGCGAACGGCGAGGCCGTCGCAGGTATGGTGATCCTTCTTAAGGGCGCCGATGCCCGCCGCGTCATCCAGAGCGTCAAAGAAAAGATCGGTTCACTTCGTTTGCCGCCCGGTGTCAGCCTGGTGCCCTTCTATGATCAGTCCCAGGTGATAGACGGCACCCTGCATACGGTTAAGCACAATCTGATTGAGGCGGGCATTCTGGTTATAGCCGTGCTGCTGCTGTTTCTTGGTGATTTGCGCGCAGCCTTCATCGTCGCCCTCGTAATCCCGCTGTCGATGCTGGTCGGATTCATCGGCATGTCCTTGTTCGGGGTTTCGGCCAACCTGATGAGCCTGGGAGCTATCGACTTTGGGATGATAGTCGACGGCTCGGTGGTGATGGTCGAGTATTTCGTGCGACGGCTGGCCGAGCCCGGCTCCGGCGACAGCCGACAGCGCATTCGTGAGGCGGCCTACGAAGTTGCCCGTCCCATTTTGTTCGCGGTGATCATCATTATCGCGGTCTACATTCCGATCTTCACCCTGCAGGGAATGGAGAGCCGGATGTTCCGTCCGATGGCGATAACCGTTTGCTCCGCGTTGGTAGGCTCGCTGCTCTTCGCGCTGACCCTGGTCCCTGCACTCGCAAGTCTGATTCTCAAAATCCCGTCCGATGTTGAAGCCCATGGCGGCGAGTCGGAAAGCGCGTGGTTCATTGGACTGCGAGATCGTTATGGCCGTTCGCTGGATTGGGTGATCGTTCATCGCGCGAGAGTAACCGCGGCTGCCGCGGTGCTGCTGGCGGTCGCGTTGGGCTCGCTTCACTTCATCGGAACCGAGTTTATGCCGCGACTGGACGAGGGCTCGATTTTAGTGACGTCGCGCCGTCTGCCGGGGATATCACTGACCGAATCAATCAGTCTCGGAAAACAAATCGAGCGCGTCATCATGAGTTTCCCGGAGATCAAGGGAGTCGTGACCAAGCTGGGACGTCCCGACCTCGCGACCGAAGCCATGGGCATCTACGAGTCGGACTCATACCTGACGCTTAATCCGCAAAGCACATGGAAATGCTGCCGTAACAAAGACGAGCTGATCGGCAGGCTCTCGGCTCGCGCTTTCGGCGATTCCCGGGGTCGCCTACGAATTCACGCAGCCGATGGAAATGCGGATGGACGAGGCCCTCACCGGCATACGCGGCGACGTAGCGATCAAAATCTTCGGTGACGATATCAACACGCTTCAAGACCTCGCGCGGCAGGTGCTGTCGGTGATCTCGACAGTACCGGGAGCATTCAATCCGCAGATGGAACAGACCTCAGGCGTGCCGCAACTACAAATCGAAATTAATCGCGACGAATTGGCACGCTACGGTCTCAACGTTTCTGACGTGCGGGAGATGATCGCGACGCTGGTGGGCGGCACTCAAGTCTCCGAGATGATCATCGGCCAGCAGCGGTTCGCAATCGCGCTGCGGCTCCCGGAGGATCGGCGCAACGACCTCGATAGGCTCGGCAACCTGGTGCTTCACGCTCCGCGCGGGGAGCTGGTGCGGCTAAATCAAATTGCGGACCTTAACGTGGTCAACAGTCCCGAGATGATCACCCGTGAAGACGCGCGCCGGCGCATCGTGGTACAGACCGACGTGCGCGGCACCGATCTCGGCAGTTTCGTCGCCGCAGCCCAGGCCCGAGTCGCAGCCGCGGTGAATCTTCCCTACGGCTACTCGATTGCCTGGGGCGGACAATTCGAGAATCAGCAACGGGCCGACCGCAGACTGGCGATCGTGCTGCCGGTCTCGATCGTTCTGATCTTCGCGCTTCTGTTCGCGACCTTCGAGAACCTGGGGCAAACATTTTTGATCCTGCTCATCGTTCCGTTCGCGCTGGTCGGAGGGATCGGGGCACTGTGGCTCCGCGACATTAACCTCAACCTCTCGGCCTCGATCGGCTTTATCGCTCTGTTCGGCGTCGCCGTGCTCAATGGCGTCGTGATGGTGAGCCACATTAACCTCCTGCGCCGCCAGGGCTTAGCGATTGATCGCGCGGTTCGCGACGGCGCCTCCGACAGGCTGCGTCCGGTCATGATGACCGCGTTGGTTGCGAGCCTGGGCTTCATCCCGATGGCAATGGCCACCAGTACCGGAGCGGAAGTTCAGCGGCCCCTGGCGACGGTAGTGATCGGAGGACTGATCACCGCGACCATCCTGACTCTGTATCTGCTGCCGCTCTTCTACCCTTCGTTCAGCCCGCCCGACTCAACGGATGTCCAGCATCACCGGCAAGAGCAGACGTCGAACATCTAGCAGCGAGGGAGTTGCTGGATCTTTTGTGAAGGAATTTTTCGCGCTATTTGAAGGTACGTGCGGGCCGCACAACCGGTGCGCGGAGAAAGACCAATGAAAGCGACTGGGCAATCGAAATCGCAGCTGATACGCGCTCGCTTGAACCATCCGATCATCGATTCCGACGGACATACCTTCGAACTGGCGCCGCTGTTCATGGACTACCTGAAGTCGGTGGCCGGCACGAAGGTGGCGGACCGGTTTCAGACTGCCTACTTCGACACTTTCGCCGATCCGCGATGGAGCCGCTTCAGCGTCGAGGAACGGCGCGAGCGGCGCAATCTTCGTCCGACCTGGTGGGCGATCCCCGCGCGCAACACCACCGATCTTGCCACGGCCATATTTCCGAAGCTGATGTTTGATCGACTGCCGGAAATGGGACTCGACTTTTCCGTCGTGTATCCAACGATGGGCTTGATCACGATTGAGCTGGCCGATGAAGAATTGCGCCGCGCATCGGCCCGCGCGCTCAATCAAATGAAGGCCGAGACCTTTCGCGGCCTGGAAGAGCGCCTCACCCCCGCCGCGCTCATCCCGATGCATACGCCGGCCGAAGCGATCGCCGAGCTTGACTATGCCGTGCGCGAGCTCGGACTCAAATCGGTGATGATGGCGAGCTATGCGCGCCGGCCGATTCCATATGCCGCCAAGCGATGGCCCGAAGCGGCGCGCTTCACTTACTGGATGGACACCTTCGGCCTCGACAGCGAATACGATTACGACCCGGTCTGGGCGAAGTGCGAGGAACTCGGAATCGCGCCGACGTTCCATTCGGTGGGATATGGATGGGGCAGCCGTACCTCGGTCTCCAACTACGTCCACAATCATCTTGGCAATTTCGCCGCGAGCGCCGAGGCCGTGTGCAGATCGCTTTTCCTCGGCGGCGTCCCAAAGCGATTTCCGCGCATCCGCTTTGCTTTCCTGGAAGGCGGGATGAGCTGGGCGCGATCGCTTTACTCAGACCTGATCGGCCATTGGAAGAAGCGCAACGGCGAGGCGATGCAGCACTACAATCCGGAGAACATCGATCGCGCCTCGCTCATTGAGTATGCGCGTCAGTACGGTTCTCAGATGGTCGGCGATCGCATCGATGAGGTGCTCAACACGCTGACGAATCGAATGGGCGCCGGGTACGACCCGAAGCTAATCGATGAATTCGCACCATCCGGGGTGACCTCGCCAGAAGATATCCGCGACGTCTTTACCACCAGCTTCTACTTTGGATGCGAGGGCGACGATCCTCTGAACGCACTCGCGTGGAAAGCAATGGGCACGCCGTTCGATGCGAAACTGAAAGCGCTCTACGGATCAGACATCGGCCACTGGGACGTTCCCGATATGCGCGAATGTGCCGAGGAGGCATACGAGCTGGTAGACGACGGCCTAATCGACGCCGGCCAGTTGAGAGAGTTCGTGTTCGCCAACGCAGTGGAATTCTGGACCGCCACCAATCCCGATTTCTTCAAAGGCACCGCCGTGGAACACGCCGCCCGCCAATGTATGCAGCCTTGACCGCGACCGTCGGCGAGAAATTCTGCCGCCGACGCGGCGCCGTCAAGCCGCTGCTTGGACCGCGGCCGCCTGAGTTAGTCCCGTTGTGGAGTCAGGAAGTTATCAACCACGAAGTCTGCCACTTCGCCGCCCAGTTTCTGTCCCGTGGTAAGGTCGGATCGAAAGTGGACCCCGGCGAATATTCGGCTGAGAGTCGCCTCTTCTGCAGCCGCAGAGAAGCTATCGAAGGAGCGCTCCACTCCCGGCATAACTTCAGAGGTGACGCTAAAGTCAAACTTTTTCCGTTTGAAGAAAGCATCCAATACCGTTGCCCCCGCCTCGCTAATAACCGCGTGCGCACCCGGATAGGAGGGGTCCGGCGTCGTGTTGCCCACCTCAGGCAGCCAGTTGGGGTCAGCCGTAGTGTCAGGATTGTTGTCGGTGTCGGCAGCCCGGATAGCAGTCACCGGCCGCCAGAAATTGTAAGTGTATTTGGCGTCGTAAAAGGCAATCACACTGTCTGCTAGTGACAGGTTAAGCAGAGCAAATAGCCGAGCGCTCTCTGCAGTCGTCGAGTTATGATCGATAGCCGCAGTCTGGGCGATCTCGTTCCAATAGTTCTGGATCGCTCCGTTCCAAAAGTGACCCGTCAGCATCTGATCCGGGGTAGCTGCCGTACCGTTAGCAATTCCGAGCGTCTTCACTTCATTGAAATCATCGGTATATGTGCGGCTGGTCAACGCCGGTGGCGGGCCGGGACGAAACTGATTCGCGCTGTCCAGGGCAAAAGGGGTTACATGAGACCAATGTGTGAATTGAGGCTGCTTGGGGAAATTAGGCGGCGTTGACTGGTAATCTCCAGGCGCGTTTCCGAAGACATAGGGTATAGGTGGGTTGTTCGCTCCATCGTTGCTCCGCAAAGCCAGGATCTGCTCAGCCGCCGCTACACCTACGTTGACGCCGTCCGTCTTGTCAGTGCTGTCCGGAATCTGAGCTAACGACTGCTGGAGTTCAGTATCAAGCGTCAATTGAAACGTTGGATACAGACTTACAAGGACATCATGTGCTGCTTGAGCGGCCGCTGCATCTTGTGCCGCATTTGGCGATATCCCGGAAAGGTGGACCAAGTAAGGCTGGTGGCTCCCATCAATCGCGTTAACCGCGTCATAGATAGCAGCGTGCATCATCGCAAAGCTGCGGGTCGAATGGATAGTCGGAGATTGCGCGCCGGGGGTGCGAACAATCACGAGCAGGTTCTTGTTCCACTGAACAACCTGGTTTACCGCCTGAGCAGGGGACGGATCCGGAGTCTTCCGCCCACCATCTGATGCACCGTACGAGTGGCCGACCTGGGCCGCTAGCACGGCACACAGGACTGTTAGCTTAATCCACATTTTTGTCATCGAGAGATCTCCTTGTTGGTCATCCGCATATGCGGCAGAGCTAGTGGTGTCGGGAATTGCCACTCGTACGGTCGCTCGTACTAGACCTTCGAGTTAAAGAAAAATTCCGAGGCAGGTTGGCTCGAGGAACGGCGGGAATGCGAATCACGGTTTTCTTCGCAATCCTCGGACGCGAGCGTCAGACTGCCTTCAAGAGGCCATACCGCGGCGCGCGCCAAATATTCCCGCCCGCCAACAATTTCCTGACGCGGGAATAAAATCGCCGCTTCACCGGTCTTGACGAATCCGCGCCGCGAACGAACCCGGCATCTGTCCGCGGGAGGGATTTCGCCGCCCTCAATTTCGGCCGGCCTCCCTCCGCCCGTTCTCTACAACCGCGTTCTGCGTCGGTATTTCGAGTATTGACTCAAGCGTGCCCCGGCGTAAGCAATCGCTTCTGGAGGCTCAGGTCACTTGGATGGTCGGTCCACTCACACCAGTTGCGGACGCGGAGGTCCGAAAACGGACCCGCCTGATGGCATGGTACGATCG
Source organism: uncultured delta proteobacterium (assembly GCA_963733715.1). Taxonomy (GTDB): domain Bacteria; phylum Desulfobacterota; class Binatia; order Binatales; family Binataceae; genus Binatus. The sequence continues at coordinate 251,170 of CAVTEN010000022.1, forward strand.
CGTTATGGCGGCGGTCGCCTGACGGACTTCGAGTGAAGTAGTTTCGCCGTTTCGATCATTTTGAGTCCTCCGTAGACTCCTACCCGGACCGCTCGGACATTCCGCACTCCTCGCGATGTTGAATAATGAGCGCGCAGAGCGTCTATTAGGTTCGAGGGTATATGCCGAGCGCAGAAGCCAGGACCTCGAAACGGAGAGTAATCCTTCCACCGCGATCGAAGAGATCGACATTCTTTGGATTACGGCAGGTCTTGGCTGCGACGGTGACACAATCGCCATCACCGGAGCGACTCAGCCGAGTCTCGAAGATCTCCTTTCGGGCGGGATGCCCGGCGTCCCCAAAATTAACTTCCACAATCCGTTCCTGGCTTATGAGAACGGCGACGAATTTCTCAGACCGTTCTTTCTGGCGAAGGAAGGCGCTTCCAAGCGGCCGTTCATTTTAGTCGTCGAGGGCTCTATACCAAACGAAACTAACAAGGATGAGGGCTATTGGGCTGCCATGGGGACGAACAAGTCCACCGGGCAGCCGATCACGACCTGCGAATGGATCGACGATCTGGCGCCAAGTGCATGGGCGGTGATCGCAGCAGGAACATGCGCGACCTATGGTGGCATCCACGCTATGCAAGGCAATCCTACGGGCGCGATGGGTTTGGCCGACTACCTGGGATGGAATTGGAAATCTCACGCAGGTATTCCGATAGTCTGCGTACCCGGTTGTCCAGTTCAGCCGGACAACTTCATGGACACGCTGTATTACCTGCTATGCCAGGCTGCCGGCCACGCTCCCATGATTCCGTTGGATGAAGCGCTACGACCGCGATGGCTCTTTACCCAGACAGTGCATGAAGGCTGCGACCGCGGTGGCTACTATGAGCAGGGTGATTTTGCCGGAACTTATGGCGAACCATCTTGCATTGTGAAGCTCGGATGCTGGGGACCAGTCGTGCGTTGCAACGTCGGCAAACGGGGCTGGATGGGTGGTGTTGGAGGATGCCCCAACGTCGGCGGGATTTGCATCGGCTGCACGATGCCGGGTTTCCCCGACAAATTCATGCCCTTTATGGATGAACCTCCGGGCGCGAAGTTGTCGTCCGCGGCAGTCTTGATGTATGGGCGCGCGGTGCGCGCTTTGCGCCGCTTCACGATGGAATCGCTGGACAAAGAACCGGACCGCCGATCTCCGGCCGCAGCCACGGCCGTGACCAAACCTTAGGGCGACTGATCACATGCGAACCTCCCTCCTGAAAGGCGAGAAGCGAAAATCGCTGCCAGAAGAGTCACCCTCCGGCTCTCCACAAACCTCTTCTTTCAGTCAAGATGCCGAAGAGGCGCAGGCCGTACTCGAGATGATGGCCCAGGTGTTCTCACTTGGCCTCTCGACCCTCCGTCCTTCAGGCGCTATCACGCCAAAGGAGAAAAGACGGCCGCCTGCGGTGACGGTGGCCGACGATGCAATCGTCGTCATCGACGAAAATGGCATCGTTACATCCTTTGATAAGGCGGCGGAGGAAGTCTTTCAATACTCGGCCAGCGCAGTGGTCGGAAGACACTTCGCGATCCTGTTCGACTCGGTCGATTCCCCGTCATTCGGAGTCACGACCAGGTTTGAAGACGGTCACGTCAAATTGAGCGTTCCGGCGGACATTGTTGGCAAGCGGCGCGAAGGAACTACCTTCTCGATCGAGATGACCAGCACTGCGTTGGAGCTTGGCGGCGAGCAGCGGTTCGTCCTGGTCGTGCGCGATGTGACCGAACGCGATCGCGCCGAAGCGGAAAGGCGTAAGGCCGAGGCCCGCTTCCGATCACTGGTCGAGCAAATTCCGGCGGTTACCTTCATGGGCTCTCTGAACGAAGACAAGAATGAGTTCTATGTCAGCCCCCAGATTGAAGCACTGCTCGGCTTCTCCCAGGAGGAGTGGTTAAGCGATCCTTTTCTCTGGTTCAATCAACTTCATCCGGAGGATCGCGCCTATTGCAACCAGGAATTTGCGCGCGGTTGCGTTACCGGAGGCCCATTTCGCGCAGAATTTCGTGCGCTTACCCGCGACGGTCATGTGGTGTGGGTCCACGGAGAAGCGCACGTCGTCAGGGACGAGGATGGTCGGCCGCTTTTCATTCAAGGAGTCGCCTACGACATAACTGAGTCTAAGCGAGCTGAACAAGTTGTCCGTGCCAGCGCCGAGCAACTCAAAGCGTCGCTTGAAGAGAAGGAGGTTCTACTCAAGGAGATCCATCACCGCGTGAAAAACAATCTGCAAGTGATCTCCAGCCTCCTCAAGTTGCAGATCACTCACATTGAGGATCCTTCCACGCTCGAAATGTTCAATGAGAGCCGTAACCGGATTCAGTCGATGGCGCTGGTCCACGAGAAGCTCTATCAGTCAGCCAATCTCTCCCGAGTCGATTTCGCGGAATACGCGCGCAGCCTTTCAGCATTGCTCATCAGATCGTACGGCGCGAGGGCAGCGCAGATTACACTCAAGACAGAAATGGAAGATGTCTCGCTTAGCGTTGACCTCTCCGTTCCGCTTGGCCTCATAATCAACGAGCTTGTATCGAACTGCCTCAAGTATGCATTTCCCGGAGGCCGGGTCGGTGAAGTCCGAATCGAGATCCATCGGATTGAACACAACCAGATTCAACTGCTGGTCGCCGACAACGGCGTAGGCTTTCCGGCGGACCTGGACTTTCGCAGGACCGAAACGCTCGGAATGCAGCTGGTGCATACACTAACCGGACAGATCGGAGGTAGCATCGAACTCCGGTCCGATCAGGGAACCGAGTTCCGAATCTCGTTCTGCCCGTGAAGGTAGATACGCTACCTATTGAAGCAACTGGCTCAGCGATTCCGCCCAGCATCACCGGAGGCGTTACAGGCTCAATAGGGTCGGAGCGCCTACCCTGTTAGCTGGCGGTCAGGGGAGAGTAATCAGCGAAACTCGTGAGTTGGCTAACGCGCGAGGCGTCGATAAATGGTCGAGCGATGAATCCCGAGTCTGCGGGCGGTTTCCGAGACGTTGTTGTTGGTAGCGTCAAGCACTGCTTTGATCCCTTGTGTTCGATGGTCGGTCCTATCCGGCTTGCTTTTCGATCGCCCGTTAGCCCGCGAGTCCCACAACTCCGATGGTAGATCGCTGACCGTGATTCGATCCTGCGACGAACCAAGGATGGCTCTCAACAGTATGTTGCGAAGCCCTCTTGCATTCCCCGGCCAGGAGTACGGGCACGCCGTCAACGCCGACCAGGCTTCCTCATCAACTTCGCCGAGAAAGTGTAGTTCCTCGCGCAGGCACTTTTCCGCAATCGGGCGGAGGTCCTCGCGCCGCTCGCGGAGCGGTGGAATCTTGATCACGAAACAGTTCAACCGATAGAGCAAGTCGGAGCGAACTCGTTCGTTGAGCTCGAGTTCGTCGATTGCGACGTTCGAGGCAGCAATGACGCTGACACTGGAGTGGACCGGGTGCGTCCCGCCGACGCGCAGAAAGTCTCCGGTTTCGAGAAAGCGCAGCAGCACACTCTGCGGAGTGGGCGGCATGTCCTGCAGCTCATCCAGGAACAGAGTTCCGGCCTGCGCCGCGTCAAGCAGCCCGTCGTGCACTCGTCGATCCGCGCCGGTGAAGGAGCCCGGCTCGTAGCCGCACATCTCAGCCACCGCGAGGTCGCCGCAGAGGGTTCCGCAGTTGATTGCGACAAAGGGACCGTTACGCCGCGGACTCGCGTTGTGTATAGCCTGGGCAAAAAGCTCTTTACCGGTTCCGGATTCTCCGATCAAAACCGTCGGATAGGTCGCTGCGGCGGCGCGCCGCGCCAGGCGGATCGCTCCTCGGATCGCATCGCTGCTACCGAGGATTTCGTCGAAGGAGAAACGTGCGGGCCAGGCGCTGACCATAATAACCTCCTTGAACCGGTGGCCACTCAGGTCGCCGCAGAGTATGCTCCGATTCGCTTTGGCTCGTCAATAAAAATTTCCGTGGCGCCCGGCGCAGACGAAAATAAACTCATTTGAAAGTCCATGAGGCCCCGCCACGACTTTCACGAAGTGAAAAAGGATTCACCCATCGTGACCAGGCCGACACCGCCGCGAGTGCTGATCGTTGAAGACGAAAGTATTACGGCGCTCCACATCAAGACGATCCTGGCCCGTGAGGGTTACGAGGTTCCTGCGATCATCTCGACCGGCGATGAAGCTATCGAACTAGCTTCCCAGTTGAATCTCGATCTGATCCTGATGGACATACGGCTGCGCGGCACGATTGACGGCATCGAGGCTGCGGAAACTATACGTCGCGACTTCGATCTACCCGTAATCTATCTGACCGCATACGCCGATCCTGAGACTTCGAGGCGTGCGCGACTGACCGATCCGCACGGATATCTGCTGAAACCGTTCGACGAGAGAGAACTGCTGATCGTCGTCGATATTGCGTTATACCGCCATCAGATGGAACGCAAACTCAAAGAGAGTGAGCGCTGGCTCGCCGCTACCTTGCGGAATATCGGTGACAGCGTGATCGCAACCGACGGCGAGTGGCGAATCCGTTTCATGAATCCCCGTGCCGAAAGCCTGACGGGCTGGGATGCCGACGCGGCCGTTGGACGAGAGCTCACTGAGGTCCTTCGTGTCTCGCTCACCACGGGTCCACGCCCGCTATCGTTCAGTCACAGCGGTTCGGGGGGAGGAACAGCGGAAGGCGTGTTGATCTCACGCGACGGACGCGAGGTGTTCATCGAAGAGAACAGCACCACCATCCGCGATGAGCACGGTCGGGTTATCGGCACCGTCATCGCAATTCGCGACCGTAAAAACCCCGGTCAACTACCGTAAGCGGCCTGAATCGGGATCACTGCCCAAGCCCCGCTCGGACTCGGTTCTTGACGGAGATAATTTTCGAGTTTTCTGCGGAGAGCGCGAAAGTCGCGGACTGAAGGGCGGATGATGCAAGAGGACCACGATTTCCGTTGCCCGCCCTTCTCGATACGCGGATAGTCGGCGTCAGACAGCTTAGCCGGCGCGGCCGCCAAGAGGATCTAGCTGATAGTGTTCATTGGATTTTCGCGCAACGGTTCGTCAGATCAATTTCGAGGAGCATTTTGAACACGGAGCGTTCTGTACCTATTCGAAATCCAGCCCCCAAAACATACACCTCGGATAGTCCGCGCCCGGTCTTCGGCCGCGAGCGTGAGGTGGGGCTGCTCTCGGAAGCGATGCGGCAGTCAGGGCCGCGCGTGATTCATGTTCACGGCATCTCCGGCATCGGCAAGTCTGCTTTGATCTCTGAGTTTACTGCGATCTGGCGTAGCAAAAAGCGGACGGTGCTTTTGATCGATGGTCGGACGATCGAACCGACCGCGAGCGGCTTCCTGCACGAACTATCGCGGCGGTTGCGAGTAGGCAGGCCTACACTTAGCGGCATTGTCCGCATGCTCTCCAAGAGAAACAGAGCTGTGGTGATTGCTCTCGATTCCTACGAGTCGCTAGGTTTGCTCGACGCCTGGCTGCGACAGGTCTTCCTGAGCCGGCTGGGAGAGAATGTGCGTCTGATCCTTTTGAGTCGCTTCGCACCCGCACCACAATGGACTGAGGCACCCGAATGGCGGGGATCGTTCCGCTCGTTTGAGTTGGGACCGCTTGATGACGTCGCGGCGCTCGAGTTGTTGGGAAGTCTCGGCGCGGATGAAACGAGATCGCGCGCGATCGCCACGTTCGCAATGGGTCATCCGCTCGCACTTGTGATGGCCGGCGCTGCGTCCACGCAGCGACCCTCGGGACCAATCGCACCCCTCAGAGCGCGATTAGTGCTATCGCACAGAGATTTTTAGCGGAAGTCGAAGAGCCTCAATTGCGGGAAGCGGTGCGCGCGGCGTCGGTTGTTCGACGAGTTACGCGGAGTCTGCTCCGGGCATTAATGCCCTCACTTCAGGATGACCTGCTATTCGATCGGCTAGCCAGCTTGCCGTTCATGGAATCTGCGCTTGACGGTCTCATGATGCACGACGCAGTTCGTGAGGCGATTCGTACAGACCTTGAGGCAATCGATCCTTCAACCTGTCAGCGCTATCGCAGAGCCGCGTGGCAGCAGCTTAATCATGAGGCGAAATCGGCGGCGTTCGGAAACCTTTGGCGATATTCGGCCGATCTGATTTTCCTGATCAACAACCCCGCGATTCGCGAGGCGTTCTTTCCAAGAGACGTCGCTAAGTTTTATGTCGAACGTGCGAGAGCCGGAGATGGGGTCGCGATCGTGTCGATAGCCGCTGAACACGAAGGCCACGAGGCGGCCCTAATCGTAAAAGGCTGGTGGATGCGTCTGCCGACGTCGTTCTACGCAATCCGCGACGCGCAGCGGCCAGATCGCAGGATTCTATTGTCTCCTGGATGCTGACGACGCGGCGCCCTCGGTGGTACGAACTGACCCGTTGGCATCTGCTTGGGTTAGACATTTGCGACGCCGTCCGCTGTTGAAAGGGAAGACCGCGCTCTTTCTGCGCCGCTGGCTAAGCCGCGAGCATGGTGAGAGTCCTTCACCGGTTCAGGCTGCCGCGTGGTTGGATATCAAGCGCCAGTATTTGGAGCGGCGCCCGAGACTGGAGCGCGTGTATCTCGCGCTTACGAACGTCACTCCCTATGCGGAAGTTGCTTCCGGCCTCGATATCCATATCATCGACGAGCCCGAGGTGCGCATCGGAGACGCGAGTTATCGGAGTCTCTCGCTTGATATGGGCGAGCGCTCGGTGGACGGGTGGCTCACGCGCTTGGCCGCGGCCGAGCTTGGCACTAAGGAGGACGGCCTACTCGACGAACGACGAAGAGCTCTTGTGGTGCACGGCCGTGCGACCGTTCTGACGCGAAAAGAGTTCGACGTGATGCGCTACCTCGCGGCGCGGCAAGGTGAAGCGGTTACGCGTATTGAACTTCTGAACGATGTGTGGGGCCTCAAATACGACGTTGGCGGAAATGTGGTAGACGCTGTAATCGCGGCGTTGCGCAAGAAGTTGGGAGACCTGGCTGGGGTAATAGAGACTATACATGGGCATGGATATCTCTATAGAAGTCCAGCTCTTGATTCCTAATCTGAGGCGGAGGCTGCTGTTCCAGCCAACGTGAACGCAAAGCCAGGCCCGAGCTCCTAACCTTTCTCCGACCGCAAATCTCATAAATTTCTCATAACTTCATCGTGCGTCGCCGCCTCGCGGCACCTACGATCACCCTGCAACGTGGTTCGTGCTTTTGCGCGTCGGGGCTGGAGCAACCCTCACCACTACCAACGTCCCAACCGGTTTAAGGTGATGCACGTGCCGACAGAAAAATAACTGCAGAAATAGATAGAGGAGACATGCGATGGCGATAGACGAAGCAAAGCTTCAACAACTTCTCGGTAAGATGCTCGGCGAGGTGGGTGCTGCAATGGGCATCGGGCTGGTCCTACTGGGCGACAAGTTTGGATTGTACAGGGCCCTTGAGGCCAACGGGCCGTTGACCTCCGCAGAGCTAGCGTCGCGCACCGGTACGGCGGCGCGCTACGTGCACGAGTGGGCGGCAGCGCAGGCGGCTGGCGGCTATATCAATTTCGACGCTACGACCGAACGATTTTCGATTTCACCGGAGCAAGCGCTGGTCCTTGCCGACGAAAATGGACCCGCATTTTTTCCCGGGATGTTTGAGATAGCCGCCGCTGCCGCCCGCGATCTACCCAAGATCGAGGCGGCATTTCGCACCGGCGCAGGTGTTGGATGGCATGAGCACGACCCCTGCCTGTTCTGTGGCACGGAGAGATTTTTCCGCGCAGGCTACGCCACGCATTTGGTGTCGGAATGGATCCCTGCATTGGAAGGCGTCAAGGAAAAGCTCGAACGCGGCGCGCACGTCGCAGATGTCGGATGCGGTCATGGCGCATCGACGATTTTGCTGGCCAAGGCATTTCCGAAGTCGCAATTCTCAGGCTTTGACTATCACGAACCATCGCTCGTGCACGCGCGCGAGCTGGCGTGCCAGGAAGGCGTCGCTGACCGGATCACATTCCAGCGAGCGTCGGCGAAAGAATTTCCCGGCACTTACGATCTGGTTGCGTTCTTCGACAGCCTGCATGACATGGGCGACCCCGCCGGAGTGGCTGCGCACGTCAAGTCGACTTTGAAATCGGACGGCACATGGATGATTGTCGAGCCGTTCGCAGGGGATCGAGTGGCCGACAACCTCAATCCGATCGGCCGCATATTCTATTCGGCATCGGCGCAGATTTGCGTGCCCGCATCATTGTCGGAGGAGGTCGGTCTGGCTCTCGGCGCTCAGGCCGGTGAAACCAGACTACGAGAAGTGATCCTGACCGGAGGATTCTCGCGCGTGCGGCGCTCCACCGCCACTCCCTTCAATCTGGTGCTTGAGGCACGGCCCTGAGCGTAATTTGCGTTCGCGAAAACTCTTGGCTGTGTTCACCGCCTTCGGCGTTTAAGTAAGCACAGGCACAGTTGCTGCTCTATCCGATGAGGTGGCGGCGGATTCATCTCGAAGGGGAATCATATGCTGGATGTTTGCGACCAATGCGGGAGCAGTGTCAGCAAAAGACTGCTGCGCTGCAGCAACGGGACTGTGGTTTTTCATCGAGAGTGCGCCAACGGTCATAACCTGCATAGAACGACCGGCAAAGAGGATCATCAGACCACCGATTGGTATCGAACCTCATCGTCTTTTGTGATTGTTGCGGGCATGCGATTGCAACTGAGCCGGGGACGCGACCTTCGTTTCCTGGTAGAAGCTCGAGAGGCGCTCACTGACTTGAGAAAGCTTCACGGGCTTGACGCGCCGAAGTCGGGGGAACGTTTTCGGGGATACGCCCGTTACCTACAAGGTGTGGCCTGCTCCCCAATTCCCCGCCAGTCATAGAGGCCGGTTATTTCGCTGCTTCTGGGGGCGCGTCGTTTGTAGCTGTGGCCTCATGTTCATTCCCAGTCAGGCCGCCTCTTCGGACCCTCTCTTTTGCGCTTCGCTCGGCAGTCGGGCAATGCGCGACAAATGGAAGGCTTTCCAAAGCTTGATGGATGTGCCATTTAGTGGGTCGAGAACAAGGAGGAGATTTCTATGACAATTGGTAGGTTCCAGAACGGATTCGCAGGTTTGATCTCCAAACTGAGCTTTGCGTCGCTGCTGGCAGCGACTCTACTCATCGGCACTACACATCAGGCGCGAGCACAGGCCACCGCCGACGCAGTGACGTCTTGCTCCAACACGATCAGTGCCTGTGGCTGCACGATTACCAAAACTGGCGTCTACCTGGTGAATGCTCCCCTCAGCTCCGGACAAGGACTGACCGGTCTAGGGGACTGCATCGACATAAAAGCCAAGAACGTGGTGCTCAACGTCGCCCACAACAACATTACCGGCCCCGGGACTTCCACAGGCATCGGCATCCACCTGTTGCGTAGCGCCAATGGCGCTTTCATCGAAGGCGATGACGCGCATGTAACCGCATGGAACATCGGCATGCAAATCGACGCGTCGAATGTGATCACGGATTGGGTCCAGACCCAGAACAATACGCAGGCCGGCACCTTCCTGAACAATACCAGGAACGTCAACGTCAACGATTTTACTATCTCGGGAAACTCAATCTACGGAGTCTGGATTCGCGAGGGTAGTAACAACCAGATTAACTGCTCCAACACTACTAGTAACGGGAAGATTGGACTCTACGTCGGATGTCACGATGACGGCACGCACGGCACGAAATGCAAGGGCTTTGGACCCAGCAAGAACAATCGCCTGTTCGACCATTCGACGGACGACAACGGAGACGCGGGAATCGTCATAGACCTGGGAAATACCGGCAACGTGATAGGGGACTTTACCGCTGACAGCAATGGCGGAAGCTTTGATTCGATCGACGACAACCCGAGTTGCGACAACGATGTGTGGCTTGCTGCCGGCGGCAGTTACGGCACCGCCAGCCAAAGCTGCATCCCATAAATGTGCGGGCCGCATTCCGAGCCGGCTGATTCAGAACCGGACTCCGCCCAGGCTCAGATTGCTCGCCGTTGCGTCGGGACTTGCGCCAACAGCCTGCTGTTGGTGGTCAACTGCGCGCGCGTGTAGCGGCGTGTAAGAAGCGCATCCCCTGAAACTGCCGCGTCAGTTGGCAGTTGCAGGCGAAGGCGCAGCGCCGGCATCAGCAGGAGCCGCCGGAGCCGCTACTCCGCCACTGGCAGGAGCGCTCGCATCTGCGGGAGCTGCTGGCGCGGGTGCCGCCGGAGCCGCTGCTCCGACGCTGGCAGGAGCGCTCGCATCGGCAGGAGCTGCTGGCGCAGGTGCCGCCGGAGCGGCCGCAGCAGGAGGAGCCGCCGCTGACGCATTCGCCGCAGTTGCGTCGCCGCTTGCAGGTGATGCGACCGCGGCGGGCGAGGCGGCCGGCGCCAGGCCCATCGAACCCTCCGCGCTATTGACCGCGTTCTGTCCCGCTTGCTGCGCCTGCTGCTTGGCGGCATTGGTGGCGGCAGTGCCAGTCGCCCATCTGTCCGAGCGCCTGTCCCGCAAACGCAAAGATTGCGAGCGCAAAGAGGGACATTGTCATTGCTTTCATGAGTACAATCCTCCGTTCGGAACTCCCTCGAAACTGACACCGAGTCCAGTTAGAGACCAGAAGAACCGTGTTCCGAAGGTAACCGTTCAGAATGTTTCGGGCCACCCGGAAACCGCGCCACCGGTCCGTCATGTTCGTCAAATCGAGCTCTGCGATTATCATGACGAGACCGTGATTGATCGTGAATGTAACCGCGGCTTCGAGATATTCGGCCGCGGCGGCTGGCTCTAACCAACGTCCGACACTAGCCAGATAGCGTCGCATGGTTGACCGCTCGACAAGCGCCACACCCTTGTGCGCGTGCACTTTCCTGAAGCCGGTCACGATAATGTGAGTCATGGCGGCGAGCGGACTGTCAGCCATTTGTCGGTCGCTCGCCTGTCTGCTAACTCAATTTCGATGAATCTCCGCCACGCCGCCACGCTCGCGCTTGTGGGCTGGTATCTCATGATCCCGCCAGCGTCTACATACAACGGCGAAGCACACGTCGATTCGCATGCTTCCGTGCGAAGCTGGACGAGAATCGGAACGAGTTTCGATTCACCTGCTGACTGCGAAAAGGCTAAGGAAAAGTCGCAGAAGAATGTGCAGGATGCTGAAGGGCGTGGACTTGAGTCCGCAGCAAGAATGGATGCAAATCCTGACGACCAAGCTCTTGCGGGATATGAAGCCGCGCGCCACATGAAATGCGTGTCGAAAGACGATCCGCGCATCAAGGGAATCGCCATCCCGCTCAATCCCGCTTGGTCCCGCTTCATCCCGGCAAAACGATCCGCGCCTCAAGGAAAAGAATGAAGCCCCGCCATGCAGCCGCGCTCGCGCTTGTGGGCTGGTATTTGATGGTGCCGCCGTATAGCGAGAGGCCTATTCCGCCGAAGAATCTCCCGCCGCTCTCGAAATGGTCTATCTACCAGCGCTACAACGCGCTGGATGAGTGCAGGCAGGTTCGTTCCGACATAACTTCCGGATGGCTGCAAGATCCCCCACCAGATTTTGTGCAGCGATTCGGGAACAACTTCAAGAGCACCTTCGCAAGAGCGGAATGCGTCGCGACCAACGATCCGCGCCTCAAGGAAAAATAGAATGAACCTCCGTCACGCCACCGCGCTCGTGCTTGTGGGCTGGTATCTCATCGTGCCGCCAGTGCGTGTGCATGACGGTCAGCGTGGCCCGGAGCTTGGCCCGGTTCCGAGCGCGCCACGTTCAGAATGGTGGAAGTCAAAAATGATTGGCTCGCTCGCAGAGTGCCAGCAGAAGCTGGATCGAATGCTCTATCAATCCTACCACGACCCGATCCCGGCTGAAGTCGCGGCAGGCCCGGCTACCATCAGGCTGGCGGAATGCGTTTCAACCGACGATCCACGCCTCAAGGGAACGAAATGAATCTACCTCACGCTGCCGCGCTCGCTTGAAAAGAGAACGAGAAGAGCAGCTTATCAACTCTCAGGCGCAGGGCTGGGTTGAGAACTGCAATGCGGTAAGTCCAGTCAGGAGGTGCATTCGTGCCCGAGACACCGGAAATCGAGACGGACAAACTCGATGAAAATATTCACGAGGAACTCGAACGCGCGGGCGGCTCCTTGCTGAAGGCGATCGCGCTAAGCACCGCACTCTTCGCAGCCTTGGCGGCGGTTGCGGCCTTGCGCGCGGGCAGCACCGTCAACGAGGCGCTGGTACTGAAGACCGAGGCAACACGGCTGCAAGCTGAAGCCTCGGACGATTGGGCGGCTTACCAGGCGAAAGGGATCAAATCCGCGGTCCAGCAGGCATCGGAGTCGTCATGGATCGCGCTGGGCAAACAGCCGCCATCGTCATTCGCCGACGAGCGCCAGCGCTACGCCCGCGAGCAGGTTGCAATCGAGCAGGTCGCGCACGAAAAGGAAACTGAGCGCGATAAAAAGTCTGCCGAGGGCGACCATCTGATGCATCTGCATCACCGATTTGCCAACAGCGTTGCCCTGTTCCAGGTCGCTATTGCGCTGGGCGCGGTGGCAGCACTCACACGGGTGCGGCCGGTCTGGTACGCATCGATAGCGATCGGGCTCAGTGGCGCGGTTCTCTTTATCGCGACTAGAGTGTGATGTTTTCCCGCGCCGGCACGTTCGCTAGATCGAATTGTGCGATCGGCACGCTCGGGCGGTGATTGCTCGCGAGCGGGCTCGCGGCCTCTCGACCGCGGCGATTGGCGCCAGCCAGATGACTCGCGCCCGTGCGCTTTGACTTTTCGAGATCACGTTCGGCGGCTCATATTGAACCGTCCAAGTCGAGTCCAAGTCTCCTGGAAACGGTTGATCCAGGTACAGGATTTCCGACGCCAGGAATATGGAATCCACTGCGTCGGCGATCTGCCTTTTCGATGTTTCGCGCGGAGCTCAAGCCGAAGCTCGTGCGTATCGCCGTTCCGGTGCTCTTACGCAATCAGAAGACCCTAACACCCTGTCGGTCGAGTTCCGCTTGCACTTGCCCAATGTCGATTTGATGAAGATCGGTTTTCGATTTCAAAGACAGGGCCGCTGCAATACCTGCACCCTGTCCCGTAACCGCACAGCAGCTCATGTTACGTATGGCGGCATGGCTGACACGATCACCACCGATGGCACGACCCGCGACGAGCAGGTTCTTTACTTTCTTCGGGAGCAGACTGCGATAGGGGATCTGGAAATAGCGTCCTGTGGTTGGAAGAATGAGGATTCCATAGCCGTCGATAAATTCCGGATAGATGCCGATGGAGTCCTCGAATCTCCCCTGCTCGCGCACATCGGTTTCGATCATGTTATAGGCTGCATCGATCTTGCGCGTATCGCGAATACCTATAGTCATGCCGAAATTGCGTAGCCGCGCAGATTCACAGCCCGGCATATAACGGCGCAGGGCTTCTATGGCCAGCATAGTCTGGCGCCTCCCTTCAATCTCGAACTTCGTAAGATCGTTGGGGTCAGTGCCATCGCACTTATCCAGGTGGATGAGGTTCATGTACGTTAATTCGCCTGAGTCGTGGATGGCACCCCATGTCCCGGCAATGGTGTTAAGATTCGCGGGTAACAATCCCTCTCTAATGGCCTTTTCAAAGGGTTTTTTTATGAAGGGGGAAAACATGTGACCTTCCTTGCCGGAGGTTTCTATGTTCCATTCACCGCCACCGCCCCAGTCCTTGTAGGTCTGAGGGTCGGCTCTCACACCATCCATGAATTTCTGCTTGTTAACACCAGCCAGGTGAAACATGACGGAAGCCGCCATCATCTTTTCTTTAGGCGTCTTAAAAACGGGAGCGCCTGCGCGTTGGGCGACATCAGCGTCGCCTGTAGCATCGACAATTCGTTTTGCGAGTATTGCCTCGCGCCCAGCTTTTGACTCCGTAACGATGCCAGTGATCGTATCCCCGTCCACAATGGGTGCGACGAACAGCCGGTGCAGCATGGGATATACCCCGGCTTCCTCAACCATACGATCAGCCACAACCTTAAAGCCTTCTGAGTCGAGTTCGTAGGATAGTGACTGCGATTCTGGCACTGCCGCCCCCATCGACCTAGCTCTTTCCTCCATCTCACGGCCCAAGCCGTTGGCCTCTATGGTCATTTCATGGCGGTACCATGCCATGCCCTCGACTCCTACCACGGTAATGTTGCCCCCGAAGCAACCGAAGCGTTCGACCAATGCTACATTCGCGCCCGCACGAGCTGCGGCAATTGCTGCCGCAAGCCCGCCTGGCCCAGAACCGACAACCAGCACATCGGTTTCATGAACTACGTCAATTTCGCGGACTGGCTCGACAATCTTGTGCCGGGATTTAGGCATGTACTAAATCTCTCTAAAGATTACAGACTGGGGGTTTTATATATCGCCCCAGAAATGCCTTGGCTACGGCCGCAGGCACATCAACAGCCACTTTAGATATGCCCGGCAACTTCGTTCGGCCGTGGAACGCGGCGTCACATTCTTCGATACTGCGGAAGTCTACGGCCCGTTCACAAACGAAGAACTCGTGGGTGAAGCCCTCGATGGTGGCACCTGTTCAGATTGCGCTCGCCTGGCTGCTTGCTCAAAAGGAGTGGATCGTTCCAATCCCAGGGACCACGAAGCTGACTCGCCTCGACGAGAACATCGGAGCGGCTGCCGTCGAACTGAGCTCCGACGATCTGCGAGAGATCGAAAGTGCCGCCTCAAAGATCACATTGCAAGGGGCTCGGTACCCCGAAGATCTGGAGCGAATGAGCGGTCGCTGAGCGATCTGCATCGCAAGTAGGACAAGATTGTGACGCGCACCGCGCGGCGCGACGCTTCCCTTATGTTAAGCGATCATTGCGCGGCGCGCGGTGTCCGTTCACGTTAGATTCGCCATTGGATTTGTGCCCTGGAACTTCTGGAGCCACCCGTCGGATTCGAACCCCGCGACGTTCTGATTACGAAGTCAAACTTGCATTGGCAGCCTGTCGGCTGCCCATCACTGGACTCGGATGTTATTGTAATGTTATCCTACGAATAGTAGGATAAATTCAATCCGACAGCGGGGTAACCTATGGGGATCACCGCCCTGATACTTGCAAATCTCGTCACGCTAACTGTGGTCGTGCTTGTGTGGTCGGCATTGCCGAACATGCGTAATGCGCGCGCGGCAGACACAAAGATCGCGAGACGGGGCACCGGGGAGCTCGGTCGGGGCAAAACGGGCAGCTTGAGTGCAAGCTAGGAACCCCTCTTCAGATTTCGGTACGTCGCGTCCTGCAGATGATTCCCGGCTTCATGGCCGGAGATCTAACGCTCGCTCCACTGGCGAAATTTCTGCGAATGGCTTGGGCATAAGACGTTCTTCACCGGGATCTGGCGCTAGGAGAGCGAGAATTGCCGGCGAAGACTCGCGATTGGTTTAGTTGGGTTCGAAAGCGAGCTAACGCAGCCGATCCGGTGTTCAGCGCGGCAGATAAGTTGGTCGATGAGAATTTGTTAACAAATGAATGGACGTATCGCGACCGGCGAAAGCCCGGGGCGGTGTGCCTGCCAACTTCGAAAGCTTCGCAAAGTCCAGGGTTAGGCGATTCATCGCCATGCGGGAGGCGCCTGTTACGGCCGAGGGCGGTTCATCATGCGATGGTCAACGCGCGCAATCACGTCACCTTTCTGATTGATCAGCGTAGAGCGAACCACGACAAATATCATTGTGCCGGTACGACCGGTTTTCTCGTAAATCTGTTTTACTTCGGACGTCACACGGATTGAGTCGCCAGCCCGAATTGGTGCCTCAAACTCGAAGTCGATACCGCTCATAAGCCCGCCGCGACCGAAGCGCGGGAGTTGATCGAAGACAGTATCCGCGTAGCGAAATGAGGCTACGAACGCCGGCGGAGCAACGATCTCGCCGTACGGACCCGCCTTGGCCGCCTCCGGATCGACGTACAAAGGATTGTGGTCGCCGACTGCGGCACAGAAACTGGCGATCCTTTCTGCCGTCACGAGGTAGGGCGCGCCCCCCTCGAAAGTGCGGCCCACCAGTTTTGAGTCGTCGTGTCGCACCGTTCGACCAATCGCACCTGCATATACTTCGTCGACAACCAAGACGATCGATTGCTTGCTTGCGCTGAACTACTTCGAAGCTCGGCGCGTCGCGGCGGCACCTTCTGCAGCTGCATGCTTCGCGGCTCGCTCTTCGGCGTGCTTCTGAATCATCGCCGAGGCGGCGTTCATCGCCTGCCCCATGAAGTCTTTCGCATTCGACATGGTCCAATCGTATGACGCCTGACGGCTCACGTTGGCGTTCTTGAATACCGGCGCGACGTGCTCGGCCCACAGGTCATACGACTTGATGGTGTTGTCGAAGCTCGCCCAGTTGTGCGCGAGCTGCAGGAACGCCCCGAACTCGCCCTGCTTGGCCTCGAGGCGTTTCAGCTGCGCGATCGCGTCGTCGGGCGTGCCGATCACGGCGCGGCCGGATTCGATCATGTCGTCGATCGGATTCTTGCCGTTGGAGGGCGTTGGCGTGAGCGGATTCAGTCTCGCGAAATATTCCATCAATTTATGGATGCCATATTCGACATTCTTGCGCGCCTGCTCGCGAGTCTCGGCCAGGTGCACCGGCCCGACCAGCCGCAGGCGGCTGCGATCCATCGTGCGGCCGTTCTCGGCCGCGATCTCGTTTGCGATCTGCCAATTGGTGGCGAGCGCATCGAACCCATCGGCATTGGTCGCCGCCACACACAACATCCCGAAGCCGTACTTGCCCGCGGCGCGCCCGCCCGAGGGGCTGACTGCACTCGCCACTGCGATCTCCGGATGCGGTTTGGTGTAGGGCAGCAGATGTGCGCGCGCGTTGACGAGGTTGTACCAATCGCTCTTCTCCGTCACGACCTCGCCGTTGAAGAGCCGCATGATGACCTGCAAACCCTCCATCATGCGATCGCGCTGAGTCATCGGATTGATGCCCAGCATCATCGCGTCGGAAGGAAGCAGGCCGGGGCCAACGCCGAACATCACGCGGCCGCGCGTTTGATGGTCGAGCTGGATCATGCGATTCGCCGTCATCAGCGGGTTGTGATACGGCAGCGACACCACGCCGGTGCCGAGGCGGATCTTTTTGGTTCTCTCCGCCGCGGCGGCGATGAAAACTTCGGGCGAGGAGATGATCTCGAAGCCGGCGGAATGGTGCTCGCCGATCCAGGCCTCCTCATAGCCGAGCCGGTCCAGGTTCTCGACCAGTTCCAGGTCGCGGTGAATTGCTTCAGTCGGATCCTGGTCGAGGGGATGAAACGGGGCAAGGAAGATACCGTTGCGCATCGGAATCGTGCGGGTCATTCGTCGGCCTCCTTTAGGCTCTCCATCTTCGATAGCCATCAGGATATCTCACATCCGATAACGGCCCAAAGAGCCGATGGCGTTTGATCTTCAAGCCATTGCACTCTCGTGGACGGTCATGTTACGTGCGGTTCACAAGGTTCGTCGCTCCTCAGTAGTGACGAAGCCGCCAAGGGATCGATTACGTTTGGTGGACTGATCTTCAACGCTCGCGCATTGGATTAACCGTTAAGGAGGCTCCAATGAAACTCTATTATTCACCCGGTGCATGCTCGCTTTCACCTCACATCGTCGCAACCGAGGCCGGACTCCCGGTCGAAGCGGAGAAGGTGAACCTCGCCGAACATAAGACCGAAAGCGGCGAGGATTACATGAAGATAAATCCGAAGGGCTATGTTCCCGCGCTGCGTCTCGACGACGGGAGCGTTCTAACCGAGGGCCCGGCCATCGTTCAGTACCTGGCGGATCAGAATCCTTCGAGCGGACTCGCGCCAAAGGCCGGAAGTATCGAGCGCTATCGGCTCCAGGAGTGGCTCAACTTCATCGGCACTGAACTTCACAAGAGCTTCGGCCCGCTGTTCAATAAGGCCTCCTCGGACGATGCCAAAAATATGGCGAAGACCAACATCAACAAGAGGCTGACGTACATCAACGACCAGCTCGCGAACCGCCAATACCTGATGGGGAGCAACTTTACGGTCGCCGACGCTTACGCCTTCACCATTATAAACTGGACGAACTTCGTCGGGATCGATCTCAAGCCGTATCCGAATGTCGCGGCCTACCAGGCTCGCGTTGGCGGACGCCCGAAGGTGCACGAAACCCTAAAGGCCGAAGGTCTCGCGAAGTAGACGACGGCGCGCCCGCGTGTCGGTGTGACGCGGACGCGCCTCTTTTGGGGCCGGGGCATATTCGCACGTCCCCGCAAACTCGCATACTGGGAGCTCGGAAACGCGACCCCATCGCTGATCGAGTAACGGATCTTCGATCATCAGTTCGTGGAAAGGAATGGCGCCCTCTCGGCCCGTTGGGCCATCTAAATCCAAGTGGCATTCTGAATATGAAGGAATGTCGAAAACAAAATCAGTCGAGCGCTCAGAAAGGCCACTCGCGAAGACCGTCCTGACGAAGCTTATTCAGATAGGTGAGCCGACGCGAAGCATTTATGCCGAACGCCTCCGTGAACTCAAACCGAACGCGCGAGAGGCCCTTCAGCTGCTTAGCGGATGGGAGGGCAAACGCGCAGAATTGGCTATGACCCAGCCGCTGAGCGAGCGCGAGCGCAGTAACCCGAAAACTCTTGAAGCAAAGGCCACCGCTCTCGCTCGCCAAGCCATGGACACCACCGTCCGACCCCAGAAACAGAAATCGTAAACGGGCGAGGCAAAGCAAACCACGAATCAGGTCGTCTCAGTCTCGACTTTGACGCTACGCAACTGGCTCCAAATTTCCTTGAAAGTCCGAACAGAATCACGGCTAATGGACTTACTGTTCGCCCGCTGACGAAGGTATGAGCCCCTCGATAGACATTCATGCTCACGCGATTGTTCACGAAGCCGAGGCAATCGCACGCAAGGATCCAGCATGGTCTCGCGCGAACGAGGAGACGGCGCGAACGACAGGCGAGGCGTCTACTGAGCGGAATCGTATACTGATGACAACCGTCTATCGTCAGAAATTTGCCGACGTCGAAGTTCGGCTGCGCGCGATGGACGCGATGCGAATAGATATCCAGGCAGTCAGCCCCGCGCCGCTCTATCACTATTGGGCCGATCGCGAACTCGCGAGCAAAATCGTGACAAGCACGAACGCGGGTATCGCCGCGTTATGTGCGCGGCAGCCGAATCGTCTGGTGGGCCTTGCGATGCTCTCGATGCAGCATCCTCAGCTCGCCGTCGTGCAACTCGATCACGCGATACGGACGCTGAAGCTCAAAGGCGCGATCATCTCGACTCACGTGAACGAGCTCGAACTCGCGCATCCCCAATACGATCCCCTCTGGAGCAGAGCGGAGGAGCTGGGCGCACTGATGTTTATGCATCCGGCCGGATGCACGCTCGGCGAGCGGACCTCGCCCTTCTACCTCTCCAATCTGATTGGCAATCCCGCTGACACGACGATCGCGCTGGCTCATCTCGTGTTCGGCGGCGTCTTCGATCGCTTCCCGCGCCTGAAATTGTGCGCGGCGCACGGCGGCGGTTATTTTCCATTCTACGTGAGCCGCTTCGATCACGGGTGGCGCGTCCGACCCGAGTCGCACACGTGCAAGAAACTCCCAAGCGATTACTTGAGGCAAATCTACTTCGACTCGCTCGTCTATTCGCGCGACCAACTCGAATTTCTGGTGCGCCGCGCAGGCGCCGGCCAAATCGCGATAGGCACCGACTATCCATTCGACATGGGAGTCGAAGATCCGATTGAGCGCCTCGAGGCCGCGACCGGACTGTCCGGGGAAGATCGCGCCGCCATCCGCGGCGACAATGCGGCCCGCCTGCTGAACATTGGCTCGAATTGATTCCGGTGTAGTCTAACAAGCGTGAGTACGACCCATCATTTGATCGTCAACGGTGAGTCGCACGACGTCACAGTCGACTACGACGATACGCCGCTGCTATACGTCCTGCGCGACAATCTCGGCCTGAAAGGCGTCCGCTTCGGCTGCGGCAACGGCGATTGCGGCTCCTGCACGGTGCTTATCGACGGACGCGCGATAAAGTCATGCGAGGTTGCGGTCTGGTCGGTGGCAGGCAAATCCATTCTGACCGTCGAAGGAATCGGCCGGCACGATCGTTTGCATCCGATTCAGCAGGCGATCCTCGCCTTGCAGGCCGGTCAATGCGGCTACTGCCTTTCGGGGATTATCATGAGCGCGGTCGCGATGATTCAAAACGATCCGGGGCCGCCCGATCGTGACAAAGTCGCGCGAACGCTTTCGTCGAATCTCTGCCGATGCGGCGCGCACGGACGGATCATCCGCGCGATCGAAAATGCCTGGCGCGAATGTGCCGCCGGAGCAAAGCAATGAGCGAAGCGCGGCTGCCGTGGAGCCTGCAGGAAAATCCGCGGCTCAGTAACTGGCTCGACTTCAGCGAACCTGGTGTCGTGCGCGCGTTCACTGCCAAGGTCGAACTCGGTCAGGGAATCGTGACGGCGATGACGCAAATCGCAGCCGAGGAACTCGCATTGCCGCTCTCGCGCATCAGGGTCGTCTCGGGCGATACGCGCTGCTGCCCAAACGAGAGCTACACCGCCGGCAGTATGTCGATCGAGATTGGCGGCACGTCGCTACGCATGGCCTGCGCAGAAGCGCGCGCCGCGATCGTTCGTGAAGCCGCGAAAAAACTGGCCGCTGACGCTGCGCGAATCACTGTTACCGACGGCAAGATTCTTCTCGACGGCGCCGACTCTGGTCTCGACTACTGGAAAGTTGCGCCTGCACTCGACTGGTCGATGCCCGTGACTGGCGCCGTACCATTAAGCGATGCGCATCGCGCGACGATTCTAGGCAAGAGCGTCGCCCGGCTCGATCTCCCTGCCAAAGTCTCTGGTGGCGGGTTCATCCAGGATCTCGAATTGCCACAGATGGTCTATGCGCAGGTGATGCGTCCGCCATCGATCGGCGCTCGTCTCGAAACTCTGGACGAGTCGAAAATTTCGCGCTTGCCGGGCGTCGTCCGAGTCTTCCGCAGCGGCGATTTCGCCGCCGTCCTGTGCGAGCGCGAGTATCAGGCCGTCAAAGCGCTGGAGGCGATGCGTTCGGCGGCAACATGGATCGAAGACGAAAGCGACTGGTCGATCGGCCGCAATTGGGCGGAGGACTTGCCCAAACTTCGCTCTATCGACAGCCAGACTGAGTCCGGCACTCCTGCGCCACCAGCGGAGGACGGGATCCGCGTATCGGCGCGATATTCCAAACCTCCGATCGCGCATGCCGCGATGGGCCCGTCGTGTGCACTCGCGCAGTTCGACGGCGATACACTGACAGTGTGGACGCATTCGCAGGGCGTGCATCCATTACATACCGCGCTCGCGAAGGCGCTCGGCCTGAGCCCCGAATCAATTGCCGTCATTCACGCGCAAGGCGCAGGATGCTACGGGCACAACGCAGCCGACGATGCGGCATTCGACGCCGCGATCCTCGCGATGCACGCATCGCCGCGTCCGGTCCGCGTCCTATGGACGCGCGAAGACGAACTCTCATGGGCGCCGTTCGGCTCGCCGATGGTCGTGAAGATCGATGGTGCCGTGACCGCTGACGGCAAAATCGCCGACTGGTCAACCGAGATCTGGAGCGCGCCTCACGGGCGCCGACCGAGCCATTGGGCGGTCAACCTGCTCGGCGCGGCTCATCTCGAAACGCCCATTCCATTTCCCGAGCTGCACGAAGATATGCGCGTCTTTGCCGGCGGCGCCCGCAACTCCGAGCCGTCTTATGAAATCGCGCATCGCAAGATCGTCCTCCACAGCATTCCAGGACTGCCGTTTCGCACCTCCGCGCTGCGGACGCTGGGCGGTTACGCAAACGTGACAGCGAGCGAGTCATTCATGGACGAATTGGCCGACGCCGCAAATGTCGATCCGTTTGAGTTCCGTTTGCAGAATCTCCCCGACTCACGAGCACGCAGAGTCCTTGAAACCGTTGCCGGCGTGGCCGGATGGAGCCGCGGCGCCGAACACGGCACGGGCCGCGCCTGCGGCATCGGTTTCGCTCGATACAAGAACACGGCCGCATACGTCGCCGTGATCGCGCAGGTCGAGGCCGATGACGAAATTCGCGTGCGACGGGTTTGGTGTGCAGTTGACGCTGGTCTCGTCATAAATCCCGACGGCGTGAGGAATCAGATCGAAGGCGGAATCGTTCAGGCGATCAGCTGGACGCTGAAAGAGCAGGTCGAATTCGATCACGCTCGCGTCACCACTAACTCGTGGAAAAACTATCCGATCATCGGGTTCAACGAGATCCCGGAAATCGAGGTCACGCTGATCGAGTCGCTCGACCATCCGCCGTTAGGAGTCGGCGAAGCATCGTTGGGGCCCACGGGGGCGGCGGTCGCAAATGCGGTCGCACGCGCGCTCGATCTCAGAATTCGCGACCTGCCCATCACTCGCGCAAGGATTATCGCCGCAAGCACTGGCCAGAGAATCTCTTAGCCGGACACATCACATCGCATGTTTAGAGTCCAGAGTAGCAGGCGCTGAGAGTCTATCCTTGAACGCAACCGCTGCTGCGTCCGTTCCGTTTTTCGCTGGCGCAGGGCCATGTTAGTACGTACACAATAACGTTCGGTCGAACTCTCAATTCAGCGAGGTCAAACAATGAAGATAGGAGTTTCGCTGCCTCTCACGTCAGTCTCAGGCGATCCAGGCGCGATCGCGCATGAGGCGGAGAACCTCGGCTTCGAATCCATCTGGAGCGTCGAACATTCCTGCGTACCTTCCGGCTACACGACTCATTATCCCCGGTCGGCCGACGGTAAGGTTCCGGCGATGTACGCCCAGCTGGCCGAGACCTGGGTAGTGCTCGCAATAGCGGCCGCTGCCACGAAGCAAATCAGGCTCGGCACCGGCATCCTGCTACTGGCTCAACACAACGTGATCGAAACGGCGCGCGCGGCCGCGACCCTCGATCTCTATTCGGGCGGGAGGCTGATCTTGGGCGTCGGAGCCGGTTGGTTCCGTGAGGAAGCCGAGGTTATGGGCGTACGGTTCGAGCAGCGCTGGAAACATTTGCGCGAGTCGGTGGAGGCGCTGCGCATCCTCTGGACGCAGGAAGAAGCTAGCTACACAGGCGAAATAATCAATTTTCCTGCGCTGCGCGTCGGTCCCAAACCCGTTCAGAAGCCATGTCCGCCGATCATGCTCGGCGCGCACGATCCCAAGTATGCACTCCGGCGGGTTGCGCGCTATGCCGACGGCTGGATGCCGGGCGGACTCTCACCGGACAAAGCAATGGAATTCATTCCGCAGATCAAACGGATGGCGCGCGAGTACGGTCGCGATCCAGAGCAACTTCAGTTCTCGGTGGCGCTCGCTTCGCGCGGGGACGAGCCGACTGCTGATACTCTCAAGCGTTACCGATCGGCTGGCGTGAGCCGCATAATCGTGATGGCCACCGCGGCAGCGTCCGGTGACGGAGTCAAAGCAATCCGTGCCATCGCACCATTGGTCGAGCGCGCGGTCAAAGTCTGAAATCTGTACGGCCTGCCCGAAGCGGCCGTTTCAGCAGTCGAATCCGTGTACCGCTACTGTCGGCCGGCAATTGGGGCGGCGTGGCGTTGCACTTGCGCGGCAACGTCGAAGGCTTCCTCGGCGTCGGCTCTGAGAACAAGTTCCTGGAGACGACTTGGGTGAGTACCGCATTTAATCCTCGCTCCATCATCCGTTAATGCCTTGGTAACGTTCGTTTGACAGGTACAGACGGACTCAAAAATGCCCCTCAAAGAGGAGACCAAATGCGGAAGCCCGCGATTGTAGCGTTGATAGTAATGGCCGGGACGATCAGTCCCATTCAATTAGGAGTGTCATTTGCGCAACCCGCTCCGGCGGCAGCGGCGAGCAGTGCCGCGAGCACCCAGATGGCAGACAAGGACTCGGCCATGAAGTCGCTGGCAGACGCTAAGAAAAAATTTCGGACAATGCGCAAGCACTCTTCACAAGACCCTCATGCGCAGGCTGATTTGGACCGCCAAATCAAGCAGATCAATGGCTTGATGGCCAAACTTAAAAAGGGTGAAGATGTTCCACAAAGCGACGTTGATGCGGCAGTAGCGACGCCGTCTGGACTGCATTGATTCACTAGAAAGGAATAGACCTTGGCTGCCGCTCTGTGGGCGTCAGCCTACGGGCTGGCGATGGTGCGCTCGCTGGCCCGTTTTTTATCCAAGCCGCAGAACAGGGTTAAGCCTTCACTGGCATCGCTTTGAGGGAAGGCTATCCGCAAGCGAACGAAACCACCAACGGAATGAGAGAATGAGTATTGAGGACATAAGCCGCCATCGTTCGGCCCGTATCGTCTGGTGCTCAGCATAAAGCATTTTCGATCATGCGCTGAGTCTCATCATTTCTGCGAAGTTACGTGAATAGAACCGCTCCTTAGCCGCCTCGCTGATTTCCGAAAGAGACGATTCGAACCGGTTGAACGGGTCGCGGGTCCCTTCCGGATGGGGATAGTCGGTTGAAAAGAGGAACAGTTCCTCACCACCCTGCTCGATCAGCCATCCGGCATTCTCGTTGGGGAACCGCGTAAACTTCAACTGCCTCCGGAAGTATTCCGATGCCCTCAGCGGCAGCCGCAGGGCAGGTTCGGTTTTCTGAAACGAGTCTTGCGCCAAGTCCAGCCGCTTGAGCAACGGAATCACCCACATCGCGCCCTGCTCTATGCACCCACCACGCAGACCTGGGAATTGCTCATATTTGCTCCTTGGTGTTTGCACCCCCGGAAAGGCGATGCCCGAGCTTGGACCCTAGTTGAACTTGACAATCGAAAGCTCTGCAGATACATAACGGCGCGCAGATCCGGGTCGATGCCGCCGTTCAGGGCCGATACTATCGCTAGAACTGAGGACAATACTGGTTTCGTTCTTCAGGAGTCAGTTGAAGCTTGGGGTTTGGTTGAAAGATCTCGATATTGTGGATCACTGAGGGATACTGAACCCTGGGGGCAACTCCGACCTTCCAATATTCAACTGCCTTTTGTGGCGAAAGATCGCAGAACTGCATTAGAGCCGTCGCAGCGACTGCGCCAGTTGCATGAATACCATTCCAGCAATGAATGAAGACAGGCTTACTCTTGTTTTTGATTGCATCGTAAATTTGCTGGTCAACAGCGGCGCGCCCCTTACCCTCCCATCCTTCAAAGATGTAATCGAGTGATCCCTTCGAACAATGGATGGTAGTAGGTCCCTGAAAGCCTGTACTGTAAAGATAAACTGCGGTTCCGAAACCCTCTTCACAAAGAGCGTTGAGTTGCTCCGGCTTCAGGGGAGCTTTTCCGTTGTTTGCTCCGCCGCGATAGAGAGCTCCAGGCATCACTTCCCGGTAGTCTCGGATACCATGGAACGGAATTCCGGGTTGCATTACCTTTGGCTGTTGGGCCAGTACATTTGAGTGCGCCAGCAGGCAAACGAGAGAAATGATCGAGAGAGACAAGAAAGGACAGTTTTTCAACATGAGCGTCAAATCCTTGTTATGTTTGGTCAACACAGGAAATTGAGTCTCGGTGGCTTGAGTGTTCTTTCTGACTTCGCTTCTTCGAGAAGGCCTGTTTCGCCAGGTGGTGTTCACAGCTTAACTCCCATAGCGCTCGCGCCGACCAGCGTAACTCCTCGAGCGGAAAGAAGAACTGCGGCCATCACGGCCGACCAGAACGCAAATTCAGAGCTTTTACCCTATAGGTCACAACTCTGGACTTTCGGAGCCAGGTTCGAGAAATGCGTCTGCAGATCCAGGTCAGGCCTCAACTTACCCTGTGAGCAGGCCTGATGCAGCTTTGTCGCAAGCTCCTTGAGATTCTTGCGCACGCTCATATAATCGTTCGGAGTGAAAAGCAGACCTTCAAGGAAGAATTCCTTGGTTTGTGGCGAATCCGCGCTCTCATCGAGCAGGAGAACGCGGTGATAGGTATCTGGATCTATGTGCGCGATACGGTCAGCCAGTCCCGCTTGTTTCGCAACATTTTGTTTTACGACGCCGCAGTCGTTATCCTTCAGGAGCATCTCCTTCACTCGCACGGCACCGACTTGTGCGGCCTCCTCGGGATTGAGCTTCGGGCTGGACTTCAGATTGGCGCTGCCGTCGGGGTTCAGGTCTTTGGCGTCGTGATAGTAGTAGGTCTCGACATAGTGAATATTCCCGAAGCGGTCCTGCTGATTCATCAGAGTGTCGATTACGATCATGTTCGCTGCATCTCTTAGCTGAACCATCTTCTGCACGTTGTCGACAGTGAAACTCCGCCCTACGAGGGTGGTTATATCGGCGTTGCGCGACAGTAGCCCAACTATCGGGTTCCTGTCACGGAAGTTCACCGCGCGTGCCACATTGTTGGCGCCGCCATTGAAAAACTCTTGATAGAATTTCTCCTTGTGAGGATTCAAACTGAGTGCTCCATAAGACTGAGCCAGGTCGTCAGTCAAAAGAAGGTCCCTCTTACTGCCATTACCGCCAGCCGTTAGCTGCGCCATCAAGCTTGTCCAGGTCTGACGAATCAGTGTGTTAGGCGCAGTCTCGGCCAAAGCCGTGCGACCGAGGGCAATGTGATTTCGCAGATCAAACGTGCGCAACACTGAAGGAGGAACGTTAGCGATTCGGCCGAGCATACGCGACAAATGGTAGTAGCCGAGGATCGAGGGAGTGTAGCTGCAGCTCGTGCTTAGTTTATATTTCGCGATCTTCTTGGCACCGGGTGTCTTGCAACGCGCCGCCTCGACTTGCTTGGGAGTCAAACCCTGAGCGAGCGAATACATGTCCAATCCCGGATTGGTGCTGTACATTTTGGGACAGACTGCGGCGTTTGAATTCTCATCGATACTGCACAGTCGGTCTTCGACCTTGAGATCATCGTCGGAGTATTTCGCGCCGCTAAAGTGCTTGGGAACGACACAAACCTCGGCGTTTCTGCCCGGCACCGGAATCTCCACTACCTTTTCGCCCCGCTGCAGGTGCGCTGATAAAGTGGCGAAAGCAGACGCCGAGCCTAGAGACACGATGCACAAAAGCAAGAACTGCGAGAGCCGGAGAGATGTCTTCACATAATCTCCTGCGCGCAGAGAACGGTTTCAGCCGGATTTTAAGTTTCCAGGCGTGATTTTTAGCCCGGTGTTAACCAAGCGTCAAGTCGCCCTTAACCCAGAATCGTCACGTATATACAACGCTTCAGACCTTAAGAACTCTCACATGACAGCGTTGGGCTCGCCGATCTGACTCCAATATTAACTGACCGGTGGAGTATTTAAAGTTTTAAACATTATCCACTACTCTTGGCCCTATTCATCCAGCCAAATTACTTTTCTTCACAGTACTCCACTCTTAGAGCGCACTCCTGGCCTCTTAGTGACCCTCTGACTATCCCTCGGACACTCCTACCTGTGCCGAGGGAGTCAAAGACATCCGGAATGTCATCAATCTACAAGTTGTCTGCATTTCCCGTCGCTATTGGCGCTCCCATGGCAAAGTGATACTACCCGAAGCTAAGCGTCGGGGAAGCGAGAAACAATTACGCACGCTCGATCCACAAGCTCGGCGGAACCCGGCTGGTTAGGCCGTAATCCTGTGGTGGGCAATGCTCGGACCAACGAGCAGAGCGCCGCACAGCCCGGCGAGGTCGTATGCTCGACGCCTCTAACTCCCGAAGCCGCTCGACCGGCGCAAGGGATGACGCCCTTAGTCTTCGAACTCGTCCGGCCCTATCGCGGATGGTTGGCAATCGTCTTTGCAGCCATGCTTGTCGGTGCGGCGATGAGCCTGGCCGCGCCGTGGCCGTTGAAAATCCTCATCGATAACGTGATCGGGGGCCACAAGCTTCCGAATTGGATCGCGTGGATATCCCACTCACTGCCGGGTGATTACAAGATGGGGTTGGCCGCGTTGGCGGCTATCGCCACCGTGCTGATCGCGGCGTTGGGTGCGGTTGCCAGCTACATCGACAACTATTACACCGAAAGCGTGGGGCAGTGGGTCGCGAACGATCTTCGCATGAAGGTCTACTCCCATCTCCATCGTCTCTCGCTTACTTACTACGACACCCATCAGACCGGCGCCCTCTTAAGTACGATCACCGATGACGTCAGCACGATTCAGGACTTCGCCTCGTCTACGACGCTGACGATGCTCGTCGATCTACTGACCATCATCGGGATTCTCGGCATGATGTTTTGGCTCAACTGGGATTTTGCCCTTGTGGCCGTGGGCGTGACGCCTTTCCTGCTTTGGTTCGTGGCGCGGTTCAGAAAGGCCGTGAAGAAGGCGACCCACGAAGTCCGGCTCCACCAGAGCGATATTGTCGGCGTGGTGCAGCAAGGGCTCGAATCGATGCGCGCGGTGAAGGCGTTCGGGCGAGAGGACCTCGAGGAGAGGCGTCTCGCTGAGGTGAGCCGCGCGACGGTAGACGCCGCGCTGAAGGCCCGGCGCGTGAAGTCGCTCCTCTCGCCGCTGGTCGCGGTCACCGTCTCGTTCTGCATCGCCTTCGTGCTGTGGCGTGGCGCGTCACTTATCCTCACTGGGGTGATGACGGTCGGAGCGCTGACTGTTTTCCTTGCGTATCTGAACAAATTTTTTAAGCCCGTGCAGGATCTGGCCAAGGTTGCCAACGCCATCGCGCAGGCATCGGTCGGCCTGGAACGAATCCGGGCGATCCTCGACATCGACACGAGCTTTCCCCAACGCCCCAATGCGCGCGAACCGGCAAAGCTCCGGGGCGAGATCGTCTTCGACCATGTCGTCTTCGCGTACAATGCCGAGGCTCCCGTGCTCCGCGAGGTCAACTTCTCCATCGCACAGGGCCAGCGCGTCGCGATCGTTGGCCCCACGGGCGGGGGCAAGTCCACTGTGGTGAGCCTCATCCCCAGGTTCTACGATCCGACGCGAGGCCGGGTGCAAATCGACGGTGTCGATCTCCGCGACTACACGCTTCAGGGATTACGCAACCAGATCGGTTTCGTGCTGCAGGATACCGTCCTGTTCCGCGGAACGTTGCGCGACAACATCGCCTACGGTCGACCGGACGCGACACAGGGCCAGATCATCGAGGCCGCCAAGCTCGCCAATGCGGACGAGTTTATCGAGCGAATGCCCCACGGCTACGACACGACGGTCGGCGAGCGGGGGTGCACGCTCTCGGGCGGCCAACGGCAGCGGATCGGCATCGCCCGCGCGCTCATTCGTAATGCGCCTATTCTCATCATGGACGAGCCGACGGCTGCGCTCGATTGCAAATCAGAGAAGGTTGTTATGGAGGCTCTGGAGCGGCTCATGGAAGGGCGGACCGTAATTACGATCGCCCACCGGCTGAATGCGATCCGCGACGCGGACAAGATCATCGTACTCAAAGATGGCGTGGTGGCAGAGGAAGGCACGAATGATGAGTTGCTGTCTCGCGGTGGGGTCTACGCCGAACTCTCCCGCATTCAGTCCGAGCCAGCATTAGCGCACTACGAGGTCTCGGCGCACGCGGTTCCCTTCGCCAGCCCGTACCGCACATAGCTAGCCATCACACTAGCCTCATGAGGGCCAAGCACTATGTCTTCTCATTCGACGATTATTTTTCCTGATGACTCGGCCCAGCCCCTCCTCGACGCGATTGACGCGGCAACAAAATCTCTCAGGATAAAAATGTTTGTCTTTTCCGACCCAGCCCTGCTTAAGGCGGTGACTGCCGCGGAGCATCGCGGCGTTAAGGTGCGGGTGATGCTTAATCCCGCTCGCCGCGACGGCGAGGACGACAATGAGGCGAGTCGAAAAACGCTCGTGCATGCGGGCATCGAGGTGAAGGATAGTAATCCCGCCTTCGGCCTGACGCACGAGAAGTCGATGGTGGTGGATGATGAAACGGCCTTTGTAAAATCGCTTAACTGGGCGACGGAGAACTTAACCGAGACCCGCGACTACGCCATCACCACGTCGCATCGTCACGAGGTGAGCGAGATCATCAACTGCTTCGAGGCCGACTGGCACCGGCAGCCCTTCGACCCGGGGGAGCATGCGCACCTCGTCTGGTGCCCAATCAACGGACGGGAGCGGATCGCCCGGTTGATCGACGAGGCCAAGCATACACTCTTTGTTCAAAACCAGCGTTACCAGGACGCCGTCATCATCGAACGATTGGTCCGGGCAAAGGAGCGTGGGGTCAAAGTTCATGTCATGGCACGTCCTCCCCACACCCTGAAAAAGGACAAACTCATCGAGGGCGTCGGAGGGATGCGTATCCTGGATGACGTTGGTATCAAGGTTCACAAGCTCAAGCAGCTAAGACTTCACGGCATGATGCTCCTCGCCGATGGGCTTCGTGCCATCGGCGGCTCGATCAACCTGGCCCCCGGCAGCTTCGACGATCGGCGCGAACTGGCCATCGAGACGCACGATGACGACGTCGTGGAACGTCTGCACACAATCGCACACTACGATTGGGAGCACTCGCACGCGCTAGATCTCACGGACCAAGGACTGCTGGATGACTTGGAGGAGCGCGTCAACGGCTGCGCCAAGGAGCTCGTGCTGAACGTAAACGACAAGAAGGAGAAGAAATGAGTTAGCGGATATTCCGCAGCGTTAACAGATCCTCCAGCTACCGCAATTAGAGTCCTCGCGATCTATACTTAAGACCCGACGCTTTCGATTAACCGGGATTTCGGTATCAGGCTCATTCGAGGACAAAAAGAGGGGCCCCCGAGCATGCCGCCGGAGAAAGATTTTCATATTGGCTGCGGGATCGGGCCAGCTGCGGCTTGCGCTCGAAGTCACGTCACCGGCCTGATCTCAGGCCGCTCCGGCACGGCGCACTCCGTCCTCTGATTCCCAGCTTCCGACAGCCCAGACGATTAGCGCGGCGCCGAAGAAGGAAGCACCCAACGCGCACACGCCGTCCCATTGCCACAGGGTCCACGCAAAGCCAGCCAGGAAGGTGCCGAGCGCGCCGCCGACGAAATACGTGACCATGAAGACAGTGTTGATGCGGTTGCGTGCCTCCGGGATCAACCTGTAGATGCGCGTCTGATTGGTGACCAGGTTGGCCTGCGTGCCGAGGTCCAGAACAATTCCGCCGATGGCGAGACCAGCTATCGTTCCTCCGACGGTCCATAGCAAGCCAAACGCGATCATCCCGATCAACAACGCGCATCCCGATGCGAGCCGCGGGTAGCCGCGGTCGGAGAGCCATCCGACCGCAGGAGCTGCCAGCGCGCCCGCAACACCGGCCAGCCCGAGCAATCCGGCCATCTGAGCACCATAGTGATAGGGCGGCTTCTCGAGAAAGAAGACCAACGCGGTCCAATAGGCGCAAAAGGCGCCGAAGGCGAAGCCCGACATGATCGCTGCCTGGCGTAACGCTGGCAGCTTGCGCGCGAGCGGAATTAGTGACGAAAGGAGCTCCCGATATCGGATTCGCGCATCGGGACGACTGGCCGGCAACATCGCTCGCAGCAGTGCCGCCATCGCGACCATCATAACCGCCGCAACTGCATACATCGCGCGCCAGCCGAACCAGGTGCCGACGAAGCCAGCCACCGTGCGCGCAAGTAGAATTCCGATGAGCATGCCGCCCAACACGATTCCGACCACCCGCCCCTGCGCCTCCTGTTTCGACAGCGCCGACGCCATCGGCGCCATCACTTGCGGCACCACGCTGAATATCCCGGTTAGCAGAGAGGTTGCCAGCAGCACCCAGCGGTCGGGAGCCGAAGCGGTCCCCACGAGCGCTACCGTCACGATCAGCAGCAGAGCCGTCGCGAGTCCGCGCCGCTCGACCATATCGCCCAGCGGCGCAAACAACAGAAGTCCCAGTGCGTAGCCGACCTGAGTGAGCATGGGGATATCGGCGGCCTCACGCGCAGTCATATGAAGGCTGCGAGCGATCTGACTCAAGAGCGGCTGACAGTAGTAGAGATTCGCGGCAGTGACGGCAGCAGCTATCGCCATCGTGGCGAGCTGGAGGTTACTCAGTCCACCAGAGCCGGCCGACGTGGGCTCGGAGATACTCGCGCGGACCGATTCGGACTTCATCGGAATATTCATCATAGCTCACCCGATACGCATCTTCCGATCCCGGCTGCGTTATCCTTATCGCGCAAATCAATCGGCGCCACCGATTTAATTGGAGTCAAATCCTTCAGCCGTCCTGCGACTGAGCGTTGGGCGGGTGCGCTAAGTGGGCATGGTCCGACGGATAAAGGCCCGCAACCCTCGCACGCTCCTGCACAAGGGCTAGAACCACATCGATTACCGGTGTTTTCACGCCGGCCAGCCGTCCCAGTTCTTGCACGGCCGTTACAATGGGATCTATCTCCATGGACCGGCCGCGCTCCAGGTCCTGGAGCATAGACATTTTATGGCCAGTCGTAGAGGCAGCTGCCGCCAACCGGCGGTCGGCCATTTCAGATGGGATGTGAATGCCGTGTGCTTCATTTACCGCTTCCGTCTCCGCCATCATTGCCTTGCAGAGTGCGCGCAGGCAGGCAGTCTGCCGTGATGCGGTCGAGTGTCGTACAAGTGAGAGCGCTGATCGGACTAAAACAAATGTTGCCCCAGAGCTGCAGCCAGACATTCCAGCGGATATCCTCACGGACCGGCGCGTCGAAGCCGGCACCGGACAACACCTCGCTGAGAACCTGCACGCGGCGAGACAGACTCTCATCGGGTTCGCCCAATATAAATCGCCTGAATTCCGTGTGTTCCACCACACCGGGCGCAATAATTTCGCAGGCTGGATGGATAACACAACCGATAGCCCGTTCGGGGCCGAGCGTATCCCACAGCCGGCCACCTGGATCCACCGATTCGAGATGGTGTCCTTCAAACGAACCACCGCTTTTGTAGAAATACCACCATGGAATGCCATTTACGGCAGTGACAATCGCGGTATCGTCCCGCAACAACGGGAGAAATTCCGCGGCGCTCGCATAGGCCTGATGTGCCTTCAGCGTACAGATGACAATGTCCTGCGGACCAAATTGTTTTGGATCATCGCTCGCCTGAATCCTGGCGATCTTCGAGTGGCCCTCGGTCAACAATTTCAGACCGTGCTGCTGGATAGCCTTAAGATGTGGGCCGCGGGCAATGGCACAAACGTCGTGTCCTGCCAGCGATAATTCCACCGCGAGATAACTACCAATCGCGCCAGCCCCGAAAATGCAAATCTTCATGTGAAACGCACTCCGCAATTTTGGCTCCGTCCCGCCAATGCATCACGTACTCTTTATTATGATTTGCCCGAGCTCGATGTAACGGGTTGTACTGGTTCGCCGTCGCTTACGGCCTGGCCGATGCTCATCGCAACCAGATCGCCGTCGTGGACATCACCTGACACGACGACGTCGATACCGTCGTCGTAACCCAGATGTACCTGCGCCAGATGGAGTCGATTGTCGCGGACGACGGGCAGATAAACCTTGTCGTCCTTAAACACGAGCGAATCGTCCGGCGCGACGAGACCGGCCGCAGTGTTGGCCGAGGTCGTCAACTGCACCATGCCGTACATTCCGGGCATTAGCTTGAGGTCGTCATTCGGCAGATCGACCTCAACCAGCATCGTGCGCGACGCCTCGAAGAGCGCCTGTGGATGACGCGTCACAGTACCGTCGAATTGCTGGCCGGGATATTCATTTACTGTCACCGACGCATGGTCGCCGTCGTGAATAAGCGGTGAGAGCGGCTGCGGAACGTATGCATAGATTCGCAAGGGCTGCAGCGTTGCCACCTGCACGATCGGCGACGAGGTGGTGTTGGTCGGGAAGCCTGGGTTGGCGGCCGTGGGAGAGACCGGCGCGGTAGCGGCCGGAATCATTGCGCCCGGGTCGAAGTATCTGGCCGTGATGACCCCATCTACCGGCGCGTGCACTACCTCGTAGGCCTGCATTGCGAGGTCCTGTTGATAGAGCGCCTTAGCCTCCAGCATCGACGCTTCCCAGTTATCTGCCGTCTGTCTAGGTACGACGTATTGCTTATACAGGTACCAGTAGCGATCGTAGGTGACCGTCTGCAGTTTGTAGTTCGCCAGCGCGTCGGCGACCTGCTTGTCGGTTTCGGGCGATTCCAGGATCGCCACCACCTGGCCCTTCTTCACCCGATCGCCTTTGTCGACGTAGATGGTCTTCAGGTAGCCCGGTATCTTCGCGTAGATAGGTGTCTGGACGTAGCCGCGAACCGTAATCGGGACTTCATAAACGTGCGAGCTCTCGCTCGGATGAATCGGTTCCACCAGCACGTGCGGTCCTCGGTCAACCTGAGAATTTAGTTCGCCGGTCTGTCGCTGCAGCCGCATCTGATATGCGAGCACTATTCCCGGCGAGGCGGCGCACACGAGAATCACCGCAATCGCGCTTGTGACTATGAAACGCGAACGGCCCTTTTTTTCTTCGTTCGATATCTCGGCATTCTTTGTTTTCATTGGATTCTCTCCGCTATGCGCCAGGCTCCGTGATTGCGTTGATCCTGTCATCGCGCTCCTTTTTCGTGACGAGCGTGCGGCTAAAGATCGAGTAAATCGCGGGTACTACGAACAAGGTCATCAGGGTCGCCGCCATCAGACCGCCGATCACGGCGCGGCCGAGCGGCGCGTTCTGCGAGGAACTCAGCGCCATCGGCAGCATGCCCAGTATCATCGCGAGCGCGGTCATTATGATTGGCCTCAAGCGAGTGCGTCCCGCCTCGATCGCTGCCTCGAGCGGCCCCATCCCTTCCTCGCGCTTCTCGTTGGCAAAAGTGATGAGCAGGTTGCCGTTGGAGACGCCGACGCCCACTGCCATGATCGCACCCATCAGGGACTCGACATTGATCGTCGTTCCCGTCAGCACCAGCATCCAAAGAACTCCTGCGAGCGCCCCTGGAATTGCCATCGTGATGATGAAAGGCTCGAGCCATGACTGGAAGTTCGCCGCCATCAGCAGGTAGACGAGGACGATCGCGAGCACGATGCCGCCGCCGAGAGTCTTGAACGAGCTGCGCATCGCCTGGCTCTGGCCGCGGATATTGATGAGCGTGCCGGTCGGCAATTTTCCGAGAGAAGATACTGCACGCTGCACCGCATTGGTCACGCTTCCGAGGTCGCGCCCTGACACTGCGCAATCCAGATCGACCACGCGCTGCACCGAGTAATGATCGACCACCGCGGGGTCAATGTCGTGCCTGATCGATGCGACATTCGAGAGCAGTTGCGCGGAGCCAAATGGATTGTTCACTGCCCCGGAGGTGATCGGCGTGTTCGAAATCGCATCGACCGAATGCATCAAGTGATACGGCGCTTGAACGATGACGTCGTAGTTGACGCCGTTTACAGGATCGAGCCAGAAATTTGGCTGAAGCAGCGTGGCGCCATAGGTTTCGGCGAGCACACTGGACGCAACTTGCTGTTCGGTTACGCCAACCTCGAGCGCTTTGGTGCGATCGACGTCGACCTTGAACGCCGGATAGTCGAGCGGCTCGGCAATCCTCAGGTCGGCCACGCCAGGAATGCGGCGCAGTTTGTTCCGGAGCTTTGCCGCTATCGCATAGTCGGAGTTCAGATCGAAGCCGGAAATCTGCACATCGATCGCTGCCGGCAGACCGAAATTCAGGACTTGGCTGACGATATCGGCGGCCTGGAAATAGCTGACCACCTGGGGAAACCTGACCGGCAGCATCCGCCGAATGTCATTCTCATACATCGCAGTCGGATGATGCTTCGGCTCGAGCTGAATCGATATGTCAGCGTCCTGCGCCGCAACGCTATCGGTCTGGTAGTACGCAAGGTCGTAATAAGTCGGGACGCCAATGTTGTCGCTGATGCTTTCCAGCTCGTTGGGCGGGATGATTTTGCGGATAGCGAGTTCGACCCCTTCTACGATTTGTTCGGTTCGTTCGATTCGAGTGCCGGTCGGCGCCCGCACATGCAACCGCATCATCCCTGCGTCGACGCTGGGGAAGAAGTCTTCGCCGACAATTAACAAGAGCGGTACCGATCCGACGATCACCAACCCGACCGCCACCAGGCCAACGGCGCGATGTGTGACGAACGTCTTGAGCGCGGATGCATACGCTCCGCGCAGGCGTCCGAAACCCGCCTCGAATCCACGGAGAAACCGGCCGAACACGGTGTTGGGGTCCGGCTCCTCGTGTTTCTCCGGGAGAAGATGCGCAGCCATCGCCCCCACCAGGGTCCGCGAAAGCAAATAAGAGGTCAGCATCGCGTACACGACCGACAATGCCAGCGGCGTGAATAGAAAACGCGCCACCCCGCTCAACAGCACGACCGGAAAGAACACGATGCAGATCGACAGGGTGCCAACCAGAGTGGGCGTGGCAATCTGATGCGCGCCGTCGAGAATCGCGACCAGCAGCGGCTTGTTCATCGCGTGATTGCGATGGATATTTTCGACCTCGACCGTAGCGTCATCGACCAGCATCCCGACCGCGAGCGCGATCCCGCCCAGAGTCATCGTGTTGATCGTCTGGCCCGAGAGCTTGAGGCCAATAATCGCCGTTAGGATCGCAAGCGGGATAGAGGTAATTACGATCAACATGCTGCGCGCCGATCCGATGAACACCAGCACCATCAGTGCTACCAGAACGGCCGCGATTCCGGCCTCTCGCACGACTTCGACTAGTGCCGCCTTCACAAACGCCGATTGATCAAAAGCGAGCGCAATCTTTATTCCCTTGGGAGCTGTTGCCCGGATGAATGGCAGCTGGGCCTTTACCTGATCGACGACCGCCAGTGTCGATGCGGCGGCGTGCTTGATCACCATCAGGTACGTGGCGGGCCTTCCATCGACCCTGACTACGTTGGTCTGCGGCTGATGGGTGTCGGTGACCGAAGCAACGTCCCCGAGCAACACCGGCGCGCCATTCACGATCTTGACGGGCAGCTTATTGAAGTCGGCAACCCTGGTCGGGCTCATGTTGATGTCGACGTGGTATTCGAAATGGCCGATTCGCGCGGTTCCGGCCGGAATGATTACGTTCGAGGTGGCGAGCGAGTTGCCAAGGTCATTGGCTGAGACGTTGTTGGCGTACAACTCGGTCGAATCGACATTCACCATCACCGCACGTTCGACACCTCCCAGGGGAGCAGGAGACGAGAAACCCGGGATCGTGAAGAGCTGCAACCGCATAAAATTGAATGCGTAGTCGAAGAGCTGAGCCGCCGACTTCGTATCACTGTAGACATTTAGTTGCGCAACCGGGACGTTGGCTGCGTTGTAGGAGATAATCTGTGGAGGTTCGGTGCCGCGGGCCATAATGGTAAGAATGGTCTCGGACACTGCGTTGACCTGCGCGATCGCGCTGGCGATATCCGCGTCGGGTTGAAAATAAATTTTCAGCAGACCCACCCCGAGCATCGATTCGGACTCGATGTGCTCGATCCCATTGACGGTGGTCGAATAGGCGCGCTCGCTGACATAGACCATGCGGCGCTCCATATCCGTGGCGTCCATCCCCGGGTAGCTCCAGACCACCATCACCACCGGTACGTTGATCGCCGGGAAGATGTCGATTTTCATCAGGAAGAAGGACAGCGTGCCGAGCACCAGCATCAGCAGGGCCATCACCGCTACTGAAATCGGGCGCCGCAGAGCCAGTCGAACGATCCACATCATGGCTGAGTTACCTCCCTATGCGGTTTCAGCATTGGAGATTTTTAGCGAACAGGAGTTTCGAGAGCGTCGGCCGGACTGCCCATCGTCTCGGGCAGCATCAGCTCGGGCTTGGGCAGCATCAGCTCGGGCATGGTCGCGGGGTTTACCGGCGAAAGCCCAAACGGATCGACGAGGCCAACGGGCGGCTGCAGCCCGAACGTCGAACCCGGGAGGTTTTCTGCTGGCTGCTGGGGCGCTGGACCCGGATGCAGCGCATCTCTGTTCAGTAACCTCAAGCTGTAGCTCTCATAAGGGTCATCGTATGACGGCATAGCAACCCAACGAGGGTCGTCGAATGAGTAATTGCTTGCCTCTCCGGAGTTGGTCGGACTCGGACTCGAAATGATCGTCGATCCAGAAGGCTCCGGGTCGTCCGGGTCGGAACCGCCAGGGACCTGTGCGAAGACCGGTTCGGCGAAGATGACCGCCGAAGCAGCGAGAATCGTCGCTACCAGAGACGCGCGTCGGGAGAAAATTCGCGAGCAGCCGTCAGACGAAAGTGATGTTGTTTTCATTTTTTTTGCACACCTTTAAGGCAGTCAGCGCACCGCAGCAGGCAGCGGAACATGTTCGGACTTCTGCGGTCGCAGTTCGCGGGCGCGAAAAATGACCGCTCAATTTGAGCGGTGTGCCTTAGTAGCTGCGGGTGGTAGGGTTTAGCGAGACGCGGTTTCTGTAGAAAAGGCCGGACGGCCTGGAGAGATTTCAGATGCCACGTGAGACGCGAATCGCTGGACCTGGCTCGACTGGTGTCGGCAACGCGGCGCCGAGTGTCCGTGCTGTCCCAAAAGGGGTACTCCGCAAAGAGGGCGAGTACTGGACCGTAGGCTACGGCGGGAAATCCTTTCGTCTGAAGGACACGAAAGGACTCGGGTACCTCGCTCATCTGCTGCGTCATCCCGCGACCGAATTTCACGTGCTCGATTTGGCGGGTGGAATCGCGAGGTCAGCGCGATGATGACGAAACCGGTCAATCCGCGCAGGGCTTGCCGCACGGGGCTGAGGATCTCGAAAAGGCGGGAATCCACATCGGCAGTCTGGGTGACGCAGGCGAGATGCTCGACGATCAAGCCAAGGTCGCCTACCGGCGGCGGCTTTCAGATCTGCGCGAAGAACTGGAAGAATCCAAAGCGCGGGGAAACGTCGAGCGCGCCGAGCAGGCGGAACAGGAGATCGATGCGCTGACGAGGGAACTCTCGCGCGCCGTCGGACTCGGAGGCCGGAATCGTAAGGCAGCCTCTGCTTCGGAACGCGCCCGGCAGAGCATCGGCAAGACGATCAAAGCGGTTCTCGAAAGAATCGGTCGGAGCGATGCCGCGCTCGGAGATATCCTGTCGCGATGCATCAGAACCGGCACCTTCTGCTTCTATCAGCCTGACCCCAATTTCCCGGTTGCGTGGGAATTCGCCGCGACGGAGGCAGGTTCGACTATCGAGCCAGCAGAGCAGCCAGCCGTAACTGGCGATGCAGCTCCGGCGCGTGCCGATCGTCCGCAAGCAGTACCATTAGCGCTGGAGGTTTCTCCGTTCTCACTGGCGGAACGCACCGCTTTTGTGGGACGCGAAACCGAACTTAGCGCGATTCGCCCGACCATCGATCGCGCACTGACCGGCCACGGATCGATGCTCATGCTCTTTGACGGTCCCGGAGTGGGTAAGACCCGCCTGGCGATGGAGATGGCGGCGTATGCTTCGCGCAAGGGCTTTCGATGCGCGGTCGGGCGCTGCTACGAAAGAGACGAGCCGCATCCTTACATACCGTTCGCCGAGATCATCGAAAATAATCTGGCGCAGGCAGCGAGTCTCGAAGACTACCGTGGGCAGATGGGGCCCAACGCAGCGGAAATGGCTCAGATCGCGCCAAGCCTTCGACGAGTTTTTCCGGATATTCCGCAACCACTCGAACTGCCGCCGGCGCAGCAACGCCGCTATCTTTTTCAAAGCTTTTCAGAGGCGCTGGCCCGCGCGGCTCGAACCCGGCCGAACATGTACCTGCTTGAGGACCTTCACTGGGCCGACGAATCCACCCTGGCGCTTTTAATTCATCTGGCCGATCGCATCGCCCAGCTCCCAGTTGTGATTGTCGCGACCTACCGCGGCGGATATCCGGACGACAATCCGGCGCTGGTCCGAACTCTGGAAGAGCTGATTCGGATGGGAGTACGTCCGCAGAAGCTGAGCGGTCTATCAAAGGATGCCGTGGCGCAAATGTTACACGGCTTAGGCCAGCGCCAAGCTCCGGAGAGTTTGGTAGACCTCATCTTCGGGGAAAGCCAAGGATATCCGTTCTTTGTCGAAGAGGTATACCGCCACCTGATCGAAGAGGGAAAGGTCTTCGATGCGGCCGGTCAGTTCCGCACTGATCTCAAACTGGATGAGAGCGACGTTCCGGAAAACGTGAGGTTAATAATCAGCCGTCGTCTCGAACGCCTGGATGAGAGTGAAAAGCGTGCGCTGGCGGCTGCCGCGGTGATCGGGCGCAGTTTCAGCTTTCAACTTCTGACTGCGATCAGCCAGATCGACGTTGACGAACTTTTCAACGTCATCGAGAAGGCGCAGGGGATGGGAATAGTCGTCCCGAGCTCAGAGGGGCCCGGAAGGCCGTTCACCTTCTCTCATGAACTCATACGTCAGACTCTACTTGGCGTCATCTCGGCTCCCCGCCAAGAGCGACTGCACGCCGAGCGTCGCCGACGCGATCGAGCGGCTCTATCCCGGCGCCGCCAACGAGCGCGCCGGAGAGATCGCGGACCATCTCATCAAGGCAGGATCATTCGCCGACAGCCGGAAACTGGTCCGTTATCTGTTCCTTGCAGGCAAGAGTGCACTTCAGGCTGCGGCATTTGAGGAGGCGCGGCGCAGCTTTCGGTCCGCCTTATCGTATCAAGGCGCAGTCGAACCGAAAGAAAAGGCTGACTTGTTGGCGAGCCTCGCGATGGCCGAGCGAGGGCTAGACCAATGGGACGCAGTACTAGCCAATTTACGTGAGGCGCTCGAAATTCACACCAATCTAGGCGACCGGGAGATGGTCGTTGGAAGCTTTGCCAAGTTGACTAGCGCTCTTATATCGGCTGGCCGCATCCAGGAAGCGATCGAGACAGGTCATCGCGGGCTCGCCTACCTTCAGGAAGATGTTAGCGCACTCCGGGTGCGTCTTCTCGCTCCTCTGGCGGAGGCGTTGGCGGCCGTCGAAGCTTATGAGCCGGCTCAGGAGGCGCTGCGGGAAGCGCTGAACATTGCATCCCAGCTGTCTGATTCAAAGCTCGAGGCCAGATTGCTTGGTGTTCGGTCGACCGTAAATTTCCATTTCTTTCGGTTGAAAGAAGCTGCCGCGGACGGACTTCGAAGCGAACAACAGGGCGCATCAGAAGCCTCTCCCTGGCGGCGCGCCGCACAACTCCGAATTCTGCAGCAGACATTGATGTATCTTGGGCGCATGGAAGAGGCGCTAAGAATCGCGGATGAGCTTGAGCCCCTGGCAAGGAAGATCGGGCAATCTTACGAGGTCGCACTCTGCGAGAGCGTGCGAGCATGGGCTGAATTTGCTAAAGCGCCAGACCTCGCCAAATTCGAAATTGGCCTCGAACGAGTGCCTAAATCTGACCAACCGGCGTGGGCTGCCTATTGGGAAGCTCTCTCTGAGGTACTGCTAAGTCTGCTGGATTTCCTTCGCGGAAACTGGACGAGCGCTCTGTTGCATGCCCAAGCTGCTTCCCGCCACCCCGAACTGGGGAGCTCTAGATACGGCGTTGGAACGCTTTTTCGGCAGATGGCTTACGCCGGCGATCGCGACGCCGCATTAGCAATCCTTGAGGAAGAGCGAACACGACTGCCTCACAGTGGCCAACCGAACTCCCGAGGTTGGTCCTTGATGCTCGCGCTTGTGATTGAGGGTCTCGTGATGCTCGGCGAACGATCGCGGGCAGGAGAGCTTTACCCGCTTGTTGGTGAGTTGCTAGACACTGGAGCGATCGTGCTGTGGCCGATCTCACGTTTCACGCAGACGGTTGCGGGTATCGCTGCGGCGGCGGCACGTCAGTGGGACACCGCTGAAGAGCATTTTCAGATCGCAATGCAGCAGGCCGAGTCCTTACCCCACCTCCTCGAACAAGCCGACATACGCCGCTTTCACGCAATGATGCTAATCGATCGCGCCGCCCCAGGTGATCGCAAAAAAGCGCAAACGCTGCTCAGTGAAGCTCTGGAGACTTACACCCATATCGGAATGCCCCGCCATGTCGAGATGACTCAGAGCCTCCTCACCCGTGCCGATAGGTAAGAGTAAGTCTCGGGTCAGTCTCGCCGAAGAGCGTTTCAGGCGCCACGGCGGGAGATAACGAGTCGCACTTTGTGCGACCGTTTCTCGCGCCCATGGCTCGTGACGACACGAACGACCCTCGCCCATTTGCTCGCGGATCCGGGTTCTTCCGCGCCGGCGATAGTGTCGACGGATCCTGGAGTGGTCGTGGGCTACAGGGAGCTGGCGGAGCAGATCGAGAGATTGTCGGGACGGCTGAGGAGTGTCGGGTTGAAGCCCGCTATCAAGCTTCAGGAATTTTGCAGAGAGCGCCTTGCCGATTTCAAAGTACCGAAGTTCATCCACATCACATCAGCGATGCCCAAGAACGTGATGGGGAAAATCAAACGGCGCGACGTTGCGGCGCCATTCAAAGAGTTCAAAGCCCCGGGGGCGGTACGGTGACATCAAATCCGCAGACAAGGGAATACCCTGCCCAATGGGACTTCATGATCCTGGTCCTGGCCGTTGCCGGAGGCAGCGTCGACGGGGTGTTGATTCTGGCCTTCAATGTCTTAACGGGGGCCCAGACCGGCAACACGGTCCTCCTCGGCGTCGCCCTTGCGCAAGGCCGGCTCGCGACTGCCCTCGGCTCGATGGTCTCATTCGTCGGGTACGTTATCGGAGCAGCACTGGGCGAGTTCATTCTCGTCAGACACGACGACACTTGGCCCTGGACCTCGGCCGTTGGCACGGTCCTGATAGCCGAGCTAATTCCGCTCGGCTGCCTGTTCATCTTCTGGCGACTGGCCGGCCCGCACCCCGCCCAGCAAACGATATATATGCTGGTGATCTACGCCGCCATCGCAATGGGCCTCCAGAGCGCTGTGATGCTGCACCTTCACGGTGGCCCTACGACAACTTACCTCACCGGCACCGTGACGGCGTTTGCTACCAAATTGATCCGATGGCTGCG
The DNA here is from genome assembly GCA_963733715.1 of uncultured delta proteobacterium. Classification (GTDB taxonomy): domain Bacteria; phylum Desulfobacterota; class Binatia; order Binatales; family Binataceae; genus Binatus. Next base: position 294,060 of record CAVTEN010000022.1, read on the forward strand.
GCAGGTCGAGACAGCGTCGGTCTCTGCGCACGGCCGGCAACAATCTAGTCTGATGACCGCGTTTTCGACCGTCGATGGCCCCTGGATATACGGCTTAACCTGGTTCGTCTACCTCACCGGAACAGTCGTCGGTAGCCTGTTGTACCTCGATACGGGGGAGACGGCCCTGCTGCTGCCTATCGTCGCCATCGTCGTGGTCATTGCGGCGGCCCATCATGATCGGATCAAAGGGCAGAACGTCTCGACTGAGCTCAAAAAGAGGCAAGTCGCCAGAGCCACTCCTTTACTCGCCGAATCAGAAAAGGGGCAGTAGTTTGAGCAGAACGAAAAGCGAAAACAAACTGACAGCGGCGGGTACGGTCATGGGAATGGCGGTTTCTAGCCTTCGTGTACTGCTTCCCCTAGTGACGCTAAGCGTGCTCGGCGGCAGCATCAGCGCCCGGGCGGGGGAGTGGCAGTTCGAAGGATTTACGATCGCGGAATCGACCCCCGTCTTCGAACGCACTGCGATCTCCACGGCAGGAGAACCCAACCCCAACAACCAGGGTCAGCTTGCGACCAAGCACAACACGCTGGACTACATGAGCACGATGGTGGAACCGCAAGTCGTGATAGCCCTTGCACCATGGCGTGCGAAGCAATTTGGGCTCGATGCCGCGGCGTTTTACTTTCAGGGTTTCGGATGGTGGGACAAAGCGCCATTCTTTGATTCGGCATTGAACCGCGTCAACCAGTCCGCGCCAAGTTTCAACCGGTATGCTAGCGATGGGTGGTCGTTGAACTCGTTTGGCACGAACGAGTTGCTGGCCGAGGTGATGGACGCTTACCTCGATCTCCGCAAAGATTTCGGTCCCGTGAGCGTCGGCTTGCGCCTGGGCAAGGAGCGGCAGGAGAACGGTAATGAACTCGATCGATTGTTCCGCGTCGCCAATGTTATAGACTCGCTCGATTTTCGGCGCGACGTGATATTTCCGGACCCTTTCGGAAGTTTCGACTCGTTTCTTATCGGACAATGGACGGCTCAGCCGACATTGTATTTCAACAACCTGCCGCGGTGGCATCTGAGCGATTCATGGATAACTGCCTGGGTGAGTCAGTTCCAGCCCGACTATCTTCCGGCGCCTGGCGTTGCAACCAGCATCCTTCCCTCGAACCTGGTTCTTCATAATGGCAACACGAACAAGGCGGTGTACGGCACAATTGCGGCGACGACCATCGCCGATGTCCTGGATCTGAAGTTCAACTACTACCACGTCGGACAGGGTTACGGCGTCTTTTTTACTCCGCCGGGCTACGGCGCATGCGGACCAGGAAAGGCCCTCGATTGCCAAAGAAGGGTTTTTCCGACGGATGACATATACGGAGGAACGTTCAACTATCGCATCCAGGACCTCGCAAGCGGACGGGGCGGCTCCTTACTTGGCGGAGCCTCACTGGGAGGTGAGATCGAATACAATCCTACCGTGACCTTTGCAAACCCGGAAACCAAAAGCGGTACCCCCTTTATCAAGGAAGGTAATCTGGCGTTCGCCCTTTCCTTTCGCAACTCCTACCGGCTTTTCAGTGACGAGTATCGGACGTTCTTCCTGTGGGCCTATCAGTACAACAGCCGTGTCAGTCCGAATTCGGATGCTTATCTACCTGCGCAGGGTAATCACAATGGGATGGATCTCATGGATATCTTCGTAGCACAACCGCTGCCGCATGGCTTCACTGCCGCGGCAGCCGCGATGCCGAGTTGCTTCGGCGATGGAAGCTTGCGCGCGTATGGCGAACTCGACTACAAGCCGGCGGCGAATTGGATCTTCAGCGTCAAGTATGACTACTGGGGCGGCTCGGCTAGTAAACCTACTTCAAATTGGGGGCCTTTTTCGAGCTTTGATCAACTTGTAATTGACGTTGGCTACACGTTTTAGGGCATAGCATGCTTGCATGGAGAAAGCGGAAAACGCCAAGCGCATGGACGGCGCTCGGATTACTGCTATGCGTCGTTCAGGGGGCAGGCGGATGCGCGACACAATCGCAAACTCACCAAGCTCAGGAAATTCCGCGTTACGCGAATAGCAACATGTATTGCCGCGAATACAACTATTCGCCGCAACTGATCCCGCTGCTGCCAGAGTGCAAGCCTGACCCGCCCGGCGCCGCAGTTTATCAGCAGTACACGACGGTGTGGACATACAATCGTTGAGGTTTCAAACACCGGCCTGGTACTCAAGAGTTAGGCATTGGCAGGTTATGTGGCGACCAAAGGTGGCAAGCAACTTGTCTTCGAGATCGTGGTGCACAACGTCAAGATAAACGATCTAAACAACGTCCTCCTGGCATTTCAGGACGAGGGGAAAATCGCGGCAATTCTCTGGCGCGACAATTGAGTTATGAAGCATTAATGACTAGCTCCGGATCTTTCAGAGGCCTGCAGTTCACCGTTCTGCTCCTCGGTCTCTTCGCCACCGGATTGTCTAGGAGCGCCCTTTGTGGCGGTTCAGGCACGTCCGGAATGCCCACTGCGATCAGCGCCATTATGCAAAAGCCTCGATATTCCAAGGCGACCTGGGCGCTTCGCGTCGTCGACGTGAAGTCGGGGGCAGTCATCTATGACCTCAACTCTCACGAGAACCTTTTGACCGGTTCCGTACGAAAGCTTTACTCGGTCGGAGTCGCCCTTAATAAATTCGGCGCTGATTATCGATTCAAAACGCCCGTATTCCGGCACGGGGAAGTCGATGCTTCCGGGAATTTGAACGGTGATTTGATTCTGGTTGCAAAGGGAGACCTGACGATGGGCGGTCGGGACAACGGCAACGATACCGTTGCCATCACCGACTTCGATCATTGCGACGCAAACAATTTGGGTAGTGCGATCCTCACTACACCGGATCCTCTCGCCGGCGTCGATAAATTGGCGGCGCAGGTCGCCGCCTCCGGCATCCGGAAAGTCTCGGGCGACGTCATCATCGATGATCGTCTCTTCTCACAATTCAGGGTTCCCAATCAGCTTCTTTTGATCACGCCCATAATCATAAATGACAATCGCATAGATGTTACGATTCTTCCGACAAAGCCTGGTCAAAAGGCTCTGATCGAATGGCGGCCGCACACCGCCGCTTTCAAGGTCACGGCGGACGTGATGACCGTCGCCGCAGGAGGTAAAACCGCCGTCACATTGACCCCATCGGGTCCGAACGGGGGAACGGTCAGCGGGCAAATCGCGATGGACTTCACTCCGCCTCTGCCCGGCGTAAAGACCTTAGTGCAAACATTCAGAATCGACGATCCTGCTGCTCCTCAAGACCCCGCCGCGTTCGCCCGTACCACCTTTATCGAGGCCTTGAACCGGGCTGGGGTTACGGTGACAACCCCGCTTGTTGGTCCGAACAAATCCAACAAGCTTCCGCCGCCGGCTTCATATGCCGCCAACTCCAAGGTCGCCGAGCTAGTCTCGGCACCTTATGCTCAGTATTCGAAACTCATTTTAAAGGTAAGTCACAACCTGGGCGCCAATTTGAGTTTGATGCTATTCGGACTCGCCAATGGCGTGAACACCATTCCGACGGCCCTTTCCACTGAGCGAGCCACGTTGACTGACCAAGATGGACTAAATGCCTACGGATTTGACTTTCCAACCAACGGAAGCGGTAGCCCCGATAGCCGTGCCGCGGCGGCAACGACCGTAGAGTTGCTGACCTTCATGAGTGGCCAAAGGACCTTTGCTTCATACTTTGATTCCCTTCCGATCTTGGGCGTGGACGGTTCTCTTGCTGGAGTAGGAACCGACAGCCCGGCTCGAGGGAAGGTTTTCGCCAAGACCGGGACGTTCCTTGACCAGAGCGGGATCAGGGCGCAAGTAGTTGCGGGTTACATAGACGCTCTTAGCGGCCGGCGCCTTGCGTTTGCGCTATATGTGAGCGACGCAGGAGACTTCGCCGACATCTCCGATGTCATCGGTGTGATTCAGGACGAAGGCCAGATATCGACAATCATTTATCAATTGAATTGACACCGACTTGCCTGTTTCGGGACGGCAGGGTGTAATGCGGTATTTCATACCCTATTGGGTCTTTGGACACTGATACGCACGACCACTGCCGTGTAACCACTTGTGCTTAGTCAAAACCTAAACACGAACATATTGGTGACGGAGTCCGACGAGAATTGGTATTGCTGCTATCCGGCCAACCCTCTGCGTCCTTCTGAATCCGGCGTGTTCCGCGGATGGAGTTTCACAAAGGTTCTGAGAAGCGACGACCGGCGCCGTCGCCTCTAGCTTAATGAATAAGTCCCGACCCCAGTTCTCTTAGCCAGCAAAGCCAATCTCTGCTCGTGATTCATGGGCTCCCACGGGACAAGTTTCTCGGCAAGCACGTCCATTCTTCGAAGGAGGGTCAACTCGAAGAAAAGTCCCATAAAATCCAAGTCGCGGAACACCAAGGAGCCGGACTCTCTCATCCTGTCACGAATCCGCTCGAGATGGACCGGCATCTCGGTCCAGTGTAAGCCAGCTCGGTGATGATGACAAAGGTGGTATCCTTCGTTCATGAAGTTGACCTCATCAAGAAGGGTTGCGGTATGCGCAAAGTAGTCCTCGGGATGTTCCGGGTCGTAAAAAGCGTGCTGGACCCATGCGGTTATTGCCGTGATGAAGTTCATGCAAAGAAGAGGAACCAACACGAACATGATCGCAATTCTCCAGTCGTAGATAGCGACAGCTCCGAAGTAGGCATAGTACCGCACCATACCCCATAACAGGCGTCTTCGGTTCTCTTCATCGCCTCTAGCTTTAAAGTAGGCGTATGGGGCAATCCCCAAAACCGTCCAAATGTTGTTCGAGAGATACCACAGGAAATCCAGTCGACTCGTTCGATCGTAGGGCCTGGACTCTGCTGTGTCATCGAATCCGCCATTCTCTCGATGGTGGAGACGGACATGAACCGTCCGATCCAGTTCCGGAACGTTTCCATACAGATATCCTAGAAAGAATTCGACGTAGCGGCCGAAGATCCTATCGTACTTCTCCGAGAAGTAGCCGTGGCGCCGGTGCGCTTCCAAATGTTTGGCGGTGAACATCCTCACAAACCGCTGGAACTTGAGACCATAGAGGGAAATATAGAAAGCGATCGCGAGCAGCAGTCGAGGTTTTCCTAAAACGAGTTGGATCAGGAAAATTGGTATGGCGCTAAGGCTAAGGGAAACCATGAGTCGTAACGCAGGCGTGTCTCTGGAGTCCTGCAGAACTTCCTGGCCGAGCTGATCGAGTAACCGGTCGTAAGCCCCGGAGAGAAATTGATACGCGTTGCGTAACGGACGAATCCTCCCCAGAATCATCGCCGCGCCGTAGGCTCCGAAGGAAAGCAAGGCCACCAGCGATATGGCACCCGCGCTTGCCAGTGCCATCGGGACTCCACACCACCGAAATCCGACTTTGGGATTGGCTCCAAAATTCATAGTTCGATCTCGACAGCGAATGCTCTCGATGTCTTCCCTCGACCGCTTCTTCTTTCTCAAAAAGCTAAGCCCGAACGTACTGATGATGGAGCCCGCCCAAAATTGATAGCCCCGAGGTGGTGCCGGCCGGCCGTGTACACCGAAAGTCCGGCGTGTTGTGCTACGCAATAACGATCGGTATCCAGAACGAGCGACTACACTGGAAGGCTGCGTGTGGACCGGGAACGCCCGGACCCAAGGAGGAATGTGATCGAAATCGGGCTGCAACATCGGTACGAGCCGCGTGTTCTGATTTCAATTCCTACTGTTCCTTAAAGCTTCTCGGATCAGATCGCGCCGACATTCATCGCGTTCGCGTCCGATTGCCTTCTCGGCCAGATTTCCCGGAAGGGCCGCAAATTCGCGGCATGCTGCTAAAGTTGAATCTGGCTCGATACCGAATCGCTTCTCGAGCATCTTTCGCGCTTCTGGACTGAATGGAAACAGATCAATATCAACTTGAATCGATGTCTTGCCACAGAGAACGCAGTTCATTGAGGTTTTCCTGTCGAGGCAGCCACAAATCATAGCGATCAGCTAGGGTTGCGGCCATCGTTGGCAGGTTCTCCTAGTGACCATCCTGCGCTTAGCTCCACTTGTGCGTAGCGAATTACCGATTTCCCCAGAACCAGCAATTCGCCACACACAGGCATTATTTTTCTGGCCTTGACGTAGGCGTTCTGAACGTTCTATAAGTTCTGAACGTTATGGATACTGTCACTGCCGGATTCGTGGACGGAATCGGCGCGGCCGCTGCTACCTCGGGCGTGCTCAGCCAGCTCCAGGGGCGTATCTTCGCTCTCCTGTACCTTACCCCGGGACAGTTATCGCTCGACCAGATCGCCGACGAGCTCCAACAGAGCAAGAGCAACATCTCCGTCAACATCCGGGGGCTCGTCGAATGGCACCTGGTCAGGCGCGTTAGCGTCGAACGCTCCCGCAAGGATCATTACGAAGCCGCCACCAACTTCTGGCTCGTGATGCGTGAGATCATGGAACGTCGGTTCCGATGGAATCTGCGCCAGGTGCTGGCCAGCGTCGCCGAGACCGGCCGCGCGCTGGGAACCGGTGGCCGCCCGGGCTCGGGTGCTCAGGCGGAAAAACGTGCCTTCATGAATGGACGCCTGGAGGCGATGCACGCGTTCTTTGCGATCGTCGATGCAAACATCGGCGCCTTCACCCAGGGTCAATCCGTCGCGCCCCAAGCGATGCAGAAAGTCATTCAGATCGCAGCCAAACAAATCGTGAGAAGGCGATAGATCCTTCTCGAAGGAGATGCCGATGCAGCCCACGTTGATAATCGCTCTGCTCTCCGCACTGTTCGTGCAGCTCACATCGGAATAGCTAGCGCAGGGACTCGCGCCTGGCTGGTCAGCCGGCTCGGCGAGAACCGCTCTGTCCTGCTTCACAGCGCCGTGGCGTCAGAACGGGAGGTCGCGTCCGGTGGGCACGCAACGCCCGCGCCCCGCCCCCATCATCCGGCATCGTTGAGGAGGAAAGTCACATGATCCCTTCCATTGACGTCTTCTTCGAGTTCTCATCACCCTACAGCTACCTGGCCGCTCAGGAATTGCCCGCGCTGGTGACGCGCCATGGCCGGCCGCTTCGGTGGCGGCCGATTGAGTTGGCGAAAGTCTGGGGCGCTCAGGGTGTCTTGGAGGCCTATGCGGCCGTGCGCCGGGTGAAGAAGGACTACATCATGCGCGACGCGGCCCGCGTGGCGGCCGACCGAAACCTCAGCTTCGTTCCGTTTCGATCCCCGCCGGATGCAACTCTGGCGCGGCTTGTTGTCCATCGACTGAACCGACGCGCGCCGGCAGCCGCCGAGCCTTTCGTGCTGGAGACCTGGCGCAAGCTATTTGCGGAAGGCGCAGAAATCGGGTCGATCGACGTGCTCACACTCGGCCTCGACCCGCGTCTGCATTCCGAAATCCAGTCGGCCCAGGGGGACTCTCAAGCCGCCGAGGATTTGGCGATCGCCAATGGCGATGCGATCGCCTCTGGCTGCTTCGGGGTTCCCTGGATCGTCGCTGACAACGAGGCCTATTTCGGCCAGGACCGGCTCTATCTCTTGGATCGGCGCCTGACACAAGTCGCTCGCTGATGCGCTTTGCCAGCCGATGAATCGTGGGCTCTTTTCATATGATCATGTCCCGGATTCTAGGTTGTGCTTGTGCGCATAACTGCGCAGGATGAACCACGACGGCGCAAAGGCGACGATCGCGACGACCACCGTGACAACAACGGGAACGAGGATGTTCATCTTGCAAAGCCCTCCTACGTCCAGCGGGCCGCCAGGATGTCCGCGGCACGGTCAGCAACGGCCATGATCGTGCCGACTGGATGGGCTGGCACAATGGTGGGGATCAACGAAGCATCAACCACCGCCACGTTCTTGGTGCCGCGCAGGATCAAAGTCCGCGGATTGACGCCGCCTGGGCCATCGCTGAGTGGGGCGGTACCGCCGAAGTGATTGACGGTCAGCTTGCTGAAATACACGCCGTCGACCGGGGATTTGTCGGTGACGTAGGTGCGAATGTCGTCGATCGAATTGGGATTTAGATTGGGATGGCTCGCACTGCCCGGACCGTACACGATCTTCAATCCCGGGTCGTGTTCGAAAAGCTGGATCATGTCGAACACGGCCTGTGTCATAAGGGTGGTATCGTCTGCTCCGTCTGGCGTGTTCGGTAAGTAGATGTTCGGGTAGTTCACGTTACCTTTGGCGTCGAGCGTGATAAGACCGCGCGCCTTCGGGTCAAGCAACAGCACGTAAGCCGACAGTGTGTTAGGCCCGTAGTATTTGCCTCCAGGGGCGCCGGCGCCGTTCGGATTGAGAAAGATTTCGACGTCTGGGGTAGTGCCCTGGGTCGCGTAATTCAGAATCGATACCGGTTGATACTGAGCGTACGGCCCGCTGCCGTTGTCGAGGTAATTCTGCAAGTCCGGCGCATTTCCCGAGTAATCGCCATAGTTGTATGCGCTGTACGGTACCGGACCATCGTAGCTGTAGGCGACCAACGTCAGGACGTGGTCAAAGAGGCCGACGCCGACCTGCTGATTGTCGATTGCAAATGGGGCGGGTGATTGACCCGGGAAGATTTCCGCCTCACGTCCTCGCGGACCGACACCGCTCAGCAGCAAAAGTCGAGGTGTCACGAGCGCTCCAGCAGCCATCACGAGCAGTCCGCCGGGCCGCAAACCGGCGGTGCCTGGCGTGCCTGGCTGCGACTGGTCCAGGCTAGCGCGCTTCGTATACTGCACAGCCAGCGCCATGCCGGTCTTGTCAAACACGATCCTCTCGGCCTTGGCGAAGCTGAGGATTTCGAGGCCTCGCAGCGGCACTCCAGCCGGATCGATCTCTTCAAAATAGCCGCTAATCGGCCCTGCGCGCCGGCCGTCGGTTGCGGCAACATATGGTCGGCTATAGAAACCCGGCGCGGTGAACGGCTGGCTCGTGTCGGCTTCTATCCATCCGTTGCCGGACGCGGCATATAGTGGATGCGCGATCATCGCCGGCCCAGTATTCTGCGCGATTCCGTCGGTTGAGGGTACATTGGTAACTGGAATATTTTGGCGGACGCTCCGAAAGTGAGACCGAATGTCTTTCCAATGCCACCCGGAAGGCCAGCGATCGTCAAATTCCTGCGGGGGGTTGGTCTGGAAAAGCATTCCATTGAATTGTGAATTGCCACCCAAACCGATGCCCTGAAAGGTGAACGGTGTCTCGGTGAGCTGGTAGGGCGTCCCGAACTGCGTGAACGCTATTTGCGAGTATTCACCCGGCACGTCGAACATGGTGAGATCGCTCCGATTGGGAGGAAGCCACGGCGGGAATGCGGTGCCACCGATCGAGGCAGCAGTCGGACCTCCCGCTTCGATGATCAAAATTCGTTTGTGCTTGCCGCCAGCCTTGCGAAGCTTGGTGGCAACGATTACCCCCGCTGTGCCGCCACCGACGATGATTGCGTCGTACCTGCCGGCGGGCGCATCGATTGCGTTAGCAACCCCGGCCCACACGCCCAACTGCGATCCGATCCCGGCCGCAAGCCCGGCTTGCAGGAATCTCCGACGACTGATTGATGACATAACGATCTTTCCCCCTCCCTCCTTCGGGCGAACCGGTCTCACCAGCGAAAAGTGCAGTCAGTCTGATATCGATTTTCTGAGACAGTCTTTCTGTCACCATCGCCGCTTGTGTGCCGGTCCTCTCGTCGAGAACCTGTCCCGACTGAGTTTCCGTTGAGGCTCATAGCTGGTACGGGTTGCCCGACGATGCGGCGATCAGGTACCACGACGTGGCGGCGAGGTGCACGTTCGGGTAGTACGAGAACCCGGTTCCGGTGTTGAGTATGCTGGATGCGGCGACTACGCCTGAACCATCGGGAATCGTGAGCCCATTGACCATTTGGCTCCGACCGAGTTCGGTCTGGGCCAGGACGATTTGACTTGAGTACTCCGAAGCGGTGGCAAAGTCGCCGCGGAAGGTTGGAAGATCGTTACGGGCTCTGCGCTTGCGGGCCCGCAGGGCCGCGGCCATGTGCGCCGTCCCTTCGAACCAGACGGCATCCGGGTCAGGCAAAGGATCGCCCGAGCTCGCTCGCTTGGTCGCATGCCGGCTAACGTCGCTGAAGCTCACTCCGCTCAGCCGCAGGTTGCCCGCCAAGCTCGAGTTAAGAGACTGTGCGGTGTCTGTGGCGATCAGGTTGGTCTTGGTCCAGTCAAGCGCGTCCTCATACCGGCGGTCCAGCAAGGCGAGGTAGGACTCCGACTGCACTTCTTCCAACACCACGGTGGTGTCGATCGTTATCCCATCGTTCGAGCCGGTGTAGAAAAAGCCGCCCTGGGCGTTCCACAAACGCTGAATGAATTCGAGGGCGTGCTGGCCATTGCGCGTCCACTGCGCGTCACGGGTCAGCGGCGCCAGCAGGTTGATGAAGAGCCCGTAGGCGTCGACGTTATGCTCCGTCAGCTTCATCAAATTTAATCTGTTGTTCTTGCTGTCAACGCCGAAGCTGTATCCGCCCAACCCTGCAGTGTCGAAGGCATTGTCCACGATCCACTGCCCGAGCCGGATCGAGCCGTCGAGGTAGCGCGACTTGCCGGTGCGCGCAAACAAGCGCGCTAGCGCGATCGCTACCCAGCTCATGTCCGAGACCGAGCTGCCCTGAAAGAACCAGGGTGCGCCCACGAGATTGACGCTGCCGTCTCCTCGGACAAAGTACGAGTCGTTGCTGGCATACGACAGCGTAAATGGGCCGACCCAGTAGGCTTGCCGCACCCGGCCGTCGGCGTAGGTAGGGTCGTGCGCCTGTGCGTACAGGAAACTGTCTCCAAGGAGCATCGCCCGGGCCACGTCATCGCCTCTCCCGCGCGCGAGGTAGGCGAGAATCGTGAGAGCGTTGTCGTACACGAATGCAGTGCTGCCCAGTCCTTGCGAATCGGAATAGCTCTGCACGAGGCGCGGCGTCTGACCCTGCTGATACGCGTCCATCGCGAATGACAGATAGTCGTAGGCGCGATTGACCGAGCCGTTGCGACGGCCCAAGGGGTCAGATGCAGCACCATCTTCCGTGGGAGCGTCATCGGCCCAGGCTTTCGGCTCGCCGGGGTTCGCGGTCACACCTATGCCCGCCGCCCCCACGATGCCCATGCCAAGCGACAAGAATCGGCGCCGATTCACGCGAAAATCTCCGACGGGTTAGTTTGGAACAGCATCCCGTTGAACATCGCGTTGCCGCCGAGCCCGATGCCCTGCCAGGTGAAGGGAATCTCAGGGAGCTGGAACGGCGCGCCGGCGGTGCCGCCGCCGATGATGATTGCATCGTAGCCGCCGCTGGCATCGGTGACGGTGTTCGCGCTGCTGCTGCCGCATCCGGCCAGCGCGACCAACTGCGGTGCCAAGCCCAATCCCAGGCCGGCTTGTCCGGGTCTGAGCAAGAACTCGCGGCGGCTGATTCGTGGCAAAGTCTACCTTACATCTGGTCGGGGTCTATGACCTTGCCGCCCTTCTGCTTGCACTCATCCTCGGTTATCAGGATGAAGCCCTTACCTTTGCACGTGTTCATGGCCTGACACTCATGGTCGAAGCTTTTGCAAGCGCTTTGACCCTTGCAGCTATTGACGCCGAGACAAGCGACTAGCGTCGGCTGAGGGCTAGAGGTGGATTCCTCGGCGCGAGCCGCGTTGGCAACAAAGGCGGCCGCCACCGCGGCCGCCAATATCGCTCCTTTAGTGCTTGCCTTCAATTCCGCTACACGTATGCGGTCACGTCCAGGTGCGGTTGTTTGTTCTTCAATTACACGCCTGAAAGGGTGGAATAACCGCAGTGGAACAGTCGCCGGCGAGACCTGCTCCTACATTCGTCACACTGATATTGAAAATGTCGTTCGGAAAACATCCCGGTGTGGGCTGCGGCCGGACTTCAGCTTTCGGAATCGTTTCGAATTTATCGGACAGTGTTACCGAGAATCCGAAACACTTACCGTTCGGACATTTGATGTCCTTGTTGGCCCACTTGCCGCACACAGAATCACAGTCGTTGAACAGCGGATCGTTGGGGTCGAGCTGGCATTTGCATTGGCTGCCCTCTAGTGCACAAAAACCCGCGGGTGCGCATTCGTTCGCTTTGGACGTGTTGTAGTCGTCACTGAAGGTTTTATAGTTATTCATGTCCACGATTATAGTCTCGATGCCAGTCGTAGAGTTGTAACCAGCGCCTGCGCCATCCGTCGCGTCACGCTTCCACCCGGCGAAATTCTCGCCCGCGTTCGCCGTGGGCCATGTCCCTTGGTTGAAAATATACGGGAAGGAAGGGAACTCGGCCCTAACCATTTTAACATTCGTTTTCGGATCCCAGGTCGCATCCTTGCCTACATATATCTGGTAGGTCTGCTTCGTGTTTGGCTTGGCAAACAAAAAATAGGCGTAGTAGGTGTGGCCTTTCTCGAAGACGTTCGATGTTTGCGTATCCTTTCCAACCGAAGTGTCGATGTAGTACTGGGCGTTGTTGACCGTGAGACCGCTGCGCTGAGCCTGGCTTTGTCCCATCAAGCGGATACTCGGGGTCGGGATCGCGACCGGCATCGGTGGGCCGTTCTTTTCCTGATCTGTCACGTATTGCCGATACAGCGGAACTCCGTAACAGTTTTGGTTGGAGCACTCAACACTCCACGGCTCATGCGGGGGTTCGGGGGGTGGGGGGATGTTGCATACATCGTCTCCGGGTTTCCTGGCGAAACACTTCGGATATATGGCGGTGGTAACATAGTTGTAAGGACTGGTCTTAACCGTTCCCGGCGGCAGCGGCGACGTGAGCGGCTCCATGTACGGGCCGGAAGCGCATTCCACTCCCTCGACCGGCGCGCCAAAGAATGGATCCAGATTGACCGATACCGTCGTCGCGAAGCCTGTAAGGGAACCGTCGTCGTCGTCGAGCTCGGTCTGCCGATCGACGTCGGTCCAGTTATTGAACATGGCCGTACTCTGCTGACAGTAGTGATCCTTGATCTTGTTAGGATCGGTTATAAAAGTACCCGGCTGAAACAGGGGCGAGATTACGTAGTGGCGGATGTCTACGTTGTCAAAGAACAAATTGTCCGAATGGAAAGCCGGTGGATAGTAGAAGCCATTGGGTTGTTTCCATGCGATAGCCGCATTGGGTAGATAGCAGTTGTCTGTCCCTGCGATCGTATTGTCCCGTGGAGTTCCAAGTTGCCGCGCGGTGAGCCATTGGCTGCTACTGCAGCCGGCGGCGTCCGCCTTGCAATCGAGACCCGTGGTTTTCTTGATATCGAGATAAGCATTCGAGTCTTCGTAGGACGGGCCGTCATAGATGTTGAAGAAGCGCTGATTGCCGCCGAAATTGCTGGTCGGGAAGCTGACTCCCTGATCTTGATCGAGGCAGAAGCCGGCGATACCCCCGTCCTTTCTAGGCTGGCAGGCTAGATTGAACATGCCTGTCTTCGCAGCTGTTGTCGGATTAAAAGGCCCGCCAGCGAACGCATAGGAATTCTCCGGCTGCGTTTGGCCCACAAAGACAGTCTTATACGCTAAAGCCCAGTGGCCGGGTATCTCGTCAGAGTCGGTGTAGCCGCCTCCTGTCACGAAAGTAATTCCGCCACCCTGTACATCAGTGATTGCGCTGTTGATCACAAGGTACCACTGCGGCCTGAGCCACAGCGCGGCAAAGTTGAAGTTAGCCCAGTTAAAAGACGACGTATAATGGTCCAGGACTGTGGCCATGCAGTTCGCTTCTTCACCTGGGGCACACTTCGGCACCTGGGCGCCATTGGAGCAATCCATTCCAGCAGGACATTTCGTGGCGAAGCGACCGCCGCCCGTGTCAACATTGGGATAATATTTCGCCAGGTCAGCTATTTGGGCGGGCGTTAAAAGCGGATCGCCAACTTTGAAGGTCTCAGGAAATTTCGGTATGCCGCCCGGGACGCCCTCGAGGGCATTGTGCACTGGAAGCATCCTGGGCGAGTTAGGGTCAGGCCCCCCGGGCGGGACCGGGCCGGGGGCGATCGAAACTCCTGAACATTCTTCCGTGTTACCTACGGTCTGAAAGGAGTTCATCGCCCCGGAGCACCCGTTACCCAGGAATTTCTCCAGCGGCGTCGTAGCAGCGCGGCCCAGAGAACTCTGCTCGCCTGCGTACGAAGTCCAGAATTGTTGGCCCGACGGACCGCTATTGAATGCGGGCACCAGCCAATAGCACACGCCGCAAGTGGTTGCACCAGCGGCCATGTTGTACTCGAAATCGTTCCACCCATTGGTCATCCAGAACACGCTCGGATGATCGATGTCGGAATGGAAGGGGACGAATTCCTGCGGCTCGTTGATTCTTTCTTTTAGAGGAGTGAGCTGCGAGGGATAGTCCGCTGCCAACAGACCCGGGACCTGGCGGGGATTCTGCGCGTTAATGACCGCGGCTCGCGCCAATACCCCGAGGTTTGAATAGAGCTTGTTGTTGATTTCGGTGGCGTCTTCAAGGTAATAGCCGTGGCCGATCGATTCATAGCCGACGTTGCGCGCGAGAGTTATATCCTGAGTGCCGTGGATCACGTACCAACGAGTCATCGAATCCCATACCGATGAGTCCTTCACGAAGGCTATCTGGTTAGGAGTGGGATTGCTTGTAACCGCGGTTTTGCGCGCGAGGTGGAAATGGACCGGGTAGTGACCGATCTTCCCGCCTTCACCCAGTTGATAAAACTCGACGCCTTGCACGTGGTAAAGCTTGAAACCCTGGCGAGCGATGGTATGACCGCCGAAGAAATAGCCTGGAACAGTGTTGGGCATCGGCGGATCGTCGAACGGCTTGGCAACACTATCGCCGCCAGAAACGATCCTGATGCTGCGACGCAGCAACCCGACCGCCGCGCGAATCTCGACTCCATTGGCTTTGAAGTTTTGCTCCAGGTTCAGGCGCGAGGGAACTTTGTCCAGCTTGTAAGTGTGCCCGACATGCGCGTATTGAACCGCGGTCGTTACTGTTATCGTGTTCCCGGTTGCATCCGCGGCCAGCGTCAGCACCTCGGCATGTCCGGGCATGTAGTCAGTGCTGGTAAGCACGATCTGATCGCCCATCTTCCAGGTGGGAACTGGCCGGTCCAGGGTGAGGGTCTGTTCAGTGCCGCCGCCCGCCAAGTCTGCGTTCAGGCGCGCCCAGCTGGTGCCGGAATTCGACGCGTCGCCATTGGTGGCAGCGTCGTACGAAGCGCCTTTCGCGCCGAAGAGTTGCAGCGAACCGCCGAAGGAAATCCCGAGGGTCTTGTATCCAAAGTATGCGTTGGAATTTCCGCCGTCGTAATTCAGCGGCTTGTACTGGTAAAAGCAATCGCTGACGCCGCTGTCGGTGCCGCCCCCGGGCAGATTATCTTTGGCGCACTTGACATCAGGCTTTACGTCCGGGTTCGAAGTCCAAATCCCATCAGGAATGCCGCAATGATTTCCTTCCTTGCAGGCGATGCCCACACCCTTGGTCTTGTTAGGGTCCTCAGCTCCGAAAAGGTGAATTGTCAATGTGTTTCCGCTGCAACCGAACGGTTTCACCGGATCGTTGCATCCCAGCGGTCCCGGTTCGGTGCCGTCGTCCGCAGCTCCGGCTCTCAAAGTCCCGCCATTTTCCACCAGGATCGAGTTGGCCCAGAAATCAATCGTGGCGTCCTGGAAGGTCAGGGTGCCTCCCGGCGGTACCGGGCTGGCTTTCGAACCCATTTTCGTGGAGTAGATATTAACGTTGCGGTAGTAATAGTTGCCCGCCGGCACCTTACAAGGTCCTGTCACCTCCAGATCGAGCGGAGTGCCCAGAGGAGGCATCGCCATCGGCGTAAGCGTCCCGCTGGCGCACGAATCGACAGTTTCGGTAACCATCGGCCGAAACCAGACGTAAGAGGAATCCGCTGAGAGGCGTCTCGCAAAGGGTGCCGCAATCAGAAACACGACCGCGGTCAGTTGAAGCACTCTGATCAATTTGCGCATGGTAATTTCCTATCCTCCGCACGGCATCATTCGCACCCTCCGGTTGGGTAGGAAACTCACTCTGAACAATGACCAGCCGACGCAACTTTAGAGAATGCGCAGCATCTTGCCAATAGATAATCGGAAGATTTTCTTGCCAATTAGGAACAATTGAACTTTCCGTGAACGGCGCTCTTCCAACGAGCACTATGATGGGTGTCGCGGAAAGTTGGTAGAATTTTTGGTAGCCACAACCAATGGGCGCGGGTGCTGGAGCAGAAATCACCAAGACCGAAGCTGGCATAATGCACCTCCTTCTGATCTTAGCTTTCAATCGGGATTTATTTTACGGCTGCCCTGGCGGTTTTTTCATCGAGAACGCCGGGAGAAAGCTTGGCGGTCGCAATGCACCGACGCAACTCGTCTCGGGGGCGTTCGGCTTGGCCAGGAACGATGCGATCACTCTCTGCGCGCATCCAGACACTGAGGCAGCGAAATGTCCGACCCCGGGGATGACCACGTCGGTGGAGTTGGGAAGCGTTCGGGCCGCGATTTTCCCCCAACTCGGCGGTGTGACGGCGTCGAAGCCGCCCGACAGGATCAGGGTTGGAATGGTACTGCGCGTAACGGCGCGTTGCGCCGGGGGCCCGGGGCGGACGTTCCAACCGCGGCAGTCGGCATACATATAGCTGAAGTGGACGGCCGGCGCGAGCACGGAGTCCGGATAGTCCGGGAAGGCGAGCCGTCCCTGCAAGAGCACGTCGGATTCGCTCTCGTAGGGAACCCACTCACTACAGATGACGCCGTAGGTCAGGCCATAGCCGATGTACCCCGCGGGAGTCGCCAACACGGGCTTTGCGATGGACAAGGCGATGTTCTCCGGGTGCCCGTCGGCGAGTTCGCCGATCCAGGCTGGCACATGCGGGTAGTCCTCCGTCGCGAAGGACATGTTGACGAGCCAGTTCACCAGCGCTCCACCGTCGATCACCACCTTCGTTGGCGGCTGACCCACTACCGCCCTCACGCTAGTAGTGACCGGATTGGATTCGAGCTTACGCGCCAGAGCGTTGAAGGTCTCGGCGAATCCGGGTTGGCGAGTCCAACAGTTGGGTTGCTCGGCGCACGCGCGGAAGAGGTTGTCGAATCCCTCGCTGGCATTGCCCCAGAACCTGCCCACGTTCACCACAGATGGCGGTTCTACCGAGTCGATGACCACGCTGCGGATGCCTTCTTGATGCTCACGCATCAGCGTGAGTGCGAGATTGGTCCCGTAGGAGACCCCGAACACGTTCCATTGCGTGATTCCGAGCGCCGTGCGCAGGGCCGCAAAGTCGGCAGCGCTTTCGCTCGTGTTATAGGCTCTGAGGTCGCTCCCCGTCGCCACCGAGCGGAGGTAGCAGGCTCGTGCCGCTGCAGCGTGCAGCAGCCCGGTCGACGGCGCATCCAAGGGGAGGCCGACGCTGCGCACGAAGAACTGGTCCATGTCCGGACACGTCAGCGCCGGCTCGGAGTACAGAGTCCCGCGCTGGTCCATCAGGATAAGATCGCGGTCGCGGTTAATGCCCGCCTCAATGAGTATCGGTGCCTCAGCAATCGCGATGCCCCCCGGACCGCCAGCCAGGTACACGACCGGGTCGGACTTCGCCCGCGCCGAAAGCGCGGGGATGATCGCGACGAGGAGCCGAATGGTGTGGCCGGTCGGCTGGGCGCGATCCTCGGGCACGACAAGATATCCGCATCGGGCATTGGCTAGCGCTGGCAGTGCCGGGCACGGCGATGCCGCGAATAGAGCCTGGGCACCGTTAGTGCTCAATACGGTCCCGCCGCAACTGCCATAGCCACTGCTGGCGGCGAAGGCAGCCACCAAAATAGCGACGAATAACCGTGAACTCTTCAATTTATCGAATCGTACTTGCCGACATTGAATCGGCATAGTTACTCGCGGCGAAATGCTCAGTTTGGTGTTCGGCGGGCTTCCGACGAAAGAAGGGTTTCATTTTCCCAGGTGTCGAAGGTGACTGCCGGACCTGGACTTCGAATGCCCTCGGCGCCCTGCTCCAATAAGGGCACAGTATGTATGGTGGTAGCGGTGAATTTCGAGCGCCGATGAGATGCCACACCCACTCTACATGACCGCGGACTCTCCCGGGCCAAGCTTATGAGAATAGTCGTCCGCGCACAGACAGGTAGAGGGCTTCGCCAGGGAATAAAATTGCGCGGTAACATCCTCATTGTTCGCTGCGAACACGTGGTTTATCCCAACTACCCTATTGTCATGAGCCCGATCGACCACCTCAACGGAGTCGAGCCTCACGGTGCCGTTGGTCGTGTTAGGAAGGAGAAGCTTGACCGTGTTGGTAAAGAGCATCTCGTAAGCAAGGTGTATCCGGCCGTCGGTTCCCATTACCGGGTCGATTGATGGGGGGAGCAGCGACCACGCCAGGGTAGTAGGTACCACAAGCTTCTCAAATGGGAGACTCTGGTGAGCCGCGGGCGTAAGTTGGGCCGAAGCTGGCAGATAGCCGAGGGCTCCACCGACCACGGCGATAAGACTAACCAGGGCGATGTTTAAACGTCGCGTCATGCTGCACCTCCACCCTGTCATCGGCGGGCCATTGCTCGCACGTGCCATTTTCGCGCATCGCGGCCCGGACCTTCGCCAGGATGCTAATGGCGATCTTTTCAAAGCGAGAAAGAACCGGTTTCCAGCGTTCTTCTGACCAAGATGATTGTTAGTGTAAATCCTAATGAGCCAGCGCTGGCGCTTCCGGCGCGGGCTGAGGCCCGCAACCCAGGTAGAAATCGTCGTCCTGCTTTTCTCCCGTTTATTTTCGGCGGGCCAGGCCAGACAGATTGTGGATCAGCTTTGCGGACACTGATATGCGCGGCCGCTGCCGGCGTAGCCGCTGGAAGAAGATCCACCACCCATCATGAGGCCATTGGCTCCGACCATGGGCGGAGTGGAACTGGATACGCTTTTGATCTCATCGATGACTAAAAAATTGCCGCCCATCGCAGAGGTCTTGTTTCTCATCTCGTTCTTTACAGACTCCATGGTCACATGCGGCAAGAATGAACCGACAGAGACCTCGCCAATTTCCTTGCAATCTTTTGGAGCCTCACTTTTGGTCGAATATTTGACGTTCTGAGCCGACTCATTCAACCCAGAGCACGAAGCTAGAAGTAGTACACAGGTAGCCATCAACACATAGAATCCAGTTTTTTTCATCAATCCGGAATTTCCTTTTTGACTTTGCAATCAGCCGATTCGTACTCTGCCATAGTCAGAATTCAAACTCGAACGTATTGATAGTGGAGCCCACCGAGAATCGGCATTGCGACGATGGCACCTACGGTCTGTGTGCGTCGGCAGTTGGGCGCGTGTCCCTACTAAAAATTCCACCTGAACCGGAATTCGATCGAGCTCGAGAATCGGCATCGAATTGATGCGCTTCAGTGAGACGGGCTGCGATCCGAACCACGACCCCTTGCGCGAGATCGAAATACCCTCCGGTACACAGATCCTCACACGACGGCATACAGCCGCCGCGCAACGATTGGTGAGCAGGAATCGGGGACGATCAGGCGGCGAGCCGTTCGTAGCGATGATGCAAGCCACCGACCTGCGGGATTACGATCACCCTTCCGATTCGGCGTGGCATGATCGGGCGTAGCTCCGGACAATCTTTGTCGAGCGAAAGATGCGTGCGGGTGCCGTGGTAGTAGTCGGCGTACAAGGACAGGACGCGGCGCAGATGGCGCTCGTTGAAGATCACGAAACGAAGGGCGAGGTTCTCTAGTTCCATCGCCGCCCGACTACGGAATCGGCGGACAAGCAGAGAGTCGATGGATCGCTCAGCTTACGCATAACGGCGACACTACGGCGGTGATTCTCAAAACTCCAGACTTATCCTAACGCCATTCGTGGTTCGGATCCTGAAACACCTCCAAAGGCACCGCACGTTGAGACAGGGTTGAAGCTGATAAAGCACGCGGCAATGGCTAAAGGCTCGGCTGTCTGAAGTGGATTGTTTGTGCCGGGATCTCCATTTTCCTGTAGTTGTACGTTGAGTAAACATACCCCACAGGGCAATAATTGTGAGCAAGTCCAAAGCTGTATACCATCGAGGGGTAAACGTCGGCATGCTGCCGCCCTACCGTTGTAAGGCCGGTCGGGAAAGCATCTTTGAGATCCTCGGCATGACGAAAAGCATAGACAACAGGTGTGCAGGGAGTCTCGGCGCTTGCGCTTAAGGTAAACAAGAGCAAGCTCCCGCAAAAGAATAGCAGCGAATAAATCAGGGTATATTTTCTTGTTACTATGGTTCTCCTATCGGTATTAGCGACAAATCGCATGTTCATCGCCTTGGCTGTCAAAGTGGCTCAGCCGTTTCGTCGTCCCCGGCGCGTCGTAGACGTGCCGAGTAACCAGTATTCACTCTTTCGAAAAGTTCCGACTCCGTTCACTGTATATCGACGGGCCCGGAGCTGGTGACTTTCAGTTTCCAGTTGGAAATCTCAGTGTATTTGTTCACGTCCAACTCGTTCGTGAACTTGACCAGTCTCGCCGTGTCCGGCCCATGACCGTCCTCGGCGCGCTGGCGCAGATAGTAAGGAGGAATGCTCTGATAGTACAAAGTGGCTTGGACCTTTGCCGCGCTCGCGAGTCCTCCCGTGAGCGGTAGCTGGTAACGGACCACGCTGCAGCCGCATCCTCCCTGATAGCTCGGGTCAGCGCCGGTGCCCACCGAAGCGGTGATATCGGCGTTTGGACCGCTGGAAGACCTGCCCTGAGGCTGAATTCGATTGTCCTTAACCTTATTGTCGAGACCGAGAAAACTGGTGGTCAGCTGTCCCTGAGGATCCTGTATCATCTCCTCGTAGATCTCCACCTGCTGGTCGCTCGTAATCGGATTGCCAGTCCAGAAGTGTGGTTGAAAGGTCTGCTGGGACGGGCTGAAGAATTCGGTAAGCAGTGGGTTGCCGGCGGTGTCAGTAATCACGCCGTCAGCGTTGGTGCCACCAGATTCCCACAGGACGTTCCCACTACCGTCGAGCACCTGGAGATCCAGGAAGGCGCGCCGGAAGCTGACTCCTGAGGGCAAGTTGTGACCGGCAAGGTTCTGGATCTGAACGTCTACCTGGAGCTGTCCACCGTTTTTGGTTGCGGAGTCGAAGGTCACTTGGGCAGTGCTGGTCTGCGCCTGAATGACCGCTCCCTCAACCGCATTTTTCTGGCCGAAAACTATACTCGGGTCGGGCGGTAAGAACCCATCTTGTTGGTACAGCCCCAGATCGGTCCGAAACTGATCGAACATTTCAAGTGCGAAGAGGTTGATGCCGAGCAGTTGATGACGCGCATAGGATGTACGGCTCTGGAGAATCAATTGGTCGGCCGGCAACGATGTTTGTTGACCAGTCTCTGGTATCCGGGGGAATGTGCTGTCCTCGATGTTGGCGATTTGGAACTCCAGCTGCGCGCCTTTGAAATTATCGGGCATATGGCAGCTCTGGCACGGTTGATTAACGAAGGAGCTGTTTTGCCACTCGAGGTAGGTGGTCTGCTCGAAATCGGTCTTGACCTGATTGCCTTTGGCGTCATAGACCGGGAGCACGATCGTGTGGCAAGAGGCGCACAGTGCTGCCTCCCCGACCTGAGCTCCAAATATCGGTACTATTCCCACAGAGTTTTTCATCGGCCGCGGAATTACATTGTCGCCGACCTTCACGTCGGACTCGCCGGAGGGATAAGGACCATAGAGTACGTCGGCAGGGCCGACGGGAAAACGCCCGGTGTAAAAAGAGGGATCGTCCAGGTTCGCGGTGTCGTCGGACATGTGATGGCAAACCGCGCACGAGACCCCGTCACGCGCCAGCGCTCCGTACGTCGAGGTGGCATTTTGCAGTTGATCGCGGGTGAATAGCGTCTTTGGTCCGTTTCCTTTGTCCAGGTGGAACTGGCGCTGTCCCATTACTCCGTGGCAGGATAAACACGTATCCTGAACAAACCCGGGAGCGTTCTTCTTGCCTTTGATCTTGGCATGTATGGTCGACTCGGTATCCAGTTGGGCGAAGAATATGGGGTCGCGGCCCGAGAGCCCCATCATCGAATAGCGCCATTCGCCATAGGTCGACAGGTTAACCGGAGTCGATGATCCGGGTGGCGTATAAAGCATGTGGGTGGGCATTGGTGCGTTGTTGGTAGCGTCGTGGCAGCTGGCGCATTGATTCGAAGTAACGAACAGCGAAGGGCCCCCCTTCGAAGCAGGCTTCGAGGTCACTTGATCCAGCGACTCTGGCACCATGCAGGGTATCGTGGCAGCGGGGAGCATCCTCACATTGGCAAATATCGAGCTCGGCAGCCGGCCGGTGAATCCCGATGCCGGATCGGGATCGGCTTGCGCTTGCAAGTGCGCCGCGAAGGCCGGAAGCTGCGCATCAGCAGGGATCGATCCGGCCGCGCCTGCCGAGGTTGTCGAGGCTATAAATTCCGGGCCGGAGAAGGTTCCGGCTCCGGGCGCGGTTGAGATTGCCGAGGCATGGCAGCCTATGCAGTTAATACTAGTGGGGCCATTAAACTGAAACTGCGGTTCGGCGCATCCATTCGTCGCGGAAGGCGCGGCCGCGCTGCCTGTGGTTTCGGTCCCAACGACCGACCAATACCATCCGTCCCACCAAAGGCTTGAATCCTTGACCATCCCGCTCCAAAACTGGATGGGGGAAGTCTGACTCGCAATACTCTTCCTTGATGGCTATCGCGCCGTCAGGTACCGGACCCTGTCGGTTCTGAACGGTCATCCATTTGAACAGCAAGGGCGAGTACCAGATCTTGACGAGGGTGTCGTGAATGTTCTGGCTGGTGCGCCGGTTCGCGTCGTGCTTCCAGTTCTGCTTCTGGTAGCACAAGTTCATGACGAACTGATTAAAGCGATTTGTAAACTCCGGCGCGGAAGGCGACGGCAATTTTCTGCAAGCACCCGTAAAGGCTGCCGAGTTGATCGTACTCGCGCTGCTATCGCGGCCGCAGCTCAAACCAGCCGCTACAATCGACAGAACAATGAACAGTAGTTTTTTCATGTACTCAGAAGCCAAGGCAGCAGACGCGACTCCGCCGACCCGATTTGCGCTCGTGCGCCTAAAACTTTTTGACCGATATAGGAGGCGCACGCCGCGATGCTGGCCTTGGGGGGTTGGCGACGAAACCGCTGAAAATACCTTTTGCATTCTCATGGAACCCTGGCTCGAGGTTACCCTTTACGAGAGCACCCTCATTTGTCTCGCGCTGAAAAATGGCAAAAGCCCTGGCGAGTCGCTCTCGTCATGCCTTCGTGCGTTAGGATGTGGGCTGGTCTGGCGCCGCGCGCTCGCTCGCTCGAAGGTGGGCGGGAACTGCGATTCCGGATCGGTCACGCTCAACCTGATTGTTAGCGTACCCCTACTTTTTGTACGCTCTCAAGGGCGGAAAAGCAAGGATTGCAAAGATTGTCGGTACCGAAAACGTCGTCCGGGTCTCAGAAGACGATTCGGCGATTGCGAGCCGTCCCTGCAAATCGACGAAATCGTCGCGCCAAAAGTCTGGGCTGGACGTTGACGGCCCTAAAGTGATTAGGCATTATCCTAATCGTCGTTGGGAAGAATGCCTATGGACACCGCTCAAACGCGGCTCTTAAAGGGGGCTACGGTTCTTGTGAACCAGCGCGGGCTGGACGAGCTCTCGATGAGCGAACTCGCGCAGGCCCTGAACGTCCGCACGCCTACGCTTTATTCCCACGTCGCCGGTCTCGATGATCTGAAGCGCCTTTTGGCGCTTCACGGCCTGGCGGAATTGGACAGGGCGATGGCGCGCGCGACGATTGGAATATCCGGGCCCGATGCGGTCAGGGCTCTGCTTAATACATATCGCGAATTCGTAGAAAAGAATCCCGGCCTCTATGCTGCGACGGTTCCGACGCCGCCACGCTCCGACCGCGAATGGAGCGCAGCCGTGGACCGGCTCATGGATACGCTTCTCGCTTGCCTGCAGTACTATGACTTGCGCGGGGCCGAGAAGGTTCATGCGCTTCGCGGCCTGCGCAGTCTTGTGCACGGATTTGTGTCGCTCGAATCCTCGGGCGCGCTCAAGCATCCCGTCAATCGGAACGACAGCTTTGCGTGGCTGGTCGAGTCGTTTCTTGCCGCGCTCGAGAAAATGGCTGTGCAATCGCGCGCAAAACGGACAGTAGGAGTGCGAACATGAAATCAACGGCGCGGCTTCGCGAGCTGCTCGGCCAACCCGACATGATCACCGCACCCGGGGCCTATGACGGCATTACGGCTCGGCTGATCGAGCAGGCCGGGTTCCCGGCCGTGTACATGACGGGCGCGGGCACCTCGATGGCGCGCAGGGTTTCCCGATTTCGGGCTGCTCAGCATGAGCGAGATGGTCGAGAACGCGGCGATGATCGCGCGCACGGTGGAGATTCCGGTGATTGCCGATGCCGACACTGGCTATGGAAACGAGCTCAATGTCACTCGCACGGTGCGTGAATTCGAGGGGCGAGGCGTGGCCGGCATCCATATCGAAGATCAGGCGTCGCCCAAGCGCTGCGGTCATCTGGATGGCAAGGAGATCATCCCGCAGGCCGAGTTCATCTCGAAGATCAGGGCGGCGGTCGCCGCACGTCGCGACCCGGATTTTCTGATCATTGCGCGCACCGACTCGCGGGCCGTAGCAGGTTTCGACGAGGCTATTGCCCGCGCCAATGCCGCTTTGGCGGCCGGCGCCGGCATGGCATTCGTGGAAGCAGTGCAAACTGCGGAAGAACTCGCGCTGGTCCCTCGACGCGTGCACGGACCCTGTCTGCTCAACATCGTGCCGGGCGGAAAGACTCCGCGTATCACCCTGCAGGAGGCGCAGGCGCTCGGTTACCGCCTCGCGATCATGCCGGGCCTTCTTTTGAGCGCGGTGATGGTCGCCGCCGATCAGGCATTGCGGACCGTCAAGGAATCGGGCGTTTCTCCAAGCACGCCCAAAGGTGCCACCGTCATGGACACGTTCCGTCGCTTCGGCGCGGATGAATGGAACGCCTTGCGTCAGCGCTTCGCGACGGAGGACTAGTGATGCCGCGCACGCTGTTCGACAAAATCTGGGATGCCCACGTGGTGCGCGATCTGGGGGGCGGCTGGGCCCTGCTGCATATCGACCGCCATCTCCTGCACGATCTTTCGGGACCGCCGGCGCTGGCCGAGATCGCCAAACGCAATTTGCGCGTTCGCAATCCGGAGCTCACTTTCGCCGTTCCCGATCACGCGGTGTCCAGCGCGCCCGGCCGGAGCGCGCGGACCTTCGAACTCGGCGGACGCTTTTATGACTCGCTGAAAAAATATACCAGCGCGAGTGGCATCCGCTTTTTTGACCTGGGCGAAAAAGGGCAAGGCATCGTCCACGTCACGGGTCCCGAACTCGGACTCGTGCTTCCCGGCCTGACGCTCATATGCGGCGACAGCCACACATGTACCAACGGTGCGCTGGGCGCGCTGGCTTTCGGCGTCGGCACATCAGAAAGCACGCACGCGCTCGCCACCCAGACGGTGCGTCAGCACAAGCCGAAGGTTATGCGAGTGCGCTTTGAGGGCGCGCCTGGTCTGGGTGTGGCGCCCAAAGATCTCATCCTGCATCTGATCGGAAAGATCGGCGCTGCCGCCGCTTCGGGTTACGCGGTTGAATACGCCGGTTCCGCGATCCGCTCTATGTCCATCGAAGGCAGACTCACTATCTGCAATCTGTCGGTGGAATTGGGTGGAAAATACGGACTCGTCGCGCCGGACGAGACGACTTTCGCCTACCTGCGCGGCCGGCCGTTCGCGCCGCAAGGCGACGTCTTTGAGAATGCAGTCGCGCAGTGGCGTACCTTGTTCACCGACGAAGACGCGCGGTTCGACCGCGAGGAAGTTGTCGACGCGGCAATCGTTGCGCCCACGATAACCTGGGGCACCAGCCCGGAGCACGCGATTCCGATCGACGGCATTGTCCCGTCACCCGGCGACCAACCTGATCCCGAGGCGCGGAAGACCTTTGCCGCCGCGCTCGATTACATGGGTCTTGAGGCTGGCAAACCCATCGCCGGCACGGGAGTGGATTGGGTGTTCATCGGGTCCTGTGCGAATTCGCGCCTCTCCGATCTGCGCGAAGCTGCGACGCTTGCGCGGGGGCGTCATGTTGCGGCAGGCGTGACGGCCTGGGTCGTGCCCGGATCGGAACAGGTGAAACGCGATTGCGAAGCGGAAGGCCTGGACAGGATTTTCCGCGATGCCGGGTTCGAATGGCGCGAACCGGGATGCAGCCTATGTGTCGCGGCGAATGGCGAGCGCGTTCCGCCCGGTGCGCGCGCGGTTTCCACCTCCAACCGGAATTTCGTCGGCCGTCAGGGTCCCGGCGCGCGGACCCATCTTGCGAGCCCGGCGATGGCGGTTGCGGCTGCAGTGACCGGAAAACTGTACGACGTGAGGAAGCTCTGAAACCATGAAGCCCTTTGTAACGGTCACCGGCGCCGCCGCGCCCTTGCTGCAGGCCAATATCGACACCGACGTCATCATCCGGATCGAGCGGCTGACCGAGGGCGCGGATCTCGGGCGTTATGCGCTCGAGGCGATGCGCTATCGTGCCGGACGGCTCGCCGAATCCGAACTGTGTACTCAACGAGTCGCGCTTCAAGCACGCGCCGATCCTGCTCGCCGGACGGAATTTCGGTTGTGGCTCGTCGCGCGAAGGCGCGGTGACGGCGTTGATGGCGATGGGCGTGCGCTGCGTGATCGCGCCCAGCTTCGGCGATATTTTTCACGCCAATTGTTTTCGCAACGGACTCCTGCCGGTCGAGCTGCCTGAAAGCGCGATCGAAAAACTGGCGGCAACAATCGCGCAACGGTGACTTTACCGTCGATCTCATCCGCGCAGGTGATTGTCGCGCCGTCGGGTGAACTCACGACGTTTTCGATCGACCCGCTTCAGCGCGACGCCTTGCTCGAAGGCCTCGACGAAATCGGCCTCACGCTCAAATGCGCCGACGAGATCAACGCGTGGCAGGACGCCGATCGCGTGAATCGTCCATGGGTCTGGCAAACCGGAAAGGTGAGGCTCTGATGGCGAGCGCCGGCCGTCCCGCCAGCGATCCAAATGGCGTCACCGGCGTGCTGTGCAGCTGGCTATCGCACCTGTCGCTGAACGATGTGCCAGACATCGTGCGCGAACGCGCGAAATATCTGCTGCTCGATGGCGTCGGTTGCTCGCTGGTCGGCGCAAAACTGCCGTGGTCGTCGCTGGCGGTCGAAACCGTCACGCGCTTCGAAGGCACTGGAGACAAGACGATCATCGGCTGGGGCCATACCACTGCGGGCCCGGCCGCGGCGCTGCTCAACGGCACCTTCATTCAAGGTTTCGAGCTCGACGATTTTCATCCGCTTGGGCCACTGCATAGCGCGTCGCTGATTTTGCCATCGCTCATCGCATGCGCCGAACAGATTGGCGAGGTGGACGGCCGCGCGTTCCTGCTGGGCGCGATCAAAGGATTCGAGGTGGGCCCCCGCGTGGGTATGGCGCTGCACGGCGCACAAATGCTTTCGCGCGGCTGGCATTCGGGCTCCGTGTTCGGCACCCATGCCAGCGCGGTTGCAGCCGGATCGTTATTGAATCTTGACGCCGCCGCCTACGAGGACGCCCTGGGTCTTGCTGGCACGCAATCGGCCGGCCTGATGGCGGCGCAGTACGAAGCCATGTGCAAACGGATGCATCACGGTTTTGCGTCGCGCAACGGACTCTATGCGGCGCACCTTGCCGCCGCAGGATACACCGGCATCAAGCGCGTGTTCGAACGCGACTACGGCGGCTATCTCTCGGTCTTCGGCGAAGGGCATTCCCCGGATGCGAGCCGAATTACAAACGGCCTCGGCGAAAGATGGGAGACGCAGCGTATCGTCGTCAAGCCGTATGCCGCGATGGGCGCGTTGCACGCACCGCTGGATGCTCTTTTCGAGATCGCTGCGAGGCATCCACTGCGCGCCGCAGACATCGAGCACATCGACATCGACATGTCGCACGCCGGCTATCACCACGGCTGGTGGAAGGTCGAACGGCCGCTGGAACCAATCGGCGCGCAGATGAACGTCGCCTATGCGATCGCGGTTGCGATCCTCGATGGCGCCGCGATGGTGGCGCAGTTCTCGCCGCAACGGATTGCGCAAGACGATGTGTGGGCGCTGATCCCGAAAATCGAGGCGCACCATGATCCGCAGTTCGATAAAGGGGGCGCCAACAGGCTCGGCGCCGCCCGTGTGCGGATTCGATTTACCGACGGCAGCGTCGAGGAATGCTTCAAGCCGGTCTCGCGCGGGATTATCACGCCGCTTCCCAGCGACGAAGTCGTCGCGAAGTACAGAACTCTGACGCACGATATTGTTGAACCCGCGCGCATCGCGCAAATCGAGGATCGCGTCCTCCATCTGGAAGGCATGCGCAACGTGAAAGAATTGATCGCCCTGCTCGCCGCCCCTGTCCAACCGATCTTTTTGTGAGAACCCGATGCGGTTGGAAGGGAGTGCCACTAGGAACGCCAGTTCAAGTCCACTTTGTATCGCGCACGATTGGTTTCGGACAGCCTAAAGGGCGCACATGAACGTAGTCTATTCCGGCAGCCCTCAACGTCGTCGACATCGAGTTCTTTGAAAATCCTGGCTTCCTCGAAAGCGGAAGCTCGCGAACATCCACAACAATTTGGATTCGCGCTTCCTTCAATCGCTCCACGACGTCGCTGATCGACGATCCTTCGTAGCCGATGGTATAAAGAGCAATAGATGGACGCTTCCGGCGAAGGGGCTGCCGGGCAACGTGTCATCACCAACGGCCAGTGGCGATCGGTTCATGGATGAAGCCGTCGCTGCGAAGACTTGCGCCGCGTTTTCTCGCGGCACCAGCTAGATTCGAAACAGAGACAAAAGGCTCAAATCTTCGATTTACGCCTCGGACTCGCATGTCTCTGGTGCCGCGAGAGACGCGAATGGGGGCGATTTACGCGGATTTCCAGCGAACTCTGCGGAGATTATCTGAACTCGAGGACTGGGTGGCGGATGATGCAGTCTGATGCGAACTGCTCTCTGCGTCAAATTCCCTGATCATCAGGGAAAGTACAGGGAATTCTCGCGATTTCGGGTTTCTCGGAGTCGATTTGCAGCTGAAAGAGTCCATCTTCCTTCGGGTTTTTATCGAAATTCCCTACTCAACCGAACAGGGAATTATTTTCGCGTAACAGGGAATTTAGTCGGCCTATCAGGGAATTTTCATCGGAGAACAGGGAAACAGCCTTGAGGTTAAATCGACGGGATAAACCAGGCGACGCGTCAGGTATCATTCAGGCAGAACCTCCTGATGGGGTTACGTTCTGGCCGCGGCGGCTCAGTCCCAATTTTTCAGCATCGGCCAGATCTACGCCGACGTGCGGCCGCCTTTTAGGTTGTGTGCACAGATAGATCGTGAAGTGCTCATTAGCCATCGCGTATGGATTGCCCACTTCGACCTTCGGTTCGACCTTCGCGAAGCCTTGCTCCAATCGCTCGCGAGGCGCGCCGAGCACAATCACACTTTCGCCGGTGTAGTTTCTCGGGCCCCAATACCAGTAATTCACATGCCCGCTGATTGCCTTGGGCAGCCCGAGCGCGGGCCGTAGAAATCTATGGCGGTGGCTCCTCAAAACTTGGTCCGCACGAACGGAGACCTCAAGGGAGGCCGGACGGCTCGCGGCGTCGACCGACGGCGCGGACAATGTTCGTGTGTTCTTCGCTTCAGGCAAATATCATTTGCCGGACACGTCGCGGGCGGAGAGATCTCCCCGCCAGATAAGGTTTTGAGGAGCCACAGCGATCTAGTCAAATAAGTGTCAGGCCTTTTGGTAAAGTCCGGCTCCCATCAGGACAACACCTAAGATGAGTGCGCCAGCGCTCAAAGGCAAAGGAACGACGTGCGTAGATCGCTCGGTGTTCCGGATTTTAAGCTCGCCCAATTTCACCACGTCCTTCGTTTCTGACGTGGTAAAGACAGGAATCGCGAGACCCAAAATCCCTAACAACGCCAGCAACGCGCCAAACCAGACAATCGATTTCATCAGAGTTGTCCCTTTAAAATTTGGAGCTGCAGAAACGACCGCAACACGTAACCGAATCGTTCGAGCGAGAGGGGCTTCGACGCGTAGTAGTGGGCGCCATTGATGCGCGCCCGTTTCTCGTTGCCATCGCTTTGTCTCGCGGCGACATAGAGCAAAGATGTGCCTGAGAAGTGTTTGCGAATCTGGGCGAGCACCCAGCCGCGCTCGTTCTCTTCGACTGTTTGGTCATCGACTATTACCATCCGCACGTTGGACTGGACGAATACCTTGCGGCTCCCATAATTGTCTGCTCCATAGCGAATCAGCCTCCAGGGCGGACTAACGGTTCGGCTTACGAAGTCGGTCAACACTTGGTCGTC
Source organism: uncultured delta proteobacterium (assembly GCA_963733715.1). Taxonomy (GTDB): domain Bacteria; phylum Desulfobacterota; class Binatia; order Binatales; family Binataceae; genus Binatus. The sequence goes on from CAVTEN010000022.1 coordinate 324,499, forward strand.
AGACAGAAGCAGCACCGTCCGTGGGAGGCAATTTGCATCCAAATCGTGGTTAGCTTTAAGCTTGGCGCTGTTTTGGCCGCGTGGCATTGACGAAAAAACCCGGCTCATTCTTCGGACACGAACATGAGCAGCAGCAATTGTGCCAAGGCTGCCGCCAGCTTTAGACAAGATCCGGCCAAACAAAAGGAGGCAATTTCACCTGCATGTCTCCATCGGACACAGTGGAAAAGGGCCACCTGAACGACGTCAACGAACCCGCTGCTCGGGGCGATGCGAGTGCCGTCCAACCTTCAGAAGGAGGCCCGCGTCACTACCATCTTCTGTGGGACGAGGAGTTGGAGGCGCTTCGGCCGGTGCTCCGCTTAGTGCTCGAGCACCTGGGGGAAGTAATAGCGCACTGGTATCAGCTCTACGTTCTTCACTTCGGCGACGCGCGGAGTCTGTCAGAGCCTGAGTTTCGAGACATCTTCTACAACTCGCTTTCACGAAACACCAAGGACCTGCTCGAAGGAGAGATGGACCGCTACGCTATCAATACGATCCGAACGGGCGAGCTTCTGTGCGAGCGCAACGTACCGTTTGCAGAGATCGTCGCCTCGCTCCATCTCTACGAGGAGAGTGCTTATACCGCCTTTCCCAAGGATCCAGCGCCGCCGCTGGAGATCTACACGGCTTTCGACAAGCTAAGCCACATCCGCATGATCCTGCTGGCGGACGCGTACTTTCGGTCCGCATCGGCGAGCGCCGGCGCGCGGATCCAAGCACTCGAACGGCAAGCAACCTTGGTAGCTAGAGAAAGTCGCCGGATCTTTCACGGCCTGGTTGGTTCCAGCCCATCGATGCGCCACCTCTACGATCGAATCGAAGCGGCGGCTGCCACCCGCGGCACGATCCTGATCGTCGGCGAAAGCGGGACTGGGAAGGAATTGGTAGCGCGTGCCATTCACGAGTGTAGTTCGGTGCCAACGGCCCCATTCGTTGCGCTAAATTGCGCTGCGATTCCGAAGGACCTGATCGAGAGCGAGCTATTTGGATACAGGAAGGGTGCGTTCAGCGGTGCAAATGCCGACTACCTGGGACTCTTCCGAGCGGCCGAGGGAGGCACACTGTTTCTCGACGAAATTACCGAGATGGCGCCTGAGACGCAGAGCAAGCTCTTGCGCGCCGTGCAGGAACGGATGGTGCGGCCGGTCGGCTCCACAAAAGAGATTCCCCTAAACGTACGCCTAGTTGCGTCGACGAATCGCGATCCTGAAGACGCTGTGCGCGCTGGCAACCTGCGCCAGGACCTCTATTACCGATTGCAGGCAGGTGTCCTTGGCGTGCCGCCGCTTCGGGAACACTGCGATGATATCCCGCTCCTGGTTGAGCATTTCATTGAGTTCTTCAACGAGAAGCTCCAGCCGCGAATTGCGGTGAGGGGTATCGAAGAAGATGCGCTCGAGGCGATGACGAAATATTCGTGGCCGGGGAACGTTCGCGAACTGTCCAACGCTGTCGAAAGTGCCTTCACCTTCGGACCCTCACCGATGATCCGTCTGCAAGACCTTCCGACGGGCATCGCCGGGAATCGGTCTGCCAGGCCCTCGCTGCAATCTAAAAGTCCCACGCGGGAACCAGAACCATCGATTGGCACTTTTGCCGAGGCCGAGCGTCAACTTATCGCCCGTGCCCTCAAGGCTACCGAAGGCAACAAGGTGCAGGCCGCGGCTCTGCTTCGAATCTCCCGCAAAAAGCTCTACGCGAAGATCGAAAAGTACGGTTTGTAGAGCAAGCACGTCGTAGCCGCACCCGGTCATGCATGCGGCCTCCTCCCTTATTGGGAACTCAAGCTAGCACGCCGGGCACCTCTCGTTTGAGCCTGACGTTTGAAGTGCGGAATCACATGCGCTTGCATGAGCTCCATGCTTCTCAGAACCTTTCGGTTCTCAAGACCGGATAACCTTGTCCAGCAGAGTATCTGGGTGAACCCGTATTTAGTCTGTAGCCCCTCGATCTGCCGGATGCACGAGGCAGGGTTTCCACATATCAAGGTGCCACTGCTGAGCAGCTCATCCCACTGCACACTTTGCACCGACTTGCGAATGCTCTGGTAGTTCTCATATCCCTCCGGAGCAGGCTGGCTGAGCGGAGGAGCTACGAGGTTCGCAATGTTTCGATAGTACCATAAGACAGGACCACCGAAATCCTGCCGGGCTTGTTCTGTCGACTCGGCGCAATAGACCATGCACAGTGCACCGATCTCGCGATCATCCGGGTTGTGTCCCTTGTCACGTAAAGCATCACGGTAGTCCACAAGAAGCTGACGAAGGCGCTCGGACTTGAAGCCGTAGACCAGCGAACAGAGCAAATTAAACCCCCACCTGCCGGCCAATTCGAAGGAAGGGTCACTGATTGCGGCGATCCATATGGGCGGATGAGGTTTCTGCAAGGGCTTCGGACGCACCGACTGCCGTGGAATATCGAAGTGACCTCCTTTGAAACTCATCGGTTCTTCGGTCCATGCACGCACAATTACGTCGAGGGCCTCTTCAAAAATCTCGCGTGACTTCGACTGATCGACTGTGAAACCGTGGTACTCGATTGGCTGGAAGCCTCTCCCAACCCCCAGGTCGAGCCTGCCGTCGCTCATCAGGTCGACCATCGCCGCTTCCTCGGCTACACGGATGGGGTCGTTAAACGGCAGCACCAAAACTCCACTTCCCAGCCGGATCCGTTTCGTAACCGATGCGGCGGCGGCCAGCGTCACCATCGGTGATGCGCAGAAGCCATATTGAGTGGAGTGATGTTCCGGCGCCCAGATGTAGTCAAAACCCATGTACTCGGCGGCGCGCACGCAGTCGAGCTGCTCTCTGACTATTTGGCGTTCGCTCTTGCCACCGGCCGGATGTTCAAAAAAATTCAGCATCCCGAACTTCATACGCAGTCCTCCATCTCGGACTATCAGGCTGCGAATAGAACGCATTTCTCATGCCGCTTCAGATCCTGATGACGTCAAGCACTGTGTCCCCATGCGCTGTCGCACGATGCGTCCGACAGAGCCATCTGTGGCTTTTGGTGACAGGCTAGTTAGTCTCCGCTCCTGCCACCCTCAGCATGATTCCGACCCAGCTTGTGGCGTGCTCTTTGCTTCCTGATCGTTGAAAAAAAGCGAATCACCGAGCGCTTGGGAGGCAAGAGAACAATGGCAAAAGAGTCCATAGCAATGGAGAAGCTGAACCATCGGCTGACCGCCCAAGATGCCGCATTCATTTACGGCGAGTCGCGCAACGGGCCAATGCATATCGGCTCGATTTCATTCTTTGAGGACGAGATCACATATGCGGAGCTGATTCGTCATTTCGACAGCAGATTGCATCTGGTCCCGCGTTATCGTCAGAGGCTGATGCCGGTGCCTCTTAATCTTGATCACGCGACGCTCGAGGACGACTTCGATTTCAAGATCGAAAATCACGTCAAGCTTCATCAACTGCCTGCCGATGCTTCCGAAGCGCAGCTGATCGAGGCTGCGATGGCTGTGTTTCGCAAACCGCTGGATCGCAGCCGGCCGCTGTGGGAGGTGCATCTTTTCAACGGCTTCAAGGGCAATCGTTCCGTCATTCTGTGGCTGATTCACCATTGTCTCGTCGATGGCGTGTCAGGGATGGAGCTGTTGAACGTGGTCATGGATTCCGGCCTGACCCGCCGGCGGCAGAACCGAAAGTCGAGCCGTGGTCTCCAAAGCGTCTTCCAGGGCCGATCCGACAGCTGCTTGGTGTTGCGCTCGATCGTGCGCAACAGCAGGTCGATTCAATCCGCCGCCTGGCTCAAGCGGCGCCAAATGTTCGATTGCTGGTCGAGGAACTCGGAACGGACGCGAGCACCGTCGCCAGGTTGGCTCAACAGATGGCGCGGCCGATCGCGGCGACGCCGTGGAACGGCAGTTTCGTAAGCCAGGAGCGAACGCTGGCCTGGCTCCGCACGTCGTTTGCGGATATCCGAGAGATTCGCACGGCTTTCGGCGGCACGATGAACGACGTCGTGCTGACGATGCTCAGCGAGGGCGCCGCGCGCTACCTGCGCTATCATCGCATACGTCCGGGCGCGCCACTGCGAATCGGATGCCCGGTGAACGTGCGACGTGACCATGAAAACGGGGCGCTGGGGAATCGGGTCTCGATGATGTTCCCAGAACTGCCCGCAGAACCGATGGATCCAGTGGCGAGGCTGAAACTTGTCACTGCGGAGACTCAAAGGATCAAGGAGGCCGGAGAGCCGCAGGCGCTCGAGAGGCTGATGAGCTACTGCGAGAGCGCTTCGCCGGCAATCGTAGCGACGCTTGCGGGGATGGCGACCACGGCGATGGATGCCGCTGCGTTGTTGCAGCGATACATCCCCGCGTGGGCCAGACCCGCAGCGCTCGCGCCCGGAATAAATTTCATCGCCACCAATGTTCCCGGCTCACAGGTGCCGCTCTACCTTGCGGGCCATCGGATGGTCGATTATGTCGGCCTGCTTCCGCTGGGTGCCAATCTAGGGTTCGGCGTGCCGATCATCAGCTACAACCAGAATCTGTACTTCACGATGATGGCTGAGCCCAAGCTGATGCCCGATCCGGATCTCATGAGGTCGCTGGTGGAGCAGGTCTTCGAGGAACTCAAACAGGCCGCGGTCGCTCAGAGTGTGCCTGCGGCGGCGCAGCCGCGTCGCGTGGCAAGAGTGAAACACGCGGCAACGGCCGTCCTGAGTGGCTATGATTCTCCGCATCCAGGGCTCGCTGCGTTGAGCGCGCACTGATAGGCGCCACGCACGCCGGTGGAGCTGACGAGCAGTCCGGCTGTGGGCGCCAAGTCTTCGCCGGAGTATGACGGTACCGGCCTCGACCCTGAGCAAGCGCGCCGGCCATGCAGGAGCGGACGGTGCAGCTCAACGAAAAAAGACTATCCGTCAATGTGCGCCTAATCGCATCGACAGATCGCGATCCTAGCGAGGCCGTCCGAGCCCGTATAGCCGGGACTGAGTCTGGCAGCGCTTCGCTCCAAATGAGCCCTAAAACCTGTGCGAAGGGAATTGCTCGTCGATCCACTCTTCGGCCTGTGACTCCTTGTCAAACTCGACAGCCTGTTTCTTTCCCTTCCACGAAATCTGCCAGCGCCCAGTTTCAGGATTTTTTTCGATTAGATATCTTTGATACTCACTCATTTCGGATCCTTCCAAATAGAAATCCGATTGGCGCCGATCTACGAGAACGACATCCTTCTGAGCGCCGGCAGCAGGCGCATCTCTTCGCTATCGATCAGATCGTCGAGCTTGACCGCGAGCGCACACAGCGCTTTGCCAGCAACCGAGACAACCTTGTCCGGATCATCTTCGAATGACACTCCCACCAGCTTGCCGATCAGCGAGCGAATTTCGCGATGGCTCTTCTTGATCCGATCGATGACCGCGGCCGAGAGCCGACCCGCGCCTTGCGCCCACGGCAACACGGTTTCATCTTCGCTGAGCAGATGCTGATTGAGTTGCGGCTTCGGAATATCCCAGCATCGCTGCGCCTGCGTGCGCATTTCACTATCCGACGGCTTGAAGCCGAGAATGACGCCCGCGACTGCCGCGTCGAGCAGAGGCATCCCGAGGCTATATTCTTCACGGCTCAGTTCTTCCGTGAGGTTGCGGATTTTGCGCGTGTCGGCGCGATTTTCAGTCCGGACAGATGAGCTCTTTCTGACCCTATTCATTTTCGTTGTCACGATTGGAATCGCCTACTAACTTCTAGCTGCGACGCGGGAGTCGCCGAAGCGGTCACGATGAAAATAGACTTCTCGCCCGTCGACGGTTTCCAGCATCCCGTAACCGTCTGACGGAAAAATAGTGGTGACTCGAACGTCCGGGCGTTTCGACCGCCGACATCCAGGCGGCGACCGGCGTTGGGTTGGGCGGCACTCAGGTGGGACTGGTTCCAGATTTCGGCATCAACGGGTCGCCGGCAACCTACGCGCCGCACTCGCGCGAGGTGGCGCTGGCGCTCGACTATTGGATCGCGCCGTCGATCGTCCGGCAGAACGAATTCGATATCGAATTGCCGCACGCTGGAGGTCTATTCGTCTCACCGACTGGCGCGGAGACGCCCGCGGGTTCGATACCGAACGATCACGCTTTCCTTAGCCAGTTCACCATTGGATTCTGAGGGGAGTCACGATGATGAAAAAAATATTCGTGGCAACCGCCCTTGCGGCTCTCGTGATTGGATCGGCAGGCGCTCGTGCGTCGGCTCAGGAACAGGACAATATGTCGCCGGCCGAGCACAAACGGCTGTTCCGCGAAGGCGCCAAACTGTGGCCGATATACTGCAACACTTGTCACAACGCGCGGCCGGGATCGGAGAAGGCGCCTTATGAGTGGGACTTGATAATTATGCATATGCGTACGCTCGGGAACTTCCCGCAGGAAGACACCCAAGCGATTCTGGAATATCTAAAGGCCCGCTGAATAGAACGTGCCGAGCAAACTGTGAAACGGAGGACGACGTGAATCGAATCATCTCAACTCTGGTGGCTGGTCGCGATGTCGGTTCTATTCTTGGTGTTGGTCGTGGTCTGTTTCTGGCGAGAGTTCAGCACTGAATGGGGACCATATCAGCGAACATTTCCGCAGCTGCTCGGGCATTACGGCAAAGGCCAGGAAGCGCGCGACTTCCGGCCGGGTATTCAGCAGATATGGATTCCCAAGATAGGCGTGACCGACCGCTGCATCACCTGCCATCTCGGCTACGAGTGGTCGTCGGTTCTTCCCGCCACGATCGCCGAGCCGCTGAAACCGCATCCGATGAGCGACTGGATGACGAAGCATGAGTTCGCGAAGTTCGGATGCACGCCATGTCACGGCGGCGACGGAGCGGCGACTACAGTCACAGGAGCGCATCAGGGCGGACGTGGATGGGACGATCCGATGCTCTCGAACGCGCTCGCGGCGCAGAACGGGCTCACGATGAACGGGATGATCCAGATGCGATGCAATTTTTGTCATCGCCACGACGCGGCGACGCCGGGGATGGACGAGATCAATCTCGCCAAAGTGCTCTTCAAGAAGAAAAAATGCCTACTCTGCCACGTCGTCGAAGCGCGCGGCGGCGCCACCGGACCCGAGCTGACCTACGAGGGCGACCGCAATCCCGAATTGCTGAATTTCGCGCACGTGACCGGCGCGCACACGATGTTCAACTGGAACGTGCAGCATCTGACGAAGGCGAGTGCGGTATTGCCGAACACCGCCATGCCCGATTTCAACTTCAAGCCCGAAGAATCGAGAGCGCTGACGCTCCTGCTGCTGAGCTGGCGCCGGCTTACTTATCCACCGGAATACATTCCTGATCCCGAAGCGGCCGCAGCCGCGATGCAACCGTCGCCAACATCAACAGCGACGCCGACTCCGAGCGCGACGCCGATCCCGCATTGAGCATTTCGACTAAATGGTGAATCGATGAAGCTGAAAGTATTGGGATCGTTCATTGCGCTGGGAACGGCACTCACGCTCACACAGCCGGCGCTATCTGCGGGCGACGACGTCGCCGACGGACACAAATACTTCGTTCGCTACTGCGCCTCGTGCCATGGCACCGATGGCACCGGCGACGGTCCCGTCGCAAAGACCTTGGTCACGCCGCCGGCGAATCTGCGCAAGCTTGGCGATAAGTACGGTATGCCGCTGCCGGCGCATAAAATTGCCGAGTTTATCGACGGTCGCGATACGCCGCGGGCGCATGGAAATCACGAAATGCCGGTGTGGGGAGAGAAGCTCTACGAGATGGGTGCGGGCGAACGTGGCGAGTACGGGATCGGCGAGGTGATCGGCAAAATCATCGCCTACCTCAACACGATTCAGGATCGTCGAACCGCGATGCGATAGACGACACTCTAACCGCGATTTGCCGGCGATTTCATTTCGCTACGATGCGAAATACGGGATAGCGCGCAGCCACCTTTTCGAACTCCGCGATCGGCGCGTCACGGCTGATGTCGAAGTGCGGGCGAGCGCCGGGCGCCACTTGCAGATAAGTCTTGAGGATAGGCGCGCGCTGCGAGACCGGCACGTCCTCCAGCCTCACCTCTTCCGTTGTTCCATGGCGCAGCACGGCGGCGCCCGCGCTGGCGTGTGCGTTGCGCACCCAGTCAGCGCTATCGCCCAGCATCGACACCAAGTATCGTTCCGTGCCGACCTGCGCGACGACTAGCTGGACCAGGGAAGCCTTCCCGCTCCGGCGCCCTCGCGTTTCGAGGGCAACCATCAATGCCGGAAATATCCCGCATCGCGGTTAGCCGCGCCTGTGCGGAGTTGAGGCGCCTGGTGAACGCTTTCGGCCTGCCGCCTGGATAGAAGAACGCCCTGTACCACGAGCGCGGCAAGGTCCACGGGAGAGTGAAGAAAACCACCGCGGCGCCGAGTACGATCGTTCCCACGAGAAAATACGGACTCATCGCTTGCCCAGTATCTTACGACGCTACCAAACGCTCCAGCGCATCCTCGATGTCCGCGACAAGATGTTCACGCTGGCGGGTGGTGTCCATGCGCAAATGGTTTCGCGGCGGAAGCTCGCGAATCGGTTCGAACTCTGCGCGCTGCATTCGGTGCACCTCTGGCGTGGCGTCCGACACTTCACTCTGTATCGATCCGCGGCGCTCCAGCCGGCGTATTGCTTCGTCTTCGCTGACGACGCATTCGACGAAGAGCACGGGAACGCCGCGCCGGGCAGCCAGCGCGAGTGCCAATTGCCGGTCGGCAGACTCCTTGAAGGTAGCGTCGAGAATTGCTCCGCAGCCGTCGTTCAGCAGGCGTTCGGCCTCGGCCAGCATCGCGTCGTAAGTGATTTTCGAAAACCTGTCTGAATAGATGTTCGCACCGTAGCCGGTGCGGACGTGCTCCTGCGGGGAGACCGATGCCAGCCGCTTGCGGACACGGTCCGAGTTGATCGCCTTAAAGCCCTTGCGATGCTGAAGCATGCGCGCGACGGTCGATTTGCCCGAGCCCGAAAGCCCGCAGACGATGATCAGGCAGGGAGATGCGTAACGCGCATAGCGCGAGGCCAGCGTGAAGTACTCGCTCGCGAGCTTGCGCGCTCGCTCGCGCTCAGCATCGCAAACTTCACGCTCGAGACTTCGCAGGCTCTCGACCTTGCCGCGCACGCTCGCGCGATAGCACTTGTAGAACGGGATGAACACCGCGAACTCTTCGTCACAAGTGATTTCGGCGTAGGCCTCGACCAACTCATCGGCGAGCCCGGGGGCGCCGAGCCGATCGAGGTCCATCGCGAGGAACGCGATCTCCGAAGCGACGTCGCTATAGCGCAGCCGCTCGCTGAACTCGACGCAATCGATCAAATCGATTTCATTCTTTTCAGTTCCCAGAAGGCAGATGTGCTCTGCGCGCAGGTCGCCGTGGCCTTCGCGGACGCGCCCATCGAGCGCCCGGTCATTCAATGCGCGCCAATGAGCCGTGATAAAGGCGCGGCAGAACGCGTCGATCGCCGTGAATTGATCCTTGCGAAGAGTGTGACCGATATAACTTTCGTTCTGCGCGATGTCCTCGATAACGTTGCGCCAGACCGCCGCCGCCGAGCCGTAGGTCCATCCACGATTCGACGGCGCGCTGGCGTGAAATTCCGCGGTGCGCGCTGCAATAGCGCGAATCGTGTCGCTGTTCACCTGTCCCGCGGTCATGAGGGCGTCGAGCATCCGGTCTTCGGGGAGCCGGCGCATCTTGACGGCGTACTCGACGGCCTCCGGATGCTCCGCGGTTGCCTCAGACCCGAGCACGAAGGAGTCTCCACATTTAAGAATCGCGAACACGCCGAAGTACACACGCGGCGATAGACGCGCGTTCAGGCGCACCTCCTCGCAGCAGAAGAGGAACCGCTGCGTGAGCTTGGAACAATTGAGAAAGGGGAAATGGACCGGCTTCTTCACCTTGTAAACGAAGTCGCCGGCGATGAAGACGTAAGAGATGTGTGTCTGCTTGAATTCGACGCGCGGAGGAGAATCCGGATAGAACTCCGGCCGCATCATCGCCTCGACCAGCGGCGGCAGGCCGCCGCGTGAATCCGCGCCAAGTCTCGGCGTTTCACCTGCCTCCAAAATTTCAGCCGCCGGGTCCATCCATCATTCCAGGCTATTCGACGTGTTCAGTCCCGCGAGTCAGCGCCTCGAGCACGTCGGCGGTGGTAATAACGCCGGCCAGCTTTCCACCTTCCACCACTGGCAGCGCTCCGATCTTTCGCTCACGCAGCAAGCGCGCGGCCTCACCGATATGAGTCGTCGGCGTCACGGTTACCAGTGCTTCGCTCATCGCCTTGTACGCCTCGGTTTGATCGAGGTAGCCGGTGTGCTGGCGGATGTCGCGATCGGTGACAATGCCCACCGGCGCACCGTCACCCAGGATCGGCACGCATCGAAAGCTGCCCGCGTGCATCTTGGCAGCGATCGAGGCGAGCTTCTCGTGCGGAGTCGCAGTAACGGGATTCTTCGTCATCCAAGTGCCGACGAGATCGTTTTGAGTCGGCGTGCATCGCACAGTCAACACAGGGCAAATGGATTCGCGCACAACCTGTTCGGCGATGCTGCCGAGAAAAAAGCGCTTAAAACCGCGGCGCCCATGAGTCGCCATCACGAGCACATCGGCGTCCGTCTTCTTTTCAGCGTTCAGGATAGTACCTGCCGGCTCGCCAGTGTGAATCAGCAGTTCGTACTTAATTCCGGCCAGCCGCTTGTGCGCGATCTCGAGCAACTTGACGCGGGCAGCTTCTTCCTGTCCCTGGTAGAGGTCCACGTAGATGGGCATCCCGGTCGGCGCGATGATCATCGGCACCACGTGCAGGACGAAGACTGTTCCGTTGCTCTCGCGCGCGAGATTCGCGGCGGTATCGAGCGCTTGCATGGAGTTATCGTCGAAATCCACCGGGCAAAGAATTTTGCGGAATTGCGGTGTCATAAAACAGTCCTCCTTCGCGGTCGGGAGTCTTGCTGATTCGCTTACATTGCCAATGCCGTGCCACGTCCGGTGAGCTCGATTCTCGGCTCGTGCAATAGGAATCTAGCGGCGCTCGTCGAGCGATCTGTATCCGATCGCGTCAGCGACGAATTTGAGTGGCGCAAATGGGCACCGCGGGCGAGGGTGTCCGTCCCGTAGATCGACGAAACCCGCACGCTCCTACTTCAAGTTGCTATGGCAGGCGACTTGCACCTTGAACGGTTGACTGCCTTGGAGGACAAGCGATGCAGATCGTCAACCTGATGACTCTGGACCCGATTACAATTGACCAGCACGACAAGCTGTCGAAGGCGAGGGCCATCATGACCGCTGGTAATTTCAGGCGTGTGCCGGTGGTCGATGGCGGGCGCCTCGTCGGCATCATTACCGAGCGGGACCTGCACAAGTACTCGGGCTTTCTGGAATCGACGCGAGTAACCGCGGCAATGCGCACGTCGCTGATCACCGTCACGCCATACGATGCGGTGGAAGATGCAGCGCTCCTGATGCTGAAGCACAAAATCGGCGGCCTACCAGTAGTGGCTGAGGGAAGACTGGTCGGCATCGTCACCACTACCGACCTGTTGAAAGCGCTTCTGAACGTCGTCAAGGCAACCGGCGAGATAATACAGAGATGAATCCAGGCGGAAGAAGAGATTAGCCAATCCTCAGCGGGGATTTCGCAGGAGGTAGTTTATGTTCATTCGAGAGTGTATGACGAAAAATCCCGTTACCGTTGAGCCGGGCGATACTTTGGTCCGCGCCGATGCCAAAATGGCGAAAGGCGGATTTCGGCGACTACCAGTCGTCCACGAAGGCAAACTGATCGGCATCATCAGCCAGTACGACTTGCGACGTTTCGGCCATTCTATCGACTCGACTCTGGTTGTAGCGGTGATGACGCCCAATCCTATCACCATCTCACCTTCGGCCACGCTCGAACATGCAGTAGCCTTACTCAAAGCAAAGGCGATTGGCGCACTGCCCGTAGTTGAGCACGGACGCCTGATCGGCATCATAACGGCAAGCAATCTGTGGGTCCCGGAGCCCCGGCCCTTGCCGGAATGGGAGAGAAGGGCTTAGCTGGTGTCTCGTGACAAGTTAGCGCGCCTAGTGGTCTCCGCGCGCGATCAGGGCGACGAAGTCTCCCTCGGTGAGGATGCCTACCAGGCGTCCATTTTCGACAACCGGAAGACAACCGATCTTCCGCTCGGTCAGGAGGCGCGCAGCATAGACCAGCGAGGCGTCCAGCTTGATGGTGAGAACCTCAGTGGTCATCACGTCTTTGACGGCTAGAGAGTCGAGAAGCTTCCGCTGGGCGTGCTTGCCGTAGCCAAGCGCCTGCGCGAGCGCGTCGCGAAAGAGATCGCGCTGGGTGACGATGCCGACGAGGGCTTGATCATCATCATCAAGAACGGGCAAATGGCGCACCCGACCCAGCCGCATGATTTCGTCAGCCAGCGTGAGCTTGTCATTGCGCTTGAGGGCGGTGGGATTGGCCGTCATCACGTCGCGAACTTTCAGGTCTTTCATACTCACTTCCCAAAAAGCATTTTACAGGTAGCCCATTTGCCGTGCGCCGAAACGAAGTTCGTCGCGAAATTTTGGATGGGCTATTGCTATCAGCGCTTCGGCCCTTTGCGCCGTCGATTTGCCGGTAAGACATGCGACGCCATATTCCGTAACGACATACTGAGTGTCGGTTCTTGGATCGGTCGTAGGTCCTTCGACCTTTGCCACGATGCGCGAGATGGTCCCGTTGCCCGCTGTCGAGTAGGCCGCGAGAATCGATTTCCCGCCCTTCGATAGCTGGCTGCCGCGCACGAAGTCCAATTGGCCACCGGGCGCGCTGTACTGCTTGCCCATGATCGCTTCGGAGTTCACTTCGCCGTCGAGCCCGACCTCGAGAAATGCGCTGATCGAGATTACGAGATCGTTCTGTCCGATGACACTGGGGTCATTCACGTAATCGACGGGGCGGGCTTCCATGCTCGAGTTGTCGTTCAGAAATTCGTAGAAAGGTTCGTCGCCGGCTGCCAAGGTGTAGACGTTCTTATACCGATTCAGATTCTTGTACCTGTTCGTTACGGCGCCCGACTGAACCAGCGCCGCCAAGGACGGCATCATGAGCTCGGTATGGATTCCCAAGTCCTTGTGGCCGTGGAGCGCGGCGCATACGGCATTGGGCACGCCGCCGATTCCCACCTGCAGCGTAGCGCGATCTGGGATCATTCCTACAATGTGCTTGCTGATCAGCTCATCTGTCGGCGTGAGGGGCCGTGAAGCTATGGCGAACAGCGGACTTTCGTTTTCCACAATCGCCGTGACTTCCGATATGTGGACCGATGAATCGCCGAACACCCGCGGCATTTTGGGATTGACCTCGACGATCAGTTTCTTTGCGATTCGTGCGGTAGGGATTGTGTAGTCGGCGTTCGTGCCGCAACTGAAGAATCCGCCCTTGTCCATCGGCGCGACCATCATGACAAATGCGTCGATTCCTATTTCGCGCAACGTGCGCGGCATCGCGCTGAAATTGCCCGGCATGTAGAAAACGACGCGCCGCTTGTCGTGTTCGCCCAACTCGAAGAGTCGCCGTTCAACGATGGTCGGGAAGAACGGATGCGGCTTGATGACGTTCATGTATTCGTACTTGAGAACCGTGAACGCGGCGGCTGCGATCGAGTGCGAATAGTAAACGCGAAGCTCCTCAATCTTGCCGGCTTTCACTCGATTCTCCAGCGCCGTCAACAAGGCGGGCGGTTCGCTGACCGCCATGCCCATCGAAAGGGTGCCGCACGCTGGTATCAACTCCACGGCGTCTACAGGCGACATCAACTTAGACTTGTATTCTAGTTCGTACATGCGCTGTACGTCAGTCAGACCGCGGACCAAAATGATCTGTAGCGGCTTCCGTGCCATTGCAGATCCTCGGCTCAAATCACACGAATCCTGCATCCGAGCGATGACTCAATACGGACACATGTATCCGATCGCGCCATTTCGGGTAGCTCCTGCTATGGCAAGTAGCTTGCTTAGAGAATCAGGAGGTCATTCGGTATGCCATCTCATTCAAATGCAAGAGGACGCTCGGACATATCGCCGGATAGTGACGAATCCGTGTCGATCGCCGGCGAAAGGCCGGTCGTCGAGTGGCCCCGGCTCCTGGCCCGCATAGTTGAAGGAATAGTAAGCGCGGAACTGCATCAGTTCGAAGAGAACGTGATGGCATTTCTCAATTCCGCCGTTGCGGATGCCTACGCAGGCTTCGTAAGGCTGTTTGCAAGCGTTATCGGCGCGTGCCTCCTGCTGACCGCGACAATTTTGTTCCTGGGAGTCTTCCTACAGTGGTGGGTGGTCTTCGCGTTAGTCGGTGTAGTTGTCCTCGGTAGTTCTCGCCTATGTTCCACGCATCATCGTCTAAATTGATTTCGGCCAGGCGTTTATCAGCAGGACTACTGAATCCGAACGCACCAGCGCACCCCCATTTCGATACAACCTCCGTAGGTTTTCCGGCTCGATCGGCGATTCAACTACTGGTCCGCCAATTGCTTGGACTTCATTCGGACAGACACTTATGAGGTGGCTCGAGGAGGCTTTATGAAATTCAGGCGTGTAGCGAAAACGAGGACGCCCCGAAGAATCGCAAAGACTACTCCGGGAAAGAGTCTGCTTGAGATCCTGGAGCAGGCGCGCGATGCGGCGTCCGCCCGAGTACGCGTGCTTCGCAAGGAAGAGGAAGCAGACGCGATAGCACTGCCGGCCGACGGTTTGGACCTGGCCCACTCTCTCGAGGAAGTTGAGATGGATGCCGGGCTGATCGAACGATGCGAAGACAGATTGCGGGCAATAGATGACGCGTTCAACCGCCTTAAACGTGGTCGTTATGGAATTTGCGAGAAGTGCAAGCAGGAGATCCCGATTCAGCGGCTGAAAGCCATGCCGTTTGCCGCCTACTGCATCGACTGCCAGAAGGAGCGGAACGATCAAAGGCATCCCGGCGAGGGCGACATCGACGAGCCGTCGCGTCACGTCTGGACTCTGCCGGAAGAACTGCGTGAAACGGTAGAAGAGTAAAAGACGCTGACTTAGCCAGGGCAACCGGGACAATAGGAGAGACGACGATGATTCAGCTCTTTCGGAAGATTCTGTGTCCAATCGATTTCTCAGAGCATTCGTTCGCGGCTCTCGAAGTCGCGCTGAAGGTAGCCTTGCAGAATGATTCCAGCCTGTATCTGATGAATGTCGCCCCACTGCAGGCAGGCGCTGTTGGCCTCCAGCCGGTGCCGATGGACCCTTACCCGTTCCACGAGAAAGAGAGACAAGAAGAGCTTGCTAAGCTTGGGCGCGAACGTCTTCCTGCCGCGGTGCGATACGAGACGCTCGTGGTGATCGGCGATCCGGCTGACCAAGTGCTGAACACCGCGCGCCGTCTGGGCGTGGACCTGATCGTGATGGGTACGCACGGTCGCAAGGGATTGGGTCGCCTAGTCCTCGGCAGCGTGGCCGAGCGAGTCGTTCGGGAGTCATTGACGCCGGTTCTGACAGCGCATTCAAAGGCGCAGATCCGAAAAGCCGCGTAGTTTAATCAGGGTCCCTTAGGATGAATCGTCAGGACTGGAACCGGCGATTCGCGAACAACGCGCTCTGCAACACTCCCAAGCAGAAAGTGTTTCAGGCCGGTACGGCCATGAGTGCCCATCACGATCAGATCGATTTTTTGCTCGGCCGCAAGGCGGAGAATCTCAGGCGCCGCGTTCCCGCTTGCGATGAAAACCTCGTTTCGAACTCCTGCCAGCTTTTCGCGCGCTATTGTCTTCAACCGGTCTCGGCATTCTGATTCAAATCGAGCATTTAGTTGGATTGGTATGGGTGGGAGCTGGGGGGCAGGGATCAACGGTTCAGCGATCACGCTCAAGAGGTAAACTGTAGTGGAGTTCTGCTTTGCAATCTGACAGGCCAGCTCGAGCGCGTCCATCGAGTCACGTTCGAAGTCGATCGGACATAATATTCTAGAAAAGATCGCAGCCATGGCAGACCCCGCTACACTCTGGTGATTAGGCAGCTTTCTTGCCGGCATCCGCCCTTTTTTCCTCGATCTGAATCTTGACCGTCTTGGCCGCCGACTCCTTGGGCATTGGAGCGCTCAGTTCGAGAACGCCGTCGTGATGGACGGCGTTCAAGTTTTCTGCCTTGATACCTTCAGGCAGACTGATCGATCGCTCGAATGGGCCGTACCGAATTTCGCGCCGGTACACGGAAGCTTTGTCAGACTCGCGCTTCTCCTCTCGTGTTCCTTTGACCGTCAGGATTCCGTTTACGACCTGGACGTCAATGTTCTTCGGATCGACTCCCGGTAGATCGACGCGCACCACGAACTTCTCACCGTCGACGGACGATTCGATCGCGGGACGATTAGAGGCCGTCGGCCACGTCGTAAGCTCGTTACGGTCGAAGCCGAAGTGTCCGAGCAACTCGTCGAACTGGTGACGCAGGCGATCCAGGTCAGTTGACGGATTCCATTTCAAAAAACCCATAGTTGTTCCACCTCGCTATTGGTTTGATTCAGGTGCCACGAGACAGAGCACCAGCTGTGCCAAAGAAAAGTCAGAACTGCTGACTGCAAAATCAATCGTCCGAATGGCGAGCTTGTGATGAAAGGAACCAGTGCAATGTTCTAAGTGGCTCCAAAGGACACACCAGAGGCGTCCGGCTGAGATCCTTATTCGTAGCCGACCAAGTGTTGAACGGAATTGCCCTATTGACTCGGTGAATGTCAGAAAGAGCCGTGGCGAGTTCTCAGCGATCGGTGGCACCGAAAGAGTCGTGAGCGATGAAGATGCTTGGGCAGGGTGGCCTTTGGCGGAGGTAAAGCATGGCACGGCCGTAGCTACAAAGGTTGGGGAACTGCTTAAGACGCACGACGGCTCGCGCTCGTGAATAATGTGCGGCTTGGGCATTCTAGATTGCAGACGAAAAGGATTTCTGATTTTCCGATTTGACCCATGGTGATTGTCGACAACGAATGGCTCAGGTTGGCAGAGGCCGGCGCCATCGGCTTACTCATAGGAGTCGAGCGAGAACGCAACAAGGGTCGCGGGCCACATCGCGCGCCCGCCGGGATTCGAACTTTCGGAGCAGCCGCGATCGCAGGTGCTCTGGGGGAGATGCTGGGAGGCAGCGTACTGCTCGCCGCACTCGCACTGGGGACCGCAACTCTTCTTGCTGTCGCTTACTATCGTACAACCTCCGACGACCCCGGTTTGACCACCGAGATTGCGCTACTGACAACGCTGCTCTTGGGCGGGCTCGCAATTAGAAATCCCGCGCTTGCGGGTGCAAGCGGGGTTGCGGTCGCAATCCTACTCGCCGCGAAGGTTCCGATGCATCGGTTCGCTCGAACGGTGCTGAACCAAGGCGAGGTCATTGATGCGCTCATCCTAGGCGCGGCCACATTTATAGTCCTGCCCATTCTTCCAGACCGCTACATGGGACCCTTTGGTGGTTTCAATCCAAGCGTGATCTGGCGACTCGCGATCCTGCTGATGGCAATCCAGGCGTTCGGTCATATCGCCGCGAGAATCGTCGGAACGCGTTACGGATTGCCACTCGCGGGATTCATTGGCGGGTTCGTTTCGAGCGCAGCTACCACGAACGCGATGGGCGCAAAAGCGAAATCCAATCAACGCGCGTTGAATCCGGCTTCAATGGCAGCGTTACTGTCGAGCGTCGCGACTTTTGTAGAGCTCCTGATTATTGTCAGCGCAACGAGTAGAACCGCGTTCGCTGTCGTCGCGATGCCGCTTGTCTGCGGAGGACTGACCGTGATGGCCTACAGCGCACTGTTTGACTTCCGAGCTAGAGGGGAAGGCGCGGCAGACTACGAAGGAAACGGCCATGCTTTCAATCTTAAAAGCGCACTGATTGTAGCGGCTAGCCTCGCGGCTGTATCTGTTCTCGCCGCAACACTTGATGCGCGGTTCGGCAGGCAGGGTGCGGCGATCGCAGCAGGAATCGCGGGTTTTGCGGACGCTCACGCCGCCGCAGCTTCGGTCGCGGCACTTGTCCGTGCTGGCAATATGAGCGCTAGAGATTGCCTCATCCCTATTCTCATCGGTTTGACGACGAACACAATGTCAAAGGCGATACTCGCAGTAGTAAGCGGGGGATCAAGATTCGCGCTGAGAATAGTACCTGGATTGGCATTGTCGATACTCGTGACTTGGGTCGCGGCGGGATTCGGATCCTGTTGGCATTGAAACTGGCGGAGCAGATGGTCAACTAGCTCTCGGAGCCGAAGCAATAGTCCTCCGAGTGGAGACCAGTCCGATTTCCCACCACGAGACGCGCACAACGGCAAAGAAATAGGAAACTTGTTAAGGATCGTCAACTACCTGATCCTCGTTGAGATAGTGAAAGCGCGGCCGGTACGATCATTTCTGCTGTGGACAAAGGAGGAGAACCGCGCGCGAAAATGAGCCTGTCGCTCTCGCGCGGATCAAGGTCTGTAAAGCACGAGCCTAGTCGTCAATTACGCCTCTACCAGAAAGCATCGCAACCGCAGAACTTGCGCCAGTTTGACTCGGCTTCGTCTTCCGAAGTGGCCGCGCTATGCGCGTACCAACCTGAGACGATGCCGGCCGCGGTTAGGAGATGGCTAGAGATTCTCCTAGTTTCGCGGGCAGCGGACAGCCGCTCGAGCAAATGGTCCGCCACCATTATGTCGTTCATGTGGCCAAGGCTGCTCTGCAGCCGATCCAGCGCATGAAAATAAGCTCTCTCGCGCTTCTTCCGGTAAAGCGAGCGAAAGAACTCCGCAGTATAGCGCAGCTTCTTCAACGCCATCCGCAGTTGGTGGCGCTTGTCAGGTGAAAGCTTGTTAAAGTTCCGGCCAAGCTCGATCGCCGTCTTGTGCCTCTTCCTCAACAGGCGGCTGGCTAACCTTTCCGCCGACTCGTCGAGCACCTTGCGTCGTCCGCTGCTAACCGGCCTCCAGCACTTACGTGACAGCCACCCCCGCATCCGCGCCAAAAGCTCTGAGTAGCGGAGTGAACGAATCGCCCTACTCACTTCTACGTAGGCCGCCTTTCTTTGCGCCTCTGCCGCCATCCGCAATTCCGCCAGTCCGGTATCTCTCGGTCGGGATGCCTCAACCGGCATGAGCAACTCGGAGAGAAAGACGTCCCAATCGCGGGCCGAAGCCAGACTTGATATAAGCCACTTACTCTCGCACTTCAGCCAGTCAACCTGGGCGACCGGAATGATTACCTTGAAATCCGAAAGCGCCACGCGCATCCGCCGCACCGCGACGCGCATTTCGTGAACTCCCTCGGGATCCAGGCCGCTTAGCGCCGCCGCTTCGTTTGCCGTCCAGTGCTTTAAACACCCTGCAAAAACGACGGCGATTGCATCGTCGACCGATGCATCCTTTACGAATGCTATCTGCTTCGCCTTCATCGCGGCTTATGCTCTTTGACTACCATCTTCGGTCTGTGCCTAGGTGCGCGGCTCAATCTGAGGCTTGTGGGTGGCGACTACAGCTATCGCTGAGTGTATAGTGTTTGCGGCGGATTCACCCGGGTGGCATTGCGTGCAACAGTTAGTGCGGGCGAAAAGCGAACTGTGAATGAACTAAGTGCGCACCCTTCACGAACGCGAAATTAAATTCTTCGCCTCGCTTTCTCAGCGCAACTGCGACGTAGCGGCTTCCAGCCGATCGAGGCGGCCTCTGATCTTTTCCAGCGTGATCCGGTCGAGCCATGCACCGTGTCGATTCGCGCACACCATTCCGCCCAGTCCGACTTCACCCCGCGCCTCCGCCGCCCGCGGTTCGAGCTTGGTCCCGCAGTCCGGACAGTGGATGTCCTTGTCGTGGGTTTTGCGCAGATGCTCGAGGATTTCCTTGACCCCCTCGTAAACCTTTTCGCCCAGATGTTCGTGCGCGGCCGCATTTTCGAGCCGCACACGCAGCGCGTCCAGCGTGTTCCACGGGAGCCAAGCGCCGTGCCGCCGCGGACAAGCCATCCCGCCTAGTCCGATCGCCCGCAAGAAACTCAACTATCCAGAATTGAAGAAGCGAGTGGTTGAACACGCGCAGCAGCATCGAGCTGATGTTGTGATCGTCGAAAACAAGGGGTCCGGAATGTCGCTCATCGATGATTTGCGGCAAGGTGGCCCCGCCGGTTTCCCGATGCCGGTAGCGTTTGAACCGGAACATGACAAGCTCACACGCATGCATACATCATCATTGCAAATTGCGGCTGGCGGGGTCTTTCTGCCTACCATCGCAACATGGTTAGACGACTTCAAATCAGAAATGCTGCAGTTCCCTCATGCCCGCCACGACGATCAAACCGATTCCGTGTCTCAGTTCCTTATTTGGATCAAGAGGCGGAACGACCAAATTCCCTTCTCTTGCATCTGGATCGATCCCAACCCGCAACCGGAGGAACACTTGTCTCATCTTCCGGCGCGCCTCGCCGCTCCCGCGCCGCCCCCCCAGCCCACGGTCCTCGTGTCGGTGCGGCGGAGAGACCGCACGGCGCTTGTTCCGCTGGCCGAGCACGTTGATCAGATCGCTGCGGCGGCGAAGGAAAGAGACGATTCGGCCGAGAGATAACATTTCTGAGCGTCCGCCACATCTGGCCTCACCACGCGTGCAAGGTTGTGCCTCATCAAAACTCAAAGCCGAGTGTATCGAGGATGCAGCCGGCAGAGGATTAGTTCACGAGTATATAGCCAACTGTCTCGTAGTGTCGGAAGTTCTAGGCGTCGTTGCCTAACCACAATTGGGTGCGGACCTCGTTGTGGAAGGCGGCGTACATTTTGAGGATGCGACGTAGGTGCGCCTCGCCAGACACAACCAGAAGGTCAAGGGATTCGACGAATAAGAGCCGTTGAGACCTGTCCTCCGTTCTGCCAAGGCGAGAGCAGCCCGATCATCCTCACCAGACAACCTACCCTCAAATGAGCAGACCGGCGTCTTCGGTTCCGAGCGTCTGACCCGTGCGCTGCTCGTTCGCCTTACCCACCACATTCATATCCTCGAGATGAAGCGCGACAGCTTCAGGCTCACCACAGCAAACGACACCTCGGTGACAAGCAACTACGTCGAGAACATGAATAAAACCAGCCATAGTTGGTAGACCATCTGGGATCGGTGATGCTTTGTTCACGCCAAGAGGTGCATACCGCTCTCGCCAGTTCAGAAAAACTTCGCACTCCCCCTGTCCGGATCAACCCCATCCAACAGGCCCTTACATAATGATGCACTTTAACTCCGGCCTGTGATGTACTCTTGCTCCGGCGTTGGCACCTCATTCTATTCGACAAAGATTGAGGACGATCCTCGCGTCGCTTGCAACCAATAACAAAGGGAATTCCTGCGATTTCAAGCGCGATCGGAGCGATCGAGGCCCGAAAAGCTGAGGATCGGCTTGGGTTCTTCGGGCAAATTCCCTACTCAATGGAACAGGGAATTATTTTTGGGTAACAGGAATTTAATTCCTCAGATCAGGGAATTTACAGGAATGGATCAAGGAAATCAGTAATTCGCCACACACACGGAGCGAAGCTTGGAGTTGATCTGAAATCGGTCTAGGGCCTTGGACCTTTCGAGGCTCTCGAAACTGCTAGTAGGCAAAGGCGGTCGGAATGGTACGCTTGACGCCAGGTCTGGCCCCCGCGTAAGTACAGGGTCTCCCCAAGTCGTTTCCTTATTCCCCCCGAAGCAGCGATTTGCCGAGCGACAATGGGCGCAGTCGCTGAGGCCATTCCCTCCCGCGACGCACCAAAGTGTCTGCCCAACTTCGCAACATCTACTTAACCCGGAGGCTCATATGGCAACGGTATCGCAGGTACTGTTTCTCAAACCCCAACCCGGTCGCCTGGAAGCGTTCATGCGCGACCTCTCGAAGGCGAACAACATTATCAAGCGCGCAGGAGGAAAGCTTCGCGCCTGGAACGAGGTGTCGGGCCCGAACGCAGGCACCGTCGCTGTGGTGGTCGAGCACAGCGACTGGAAGGACTTCGGGTCGTATATGACAAAGCTGGATTCCGACAAAGACTGGCAAGCATTCCTCGCAGAAATCAACTCGGCCAAGGCCCCGAACGCGGAAAGAATCTCGACCGGGATCAGCGTCGAAGTGCCCAGCTGAGACGGAATCGACACATAGAAAAACCTTCATCACCAAACAGGAGAGAAGTATGGCAATCGCACAAGTCTTTACCTACAGCCCGCGTCCGGGCGGTATCGAACAATTTCTCGGTCTCGCCAAGCGGGCAGACAAGATTTTGAGGGCATTGGGAGCTACCACCCGTACGCTCACGAGCGTTGCAGGCGGCCCAGCGCCGAATGCTTTCCTTTACGTAATCGAGACGCCGAACTGGAAGGCGCAGGGCGAGCTCAGCGCGAAACTCGACACTGACCCTGACTGGCGCAAGTTTCTTACGGATGTGAACTCAAATGAGAAACCCGCTGTGGATCTAGTTTCATCAGCGGTCTACTCCGAGATCCCGCTCGGCTGAACGAATGTGTGAATCGGGTGCTAACCCCAAACTTTCGACGAAAAAGGAGACTATATGGCGTCTAAACAAATCGGGGAATTTTCGCTGAAGATGATCACTCAAACTAACACGCCCGGACCTGCCGGCAGCGTTCTCATTCAGGTGAATTTTGAAGGAACGGGGACCGGATTTGGCGCTATCTTCGACACGGCTACCTTCATCGGCGGCGGCAGGGACGGGACTTTCAGTGAGGCCGGGTCGGCATACCTCGATAGTGGCGAGGTTCTGAGCGGCGTTGGTCAAGGGACCTACGAGAGCAAGGGCAAACATCGGTGGTCCACGGCGTCAACTATGCAGCTCTCCGATGGCCGGCGACTCGCAAGCGCGGGTGAGATAGATCTTGCGGCGCGGACGTGGAAGGGGACGCTTTCCGAGATCGGCTGAGTGCATAGCGTCACCGTCTGGCGATGAAAGACATCGTCAGTAGTTCTAGCGCGCTGCGGCAGCAAACTGCCGCAGCGCCGCCTACTTCGGTGATAATCAAAACTCTAGACTCTTCGCTGCTTTTGGAGTTTTTGGTAGCCACAAGTCACGTTCCGGTGGATGAGCCGCGATTCGCGGCAAAAATCTCCGTCGGCGAATTCGGCGCGACCGTTTGGGCCCCAAACGACCGAATCGATTTGCCAGAAGCCTTAGCGCACGTTAGTCAACCGGGTAACATACGGGTGCAGGCGATCAGTTTGAGGCCCGGCGTTTGATGAAGAAGTCGAACGCTTACCCTTCGGGTGATTCTCGCCCGGTCTTCGGCCGCGAGCGTGAGTTGGAGCTGCTCTCTGAGGCAATACGGCAGTCAGGGCCACGCGTGATTCATGTTCACGGCATTTCCGGCATCGGCAAGTCTGCTTTGATCTCCAAGTTTGCGGCGATTTGGCGGAGCAAAAAGCGGACGGTGCTATTGCTCGATGGTCGGACGACCGAGCCAACCGAAAGTGGATTTCAGCACGAATTATCACGCCAGTTGCGCATAGGCAGGCCTACACTTGGCAACATCGTCCGCGTCCTCTCCAAGAGAAACCGAGCTCTCGTGATTGCTCTCGATTCATACGAGTTGCTTGGTTTGCTCGACGCTTGCCTGCGACAGGTCTTCCTGAGCCGGGTGGGAAAGAATGTGCGTCTGATCCTGGGGAGTCGCTTCCCACCTGCACCGCAATGGACGGAGACACCCGAATGGCGGGGATCGTTCCGCTCGCTTGACTTGGGACCGCTTGACGACGTCGCCGCGTTCGAGTTGTTGGGAAGTCTTGGCGCAGATGAAACGACAACGCGCGCGATAGCTACGTTCACACACGGTCATCCGCTGGCGTTGGTGATGGCCGGCGCAGCGTCAACGCAACTACCTTCAGGGCCCAATCGCACCCCTCAGGCCGCTATAAGCGCGATCGCACACAGATTTCTATCGGAGATCGAAGCGCCTGAATTGCAGGAAGCGGTGCGCGCCGCTTCGGTCGTACGGCGAGTCACGCGGAGTCTGCTCAGGGCATTGATGCCCTCACTTCACGATGACTTGCTATTCGAGCGACTCGCCAGCCTGCCGTTCGTGGAGTCCGCGCGCGACGGCCTCAGGATCCATGACGCAGTACGCGAGGCGATTCGTGCAGAACTCGAGGCAATTGATCCTCTTACCTGTCAGCGCTATCGAAGAGCCGCGTGGCAGCAACTTAACCATGAGGCGAAATCGGCGCCGCTCACGAACCTTTGGCGCTATTCGGCCGATCTGATTTTCCTGATTAACAATCCCGCGATTCGCGAGGCGTTCTTTCCGAGAGACGTCTCTCAGTTTTATGTCGAACGTGCGGGAACCGGGGATGGGGCGGCGATTCTGTCGATAGCCGCTGAACACGAAGGCCACGAGGCGGCCCTAATCCTGGAGGGCTGGTGGAAGCATCTTCCAACGTCCTTCTGCGTCATTCGCGACGCGCGCGGCCAGATCGCAGGATTCTATTGTCTCCTTGATTCTGAGGACGCGGCGCTCTGGCTGGTGCGAAGTGACCCATTGGCATCGGCTTGGGCCAGACATTTGCGACACAGTCCGCTGTCGAAAGGGAAGACCGCGCTCTTTCTACGTCGCTGGTTGAGCCGCGAGGACGGTGAAAGTCCTTCACCCGTTCAGGCTGCCGCGTGGTTGGATATCAAGCGACAGTACCTGGCGCGGCGCCCGCGATTACAGCGCGTGTACCTCGCGCTTACCGACATTACTCCCTATGCAGAAGTTGCTTCTGGCCTCGATATCCAGACGATCGACGAGCCCGAGGTGCGCATCGGTGATGCGAGTTATCGGAGTCTCTCGCTTGATATGGGCGAACGATCGGTGGACGGGTGGCTTACGCGTTTGGCGGCGGCCGAGCTTGGCGCCGAGCAAGACGGCCTTCTCGATGAGCAACGACGGGCTCTAGTCGTGCACGGCCGCGCGACCGTTCTGACGCGAAAAGAGTTCGACGTGATGCGTTACCTCGCGGCGCGGCAGGGCGAAGCGGTTGCGCGAATAGAACTTCTAAATGATGTTTGGGGCCTCAAGTACGACATCGGAGGGAATGTAGTCGATGCGGTCATCGCGGCGTTGCGTAAGAAGCTGGGAGACTTGGCCGAGGTAATAGAGACAATACACGGGCACGGATATCTCTATAGAAGTCGAGCGCTTGATTTCGGGGCCCCGGTGAAAGCCCTGGTGCCGGGTCACCTTCAACACAAGGGCAGGCCAGAGCGCGTATCGTCCCGGGGTGCGCGCCGGCAAATCTCATAAATTTCTCATAACTTTATCGTGCATCGTTGGCTCGCGGCACCTAGGATCGCCTTGCAACGTTGCTGGTTGCGCATCCGGGCTGGCGCAACCCTCACCGTCACCAACGCCCGAAGCGGGTTAAGGTGGTTTATGTGTCGAGAGAAAAACGACTGGGAAGAGGAGAACGAAAATGCCACTAGTTCAAGTACGTTTGATTGAAGGTGTCTTCAGTGCGCAACAGAAGACTCGGATGATTGAGAAGCTGACCGACGCGATGGTCTCTATCGAGGGCGAGAATTTGCGCAGTGTAACTTGGGTAACAATCGAGGAGGTACCAAGCGGTGATTAGGGCATCGGCGGGAAAGCATTGACCGCGGAGGCAGTCAAAGCGCTCGCGTCGGGCAAGCCCGCCGCATAGGACAGGCAACTAAGTGAGGCCTTGGAGAAGGCAGCTTAGGCGACGGCGGCCGCGATGATGAAGAAATAACAATGCCTCAGACGCGAGCTGAGGACGGAGGCGTTATGCAACGTGTACAGATCATCGGTAGTTACCTCTCGCCCTATGTCCGCAAAGTATTGGTGGTTCTCGACCTGAAGGGCATTCCCTACGAAATCGATCCAATCGTGCCGTTCTTCGGCGATGATCGTTTTTCGCAAATGAGTCCGCTGCGGCGAATTCCAGTTCTGATCGACAACTACACCACGCTGGCCGACTCTTCTGTCATCTGCCAGTATATCGAGGACCGCTATCCTCAGCCTGCTGTCTATCCCGCCGACATCGTTGACCGCGCTCGTGCCCGTTGGCTCGAAGAATACGCCGATTCGCGCATGGGTGAGGTATTCATTTGGCAGCTATTCAACCAAATCGCGATTAAATCGGCCGTGTGGGGTGAACAAACAGATAAGGCGGTGGTAGAGAAGACTCTTCGGGATGACATGCCACGAGTGCTCGACTACCTGGAGACACAGCTTCCTGCAGAGGGTTTCATCTTCGGCAGCGTCTCCATAGCCGACATCAGTATCGCATGTTTCTTTCGCAACGCAGCGTTTTCGCGTTTTGAGGTCGACACGGCCCGATGGCCTCGAACTGCTGCGTTTGTCGAGCGGGTATTAAGGCTGGAGAGCTTCGGGAAGCTCAAGCCGATCGAGGATCGCCTGATTCGCACGCCTCTGAAGCAGCATAAGACCGCGCTGACCGACATGGGCGTGACGTTAACGGCAGCAACATGCGGAACGGCGGAGCCACGCCGGGGGGTCATGCGGATCGATTAGTCCACTCTAGGCTCGGGTTCTATTGAGCGTCCAATGCGTATGGCAGACTTGCATGCGTGGCCTCGCGGAAACACTCGAAGCGCCTTGGCGCGCACGCGGCCAAGGCGATCGAACTAGGCGAGAGGCGTGGGACTCAACCTGTGTGTGGCAAATTACTGATTTCCCCAGAATCAGCAATTCGCCACACACAGGTTCAGCTTTGTGAGCGCTGACGTTTAAGGAATTCGCTCTCTTCTTTCGTTGATTGTCGCCCGAGCGCCTCGTTTCGGCCGGGAAATCTACCGAATCGCCGAATCATCTTTAGGTGCGACTCGGCGGACATCCGGACTGCGGTACCTTCTGCGGGTCCGCCAAAGTCATCTGCTAGAACGAGGGCGAGGCGGACCGATTCCATTTGATCGTCTAAATCTTCACTGTGTTCGAAAGGCAAATATAAGAACATCCGCATGATTGGCGGCAATTCGCGATCGAATCCGGATGCAATTGCGTGTCGGCTGACCTCTCGTGCTTTAGCGTCAGTCGCAAACGCTCGCGCGGTGTCGCGGAACATGTTGCGTGGAAATTGATCCAGCAATAACACCAGCGCGAGACAACTTCTGGGGGCTTTCTTCCAACCGTCCAGGCGGCCAAACGCAGCGTCCCTGTAACTGTTGAGGAAAAGAGACTTACAAAGCTCGTCGAACTCGGGATCGGGCACGAACCATCGTAACCAAAGATGGACGGTATCCTCGGCGGCATGACCGGGCGTCATCCAGAAGTTGAGGATACGCTCCGGTTGCGAAGCTGTGCGTCTGCTGTCCGGAGCGTCTTTAGAAGATACGCTTCTTCTGGATTTTGATCCTGGTTTTTTCATATCTCGGCGATCTTGTGCTTGCGCCGCTCCATCGCCCTATGCGTTAAGTTCCTGAAGGAGCGCACTGGCATCTCTCAAGTCCGCGGTGTCGAAACCTTCAGTGAACGACTCGTAGACTTCGGCGAGCAGCGGGCGCGCCTCTTCGCGGCGATTCAAGTCTCGCAGCAGCCGCGCAAGGCTGGCGCTTACGCGCAACTCCCACGATTTGGCTCGTTGCTTGCGCGAGATATCGAGCGCCGAGTGAAAGGACTGCTCGGCTGCGGCCGCATTCGCCTTGTCGTGGCCCAATAGCAGTTCACCCTTCAGGCGATGCAACTCCGCCTGGTAGTACTGTTGGCCGGTCCTATCGGTGAAAAGGAATGCCTCCTTTAGCGCGGCGAGTCCCTCTTCGAACCGCCCGGCGCGGCCCAACGCCGTCGCGACAAATGTAAGACATCGATCGGTTATATATTCGGAGCCGCCGGCCTTAAGCTGTGACATGTGGGCTCTCATCCTCGCGATGCCACCCTCCAGGTCGCCGTCGAGCACATCGGCCCATCCAAGATAGATTTCGCTAAGGGCCCGGCCGCTGAAGAAACCTGACTCAGTAGCGATTGCGAGTCTGGCCCCCGCTCTGGCGCGCATTTGCTGGGTTTCGCGCCGAAGCTCGCAAATGTACGAGGCAAATCCGTGTAAGTCACCGAGCAAGCCCTTTGAACTATGATGAGGTATCGCGGCCGCGGTATTCATTCGCTCCAGCGCGCGATCGGGGTAACCGAGAAACCACAGGTTCCAGCCGGAAATGATGCGGTTGTTTTCCGCTGTGTACAGCCGCTCGACCATTGTCCGCGCCTGGGAATTCCGTGCGGCGTGCTCGCGCGCGGGACCCATTGCCGGTCTGGTTATCGATTCCAGAACTGTCCATGTTCGATCGAAAGCATCGGCGGCCGGCTTCGAAATCGCCCGAGACCATTTTGGTGTAAGCCAGCCAATTGCCGGCTTCAGCGAGAAGTCCGTCGTTGCCGTGTTCTTCGGCGCGTGCCGTCAATTCGGAAGCGATCGCTCCTGCTCTGCGAACATCGGGACGCAGCTGCTGGACAAAGAAAAGAGAGAAAAGTGCCCACCAGCTTTTTTCCCAGTTGACGCCGGGACGTTGACAAAGGGCTATTGCGCGCTCGGTCGAGCGTTCGACTTCGGGCGAAGCCAGGCCCTTCGTATCGCCGAGGGCGCCAATGGCGTGGTTGCGAAGGTCCAACTCCAGCTCGGCGCGCGAGTCGTCGTCGGGAAGCTTTCGCAGGAGATCAAGTCCGGTTTCGAAAAGCGCGATTGCCTCGGCCACCGAGCCGCGCTCGTCGCTCTGCTGGATCGCCAGCAGGCAATACCCAACTGCTTTCCCGGGATTGCCGCTGTGGGCGTAATGATGCGTCAGTGCTGCGAGGTGATCGCCCAGGTTATCGCGATAGACCGATTCCAGGCCGGAGCCGATCCGTTCGTGCAGCAGCCGCCGGCGTTCATTGAGAACCGAGTTATACGCTACGTCATGGGTAAGAGCATGCTTGAACGTGTACTCAAGGTCTCCTACCGCCGGTTGCTCGTAGATGAACTCACCCAGCTGAAGCTCGGATAGCATCGACTCCAGGTCAGATGCTCCCGGGTCCGCTTCTTTGCGCGACAGAGTCAGCGCCATCGTTGTCGCTTGGGGGTTCGTGCTCGCAATCGCCGAGATGGTTGGCGGCTGCCATACCTGACGAACCAGACCGAGCTTGAACTCCATTCCGATGACGGCGAGCGTTTGCAGCAAATCTTTCTGGTCCGGCGGCAAGCGGTCGATACGCGCGGCCAGGATTGCCTGAACCGTGGGTGGGATCTTCAGCTCGCGCAGCGGTTTGGTGAGCCTCGTAGTGCCGTTGCGCACCAGTGCTCCTTCGTCCAGGAGAACCTGTACAGTCTCTTCCATGAAGAAGGGGTTGCCCTCGGTCTTCTCTATGATGATCCGCTTGAGCGGTGCTAAATCCGGCTCGTTCCCAAGCAGAGCGGTCAGCATCTCATCCGCGTTTTCCTTACCGAGCGGGTCGAGCCGCAACTGCGTATAGTAGGTTTTGTTCCCCCATTCGTGGCGGTACTCCGGCCGATAGTTGACCAGCAGCAGGATGCGCGCGGTGCCGATAGAGTCCGCGAGCAAGTTCAGAAACGCCTGCGACTCACTATCGAGCCAGTGCAGGTCTTCGAATACGACGACGAGCGGCTGGTTCAGGCTTTCGCGCAGAAGTATCTGCTTGACCGCGTCGAGTGCGCGATGCTTTCGAGTTTGTGCCTTGATTTCCGCAATCTGATTGTCCTCATCGGCGATGCCGAGCAGGCCGTACAGGTACTGAAGCGTATCTTCCAGCGAACGATCGAGCGTCAGTACCTTGCCGTTGATCTTCTCGCGCCGCTTGCGCGCATCATCTTCGGACGAAATCTCGAAGTACGAGTACAGCAGGTCGATCAACGGAAAGAATGCTGAAGCCCGTCCGTGTGAGACCGAGAATGCTTCGAGCACCATCCAGCCCGATCGCGATACAGCCTTGAACTCGAACAGGAGACGCGACTTGCCGACGCCCGCCTCGGCCATCGCCGCGACGATCTGGCCGCGCCCGGCTTTCGCCTGCTCGGCGGCGCGTTTCATCGCTTGTATTTCATTCTGGCGCCCGACGAACTTGGTGTAGCCGTGCCCTGCCGAGCGCTGCAGACGAGTGCGGAGAGGTCCCAGCCCTGTTACTTCGTACAGCTCAACCGGTTCGCTGACCCCCTTGATTCGCGCCAGCCCCAGCCCGTTTAGCGTGAAGTAGCCCTCGACCAGCCTGCCGACAGCGCGAGTGATCGCGATCGATCCCGGTGGCGCCAACGCCTGTAAGCGCGAAGCGAGACTTATCGAGTGACCTATCGGCGAATACTCGGTGTCTGTCTCACCCTTTTTGATTGTTCGGACCACCACTTCGCCAACATTGACCCCAATTCGGATCGTGACGGGTGGCTCTCCACGCTCTCGCAGCCGATCCGAGTAACGCCTGAGGTCCTCCTGCATGCGCAACGCGGCATAGAGCGCGTGCTGCGGGTGATCCTCGATCGCAATTGGCGCGCCGAACACCGCGAAGATGCCGTCGCCCGTCGATTGGGCGACATAGCCGCCGTAACGGCGGACTGCTTCGATCATCAGCTGAAGGGCCGGATCAACGATCGCGCGCGCCTCTTCGGGATCGAGGTTCTCGATCATCTCCATCGATCCCTTGATATCGGCGAAGAGCGAGGTGACAGTCTTCCGCTCGCCTTCACTGGCGGATGGATCATGCTGCTCCGCCACGGGCGCGGGCTCGCTCGCAGCCGGCTTCGCAGTACTCGCTTTCGTATCGAGTGGGGCGCCGCAATCGCGGCAGAACTTCCCGAGAGGCGAGTACTCTGCGCCGCACTTCGGACACTTGGCGGGAAAAGGATTCCCACACTCAGCGCAGAATCGGGTGCCAGCGGGATTTTCGGAGCTGCAGTTTGAGCAGCGCATCTACTGATTCAGGCCGCTACGGCTTGACGACCTCGCCGCGATGATCCTTGTACATCCGGTCGCGCCAGGCGAATACCTCAGAGAACGCCGGATCGTCGCCGAGCTTGTCGAGGTAGACGAACCGCAGTTCCGGCGTAAAGACGAAAAACTCCTGCGGAGCCGCCTTGAAAAGCATCAACATCGCCGCGGTGGTTATGTCGGCGCGAGTGAATGTATCACCGACCAGGTATTCGCGTCCGCTGAGGGTCTCCTTAAGACTCGTCAGGATCCTCGTGACCGTGAGCCTGCTCTGCTCTTCCTCGAATGGTGAGTATCCATACTTTTCCGCGAAGTACTTTCCGCTCTTTTGTGCTTCGGGGTCATCGATGCGGAGCAGGCGCCCGGTGATCATCACGCGGCCATGAGACCCCAGCGCGTTAAGCGCCACCTCTTCCCATAGCGTCGCCGTGGCGCGATCTTTCGCGGATTTGGGCAACAGCGCCGGCTCCGGTCGCGTTTCCTCAAGCCAGTCCAAAATCGCGCTCGAATCCGGAATCACCTTACCGTCGGTGACCAACACCGGCACCATCGCCTGGCCGGTCAATTTCTTCACCGCGGCTTCATCGACGCCGGCCTCGTAATTCTGTTTCTCATAGGGCAGTTTTTTGAATGCGAACGCCCAACGGACCCTCTCCGACCAGGGCGATCCGTACATTGTGATCAACTTTGTTGTGCTCATGATCAGTCTCCTTGAGTTTGGTCAGTCGTGAAATCTCCTGCCGTCGCGGGAGAACATACCGCTGCATCGTGCATGGTGCACCACGCAGAGCGGAACGATCTGAGCGTTTCAGAGCAGCCCGTCGAAAGTGCGGAAGATTGGGAGCAACCGCGAGCAGGGCCTGCACTGCCCGCGGTGCCGCCGCGATCACTGCACGTCTACTTCCATGCGCATCCACGGATGAATGCAGCACTGGAAAAGATGCTTTCCTTTCGACAGGCCAATGACATCGAGACGGCTGCCTTGAACAACTCGCGTCCTGGCCACCGCGATATTCTTAAAGCCGCCACTGCATTCCGGAATCACGCTCGTCGAGCTGCCGGGGTTGAGCGGCGGCAGGAATCCGTTTCCGAACGCTTTCACCTCGGTAAAGGTGTGCGGCTCACCGCCTTGGTCCACCACGGAAACGACGGTCCCCTGTTTGATCGTCAGTTGGTCGGGTTCGTAGTCCCAGCCCGGGTCTGGAGTCCCATTCTCGGCCGCCATGAGAAGATCGCTTAGGGTGGTCGAATAACCAAAGGCGGCCAGCGAAACGTTGTGACAAAAGCCGCCTCCGCTTTCACTTAGAGCCGCGTTGAACGTCACCGGATCGCATTCGTCCAATGCCACAACTTGGGCGATGCCCGGCGAGTTACCATTTCCCTGCGCCCTCCCGCTTGCCGCGCCGACTAGAATCACCCACCCAGCCAGCAGAATCAGAGTCGCTACCTTACGCATTACCGTTTCCTCCATTCGAAGCGGTTGCCCGTCTTCTTGAGCGCATCTTCGGCGGATTGCGCGGTTGCAACAATGGAGAACGGCTGAAGATTGCCTGAAGGATTGCTGAAGAATGTTGGCGCTATCTGTTGGGCGGTCGGGGAACTAGACTGGCGGTGCCAGCCCACAGGGTTGTTATTCAGGTGGCCTTCGAAATAGTTCAATTCAACGACTTTGAGCTCGACCGGAGCGCCCATGAGCTTCGGTGCGGTGGCGTTGTGGTGAAGCTTGAGCGCATTCCGCTGGAATTGTTGTTCCTGCTGGTCAACCGGCGCGGGCAGATCGTAACGCGTGAGGAAATTCTGGAGCGCGTCTGGGGCAAGGGCGTCTTCGTCGATAGCGAGAACAGCATCAACACCGCGGTACGAAAAGTCCGGCGGGCGTTGAGCGACGATCCTGAGGCGCCGCGATTCGTCGCGACGGTGCCGGCCAGGGGTTATCGATTCGTTGCGGAAATTCGCTCGCCGAAGCCGGGTCTTATGGCACGTCCCGCAGGCCCGCGATCGTCGGTGATGGTAGGACGCGAGCACGAGCTGGCCTCGCTCATTGGCGGACTCGACGATACTGCGGCGCGGCGCGGGCGGTTGTTTCTAATTTGCGGCGAACCGGGCGTGGGCAAGACGCGGCTGGCAGACGAGGTGGCGACCGTTGCCGAAGCGAAGCGAATGGCGCTGATGGTCGGACATTGCTCGGAACACGATGAAGCCGTCGCGTACCTTCCTTTCGTCGAAATCCTGGAGAGCTTCGTCGAGCGCCCGCAGAGTCAGGATCGTTTGCGCGCGGCGTTGGGACCCGAAGCATCGGAGCTGGCTCGTTTGCTTCCCAAGCTCAGGAACATCCTGCCGAGGCTTCCCCCGACGCGAGCTCTGCCGCCTGCCCAGGCCCGACGCCACCTGCTCAACTGCTTCTTCGACGTCGCCGCTCGCGCTGCTTCCACTAGCCCGGCGCTGATGATTCTCGAAGATCTTCATTGGGCGGACGATTCGACCTTGGCCCTGCTCGATCACATCGCGCAGCGGCTCTCGGATCAGCCGTTGATGGTTATCTGCACCTATCGCGATGCGGAGACGAACATCACACCGGTCCTGGCAAGGACGCTGGAGGCTCTCGTCCGCGGCCGACTCGCGACCGAAGTGAGGCTAAAGCGCCTGCCCCTCGGCGAAGTCGGCGCCATGCTGAGCAGCCTGAGCGGAAAGCCGCCGCCCGAAGGCGTCGTTGCGGAGATATTTGCGGAGACCGAAGGCAATCCATTCTTCGTCGAAGAGCTTTTTCATCATCTCGAAGATGAAGGTCGACTCTATGATGCGGCGGGACAATTCCGTTCGAAACTCCAGATCGACGAATTTGATGCGCCGCGCAGCGTTCGGCTCGTGGTCGCGAGACGACTGTCGCGGCTCGGACGGCTCACCCGGGAAATACTGGCGGCCGCATCGGTGATTGGAAGATTCTTCAGCTTCGAAGTTCTTAAGGTTTTGTACGACGACAACGACGATTCGATTCTGGAATGCCTCGAAGAAGCGGAGAAGGCGGGCCTATTGGTGTCGGTCGCAGCAGGTTCGCAGGCGCGGTTTGCGTTCTCCCATGAGCTCATCCGTCAGGCGGTGCTGAGTGGCCTGTCGGCGATGCGGCGCCAGCGACTTCATCTGAAAGTAGCTGACGCAATCGAGCAAATGAGTTCCACTATGTCCGAACAGACATCTGCCACGAGCCGTGACGAGCTGGCTGCCCAGCTCGCGCATCACCACGCCCGGGGCGGAAATCCGGGCAAGGCCGTCGCGTACTACCTAAGCGCTGTTCGGCAGCTTGCGGACCTCGGCTCCAACGTCGAGGCGATCGCGATGTTCAACGCAGGCCTTGAACTATTGGGGGAACTACCCGATGACGACCGGCGGACAAAGCTGGAGATCGACCTTCGATCTGCCGCCAACGGACCATTAGGAGACAGTAAGGGGCTGGCATCGGCGGAAATAGAGCAGTCGATCGACCGCGCACTCGCGCTATGCAAAAGGCCAGGGATCAATTGGGAAAGAACCTGGTGGGCTTTGTACAACGCGTTTTGGGTTCACCATCTCCGTCCGGATACCCGCAGGGCGCGCGATATCGCTGCTGAGCTTGTCGCGGGAGCCGAGGAGAACGGCACCGCCGCGCAAATCGCGGAGGCCGAGACTTCGCTTGCCTGGGCGAGGATGTACTTGGGTGAGTTCGAGCTCGCTGATCAAGGCTTCGAGCGGGCGTGGGTGCACCTGGAATCGATTCAGAACCGCGCATCAACTTTGCCGCCGCCCGATGGATCCGATCGCGAAGTGCGTACTATCTCGCAACTTGGGACTCCGCAGAACAACCGTATGGTATCCGGGTGGAACCTGTGGTTCATGGGCTATCCGGATCGCGCGGTGGAGCGAATGAATGTCGCCACGGCGATCGCGAATGCGGGGGTTAAAACAATGCTCGCTGACATCCATGGGTTCGCCAGTTACATTCACGAGCTTCGCTGCGAACCTGAGCAGATGAAAGCGAGGGCCGAGGCAAGGCTGCGGCTTTCAATCGAATGGGGCTACCCAGCCGGCAAGGCGCTGAGCGAAATCTACCTCGGCTGGGCCGACGCGATAGCAGGCGATTTGGAGCGCGGCATCGCGCGAATACGTAAGTATATGAGTGAACTCGAAGCCAGTGGCTGCGAGTATATGCATGACCGGTGCCTCTCGTTCATAGCGATCGCGCTCAGCCGAATGGGACGGTTCGATGAAGCGCTCAAAGCCATCGACGAGTCATTTTCCTTCACCGACAGAACCGGCCAGCACTACTACGAGGCCGAGCTGCATCGACTAAATGGCGAGCTACTGCTAGCCCAAAATCCATCGGAGGGCGCGCGGGCTGAGCGATGCTTCCGCTCAGCGATCGATATTGCGCGCGAGCAGCAAGCGCGTTCCTGGGAGTTGCGCGCCGCGACAAGCCTCGCACGACTTGCGCGAGGCACCAAACGCAAACATGAGGCGCGAACTATACTGACGGCAAGCTACGGATGGTTCACGGAGGGTTTTGATACCCAGGATCTGAAAGATGCTAGAGTGCTACTCAACGAGTAGAGGGATGACCAATTCGATCGCAGAACGTTAGCGTGCGCCGCCGTCGGTACCAAAAACCTGAGCCCAGGGAAATCTACCTGGCCCCTTTGACGGTCGGCGCGAGCCGAATCGTTGCGACCCGGAATCCCGCCGACCTTCGGGCGCGCCCGCTCAGGAATTTTTGAACGTGGACGACGTCGCGGTGATGTTATCGGTATGGTCGCGACGTTGTCTCTGGCGATCCCGCCAGACTGCGGCGGTCACGAGATGCCTCGTAAGATTGAAACTGGCCGGCCGGATGGTTCGACCAATCGAATGAGCAGTTTCTCTGTTCTCCGAAGAAAATTCCCTGATACGCCGATTAAATTCCCTGTTACTCGAAAATAATTCCCTGTTCGATTGAGCAGGGAATTTCGACAAAAACCCGAAAGAAGATGAGGCTTTTTCAGCTGCAAATCGACTCCCGAGACACCCGAAATCGCGAAAATTCCCTGTTCTATCCCTTGCTCGATTCTCTCTGTCGACAGTCCGCGCCGGTGCCCTTTCGCACCTTCCTCTCTACGAAAAAGCCTTCGCCAGGGCGGGCACTGATTCAGGGCCGACCACGTTCGGGACGTTTGTTCGATTTAGGGGCACCGGAGAATCGCAGATTCAGCCGGCGGCTCCCCGTTTGGGCTCGATTCTCTCTGTCGAGAATCGAGTCGGTGCGCCTTCGCACCGTCCTCTGCCAAAAAAGCCTTCGCGCTTGCGACTTACCGAGAAATGTCTTTCGATGAGTATCGACGTCGGTGGTCTCGAGCACAGTCGCCACGAAACGCATAGCACCTGGTTGCTGCGATCGCGATTACCTTTCGCTCCCCGCGCCTTTACGCGGCATAAGCTCGACTCGATGTCTTGATCGAGCCGATCATCGCGCTCCGCAATCAGTCCGTTCATTTGCTCCGATATGCGGACGCCCGTACCTGGAAGCGGATTCGCGACTATCGCGACTGGTTGGGCCAAGAATGAACGGTGAAAAATAGGGGCACGCTGAGTCCACTAATGCTTTCGCGTTCTCCCTGCTGAGAAAAGCAATCTGGTCTCTCATCGGCGAAACTGGGGTCAGGTCAGCGCGACCAAAAACTTAAGAGCATTTATTCCCGGCAGGAAAAAATAACCACCGCCGCGGGTTGTCACGAACCGTGGAATATCGTTGATGGAACGTCGGACCGGGCGCTCGGGAATTGTGAAGACATGACCTCCGTCGCCAAGAATCGGGTCCTTTTCGGTGAACAATCCACCAAAAGCAGTTCCGTTGATCCAGTTGCGCTGGATGAATTCAAACTGCTGCTCGAAGTCGGCATTCAACGCAACAAACATAAGACCTTGTTCAGAATCACTGGTGGGAGGTTGAGCACTGCCTTGCGCGAGCGGCGCTCCGAAGGATCGCCCGCGCCTGATTATTCGGTGCCGTTTCATCTCGGTAAGCGAACTGAGAGGGTTTGGCAGCAGTGAGTCGCGCGGATTTGCTCTACGGATGTGAGACCCTATGGGGCACGAAAAGCCCCACTGGTCGTCCGTCATGAAGTCGAAAAGGTTGTTGCGATTCTGGTCGCCCAGAGCGCTTTTTTCTTCGTTGGGTGCAAGGACCAGGGGCGCCCCGCTTGGCCAGCGCCCCACACACTTTGAGGCCAATCGGATCTTGGCGACTCCTATATCTGGCGCATTCTCTTTCTTTGCCTCTTGCTCGAAGAAATTCCAGAAGTTCGCAACGTCTTGAACAAGCTTTCGGACGACCATATAGCTTCCGTTGCGGCCTAAGTCCCGCCGGTCGGGTTGGCTGAGATTGCCCGGAAGATAAGTCGTCCGATCGACAGACTGCGCGATCGTGGGCATCGTAGGAGTTTCCCCGTACTCGTTCTCATATCCGAGCAAGAACTCCCCTGCTTTGACCACCGACTGACCCGGTAGCGCAGCGATCGGCGACCCTTCCA
Source organism: uncultured delta proteobacterium (assembly GCA_963733715.1). Classification (GTDB taxonomy): domain Bacteria; phylum Desulfobacterota; class Binatia; order Binatales; family Binataceae; genus Binatus. Next base: position 361,971 of record CAVTEN010000022.1, read on the forward strand.
ATCCGGGCTGCGAAATTCCGTCCTTGAAACCGAAGGGTTCGTGCTCGCTGAACGAGGCGTCCTGGCGATAGATCTCTCGAAGTCCTTGCGGCATAGCCAAGCCTTGACCTAATTCATCGAGAGACTTGGCACTTTCAGCATAGAGGAGGACAAGGAGGTCGATTCGGCTATGCGGGCCGCCCACGTGCCAGTTTGCGGGAGCGCTGTCGCCGGTGTCTCCCAACATCGACGCTCGCTTCGCCATGCCATCGATAAACTCGGGTGGAAAGGTCTCGAGCGAGTCGGCTGGCACTCCCAGCGCCTGCAGCCCGTCGTAGGTGAAGGCAACATTGACAACTGCATTTGGTCCGGCGCTGCCCTTCTGCCGCGGAGTCTCGGTAGTAATTCTTGCTGCTAGTCTGCTAAGCCATTCCCTCGCAGTGGTGGGTGCTTCGATGGTGAGAAAAAGGTATCGAGTAGCCGTGAGGGATCCGTAGCCAGTGATAACTATGCCCTGGATATTGCTGAGTTCCAACGCCATGGCGGCAGACCTCCTCAAAGAAGGCTTAACAAGTGTGCAGGGTCGGTGGTCGGCGCCTCACTTGCCAGACCATCTCTTATAGAAATTTCTTTTCGGAGGTTCCTAACTGTGGAATCCGGATAAGCAGAATACCAGACCACAGACTTGAGATTGTGATCTCGAGTCCATTGTGCGAACTGTTGAGCGTGCCGGGCGCCTTCCCAGAACAGCCACCTGCTAGGCGGAAAATCTTTCGTGTTGCTCCAAATCGCGGTGAGCACAAAGCTCGCGCAGCTAATGAAGTCGCCCAAGTATGCCGCCCATCTTCCATCGTAGTTAGCCAAAAACAAGAGCCGCCGCTCATTGTCCACAAGAACCCATCGAACAAAATGGATTGTCGAGATGCCAAGGATGCTCCCTGATCGTTGCAAAGCACCTCCGGCAAATTCGAAGAACCAGAGAACCGACTTCAAGGTCCATAGCCTGACTAATCCTGGCTTGACGTCGACCAGAGTTACCATGTGATTCTGCGGGTGGTTTGTTTCATCGAAAGTGCGATGGCTGGTGGAACTCGCGCTTTGCGCTTCACGCTCTTCGCTTATCTCCAGGCAACGAATTGCCAGGAGATCGGCCAAAAGGAATGGCCCTAAGAAGAACAAAACTGGAACGGCCAACGCATATCCAAGAACAGTGTTGCGGCGCTCGATGAGAGTTTCCTCGTCGAGTGACACCGGCGATGCAACCAGGGGCGGCGCGCCATCCTGCTGGAAGTGCTGGTAAATCAACTTCCATACGTCTTCCGCCGAAAGACCTTGCACAATCCCTTTGGAACGCGCGGTGTCAAGCAGGCTCGAGGCTGCTTTGCGCACGACCACCGCATTTTTGATGCTCGCTACCGTCTGGTCAGGAAGACCAACGAAGAACGATGCAGGCGTGAGATCCTTGCCGGACAAGTATCGCTTGAAGGCGGCCTGATCGGCCGTTCCCGAAGGAGGGCAACCCTTACAGAGAGCATAGACCTGGTCGAGAGCACATCGCCCATGAAGGATCAGCTCGTCGAGCAACGAATCGAGCGTGCCATCGTAACTCGCTTCGAAAGCCAGCAGAGGCGGAAAGTTCGGATCATCCGCCAGGATAGTCCAACTGGCGAAGTGCAAGCATTGCACATTCGAAAGCGAGATGTAGTCGTTGCTGGATGGGTTGACGCCAATCCTGGTGAGAAGTTGGGTGAGTGTCTCTACCTCACCAGACAGAATCTCTGTAACCGCTGTGAACGCATGCTGTTGTGTCTTGGCCGCCTTGCCAGATGTCAGACTACCGGGGTCCATATTGGATCAGCGACCGCGGAGGACATATCGGCTTTTCATACGCGTAAAGAACTGGCGCGTATTGCTCAGCTGGTCCAGCCAGCGCTGCCAGAATGTTCTCTTTTCGGCGGCGCCGGGAGCTCCCCAATAAGTGCGCAGATGAGCTGGCATGTCGAACTTGGCGCGCGCATGCCCGCGATCGACTTTGATCAACCAGTTGACCACGTGCAATCCGAAGCGACGGAAAAACAGAGACGGAAAGCCGGCGGGGCCAAAGATGCGGTTCACCAGCCCGTTAAGCTTCGCAAGCATGCCGATAGCACGCCGCCCAATCCGATGGGGTGGAACCCCAATCATCTCCGCCGCCCGGGGTGGTAGCAGATATCGTATCGTCGAACCAGGGGCCCACTTCATAGGCAGCGGGGTGTCCTTCTTCAGGAGCTCAAGCAGGGCGTGCAGCATATCGCGACCCTCCTGCGAGGAAGCCTGCTGCCGCTTCCAGATCAACGCATTTAGTTCGACCGCTTCGTCCAGGTTCGCGGGTATAAGCTCGGGGAGGACTCCCAAGATTCCCCCGATAACCTGCCAGGCTTTGAAGTATCCGGCCTTCTCTTCCGGATCGATCCACACTCCCAGCTTTTCGAGACGGTCGAGAACGAAATGCGAGAACAGCAACAACGTTCCGGCCGTGTCTTCCTGATTTACTGGCTTGCCGAGCAGTTGTTCGTCCCACGGGGGATCGGACTCAGTCAACAAAATGTTGCGGACTGCCGCGTGCATCAGTCGTACCTTTTGAGCAGTGCGAATACCTCGGCCTGGTCCGGATAGCCCTCCCGGTCCCATTATATCAACGACCATTTGGGCCGTCTCCCACAGTCGCCGATTCGGATCGATCAAAAGCCGCCGCGTACCCCTCAAGACTTTTACACCCTTGCGAGCTGCGTACGCAGTAGGCAGTGAACCGCAGACTAGTGTCAGAAGCATTATGTGGCCGTTCTTGCCAAACAGCCGTTGCCCTTTCCTCACAGCCTTAAGGTCCTCGGCGCTTACGCTCCCACTTTTATTCAAAAAGTCGATCAGCTCGCAGGGCAGCTGGTCAGGAGGCGGAGTTTCGTTGCGCACCAGCGTATTCATGAGATGGTCGACTGATTTCAGCCGGCCAGTTTCTATCAGACCTTTGACGAGGTTGTCTGTCTCCGGGTCTCCGAGCTTTCGCATCTCGTCCAGGTAAGCGTCGTTCCAGATTGTTTTCATTGCGTTTCGACCGGCGAGCTTCTAGTAGGATGAGTTACGATCCTGAAAGCATGATTGAATACAAGTTCACTTAAGTTTCTCGCAGCAGTTCACGCGCCATTTTCATATCAGCGATATCGAAGCTCTCGGTGAAACGCTCGTAAACTTGCCGCAGTTCTTTCTGCGCTTGCTCAATTCGACCTTGTCGCTTGTACAGGCGGCATAGGCTTATCGCTGCGCGCAATGATGAGAAATCATGACCGAACCGGCTGCCCAACTCGCTGGCCTTACGAAACATTTCCTCGGCTTCCTGGTCGGCAGCATCCCGGGAATCCAGCAGGAGTGCCTCTCCCCGGAGCCGATACAACTCGCTTTCGAAGTATCGCTCTCCGGTTGTTTCGACTACGTTCAGAGCACTCGCCACCAGGGCTAGAGCCGTCTCTTTCTGCTTGGCTCTTAGATAGGCAGCGGCCAACATTCCCATCAAGGAAGTTGCTCCAAGCACCTGGCTTGCGCGGGGAGATTTGGCTATACCCGCTTGAACTTCAGCGATACCTTCTGACACTCGATCCAACTCCGTAAGGGCAAGTCCTCGCATCATCGTGCCGAGACTCAAATATTGCTGATAACCGTTTTCTTCCGATAAAGAGCAAATGATCTCTGCCTGCCTAAAGGCCTCTTCGGCCTCGCCCCTGGCCAGATGCGTCGCGGCGACCTGAAAGTGCGCGTGCACCAAAGTAAAGGTCTCCGAAATCCGCTGGGCCAGCTCGACTCCCCGTTGAGCGGCTGCTAGCGCCTGGTCCAAGTAGCCCAAGGCCAGCAAGGTTGATGACAGGTAGCAAAGCGAAATGACGCCCAGGTCGTGAGCTACGTGAAGTTGTCCGGCAAATTGCGGTCTATAAAGGGAAATCGCCCGTTCCAAATGACTGCGAGCACGCACCAACTCGCCGCGGACAAAGAGCATGGTTCCGTACGAAAGATTTGCTGCCAGTTCCAACAGCGGAAATTCACCCCGCTCGGCGAGCCGCATCATGCGTTCACTGGTCGCAGTTGCCCGATCCAGCTCCCCGCGGTTCGAATGAAATGCCCACGCAGAAAGCAAGGCCGACAACGACAAATCCGGATCGGCGACTTCATCGCATAACTCAAGCATTCGGGCGTTCAGGGGCTCTAGTTCGGGTGCACGGAATCCGTAGCGCGCAATCAATGCAACGTGCATCGCAGCCTTGATTTCCAGCTCGACACGAGCGCGATCCGGTTCCTGGGACAATCGCTCCATGAACCCCAGTGCTCGTTCGAATTGTCGAATAGCGTCGGCGTAGTCGCCGGCCTTGAGTGCGCGTTTGCCAGCGATGCATAGGTAGTGCACAGCTTTTGCCGGTTCGCCCGCCGGACCCGCTACGGTCAAATGATGGGCAAGTTCCGCGGCACGATCTTCCAGCGAAGCTGGGTAGCTGCGCTCGATGCTTTGCGCTACGCGATAGTGCCACCGTTGCCGGCGCGGCAAAGACAAGCCCGCGAGCAAGGTCTGACGAATCAGCTCATGTGAAAACCCGAGTTCGCTTTCGTAGGCGATTGGATCCGAAATTAATATACCCGCATCTTCACCTTCCTTGGTCGCATCCAGCAGTTCTTCGGCTCCAAAAAGCTGCAGGCTCATGAGCATCTCAAACCCGAAGCGTGGACCGACGACAGCTGCAAGTTCTAGGATGTGCCTGGTTCTGGCGTTTAGCCGTTGCAGCATACGTTCAATTGTCAGGCGAACGGTTTGAGGAACCTCGGTCTCTCGAATGCCAGCGCTCTCGCGAACATTTCCCTCGTCGTCAACCAGCCGTTTTTCTTCGATTAGGTACTTAAGAGTCTCCTCGACGAAAAATGGATTGCCGTCGGTTTCGCAGTAGATCTCCTGTACCAGGGACTCGCTCGAGTCTTTGCCTACGGTGAATCGGACCAGCTCTGCGACTTCGGACGGGCTCAACCCTTGCAGCTGCAGATGGTCCCCGAGATGGCCACGGCGGAGCGTCTCAAGTGTCTGCGCGAAACGCGCAGAGATACTGCTCTGCTGGTCTCGATAGGCGACGACTATCATGAGTCTCAATTGAAGGACCCTGGACGCCAGATATTCCAGCAGATCCAGCGATGGCTCATCCGCCCATTGCACGTCATCCAGTATCAACATCACCGGATGGTGGTTTGTAAGGCGCTCGATAAACTGACAGAAGTTCTTGACGAGGATTCGCCGCTGTTGCTCCGGAGTGCCCTCGAGCGGACTTTCCAGGTCCGGGAACAGCCGGCGAAGCTGTAGCATCATTCTGGTCAGTTCCGGAGCATTCGTGTCGAGCATCGTGCGAAAGTCTTCAAGACTGCGCGCGTGCTCGAGGACCATCTCCATGATTTCGACAAAGGGCGTGTAAGGCGCGATGGCTTCCCGTTCGCAGCATCGCCCCACCAGGATCTGCATGCTGCCGACGACTTCATCAGCTGCCTCGGCTATGAGGCGCGTCTTACCGACTCCTGAAGTTCCTCCGATCGTAACTACCGAACCGCTCCCGGATTTGGCAGCTTCGATCGATTTCCTCAGTTGGTCGCGCTCCGTCCTCCGTCCGACGAAATTGCCGCGATTGAATTGCGCTAGCGGAGAAGTAGGTTGCCGCTCTTTCCAGAGGTCCGGTTCCGCTTCCGACTCGACAACCTTGGCGAGCTGCTGCCGCGCTTCTCCCTTCTCCTTTGCATTCGATTGACTCAAAGCATGAAACTGCCATGCAACGGGGGCGCTCGGATTGGGAACATACAAACAGAACGTTCCAGTCCGTATCGTCCGTTCGAGCAGGGCGCCCATCGGCGGATGTCGATCGGAAATCTTCTCGAGTGCGGCTTTTACTGCGCGCCTTACATTTAGCCGCGCTCGCTCCGAAACCGATCCAGCGCGGCGGTCGCGCCCGCGGTGATCGATTGCACGCGACAGCTCACGGGTCAGAAATTCGATTTCGGTCTCGATCTCCTCGACCCGCTCGTGGTCGCCTCTGCCACGCACTTCATCTTGTTCTTCGCGGAGCTCCTTGATTCTGCGCCTGTATTCGAGCTTCGCCTGCTGGTCGAGCATCTCTCCTGCGTCGCCGGTCAATCCCGGCCGCACATTGATTCCGATTGGCAGCGAACCAGGTCGCTCAAGACTAATAGGAGTCGAGGCAGTGTTTGCTCCCGTTGGCCTCAGGAGTTCCAGCGCGGAGATCTCTTCTCCGGGTCGCTGCAGAAGCCGCTGGAGGTACAGGAGGCCTCGAAGGTCTCTGAGTGAAAACGTGACTTCGCGATAGCCTAAACTCCAGTATTCCCCATTGCAGGCGAACAGACCTGTAGGGACGTCGCCAGGCGACGCAAGGTCGTTTTTGCGCCTGGTTGCCTCTCCGTCCATGGCTCAGAGAGATCCCCTTTAAACAAATGACTACATCCAGCCGTGCGGGTCTAATATTTCAGACACCTTTACGGCGTGGCGATTCGGGTGATTGATAGTCCTCGTACTCTTCGGTAAACCGACGCTACCACTCGGTCAAGTTAGCGTCAAAGCACCTTAAGCACCAAGGGTTCCGTTTTCTGCGCCGATCAAACTCGTTCGTTACGCGGTCATACGGGCATCCCGATTCCTCGCTTTTTCTTTCGAGCCCACTGTCCGTAGCGCGGGTGAACCGATAGAACATGTGGCATCACGCCTCAAATGATGAGAGAGGCCGCTCCCAGAGAACCGAAGGCGACACCGGTTCCAACTTTTAATTGAGTATCCGCTCTCTTTTCAGCCGCACCGCGTCATCTCCAACCGCAGGTTCACTTGAAATCCGGTTCAGTCCGACTGAACACATGCCTGAACGGTCGGTTACGCGAAAGGTAACGCTTTCAGCTTTGAAAGCTCCCACGTTTATACGCCCCTAGCGGGCCAAAGGAGGCAACGGTCATGGATATGAAGTACGTCGGACGAGTGGTCGGTCGATTCGCGGTGGCTACCTGCGTTGCGTTCGCACTCAATGCGTGCGGGATGTCGGCTGAGGATCCGCCGCGGGCGATGTACGGAACAACTGCATGGAGCGATGCGTGGCAGACGACCTGCAACGACCTTGATCCAGCAGTCGAGCCGAAACATCCCGACGCTGAGCATCTGACTAACGACTGCGCCCAGTACGAAGTGGCGCAACGGATGCGCAACTACCAGCCGGAAGTCGCGGCCAACGAGGAACGCTGACCAGCGATCCCTGTGCTCGACCTTCCACTCCAACAGAACGGCTGCGGCGGTGCAGACCTGCCGCAGCCGTTCATCACTCACTCAACCTGGCCTAGTAATCGACGGCGCGACGGTCGCCTACATGGTCCTTTCGATAGCCAAGCTCGAGTTCTGGTGGGCGCACAGATGGACAAGAGGAGCCCCAGCCCCGTCCAGGGGCTCCCGTCAGCTGAACACTCTCTCCAGCATTGCTCTTATCCGTAAAGCCAGTGGCTGAAACATGGCGAGTCTCCCCTTGTCCTTTTCACCGCTCTTAGTGTTCGCGTCTATGAATTAGCCCGCCCAGTCGCAATACTTGGGCGTTAGCCGCAAGCTCGGTCTGCTCTGATCTGCGAAAGCGCGAGAGGGCCGCGTGGTAGAGCATGAAAGCGCTGGAGGGTTAACCAGCAAAGGGCGGGGGCATCACGCTCAGGGTGCATCGCTCGGCGCGATCTTGCTCGTTCTGTTCGCGAGCGCGCTGGCGGCTGCGCAGTCGGGCGCCGAAACGGCGGCGTCTGAGAGGTGGAAGGCAGCTGCCGCATCTGCCGCCGCGTCGGCGCCAGTCGCGCGATCCGGCGGTGACGCGCCGATAGCGGAAGCTCCTGCGCCTTCGCCTGCACTGACGGCCACCGAGCCATCTGCCGATATTGCGACAACCGCCGGTGCGTCGAACTTGGGTGCGACACCGCCCGATCTGGATGGCGCGCAGCCCGGCGCCCTGGAGATTCCGCCCGACAATTCGGTCGACGCGTCGCAGCTGCAGCCACCTAGCGCTGCGCTCGAATCGCAGCCATCCGACGACGAAAGCAGCGATGTCGCGCGCTATCGGAAGGACGGAAGCGAGCAGTTAGAGAGCGAAGGTGAGCTTTCGACTCCATTCGGAATGCAATTGCGCGAAGCGCGTCGCACGCTCAAATCCGGTGAGGAGGCCGACGGCTTGCTGATAACGGCGGTCGAAAAAAACAGCCCGGCCGCGGCGGTCGGTTTACACGCCTACACTCACGGCGTCCATGACGCGTTCACCGGTGTGGCAAAGGTGGGCGCGGTGGTTCTTTTTTTGATGGTTCCGGGGGGACAATTAGCCATTCTGCTGATGCCGGCGATTGATTCTATGCACGTCGGCGAAAGCTACGACATGATCATCGGGGTCGATGGCTGGCGCGTGACCAAGTTTCTCGACTTCCAGGACCGAATGCGCGACCTTCAGCCGGGCGAGGTGATCTATCTAAGCGTCGTGCGCAACGGCAAACGCGTCCAGGTGACGATGCCGGTGCCGGCCAACGCTGTGCAAGCGACTAACTGATCAAACCTCTTACCGCGTTGGAAAACCCTCCGCTGAGCCTTGGGGGTGGATCTGGTACGGGAGTAGGAAGCCGCATCCCAAGTATCGAGGTGACCTGAGATTGGACAGCACACAACGGAAGCTGAACCTTCTGGTGTTGTTGACGCCATCAGCCCTGACAGTGACGGAGAAGTCTCCGTTCTGCTCGATGGACGTTGGTGTGAAGGGGCCGATTGCCGCAGAAGCGCGGCGCCATCCCTCTATCCAATCCTCGCCTTGGCCGGGAAATGGAGTGCGGATCGATGCGGATGCGCTGAAGCGTTCCAAGTCAGCAACGGATGTGTTCCTGCCCGCGCTGGCGAGGGTTTCGAGATACCATCGCACTTGGCTTCCGGCGGGAGTATGGGGATCAGGCTCGTCGAGGCCATTCGTTGACACGCAAATTTGAAGAATTATGTAATCCTGCGCTCTTATCTCGAATTATTATCGTGCGCGGTTGCCTCTTGAGGGATGCGAGGTGTCAGTAGTCAGGTCGTTAGTTCAGGCGTGACAGCCGGCACTCCACTCTTCGCGCCGCAGCTCATAGCGATTCCGGTCCAACGCGGGCTCATGGCGAAAGAGCTTGAACCCGCACTTCTCTAGCACGCGAATCGAGACGTGATTGTCCATCTTGGCAACCGCTCCAATCTTCTCGAACGAGTGGCGGCTGTGCCTACTAAAAATTTGAAATGCGCCGAAAGGTCTGGAGCTTTTGGATTCGCCGACGCAATATCGCCGGCATGCTTAAGCTCGAGCGATCGATCATTTCTCGGCTTGTATGCCGATTCCGTAGTCGGGCGGTTGTAGAACTAGAGAACCTCGCCCTGCGTCATCAGCTGCACGTTCTTCGCCGCCAGCGGCCGGGTCGGCTCCCGCTGTTTACTTTCGACCGCTTGCTCTGGGTCTGGCTCTACCTATTGTGGCCACGCTGTCTGGAGGTGATGGTGTTGGTCAAGCCGGCCAGTGTCGTCCAATCAGCGGCAATAGATGTCCAGTACCAGGCAGCTGCAATCGACTTCCCGATCCTCTGCTATCTGATTCCGAGTGAATCGGGGAACACCGAAGCTGGGCAGCGTGCGGCTCAATTGGGTTTGGTACTGGAACACGTCGGAAAAAGAGTTAGTACCTTTGCTGACTGACGCCGAAGGGATCCGTCTGCATATGCCATTCCACCCGGGTCACTCCATCCCGAGCAGGAACACAAGCAGCGCACTATCGCAGAATCGGTTCTGCCGCCCGCTTTCAAGGCGCTCCTGAGGGCAACAAAGGAGCCTTTCGTGCAGGCGATCATCGACCTCGCGTGTCCACGGTTGGCATTTGACCGGACGATCCTGGCCGGCGATGCGTCCTTCGTCATCCGTCCCCACACGGCATCGAGCACCTCGAAAGGGATCGCGAATGCCTTCGCCCTGAGTAGAGAACTCGTAGCGAGGCAGACGCTGTCAGAGTCTTTGGCGAACTGGCAAATATCCGAACTGGATCGAGGCCATGGTTTGATGAGTTACGGTCAGGGACTCGGAGGTCGCTCACAAGGCCGTTGACTTAGTCGATGGGTAGCTCTCAGCGTTCCCTCAACGCATCTTACGCACCTTCCACACCTCTTCACACGGCCACTGACGAGCCCACTCGAGAGTCACGAACGGATAGTTTGTCGTCGCTCCCGGCAGCGGCCTGACCTCGATCAGATCTTCGATCTCAAAACCCGATTGTCTGAGCAACCGAATCCAGTCGCTGTGCGACAGATGGAACTCGACGCCGGGGTCGTTGGGCCATTCAACTCGATACATACCGAAGGCGGGACGCAGCAGACGATCTGTGGCGGCGACATCGTCTTCCGGTGGCATACACAGCGTCATCAAGTGCGAGTTCGTCAAGAAAACCAGTTGACCGCCTGGGCGCAGCAACCGCGCCGCCTCGGGAACCCAGCGCTGAGGGTCAGCCCACAAGCAAGCGCCGTACTCAGAAATCGCGAAGTCGAAGCTCGCATCGAGATAGGCGACCGACTCGGCGTTGCCATGAACTAACAGGAAGTCGAGCCCGTGTTCAAGTTGCAGACGACGAGCCGTCGCGAGTTGCTCTGACGAATTATCGATTGCCACGACACGCGCTCCTCTCCGTGCGAGCCAGCACGAGACGTACGCCGTTCCGCAGCCCAACTCGATCGCGTCTTTGCCGTTCAGGTCATCAGGAAGCATCCGTAGCTCGGCTTCCGGGACGTGCCAGATGCCCCAAACCGGTGTATCGCGTTTCCAACTTCGAGAACCGGCTGCTGCGTCTTCTTTGGCCAAGTCGTCCCACTTCGCGCGATTTTTGCGCACGTGCTCTGGCAGGTCGCTCATCGCAGTTACTCCCTTCTCGGTCAAGAAACGAAGCTATTCAATCATCGATATGAGTACGATGGCTATTGGAGTGTGCGACACGTTCCTCTGCTGTGGGCAGGGCTTCCCGAGATGCCACATCCGAGCGCTTCATTGAGGGATTTTCTCGGGAGCCATCGAAGACTGTCTGGCGGCTCGTGATAGCGCTGCTTGGTCGGTTGGCTTTTATCAACCATCCATCGGCTCCGAGGGTAAAACGCGACCCCTGAGCGCTCACCGAGAGAGGCGTCGCCGGTTGCATGGCTTGCCCTGAGTTTGACTGCGAGCGTAGTGTCCGGATTGGTCTAGCGGGAGAATCTCATGAGCGAAATTACCGGTGCTGAACTTCTGCTGCGATGTCTCGTTGCCGAGGGCATCAAGTTTGTGTTCGGCCTCCCTTGTCCCGAGGTCGATCCGCTGCTGGCCAAGCTTGAGCAATACGACGTGCGACTCGTGCCCATCCGTCACGAGGCTGCTGCCGTCCACATGGCGGAAGGGCTGTACAAGACGACGGGGCAAGTGGCGGCCGTGCTCGGCAATCCCGGTCCCGGGTCGGCGAATCTCCTGCCCGGCGTGATTACCGCGCGGCACGAAGGCGTGCCCGTCGTCGTCATTACGGCGCAGCATCGGTTGGGGATCGTGTATCCGTCGCCGCCCTCGACGTTCCAGGGCCAGGATCAACTCGAAATCTTCAAGCCGGTGGTGAAGTGGAGCGGTCCGATTTTATCGTGGGACCGAATCCCCGAAGTGATGCGGATTGCGTTTCGCGAGATGTGGACCGGCAGACCGGGGCCGATTCACATCGAGATACCGGCGCCAGTGATGTACGCGACCGGCGACGACTCGAAGGTCCGAGTACTGGCGCCGAACGAGTACCGCGCGGCTGGTCCGCGGCCGTCGGAAACGCAGCTCGAGCAGGCGGCCGCGATGCTCATCGGAGCGAAACAGCCGATTGTGATCTCGGGCGGCGGAGTCGATCGCGCCGGTGCGAACGAAGCGCTGATGGCGGTGGTCGAGCTGCTTAACTGCCCGGTCGTGAGTTCGATCGCCGGGCGGTCGTCGGTGCCGATGGATCATCCGAACTTCCTTTACGGCTACGGCACTGGGGCGGACCTCGCGCGCCGCGAGTCCGACGTGATCCTCGTCGCTGGCTCGCGGATGGGTAATCTCGACATTCCGTACGACAAGTACTGGGGCGATCCCGCTGGTCAGAAGCTCATCCAGGTGGATATCGATCAGCGCAACATGGGCGTTACGCGGCCGCTGGCGCTTGGAATCGTTGCCGACGCGAAGAGCGCGCTAGAGGGTTTGCTGCGCGTGCTCAAGGCAAAGCACGCGCAGCCGAAAAACGGGGAAGACATGGCGCGGTATCGGGAGACCGCCCGCGAATGGCGGGAGAAGCGGTTCAAGTCGGTGGCAGTGTGGAGCGGACCAGGGATTCATCCGGCGCACGCGATCCAGGCAATCGGCAAGGTCTTCGGCGCCGACAGTATCTACGTCGCAGACGGCGGCAACACCTCGTTGTGGTCGCTCTGGTTTTTGCCATCGACCAAGCCGCGGTCGTTCCTGAACATCCTCGAGCTGGGAATGCTCGGCACGGGGATTCCGTCCGCGATTGGCGCGAAGCTCGGCAACCCGGCGCGCGAAGTGGTCTGTGTCAGCGGCGACGGCGCGGCTGGATTCAACTTCATGGAGATGCAGACGGCGGCGCGCGAAGGCCTGAAAGTCAGGGTCATCGTGTTCGCCGAAGGTTCATGGACAATGGAGGAGCCGAATGAACGGCGGCTCTGGGGCAAGACGTTCGGCACCGAGATGGGAACTGTGCGATGGGACAAGGTCGCGGAGGGCCTGGGCTGCAAATCGTTCTACGTCGAGCGCATGGAAGATCTCGACGCGGCGCTCAACTGCGCGAAGGCAGCGGACGGGCCCGCGGTCATTTGCCTGAAGACCAATCGCGACGCGAACCTCGCGATCCCGGGAGAGCTCGGCATGCGCTTCGGCGAGGTGTACCAAGGTCCGATGGGATAAGGCGTCCGGCGCGCGAATGCGTTTTGAAAATGTCTATGCGTCGGCGCGGCGGCCCATCCGCGCGTCGAAGTCCTGCGCAACCTTCTCGTCATTCTCCATTAGTTGCTTCGCAAGACGGCGTGTGGTTACTGAAAATTCAATCTGAACCGAAGTTTGAATCAGTCCGACGATCAAAATATCGTTCGCAGCGATCGAACGGAACCTGTCTGTGGCGAATTGCTGATTCTGGCGGAATGCACTGTTGAAGTGCAGACTTGTGAATCGTTCGCAGACGGTTAAAGTTCGCTTTGATGAGTTTGCTGTTCAGCTTGATAGCCCACTTGCTGGTGACCCTCGCGCGGCTGGCCAAGCCAGGCGGTCTTGGCGCAGTTGCGGCAGAATCGCTGGCGGTCAAGCACCAGCTGCTCATCCTGAGGCGTGCGCGGCGGCGTGCGCCGTACCTGACTTCATGGGATCGGCTGGCGCTGGGGGTCTGCACGCTTTTGGTGTCACCCAAACGCGTGAGCAAGATGGCTGTGATACTGAAGCCTTCCACCTTGCTGTACTTCCACCGCGCCCTGGTGAAGCGCAAGTATCGCCTGCTCTACAGCCCGAGAAAGCGCCGTCGCCCCGGACCCAAAGGTCCCTCAAGAGAACTCATCGACACGGTCGTCGAGATGAAACGACGCAACCCCCGCTTCGGCTGCCGAAAGATTGCCGAGCAAATCTCGAACGCATTCGGCCTCGAGATCGACAAGGATGTCGTTCGTCGGATACTCATCCAGCACTATCGACCGGCACCAGGCGGTGCTGGCCCTTCTTGGCTCTCGGTTATCGGGCAGGCCAAGGACAGCCTGTGGAGCGTCGACCTGTTTCGCTGCGAATCGATTCTGCTCAGGAGCTTCTGGGTCATGGTGGTGATCGACGTATTCACGCGCCGCATCATCGGCTTTGGCGTTGCCGCGGCTAATCTCGACGGCCCGGTTGTCTGCCGAATGTTCAATCGGGCGATCGCGAAGCAGACACCGCCGCGGTACCTCTCATCAGATCACGATCCACTGTTTCGCTTTCATCGCTGGCTTGCGAATCTTCGGGTACTTGATGTTGATGAGATCAAGGCCATTCCCTCTACGCCTCGTTCCCATCCTTTCGTTGAGCGGCTGATTGGGACAGTGCGACGCGAGTACCTCGATCGGACTTTTTTCTGGAACCAAAGCGATCTGGAGAGGAAGCTCGAGACTTACAAAGCCTACTACAACCAACACCGGTGCCATAGCGGGCTGGCCGGAGCTACGCCGGATCAACGCAGCGGCGCACCTCCTCCTCCAACCGCAAACCTTCAGTCATATCGCTGGCGGCAACACTGCAACAGCCTCTTTCAGACCCCAATTGCCGCATGAATTGGAATTCGCCACAGACAGGCCATACCCTCTGGATGATGGCGAAGAGAAAAGCTGTGGTCAGCCCGAATGACAGCATTCCATTCAGTGCCTCCAAAGCACCCATCAACTGCCATCGAGTCTTCAGAAACAGATTCGCGTGACCGTAGGTCGTCATCGCGCTGAGCGAGTAGAGCATCGCTGACCGGTTGTCTGGCAGCGCGCCCAAAACTGTAAGCTGCGGCCCAGATAGCTGCCTCTATTCCGTGGAGAAAAGTGGCAAGCAAAGCTGTACCGCCCATAACCGCGGCAAATGTGGGCATGAAGCTGCGGCGATCCTGGGACACGCTCATAACACCGACACCTCTTTCAGCGATGAGAGCGAGCCCACATACGTGAATCACCACCCTCAGTACAATTAGGGGTAGGCTCCAAGCCCCATCACCAGACCAAGTGCCAACATCAGTTGGATTCATCTTACGCTCCTCGCGCTAGTTTCCGTCACCTCCACTGGGACGCGCTACGTGAATTGAGTCGATCGGGTTGGTCCGAACGATCTGAGTCCTGCAACCTTACCGCGAGGAAGGATTTCTGTCTTAAGACGGTGAGTTGCTGCTGCCGGGAATTATTTTCAGCCTCAAGGCAAGCGGCCGGCGAGCTATCACTGACAGCGATCAGCCCTACAGCCTTGCTAGTAGCCTTCATTCTCAACCCGATCCAGCATTTACACCTGGGCTACAGTATATGCGACCTGGTTACCGTCGAAATGCGACAACCAAGTGCTTGATCAATGGTTCCAGGATTGGCTGCCCGAGGAGCTGTTAGCGTGACTGACGTTGCCGCCCCCAAAACCGCCGCCGCCACGACCGCGCCAGCCGCCTCCTCCGCCAGCCACCGCCACCGTGACCCCAACTCCCGCCGGCGCGGCTCTAGGTGTCCGGATGCTTGGTTGATCAAGAATTCTCTATAGCATTTCGCAGAGATTTTGCGTCAACTACGAGGTCACTTAGAGGAGGTTTGGTGTCAGTGTCGAACCGGGCCAAAATGTCGTCCAAGACCGCAATCGCGTTCTTGTTTTGGCCGAGTTTTCCGAGCGCGTCGCCCTTATTGACTAAGGCCATGGCAACTAGTTCGCCCAGTGGCATATCGCTGGCGGAGCCTAGTCGGGCCAATAAATCGTCGCAGACCGCGATCGCCTGGCTGCTATGGCCCAGTTCATTTAGGGTTGCGGCCTTGTTGACCAGTGCCCTCGAGGCCTGTTCGCGCAGCGGCAGCTCGGTGGCGGAACCGAAGAGGTCTACGACCTCGTCGTAGACCGCGATTGCCTCTTCGCCGCGGCCGAGTTCGCTCAGCGCAACCCCCTTGTTAAAGAGTATGGTGGCGACCCCTCGCGTAACGACGGCTCCGGAGCATCGCGGAACCGGGCTAAGAGGTCGTCGCAAACCGAAACCGCGTCCTCGCAGCGATTGAGGTCAAAAAGTGCGTTCCCTTTGCTCAAAAGTGCAGCGGAGACAAGTTCGCGCACCGGCAGCTCGGCGGCGGAGCCAAACCGGGCTACAAGCTCATCGTAGACTGCGACGGCATCACCCCTGCGCTCGAGCGCGTCGAGCGCGCCTCCTTTGCTCATGAGAGCGGTTGCAACCTGCACGCGCAGTGACAACTCAGGAGCGGCGCCAAACAGAGCCAACACCTCGTCGAAGAGCGTGATCGCGTCCTCGCTCTGATGGAGGTCATTCAGCGCGTCCCCCTTGCCGACGAGGGTTTCGGCAACCTCTTCACGCATCCAGAGCTGGTCTCCGAGCCGAAGCGAGAAAGCATGTCTCCGTAGACTGAAACCGCCTCCATAACCCGGTCGAGCGCAACGAGCACGCCCCCTTTCCTAAGAAGCGCCACCATGATCGGCTCGCGCAACGGGGCTTCCGTAGACGAGCCGAATCGGGCCAGGAAATCAATAAAGGTCGCGAGGGCCTCCGTATAACGGCCGAGCATAACGAGCACGTTGCCTTTGTTGATCAGCGCCTTGGCGATCTGCTCGCGCAGCGGCAGCTCGGCAGAGGAGCCGAACCTCGCCAGCACGTCGTCATAGATCCCGATTGCACTTTCATTAAAGCCGAGTTCGAGCCCCTTGTTGACCAGCGCCCGGGCAACCCGCTCACGCAGCGAAAGCTCGGTCGCAGAGCCGAACCGAGCGACGACATCATCATAGGCCACGCGCCCCTCGTCGTGTCGACCAAGCGCGCATAGGTTGTGTCCCTTGTTATAAAGGGCCATTGCGACCAATTCGCGCAACGGCAGTTCGGTAGAGGAGCCGAACCTCGCCAGCACCTCGTCGTATGCGGCGATTGCTTCCCCCGCTCGGCCGGATAACTTTCCGAGCACGTTGCCCTTGTTAAAGAGTGCGTTGGCCACGTTGACGCGCAGGGAAAGTTCGGCGGCAGAGGCGAACCGGCCTAGCACATCGTCGTAGACAGCGATCGCTTCCTCATCGTGGCCAAGCAAACCGAGCGCCGCCCCTTTTCCGATGAGTGCACCGGCGACAAGTTCGCGTAGCGGCAGCTCGCCAGAGGAGCCGGACCTCGCCAACACGTCGTCGTATACCGCGATTGCTTCTCCCGCCCGGCCGGGTATCTTTCTGAGCACGTTGCCCTTGTTAAAGAGTGCATTGGCCACGCTCGCGCGCAGGGGAAGTTCGGGTGCAGAGCCGAACCGGGCCAGCAGGAGGTCGTAGACTGCGATTGCTTCCTCATTATGGCCATGCAAACCGAGCGCGGCCCCTTTATTGATGAGTACAGCGGCGACAAGTTCACGCGCCGGCAGCTCGGTGGACTTGCCGAACCGTGTCACGAGGTCGTCGTAAATCGCAGCGGGTCCTTTACTCAGTAGTGCCGGAACGTTGAGGGTTGCTTTGTTGAGTAATGCTTTAGCAGCCGAGCCGCCAAGCGGTTGGTCGCGCTTGGCCAATTGCTTCCCCTCTGGGAACAGCACCGCTTCCCTGAACTTGCTGTTCGGCGACGTGTATACGACGCGTCTGAAGCCGCTCATTCGGCGATCCTCTTTCTTCATCAAGTGGGCGCCGCCGCTGAATATCAGCTGAGTAAGATGTTCTCTCTTCGAGGAATCGAAGACAGCCAGGGCGATCAGATCAAAAAAAGAGTTTCCTTTTTTGGCGTAAGCCATGGCGTCGACTGTATCTGGGCTGACGTAATCTACGTGAACCCAGAGGATCCCAGGCCGATCTCCACTAAGCTGCCTCTTGCAGCTGTCTGACATAGTGGAAATTACCTTATGTACGAATCTCCCTGGTCTTTCGGAAGAAAGCCGAGCAACAACCTTCGGTTGCCCTTCCGAGACATAGGTTGATATTCCGCCTCTATATTGAACTCAAGACCTTGCGCAAGGTCAGACAAGAACTGGACCGCAGGTCCGTCACCTCCAAGCGGTGGGTGTCGGGAGGAAATGTGCGGCACGGCGGTTTCCCCTTCGGACGGGGCGCCCTTTATCACCTGCTCGCCAACCCGATCTACGTGGGTGAGATCCGGCACAACAGCATCACCTATCCGGGTCAGCACGAAGCCATAATTGAAAGAGCGACCTGGCAACGAGTTCAGGAGATGCTGAGCAGGAAAGCTGCTCACCCACGCGGACAAACAGTCAGGAAGGGCGCTGGCCTGCTCGTGGGCAAGCTGTTCGATGAGAGCGGCGAGCCGCTCTATTCCTGCTGGGCGAAGAAGGGACAGCGGCGCTACCGCTATCTTGTTTCCAAAAGACTGATCAGGGCTGCCGGGAAGGCTGATGACCGAGGCTGGCGGCTGCCGGCTGAACGAATCGAAGAGGCGGTGACAGTCGGCATACGACAAATCCTCTCGGATCGCGGTGCGCTGGCCTCGACGCTCAAAGCTTCTGGCTTCGCTGCTGCGGAACTCAAGCAGGCGATCGAAGAAGTCGATGCCAAGGTCATATCGCATCAACAGATGGATAAGACAGAAGATATGAGCACCCTCATCGAGCGAGTCGAGCTGAAGCCGGAGGGTATGCAGATCGCTCTCAATCTACGCGCGCTGGTCCAGCCCGATCGGTTCCCCAAAGGCGGAAACAACCTGCGAATGACCCGTCTTGTCCCTCTGCAGATGAGGCGTCGTGGCATCGAGATCCGTCTCGTGCTCCCGGGCGAAATCCAGGCTCCCCGCACAGATCCCGCCCTGCTTCGAGCGTTGGCCCGCGGCTACCAGTGGTTCGGTGAACTAGCGGCGGGAACTGCGGTGTCGACCACACAGATCGCAGCCCGAGAAGGTGTGAGCGATAGTTATGTGCGCCATCTCGTACCGCTCGCATTGCTCGCCCCATCGATCGTGGAATCCATCTGCGCCGGCCGACAAGGCGTCTGCCTCTCCGCCGAGCGTCTCAAGACGCAGGCCAGTGTTCCGATCGAGTGGGACGCGCAACAGCGGCTGCTGGCGGATTAGAATGGCCGCCCGCCCTTCTCAAAATTCTCTCTTCCTCTCTTCTGAACCTGCTTAGGCCCGTCGATCCTGGCGAAGGGTTAAGCGTCAAAGGCGCACGTACGAGCGCTCGCTCGTGGCACCGAATATCTTCCAAACAGAGACTGGCCCCTTATCCTCGAAGGGAAGGGGATTTTGAGACAAACCATTCCGCGACTGTCCTATCCCCCTCACCCCCTTTGCTGCAGGAAAGGGGGAACAGAGAGTCACCGCGATGTCCGATCCTCCTCACCACCTTTCCTGGGGAGGAAAGGGGGAGCAGACGTTCCTTGTTTGGTCCGTGCTTATCGGGTAAGTCCAAGTCACACTCGCAGTGAAGGAAATTGAATATGGCAGAACTGAAAAATCGGCATTGGCTGCTCGAAGCGCGTCCGAAAGGGATCATCAAGGAAAGCGACTTTCGATGGAACGAAACGATGGTGCCGCCGCTGAAGGACGGACAGGTGCTGGTGCGCAACCTCGCGTTCTCGTTCGATCCCACCCAACGCGGCTGGATGTCGATGGACACCTACATGCCGGCGATTCCGCTCGGCCAGACAATGAAGGCCGGCACGATAGGACAGGTGGTCGAATCCAGGCGCGAGGGATTTGCCAAGGGCGATCTCGTGCAAGGGCTCTTCGGATGGGAGGACTACACGGTCAACGGCGGCGAAGGATTGATGGGATTGCAGAAGCTGCCGCGCGGTGCCGATCCGGTGCTGGCGCTGTCGCTCCTCGGAACGACCGGACTGACGGCATACTTTGGCACGCTCGCGGTCGGTGCGGTGAAGGCCGGCGATACGTTCGTCGTCTCGGGCGCTGCGGGAGCAACTGGTTCGGTGTCCGGGATGATAGCCAAGATCAAAGGATGCCGCGTAGTTGGTATCGCGGGTGGACGCGAGAAATGCGACTGGCTGTTGAAAGAGGCAGGCTTCGACGCTGCGATTGACTATAAGAATGAGAATGTCGGTGAGGCGCTGACCAAGCACTGCCCGCAAGGTATCAATGTGTACTTCGACAACGTGGGCGGCGAGATACTGGATCATGCGCTCGCGCGACTGGCCTATGGCGCGCGGGTTGTGATTTGCGGAGCTATCTCGCAGTACAACAACCTTGGCGAAAGAAATCCCGTCGGACCCAAGAATTATTTCAACCTGATCATGCAGCACGCGCGGATGGAGGGCTTCCTGGTATTTCATTTTATGCCGCGCTACTCCGAGGCGATCGCGGAAATGTCGAAGTGGTACGCGGAAGGCAAGCTCAAGAACGAGGTCGATCTGCAGCAAGGACTCGAGAACGCGCCGAAGACGATCATCCGGCTGTTCACCGGCGCGAACTTCGGCAAGCAATTGCTGAAGCTTGGCGATCCTCAATAGCAACGGGAGCGCGCAATGATTGATCATATCAGCCTTAGAGTCTCGGATTTCCAGCGGAGCAAGGCTTTCTATGAGGCGGCGCTCGCACCGCTCGGATACACGCTCGTCTTCAGCAACGATAAAGGCGCGGGCTTCGCAGGACCTGATAAGGAGGGGATCTGGATCGGGCACCGCGAAGGCGTCTCGCACGGCTTTGCGCACGTGGCGATTCTGGCGAAGGATCGAGCTACCGTACGCAAATTCTACGAAGCGGCGATGAAGGCCGGCGGGCGCGACAACGGCGGGGCCGGTACGCGACCTCAGTACAGTCCGACGTACTACGGCGCGTTCGTGTTGGATCCCGACGGTCACAATATCGAGGCAGTCTGCTTCGCCAAGGGCGAATAGGAGCCGCGGTCTATCGAAAATAAGGGGCATCACGATGGGGCGGCGCGGGTCGTCGAATGGATGATGCGTGACGGGCGTCATCTGACGCATATGCGCGAGTTCGGCGACGAGATGTGCCGGCGAATCGTTGCGGCGGGCATCCCGCTGTGGCGCGCCTTCTGCTCGGTCGGCACGCTCCATCCGCAAGTCTACGGGTCGGCATACATCTGGCGACGCGATACTCCGGGAGCCGTCAGGTTCACGGCGACTCACTCCTTCGAGAACGACGCGGAATACGCTCCATCGATCGTCCAATCCATCTGCGCCGGGCGCCAAGGAGTCTGCCTCTCGGCCGAGCGTCTGAAGACGCAGGCCGGCGTGCCGATCGAATGGGACGCACAGCAGCGGCTCCTGGCGGATTAGAAACGGCCACCCTTCTCATTCTCTCTTCTGACCTCCAAGAACCCAATCGATCCTGGCGACGGGCCAAGCGTCAAGGGCGCAACTACGAGGGCACGGCTCGTGGCACCGAATCTTTTCTAAACAGAGAGGGATCGCGCTGAATCGGCGATTTATGAAGATTGGTCGCTCTCTCCGGTGCCACGACCGGGGCGAATCGGCCGTCCACGCGCGGATTGGCCGCCTTCTCCCGATAGTATGTAGACACTACAAACTGTGTGGCGGAGAGGGAGGGATTCGAAC
Source organism: uncultured delta proteobacterium (assembly GCA_963733715.1). Lineage (GTDB taxonomy): Bacteria > Desulfobacterota > Binatia > Binatales > Binataceae > Binatus. The sequence continues at coordinate 383,245 of CAVTEN010000022.1, forward strand.
CCCCGGAGCCGTTAGGCTCACCTGATTTCGAGTCAGGCCGGTTAAACCAAACTCCCGAACCTCTCCGCGACAGACGAGCATCGATGTTTGCCCCTTCGCAGTCAAGCTAAAGCCGGCGTGATTGACTGCGTCGTAGCCGATTTTCCGATCATACTGGAATTTGCTAGCGTTGATTAGATTCTCGAGCGAGCCGAGGAGCCGTTTTTTTATGCCATCGAATTCGATTGCCCACCGAATCCCGACTTCATTCGACGTCACCTTCCAACGCCACTACGCAGTCGAGGCTCCCGATTTGCGCCGGCTCTACGAGAATGCCAAACGCGATCAGTGGAACGCGTCCACCGACGTCGACTGGACCTCCAACGTCGACCTCGAGCGCGGTATCTTTGCCGACGAACTGGTCGATGGCCACGGCACTCCCACGCTCGATCGGCTCGAGCCGCGCGAGTTCCAGCGCCTCAACGTGGAATTTTCATGCTGGCGGCTCTCGCAACTGCTCCACGGCGAGGAAGGCGCGATGCTCGCGTGCAGCCAACTGGTCGACATGGTGCCGGGCAACGACGCGAAGTTTTTCCAGGCGACGCAGGTCGTCGACGAAGCGCGTCACGCCGAAGTGCTCAGCCGTTACCTGCTCGAGAAGTGCGACGGCAAAATTTATCCGATGACTGGAAATATCAAGAAGCTCTTCGACTACATTCTCGGCAACGGCAAATGGTTTATCAAAACGGTCGGCTTGCAACTTCTGGCCGAGACGTTCGCCGTGTCGCTGTTCCGGATGTTGATGGAAACGGCCAAGGATCCGCTGCTGCGCGGAATCTGCAAACGAATCCTCGCCGACGAATCGCGGCACATGGGATTCTCAATTCTCAGCCTGCCGGACGAGATTCGCGGCCTCAGCGCCGGCGACTTGCACGAGCTCGAAGATTTCACGCGCGAGGCTCTCGTGCTCGTGATGACCGGGCAGTTCCCGCGCGAAGCTTACGAATCGATGGGAATGAGCGCGGCCGATATCGAAGCTGTTCGCCAGGCGCGCAAGGAAATCGCGCTCGGCAGCGAGTACGCGCTGTTCCGTAAACTGTTCCGCCGCGAGATGCATCAGACGGTCGTCAGCAACATGCAAAAAGTGGGACTGCTGAACGATCGCACGTCCGCGTTCATGCGCGAGATGGGAATCAACACCGACGCTCGCCGCTGCCGCCTGAGATGGCCACCGCACCGAGTCAGCATCGCGGCCAAAAATCAGAGCACGATTGGCGCGCGCAGTTGGGCGCGCGGCTGGTCGCGGCGGATGAGGCCGTCTCGCATATCAAATCGGGCGACCGCGTCTGTCTTTCGATCGCGCAGCAGACACCGTTCGAGCTTTGCCCCGCGCTCGCGGGGCGCCTGATGGAATTGGAAAACGTCGTCGTCAATCACGGCGCCGCCGTGATGAACTGGGATTTGCCGGGGCTGGGCGAGCGCTTCCGCCTCGAGTCGATGTATCTGTCGCCGTATGACCGCGCGATTTACCATCGCGGTGCCGCGGACTTCACTCCCATTCAGTACTACCGCGCCGGGCATCTGCCGCCCGCGCTCGACGATTTCAACGTATTTCTGATGACCGTGTCGCCGCCCGACGAGCATGGCTACTGCAACTTCGGCGAAGCGCAAATCATGTCGAAGCTGCTCGCGCGCAATGCAAATCTGGTGATCGCGGAGATCGATAAAAAATCGATTCGCGTCGGCGGCGACAACTCGATTCACATTTCGGAAATAAATTATTTCGTCGAGCGAACGGTCGAGCTGCCGGAGATCAATCTGCCGCAGCCCGGCGAAGAGGAAGCGCGAAATATCGCGACGGTCTGCGCGACGGTCGCCAAGGAGCTGATCCCCGACCGCGCGACGATCCAAATCGGCGTCGGCTCGATGTCCGGGATGCTCTGCAAGCATCTGCTCAATCATCATGAGCTCGGGATGCAGACCGAAATCATTCCGCTCCACACCGCGCCGCTGGTTGAAGCGGGCGTGCTGACCGGGAAGCACAAGAAACTGTTCCCGGGATTGGTGGTCGGCGCGGGCTTCGCGCCGTTGACGCCGCGCGAAGAGCTGGATTTCATCGACGGCAATCCCGCGTTCGCGCTCTACGACTTCAACACCACCGACGACATCCGTCTCGTCGCGCAGGAAGATGGACTCATCTCGGTTAACAACGCGATGGCGGTTGATCTCACGGGGCAGACCAACGGCGAATCGATCGGACCACTGATGTACACCGGCACCGGCGGCCAGACGGCGTTCGTCGTCGCCGCATGCCTGGCGGGCGGCAAAACCGTAATCGTAGTGCCGTCGAGCTCTATCGTGCAGGGCAAGCGAATCTCGCGGATCGTGCCGATGCTCGACGCGGGCAGCGTGGTGACGTCGCCGCGCGGCTTCGTGCATCACGTGGTGACCGAATACGGCATCGCGAATCTCAAGGGCAAATCGATCCGCCAGCGAATCGACGAGCTGGTATCAATCGCGCATCCAGACTTCAGATCCGAGCTCCGCACCGAAGCGAAACGCCTGTACAAGGTCTGAGCGATCGCCGACTGAGATTTTCGCGCTGAGTACGGACGTGGGGGTGTCCGAACTCCGATGGTGGAAATTAATCCGACCAGGATTCCGGGCCGCTGGAGCAATGGATTCACGCTCGACGTGCACACCACGAGTAGTGGGTTAGCCGGGCGCGACGGATATGGACATCCGCAGTTCGCGAGCAAACGTTCCGGGACTTGGCGAGCTTCTCTACCGACTCAAGTTTCGAGGAGATAAAAGTGTCGTTTCCGAGATCGCTGAGGTCGTCGGTACCTTCGCCGAATCTTATTTGCCGAAGGTGGATTTGATCGTCCCAGTGCCGCCGTCGTCTCAACGCAAAGAACAACCAGTCATCCTGATCGCCCACGCAATTGGAGCACGAATCGGTATTCCGGTCTTCGAGGATTGTGTCTGGAAGGTTCGCGAAACGTCGCAGTTGAAGAACGTCTTTGATTTCGAGGAACGCTCGCGTCTGCTTGACGGCGCGTTTGAGATCGATCGTTCCGTAACGAACGGCAAGACAGTTTTGCTATTCGATGACCTATACAGATCAGGAGCTACGTTGAACTCAGTCAACAGCCTCTTGTACGATCGCGGTGGCGCGAAGGACGTGCTGGCGCTAGCGTTAACGCGAACTCGCCTTCTGCGATGATGAAAGTATTTATAGGCGGCTCCCGAAAGATCTCGAAGCTGAGTCCGGAAGTCCATCAACGGCTCGATGAGGTACTCGCGAAGCATTTGCCGATCGTGATTGGCGACGCGCCGGGCGTCGACAAATCGGTCCAGCAATATCTGCATGAAAAGTGCTATCGCGATGTCGAAGTTTTCTGTTCCGGCACCCGTTGCCGCAACAACGTCGGCAATTGGCCGAACAGACAAATGGCGGTCAGTTCAAGCCGTCGCGATTTTGAGTTTTACGCAACCAAAGACATTCAGATGGCCCAGGAAGCCTCGTTCGGCCTTATGATCTGGGACGGCGAAAGCGCCGGAACATTAATGAACGTGTTGCGCCTGATCAAACAAAACAAAAAAGCCGTAATTCTCGAAGTTCCGAAACGCGCCGCCCATGAATTGAAAAGCGAATCGGAATGGAAAGATTTTTTTTCCGCGTGTAGCGACGAGGTGAAGCACAGAATCGAAAAGCTCTCAGCCTCAGAATCGAAAGTCGCGGCTCCTGTTCAAGCTTCTCTGCTGTGACCGCGGCTGCTCGCTACTCGCGGCGGAACGACAGCATCCCGACGAAGCCCGGCGGACGCCATCCGCCATTCGCGCATGCGTTGCACACCGTGTACTGCTTCTGGTGCCCATCTTCGAGGCCTGTCAGCGAGACTGCGCTCTCGGTTGATATCGGTTTGTTGCACGCGACGCAGGTCGCCATCAGCGCCTTGTTCAGCTTGGCCTTGTCACTCGGCATCCGTCCTCACCACCCCTCTGAAGGTATCATATGTATTCGAAGCTTGATGCTGAGCTACGCCGGGAATACGATTCGCGCGTTCTCTCCGAGCAGTTTGCGCTGCCGCGCTTCACTCAAATTCGAGATTGAATTTCGAATCAGGTGCGGCGCTTCGAGGTTCGAATCGACGTGCGGAAAATCCGATCCCCATAGCACGCGATCCTCGCCCAGCAGATCCATCACCGCGCCGATAGTGCGCTCCTCGGGCTCCGCGACCACCCAAATGTTGCGTCGGAAGTAGTCCGACGGCTTCAACTTGGTCGGATAGGTCCAGCCTAGCAGCTCATACTTCTGATCCATGCGGTCCATGATGTAGGGTGCCCAACCGCATCCCGCCTCGACGCACAAAACCTTGAGGCGCGGGAAGCGATCGAACAAGCCGTCGGCCACCATCGTCATCGCAGCCGGCACGACCTGCGCGAATCCGCCGAGTGCGAATCCGAACACGGTGCGAAACTCGCCGGGCTGGTAGAACTGTCCGATGATTCCCGGCGCGCGGTTGAAGCGCACGATCACATGCAGGCATGCGGGGATGCCGGCTTCCTCGCACTCGCGCCAAATCGGATCGAAATCAGGATGCGAGAAGCGCCGTCCGCCGACGTTTTCCGGCGCGAGGAAAATCCCCTTGAAGCCCAGCTTGATACATCGCTTGAGCTCGACCATCGCCGACTCCACGTCCTGCAACGCGATATGCGCGATCGGAATCACGCGGCTGCGGACAGTGCTCGCGAAATCGTTGATCCAATTGTTGTAGGCGCGCGCGTAGGCGGCAGCGAGCTCGTGATCCGCGACGTCCCAAAGAATTCCGACGGTAGGAAACAGCACGCCTGCGTTCACGCCCCATTCGTCGAGCAGTTTGACCCGAGCGGCCGGGAGATAACTTGCAGGCGGGCATCCGTCGAGGTAACCGAGCCTGCCCGGTACGAAAAGTTCCTGGCGCGGCTGATTGGCGCCGCCCAATCCCGCGAGCATCCCCTTCAGGAGCGGCTGATTGTCGACCATCAAAACCTCGAGCCCGTCGACCGGATCCTTGTCGATCCGAATAGCGCGATCGCGAAACTTCGGCTCGAGGTACTTCTCCCAGAGATCAGGCGGCTCCATCACATGCGAGTCGCAATCGATAACAATCGAATCCGAAACATTCATTGCTCAAAATGTAACACGCTGACGGACGCCGACAGAACCAGCCCGCGCATCAGGGAGGCAAGGTACCGCGTGGGACGCGGCGCATGCTGCGCTGTTTCTCGCCTCCGACGAGGCGCAATACCTCACGGGCGCGGAATTGGTCGTCGACGGCGGCCTGACGCTCTAGCTTTTTCGCCCTGACTACTGTTGAATTTCGAAGCACTGAGCACGTCTATTGGACTGGGCGACCGCATACGGTCAGATGCCTGAATGTAGTGAAATTGGTCTGATGCTCGGCGCTGCCGGCGACGGCGAACTCGAGCCACGAGACTTGCAGCAGGTCGCGCATCATCTCGTGGGATGCACCACCTGTACCGGGGAACTATCCGATTATTCGAAGATCGGCCGCGAACTCAGGGCCATCGCGACCACCCCGTCACTCGAGGGATTCACCAAATCGGTCCTGAACGTAATCGCGAAAATCGCCGCCGTCGCGATGATCGCGATCGCTCTTCACACCGGAATCGTCCGCCTGGGCAGCGTCAATATCGCCCGAACCTTGCCTGCGACCGTAGCCAGCAAGTCACCCGCTGCGCCGAGCGTCGCCGGGCCAGCCAAGGAAGTCGACGTACGAGTCGATTCGGCCGATGGTGGCAGATCAGGCGTCCGGTTCGTTCAATCACACGAGCGGGCGAACGGTATCCGGCAAAATGATCGTGTTCGCATTGCCGGGCGGCAAAGTCCTGCACGTCCAGCCGCTGGCGATTGAGGGCGGCATGATCAGGATGGAGGTCGTCCTGTTCGAGGGCGGACGCGCGACGATGACCGTCGATCTGAATCTTCAGAATGGCAGCACCCTGGCTCTGGGCGGCGCCGAGTTCGAGAAGGGCACGCTCCTGCTCAGGATCAGCCCGACTACGACGGCGAGCACATCGACGCTCAGCCCGAATTTACTCTGACCCCTCGCACTACTTGGGAGCGGCGACCGAACCGACAATCGCGATCGCGAGCGCCACGGCGCCGATGATGCACATCAACATGATCATCTGCGCGATCCCGTGCGCTGTCGTCTGCTGACTATCCGAAATCGGCTGCTCGACGTGCGCCGAATGCGCCCCCGAATGGTATCCGCTGTGCGAGGTATAGTAGATGCCGGTGCCGGGGATTCCGACCGTCTTGCGAATTCCCTTGCTGCCGACAGTGACGTGCGCGCCGCGCATTCCAACCGTCAGGCTCGGCCCCGACTTCGAAAGGTTGACCGACAGTCCCGGAAAGATCGACACGCGCCGATAAAATCTGAAGTTGCCCATCCCCGCCCCTCCTCTCTCATTCCCCGCCGCGACGCGCGCGAAAAAATTCGCGCATCAGCTCCGCGCACTCGGACTCCATCACACCGCCGATCACTTCGAATCGATGGTTCAATCTGCCGTCTCGACCGATATCGTACACCGAGCCGAGCGCACCTGCCTTGTCGTCGCGCGCACCGTAAACGACTCGCGCGATTCGCGCATTCAGCATCGCACCGACGCACATTACGCACGGCTCGAGCGTGACGTATAGCGACAGCGTCGTGAGCCGGTAGGTTTTGAGCGTCGATGCAGCCGCACGAATCGCCAGGATTTCTGCGTGCGCCGTCGGATCGTGGAGTCCGATAGGCTGGTTGTGCCCCGCCCCGACGATTTGCCCGTCCACCACCGCGACCGCGCCGACCGGGACTTCGCCCTCCGCTTCTGCCCGACGGGCTTCGGCTATTGCCTCGGCCATAAGCTGCAGGTGTTCAGCGGTCGTCATCCACTTAGCAGATTGACATTCGTGAAGCCCCGCACCAAGATCGGCGATGGGAGTCGGCGATCATGAAAAAACTAATTACACTCGCGATTTTTCTAGCGTTCGCTGCGGCCAGCACCACCTTTGCCGGTACACTCGTCAACATCAAGAACAGCGAGGACGCCGCGGCGGAAGCGGACATGCACCGGCGCTATGATCATCCCAAGACGCAGGTCGTGCCTAACGATCAGCTCCAGGTTGTAGTCACGCGCGACGTGATTATGCATTCGTGCTGCATGCCGCCGAACCTCGTGGTCGGGGGGAAAATCACCAACACCAGCGACAAGCCGATCAACTATGTCCGCCTGCACTTTGCGTTCGAGGACAAGAACGGCAAAATCCTTCACGGCGAGAGTCTGTACAATCACCATGCCGAGAGCCTCTCGGATGATCCGTACATCCAGAAAATTCTGAACGAGAAACCGCACTACGACCCGATCATGCCGGGCCAGAGCGACACATTCGGATTTTCGATTTCATGCACCGAGTTGCCGGTGTTCTCGAAGGTCGAGCTGTTTTCAAACGACATCAAACAGTAGCCCGCCGCGCCCTTTCGGTCCGGTCCCCCTTCCCACTATGGGAAGGGGTTAGGGGTTAGGTTCCCCCGATGCCTGACATCGGCGCAATCGAACCGACCGCGCTCAAGGCCCGTCTCGATCGAGGCGAGAGCGTCTTCGTCCTCGACGTGCGCGAGGCCTTCGAAATTTTCCTGGCGCCATTTCCCGGCGCGACTCATATCCCGATGGGCGACATCCCGTCGCGCCTGACTGAGCTCGATCCCGACCGCGAGACCGTCGTCGTATGCCATCACGGCGTCCGCAGTGCGCAAGTCGCGATGTACCTGGCGCGGATGGGTTTCGAGCACGTGCTGAATCTGTCGGGCGGTATCGATGCATGGTCGGAGGATGCGGACCCGTCGACGCCTCGCTACTAACGCGCGGACCGTCGCGCAATAATGCCGAATGGAAATCTCGCCCCGAATGGAAACTTGGCAATGACCTACCTCGCAGCCGCAATCCAGATGAACGCCGGCCCCGACAAGGCGGCGAACCTCGAGCGCGCCGAACGGCTCGTCCGCGTCGGTGCGGCTCGAGGCGCGAACCTGGTCGCGCTGCCCGAGGTTTTCAACTGGCGCGGCAAGCGTAACGATCAGGCGGCTGCGGCGGAGACGCTCGACGGTGAATCGCTGATGTTGATGTCGCGGCTGGCGCGCGAGCTGCAAGTCCACCTCGTCGCTGGATCGATCACCGAGCGTGTGGCCGGCGACTCGCGATGCTACAACACGTCCGCGCTGATCGGCCCTGACGGCAATCAGATCGCGGTGTATCGCAAGATTCACCTCTTCGACGTCGATCTTCCTGGTCGCGTGACGGTGCGCGAATCCGATGCGAAGCTGGCCGGCGCTGACGTCGTCACCGCCGCAACTCCGCTCGGCGCGATCGGGCTTAGCATCTGCTACGACCTGCGCTTCCCGGAACTCTATCGCCGACTGACTTTTGCCGGCGCGCAAATTATCTCGGTGCCTAGCGCGTTCACATTTCCCACCGGCGAAGCGCATTGGGAGACGCTGATTCGCGCCCGCGCGATCGAGAATCAGGCGTACGTGATCGCGCCCGCGCAGTTCGGTCCGAACATCTACGGCTACAGCGATTACGGCAATTCGATGATCGTCGATCCGTGGGGACGCGTGCTCGCGCGCGCCGCAGATCAGGAAGGTGTCGTCGTCGCGCCAATCGATCTCGAATACCAGGAGCGCGTGCGGCGCGAACTGCCGGCATTGAAACACGCGCGTTTAAAGGGAGGGTGAAGCGACATGAACAGGCTCGCACTTCTAACCGCCGCACTCGCTCTTTCGATTAGTGCACCTGCGTTCGCGCACGATCTGGGCGATCTCGATGGCGACAATGCGCCCAACTCGATGGGCATTCAGATGTGCACGGGTCCGCACATGACGGTGACGCGGTCGCGTCCGCAAACGCCGCAGGACGTCGAACGCGCGCATGACGTGATTGACACGCTGCGCCGCGGGCTCGCCAAGTACCGCGACTCGCGCGTGGCGTTGGCCGAGGGCTACCAGATTTTTCTGCCGACAGTTCCGCAGGAGGTTTACCATTTTACCGACTACGCCGCCGCGCAACAGGAATATATGGGTCATTTCGATCCAAGATTTCCCGGCTCGCTGCTCTACGTCAAAAATTCCGGCGGCGACTACGTCCTGATCGGCGCAATGTATAGCGCGCCCGCCGACGCCACGCCCGACGAGCTCGACGCGCTCATCCCGTTGAGCGTCGCGCACTGGCATGCTCACACCAACATCTGCCTGCCCAACGGCATCACGCTCAACGACGTCCTGCGCGGCGACGTAGGCGCGTCGCGTATCGACGAGCCCGGCATGCTACCGGTGTCGTCGAGTCCGTCCGCGCCCGCAATCAATCAACAGTTAGGTTTCCTGGCCGACGGACGCTTCGGCTTCACCGGCAAAATCGCCGACGCCTCGACCTGCGAAGCCGCCGGCGGCCACCTGCTCAAACAGGCATTCGGCTGGATGGTCCACGTCTACCCGTTCAACGGCGACGACCTGAAAGTAGCCTTCGGCATGAGCGTCCCGAAGCCTCCCGCCAATTGATTTTCCGCGCGATTGCTCCCCTTCCCTCGAGGGAAGGGGCCGGGGGTTAGGTTCCTGGAATTCGAAATTCTGCTCCTGCGCAAAAACATTCACCTTGACGCCGCCCTCCCGCGCGGGCTAAGCAGGCTTCGCGCCGACACACCCGCGGTTCGTGACTCCCCGCTCTATCGCGGCTAGTATCTTTTACGCACAAACGCGCGCGCTTGAAGGATTTTCGTTATGGCTGATGGACCGCTGGTTGGTTTTCGCGTCCTCGATCTGACTGCCGTAATTTCGGGGCCGTTCTGCACACAGTTGCTCGGCGACCTTGGCGCCGACGTCATCAAGATCGAACCGCCCGAAGGCGACTCGATGCGCCGCAACGTCGGCCCGCAGCGCGGCGGCCTCACCGCGGCCTTCCTGAACTTCAACCGCAACAAGCGCAGCATCGTGATCGATATCAAAAAGGAGCACGGCCGCGACCTCGTCCGCCGCCTCGCAGTGAAGGCCGACGCTCTGGTCGAGAACAATCGCCCCGGCGTCGCCGACCGCCTCGGCATCGGCTACGCCGACATTCGCCGCGCGAATCCCAAGGTCGTCTATTGCTCGATATGCGGCTTCCCGCCCAAGGGCCGCCTCGCGAATTTTCCCGCCTACGATCCCGTCATCCAGGGCTATTCCGGCATGGCGTACATTCAGGGCCTCAAGGCCGGTCAGCCCACAGCGGTCAAGATGGCGCTGGCGGATAAAGTCAGCGGGATGACCGCGGCGCTTGCCGTCGTGAGCGCATTGCATGCGGCGCGCGCCCGCGGCGTCGGCCAGTACATCAAGGTTCCGATGCTCGAGGCGATGATGGCGTTCACCGCCAACGATTCGATTTACGGCTACACGCTGCTGCCGGAAGACGAGTTCAAGCATCTCGCGCCCAAGAGCACGACGCTCGATCCTTTCAAGACGAAGGACGGATGGCTCACGATCGCGCCGTTCACCGAAGCGCAATCAAAGCGGCTGGCCGAGGCGGTCGGGCATCCCGAATTTTGGCCTGATACGACGGATCGCGCCGAGCGCGGACGCAATTTCATGCGCGGCCTTGCAAAGCTCTTCCCCGAAAAGAACACCGCCGAATGGCTCCCGGTGCTCGAGGCTGCCGACATTCCGTGCGGCCCGGTCCACGACTACGAAACTCTGCTGAAGGATCCGGAAATCGTCGAGAACGAAAGCTTCTCGGTTTACGATCATCCAAGCGCAGGCCAGGTGCGCACGGTGAGTCCCGGCGCACGCTTCTCGGAAACTCCGATGAAGATGTGGCATGTCCCGCCCAAGCTCGGTGAGCATACTGACGAAATTCTGCGCGAAGCCGGAATCGAACGGAGCCAGATAGATGAGCTGCGCGCCGCCAAAGTGATCGTCTAGCGGAGCAGAGAGAAAAGAACTTGATTTCAATGTGAAACCCACCGTGGGTTTCACGCTTCCTTGGGCAGGGGTGACCCCTGCACCCAGTATTAGGAAAAAAGATGCGGGACTTCGTCCCCGTTAGAAGGGGGTTGGTGGATTAGGCGCTCCTCGGGCGTGAATCCTTTCTGAATTGCCTCGCCCGTTCGTGGGGGAAGCCCCGCCGACGCGCGTCCGCGCGCGGCGGGTGAGGGACCGAATTTCCGGGTTCCGAATGCACGTGCCGTATCCTTTGGCCCTCGCGCGCGTACATCATGCAATGAATCCGAGTTGCGCGGTAAACATTTAGTCATCTCGTGAGGTCGTCATCCTGACATCGTGAAGAATCCAGCCGCAATCTATCTCACTGTCCTACTTTTCCTCATTGCTCTATCGAAACCGCCTTCCGTACCCGCACAGGCGCACGATGCTCAATCGAAGTCTCAGCCGAGCGCAGCCGAAATCATTAAGGGCCTGCAAAGCACAAACCTCGCCGATCGCGAGAAAGCAGCTAAAGCAGCGGCCGCTATCAAGCCATTGCCGCAAGCTGTTGTCCCACCTCTGCTGAATTCCCTCAGAGGACTCGAAAGCAAACCGAGCAACGATACCGTCTCCGACGCTGTCCGCGAGCAGTGGCGTTTCGCCGGAGACCTGGTCACTGCGCTCGGGAATGCGGGAGCGCCGGCGATCCCGGATTTGAGCCGCGCGCTGGATGATCACGATGAAGCGGTCAGAAGGGGCGCGGTCGATGCATTGATTGTGATCGCGCGTGTTTCGCCGGAAGCATGGCCGGTGTTAATCGGTGCCTTGGGCAACACCCATGATGACGTTCCCCACAGGATCGAAGAGACAATTGAAGCGAACGGCAACCAGGCATTTGCGGTCAAGATTGTGCCCTTGTTGCAGCATAGCCTCAACGATCCGAATCCGAAGGTTCGGGGCGCGAGCGCGGTAACTCTGTCCACTATTCTTGCGGTGAACGGACCCTCTTACTGCAGTTCTTACATCGATGATTTGGCAAAGATGCCCCCTCCGTGGACGGACTGGAAAGGTCCTCCTCCTGGCGATTTGATCCTCGATATCGCGAAGACCTTCAACAGCGTCGACCGGGATAAGCTTCCGCAGATTCTTAACAATCTCTGCAATATGGGACCGTCGGCCAAAGTCGCGATTCCTTACCTGCTGCCCTTGCTGCGTGATCGGGACGGTCCGACACGATTTAGCGTCCTCTTCGATCTGTCGGCGATGGGACCGGCTGCCTGCGTGGCTATTCCCGATGCAATGCGGAGCCTCAAGGATCCCGATAACGGAGTACGCCTCAAGGCTATGGCAGTTTTAGGAGTATGCGGGCCCGCTGCCAAAGACGCTGTACCCAAGCTGGCGGACGCTCTAAAGAGTACTGACCAAGAGACCGCGCAACAGGCAGCCCTGGCGCTGGCGAACATCGACCCGAGTCACGACGGTCTCCTGCCGGTATTGACGCAAATGCTGGACCCCAATTCCGACGACCCCGCTCCAAGACAAAACGCAGTACAGGCGCTCGACGAGATGGGGAGCTACGCGCGGCCCGCCGTTCCTGCATTGATAAATCTTATCGCCACGGATACCGATACCGACGACAGCGACAACAAGGCTTCGGAGCGTGCAGCCCAGGTTACGGCGCTAGTCCATATTGACGGTGCTGACTCGATTCCGGAATTGGTGCACGTCATGAGCACCGACAAGGTCGACGAAGTACGAATCGCCGCTGTCACCGCGCTGGGCGGATTGGGATCCAACAATCCAGGCGCGAATTCCGCGTTGGTGGAAGGCTTAAACAACGATTCCGAGCCAGTGCGGGACGCAGCGAGCGAAACACTCGGCAAGCTCGGCAAATCTTCAGTGCCCGCACTGATCGCAGCGTTAAAGAGCACGCATCTCTATCAGCGCGCGTGGGCCGTCCAGGCGCTCGGCCGAATCAAACCGTTGCCGGACGACGCCAAGCATGCGCTGAAGCTCGCGCTCAACGATAAGAGCGAGATCGTCAAGAGCGAAGCCGCAGCCGCGCTCAACGGCAGCAAGGTGGATGCGAGCGCCGCTATCGAAGATAAGCAAATAGACGAGAACCTCGATATTGACGATCCGGCAACCGTGGACCACGGCGCGAGCCAGGATCTCGATTCGTTCGTAGCTGGCACAGCCGCGCCGGACGCGCACATCTACAGCAAGGCGGAGATTCTCGCCGCTATCCCGCCCGACGAAAATCATCAGTACCCGACGGAGCTGAAGTATTCAGTGCCTATCGGTCCTACCCCCAATTCCACGACTGACGTAGAGTTTCTCGCGACGATTCATGCCGCAAATGAAGGCGTCGATCGCTTGGCTGTCTGGAAGAAAATCGGCGACGACAAGTATCAGCGGCTGTTTCTCCAGGAAACGAGCATCGAGAATCATTTCGAAAAGCCCGAGGTCTTCTCGTCCAAAGCGTTGGTGACAGGTCAGGGCAAGGATCATTACGAGACCGCGCTATTTCTCAATCTGCCATTGCATCGCACTTGGGGAGACGGCGAAGGTATCGACGACAACGTCTTTGTACTCGATCACAACCAGTTGCGACACGTCACGATTGTAGATGCGGTGACCGATTCGAAGCAGTTACATCGAGACGAGACTGTTTGGAATGGTGCGCTTGGCAATGGGTTTAAGGACAACGACCTGGAGTTCAGCTTCGGGGTTTGGGCGAACAACGCATGTCATGCCTGCGTGGGTCCATTCGAGGTGACCGGCACATACAAAGTCGTCAAGGACGATGCACTACGATGCGCAGAAAAAAGATTGGGTCGCGAACTGGAAGATGGTGGTCGATACCGCCCAGCGAGTGCCGATTCCGAAAGATTAGCGGCGCGCGACCACAAGACAAGACTAAGCGGTGGCGAAATGGAGCTTTGCTCCTTCCGCCACCGCTTTAACTTACTAGCTGTCTAACCGGGTAGAGCCGGTTACTTCGTAACTGACGTCGAGAAAGCTGCTTCGAGGCGCGATACTGCGTCGTTCGCACGACGAACTGCATCTTCTGCCTGGCTGGCCGCTGCGTCGGACTGTGCAGCCGCCTGCGCAGCCTGATTGGCCGAAGCTTCCGCCGCGTTCGCCGAGGCTTCCGCCTTGGTCGCGTCCGCCTGCGCGCGGTCAGTCGCGTTGTTGATCGTCTTCATATCAGGACCGCATGCGGCAACGAGCGCAGTCACGGCCACGACACCAAGTACCTTCAGGGTTGTTTTCATGCGAACTCTATCCTCCAGTGGTTCAGGTCAAACAGCCGGTCCCGCTACACAATCAATACGGATCAGAAAAGGCAGGGCGGGACGAGTAATCTCGCCAATAGTTACAAAACCCGTTTACGAACGCAAGGCGATAGAACTGCACGGGACCGACTTCTGTTCGGAACATCGCGCGCGCTAGACTATTAGCTGAATTGAATTGAGCGTGATTGACAGACAAAACTTTCAGCAGTTATCGTTCAGCGTCGGTCAAACAACGTTGATCAAATCGATGAAGCGCGGTGCGCTTTCCTGAAAAAAACATCATTTAGCGAGGTCCGGTTACGAGATGGCGACTACGATCACGAGTGAATGTATCAACTGCGGTGCGTGCGAGCCCGAGTGTCCGAACACCGCGATTTATGCGGGCGGAGTGCCGTGGGAGCTTAATGGCACGCCCGGCGCCGCGATTGCGCAGGATATTTATTACATCGTGCCGTCGAAGTGCACCGAGTGCGTCGGCTTCCACGACCATGAAGCGTGCGCCGCGGTATGCCCCGTAGATTGCTGCATTCCCGATCCCGCCAATCTCGAGAGCGAAGGCGTGTTGCTCGCGCGCGCTCGCGAGTTGCATCCCGAGACCACCTTTCCAGATGACGCGCCGTCGCGCTTTCGCAAAGAGGGCGGAGCGCCAGCGCCCGCCGCAGGCGGCGCGGAAGCTGCCACGAATGGCGCACCAGCCGCGGCCAAGCCTGCGGCAGCTCCGGCAGCGGCGCCAAAGCCTGCGGCGGCTCCTGCCGCAGCCGCGCCAGCTCCCGCAGCGCCGGTCGCGGCGGCGGGGCTCGCGATGATGCATCTGCCGAAAGACATCGGTGCATTGCCCGGCCCGGTTGGCGAGAAGCATTTCCCCGGCGAGCTCGAAGCTGATTTCGATGCTGTGCTCGCCTCGGTTGACGCGTCGCCGATTCGCACCGCGCCGGGGCCCGTAATGGTCGCGTTTCGCCTCGGCGAGCCGGTGCTCGGCGCGATGCCCGACGGCGTAAAGGCGCAACTCGAGCATGCGGTCGGCACCACCGCAGGATTTTCGAGACAGCGCTCGACTGCGCTCAACATGATTTTCAATCTGATTCTCTATCCCGCTCTTCTGACGGCGTTCGCGGTCGCAGTGCTTGGCGACCGGCTGTTTTCCCAAAGCACTGGCGGATGGATCATGCTCGGCGTATTGATCGCAGCGGCCGAGGCCGCGTGGCGCTTGCGCGAGGGCGTGATTCACGCCAAGCCTGCGAGCGAGCTGACGTATCGCGGATGCTGGTATGGGCTCGCGCTCGCGCCGTTAGGATCGATTCTCGTGAGTGCCGGCGGCAAGGGTCGTCCTACAGAGCGCAAAGTCGCCTTCGACGGTTTCGAAGGCACGATGCATGAAGACAAAACCGAGCGCGATCGCCGCTACGGGACCGTCTACACGGTCGCCGAATATTCGAACGCGTACCTGGTGCGGCTCGAGATGCCGCGTATGTTGCCGCCGTCCTCGCTCAAGCGTCTCTGGAATCTGCCCGACGAGATGCCCGACTACGATTACAACATCCTGCTCGGCGACAACGTGATTACGATTAGTGCGAGCGTGCGCGGTGAGACGATCCGCCGGCTTTCCTACGTCTCGTCGTCGTTCCCGGCCGACTTCACGACGCGAATCGAGTTCGGCAAGCCGGTCGGTGCGTTTAAGCATCGGATGCGCGAAAAAGTGCTCGAGGTTGTCGTTTTCAAGGCGGATGCGGCGCAGTTTCAGCGCGCCGCCTGAAAAATTGTTGCGACCTTAACCGGCAACAATCGCGACACCGACGTGTAGTTGAGTTTGGTTGAGATGGCGATCCACATTCGGGACGCCACAGCTCGCGACCTGCCCCGGATCATCGAGATCGAGCGGCTCGCCTTCCCCGCGCCGTGGACGCTGGCCTCATTCGAGCGCGAACTGACCCTGCCATTCTCGCGCATCATGCTGGCGATTCCCGAAAACGGCAAGGGCGCGACGGCCGGCTTTCTCTGTCGATGGCTGATTGCCGACGAATGCCACATCCTGAACATCGCAGTGCATCCCGAGTCGCGCCGGCTCGGAATAGGCAGCGTACTGATGACAGAATCAATAAACGAGGCTAAATCGACCGGGACTAACGTAGTTACGCTGGAAGTTCGCCGCTCGAATCTGCCTGCCAGGCAGCTATACCGCAAGTTTGAGTTTGAAGAACGACGTTTGAGACGACACTACTATGGCCCGGGCGAGGACGCAATCATCATGGAACTGCGCCTCGACTGACTAATTCGGCCTTCCTTGCCGAACATTGTTCTATTCAGAACGAAATCTCAGTTTCTTTTTGAGACTGGGGTTACAAATTAACTAATTTTGTGCCATACTGAAAATCACATTCAAGGCTGATCGGAACGGTGATGAACCCATGACTGCGCGGTCATCAACCCTTGTCCGAAATCTATGGCCTGCTCTCGAATGCCAATATTACGATGAGTTTGCCGTTTAAGAAGGGTGAAAAGGTTGTTTACCCCGCCCATGGTGTTGCCGTAATCGAAGATATCCAGATGCGGGTCATTTCCGGGACCGAGCGACGTTTTTACATGCTGCGGATTCTGGGCACCGAAAAGATGACCATCATGATTCCGACGGAAAACGTCGAGTCGGTCGGACTGCGCCGCGTGATCGGCAAAGATATGGTGGAAAAAATCTACCGTATCCTGCGTCAGCGGAAGGTTGAGGTCGATACGCAGACCTGGAATCGCCGGTACCGCGAATACACGGAAAAAATCAAGACTGGTTCTCCACTCGAAATTGCAAAGGTGCTGCGCGATCTGCTGGTGCTCAAGAGCGACAAGGAACTGTCGTTCGGCGAGCGCAAGATGCTCGACACGGCGCGATCCTTGCTCGTCAAGGAATTGTCGATCGCCAAGGCGCATCCGGAAGAAAAGATCATGGAAGAGCTGAAGATGATCTTCGCGAACTAAACGCGCGTTCATTAATCGTTTGCAAGTGAGGCCGGGATTTTCTCCCGGCCTTTCTTTTTTTGTCGCCGCGTTTCGTTGCTGAAGCGGCGCCTGGTTGCCGTCGCGGATTTGTTGAACACGCGCCTCGACTCTGAGAATCTGCACGGATGCCGAAGCGAATAATTGTGCTGGGCGCTATTTTTCTGGCGCTCGCGATTTTTCCAGCTGCTCGATGCGTCGCCGCAGCCAACCCCGACGACGCGGTCGTCGATCATTTCTTCTCCGCCGTCCGTGACGGCAACTTCAGCGCGGCGACCCAGCATTTCAACGCACTGATGAAAGAATTGTCGCCGCCCGGCCTGAAAGGTTCATGGGATCAGCTTTACGCCCAGGAGGGTCCGCTGCTCGGCTGGAAAATTTTCGAGCACCGGAAATATGCAAATGGCAACGACGAGATCAGTGTGAAACTCAGGTTCCATCGCTCGGCGGCTGATTCGATCATCGTCGTCGCCCCGTCGACCGGCGAGATTACGTCGGTGTTATTCAAGCTGCCCGCGAGCCCGCCTCCATACGCGGATCGAACAAAGTTTCATACCGACGAGGTGACGATAGGCACGTTCAAGTTGTCGGGCACGCTGACGATTCCAAATGGCAAAGGTCCGTTTCCGGCGGTCGTCCTGATCCATGGATCGGGCCCGAACGATCGCGACGAGACAGTCGGCGCCAATCATCCTTTCGCCGACATCGCGGAGGGCCTCGCCTCGCGCGGAATCGTCGCGCTCCGATACGACAAGCGCACCTACGCATACCAGACTTTCGATCCTCCCGTTACCACTGTGGACGCGGAGGTTATCGAGGACGGCGTGGCCGCCGTGCAGCTACTGCGGGCACGGCACGAGGTGGCGCAAGACCGAATCTTCATCATCGGGCATAGCCTCGGCGCGATGCTGGCGCCGGAGATCGCGAAGAAAGCGTCGCCAGTTGCGGGAATCGTGATGCTGGCGCCGTCGGGCCGCAAGCTGCCGCAACTGATTGTCGAGCAGACGCGATTTCTTGGACAAGCATCGCCCGGACAATTGGTCGAAATCGAGCGGCAGGCTGACGAACTCTCGGCGCACAAAATGCCGCCGGCGCAGAATTTTTTCGGCGAGCCCGCATCGTACTACTACGATCTTGACGCGCGCGACGAAGTCGCAATCGCCCGCGGCCTCGACCTGCCGATCCTGATTTTGCACGGCTCGCGTGACTTCCACGCCGTCGACGAAGATATCCGCGATTGGCAGGCCGGACTCAAGGGCGACGCCAAGGTGCAGGTCAAGACGCTGTCGGGACTCAACCATCTGTTGATCGCGGGCGCGGGCAAACCGACGCCGGCCGAGTACTCGGCGCCGGGGCATGTCGACGCGGCGGTAATCGGAACGATCGCAAGCTTCATCGCGAACGTCGGTGCCACGACGGCCGCAGGTGCCGCGCCTGCGCACAAAGCGGCGTCGAATTGAAAGCATCGGCAATAATAGTCGCGGCGGGCAGCGGCGTGCGGCTCGGGTCGTCCGTGCCCAAAGCGTTCGTGGAGGTCGGCGGCCGCACGATGCTCTTCTATTCGCTCGTCACAGTTCGCCAGGTGAGCTCGATTGACGAGGTTGTGATCACGGTTCCAGCGGGATTCGAAAATGCAGCGCGCGCCGAAGTCGCGGCTGCAGGGCTTGTCGTGCCGGTCAAAATTACGCCAGGTGGAATCGAGCGTCAGGACTCAGTTCGAATCGCGCTGGAACTGACCAGCGCAGAGAGCGAGCTGGTGATCGTGCACGATGCGGCGCGCCCGCTGGCGACGCCCGCGATTTTCGATGCATGCCTTAGCGCCGCGGCGCGGACCGGCGGCGCGATCGCAGCGATTCCGGTGGCGGACACATTGAAGCGCGTCGCGGACGGAGCGATCAGCGCGACCGTCGCGCGCGCGGGGCTATGGCAAGCACAAACTCCGCAAGCATTTCGGCGCGACCTGCTGATCGCGGCCCATCAGCGCGCAGTCAGCGAGAAAATCGTCGCGACTGACGACGCCGATCTGGTCGAGCGAACGGCCGCGCGCGTCGAGGTTGTAGAAGCCTCGACCGAGAACATAAAGATCACGACGCGTTCAGATCTTGCGATCGTCGAAGCAATCATCGCGTCGCGGTTTTTGTCATCCTGACAAAGCGAGCAACGCGAGCGGCAGGAAGGATCTCGGACAGCTTCGCGCACGCGAAGCCGGTTCCGGTTTTGAGTCCTGTGTCCAACAGAATCTGCTACGCCACCTCCGGTTCGTACCCTGCCCTTTCGATCAGCTCGCGGGTTTGCGACCAGTCCCATCCGGCGGTGGTCAGGTAGCCGTTGACGAAAATCGAATTCACCGCGTTGAACAAATCCGCCTGACGCGCGCCGACATTTAGTTCGCGCCCTCCTGCCGCGCGAACCTCGCTGCGCGGATTCAGCAGACGGAACAGGCACGCGGCTTTCAAGCATTTCTCGGGCGTGAGCGCGCGCTGCGCTTCGAGCGGCGTGCCCTTTATCGGATGCAGAAAATTCAGCGGCACCGAATCGATCGCGAGGCGCCGCGTCGAGTACGCGAGATCGATAATGTCGTCGTCCGTCTCGCCCATCCCGATGATTCCGCCCGAGCAGGTCGACAGGCCCGCCGCGCGCACGTTCTCGATCGTCTCGACGCGATCGTCGTAGGTGTGCGTCGTGCAAATTTCCGGGTAGAAGCGGCGGCTGGTATTGAGGTTGTGATTGATCCATCCTGCGCCCGCCGTCTTGAGCTCGTCCGCCTGATCGCGATTCATCAGCCCGATCGACAGGCACAGCTCGAGCCCCGGCAGCTCGGCGCGGATTCGATCGCATGCCTCCCCGAGATGCTCGACGTCCTGCCGCGCCGGACCGCGCATGCTGCAGACCATGCAGTAGCGGCGCGCGCCGCTCTCGACCGCGATTCGCGCACCCTCGATTAATTTGGCGACGCTCTGCATCTTGTAGACGGGAATTTCGGCCTTCGAGATGCGCGATTGCGAGCAGTAGGAGCAATCCTCGGGGCAGATGCCGCTCTGCGCGTTGCGCAGCATGCAGATCTTCACGCGGCGCCCGAATGCGGCCTCGCGCACGGTGCGCGTCGCCGCGAGCAAATCGGCCAGCCGCTCATCGGGACAATTCAGGATCGCCGCGGCAGTTTCGCGTGCGATTTCTTTTCCGGCCAGAACTTCCTCGACCATGCGATCGAGATCGATATCCTCAAACTTCAACATCAGCGATTTCCTTTTTTCTTTTTTCAGGATTAAAAAAAACCGCGCGCCGCACATTTAGAGGTTTCCCGAAGCAGGATCAAGGCGGCGCTTCCCAGAATGGTAGGACGGAATTTATTCCGTCAAGTGAGCATCCAGAGAAAACGCCGTCAATTAAGCATCGACGAAATAAATTTCGTCCTACTATACGGCACTGGGATGCTAGCTATTCGCGCGGGCGCACGGGAGGGCGGTAGATCTCATCGTTTGGCTCTTCCGGTTTCTCGACGTCCTGTAGCGGTCCGTTCATCTCAACTGAGACGACACCTTCCGGACGCTTGATTCGCTTTGCCGCACCGCGTCGGCGGATTTGCGCCGAGTACAAGACACCCACGGCCAGCCGCAGCATCAGCAGGATCGTGAAGATCACGCACAGACGCCCGAACCAATCGTCCGTGCGCGAATACAGCGTGCGACCGGTACCGATCGGCAGGTTGCCTAGTACCATCGTGTCTTGGCTATGCACCGGCTCGCGTGCTGCTACCAGCCGGCCGCGGGAATCACTTGCCGAAAGCATCCCGCCGCTGGCCGAGCGAGCGAGCGAGAAACCCGACTCGACGCCGCGCACCATGGACATCCGCTGATGGATCACTTCCGATCCCTGCCAATCCGACGCGGGCGCGACCACCACGCGCACGTCATTCGCCGCAAGCTGGCGCGCGGTATCCGGAAAATCCAGGTCCTGCGAAATCAGAACCGCGGTGCGTCCCCATGGCGCATCGAAGATCGCCGGCTTGGACCCCGCCTTATAATCCCATTCGAGACTCGGGATCAGATGATGCTTGGCGTAGGACGCCACGAGCTTGCCGTCAGGATCGAATACCACGGCGATGTTTCTCTTCGGCGAGCGTCCAATCTGGTTTAGTCCCACCACCAGCCAAACGTGCGACATCTGCGCGACTCGCTGGAGTCCGAGCACAACGTCCCATTCGTAGCTCGGGGCAACTCCGATGATCTTTTCGGGCATGACCACGATTTGCGCGCCGGCTCCGGCTGCCTGATGCACCATTTTTGCGTACACCGTCAGAATATCGGCGGCGTCGATCGGTTCGCTGGACTCGGACTCCGGTATCATCCCCGCGCTGGCGATCATCGCGACTCGCACCGCCGGAGTCTTGGGAGTCAGAAGCACGCGAATCTCGCCGAGGAAAACAGCGACTGCGAAAAGGCCGAGTGCAAGGCTCGCGGCCTGCGTCCAGTTGCCCAAGTTCCATCGACGCCGATACCACGCCACCGCCAGGCCCGACGGCAACAGCGACATGATGAACATCACGCCGCACATGCCGATCCACGACGCGGTTTGCAGCAGCGGCAAAAAATCGACTTGCGAATAGGCCGGGCTGCCCCAGGTGCCGTGCGGAGATTCCAGCGAGAGCGTGTAGTAGAAGGCAACTTCGAAGGTCGGGAAGACCAGCGCGGCCAGCCACCCCGGCCATCGCCGCGTCGCCTCGGCCGCGCACACCACGAAGACTGCAAACACGATTGCGCCTGCGATGTGCGATGCGAGCATCGTCACCAGCGGCACCGCGAAACTCTCGCCACCCCATGCGATCAGGTTGCCGATCAGAAAGGACGCGAATGCGAGCTCCGCCGCGGTTTCGGTGCGGAGTTCCGGTGCTATCAAGAGAATGGGCATGGGCGCGAACAGCGCGCATATCCACATATCCGGTTCCGCTCCACCAATCGTGAAGAGGAGCGCGGTGGCAACCGAGCACAGGGCGGCAGTCGTCAGAGTGCTTGCAGGTTCGCGCGGATTGTTTCGCCCGAGAATGGAAGCTCGAAGGTCCAGCCGCTGCTCTGAATCAAAGACTAGCGGGTCAGCCATAATGCTCAGGCTTGATTGCGCGGCGGGCGACTTGCATCCGCCGGCTTTGCCGCACCCGCAATCAGGCCTTCGTTGAGCGAGCCGGAACGAAAGCCCTTTAGATCGATCGCGACGAATCGAAAGCCGATTTTTTTGAACTCACGATCGATAGTTTCGCGAAGAGCAGGCTCGAACACACGCGCGATTTCGCTCTGCTCGAGCTCGAGCCGTGCGACCTCGCCATGATAGCGCACGCGCGCAATCGCAAAGCCCATCGAATGAAGCAGCTTCTCGCCTGCCGCAACTTGTCTGAGTCCGTCGGGCGTAATCTCGGTGCCGTATGGAAACCGCGACGACAGGCACGGCGATGCGGGCCGATCCCACGTCGGCAACCCCATCGCGCGCGAGAGCTCGCGCACATCGGCCTTGGTCATCTCGGCTTCGACCAGAGGATGCCGCACGCGTTTCTCGCTGGCAGCCCGCATCCCCGGGCGGTAGTCGTGCAGGTCGTCGAGATTGAGGCCGTCGACAATCTCGTCGATTCCAAGCTCGGCGGCCTTCGCCTCGCACACCGTGAACAGGTTGTGCTTGCACAGGTAGCATCGGTTGAGCGGATTGGCCGAGTAGCCGGGAATCTCGAGCTCGTTGGACTCGACGATCAGATGACGCGCGCCAATCAGTCGCGCCATCGCGAGCGCCGAGTCGCGATCCTCGTCGGGCATCGTCGGCGACGTCGTCGTCAGCGCGAGCACTGAATCACCGAGCGTCTCGTGCGCGACTTTCAGCACGAAGGTGGAATCGACGCCGCCGGAAAACGCCACGATCACGCTGCGCATCGGCGCAAACGTCGCGCGCATCCGATCGAGCTTCGCGGTCAGAGCAGTGTTCATCGGATCGCCACCGATCAGATACCCTCGGCCTGGAAAAGATCCGTCGTCAGGTAACGCTCGCCAGTGTCGCAGAAGACCACGACTACGATATTACCCTTGCCGAGCCGCCGCGCTACCTGCAACGCCGCGCAGCAATGGGCGCCGGACGAGATACCGACCAGCAGGCCTTCCTCGCGCGCGAGTCGGCGCGAGAACAGCGTCGCATCCTCGTCGCTGACGGGAATTATCTCATCATAAACTTTCGTGTCGAGGTTGCTCGGCACGAAGCCCGCGCCGATTCCCTGTATCTTGTGAAAGCCCGGCTCGCCGCCCGACAGCACGGGAGAGTTCTTCGGCTCGACGGCAACAATCAGAACTTTTTTGTCGAGATGCTCGCGCAGGTAATGGCCCGCGCCCGTGATCGTACCGCCGGTGCCGACGCCGGCGACGAACGCATCGATACGCTTGAACTGCTGGAGCAGCTCGGGCCCGGTGCATCGATAATGGATGTCGGGATTGGCGGTGTTGCTGAATTGCTGCGGCATGAAGTAGCCGGGATTCTCGCGGCACAGCTCCTCGGCCTTCGCGATCGCGCCATGCATCCCGCGCGTATCGGGCGTCAGCACCAGCTTCGCCCCGTAAGCGACGAGCAACGAGCGCCGCTCCTCGCTCATAGTATCGGGCATCGTCAGAATGAGCTTGTAGCCTTTAACGGCCGCGACCAGCGCCAGCCCAATCCCAGTGTTGCCGGAGGTCGGCTCGACAATAGTATCCCCCGGCTTCAACTTCCCGGATTTCTCCGCGGCCTCAACCATCGCCAGACAAATCCGATCTTTAACGCTCCCGCCCGGATTAAAATTCTCGAGCTTCGCCCAAATTTCGGCATCATCTTTCCCCGGAATGCGATTAAGCCGCACCACAGGCGTATTCCCAATAAGTTCCAGCGGCGACCGCGCAACACTAATAGGCATGCCCCCGATTCTATCCAGAAAGTAGAGGTGGTTGGAATGTAGGGGAGTTGGAAGATCTGCACCGCACCCCGCAGCCGCCGCGCCCGCTCTTCTTCTTTGTGTCATTCAGAGCGAAGCGAAGAATCCCGGATCTTTCTTCCCCTCTCCCTGCGAGGGAGAGGATGAAGGTGAGGGTCCGATTACAGCGCGCTATTCCGCGCGCGATTCAGGATTCTGCTCCGAATTCCTTACAATTGGAGTTATCATTTGTGCGACGTTCGCTTGCGTCTCCTCCTGAGCGTAAGACTCAATGCTACAAGACCACCCGATAGCACCGTCAATCCTGCGGCAATAGCAGAGGAATCGATGGCGAAAGAATCGCTGGAGTTACTAGAAGCCGTCTCAATTAGTGCGCTGTTTGTATTCTCCGCTATCTTAGTGATCGGACTTATCTGTGAATCAAAACGGTTCGGTGAGCATATCCAACGAATCGGTGAGACGTTGGTTATTCTAGGCGTAGCAGGGGAAATGCTCGCGGATGGTGGGATATTCTTTTCGAGCGGACGTTTGCGCGCGCTCGATGAAACTAGGATCGCAGTTCTTAACCGCCAAGCCGAGACATTAAAAGCAGACAATCTCAAGTTCGAGAGAATGTTCGGAAGCCGTGAGATTATTGTAGATGACGCATTCCGGAAGTTAAAAAAATTCGCGGGCGTCTCACTTTGGGTTCAAACCGTTCCGTCCACTGATCTCCCAACTGAAGCAGAACTTGAAAAGATGGATCCGTCGGACGTACGAGGATTCGCTTTGACTTTCGGATTTCTGCGTTGGGTCGGATGGAAGTTTAAGAACCTCCATGAAGTTACTGAAAATCCGGATCTGCATGGAGTAGAGATCCTCTCTTTTCGACCGTTCCCTGGAAAAGCGTGGCCGGCAAACGAACTTGAGGAACTACCTGAAATGCCTTCGGTGCGGATTTCGCCATACAACGCACCGCTTGATACGCCCGAAGAAAGGGGATGGTACGCCGCGGAAGCCCTGAAAGAATATCTTCGCTCAGATGTGGGGTTGGGAACTACGTCGCATCTCGCATTGGATAATCTCAAGGGTGAGCCGCAACCGCCATTTGATAAACTCAACCCTCCGCATGACGTCGTAATCTTGGAGATTGGATACAACAATCGAGAGTTAAATCTGGAACTCTTCGAACTTGAAAAAGGACTAAAAGAGCTGAAAGAACAGCAAGGGGGACGACCTGAACAATGACCACCCGTTGCGCCCAAAAGATTCTGCTCTTCTTCTGTCGCAACTGCGGCGACACCGTCCTAAATCCAAGGAAACCTCTCAGCCAGCGCGGCGCACCTAATCGGGGTCCCTCCGCTTCGGTCGGGATGACACAAAGATGACAGGCGGGCTGCTGAAGATGGGGACGCAGAATCTTGAATCGCGCGCGGAGAAAATCGCGCGCTGTATAAGGACCCTCACCTTTATCCTCTCCCTTACGGGGCGAGGAGATTAACGCGCGAAGCGGAGAGAAGATCCGGGATTCTTCGCTTCGCTCTGAATGACACGAAGAACGACGTGGTAGGCTGTCCGCGATGATGTCCGTCGAGAAGAGTGCGCGTGCGATTCGGCGGGTGCTGGTTATTTTTCCGGGGGCGCTGGGGGATCTGATGTGCTTGATGCCGGCGCTCGCCGCGATTTCGCGGCGGCATCCGGGGGCATCGGTTGAGCTGATGGCGCAGTTGGAGCTGGCGCGGCTGGCGGCAGGGAGGAGTGTCGTTGCGCGCGGGCATTCTATCGATGCGCGCGAGGTCTCGCGACTTGTTCGCTGATGAGTCTTCGGGCGGCGCGCGGCGGTTTTTTGGCGATTTCGATCGTATCTATTCGTTCTTTGCATCCGACGATTCGCGGTTTCGTGCGCGATTGGCGGCGGCTACTGATGGCGAGGTTTCGTTTCATCCGTTCCGGCCGGGTGGTGAGGGGCATGTATCGGCGGGGTATTTGAGGGCGATCGGCGAGGCATCTTCGGCGATTGATGCGCGGCTCGAGCCGATGCCGGATGATCTGGCGGTGGCGTCGCGCGTGCTGGCGGAATCGAAATGCGACAGTTCGAATTTGATTTTGATTTTTCCTGGCAGTGGGAGTCCCGGGAAGAATTGGCCGGCGGAGAAGTTCGTGGCGCTGGCGGCGAAACTGGCGCTATCGAATCGCGTGAGCGTCGCGGTCGTCCTGGGGCCTGCTGAAACTTCGATGGAACCTGTCTTTCGCGAGGCTGGCCTTCCGGTGCTGAAGGGCCTCGATTTGCCGACGGTTGCGGCGATTGCGCGGCTTGCGTCGGCGTTTGTTGGCAACGATTCGGGGGTGTCGCATCTTGCGGCGGCGGTTGGCGCGTCCGGAGTCGTGATTTTCGGGCCGACTGATCCCGCGCGATGGCGGCCGATGGGGCCGGGCGGGGATGCGAGCATCCGCGTTCTCAGGCGCGAGCCTATCGATTCCATCGAGGTCTGCGAAGTTGGCGACGCTATATCGAAATTTGTGGAGCAACGTCAAAGATAATAGACTGGTGGTCCGTGATTCGCTGGACAACATCCTTACGTTGCGCGCGTGGAGGGCTATGAGCTTCCTCAAGACGACGCTGCTGCTGGGGTTGATGACGGGGCTGCTGATGCTGATCGGCGGGCTGATTGGAGGCAGGCACGGCGTCGTGATCTTTTTCGTGATCGCCGCCGTGATGAACTTCTTCAGCTACTGGTTTTCCGACAAGATCGTGCTGAAGGCTTACGGCGCGCAGGAACTCGACGCGAGTTCTGCCCCCGAGCTCTATTCGATCGTCAACGAGCTGGCGCATTCGGCGGGAATCCCGATGCCGAAGCTCTACCTGATCGATTCCGACACGCCCAATGCGTTCGCGACCGGCCGCAATGTGCATCATGCCGCCGTCGCCGTGACGCGAGGCATCATGCGAATCTGCACGCGCGAGGAGCTGAAGGGCGTCATCGGCCATGAACTCTCGCACGTCACCAATCACGATATTTTGACCAGCTCGATCGCAGCGACGCTCGCGGGCGCCGTGATGATGATCGGCACGATGATTCGATGGGGCGCGATTTTCGGACTCGGCAATCGCGACGACGAAGAAGGCGGCATCGCGGGATTGCTGGTCGCGGGCATCCTCGCGCCGATCGCGGCGACTCTTATTCAGCTCGCGATTTCGCGCACGCGCGAGTACCAGGCCGACGCGAGCGGCGCCAAGCTCACGCACAATCCTCTCTATCTCGCCAGCGCGCTCCGCAAACTCGAGGCTGCCAACGAGCGGATGCCGCTGGACGCCAGCCCCGCGACGGCTCACATGTTTATCGTGAACCCGCTGAGCGCGGCGGGAATCTCGCGGCTGTTCTCGACCCATCCGCCGATCGAGGAGCGAATCCATCGGCTCGAGCAGATGGCGTCGTCGGGACAGATCGCGCAAGGCTGACGGTGGCATCGATGGAAGATCAAGAAGATAAACGGGGGTTCAAGGTCCAGGATCGCCGGCGCTTTTCCGCTGAAGGCGAGACCAAGGAAGGCGCCGAAAACGAAACGCCGTCGGAGAGCAGCGCGCCGCAGGATATAAAATCCAAAGCTGGCGCATCGGGAGCCGAGCCGGCATCGAAGCCCGCAGCTCCTGGCGCGCATCCCGAATCGAGCCGTCAATCAGAATCGCGTCAATCGAGCGAACCGCCTCCCGAGCTGACCTTCGCGGCATTTCTGTGGAGCCTGTCGGAGCAGGCGCTGGCGGCGCTCGGCGAAGTGCCGGATCCGTCGAGCGGCCAGGTTTCCCGCGACCTGATAATGGCGCAGCAGATGATCGATATAATCGCGATGTTGCGCGACAAGACGCGCGGAAATCTCGATCCCCATGAACAAGCGCTGCTGAAAGAGATTCTTTCCAGTCTGCAAATGAAGTACGTTGAATTGGCTAGACAGCCGAACCGTTGAGCGGCCGTCTTCGTATTAATCACACATGACGAATAAGTTTTTTCGACCTATCGCCTTCACGGGCGTCGCGATTTTTGTGGCGACCCTCACTCTGACTACCTCCCGGATGCAGGCCCGTGCCGCGGATTCCGCGCCGCCTGCGCCCGCGCACTTCTGGACCGAGCTTGACGATCCCGCGCACGCGCCGAAGGCGCAGACGATGCCGGACTTCGTCGACCTGGCCGCGAAGCTCAGCCCTGCCGTCGTGAACATCTCGACCGACGAGGCTGATGAGCCGGCGGAAAGCGTCGGACCGTCGCCCGAAGATTCGCCGCATCCTCTCGACCCGCACTCGCACGGTCCGTTGGAGGAGTTCGGCGGCGCGCCGCACGCAAAGGCGCTCGGCTCCGGTTTTATCATCACCAAGGACGGCTACGTCCTGACCAACGAGCACGTCGTCGACAGCCCGGGCAAAGTCACGGTGACCACGCAGGACGGCCGCAACTACATCGCGAAGATTGTCGGCCATGACGAGAAGAGCGACATCGCGCTGCTGAAGATCGAAGCGAAGCACGACCTGGCAGTCGCGCCTCTCGGCAACTCCGAGGATTTGAAAGTCGGCGAATGGGTGATGGCGATCGGAAATCCGTTCGGCTTCGATCACTCGGTGACGGCGGGAATCGTCAGCGCCAAGGGCCGCTTCATCCCCGGCAACTACGAAGATTTCATCCAGACCGACGCGTCGATCAATCCCGGCAACTCGGGCGGGCCGCTGATCGATTTGAAGGGCGACGTGATCGGCGTCAACTGCGCGATCTACACGCACACCGGCGCCAGCATGGGAATCGGTTTCGCGGTTCCGATCGACCTGGTCAAGGAAGAGCTGCCGCAACTGAAGGCCTCGGGCAAAGTCGTGCGCGGATGGCTCGGCGTGTACATCCAGAAGGTGACGCCTGAGCTGGCGGAGTCTCTAGGACTAGCGGACTCGCGCGGCGCGCTGGTTGCCAACGTGCTGCCCAATGGGCCGGCGCAGGCAGCGGGCGTCAAGCGCGGCGACGTGATCGTCGCGTTCGATAATCAGCCAGTCGACGACTCGCGCGAGTTGCCGTTGCTGGTCGGCCGCACCGACCTTGGGCACAAGGGTATTCTCAAGTTGATTCGCGACAAGCAGGCGATCGAGCTGCCGGTCACGATCACGCAGTCACGCGAGCCTGAAATCGTGGCGGCTGAAGAAAAATCGACCAAGCCGGATCTCGGCGCCGTCTCGCCGTTCGGCCTTCACGTAAAGGACCTGAACCCGGACCTCGCCAAGGAACTCGGTCTCGATGCGCCCGGCGGTGTCGTGATCGCGTCGGTGCAACCCGGCAGCCGCGCCGACGAGGCCGGGCTGCGCGCTCGCGACGTGATCATCGAGGTCAATCGGAAGGCCGTCAGCAACGTCGACTCGTACCAGAACGCGGTCAAGACGAGCGCCAAGGGCAAGAGCGTCCTGCTGCTGATCAAGCGCGGTGACAACACGATCTATGTACCCGTCAAACCGGAGGCCTGAACCGGGGACGCATTCCCGATGTCCCCAAGACGAATCCTGAAATTCGCGCTGATCGGTGTCGGCGCGCTGATCTTGTTCGCCGTGCCGCCGACTCTGTGGCTGTTCTCCAGCTACTACCATCAGCTTGAAAATGAAGTCGTCGCTCGCTTCTCGGGCAAGCGATGGAATATCCCGTCGCGCATCTATTCAGACTCCATCCTCATATACCCCGGGCAGAACCTGCAGGACCTGGGTTTTTTCGAGCGACTCGCGCGCCTGAATTACCATCCCGTCGATCCGGGCAAGGTCTCGACTCGCGGCGAGTACAGCTTCGACAAGAAACGCGGCAAGCTCGACATTTTCCTGCACAGCTTCGCGTATCCATACGGCAACTTCGGCGGCGAATTCGTCGAGCTGAATCTCAAGGGAGATGCGATCGACTCGATGAGCGATCCGGTGACGCATAAACCGATCTTCTCGATCGAGCTCGAGCCCGAACTGATCAGCGGCATCTTCGAAGGTGAATGGGAACAGCGGCGGCTGGTGCGTCTCAGCCAGATTCCGCCGACGATGATCAATGCGATCCTCGCGGCTGAAGACCATCGCTTCTACGAGCATCACGGGGTCGATATCGTCCGCACGATCAAGGCTGCTTACATCGACTTCCACTCGGGACACGTGCGTCAGGGTGGATCGACGCTCACCCAGCAGCTGATGAAGAACTTCTTCCTGACGCGCGAGCGGAGCTACAAGCGCAAGCTCAAGGAAGCGATGATGGCGTACATCGCGGAGCGCGATTACTCCAAGGACGAAATCCTCGAAAACTATATTAACGATATCTACCTGGGCCAGCGCGGGCAGGAAGGAATATATGGCGTCTGGGAAGCGAGTGAGTACTACTTCTCGAAAGAACCGCGCGATCTGACTATTGGCGAAATGGCTACTATCGCGGGCCTGATTAGTTCGCCGAACCGGCTGAATCCCTTGCACCATCCTGACGCCGCGCGCCCGCGACGTGACGAGGTGCTGGCCTCGATGCTCCAGGATGGATACATCGACAAGAGCGCTTACGACGCCGCCGTCAGCGAGCCGCTGCATGCGCGCGAAGTTTATGCCGAGGGCAACGACGCGCCCTACTTCGTCGACTACGTCAAGAAGGAACTGGCGGAGCGATATCCGCCGCAAGTGCTGAACGGCGAGGGTTTGCGCATCTTCACCTCGCTCGACGTGCACATGGAAAAGCTCGCCGAGGCTTCCATCTCGCACAATCTCGCCGACCTCGAAGCCAAGCATCCCAAGCTCGCGCGTCGCGAGCTGAAGGATCGCCTCGAGTCATGCCTCGTCGCGCTCGAGCCGCAGAGTGGAAAGATTCGCACGATGGCTGGTGGCCGCGATTATCGCGCGAGCCAGTTCAATCGCGTTACTCAGTCCAAACGTCAGCCCGGTTCGGTCTTCAAGCCGGTGACATATTTAGCGGCCTTCGACGAGACATTGTCGGGAGGTGCGGACAAGTTTCTGCCGACTACCTATATCGAGGATGCACCGTTCACCTGGGCGTACGGCGACATGAGCTGGCAGCCGAATAACTATCGCGATCGATTCTTCGGCCACGTCACGCTCGAGTTCGCGCTCGGTGAGTCGCTCAACTCCGCGACGGCGCGGCTGGCGTACAGCGTCGGACTGGATAGAATCCGCGCTATGGCGTCGAAGCTCGGCTTTGGCGATTTGCCCGCCTACCCCTCGATCGTGCTCGGCGGAATCGAGGTCTCGCCGATGCAGGTCGCGCGCGCCTACGCCGTGATCGCCAATGACGGAATGGGGATTCAGCCGTATGCGGTCACTGCTGTGGTCGATGAAAACAACAAGGTGATCGAAGGTCATGAACTCGCGGCCGAGCAAGTCATTTCGCCCGAGCTCGCATACATGATGCAGTTCATGCTCGAAAATGTGATCAATCACGGGACCGGCGCTGCCGCGCGAACGATGGGCTTCACGCGGCCGGCGGCCGGCAAGACGGGCACCACCAACGACGCCAAGGATGCGTGGTTCGCGGGCTTCACGCCGAATCTTCTGACAGTGGTGTGGACAGGATTCGATCAAAAAGAAGAGCTGGGCCTCACCGGCGCGCAGGCTTCGCTGCCGGCGTGGACGGCTTTCATGAAAGCGGCGACGGCGTCGCGCCCGCCGCTCGATTTCACTGCGCCGCCCGGAATCGTCACGGAGAAAGTCGATCCTACTACCGGCTACAAAGCGACGCCCTACTGCCCGTTGACGATGATGGGCGTGTATCCGGTGGGGATGGCGCCAACTCAAGACTGCCCGTATCATACTTCACCTACGTCGTTGACGGCGGTGGACCACAAGGTGCCCGCGGAGCCGAATCCGGTGGCAGATCCCAACGACTAGGTCGCGATGATGCGATTGAGTCCATTTGCTTTTGCAATATTTCTGTCGATGGTGCCGATTTCGGCGACCGCGGCGCTCGCGGAGAGCCGTCCGATAGTTCTGGCGGAGCTGCAGGAGGAATCGATTCCAGCGCAGGATCTCGCGGCGCCGAGTCCCGCAGCGGCAACCAGTCCCGGTGCGGCCGCTTCTCCTGCCACCGAGACAAGCCCCGACACAAATTCTGATTCCGGCGAATGGGTCACGTTGCCTGCGCGAAAAGCTGCGCCCGCTGAGAATACGTTGCCGGTCTCTAACCCGATCCCACCGGCGGTGCAGGCGCCGCCCCTCGCGCCGGCCGAAATCGCGCCAGCGATCGACGTCGGCTCGATCGCGACGACGCCGCAAATCAGCGACTCTTCCCTCGCGCCGCTGATCGATAGTGCGCCAACACCTGCGCGCGCAGCGTCCTTGAGAATCACCGAGCACGAGCGCGTCGAGCTCGAGCGTGGGCATACCGACGACGCGATTCGCGAGCTGGAGCATGCGATCTCGATCGACCCGAGCAATTCGTACGCGTACTTTTATCTGGGCCGCGCGCACATTGCGCGCAAGGACTATGGGCAGGCGCTGACCTTCTTCAAGCGTGCGGAAATAGGAGTCGCGTCGAATTCCGTGTGGCTCGGCGAGACGTACGCGTTCGAAGGCGTGTGCCTCGAGCAGGCGGGCAAATCGGCAGATGCGGCCGCGGCTTATCAGAAGGCGGTCGCCGCAAGTCCCGGCAACCTGACGGCGCGCGTCGGCGTCACACGGCTGGCCGCTTTCATGCCTGCATCTGCAAGCGCGTCGGCGCCAGCTGCGGATACCGATCAGGCCGCGCCTGACGAACCCGACGCTCCGGCACCGCCTGCGAACGAATTAAAGAACTAATCTGATATGAAACCCACCGTGGGTTTCACACTTCCTTGGGCAGGGGTAACCCCTGCACCTTGGTGTCTGGAAAGATGCGGGACTTCGTCCCTGTTAGAACTCTTTTGTGTCATTCTTAGTGAACTTGCGATGCTGATACTTGGAATTGAATCTTCATGCGACGACGCTGCCGCCGCGGTGATCGAAACCACTGCGCCGGGCATCGTCGAAATTCGTTCGAGCACCGTCGCGAACCAGGACGACATCCATCGCGCGTACGGCGGCATCGTGCCGGAACTCGCATCGCGCAATCACGTCGTCACGATCGCGCCGGTCATCGAGCGCGCGCTTGACGCTGCAGGATGCCGGCTCGCGGACGTCGAGGGAATCGCAGTCACGCGCGGCCCGGGCCTGGTCGGCTCGTTGCTCGTCGGCCTGATGTTCGCGAAGGGTCTCGCGCAGGCGGGCGGAATCGCGATGGTCGGCGTGAATCATATCGAGGGGCATCTGCTCGCGCCGCTCCTGGAAAATCGCATCGCGATGCCGTACCTCGCACTGGTTGTTTCGGGAGGTCACACCGCGCTGTTCGCGGTCGAGGATTTCGGGCGCTACCGCCGAATCGGGCGTACGCGCGACGACGCTGCCGGCGAGGCGTTCGACAAGGTCGCGAAGCTGATGGGGCTCGGATACCCGGGCGGCCGTGCAATCGACGAGATGTCGCGGCGCGGCAATCGAAAGAGCGTGCGAATCCCGCGCGCTCACGTCAAAGGCGCGCCGATGGATTTCAGTTTCAGCGGCGTGAAGACGGCGGTCGCGACATTTCTCGCTACTGAGAACGGCCGCGCGGAACGCCCCGAGGATCTTGCGGCGAGCTTTCAGGAGGCAGTCGTCGAGATGCTGGTGAAGCCGACGATCGCGGCCGCGCGCGAACTGGGCGCGGACACGATTGCGCTGACGGGGGGCGTCGCGGCAAATTCGAGATTGCGCGACAGCCTTGCCGAGGCAGCGGCCGCCGATGGGCGCAGGCTCGTCGCACCCGCGCTGAAATACTGCACCGACAATGCGGCGATGATCGCGCTCGCAGGCAGCTACCGGCTGTTGCGAGGCGAGCGCGACTTGCTAAGCATCGACGCGGAAGCCAATCTGGCACTTTGATTCGGTGCCGATGGCAACAGCACGAAAATCCCGCAGCATCGACGAAACCGCCTCGCGTCCTGCGCCGGCGCTCGCGCGCGCGGGCGTGCGGCCGGCAAAATCGCGCGGCCAGAATTTTCTGACGAGCGGCGGCGTCGCCGACCGAATCGTCGCTGCGGCAAAGGTCTGCGAAACTGATTCGATAATCGAGATCGGTCCCGGCCTAGGCATCCTGACTGAGAAGGTCGTGACGAGCCCACGACGCTCGCTAACGCTGGTAGAACTCGACTCGCGTCTCGCGGCGCGGCTCCATGAGCGCTTCGCAGACGTCCGGCTCATCAACGACGATTTCCTCGCGATCGATTTCGCGGCGCTCGCGGGCGATTCGCGGGTGAAAGTAATCGGCAATCTTCCGTTCAACGTCGCGGCTGCTATCTTGCGCAAGCTGAGCGACAACTCGCGCATGATTTCGAGAATGGTGCTGATGTTCCAGCGCGAAGTGGCCGCGCGAATCCGCGCGACTCCCGGCGACGACGCGTACGGCGCGCTCAGCGTGTTCACCGCGCTGTACTGGAAGATCGATCTGCATTTTACCGTCGCGGCCGGCAGCTTCCATCCGCGTCCAAAGGTGGATGCGGAAGTTCTCGCATTCGCACCCCATGCGACGCAGTTTTTCGAGACCTATGACGAGCGCGACGTGCTCGAAACCGTGCGCGCGTCGTTCTCTGCGCCGCGCAAAACGATTCGCAACGCGCTCAGCCATGCGCTCGGAATCGACGCCACGCAAACCGTGCGCGCGCTCGAACGCGCAGAGATCGATCCCGGCACGCGCGCCGAAACGCTCGGCGTTCCCAATTTCCTGAGACTCGCGCATGCGCTGCGCGTCGAACTCAACGGCATGGTCGTTACGCGCGATGCCTGAACTGCCGGAAGTCGAATCGCTGCGCCGAATACTGGTTCGCACCGCGGTCGGCAGAACAATCGTGAGCGTTCGAATCGGCGAGAAACCCCTGCGCCGCCGCGTCACCGCAGATTTCAGCGGAGCAATCATCGGCCGACGAATCGTTAAACTGTCGCGCCGCGCGAAATATCTGATCATCGAGCTCGACGGCGACCACGTAATACTCGTGCACCTCGGGATGTCCGGCAGCTTGACTCATCGGCACCGCGGCTTCGACGCCGATGAATTCGATCCGCGCCATGACCATCTCGAATTCACACTCGACGACGCGTCGCGCCTGGTTTACAACGATCCTCGGCGCTTCGGCATGGTGCGGCTGGTCGAGCGCGCCGCGTTGGCTTCCACGGCGGAGCTGAAGGGCCTCGGGCCCGAGCCGTTGTCGCGCGAATTCAATGCCGATTACCTTGCCGCGAAGGCGCGCGGCCGGACTGCGGCGATCAAGAACCTGATAATGGATCAACGAATCGTCGCCGGTATCGGCAATATCTACGCGTCCGAGGTTTTATTTCAGGCGGGCGTACGTCCGACGCGGCGTGCCGGCCGCGTGACGCGAAGCGAGATCGAAAAAATCGCGGCGGCCGTGCCAGTCATTCTGCGCGCTGCCATCGGCAACAACGGCACAACTTTTCGCAGCTACCGCGATTCCCGCGGACAGCCGGGCCGATTCGCCGCGCGCCTGCGCGTATACGGCCGCGAGGGAAAACCGTGCTACACATGCTCGACGCCGATCCGAAACGTGGTCGTCGGCCAGCGCGCCAGCTTCTATTGTCCGAAATGCCAGCGCTGATCTGAGGTGCGTTACGATTCATGAAGCATCCACTCAACATTGTAATGCGATCTGTTTGCGCGATGATCGCGTTGCTAGCACTCGCGGCTCCATCTTTCGCTCAGACCGCGCCGCAGATTGATTGGGACAAGGTCAATTCCGAAGCGC
The DNA here is from genome assembly GCA_963733715.1 of uncultured delta proteobacterium. Lineage (GTDB taxonomy): Bacteria > Desulfobacterota > Binatia > Binatales > Binataceae > Binatus. Next base: position 419,205 of record CAVTEN010000022.1, read on the forward strand.
TCGATTACTTCCGCACTTATCTTCGCTTCGACACGACCAATCCACCGAGCAACACCGCAGCCGCGATGGGATATCTGAAATCGATTCTCGACAAGGAAGGAATCGCGACCGAAACCTTCGAGAGCAAGCCTGGGATGGTGACGCTTGTCGCGCGTATTCCCGGACCTGCGGGCGTGAAACCTCTGCTGTTGATGTCGCATGGGGACGTCGTGCCCGCTGTGGGAGCCAACTGGACGCATCAGCCGTTCGGCGCCGACCTTGCGGACGGCTACGTGTGGGCGCGCGGTGCGATCGACAACAAGGCGCACGGAATCATGGCGCTGATGACGATGCTCGCGTTGAAGCGCAACCACGTCGCGCTCAAGCGCGGCGTCGAGATGATGGTGAATCCCGACGAGGAGGCCGGCGGCGAGAACGGCGCGGGATGGATGGTGAAAAATCATTGGGACGCGATCGATCCCGCGTTCGCATTTAATGAGGGTGGCACAGGCGCGCCCGACTGGCTCGGACTTAACGGCGTCACGTTCATCGTTGCGGTTTCCGAGAAGCGTGTGAACTGGCTTCACGTCACGGTTCGAGGCAAGGGCGGACACGGCTCGGTGCCAAAGCCCGACAATCCGAATCTGATCCTGATCAACGCGCTGCATCGACTGCTGGAAAAACAGCCGCCGATTCGAATCACGAAAATTTTCGCCGACGCAATGGAATCGATCGCGCCGCTCGAGCCGAGTCCCGCATCGTTCCAACTCGCGCATCTCGATCAGCTCGGCGTTGCCGAGGCTGCGATGGCAGGCGTGCTCAGCCCTTACGAAATCCAGGCGCTGATGCGCGACACGATTTCGCTGACGATGCTCAATGCGGGCGTCAAGGTGAACGTCGTGCCGACGGTTGCCGAGGCGGGACTCGACTGCCGCCTGCTGCCGGGCACCGACGCCGGCGCGTTTATGAAGCGTCTGCGCGATCAGCTAGGCCCCGGCGACTTCACTATCGAATATCTACAGCGGCCCGATGAAGCTCCGCCGTCGCCCACTTCCGGAGAGGCCTGGGAGGCGATCAAACGCGTCGTTGCGAGCGATTTCAAAGATTCCCGCGTCGTGCCCTGGATGACGACCGGCGGCACCGACTCGCGCTTTATCCGCGACAAGGGCGTGTCGGCGTACGGTTTCATCCCGGTGATTCTCGACGAGGGGGAAATGTCGCGCTTCCACGGCGACGACGAGCGCATATCGGTCGAGAACCTGAATCGCGGCATCAAGGCCACTTACGATTTGACCATCGACCTGTGCGCCGCGCAAAAATAATTGCATGGTCGATCTAAAAATAAAGACGAAGGCGCGGGTCGAGCTGATCGACATCACCGACAAGGTAGATCATGCGCTTGCCGAAATTGGCGCGGCCAGCGGGCTGTGCAACATTTTCGTCACCCATACTACCGCCGCGGTGATCGTTTCCGAGAACTGGGATCCCGACGTGACTACCGATATGCTCGCGCAACTCGAACGTATCGTGCCACGCGAAGGTGGTTACCGGCATGGCGAAGGCAACTCGCAGGCGCATATTCTGTCCGTGATGCTATCGACCTCGATAAATATTCCGATACGCCAGGGTAAGCTTGCGCTCGGCAAATGGCAGGGCGTGATGTTCGTGGAATTGGACGGGCCGCGCGAGCGCAAGATTATTGTAAGTGTGGCGCCGACCAGTCCGGTCAAGCAGGAGAGGCGGTGACTCGATGACACTCGACATGCCCACCGGAATCGGCGGCGCGTTTGCGTTCGTGTTCGGCGCGTGCGTCGGCAGCTTCGTCTGCATGGTTGCCTACCGGCTGCCGCGCGATCTTTCGATCATAACGCCGCGATCGTATTGCGAGAGTTGCGAGCGCGCGATTCCGTGGTGGGCGAACATCCCGATTCTCGCGTATCTCGGGCTGCGCGGGCGATGCTTGATGTGCGGCGCGCCGATTCCGTTCCGTCATTTCCTGGCCGAAATCGGACTCGCGCTCATCGCGCTCTATCTGTACTTCGCATTTCCACTGCCCGACGCGATCGCGCGCTTCGTGCTATGCGCCTCGCTGTGGATCATCGCGATAATCGACTACGACTGGCGGCTGATTCCGAACATCATCACCTGGCCCGGGACGATCGTGGGATTCATCGCCGCCGCGACGATGATGCCCGACGTCGGCTGGAAGAGTTCGCTCATCGGAATCCTCGTCGGCGCCGGCGTCCTGTGGGGCACCGGCTATTTCTACCAGCTGGTGCGCGGGCACGAGGGCGTCGGCCTGGGCGACGTGTGGCTGCTCGGAATGGTGGGAGGATTCCTCGGCTGGCCGGGAGTTTTCTTCACGATGTTTTTCGGTTCGGTAATCGGATCGATCGGCGGAATCGCATTCGCACTCACGGGCGGCGGTTCGAGTGCGCCCGGTCCGCTCGGCGATCCCGCGACCGATCCGGAGGAAGCAGACGTCTCGATTCTGAAAACCGAAGTTCCATTCGGACCGTACCTGGCGCTGGCTGCTGGCGTGTTCGCTCTATTTCAGCCGGAACTCGCGCGCTGGTATTTTAGCCGATAACAATGCCGCCCGGTGTATTCATCACGCTCGAAGGGGTCGAAGGAAGCGGCAAGACCACGCAGGCCGCGATTCTCGGCGACGCGCTCCGGCAGAGCGGCCGCCGCGTGACGGTTACGCACGAGCCCGGCGGCACGCGCGCAGGCGAAACCATTCGCGCGATTTTTCTCGATCCCGCGGTGTCGCTCGACGTCGCCTCGGAACTGCTTCTGGTCCTTGCCGATCGCGCGCAGCACGTGCGCGAGAAACTGCGGCCTCTACTGGCATCCGGCGAGATCGTGATTTCGGATCGCTACTCCGATTCGACCACTGCCTATCAAGGATACGGCCGCGGCTTCGATCTCAAGCTGCTCGGCGAGTTGAATCGGCTCGCCACCGACAACGTGACGCCCGATCTGACTATCGTCCTCGACTTGAAGGTCGAGACCGGGCTCGAGCGCACTCGCGCGCGGGCGAAAGGCACCGGCCGCGGCTCCGACCGTTTCGAAGGCGAGCGCGCGGAATTCCATCGCAAGGTGCGCGGCGGTTTTCTCGCGATCGCCAAGGCCGAGCCCAAGCGCGTCGTTGTGATCGATGCCGACCGCCCGGTTGCCGCCGTCACTGCCGACATTCGCCGCGCCGTTGATGAGATCCTCGCCCGACGATGATTGGATCGCCATGCCGCTAACTTCGATCCTCGGGCATCGCGAGATCGCAAAGCGGCTGCTCGCCGAATTGCGCAGCCGTCCTTCGCACGCCTACCTGTTTGCGGGTCCGCGCGGGGTCGGCAAGGCGCTGGTCGCGACCAGCCTCGTGCATGCGATGATGTGCGAGCGATCGCCCGGCGAGAATTTCTGCTGCACCACGTCGCATTGCCCGGTGCGCCTCGCGCCGCAGACCGAGCGCACCCGCGTGCGCGCCGGAGACATCGACGCGGCGCGATGCGATTGCTGTTCCGCATGCGTGCAGATCGCGACCGGAGTGCATCCGGATTTCACTTACATTTCTCGTCCCGTTGGCCGTTCTGAAGTTCTGATCGATCAGGTCCGCGACCTGATTGCGCGGCTGGGAGTCCGGCCGTCGCGTTCTCCCGTTCGCATGGCGATTATCGACGACGCCGAGGTGCTCGGTGAACCCGCGCAGAACGCGCTGCTGAAGACGCTCGAGGAGCCGCCCGGCCACGCGATTATCATCATGGTATCGGCCAGCGAGCGCGCGCTGCTCGACACCGTCCGCTCGCGCATGCGCACCGTGAGATTCCCGGCGCTTCAGCCTGCCGATATCGAGGCGATTCTCGCCGCACATGGCATCACGGACAAGGCTCGCGCGAGTGCGATCGCATTGCTCGCGCGAGGCAGCGCCGCAAACGCGATTGCATTGGCCGATGGGGAAGAGCCGCCGATGAAAGAGTTGCTCGACGCACTCAGCCACGGAAAATCGATCGATTTTGCCCGCGCGCAATCGCTCGCGCAGGAGTTTTTTGCCAATCGCGACGCCGCTTCCGGCAACTTCGAACTGCTCGCCAGACTGCTCGAGGAAATACTATGCTACAAGCTGCTTAGGACCGATTTCGTCGCGTTTCCGCCCGAGACGCGGTCGAAGCTGGTGAGCCTGGCGGATAGTATGGCGGTCGACGCGGTGGTGAAATGTATCGACGCTGCGGTACGCGCCAGCGCGGCGGTGGGGGAGAATGCCAATCCGCGGATGCAGGCGGAGAATTGGTGGACGATAGCCGGTCATGCGATGCGGGGTGAGTAGAAGATAGTGGCAGACATCGATCCGTTTGAAGGCGCGCCGTCGCTGCCGAAAATTGTCGCGATCAGTCTCCAGCAGACCGGCCATCTCTACAATTTCCTGGCTGGCGACCGCGCACTGCGCCGCGGTGAGCGCGTGCTGGTCGAGAGCGAGGCGGGCGCACGAGTCGGCACGGTAGAGATCGAGCCGCACGAGCCCGCGCAGACGATCGATCTTTCGCAGTTGCGCCCGATCATCCGAATTGCTTCGGATCACGATTTTTACCTCGAGCAAGAAAATCTCTCGCGCGAGGCGAACGCGCGCCGCATGTGCGTCGAGCGTATCCGCGAGCGCCGTATCCAGATGAAGCTGGTCAGCGCCGACTACACTTTCGACGGGCGCAAGGTCACTTTCTATTTCGTCGCCGAGGGCCGCGTCGATTTCCGCGACCTGGTCCGCGATCTCGCCAACACGCTGCGCGTCCGCGTCGAGATGAAACAGATTGGCGCCCGCGACGAGACCAAGGTCACGGGAGGGCTCGGTCCGTGCGGACGCGAGCTGTGCTGCTCGAGCTGGCTGCGTGATTTCGAAGCGGTGACGGTCAAGATGGCGCGTGAGCAGGGCCTCGCGCTGAATCCTTCGCGGCTGGCCGGGATGTGCGGACGCCTCAAGTGCTGCCTGCGCTACGAGTACGCGACATACGTCGAACTCAAGCGCGCGCTCCCGAACCTGGGCAAGCGCGTGCAATGCGTAAAAGGCGACGGCAAAGTCGTCCGCCAGAATATCCTCAAGCAGACGGTGCTGATTCAGCGCGAAGAAGACGGCGGCGTGGTCGAAGTAACGCTCGAAGACCTGGTCGCCTCCCGCCCGCAATAGCCGGTCGTCTCTTACTACATTGGGCCGTTCCTCTCGTCGCGCCGCAGCGACATCGCATACTTCTCTTTCTCGATTTTGCTCAAGCGACGATTGCCACTGCGTGAAAAAAGTGGCGGATGCTGTTGCCTCGCTTGGCAATAGCCTGTAGAAAAACCCTACACTTCGTTAAATTGACTCAGGGTTAGCGTCGTGGGGGGCAGAAATTCACATGCACGTAGCCAGGACCGATTGCATGCAGCGGCGTGGAACCTCACTCGGATTGTCGCTTCTGTTCCTGTTGTCTGCGTTCTCAACGACGGCGTTTGCGCAGCACGCGCAACCGGTTGCCACGGCTACTTGCGCAGCTACGAGTGTGACCCTGACAAACCAGAATTCATACCCGATCTGGATTGGCGAGAACGTTTCAGTCGGCACAATCCTGACGCCGGCCGGCAACAACTGGGAATTGATGTCGGGTGATTCGATCAGCCTTTGTGCGCCGGCAAATTGGACGTCGGGAATTTTTTGGGCGCGCACCGAATGCAATTTTAGCGGGACGTTCGGCCAGGACTCGAATTACGTGGATTGCACCTCCACGAGTCAATGCAATCAAACTCCTAATCCACATGTCTGCTATGGCGGAAAATGCGTAATCGATTGCAGCACGAGCAGCGGCACCAACGGAAGCTGTAGCGCACTCGCCAACTCCGTTTGCGTCGGCGCTGCCGGTTCCAGTGGCGGAACATATACTGCAGGTTCCTTCTGTGGCTTTGCTGGAGGCGTCTGCAAAACGGGCGATTGCGGCAGCGGCTTGTACCAGTGTCAAGGCACGTGGGACGGCAATACGGCAGACCAGGGTCCGGGGACGCCAGCCACGCAATTCGAAATCACCGACAATTCCGCGGCGGACGGTGGCAGCGGCGCGGCCAGCTACGATGTAACCAACCTGGCGGGATACAATAACCCGATAAGCGTAAGCCTGGATTTCACCCCATCAGGTTCGGCGACCGACCCTGCTTGTTACGCGACTAGCTGTAACACCGACCTCAACACCATTTGTCCGAGCCTCTTGCAGGTTATCGAACCTCCCACCGCTTCGCCCGTCACCACTGTCAGTTGCGGCGGCGGGTACTGTCAGAGCGGTGCCTGCGAAACCTGTCCCAGCGGGGGAGGGTCTTCCTGCCTCGGCGGCATGACCTGTGTCATTGGATGCGGCGCTCCCGGCAAGCTATGCGGGAGTAACTATCCTTCACCAGTGAGCGCACCGGGAGTCTCAAGCCTGAGATGCGATACTGCTATCTCCAGCGGCAGCGTCCACGGTATACCGTTCAGCTCTGACGGTTCTGAGTACCGCGACATGTATGACGCTGCGAACGATAGTGGGGTTGTTAGTAGTTCGCATGTCGGCGTGACAATGTTCTCGGGTAACCAGGGCACACCCACCTGCTGGGGCGACATTGACTGTGCTCCCGGCGAGTCCTGCCTGATAGGTCCCACAAATTCTGGAATCACCGGCTTGCCGTCCTATGTTGGAATCTGTGCGACCAGCAATCCGGGGGGAACACCAACCGGGTTACCGGTAACAGACTGTAACTCAGCGAGTGATATAGGAAATCACTGCGGGGGTTATCCCAGCAGTCCGGTCTATACCTGTGTCGCGGCTACCGGCGTGAGTACCGGAGTCGCTTGCCTACCCGCGTACGATCTCCCGACTGCCGGCCTTGGCACCTTCGATAGCAGCAGCGGCTTCTTCGATGGGATTGGCGCCCCGCTCAACCCGGTATGGGAGTCAGCTGCGCTCTGGGCTTCCGGAAATGGAACAACTGCCGGAACCACGCCCTATTACGAAACCTTCTCGAATGCCTGCCCGCATCAGTACGCATGGACTTATGACGATAATACGGGCGGCCTGGCGTGCAATGGATACCCGCTCGCTTTTACGGTCACCTTCGGCGCATTGAGCTCTTCGAGCGCAACGCCAACCCCGTCGCCGACCGCGACAGCAACCGCCAGCGTGACAGCTAGCGCGACGCCAACCGCCACCGCGACCCAGACTCGCACAGCCACGGCGACAGCTACGGCAACTGCGACGACATCAACGGCGACCTCAACTCCAACCGCAACCGCAACCGCCACCAGCACAGCTACTCCCACAGCTACACCAACTTCGACCTCCACGGCGAGTCTTACTCCGACGGCGACGGCCACAATCACGGCCACGCCGACCTCGACCGCGACGCCAACCACAACACCTACGATGACGCCTAGCCCCACCGGAACAGCGACACCCGGATGCCGCTTCAATGTCTATCTAACGACTAGTCCCGACGGCACTCTCGCATTCGGTGACCTAAAGGTTAAAAAGTCGGCCACCCTCCCGCTCAAGGTCACCAATAACGAGCCGGTTGGGTCGCTCAACCTGACGAAAACCATAACGGGTGGGAATGCAAGCGACGACTTTTCAGTGAAAGACGGAAGCTGCGAAACGGTCAACCGCTTGAAACCCGGTCAGACCTGCAGCTACCAGATTAGATTCAAGCCAAAGGGGAAAGTGCTAGGCGCGGTGAACGCTAACCTCCAGATTACAGGTACGTTTCGTCAAGGAGTGTGTCCTGCGGGCGACGTCCAAAGTGTTTCGGTAAACCTGGCCGGCTTTGTCAATGCAGCGAGCCCATGACTCTCTATGAGGACCGCCCAGGGGCCATCTACCGGAACTGCAGAGCCTATAAGGAAATCCTGTACCAGCGAGTAAGTCCTATCAAGCTGGTACAGGACGTTCTTGCATTTGACATCTAACCTTACTTAGCGACGCACCCCGCGGCGCACCTTTCTCGGCGTCGGAAGCTGATTCCCTACGATCGCGTTCGTGATGGTGAAGCATCCGAAGCCGTGTAGGTCTGAGTCGGTGAGTATGAACGCGAACGGATTGCTGCCGCCCAGACCTAGAGCCGCGGTATCGAGATCTGCTACCTCGAGATTGAGCGTCGTATCGTCGTCTCCAGTTCCCGCCGGGCACCCGCCGAATCATTTGCGTGTTGGCCGCCGCGGCCGCGTCCTCCAGCGTACACAGCGGAAAAGGCTGGATGCCGCTGTCGAGCGTGTTGACGATGATCGTGTTGGCGCGCGCCAATCCCGCCGTCGCGAGGAGTAAGAACGGCAACACAACTGCCGCAAGCGCATAGCGCCGATTCTGAATTGCCATGGACCCCTCCCCGCGACGACCTCCCGCCGCGTTGGCAAATTCTTCGCCGGTCAAGCTGATCCGGAAAATTTCGGCGATCTCTCCGTCCCGTAGACATCGTATCAATCGAGCCCTCTTCACACCGCTCCGATTCCCTTCCCGCAAAAGAACCTGAGAGCAAAATGGCGTCCTCGCCATTTTGCGAGTAGTACTGGGTGCAGGGGTCACCCTGCCGAAGGAAGCAGTGAAAGATGAAACCCACCGCGGGTTTCGCATACAATTAAGTGAATGGACACGCGCATCCACATCACCACCGCAATCATCTACAGCAACGGCCCGCCCCATGTCGGTCATGCTTACGAATTGCTGGCCACCGACGCGTTCGCGCGTTTCCAGCGCCGCAAGCTGGGCGCCGCCAACGTCACGTTCGTCACCGGCACTGACGAGCATGGCGACAAGAACAAGCGCGCCGCGGAAGCTGCGGGGCTGGACCCCAAGGCGTTCGCCGACAAAATCAGCTCCCTGTTTCGACAAGGATGGGCCGGGCTGGACATCAGCTACGACTTCTTTGTCCGCACCACCGACCCTGCGCATCAGGCGTTGGTGCAGAAGATGCTCCAGCGCAGCTTCGATTGCGGCGACATTTACTTCAAGGACTATGAAGGCCTTTACTGCGTCGGATGCGAGCGCTTCTACACCGAGAAGGAACTGCTACCCGGTAACATCTGCCCGGTGCATAACACTCCCGTCGAGCGTATCAAGGAGGGCAACTATTTCCTTAAGCTCGAGAAACATCGCGAGGCGATTCGCCGCAACATCGAGAAAAATCCCGACTTCATCCGTCCCGAGCGCTATCGCAACGAGGCGCTCCGGATGCTTGACGACCCGCTCGAAGACCTATGTATCTCGCGGCCCAAGGCGCGCCTCGATTGGGGAATCACGCTGCCGTTCGACGACAAGTACGTGACCTATGTCTGGTACGACGCCTTCTGGGCTTATTTGAGCGAGCTGCCAGATACCAGCGACGCGTCGTTAAATGCGATCCTGCCGGTGACAGAACATTTCATCGGCAAGGACATCCTCAAGACGCACGCGACCTACTGGCCCGCGATGCTGTTGTCGGCCGGCTTGCCGCTCTATCGCCATCTGAACGTCCACGGCTTTTTGAATCTTGGCGGCGCGAAGATGTCGAAGAGCGCGGGCACCATCCAGGATCCAGTCGCCTATCAGCAGAGTGTCGGCCCCGACGTCCTGCGCTTCTTCGTCCTGCGCGAATTCACCTACGGCCTCGACGGCGACTTCACCGAACAGCGCGTGATCGATCGCTACAACTCGGACTTGGCCAACGACTTAGGCAATCTCACCAGCCGGGTACTCACGATGGCGGCGCGATATTTCGAAGGCGCAATCACCGCGACGCCCGGCTCAGGCACCGACCCACTCGACGTCGCGCTGGTCGAGACCTTCACCTCGATACCGTCGCGCGTCGCGCCTCTGGTCGAGGAACTAGCGTTCAATCGCGCTCTGGAAGCCATCTGGCAGGGGCTCGACGCGGCCAACAAATATATAGTCGCGACCGCGCCGTTCACACTGGCGAAGGACGCCGACCAGCTGCCGCGCGTCGCGCAGATTCTCGCCAACCTGGTCGAAGGATTGCGCGTCGTCGCGGACACGCTCGAGCCGTTCATGCCGGTGACATCGAAGAAGATTCTCGCCCTGCTCAACGTTGACGATAAGCTCGCGCGCGCGCCTTACGGTGAAGGCATCAAGCCGGGTCATCACGTGAATCCGACGACGCCTCTTTTCCCGCGCATCGAAAAGAAATCCGTCACCTGAGCTAGTCGGCGTCCATTACACCGTTCTTTTTCGCCAAGACGACTCTTAGCCAACGGCGATTTTGCGAATCGCTATCAGTTTGTATAAAAACGATACCTAGGCGTTTGCATTAACCGGCTGAGTGCGTATTTTGTTCCCACGCGCTCCTGGAGCGCTCGAACAAAAGGGCCCTGGGGAGGGGAACTTGAAAAATCAAGCTGTCGTCGCGTCGGTCCCGGCCGTCATCGCACAACCTGTCATCACGCCGGAATCGCTGTGGCGGCGATTCGCGATCGCAGTTGCTATCGCGCTGGTCGTGATATCCGCAGCATCGGGCGCCTCCGCGAGCCAGTTGGTCCTTACTAGCTCGGGCGGAGCGATGACGATCGGCACCGACTTCGTCCTGACCGGCGCTACCGTGTCCAATCCGCCCGGGACGATTGCGATCGATTGTCCGATTACCTCGGTCGGCAACGGAACCTATGTGGTCACCTACAATTGCAGCGGCGGCAGCTTCAGCTACCAGTCGACCGACGGCTCGACTGCGGTCTCAGCCAGCTTCGGCACGGCTGCGGCGTACCTGTCTGCATCGGGCGGTGGACGCGGCGGCAACATTCACTACTACTACAGCTTCTCCGGTAATTTCACCGGAACCCAAACCGTAAACGGCGTCACCGCCGCGATTCGCGGTGAAACCAACGAGTCGATGGATCCGGTCACCTCGGCGACCGGGTCCGCGCCCGCGTGTTGCGGCGCGGCTGGCGTCAATTCGCAATACACTCCGGTCTATATCACCAACTATTCGTTCTCCCAGTTGGTCAAAGCAGATGACCTGTGGGGCACGAATCAGCAAACGCTGGGCAGCACCGGCACCGGCGTCAAGCAATTCTATGGCCCACATGGAGTGACCGTTGACTCCTCCGGGCGCATCTATGTGGCGGATACCTACAACTGCCGCATCGACCGCATGGACGACATCAACGGCACGAACTGGACCACACTCGGCACCTGCGGCAGCGGCGCCAAGCAGTTCAGCACGGGAGGCCTCGCCGACCTCGCAGTCGACTCCAGTGGAAGAATCTACGTCGCGGATCCCGGCAACGGCCGCATCGATCGCTTCGACGATATGACGGGAACCAACTGGACCACGTTCGGCACGCCGGGCAGCGGCACCGATCAGTTGAGCGGTGCGCAAGGAGTCGCCGTCGATTCCACCGACCGGATCTACATCGCGGACGCAGGCAACAAACGCATAGTCCGCATCGACGATATGACCGGGACCAACTGGACTACGCTGACGCAATCGCCCGTCATCGGCATCTACATTTATACGTTCGGATCGCCCGCGCACATCGCGATCGATCCCACCGGAAGAATTGAGGTGGGCGACGGCAACAATGTGATCCGCGTCAACGACATGACCGGCGCTGGTTGGGTTTCGACTAACACCGGCAGCAATGTCCAGGCGCTTTCGGTCGACACCGGCGGTACAACCTTCATCGCCAACACGTACAGCCTGGCGATGCTCGATGATGTCGCCGGCGGCGCGGGCTTCAATACGTCTAACTTTATCTCTCAGGCCGGCGGAATCTTTGCTGTGCCAGTGCCGTCGCCAGTGCCTGCGGTGACTATCGCTCCTTCGACGCTGACGTTCGCCGCCCAGAACACGGGAACATCCAGCGCGGCGCAGGACGTTGTCCTCACGAACTTTGGAGAAGCCCCGCTCGACATTTCGAATATCGCGGCCTCTGCGGACTTCTCGCAGACCGACAATTGCGGCTCGACTCTGCAGGCTGGATCGAACTGCACGATTGGCGTCATGTATGCGCCCACGGTAACCGGAAACAAGATCGGCACTGTCACAATAACCGACAATGCATTTACCGGCACGCAGACAGTCGCTTTGAGTGGAACGGGCACCGCGCCGATCGGCGGCATTGCGCCCACTGCGTTGGCCTTCCAGCCGCAGGCGATCAATACGACCAGCGGCCCGCAACTGGTGTTCTTGAGCAACACTGGCAACGGCGCGCTGACATTCTCAGGATCGGGGATCGCGACGACCGGCGATTTCGCGCAGACCAACAATTGCGGATCAGCGTTGGCGCCGAAGGCCAGTTGCACGATCACCGTCGCCTACACGCCCACTGTTATCGGCCCCGAAACGGGCAGCGTTACCGTAACCAGCAACGCGGCTCCGCAGGTCGTATCGCTGAGCGGAACCGGGGCGGCCACAGCTCCGCTGGTCACCGCTTCGCCGCAGAGCCTGATCTTTTCCACCGAACTCCTCAAAATAAGGAGTGCGGCACAAACCGTCACGTTGAAGAACTCCGGGATCAAGGCCGTGTCGATTGCCAGCGTCGCCATCAGTGGCGATTTCACCAAGGCCGGCAATTGTGGGACGACGCTCGGCGCGGGCAAGAGCTGCATCGAGAACGTATACTTCACGCCCATCGCGGCAGGTACGCGGACGGGAGTGTTAAAGTTCACGCTTTCGTCGGGCGCGGTGACGGTTGACCTCACCGGGACCGGAGCGGGGACCGCGACTGCATTGTTGACGATTTCACCGCCGTCGCTGGCCTTCGATGGCTACGTTGTGGGCGACAACCCGGACCAAATCGTTACCATCAGCAATCTCGATGGTATTCCGGCCGGGATCAGATTGATCACCAAGACGGGCTCGACTGTGTTCACTTACACCAAAACATGCGGAACGACTCTCGCAGCGGGGGCATCGTGCACTGTTGACGTAACCTTTATCCCGACGGCGGTGGCCACTTACAGCGGGATACTCTACGTGTACGAGAACGCCGGAACCATTCACAAGATCCCATTGAGTGGAATGTCGGTGACCGGTAATTAGGAGGCAGTGGTACAGGGCTTATTACTGGTCGATACGCATTGCCATCTTGCGGACCTGAAGTTCCGCGACGACGTCGAAGCCGTGATCGCGCGCGCGACGGACGCCGGCGTCGTGCAGATGATCTCGGTAGGTGCGATCGGTGCGATCGAGAACGATCGATTAACAGTTGAGATCGCGGAGCGTCATCAAAATATATTTGCAGCAGTCGGCGTGCATCCGCACGATGCTAAAGACTGCACGCCCTATCGAATCGCACAGTTGCGCGACCTCGCCGCATCGAAGAAGGTCGTCGCGATAGGCGAGAGCGGACTCGATTTCCATTACATGCACTCGCCGCCTGACGCGCAGGAAGCGTCACTGCGCGCGCATCTCGCGCTCGCCGGCGAGCTCGACCTGCCTATCGTGATTCATTGCCGCGACGCCGAGACCCGGCTGGTCGAGATAGTGCGCGAAACCGGCATTCCTCCGCGCGGCGGTGTGATCCATTGCTTCACCGGCGACATCAAAGCGGCGCGCGAGTTCCTGGCGCTCGGCTTCTGCATCTCGTTCTCGGGAATCATCACTTTCAAAAACTCCGCCCCAATTCGCGAAGCCGCGACAATCGTCCCCGACGATCGCGTGATGGTGGAAACCGATTCACCATATCTCGCGCCCGAGCCATACCGAGGCAAGCGCAATGAGCCCGCCTACGTCACCCGCACACTGGAGATGCTCGCGAATCTCCGCCGCGTGGACGCGACAGCTCTGGGCGCACAGGTGATCGCGAACGCGTCACGGGTGTTCCGGCTTCCGTCTCTCTAACCTCTTCTTGTCCAAGGAAGCTTTGCGCACTAGTAGGACGAAATTTATTTCGTCGATTCTATATTTTGTGCATTTCGACTGGATGACGGAATAAATTCCGTCCTACTCAATCCGCCATATCAGCCAAGAGGATTCCCGCCGAAGATCATCGGATGCAGCGCGAGGATTGCCACCGTCAGCACTACGCCCGTGCCGATCGCTGCCCATGGCATGTCGCCGCTGCTCCATCGGACGCGGCCGCTGAGGAGAGCGGCGAACGGTACGAACGATGTCTTTGCGACGAAATCGCGATAGCGATCGCCGAGTTCGCGAATCTTGCGCTGGTCCTGATGCATCCCGCCGAGGATTCCAAGCGCCGGGAACATCCCGAAGAAAATCACGTCGCCGGCCCATCCGTTCATCAGCATGTGCGCGATTCCGAACAGGCTGAATGCGACAAAACTCGGATGGCGCGTGATCTTCAGAATGCCACGCGGTTCCGTGCTGCCGCCCGGCGCCATGCCGGCCGGATTCGGATTGATGAAGCTGCCGACGAACAGGATGAGCGCCGTCAGCATCAGAACCCATGCGAGCCATCGAACAGGAGCCACCACCCGCAGATACCAGAGCAAGGGACCGGCGTGCTTGTTACGCGCGAACTCGTAGATCAGCGGCCCAAGCGTCGCAGCCGCGACCAGCGAATAAATTCCGCGATACGGCTGGCCACCGACGGCGCTTATCAACCGGGCGCGCACCGCGGACGACGATATGATCAGATGACTGGCAAGGAATGAACCTGCCCACAGCGCGATCCATACTGTCGCATCCATAGCGCGATAATCGCAGGATCGCGGCGCGCGTCAATGCAGCGCGCGCGTTGCACTACAATGCTCGACTCACAAATCGGCTCGAGCGGGGTTGTAGGTATCAGGAGGATCAAACAATGATACCCACCATCCAAGTCGAAGAGGCGCGGTTCATCGAAGTCGCAGAGCGCGTCGCCGAACGTGAGATCGGCGAGGGTGTCAGGCTCGCGCAGGCATGCATTCTCGAGGAAATCCTCGGCGCGGTTTTCGCATCAATCACGCTATGGTACTTGGTGAGTTCTATCGCCAGCCTGGCCTGACGGACGCGATGCCGACGTTCAATCTCAAGTTGCCGCCGCCGTTCGAAGACGCGGTGAAGAGCATGGAGCGCGAGATCATGCGCTTCCTGATGCGATCGACCGGCGATCGCGACGACGCGATGGATCTGTTCCAGGAGACGTGGCTGCGGGCCTATCGCGCGTATCCTACGCTGCAATCGGAAGACGGACTGCGTCCGTGGATCTTCCGGATCGCATCGAATCTGTGCCGCAATCGCGCGCGCGACCGGATGCGCCGCGGGCGCGTGATCTCCCACGAATGCGTCGAAAGCGAATTGCTCGAGCATCGCGCGCCTCATCATCTCAACGGCGGACCCGAGGGCGCGCTCCATTTGAAGCGATCGATCGCGCGGCTGCCGGGCAAGCAGGGACAGGCGCTCATGATGCGCAAGTTCGCGGGCCTCGAATACGCGGAGATCGGCACGGCGCTGAATTGCTCGGCCGAAAGCGCGCGGGCGAGCGTATCTCAAGCGCTGAAGAAATTAAGGCTGGAAGAGTAATCAAGATGAAAAGCAATCGAATGGCTACGAAAATCATAGAGGGTACACCGATCGACGACCGGCTGATCGACTCGATGATCGGACAGACGCGGCCACGCATCGAGCGCGCGATGAAAATCCTGCGACGCCCGCAGGCGCGGGTCGGCGTGATTCCGTCACCGCTCGGAAAACTACTGGTCGCGGAAAGCGATCGCGGGCTCGCCGCGATTCACTTTCTTTTCATAAGCGGAGGCGAGCGGACGCTCGAGCTGCTGCGCAGGAAGTTCGACCTGATCGAGAACGAGCCGAGCGCGCGACGTATTGAAGCTGAGATAGATCGCGTGCTCGAGGGCGGTGTCGAGGCGACCGAGCGTCCTGTAGATTTGAGCCTGGTCGAGAGCGACTTCCAGCGCCACGCGTACTTGCTGCTGCGAAAGGTTCCCGCAGGCGCGGTGATCACTTATCAAGGGTTGGCAGTGAGTGCGGGAAAGCCGAACGCTCAGCGCGCGATCGGCACCACGATGGCGACGAATCCTATTCCGATTTTCGTGCCGTGCCATCGCGTGATCAAATCCGACGGTACGATCGGCAATTACGGCGGAGGCGTGGACAACAAGATCAAGCTGCTGCGCGCGGAGGGATTCGAAGTCGGACGCGACTTGCGATTGCCGTCGCGCGCCGTGATGGGGCATCGACACACGAAAATATTCTGCCGGCCCGATTGTTCGGCCGCGCGCCGCGCCGATCCCAACAACGCGTTAATCTACGCGGACTCGCGACACGCACGACATGAAGGGCTGAGAGCGTGCAAGCTTTGCAAACCCGAGTGAATCACGATTACTGAAATAACTGAAAGAACAAAAAGAGCGACGCCGGTGGGGCGCCGCTCTTTTTTCGTTTTTTGTTTTTCGTTTTTCAATGGGTCGCGCGGTTCCGATTACTCAGTTTCCGACTGCGACTTCATCTGCTGAATCTGCATCCGCTGATTCTCGATTTCCTGCTGTTGCTGGTTCACCTGGGACTGGGTCTGCGCGTTGGCGTTTTCCTGATTCTGCATCGAATTGCCAACTACGTAACCAGTGCCACCGCCGAGCACACCACCGATCGCGGCGCCCGCTAGCGGATGCCCAACCGCGGCTCCGATTAGTGCTCCGCCACCCGCGCCTATTGCCGTGCCGCCGAGAGTACCTTTTTCACGCGTTGACAGCGGATCTCCCGAGCATCCGGCAACGACCAGCGATCCCGCCAGCGCCAAACTCATGATAATTGCTGTTAAACTCTTACGCATAAAGCGAACCTCCATCTTCCAACTCACTATACGTCAGCCGAGTCATTCGGTTTCCTGTTGTCCCTTCAATTGTTGAATTTGCTGACGTTGTTCTTCCAATTGTTGTTGTTGTGACTGTATCTGTGTCTGAGTCTGCGCGTTCGCATTCTCGTTGTTCTGCATCGCGTTGCCAATCGCGTAGCCGCCTACTCCGCCAACCGCAGTGCCGATGGCAGCGCCCGCGAGAGGTGCACCTACCGCAGCACCAATGATCGCGCCCGTAGCCGCGCCGATACCCGCACCGCCCAAGGTGCCTTTTTCACGCGTCGACAACGGGTCTCCCGAGCATCCCGCTACCAGCAAAAGCGCTCCCAGAGCCAAGACACCAGTGACAATAGCATGCCTGCGCATGGTCGTGCTTCCTACTCAGTTTCGCCCGAACTCTTCAGTTGTTGAATCTGCCTCTGCTGAGACTCGAGCTGTCGTTGCTGCGAGCTGATCTGCGCCTGCGTCTGCGCGTTTTCATTTTCCCGATTCTGCATCTCGTTGCCGACCGCGTATCCGCCCAGCGCACCGATACCGCCGCCAATAGCCGCACCTGCCAACGGGTTGCCCACCGCAGCGCCGATAATCGCCCCGGTTGCGGCTCCGACGCCCGTGCCGATGAACGTGCCCTTTTCACGGGTCGAGAGCGGCTGCCCCGAGCATCCCATGACCACCGCAATCGCCACCGCCACGAACAGACCTTTAATAATCGACACCGCGTTTGTCCGCACGGCTTCCTCCTATTGGACAGTGAGCAGTTTTCATGCCCGCAGCTGTTAGGGATTTTCCCGGCCAACCACGGACAAGTTTATTTTGCGCCCTAGCCAGTTTTCTACCTTATGCGTATCCAATCAACCATTTCGAGCATCACTGAAATGTTGAAATTTTTACCAGATTCTCGATATTTCGATCGCGCCACAATAAACGAATATTCATCTTCTTCAACTGCTGCAACACTATCAGAAGAGCAACCGCGAAACCCGCTCGATCCCGTTCCCGACGGCTTCGATCATCGCGGGGAAAATAATAAGGAAGACGACGCCGTATTGGAATGTCTTTTCGGAAGAACACTGGTAGCCGAGGCGCCCGTCAGCGTCTGCGATTGTCCCCCTTCTGCGCGATTGTTCCCCTTCCCTCGAGGGAAGGGGTCAGGGGTTAGGTTGCCTTGACTTAATTTCGACTATTCGATACTTATGAAAATATGAAAAAGGAGAAAGCGATCGCCGCACTCGCAGCGTTGGCGCAGGAGTCGCGGCTCGACGTGTTCCGGATACTGGTGCAGAGCGGGCCCGATGGAATGCCCGCAGGCGAAATCGGCGCGCGGCTCGGCGTTCCGTCGCCGACGCTGTCGTTCCATCTGAATCATTTGAAATACGCGGGCCTGGTGACCTGCAAACGTGACAGCCGCTCGATCATATACAGCGCCGACTACAAGGCGATGAACGAATTGATCTCTTACCTGATGGAAAACTGCTGCCGCGGCGATACGCAACAATGCGCGCCGGCGGTCTGCAAGCCCGCGCGCGACACGAACTTCAAACAAAGGCTCCGCAATCCGGAGACTGAAAAAAGAGGAAAGGTGATCGCATGAAACGGATGCATATCCACGTCGCGGTCAAGGAAATTCCCGAGTCCGTTAAGTTCTACTCGACCATGTTCGGGGTCGAGCCGTCGGTGGTGAAAGACGACTACGCGAAGTGGATGCTCGACGATCCGCGGGTGAACTTTGCCGTGTCGACCTTCGGGCAGGCGACGAAGGGTGTCGATCATTTGGGGATCCAGGTCGAGAGTCCCGACGAACTGCGCGAGATTGCCGGCCGCCTGAAGGCCGCGCAGCAGCCTCTGGTCGAGCAGCGCGATGCCGCCTGCTGCTATGCGCGATCGGACAAGGCGTGGGCGACCGATCCGAATGGGCTGTCGTGGGAGACTTTCTTCACGATGGGCGAGACGACGGTTTACGGCGAAGATCTGCGCCCCGTCGCGGAAGCGAAGACGGTTGCGGCCGCTCCCACCAGCGCGTGCTGCGCGAAGACGAGCGCGTAGGAGCTGACGTCGATGGCAACCCGGGAATTCAACGTCCTGTTTTTATGCACCGGAAATTCCGCGCGCAGCATCATGGCGGAATGCGCGATGAATCGATGGGGCAAGGGCAAGTTCAAGGCATCCAGTGCCGGCAGCCATCCGGCGGGCGCGGTGCATCCGATGACGCTGCAACTGCTCAACGAGCTGAACTACGAAACCCGCCGATTGCGGAGCAAGAGCTGGGACGAGTTCGCGCGACCTGACAGCCCGCCGCTGGATTTCGTTTTCACGGTCTGCGACAAAGTCGCGGGCGAGATGTGTCCGGTATGGCCGGGGCAGCCAATCACCGCGCATTGGGGCGCCGAGGATCCAGCAGCTTTCGTCGGATCAGAAGAAGCAAAGCGCCGGTTCTTTTTGAGAATCTACACCGAGCTGGAAAACCGGATAAAAATTTTCGCCAGCCTTCCGTTCGAGTCGCTCGACCGGTTCGCACTCGAACGCCGCGTCAGGGAAATCGGGTCCGCCAAATTGCCGGAAGACAAATGAGCTCCCAACATTCGCCGACTCTCGTTTCTCGACCGCTATCTGACGCTTTGGATTTTCCTGGCGATGGCGGCCGGAATCGCGTTGGGCGCGGCGGCTCCCGGCGTGAGGATTGTCTTCGATCGCCTGAGCATCGGCACCACTTCGATACCGATCGCGACTCGGACTCATCCTGATGATGTACCCGCCGCTGGCGAAGGTGAATTACGACGAGTTGGGAGACGTCTTTCGCGATTGGAAAATCCTCGGCCTCTCGATGGTCCAGAACTGGATCATCGGTCCGGTCCTGATGTTCGCACTGGCGCTGATATTCCTTCGCGATCGTCCGGAGTACATGACCGGCCTGATCATCATTGGTCTTGCGCGATGTATCGCGATGGTAATCGTGTGGAACGATCTCGCCGACGGTGACACCGAGTATTGCGCCGGACTGGTCGCGTTCAATTCGATCTTTCAGGTGCTGTTCTTCTCGCTCTATGCATATGTATTCGTGACGTTGATCCCCCGATGGCTCGGACTCGGCGGCGCTGTCGTTCAAATCTCGATCGGCCAGATCGCGCAAAGCGTCGGCATCTACCTGGGCGTCCCTTTCGTGGCTGGTTTTGCGACCTGGAAAATTCTTACCGCGCGGATGGGCAAGGCCTGGTATCGCGAGCGCTTCGTTCCGATGATCAGTCCGCTCACCCTGGTCTTTCTGCTTTTCACGATCGTGGTGATGTTTTCGATCAAGGGCGCGAATATCGTCCATCTGCCACTCGACGTGGTGCGCATCGCGGTTCCGCTGATGATCTACTTCACGATCATGTTCACACTTTCCTTCATGCTAAGCCGCGCCGTCGGCGCAACCTATCCGCAGACGGCGACGTTGTCGTTCACCGCGGCGTCCAACAATTTCGAGCTGGCAATCGCAGTCGCAGTCGCAACTTTCGGCATCGACAGCGGCGCCGCATTCGCCGCCGTAATCGGCCCGTTGATCGAAGTCCCGGTAATGATCGGCCTGGTCGATGTCGCCCGATGGGCCCGCCGCAGTTATTTTCCGACGTCGCCGGCCGCGATAGATTTGCCGGATCAGCGCGACGTCAGGAGGGCGTAGGCGATTATCGAAAAGGCGGCCTCCTCTTCTAGCCTCTCGCTATCTGATGGAGAGAGGCTAGGAGGCTCGGAGCTAAGACCTTCTCCAGCGGCTGGAGTGCCTCCTCGGTCGATTGCGAATCCGGGATCATCGGATCCTGAAAACAAGATTTTTCATCAGAATTCTCCTTTTACCTGCAATTTCCGTTTTGCTTTTCGATTTCCACTCGCCTTCCGAGCCAAGCGGGCTAACTAAGCAACTTTGTATTGTTTGCGAGAATACAGTCAGATTCGTTCTTCTCGTAACACGCTCCGGATAGCGCGCACCGCACTCAAGCTATTAAACAAGGATCATGATGAAAACGAAAACTCTGGCGACTGTGTTCGTTCTGATCTGCTCACTTGTTTTAGCGCCCAGCTTACTCAGGGCCGATTCGGACGATTGGTATCAGGGACGCAAGGGCAAATGGGTTCAACAGCAGAACGCATGGCAATTCCGCGACTCCGGCGGCAACATTTATCGGAAGCATGGCAATAGCTGGGGATGGTACAACGGGCGTCATCATGGTGCGGAGGGCGAGGCGTACCACAATCGTGCGCCGGGCGACAATCAAAACTACAATCAGTACCAGAACACCCACTAAGGCGAAGGCGCCTGACGTCTGATTCGCAGGCCGCTGCCGGTCGCGTCGAATGCGGAACTGCTTACGAGCGGTGCCGTGTTTGGCGTGAAACGCGCACCATAACCCACTGAACTGGATCATCGATTCCACGGAGGGGAAATGATGAAAACGAAAAATTTAGTAGCGGTGGTAATTTTGATCTTTTCGTTTGTGCTGGCGCCTAGTTTGCTCAGAGCCGATCCAAACGAATGGTATCAAGGCCGCCAGGGCCAATGGGTTCAGCAGCAAAACGCGTGGCGATTTCGCGACGCCAGGGGCGATGAGTACCGGCAATACGGCAATAGCTGGCGATGGAACAACGCGCCCGTGACAAGCGACGACTGGTATCAGGGCCGCCAGGGCCACTGGCTCCAGCAGCAGAACGCATGGCGATTCCGCGACAACGATGGCAACGTGTACCGGCAGCAGAGCAACGGCTGGGGATGGTACAATGGGCGTCATCATGGTGCGGAGGGCGAGGCGTACCACAATCGTGCGCCCGGCGACAATCAAACCTACAATCAGTACCAGAACACCCACTAAACATCCGGCCTCCCGGGCCGCGTCGAACGCGGCACTGCTCAACGAGCGGTGCCGTGTTTGGCGTGGACCGCGCGCTATTACCAGCCGATCACTTGCGCGGGCATGACGGGCACCGCCTGGCCGCGCGGGTCTGCGCCGCCTGACAGCACACCGGTCTTCGTGTTGAGCTGCACGCCTAGTACGTGGCCTTCGGACCATGGGGGCCGCACTTCAATTTTGTGACCGCGCGCGGCTAATGCGTCGCGCACGTTTGCAGGCACGCGATCCTCGACGCGCAACACTCCCGGGTAATTGTCGTGCGGATAGAACGTCGTGGGGAAATGCAGCGTCGAAAATTTCGGCGCCTCGATTGCCTCCTGCAGATCCATCCCGAAGTCCACCACGTTCAGGAAAAATTGCAGCGTCCATTGATCCTGCTGATCGCCGCCGGGCGTGCCGAATGCGAGATACGGCTCGCCGCGCACCATCGCGAGCGACGGCGACAGCGTGGTGCGCGGACGCTTGCCCGGCGCGAGCGCGTTGGGATGGCGCTCGTCGAGATAAAAAGTCTGCATCCGCGTCCCGAGCGGAAAGCCGAGCGCGTCGATCACCGGCGAGCTGGGAATCCATCCGCCGCTCGCGGTGACGGCGATCATATTGCCGTCGCGATCGGCCGCCGTGACGTGAATCGTGCCTGCACCCCATGGGCGCGCGTCGGGTGCGGGACCGTCGCGTAACGCGCGCATCGCAATCGGATCGCCGGGCCGCTGATCCATCGAGGCGTGCGCGGAATCGATAAGCTCGCGACGAATCGCGGCGTAACGATCGCTCAGCAAGCCGTCGAGCGGGACGTCGACGAATTCGGGATCGCCGTAGTACGCCTCGCGATCGGCGAACGAGAGCTTGGCGGACTCGATGACGGCGTGGATGTAGTCGGCGGAGTTGTGACCCATCGCGGCGAGGTCGAAGCCCTCGAGCAACTTCAGCTGCTGCAGAAATACCGGACCCTGCGACCATGGCCCGCACTTGAAGACCGTGACGCCACGATAGTCGGCGCTCACGGGAGATTCGGTTCGCGTCGTGAAGCGCGCGAGGTCGGAGGCGGCTAGCAGGCCGCCATTGGCGTCCGACCATGCGACGATGTCACGCGCGATGTCGCCGCAGTAGAAGCGCTCGCGCGCGGCGTCGAGGCCAGCCTCACGTCCGCGATTCTTCGCCGATGATTCGGCATCGAGCAGGCGCTTGAAGAAATTGGCGAGCGCGGGATTCTTGAGGACGCTCCCGGGCGCGGGACTTTGCCGTCGGGCAGATAGACGCGGCCCGAAGACGGCCACTTGGTGAGGAACCGCTTGGCGTTGCTGCGGAGCGAGGCGCCCGCCCCGGCCATCGCTTCGTCGGGGAGGTCGGGATCGCCACGACAATCCGACATGCATCGGAAAACCTTCATCCGCGAGCTGCAGCGCCGGCTCGAGCACGTCGGACAGCGACTTGGTGCCGAAATCCCGCAGCGCTGTCACCAGCGCGTCGAAGGCTGCGGGAACGCCAGCGGCAAGCAGCCCAGCGCCCGGGTATCAGATCGATGCCCAGCGACCGATAGTGGGCAATTGTCGCGCGCGCAGGCGCCATCATATTGCCGTTGATGGCAACCACCCGGCGGGCAGTTGCCGAATAAATCAGCATGGGCGCCTCGCCACCAATTGTGTGCATGTGCGGGTTGACGACGCCCTCGACGAATGTAGCAGCTACCGCAGCGTCGATGGCATTTCCGCCACAAGCGAACATTCGTGCACCTGCCGCGGCAGAAAGATAATGCTCCGTGGCCAGAATCCCGCGGCGGCCCATGACGAGCGGGTATAATGTACGCATCTTGTAATTTTTTCCTTCGCAGTACCTTTTTTTACACGGTAATCAGAAACGCGAATTTTTCGCGATTTGTTTCGCGGACTGATTCTCTAACTATCACGACGCGAATTTGGCAAAAAGCTGCCTGTATTCGGGCATTACTCCTCCTGCGAATGGATACCCGGAGAACTGCCGCCAATGACCGCATCGCGCATCCGGAACGGGAATTCGTGGATTTGTGAGGTTTTCCACAGCTCTGGACAAATGTAACAAAAGTGTTCCCGAGACGTCTAAATATCAGGCCCGAAGCTTGCTAGTATGTCGGTCAGGGTGATGGTGGCCGGAATACCGGAACGGAAGCGGAGGGGTAAAAATATGATGACGAGCTTAAATACAGAAGAACTGATCGGAAAGCATTGCAAGCTGCAGAAACCGGTGCGCGACCACGAAGGGCGCAGTCGATTCAGTGAACAGCCACGCATCCTGCGTGAGGTTAATAATCTCGACCGGCGCATGTTCCTGGTGCAATTTGATGACGGCGCCACCACGTTTCTCTTTCCGGACGAAGTAGTAATCCAATAGCGACTGGGCGGCGCAAGACGCCGTTCGCGAGCGATGGATGCGCTGCTAAGCGTGTCGCCGTCGGATGGACCTCGACGGCGTGCACTCGGTGGGGTCTTAACGTCCGGTCTACTGCTTGATTTCATATCGCGGCCGCGGGTCGTGACCTTCGGTCTGTGCTTTGCGCCAGTAACCCCAGGGATAGTGCACCAGTTCCAGCTTCATCCCGTCGGGATCGGCGAAGAATACCGCGTAGTAGCTTTCGCCATAGTGCGGATACTCGGCGGGAGTGTCCAGCACAGTAATTTTTTCGTCGCACCAGAAAATTGTGGAACGCGTCGACGTCGTCACGCGAGCGTGCTCGAAGCGCGAGATGATGAAGCCCAACGCGGTAGCGATCGAATTGTGCGTCACGGTGCACGCCCGATGCCTCGCGAATCGCAATTGTAATCTGCGCATTTGACCAGTGGATGTAATCTTCGCCCTCGAATTTTCGGAAGCCGAGTTCTCCGAGTACCTTGTCGTAAAACGCGCGCGACCGCGCGACATCGTTCACCGTGAGATCAATGTGCTCGACACCTAGTACTTCGATTGCCACGAATGCTCTCCTTCAGCCTCGGCGCTCTTGCTCGAGGAAGTCGCGGGCGCGATAGAGCGCGACGATTGATTTCGCGTCGACGATCTCGCCCCGACGAATCATCGCGAAGGTTTCCTCGAACGGCACGCGGCTTACGCTGAGCACCTCGTCGTGATCGAGCGTGCCCGATCCCTCCGACAACTCGCGCGCAAGGTACAGCTCGATTCGTTCGTCGCAGAAACTTGGCACCGTGATGATCGAGCCGAGATGGTCCCATCGCGCGGCCGCTACTCGTGCCTCTTCGCCGAGTTCGCGCCGGGCGCATTCGAGCGGGTCCTCGCCGGCGTTGCGGCATCCCGCGGGAATCTCGCGCATCCACCCGCCGATCGTGTGACGATATTGACGGAGCATCGCGATCGTCATGTCGGGATACAGCGCGACGATCGCGCTCGCGCCAGGATGGCGGATGACCGGGAGATCGACTTGCACGCCGCTCGGCAGCGTCGCGGTCTCGACGCCGAAATCAACGACACCTAACTTCAGGACAGGCCGGCGATTTGAAACCATTGTGAATCCAGAATGTGCAGCGACGCGCGAGTCACGCAAGCGCCAATTGCGGCAGCTGCGAGAACCGGCGATTATCGGAGTCAGTGATATGAGCCGTCTGCGAATTCCAATCTACTTCGACTACGCCTCGACCCTTTGCTACATCGCATGGCGAATCGTCACCCCGCTCGAGGATGAACTAGGCTTCGAGGCTCTGTGGAAGGGCGTCCCGATAGCGACGCGCGATTTTCGCGCCAAGCCCGGCCGCGTGCTGGGCGAGCGCGAGCGGCAGAAAGTGCTGTTCGTCGCGGCGGAGACGGGCGTTCGCGTCGCGCCGCCGTCAAGCTGGATCGATTCGATACCTGCGCTGCAAGGATCGGAAGTCGCGCGCGATGCGGGAGTCTTCCGGGCGTATCACGATGCGGTCTTTCGTGCGGCATTCGACGACGGCGCCGATATCGCGGACGCCAAAGTGCTCGACGCGATTGCGGAGCGCGCCGGCCTCGATCGAGCGAAGTTTCGCGCCGCGCTCGACGGCGGATCGATGAGCGCGCGCCTCGACGATCACAAGCGCGAGGCCGACGAGTTTTCCGCGCTCGGTTATCCGACGTTTATCCTTGGCGACTTTCCGATGATTGGAATCCAGCCGATTGAATCGATGCGCCTGTTGCTCGGCCGCTTCATCCGCCAGCGCACCGAGGAACCGCAAGCCTAGCGCGCGAGGAATACCGGGCACGGCGAGTTGCGCAGCACGTACTCGGTGGTCGAGCCGAGCACCATCTCGATGATCCTGCTGTGCCCGTACGCTCCGATGAACAGCAGGTCGGCGTCGTGCTCTTTGAGAAACTTAACGATTTCCTCGTTGGCGTGACCCTGCAGCAGCTTGAACTCGGCCTTGGGCGTGTAGTTTTCGAAGTAGGTGCGCGCCTCGGTCAGGGTTCGCTCGCCGAGCTTGGGATCGCGCGCGCAGGTGATGACAGTGATCGGAACGCCGAGGCCGTTGGCGACTTCCGCCGCCGATCGCATCGCGCGCGACGCCCGTTCGCTGCCGTCGTACGCCAGCACCGGTCGTTTGATTTCGCGGAATTTATTCGGCGAGATAAACAATTGCCGCGGCGATTTGCGCGCGACGCTTTCCGCCGTCGAACCCAGCAGCCCGGTCGAGAATTTTTCGTTGACCCCGCGATGACCAATCATCACGAGGTCGCCGCTGCGGGCCCGCTCGCAAATCTGGTTGGCGACGATCCCCATGTCGAGCACGGTCTCGACCGGGATATTCTCGCGCCGCGCAGCGGCCGCAAATTCGTCGAGCACGGCGCGGCCGCGGGCGGTCAGCACCTCGCGCATCTTGGACGAGAAGTCCAGATATGGTTCCAGCCCGAGCGAACCTGATATATCATGGAAAAACGAGCCTTCAATCGACACGATATCGACGACATGCAATCCAATCAGCGACGCATCGAAGACGCGGGCAAAATAAAAGCCGTAAGCTTGCGCGTTGCGGGAATGCTCGGAGGTGTCGATGCCGACAAGGATTTTCTTGATCAAGCGCGTGACCTCCGCGTTGTCTACCGCGATAACATGCCGCGCGGTTATGCCTCAAGAGGCGCGTTATCGCAACCGAAACTGATTGCGCAGGGATGCAGGTGAGATGAGCGAACTTAGTGAAACGCGGATGATGAGAATCGTGGACGAGCTCGCCGAGGCTGCCCAGCGGGTCGGGCTCGAGGTCCGTCGCGAAAAGATCATGCGCGAAATCGGATATCGCACGCGCGGGGGTGCATGCCGGCTGCGCGACAAGAACCTCGTCATTATAGATCGCGATCAGCCGGCCGCTGAGCAGCTCGAAGTAATCGCCGAAGCGCTGCGCTCGCGCGACCTCGAGTCCGTATATCTTTCCCCGGCGGCGCGACGCATCGTTCACCTCGGAGACGCTTCAACCTGAGTTCCGAAATGCCGCGCTTGGGCGAAACCGCGACGGCCGGGCACACCGTAATCGATCGCAAACCCGCGATCAGCGCGGAAGAGCGGATGCTCACCTTCCACATCCGCCTCAAGGAGCGCGGGCTCAAGTCCACCGGCCAGCGCGACGACATCGCGCGCGTCTTTTTCGATCACGGGCATCACATCAGCGCCGAGGAATTGTACGCCGAGGTCAAGAAGATCAACCCGCACGTCGGCTACGCGACGATTTACCGGACGCTGCGCCTGCTCAAGGAATGCGCGCTGCTGTACGAGCGCCATTTCGACGAAGGCCAGGCGCGCTACGAAGCAGTCGGCGAGCGCCATCACGATCATTTCATCTGCGAGCGATGCGGCCGGATCATCGAATTCGAAAACGCCGCGATCGAGCGCATGCAGAACATCGTCGCGCGCGACCTTGGCGTGACTCTCACCCGGCACAAAATGGAACTGTACGGAATCTGCCACGACTGCCACGCGCAGCAGCAAGGCATGTAGCCGCAGACACGCTCCGGCGTTAGTACTAGAGGCCGGATCCAAGTGTCGGTCAAAACCAAAAAAGAAGCACTCGATTTCGTCAAACTTCACGGCGCAGTGCTGGAGTCCGCCAAGGGCACAATCCCGAGCCTTGCGCAGGCGATCGCGGGCGAGCCTATTCGGGGAAGTTGGTGGGGCCATCCGAAGGGCAATCAGATCTACATGCTCCTCAACGACGTATCCGACTCTCCCGACGTCATGAGATGCCGTCTACACGACGGTAAGATCACTCTCGTACATCGCCGGCTATGGCCGGCGCTCGTTAGGATGGCGCACATTTTCGACGGCGCTCGTTTGTCCGCGATTCGAGAGGAACATACCTCAGCCGGCGCGCATCGAGTGACTACTGTCAAATTTCCCGACTGGGTATCCGCTGACGTCCATGCGGCTGCGAAATGTATTTCCGCGGCGGAAGCGGAAGAGCAGTTGGGTTCACTAGTGACTAATGGAACAGCACGCAAGTCGGAGGCACGGCGATGGTCAAAGCGCGCGGATTGAGGCACATCAATCTTAACGTCAGGGACGTCGGTCGTTCGCTCAAGTTTTACCAGGAGGCGTTCGGACTCGAGGTAAAATTCTGGGAAGGGAAGACCATGGTTTTCGTACATTCGCCCGGCGTCGACGAGACAATCACCCTGTGCCAGGCCAAGGCGGACGATCCGATTGCGGGCGGCGGCGTTTCGCATTTCGGATTCTCGATCGCCAAAAACAGTCTCGATGAGATGGTGCGTCAGATCGAGAATGCCGGCGGGAAGCTACAAAGCCGCGGCCAACACGCGCCCGGCGTCCCTTATGCCTACTTCACCGATCCCGATGGCTACGTGATCGAGCTGGGAAACTCGTAGATAGCTACTTGCTATAGCCACTCGGCACGGAGGCAGTAGTCAATGAAGCACGCAGGACCGCAGGCGCTCGACCGGCTCGAGCCGATCCTCGAAGAAATTCGGCGACTCGACGGGCTCAAGGAGAAAAAGCGCGGATCGTTCTACTGCCGATCGAGCGGGTTTCTGCATTTCCATGAAGACCCGGCGGGATTTTTTGCCGATCTGAAAGTTGGCGACGATTACGTTCGCCTTCCGATCAATTCGAAGACCCAGACGCAAACTTTTTTGCGCCGTGCCGCAGCCGCGCTCAATGCCGTGAAGAACGGTCACCGGTAGTTCGGCGTCGGCCAGGCCGCAGGTCCGCCGCTGCACGCGGAACCGCCTCGGGCCCGGCGCGATGGCGAAACTTCATGTCGTTGCCGCAATGCGGACAGTTGACGTCGTCGTACTTGACGATGCGCCCGCAGTACGGGCACTTGTAGCGGCTCCTCGCGACCCAGTAAAAGAACGCCGCCGTCACTACGACCATCAGCAGACCGATGATTGTTTGCCGCACGAGACTTGCTCCTGGCTAGATCAGAGCATCGGCACCACCGGACAATATGCGGCGCTGAAGAACGCATGACCGCTTAGCGCCGCGTGAATCAATTGGACTACAGGTTCGACAATTCGCGCCGCGGGACGCTGCGTGAACAACGCGCTCATTTTGCCCTTGCTCAGCGACTGCAGCAGGCCTGGCTGCTCCGGTAGCTCGATGATCCCGACCGGCTGATCGGGAGCGAGACGCGCCAGTCCTTTCGCCGCCGCCATCGCCTCATCGAGTCCGCCGAGCGAATCGACCAACTTGAGCTTGATCGCCTGGTCTCCCGTCCATACACGTCCCTGCGCGACCGCGTCGGCCTGCTCCATAGAGATGTGGCGGCCGTCCGCGACCAGTTTCAGGAAGTACTGGTAGTTGCGCTGGATATCATCCTGGAACTGCTTGTATTGCGCCGGCGTGAAATCAGTCCACATGTCGAACATCCCGACGTTCGCGCCACGGCTCACCGCGTTGGTGTTCGCGTAGATTTTTTGCGCTGCGGGAGTGATGTTGAACTTGCCGCCGAGCACGCCGATCGAGCCGGTGATCGTGCCGGGCTCCGCGATAATCTTCGCCGCCGGAATCGAGATCAGGTATCCGCCCGATGCGGCGTATCCCGACATGCTGACGACGACCGGCTTCTTCCTGGCGGTGAGCTCGACCTCGCGGTCGATCAGCTCCGACGCGAGCATCGAGCCGCCGGGCGAATTGACTCTCAGGATAACCGCGCGAACGTCGTCGTTCTCGCGCGCGGATTTGAACGCCGCAGTCATGTCGTCGGAGGTCATCGCCGTCGTGTCGGGACCCGAGAACGGATCGAAACCCTCGCCCCCGCGCTGGATCTCTCCGTCCCCGTAAATCACCGCGATTTGATCTCCGCTCAAGTTGGAGAACAAACTCCCGCGAGCGTAATCAGTGTAGTCGACCACCTTGTGAAGCGAGCCGCCGTGATTTTTTACGCGCTCCGCGAACTGGTCTTCATATTCCAGCCGATCGACCAGCTTTGCCTTCAGGCCATCGTCGGCATTTATCGGTGCTCGATCGATCAAACTTTTGATCGTGTCGGGACTCAGATTGCGCTCGGTAGCCATCGCGGCAACGATCTGGTCGTACATGCTGCCGGCCAGCCCCTCGTCCTCTTCTTTTTGCGCCGGGATGATGTCCTTGTTCATGAACATGTTGGCGGCGCTCTTGTACTTCCCTGCCGAGGCGAAGTTCGGCGTAATTCCCATCCAATCGAGTGTCCCGCGCATGAATAACTCTCGGAGCTGGACGCCCATCAGGTTGAGATCGCCCTGCGGCATCAGCGAAACTTCGTCGGCGGCGCTCGCGACGATAAAGGGCGTGTTGCCGAGGCCCGATTCGCCGGCGGTCTCGAGGTACGCCTCGGTCCATTTGCCGTGGCTCTTGAACGACTTGATCAGCGCGACGATCTCCTGCGCCTGCGCGAGTTCCATCTCGGGGTTGATCACCTTAATTTCGAGGCCGACGATTTTCGGATCCTTGGCGCCCTGATCGATCGCATTGCGCAGCGTGTTGAGCGCCGTCTGATTTTTGCTGATCAGCCCAAGTACGCTACTGCTGGCGCGCTCGACCACCGTTCCGTCAAGTTCGACCGACAGCACGGAGTTGGGCTGCACGCGATGCGCGATGTGCTCCGAGACGGCGATGATCGTGACCAACACCACGACGATGAGCACGGTTCGAAAAATCCATCGAAAAAAACGTCTGATCATTCAGGCCTCCGAAAACGCGCAGAGGATTTCCCACTGCGGGGCGCGTTTCCTTGACAGTCGCAACTGGTATGAATAGCCAACCACACCCGATTGTATGGAGCCAGTCGCCAAAATACAGCCGCCGCGCGAACTGCTGATGAACCAGCGCGAGACCGGCGCGATACATCTGAGGATCGTCGCGCTCGCCTTCGCCGCGTGGATTTTCGACTTTTACGATCTCGTCCTCTACTCGTTCCTGCTGGTCCCCGTCGCGCGCGAACTCCATCTGACGCCCGAACAGTCGTCGCTTGCGCTCGGGATGTCGTTGCTGATGACGGCGCTCGGCGGAGTCATCTTCGGCTTCCTCGGCGACCGCTTCGGGCGAAAACCGATGATCGCAACGACAGTCGCGATCTACGGCGTCGGCACTGCGCTGTGCGGATTCAGCCAGAGTCTCACGCAACTGATCTTTTTTCGATCGATCACTGGCCTCGGCATGGGCGGCGGATGGGCCCCCGGACAAAGCCTGGTCGCCGAAAGCGTGCCCGCCGATCGACGCGCGCGATATGCGGCATACGTGCAGACGGGCGCACCGCTCGGAGTGTTGCTGGCGGCAGCGGCGGGCGGCTATCTCGCGCCCGCAATCGGATGGCGGCTGACGTTCATGCTATCCGGCGTGCCCGCGATATTCGTCGTCGCCGCTGTGCTGAAGTGGATGCCCGAGAGCGACGTGTGGCGCCGCACGCGCACGGAACTCGGCGCCCGCGGCGTCGACTTGCGCGCGATACTCGAGTACCGGCGCATCTTCGCGCTGCTGTTCGTCGTCGTCCTGCTCAACTCGGAGGCGTACTGGTTCACGTATACCTGGATGCCGGGATATCTCGAACTCAAGCGCGGGCTCACCGCAGTGGCCGCGAGTCATCTGCTGATCAAGATGCAAATCGGCGGCGTGCTGGGCTACCTGACGTTCGGCCGCGTCGCGGACCGGTTCGGCCGCCGCCCCGCATTCAGCGCATACGGCCTGCTGATGGCCGCAGGCACGATCCCGCCAACGATACTGTGGAACACGGCAGTGGCAGTGCCCGGACTCATCTCGGCTGCGATGTTCATCGCGGGATTCGGCACCGGCATCTGGGCCGGAATCGCGCCGATGATCGCAGAATTGCTGCCGACGCGAATTCGCAACACGTCGCTCGGATTACTGCTGAACGTAACGCGCGGATTCCAATTCTTCACCCCGATCCTGATCGCAGCACTCGGCGCACGCGTTCGGTTTCGGCGCAACGCTTGTCGCTCGGCGCAGTCTTCTCGACACTGGGCGCGCTGCTGGTCTGGATACTCCCAGAAACGCGCGGCCGTTCAATCACCGCGCTCGATTGATCCTCTTTCTTTCGCCTCCCCCGTCGTGGGGGGAGGCCGACGCTCGCCTGGAGCGGCGGGTGGAGGACCAAATTTTCAGAGATTCAGAATGTGCCGCGTAACGGACAATCGCGGCACAATTGTCCCCCACCCTAACCCTCCCCCCTCGTGGGGGGAGGGAATCAGAATCACGGCGAGCTGCCTAGGGGCTTGTGCTCGACTGTGGAGCTGTCGAGATATGGCTCGTCGCCGATCCATGTGACGCGAAGGGTCGTGACGGCCTCGACGCCTGGCAGCATCAGGTTGGCCGTCATCGTTTGCAGTGTGCGAGCCTCCCGCGCTGCGGTGGCCATCGATGAGCGCCTCCGCCATCGCGCGGCCTGCGGGGGCGACGCCGCCGGGGCCGATATTTGGCAGCGTGCCGAGTATCTCCGTGATTGTCGGCGTGATGTCGGTGTTCGCGGTGGGATTCAAATCGACGAACCCGCGGCGGAAGTCCGGGCCCGTCGCTGCGCAGAAATTATGAATCTCGCGCTCGCCCGCCGCGCCATGCATTCCCATCCCGGTGGTGAACGTCTGGCTGGTCCCGGTGTCGGCGTACACGAGTCCCTTCACCGGATGCAGCAGCGGCGCGGATTTATTCGGCATCGAGACCTGTCCGATTTGCCCGATCAGAAATGCGGGATTGGTTGGGCCGGTGAGATTCTTGTTGTCGGCGTCGGGCTCCTCGCGAAATGAAATCACCAGGTCCGGCGACCGCGCCGGATTGTACAGCCCCACGACGCGCTGACTGAACGTCCCGTCGATCCATCCGAGATACGGTTGCGGCGCTCGCTGACGATGTCCCCGGCGGCTCGGCTCGTCAGGCGCCGTCGCGGAATCGCGCGAGAAGATCGGCCCGCACCATTCCTGCGCCTCGGCAAAGTTCACGATCTTCTGCAGCACTGCCTGCTTCGATTCCGGCGTCGCAAATTCCGTCGGCGAAAGGTACACCAGGTCCGCGCCGCCGTTGGGCACGACGACCACGTCGGTGCTGTCGTGCGATTTCTTGATTCCGGCAGCCACCAGCATCTCCGACAGCACAATTCGGAACTTGATCGTCGCGAAGCCGTGATCCGACACCACGATCAGATCCGTCTTGTCCGCGATTCCCAAGCGCGTCGATCGCCGTACGAACGGTCATCAGGTTGTTGTCGCAAAGGCTGAGCGCTTCCATCGCCGGCAGTGTGCCCAGCCCGGCGACGTGTTGCGTGAGATCGGGATTATGCTGCCAGAGAACGACGAGCGCGGGCCGGCCGGCGTCGGCAGCGAGCTTGGCTGCAGGCAACGCATTCTCGACGACCAGCCGCGCGAAATACAAATCGCGTTGCTCGTCGGCCACCGTAGTTTTCGAATCGGGCGGAATCGTGATCTTCTGGCTCGCCGACGACTGCGCGACCAGGTCCTCCGATGCGAACAGGTAATCCTTATGCGACTCGCCCACGATGTCCTTGCCGTCGACGATCGTCGCAACGCGATTGTCGAACACAGCGGTCGGCCCCTGCTTGCCAATCACGCCGACGTAACCGCCCTCGCGCGCGACTTCCTGCGCGATCGTGTCCAGCCCGATCAGGCGACCTTTGAATTCATTGGACCCGTTCAGATTCAGAATCGCCTTGGCGCCCTCAGCGCTGACCACCTCACCCTTCGGCGTTTCCGCCGACGGCGGCAAGTAGAAGTTGTTGCCCTCGAGGCCGTTGACGCCCGGCGGCGCTCCGGTGGCGAGCGCGGTCGCGTTCACCATCGTGAGCGTCGGAAAGATCGAGTGATGCTTATCGAAGCGCACGCCCTCGCGCGCGAGCCGAAAGAGATTCGGCGTGTCGCGCTGCGTGACGAAGTCGGGCCGCAGCCCGTCCCACACCATCAGGACTACGATACGTCCGCGCCCGCGATGCGTCGCCGCGGAATCTTGCGCGCGCGTTGGCGCGGCGACGAATACGATCAGGAGCGCGAGAACTTCAGACAACCGTCGGGTGGAAAGCATTCAATCGGTCATCAAACAGGCCCGCAACCAACTGTGTCAATGATTCTTCGCGATCGGACTCGATGCTGGCATTCGCGGATGCGCCTTGAAAAATTCCCAGATGACGTCGGTCGCGTTCAAGGCGTCGCTCGGCTTGCCGACCCATTTTTCCGGCAGCCGATTGTTACCGCCGGGCCAGATATGCCCCAATCCCGCGACGCGGTAGTACTCGACCTCTCCGCCCTTGGCGCATTGATCGTAAGCGACTTCGAGCACGTCCTTGCTGCGAGCCGTTTGCACCTCCGGTCCGCAGCCGAGCATCCGCTCCCACTCCTTGAGCGAATCCTCGATCGGTGGACGATTCTCGATCGTCCCCCAGGGCAGTTTCACTTTTCCGCCGCCAAGCGGATTCAGCGGATCATCCGTCCCGACGATATAGAGCAGCGGCACCGGATAGGCGAGCTGTTTTTCGCGCTCCCAAAGATGCCCGGCGACGGGAGCTATCGCGGCGATTCGATTCGCGAGGTTGAGTCCTACGCTGAACGTCATCGAGGCGCCATTGGAAAAACCCGTGCAATAAATTCGTGCCGGATCGGCGGCGTAACGTGCTTCGAGAAAGTCGATCATCGCGGAGATGAAGCCGAGGTCGTCAATATTGTCGACGCCAATCGCGCCGCGGCCGGAGCCGTCGTTCCACAGCCGCGGATTCATCAGAAATCGCGCTGGCAACATCGGATGCGGCGGAGTGCCGTCGGGAAAGACGGCGATGAAGCCCTCGCGATCGGATTTCGCGTCCCATCCCGTCTCCGGAATCGCGCCCTCACCGCTGCCACCCGCGCCGTGGAGCATGAACACAACAGGCACTTTCGATTTGCCGTCGAACCCAGGTGGCACATGCACAATGAACGTACGCGTCATCTTTTTTGCGCCCGCGCCGACCTCGAGCGACTCGTTGTGATTCCCCGGCGCCGGCACCGGCTGATTCGAGGGCCCGCCCGCGGTCGCGGAAATTACAGCGGCGGAAAATATCGCTGCGACAACGATCGTTGAAATGGCAAATCCGCGCATCCTAAATATTCTTTAAGCTCCAGTTCAATGTACGCCGCGGATGATACGGCGTTTCAGGATGCAACTCGATTTTTGATTTGGTAGCGTGACTGGAGAACTCGGAGGTCCACGACGTTGCGTATTGCACTGCTCGGCCAGGCCGCATTCGCGGAAAAAGCGCTCGCGGCACTCGTCGATCATGGCGACGAGATCGTTCACGTCTTCGCGCCGCCCGATTCGCCCGCCGGCAAGGCGGACCCGCTCGCGGCCAAGGCGCGCGCGATGGGCATTCCGCTGAGCCAGCCCAAATCATTCAAGAACGACGCCGCCTTCGAACATTTCAAAACCCTCAACGCCGATCTCGCGATCCTCGCCTTCGTCACGCTGATAGTGCCCGATCGAATTCTCTACGCGCCGCGTTACAAGTCGATTTGCTTTCACCCTTCCCTGCTACCGCGCCATCGCGGCGCCAGCGGCATCAACTGGGCGATCATCCAGGGCGATGCGGAAACGGGAGTCACGTGGTTCTGGCCGGATAAAGGCATCGACACCGGCCCGATCCTCGTGCAGAAACGCGTGCCGATCGCGGAGAACGATACCGTGGGCTCGATCTACTTCAACACGCTCTTTCCTATGGGCATCGACGCGATGGTTGAAGCGGTCGATCTGATCAAGTCCGGCAGTGCGCCCGCGATCGTGCAGGACGAAAGCAAAGCGACTTACGAGCCGCCGTGCCGCGACGAGCATGGAAAGATCGACTTCGCAAAACCCGCGCGCGAAATCTTCAACCTGATCCGCGGATGCGACCCGCAACCGGGCGCCTCCGCAAACGTCGGCGACCAACGCCTGCGGATGTATGAAGCCGCGTTTTCAGCAAGCAGCTCGCAAGGCGAACCGGGCACGATAGTCGCCATCGATGCGGACGGAATGAAGATCGCGCTCACCGGCGGAACGATCACGGTGAAGCGCGCCCGAATCGATCCGAATCCGAAGAAGGGCGCTCCCACCGAACTGGCGGCATCAGGCGAACTCAAAGTCGGCAACAAGCTGACGTAGTCATTTCGACGACGTGCTTTTTGCTTTTGCTTTGAGCCGAGGATCATCACCCGCGACGCATAGCGATTCCGTCGTCCGTTTTGTCATTTCCACCATGGTCAGCGGCTTCATGTTCGCCTTTCGGGTTGCCGTGGCGGCTGCTTGATACTCAGCCGGAGTCATTGGGTTCTGGATGGCTTCCTTGAGAGCGTCGTCGCATTGCTTCTGAGACTCAAAGCCCACGCCTCTTCTCCACTGCGCCAATGGTGCGTGCGGATCAATTTTGTTGTCGGCGCCGATCGGGGGAATCATCAGGTACCAGAGAACGATCGCGAGCGCGGAGGCATGACCGGAGTTCATGCAAGTCTCTCTATCACAGTAGGACGAATTTATTTCGTCGATCTTTTCTCTAATTTATTTCATCGAGTCTTTGTTCTTGTGAAGACGACGGAATAAATTCCGTCCCACTCCCCGCTGTCCTGCCCGATTCCTTTGCGCTACGATTCGGGCGCGGCTGGAAAGAGGTGTGACCGGGATGCGACTTTGCATCGGGACGGCTAAGGGGATTGTGATTTTGGATCCTGCGCGCGGGGGGACGCCGTTGATGGTCCTCGCCGATCCGTCGGCCATCTGGTGCATGGCGCAGGACGCCGCCGATCCCAATCTCATCTACGCCGGATCGACTGAGCAAATCCGCGGCAAGGGTACTCTCGCCCGCTCGACCGACGGCGGCCGCACCTGGATCGACGTCACTCCTCCGCTGGCGCGCGAAGAAGAAGTCTGGTCGCTGGCAGCATCTCCCGCCGTCAAGGATCGTGTATTCGTCGGCACCTCGCACGCGCGCCTGTTCCGCAGCGACGATCGCGGCCGGATCTTCAAGGAGTCCGACGGTTTCCTGAAAATCCCGGGACGCGATCGCTGGACGTTCCCGCCGCCGCCGCATATTCCGCACGTGCGCTCGATCGCTTTCGATCCGCATGAGCCGTCGACGATGTACGTTGGCGTCGAAGAGGGCGGCATCTTCCGCTCGCGCAACGAGGGCGCGACTTTCGAGACGCTCAACGACGGGCTCTACGAGGACATTCACACCGTCGCGGTGGATTCGCGCGACTCGCGCCGCCTTTATGCGACCACCGGGGGCGGCTTTTATCTGTCCAACAACGCGGGCAAGTCGTGGGAGCGTGTGACGCGCGGGCTCAACCGCACCTACACGATCCCGCTGCTCGTCAGCGCGCCGGATAGCGATAACCTTTTCACGGCGGCTGCGATGGGGCCGCCGCCCAGCTGGCGGGTCGGGCCGACGGGCGCGGATGCGATGTTGTTTCGCAGCGCGGATCGCGGCGAAAGTTTCGAACCGATCTCAGCCGAACAGAATTTCGGACGTGGCATGGTGATGCGGCTGAAGGCCGACCCTGAAAACGGAGGCTTCTTCGCCGTATGCAACGACGGCGCAGTCGTGCGTGCCAGCACAGACGGTTCGTCACTCGCGACGATCGCCGAGAAACTGCCATCCGCCTACGACCTTGCGATAATCCCATGAGGCAACCGCTGGCCGCCGGAGCGTCGTGACTATCTTCGATCCGATGGGCCTTGGCGCACTCGGATGCGGCGTCGTGATCGCCCGCTACATCTTCGCGAGAATCGAGAAGCGCACCGTCCGCATCTCGGATCCCAAAGCCTCGGCCCGCCTGCCGAGCCACGTCGACACCGAGCGCCTCCTCTTCCTGGTGTTCGCCACCGAATGGGTCATGCTCGCAATGTTCGTCTTCGCGGACCGGCTTCCCGGCGAGCTTCAGAGATTTGTCAGACTCGCCTGCGTGTCATCGGCCGTTGCGCTGATCGTCTTCCACGTGATGTGCGTGATCCGACTAAAGCGCCTGGGCATTTTCGATCCGCACGACGAAAATTACCGCCCCGGCCACAGCAATCAAAAGCGCGCGCGCCCCCGCCCTCGCCGCCGCGCCCCCAACTGACTTCCCCTCTCCCAGAATGGGAGAGGATCGAAGGTGAGGGTCCGATTACAGCACGCGATTTTTTCGCGTGCGATTCAAGATTCTGCCTCTTCTGCCTCTGCTCTGAACGCGTTGAGATTCTGCTTCCCCTCACTCAGACCCCATAATTCTAAATAGCTCCCGCGCTTCACCAAGGCCCTTGAGTTCATGAACTCCGGCAGATTCAAGCGCGATCCCCGAACCTTCCAGCAAATGCTTCGTCGTCGCTGAAACCAGCACCTCGCCGGCCGCCGCCACCCCGGCAACGCGCGCGGTTTCATGAACCGCCAGGCCTCTTATATTGTCGCCGACGAACTCCACCTCGCCGGTGTGAACCCCCGCGCGAATCGTGATACCGAGGCGCTCGACCGCGCGGCCAATCGACCGCGCGCATCGAACTGCCCGCGCGGGACCGTCGAACACCGCAAGGAATCCATCGCCGGTCGTCTGAATCGAGCGGCCGCGAAAACGATTCAGCTCCAGCCGCGTCTGATTGTTATGCTCGAGCAACAGCTCGCGCCACGCTGAATCGCCGAGCCGCCGCAGATGCGCCGTCGACTCGACGATATCGGTGCACAGCATCGCTGCGAGCATGCGATCTCCGTCGGCCGGCGCCGCATACACCCGGGCGCTCGCGAACTCGATCGCCTCGAACGGCTCGTCCCCCGGCACCGTCCCGTCGTGACCCGGAGGAATGTCATAGACGTCATCGACCCCGAACTCGGACACTTCGCCCGTGTCGCTTTCGATACGCAGCCGTCCTCGAAGCACGACGCCTAGATGGTGATTCTGGCACCAGCGCGTGCCCGCGATAGGCTGGACATCGCGCGACCATCGCCATCCCGGTTGAAACACAAAGCGCCCGATGGTCGTCTCGCCATGCGACACGTTCTCTATCTGGCCATTCGGAAATTTCCGCACCTGATCCGGACTGCGAAAACTCTTTACCTGCGAACGCGCCATTGAACTACTCTACAACTCAAAGCGATAAGGACCGCTGCGCGATTTCAAAACCGGAACCGGCTTCGCCTGCGCGAAGCTGTCTGAGATCCTTCCTCCCCTCGCGTTGCTCGGGTCGTCAGGATGACATTTGTACGGAGCATAAGTATGTGCTCCGGCAGACTCAAGCCGGATCGCAAATCTATCGCAGCTCTTGCGGCGTCGTCCCTTCGACAACCTTCTTCGCGATTATTGTTGCCGTCGATCGAGGCACCAGCCGCACCGCATTCGCACGCACCCAGTTGAACCATCCCGAGATAACGCTCGGTTGTTTCCCCAATGCGTCGAGCGCCACCCGCACCACATTCTCCGCCGGCTCGCCGTGATCGTCGCCCACAGCCTCGCCCGCTACCGATTGGAACTCAGTCTTGGTCGGGCCCGGCTCGATCACGAGCGCATCGACGCCGGTCCCGCGCAGCTCGCCCCACAGGCCCTCGCCGAACAGCAGATCGAATCCCTTGGTCGCGCTGTAGACCGCGTGCAGCGGCAGCGGCTGACGTCCCGCGACGGATCCCACGATTATCACCGCGCCGCGTCCGCGCTTCACCATCCCGGGAATGATTCGGCTCGTCAGCACCACAGGCACGACGCAGTTCACGACCACCATCGAGCGCAGCCGGTCAGTCGCGAGCTTGTCGAAACGTCCCGCGTAACCGAAGCCCGCGTTGTTGACGAGAAATGCGATCGGCAAATCCGCGACTGCGTCCGCCAGACGATCAGCACCGTCGGGTGCCGCGAGATCGACCGCGACCACGCGCGTATCGACGCGATGCTTTTCCTTAAGCTCAGCGGCGAGCGCATTCAGCCGATCCTCGCGCCGAGCAGTCAGCACTATCGACATCCCCTCACGCGCGAGCGCCCGCGCAAACTCGAGCCCGATACCCGCCGACGCGCCCGTTACGAGAGCCCACTCGCCATACTTCTCACGATACTTGCGCCCATTGTCAGCCATTGCGATTCCCTCCGGTTGCCGCGCGGTTATCCAGTACCCACACGCCACGTCATCCGACTAGTATCTAGCACCTTGCAACGCCTCAATCCCACGCAGCGAAACCGGGAGCCACACCAATGCCAGAGTCGATCTCGAAAGCAGTTCTAATAACCGGATGCTCGACCGGAATCGGCCGCGCCACCGCCGAGCGGCTCGCATCGCGCGGATGGAACGTCTACGCAACCGCGCGCAAACCCGAGTCGCTCGCGGATCTCGCGAAGCGCGGATGCAAAACGCTCGGGCTCGACGTATGCGACGAAGCCTCGATGCGCGCCGCCGTCGAAACCGTCGAGTATGCCGAGGGCGCCGTCGGCGTGCTCATCAACAACGCCGGCTACGGCCTCGAAGGTGCGTTCGAGGAAGTGCCGATGACCGACATTCGCCGCCAGTTCGAGACCAACGTCTTCGGACTGATCGCGATGACCAAGCTGGTGCTGCCTGCGATGCGCCGGCAGCGATGGGGCCGCATCGTCAATTTGAGCTCGATGGGCGGCAAGCTCACGTTCCCGGGTGGCGCCTACTATCACGCAACCAAGCACGCAGTCGAAGCGCTTAGCGACGCGCTGCGATTCGAAGTGAAGGGCTTCGGCATCGACGTGATCGTCATCGAGCCCGGCCCAATCAAAACGCGCTTCGGCGACACCGCCGTCGGCAACATCGCGATGCCCAAAGATTCCCCCTACGCCGCCTTCAATCTCGTGCTCGAAAAGCAGATCCGCGAAGCCTACGAAGGCGGCCCGATGGCCCGCTTCGCAGCCCCGCCTGAGGCAGTCGCCGAGGCGATCGAAAAATCAATCACGGCTACGAATCCAAAAACCCGCTACAAGGTGACGCTCGCCGCGCGCGTCCTGATGGGCCTCAAGAGCGTCCTCCCCGACCGCGCCTTCGACGCCTTCCTGCGCACGCAGTTTCCTCCTCCAGCGCCGTGAAGAATATATAAATCCAGTTTAGTTTCAGGCGCTTATGCGGCTTGACAATATGGCGAAGAAAAAGCGAAGATAGGCGTGCCGTCACATGAACACCGCCGCCACACTGCCCTTCTATTCGCCGCCGCCCGACGAGCTCGACCCTACTCGCGGCGTCGAGTTTATCGAGATGCCGGTGCGGCAGATTCTCAATCGATGCGACAGTCCGCGCATGCCGTTTCGATGGACCATCAACCCGTATCGCGGCTGCGAGTTCGGATGCGTGTACTGCTATGCGCGCTATACGCACGATTTTCTCGAGCTGCGCGATCCGATGGACTTCGAGCGCAAAATTTTCGTCAAGCGGATGGCGGCCGAGGTTCTGTCGCGCACGCTCTCGCGCACGCCGATCGGCACTGACGCTATCGCAATCGGCACCGCGACCGATCCCTATCAGCCGGCGGAGCGAAAGTACGGGCTGACGCGCTCGATGCTCGAAATCTTCGCGCAGCTCTCTGGCTTGGATCTTTCGATCACGACCAAGTCGAGCCTGATAGTTCGCGACCTCGAGTTGCTGCGAAAGATAAATCGACGCTCGAAGCTGTCGGTGAACTTCTCGCTGATAACGCTCGACCGCAAGCTGCAGCGAATCCTCGAGCCGCGCGCGCCACGCCCCGGTCTGCGGTTGCGCGCACTGTTCGAGCTGGCGCGCGCGGGAATCCGATGCAACGTGCTGATGATGCCGATGATTCCAGGCCTCACCGACGATCCCGCCGCCATCGAAAATGTGATTCGGGCGGCACGTCGCGCGAACGCGTCGGGCGTATGGTGGCGTTCGCTGTTTCTGAAACCCGCAGCCGCGCGCCGCTTTATTCCATTCGTCAAGGAGCGTTTCCCGCACCTCGCCGATCGCATCGCCATGTTCTACGGACGCGCCGAGTACGTCCCGCAAGCCTACGACGATCGGATGCGTGTGATTTTCAATCGCATCCGCGAGCGCCACGGCTTCCCAATCAGCGAACGCTACATGGTGCAGCCGCCGGCCGCACCTCAGCCGCCACGACAGAGCTCATTATTTTCTTAATACTGGGTGCAGGGGTCACCCCTGCCGAAGGAAGCGTGAAACCCACCGCGGGTTTCGCATTCAATCAAGTGATTCAGATTTCGATGGTGCGCGGGGCGGGATTTGAACCCGCACGGTATTGCTACCACCAGCCCCTCAAACTGGCGTGTCTGCCATTCCACCACCCGCGCATCGTACATGCCGGCCAGAGCTTAAGTTGAGGGTCTGGGCGCTCCGGAGCGACTGCGAAAGATACGACGACTACTTCGTTGATCCTGGCGTCGCCGGTGCTGCGGGATTTGCAGCAGCGGGAGCAGGCGCCACCGGATTCGCATTCTTGGGCGCCGCTTGCTTTGCCGCCGGCATCACGCTCCCCGCTGGCGCCGACGAAAACGGCCCATCGAAGATACTGCCGGTCACGCGCCGCGCCGAGGCCAGCGCCAGAAAGATCGAAGTCGAGAAAAAAATAATCGCGAGCGCCCACGTCGCCTTGGTTAGCGCGTTGCCCGCGCCGCTGGCGCCGAACACGGTTTGGCTCGAGCCGCCGAACACAGCGCCGACCTCCGCGCCCTTGCCCTGCTGCAGCAGGATAATGATGCACATCGCGACGCAAACGATCACATGAATCGAAATGACGATTGAAACCATTTTTCTTCTTTAGCGAGTCCGCGCCCTGACGATGCGCGCGAACGAGTCAGCCTTTAAGCTTGCCCCGCCGACCAGAGCCCCGTCAATATCGGGCTTGGACACGAGCGAGTCAACATTCTGGTCGTTGACGCTGCCGCCGTAGATAATCCGCACCGCATCCGCGCGCTCGCGCCCGTAGCGTTCGAGTATCGCGCCGCGAATCGCGCCGTGGATTGATTCGGCCTGATCGGGCGTGGCAGTGCGCCCGGTGCCAATTGCCCACACCGGCTCGTACGCAATCACCACCGTCGGCATCTGATCGTCGGCGACGTTTTCGAGCCCGCGCTGAAGCTGGCGCAGCACGACGTCGAGCGCGCGGCCACTGTTGTGTTCGTCTTGGGTTTCGCCGACGCACATTATCGGTGTCATCCGATGGTGGATCGCGGCGAGCACCTTCTTGTTAATCAGCTCGTCGGTTTCGTGAAAGATGTGGCGGCGCTCCGAATGGCCGAGGATTACGTGAGTGACGCCGTACGCCAGCAGCATCGGCGGCGACACTTCGCCGGTGAACGCGCCCTTGTCCTCGTAGTGCATATTTTGGGCGCCCAGCAGAATCGACGAGCCCGCGACGGCCTGCGCCACGGCCGGGATAAGAATTGCGGACGGCGCGACCATCACGTCGCGATCTTTCGCAAGAGTCGGTGCCTCGCGATCGATCTCGGCCCGGATTCCCTCGACCAGGGCGCACGCGCCGGCCGGCAGCAGATGCATCTTCCAGTTTCCGGCGATTAATTTCCTGCGCATCGGTGTCAGACTTCGAGCGCCTTCACGCCCGGCAGCTCGCGCCCTTCGAGAAATTCGAGCGTGGCTCCGCCTCCGGTCGAGATATGCGTGAACTTGTTCGCCCACGGCGCATGCGCCATCGCCGCCGCCGTGTCGCCGCCGCCGATTATCGAAATGATGCCCGCCTGATTGGCCAGCGCCTCGCCGACGCGCAACGTACCGGCTGCGAAGGCCGGGACTTCGAAAAATCCGAGCGGCCCGTTCCATATGACGGTCTTGGCGCGCGCGATCTCCGCGGTAAACGCATCGACGGTTCGCGGCCCGATGTCGAGGCCCATCATCTCGGACGGAATTTCGGTAACCGTATGAGGCGTCGAGGCGGCTTCGGGAGCGCCCGCAACGATATGATCCGAGGGCAGAATAATTTTGACGCCTTTGCGTCCGGCTTCGGCGAGCAGCTCCTTCGCCAGCTCGACCTTGTCGTCCTCGACCCGCGAGCGGCCCACTGCGAGACCCTGAGCCTTGAGGAACGTGTACGCCATCGCGCCGCCAATCAGAATCGAGTCGACCTTGTTCAGAAGATTTTTGATGAGTCCGATTTTGTCGGAGACCTTCGCGCCGCCCATGATTGCGACCGACGGCCGCTGCGGATTCTCAGTGACTTTCCGCAATGCGTCCAGCTCGCGCATCATCAGGAATCCCGCCGCGCGCTCCGCAAGAAATCGCGTGACTCCCACCGTCGAGGCATGCGCGCGATGCGCCGTGCCGAAGCCGTCGTTCACGTAGACCTGCTTGTAG
The DNA here is from genome assembly GCA_963733715.1 of uncultured delta proteobacterium. Taxonomy (GTDB): domain Bacteria; phylum Desulfobacterota; class Binatia; order Binatales; family Binataceae; genus Binatus. Next base: position 463,474 of record CAVTEN010000022.1, read on the forward strand.
CGCGCGAGCTCATGCGAGAAGTCGCGATCGTTGGCCTCCTCCTCTTTGTGGAAGCGCAGATTTTCCAGCAGGATCGCCTCGCCCGGCTTGAGCGCATCGATCATTTTGCCGGTGTGATCGCCGACACAATCGGGCGCGAGCTTAATTTTCTTGCTCGAGCACCTTCGACAGATATTCGGCGACGGGCCTGAGGCTCAACTCTGCGGAGCGCTCTTTGGGACGCCCGAGATGCGAGCAGAGCACCGCGGTGCCGCCGTGTTCGAGGATGTAGCGAATCGTGTCGAGGCTCGCGTCGATTCGCGCCGGGTCCTGAATTTTCCCCTCAGCGATCGGCACGTTGAAATCGCATCGCACGAGCACCTTCTTGCTTTGGAAGTCGAGGCGCGTGATCGGTACAACGGGCATCGCGGATGCGGGCTACAGCCGGTCCGCGACGAACGCGGCAATGTCCGCGAGGCGGTTCGAGTAGCCCCATTCGTTGTCGTACCACGAGAATACTTTCACCAGGCGCTTGCCGACCACCTTGGTCAACGGCGCATCGAAAATCGACGAATGCGGATTGCCGTTGATATCGACCGACACCAGCGGCGCCTCGCTGTATTCGAGAATCCCCTTGAGCGGGCCGTCGGCCGCCGCCTTCATCGCAGCGTTGACGGAATTCACATCGGCGTCCTTCTCGAGTGTCGCGGTCAGATCGACGATCGAGACGTTCGACGTCGGCACTCGAATCGCGATTCCGTCGAGCTTGCCGTTGAGCGCGGGCAGCACCAGGCCGATTGCCTTGGCGGCTCCGGTCGACGTCGGGATCATCGAGACTGCCGCGGCACGCGCGCGGCGCAAATCCTTGTGCGGACCGTCCTGCAGCATCTGATCCGACGTGTAGCTGTGCACGGTAGTCATCAGGCCGTGAACCACACCGAAACTCTCGTGCAGGACTTTGCCGATCGGCGCGAGGCAGTTGGTAGTGCATGACGCGTTGGAAATCACGTCGTGCTTCTTCGGGTCGTACGCATGATGGTTGACGCCGAGGCATAGCGTGACGTCGACGCCGTCGGCGGGCGCGCTGATGACGACTTTCTTTGCGCCGGCCGCCAGATGCATCGCGGCTTTGTCGCGCGCGGTGAACAGTCCCGTCGACTCGACCACCACCTGCACGCCGAGTTTGCTCCACGGCAACTTGGCGGGGTCGCGTTCGGCGAGCACCTGCAGCGGCTTACCGTCTAGAAAAATACTGCCGCCTTCAGCTTTGACTTCGTGGCGCAGCGTGCCGTGAATCGAATCGTACTTGAGCAGATGCGCCAGGGTGGGCGCGTCGGTGATGTCGTTGACGGCGACGACTTCGATGTCTTTTTTGGTCAGCGCCGCCCGCAGGAACATCCTGCCAATCCGGCCGAATCCGTTAATCCCGACTTTTATCGCCACCGCTCGAATCCTCCAATAGAAAACAACCTCCGAACCTTAAATAAGTCCGGGCCCGAAGTACAGATTCTACGCCGTACCGGCGCACGAATGCAGGGGGAGGGAGGAAATCACTTCATTTAAATGTGAAAACCACCGTGGTTTTCACGCTTTCCTGGGCAGGGGTGACCCCTGCACCCAGTGAGAAGCGCAAAGTTGCGCGCGGCGCGCTACTTTGCGTTCAGGGGCGGTGACTCGATGGTCAAACAGGTACGAAGTCAGCATATTTCTTTAATACTAAGGTGCAGGGGTTACCCCTGCCCAAGGAAGTGTGAAACCCACGGAGGGGTTTCACGTTAAATATAGTGTGTCCCTTTCCCATTTTGACCGCTCTGCTGGTTTTGGCTCAGCCGTTACCCTTATAATATTGCGATTCTTGGGTCTCATGGCGGTTTTATGCTCCATCAGGTGAGCGGTGCTGGCGGGTTGGGGGTGGTGGAATTGGTGCTGGGCACCGGCCCAGTCGTGGCTGCAGTCTTGTGGCTGCTGGTCGCCTTTTCCATCGGCAGCTGGGGGATCATTCTTTACAAACTGATCCAGATCTCGCGCGCGCGACGCGAGTCCGAAAAGTTCATCGCGATTTTCTGGGAATCGAAAAATCTCGCCGCGATTCATACCGCGAGCGTCGGCCTCAAGCGCAGTCCGGTCGCGCAGGTTTTCCGCGCCGGCTACCAGGAACTGCTGCAACTCACGCGCGCCAAGCGCCAGGCGGTCGGCTCGGACAGCGGCTTCTCGACCGACCTCGGCGGAATCGCAAACGTGATGCGCTCGATGAAGCGCCAGGAAAACGTCGAGCTGACCAAGCTCGAATCTGGCATCACGTTCCTCGCGACTACCGGATCGTCGGCCCCGTTTATCGGACTGTTCGGTACGGTGTGGGGAATCATGACCGCCTTCCTCGGGCTGTCGGCGTCGCATACGTCGAGTATCCAGGCGGTCGCGCCGGGAATCGCCGAGGCGCTGATCACGACCGCGGTCGGTCTGGTCGCCGCGATTCCCGCGCAGATGTTTTACAACTATTTCGTCGCGCGCGTGCGCGTGCTGGCGACCGAGATGGATAATTTCACTGCCGAATTTCTGAATATCGCCGAGCGTCATTTCCTTTCCTAAAAGGGCAATTCCAATGGCAATGGATTCAGGACAGGGACGCGGGCAGATGGTTTCGCAGATCAACGTCACGCCGCTGGTCGACGTGATGCTGGTGCTGCTGGTTATCTTCATGGTGACGGCGCCTATAATTCAGCAGGGCGTCGAGGTCACGCTGCCCAGCGTCAAGGCCGAAGCGCTGCCCGGCAAGGAAGAGCAGTTCGTCGTATCGATCACCAAGGACAGCCAGATTTATCTGAATGACGCGAAGCTCTCGGCCGACGACCTGACCGGCAAGCTCAAGGCGATTTCGCAGGAGCGTCCCGACCGCCAGGTATTTATCCGCGCCGACGACCAGGTACCGTATGGCCAGGTGATCCGCACGATGGCGGCGATTAAGGCGGCGGGAATCGAAAACGTCGGGATGGTGACGGAGATGCCGGCGGATACTGGCACTACAGGCGCGAAGTGAGCGCTGAAATTGGCATCACCGGACCATAATGGCGACGAGAATCCGTCGCGACTCGGATACTTCGCGGCGATTTTTGTCTCCGCACTCGGGCACGTGGCGATTTTCGCGTTCGTGTTTTTTATCGCGCCGCGATTTTTGCATCCCGCCGAAGCTGCGCCGCCCGCATACACGGTAAAAATCGTGGACAATATTCCAGCCGGCGACTTAGGGACGCGTCTGCCGCCGATTAATCGGCACGCGGCGAACGAGTCGAAGGCCACGCCGCCGACGCCCCAGGAATCGAAGGTCAAAGCCGAGCCGCCGAAGCCGGAAAAGCTCGCGCTTAATGAAGATAAGAACGCGCTGAAAATAAACGCGAAGCCGACCGACGCGCCGACCGAGACCCCCACTCCCACCCCCGAGCCGACCGTGGCTCCCACTGTCGAACCGACGCCCGAGGCTACGGTCGAGCCCAAGTCGCTTGAGCCAAATTTCGATGCAACCGAAGCGCCAACCATCGCGCCGACGCCCGAGCCGACTCCGCAGCCAACGAAAACCAAGCGCGCAGTCCCCAAGGCGAAGCCAACGCCTGAAAAGGCGCGCAATCGGTCCAAGTCGGGATCCACGGTGGCAAAGGTCGCGTCAACTCCGAGCGTCGCGGAACGGATGGCGAAATTGAAGGGCCAGTTGCTCGCGTGGCGCGTCAAAGAACTCGCGAAAAACCCGCCGCCCGACGACGAAGATGATCCCGACGATACGGATACGCCCGACACCGGGGAAACCGGCCCGCGCGGGGGCGGACCAGTGGTCGCAAATATTCCGCCGTCTGAGGGAAAAGGCTACGGAATCGGCTCAGGCGAGGGCAGCGCTGGTATTCTTAAGGACCCCGAATTTCTGCTGTACTATAAAGCCGTGCAGGATCAGATAAAAAAAGCGTGGACGTTTACCGGCGGATCGAACGATCTGACGGCGACCGTGAGTTTCGCGATCGGCCCCGACGGTGCGTTGCTCGGGTTGAAGATTGGCACGAGTTCGAACGACGGGGCGTTCGATGATTCGGTGATTCGCGCGATTCGGCGGGCTGCGCCGTTTCCCGCGCCACCGGAAAAATTTCGCGACGACTTTTCTTCCGGGATCGAAGCCAGATTCAAGCTCGGCGAACTTAAGTCCTGAGGATGGGCAGGTGCAGGAGGTGCGGATGTCTTTTTTCGGTATCTATTTCCCAATTTCGGGTCCGGCTCTGAGCGTATGAAGCTGGCAATTCGCGCTTCTACGCTCATGTGCGCGATCGTTTTCGCGCAGGCGCTGGCCGGGTCGGCTGCATATGCGGAGCATATTGTAATCGACATTAATGGGACCAGCGGGCAACTCTCGCCGATCGCGGTGTCAGGCTTTAAAAATGTCGGCGGGCGACGACGACCATCGTATCGGCAATGCGTTCGTCAGCACGCTCCGCCGCGACCTCGAGCTCTCAGGATATTTCCGGCTGCTCGATCCGCACGCCTACATCGAGGACGCGCAATCGTCAGGCTTCGAGCTGGGGCAATTCAATTTCGCGGACTGGCGATCGATCAACGCCGACTTCCTGGTGAAGGGCTCCGTCAATGCGAGCGGCGGCGGCGTAAAGTTAACGGCGTACCTTTACGACGTGGCGCAGCAGCGGCGCATGATGGGTAAGAATTACAGCGGCGACGCCGGCGACGTGCCGCGGATGGCGCGTCGATTCGCCGACGCGATCCTCGAAGCTGCCACCGGGACGAAGGGTCCGTTCGATTCCAAGCTGGCGTTCGTGTCGACCGGTGGCGGTCGTTTCAAGGAAGTCTTTACCCAGTCTATCGACGGCCAGGATTTGACCAAGTTGACCAGCAATCCGACCATCAACCTGTTCCCGAGTTTCGATCGAAGCACCAGCCATCTGCTGTACCTCTCGTACAAGACGCGGGAACCGGCGCTTTACCTGATCGATCTCAAGGCGCAGAGCGAGATGAGGATAACCAGCCCGCACGGCCGCGTGATCGGCGGGACGCTCTCGCCCGACGCCGAGCAAATCGTCGCGGCGATCGAGCGCAGCGGAATCACCAATTTGTATCTGCTCACGCGCGATGGCGCCGAAATCCGCCAGCTCACCGACACCTCGGGAATCAACGTCAGTCCCGCAATTTCGCCCGACGGCGCGAGGCTCGCCTTCACCTCGGATCGCTCGGGCACGCCGCAAATCTACATAATGGATCTCTCCGGCGGTTCTCCGAAGCGCGTGACCTATAGCGGCGACTACAACACGACGCCAGTGTTCTCGCCCAAGGGCGACAAGCTCGCATATCAGCGCCGCGAGAACGGGCGCTTCGATATTTTTACAATTTCAGTCGGCGGCGGCGATCCGACGCAAGTGACGGACGGCAACGGCTCCAACGAATATCCGAGCTGGTCGCCGGACGGGCGCTACCTCGCGTTCAGCTCGACCCGCGGATACAAATCGCGAGTCTATATAGTGATGGTTGGCAACCGGAAGATAATTTCTGCATTGACGGAGGGTAATGGCAATGATTCTTGTCCAGCATGGTCAGGGTGGTTGGGTGAATAGTCGTTCGACATTGGCCAAGGCGATGACGATGGCGGTGGCGAGTGTTGTGGTGATGCTGCTGGTCGCGGGCTGCTCGTCAAAGAAGACAGCGCCGGTCGGCGACACGAAAATCCCAACCCAGATCCGGTATTGGTGAAAATGACAAAGGCCCCGGCGGCGGAGATGCCGGATGACATTCACGGGAGCGGCATGTAGGCGGTCCGCTCAGCGACATTCATTTCGGGTACAACGATTCCTCCATCCAGGATCAGGACGGCTCCGTGCTGAGGTCCAACGCGAGCTGGCTCCAAGCGCATCCGCAGACCAAGGTACAGGTCGAGGGTTATTGCGATGAGCGCGGATCGGAGGAGTACAATATCGCGCTGGGCGCCAAGCGCGCGCAGGCCGGCAAGGATTACCTCGCGACGCTCGGAATCAGCGACAGCAGAATGTCGACGATCAGCTACGGCAAGGAGCTTCCACTTTGCACCGACCACGACGAAAGCTGCTGGTCGCAGAACCGGCGCGATCACTTTTCCGTCACCAAAGTACAGTGAGCAATAAGGATTAGACGCGTGCGAAAAATCGACTGGCTGATCGGCGTGGCCGTCCTCGCGGCTGCATTCTCGCTGGCGGGATGCGCCGATCAGAGCGGCATGGAGCAGCTCAACAAAAACGAGTTCACGCTGCGCGGCATGATCGCGAGCGATCGCCAGCAAATCGACGCGTTGAAGGCGCAGGTCGCGCGGCAGAACGATCAGATCGAAGAACTCCAGCACAACACAACGCCCACCGCCGGCCAGGCGTCGGGGGCGAACGATCGCATCGCAAGCCTCGAGGCCGAAGTGAAGGCGCTCCAGGCCGGCATGGCGGCGACGCCTGGCGCGGTTCCACCGCCGGGCGCGCCGTCCGACAGCGTCGGACCGGGCACCGGAGTCGCGTCGACAGAACCCCCGGCCGGCGAGGTTGCGCCGCCCGCAACGCCCGCGGAGATCGCGCCGACCTGGCCCGCCGAACTCGATCAGGAAATCGCGGACGCCGCGACCTCGAACGAGCCCGGCATCAAGATCTATCGCGAAGGCCTCGACGCGATGAAGGCTGGCAAGTATCCGCTTGCGGTCGCCAGGTTCACCAAGCTCCAGCATGCGTATCCGAAATCTCCGCTGAGCGAGCCCGCCGAGTATTTCGCCGCCAACGCGTTGTTCGAAAACGGCGCCTATGACCAGGCGATCTTGCAGTTCAACGATCTCGTGATGCGCTTCCCCAAGGGCAAGTATGCGAGCGCCGCGCTGCTGCGTGAGGCGCAGGCGTTCGTTAAGCTCAATGATCGAATCGACGCGCGCCTGACCCTGCAGAAGTTGCAGGCCGATCACGCGGGAACTCCGCAAGCGGCATCCGCAGACACGATGATGAAAGATCTCGCGAGCGATTAAGGCGGCGCGTCGCCCACGATTGATGGAAATAATTCGCGACCTCGAAGCGCTCGAGCGCCATCCCTACCCGGTCACCGCGATCGGAAATTTCGATGGAGTCCATCTCGGCCATCGCGCGATTTTGAAGGCGGCTATCGATCGCGCCCGCGCGGCCGGCGGCACCGCGTTCGCACTGACGTTCGATCCGCTGCCCGCAAAGCTGCTGGTCCCTGCCCGCGCTCCGAAGTTGATCCTCACGCCGGAAGACAAGCTCGAACTGCTGCGGATGTCGGGAATCGACGGCGTGATCGTGATCAAGTTCACGCTCGACCTGAGCCTACTGCCGCCGCGCGATTTCGTGCGCGAATATCTGCGCGGAAAAATCGGCGTGCGCGAGGTCGTCGTCGGTCACAGTGTCAGCTTCGGGCACAATCGCGCAGGCAATGCGGCCGTGATGGTCGAACTTGGGCGCGAACTCGGCTTCGACACCGACGTGGTGGGGCCGGTGAAGGTCGACGGCATCGAAGTCAGTTCCACCAAGGTGCGCGAGGCGATAACGACCGGCGACATGCATCGTGCGGCGAGGCTGCTGGGCCGTTACCACTTTCTGAGCGGGCCGGTCGTGCGCGGACGCGAGCGCGGCCGGACGATCGGATTTCCCACTGCGAATCTCGCGAGCGAAACCGAATGCATCCCGCCCGACGGCGTTTACGCCACGCGTGTGATCCTCGACGACGGCACGTACCCGTCGATCACCAACGTCGGAATGCGCCCCACTTTCGCGGAATCCGCCCGCTCGATCGAGGCCCACATTTTCGACTTCACCCGCGACATCTACGGCAAGCGCATCAAGCTGGAACTGGTAGAACGAATCCGCCCCGAAAAAAAATTCGACAACCCCGACGCACTCAAGGCCCAAATCGCCGAAGACCTGAAAAAAGCCCGCGAAATCATTTCCGCCGCCTGACAATTCCGCTCGAACGTAGGACGGAATTTATTCCGTCAGCCATTTTTCAACTCATCCTCCCCGCCGGCTCCACCCACTCCCGCGCAATCCGCTCGATCCACCCCCCAATCTGCGACTCATCCTCCGGCGGACTGCTGAGTATCACCAACTCCTCGACGCCCGCCGCATGGTACTTCTTCAAATCGTCGGGATTGATCTTCTTCGTATACGGGCACGCGATGATTTCAACCTCGCTCGGGTTGCGTCCTTTCGCTTTCAGCATCGCGCGCAGCTTGTCCGCCAGCGGCGCGGCATCATCAGGTCCGACATTGAAGCCGAACCATCCGTTGCCGATATCCGCGGTGCGCTTCAATGCAGGCCCGCTTTCGCCGCCGAAGATTATCGGCAGCTTGCCGCGATGCACAGGTTTCGGAAAACTCATCGCCGCATCGAAATTCACGAACTCGCCGTGAAAGCTCGTCACGTCGACGGACCACAGCAGCCGCATCACTTCGATATATTCGCGCGTCCGCTGTGCGCGCCGCTCGAACGGAATTCCGAGTGCCGCAAATTCTTCCGCCGACCATCCGATACCGACGCCCAGCGCGAACCTTCCGCCCGATAGCCGGTCCAGGCTGGCGACTTCCTTGGCCAGCACCAACGGATTGTGCTCCGGCACGAGACAAATCCCCGTCGCCAGCCGAATCGCTTTGGTGACCGCCGCCGCAAACGTGAGCGTGATGAATGGATCAAGCCAGTCCGCACCGCCGGGCAGCGGGAACTCGCCGCCGGCCGAGTACGGATACTTCGAATCCTGGCGATCGAAGAGCACGACGTGCTCACCCACCCACAGCGTCGAGAGTCCTCGACGCTCGGCCTCCGCTGCCGTCTTCAGAATCGCACCGGGCCGCGCGCCCGTGCCGATTCCCAGCGCGAATAGTCCTACATTCATAGACCCGACCCCGAACCGCTTGCGCTCGTCGTGATAGCCGGCGCTTTTACGAACTTGAGCATGAAGCGATCGGTCTCGCCGCGATGCTTGAACACGAGCCAGGTTCGATCGTCCTCAGGATGCCGCAATGCGCTCGATGCGCCGTAAAGCTTGAAGCCTGCCTTCTCGACATCCTTGATTAGAAATTCCTCATCGATGCGATGGATCGTCGCGGTATCTGCCGCGCCGGTTCCTGCGGGCGCGCTATGATCGACAATCCCGTAAATCCCTCCGGGCTTCAGCGCCTTGAAGACCGCGGCGTTCACGTTCTCACGATCGAGTTTAAAGCCGACCAGGTCGTGGTAGTTGAGATGGATAATCACGGCGTCGAGCGAATCAGGCGGCACCGGCAGCAGGTCGGGCGCGTCGAACGGTTTGCTGATTTTGACGACGTTCTTGAGGGCGGGCTCCTTGAGCCGCTCGTTCCATTGGTCTCCGGTTTTCTTGAACTTCTCTGGAAACGGCATGTTCTGCGAGTACACGGTACCTGTCGGTCCGACGATTCGCGAAAACAGTTCCGTCATGTATCCGCCGCCGGCGAATATATCGGCGACTTTCATGCCGGGCTTGATTCCATAGAACGCCATTATCTGATCGGGCTTGCGTCCTGCATCGAGCGCCTTGTCGGTCGCGGGCCGTTCCGGCGAATTGATCGCGGCAGTAATGTCCGCGGGAATCTGTGTCGCGGGAATCGGCGCCGCTTCACTCGTGCTGGTCGCAACCGGCTGCATCTGCGCGCGCGCCGGCGGCGTGATCAAAACAAATCCGACGAATGCGACGAAGGCTAAGAAGAGCATCTGGCGAATTCCAATACGCATCACGATAGACATTGCGATTCTCCGCCTGGCGTTCGATTTGTTCCCATAATCGACACGTAACACACCGCTCCCAAACTGAGCAACGCGCTTTCTCCCATAGCTTTTTCTGTAGTAGGACGGAATTTATTCCGTCATCTCTTCTGGTCCGAGAAAGGCTGAACAAGACATCGACGAAATGAATCTTGATCGAAGCATCGACGAAATAAATTTCGTCCTACTGAAAACATTAAAATGTTCCGCTTCAGTTAGATGCCGCCGTCTTATCTTCGACAGTCGCGATCGCCGCCGGCAACTTCACATCCGCATGCGCCCATGCCTTCTTCAATCTCGCATCGACGCTCGCTGCTTCGTCCGACGCGTTGCGCGCGTGAAGGCATAGCGCGAGTCCGTTAAGCGACCATCCGTTTTCGGGATTCTGTTTCAGGTCGTCGCGAAAGACTTGCTCCGCATCCGCCGTCTTGCCGGCCGCGAGCAGTTCCATCCCCAGCGTTTCGCGCACGGGATAGTACCAGGACGGAGGTTCCTCGTAATTGAGTGCGTCCTGAATCGCGACGGCTTCCTTAAAATAGTTGATCGCCTCGTCATGCTGCCCCTTGGCGGATTCGATCTCGCCGGCGAGCGTCGCCGATCCCATCGCGAGCAACTTGTCGGCCGTATTGAATCCCACGATCCGATCGGCGGGCGTCGCCACAATGACGGCGTCGATTTTCTTTTTTTCTGCGAGCGCGTCGTCGGGACGATTCTTCGCCGCCAGGGCGAGGCCTCGCGCATAGTGCCAGACCCCGGTCGTGAACGTCAGATCGGCCGGCGGCGCGGGCTCTTTGAGAATCGCGTCCCAATTGGAGAAGCGCGCCTCGGTGAAATATCGCGTCGGTGACATAAATTCCGCCATCGGCATCTGCCGCACCATCGCAAGAGGCACGGCCTTGTCGAGTTCGCGCGACGTTTTGAATGCGCCGCGGCTGTTGCCCTCCATCATGTACGACGCCCACAGAAATTGGATGTTGTGCGGCACGTACATCATCGGGTAGATGCCCTTGGGATTGCGCTCGCGCAGATAAACCTTGTCCGCCTTGATCGCGGCTTCATTGGCGGCGGCGGACGCGTCGTAGTCTCCCGTGCGAAAGTAGATATGCGACGGCATATGCACGATATGCCCGGCCGCTGGCGCCAGCTTTGGGAGCCTCTGAGCGCTCGGCAACGCACGGCCTGGGTCGGGCGACGCTTCGACGGCGTGAATATAGTAGTGATTGGCGCCGAGATGGTCGGGATACTTCGCCATCACGCCCTCGAGTGTCGCGACAATCTCAGGCGTCCCGTCAACCGGCTTGCCATCGAGCGTCCATAGTCCCCACGGATGCAAATCCATCATCGACTCGGCGAACAGCGCGCCTGCGTCGGGGTCGTCGGGATTCTGGCGCGCAACTTCGCGCATCGCATTCGCATACGCGAGCTGAAGGCCGTCGTTCATCCTGCCGTCAGCCGCATAACGCTGCGCCAGCGCGTCGATATATTCGCGCTCAGCCGCGCTGGCATTTCCCTCGAGTGACTTCGCCTTGGAGATCGCCGCATAAGCCATTTTGCCGCGATCGGTATCTTCAGGCAGGTTGATATTCGGTCCAAGCGAAAGCGCAATCCCCCAATAAGCCATCGCCATATCGGGATCGAGATGCGCCGCCTGCTCGAACGAGCCCGCCGCCTCATCATGATTAAACGCGTAAACGAACGTCAGCCCCTGGTCGAAAAATCGTTGCGCAAGCGTGGAATTGGTTTTCGTAGTGACGGGATGATGAAGGCTGCCGAGGCCGTCGAAGATCGGCTCCCGCGCCGAATCGATCTATGCTTGCAAGTCACTGGCAGAAGGCGTCGGCGATGCAGTCGGCTCGGCGCCAACGGAATTGGCGAGCGCGATAGAGAGCAGCGTGCTCGCGACCGCGAGAAAAATCCGTCGATTCATCGCGCCTCCAATCTAAAGAGGCGCGAGTTACCAAATCAATGGCAGCAAACGGCAGCGCACCTTGCTCTGATACTCGGAATAACCGGCGAGGTTCCTGGTCAGAAATTTTTCTTCGTCGAGAAGTCTGGCGATTATAACGAGCGTCATCGGAATAATCGCGACCAATCCCCACAGCGAGCCGAGCGCGAGCGGTACGCCCACCAGCATGACCAGCGCGCCGATATACATCGGATGACGCACGAGCGCGTACGGCCCGGTGCTGATGACGCACTGATCGGCGCCGACTTCGATCGTCCCAGAGGCGAAGCTGTTTTCCTTGAACACGAGAAATACCAGGTAGAACCCGAGCACGATCAGGATATCGCCAAGCGCCACTAAATATGGCGGCACCGTGGACCACCCGAAACGATGGTCGAGTGCGGAGACCACAAAGAGCGCGATGAATGCCACTGCGGCGAAGGCCTGGATGATGTTCTGGCTCCTCTCCTGCTCGGCGCCCACGCCCGCACTTACCCGCCGCTCGAGCAGTTTCGGATCATTTTTCATCAGGTAAACAGTGACCGCGAGCGTGCACGCGAAAAAAACGACGACAACAATCCATGCCTGCCAATAATCGAGCGTCCACGCGGGAAGGAAAATCGTCACCCCGAGAATAAAAAAAAGCTGCAGGATTCCAGCGAACGCTTTGATGTTCAGTTGGTTCATTCCGCTACCGCACGGTCTCTTTTTGAACGCGTCACTGAAAAGGGCCGCTTCGCATTCGACAATGAAATCTCGGCCTTGCGCGCGCGCCACCGCTCCAGCATCGCCGGCAACTCGGTCTGGATGAACTCGGATACTGTTGATTAGGAATTCTGTCAACCGAACAGGAGCTGGGATTCTTCGCTTCGCTCCAGAATGACACAAGGACGGAATGACACAGGAAAGAGAACCTGAGAGCAAAAGGGCGTCCTCGCCATTTTGCGATTAGTACTTTTCACCGGGTGCAGGGGTCACCCCTGCCCAAGGAGGTGCGGAACCCACGGTGGGTTCCGCATTTAATAGAGTGACCTACCCTTCCCTACGTACCCCTCGCGCGGCAAGATTGACGATGCGGCAACGGCCGCTCACGATGAACCCGGAGACACAATCCAATTCCTCGGATATCACGCCCGGCTTCGGCGGACTGCGGGTGGTCGCGTTTGAGAGCCGGATGGCGGCTGAGGTCGCCACGATGATCGAGCGGCGCGGCGGCGTCGCGATTATCGCGCCGGCGATGCGCGAGGTTCCCCTCGAGGACAATCACGCGGCGCTGGATTTCGCCGAGCGCCTGCTCGCCGGTGACTTCGACGCCGTCATCTTCATGACCGGGGTCGGCACCCGCGCGCTGTTCGCCGCGATGGAGACACGGCATCAGCGATCGGCTCTGGTGTCGGCGCTGGCGGCGATCGTAACCGTGGCGCGCGGGCCGAAACCGATTCGCGCGATGCGCGAACTCGGCATCGAGCCGTCGATCGTCGTGCCGGAGCCGAATACCTGGCGCGAAGTGCTGAGCGCGCTCGCGTCGCAGGTCGATCTCAAGGGCAAACGAGTCGCGGTGCAGGAATACGGAGTCTCCAATCACGAACTGACCGCGGGGCTCGAGGCACGCGGCGCCCGCGTCACCATAGTGCCGGTCTACCGATGGACGCTGCCAGCCGACCGCGCGCCTCTTCGTGCGGCGTTGGACGCGATCGCAGCGAACGCGGCGGACGTCGCGATTTTCACCAGCTCGAACCAGGTTACTAACGTGATCCAGCTCGCGGAGGCCGAGGGAATCGGCGAAAGCGTCAAGCGCGGATTCGCGCGCATGGCGGTCGGCTCGATCGGCCCGGTCTGCTCGGAGCAGATTCGCGCGTACGGGCTGAGCGTCGATTTCGAGCCGGAGCATTCCAAGCTCGGCCATTTAGTTAAAGAGGCGGCGGCGCAAGCTGCTTCGATTCTGATCGGCAAACGCGCGAACGCGGCTCGGATCGAACCGGTCGCGTCGCCGAATCCGAAGCGCGTCGCAAGTTCGAACGCGCCGCGATCTCCGCTCGCCGATCATCCGATGATGAAGGCGTGCCGGCGCGAGCCTACGCCTTACACTCCGATCTGGCTGATGCGCCAGGCGGGCCGCTACATGCCGGAATATCGGCGCGTTCGCGAGCAGCACGAATTTCTCGACATGTGCAAGCGGCCCGAGCTGTCGGCCGAGGTGACAGTCACGGCGGTCGAGCGGCTCAAGGTGGATGCGGCGATTATTTTCGCCGACATTCTGCTGCCGCTGATCCCGATGGAAGTCGGGCTGCATTTCGAGAAAGGGGACGGACCGGTGATCGATCGCCCGATTCGCACCGAGGCCGACCTCGAGCGGATTCCCGACGTCGACGTGGCCGCGCTCGGATTTGTGGGCGACGCGATCAAGCTGGTGCATCGCGCAATCGGCACGACGACTCCGCTGATCGGATTTGCCGGCGCGCCCTTCACGCTCGCGTCGTATCTGATCGAAGGCGGCTCGTCGCGGCAATACCAGGCGACCAAAACTTTGATGTACACGCAGCCCGAAACGTGGCATCGCCTGATGGAGCTGCTCGCGCGCGTCACCGCAGATTATCTGAAAATGCAAATCGCGGCGGGCGCCGACATCGTGCAAATTTTCGACAGCTGGGTCGGCAGCCTCGGCCCCGACGACTATCGACGTTTCGTGCTGCCGCATACTTCGTCGGTGATCGCAGCGATTCCCGCCGACGTGCCCGTGATCCATTTCGGCACGGTGACGGGAAATCTGCTCGAGCTGATGCGCGAGGCGGGCGGCGACGTTATCGGCCTCGACTGGCGCGTCGATCTCGCCGACGCGTGGGCGCGCCTCAACTACAGCGTCGCGGTGCAGGGCAATCTCGATCCGATCGCGCTGTTCGCGGACGTTGCCGAAATCCGCACACGCGCGCGCGCGATTCTCGACCAGGCGGGCGGACGGCCCGGACACATTTTCAATCTCGGCCACGGGATACTTCCCGAGACGCCGGTCGATCACGCGATCGCGCTTATCGATGCGGTTCACGAGATGAGCGCGCGCTGACGCGATGGCCGCGAAGGCAAAGTGCGACTCGGTGCTGATGATTGGCTTCGGCGGACCGACCCGCGCCGATGAGGTGCGGCCGTTCCTCGACAACGTGCTGCGCGGGCGGCCGATCCCGCGCGAGCGCTACGAGGAAGTCGTGCATCATTACGATCTTCTCGGCGGCCGCTCGCCGTACAACGATCTCACGATGCGTCAAGCAGCGGCTCTGCGCGCGCATCTCCAAATAAAAAACGTGCACGTGCCGGTCGCGGTCGGAATGCGCAACTGGACGCCGTACATTTCCGAGTCATTGCGGGCGCTCACCGAAGGTGGCGCGCGGCGCGTGCTCGCGTTCATCATGGCGGCGCATCGCAGCGAGGCCAGCTTCGAGCGCTACCAGGCAGCCGTCAACGACGCCCTCGCTGAGCTGGGAGAAGCGGCGCCTGAGGTTGTCTATCCTGAGTCCTGGCATGATGATCCGCTGTTCGTCAGTGCGGTGGCATTGCGAACAGTGAAGGCATTCGGCCGGATTGATCGTCCCGATCGATCGCGCGCGCGACTGATTTTCACCGCGCATAGTATCCCGCTCGCGATGGCGGATGCGGGGCCGTATGTCGAGCAGCTCGCGCAATCGGCGCGCATGGTCGCAGAGGACCTCGGAATCGACACCTGGCAATTCGCGTATCAAAGTCGCAGCGGCAGTCCGCGCGACGCATGGCTCGAACCCGATATCAAGGAGACGCTTCGAAGTCTCGATGCGAAAATCGCGGTCGTCGTGCCGATCGGTTTTTTGTGCGATCACGTCGAGGTGCTGTACGATCTCGATATCGAAGCGGCTCACGTCGCGCGCGACGCGGGAATCAGGATGGAACGCGCGCCAACGGTCGGCGACCATCCGCTGTTTATCGAGATGATGGCGTCGATCGTCGCGGCGCACTCGCGCTGATCAATTATTCGAGGAGGGGCTTCCAAACGAACAGCGCCCCACAAATCAAACGGGTTGCGGTTATAGGCGGCGGAATCACCGGGCTCGCCGCAGCGTATCGACTGCGCGAACTGGCTGCCGCGCGCGAGTTCCCGCTGGAAGTTGAATTGCTCGAACGCAGCGCGCGATGCGGCGGAGCGCTCGAGACGATTCGTCGCGACGGATTCGTAATCGAGACCGGCGCGGACTCATTTCTTTCGGAAAAACCTGCCGCGGCCCAACTCGCACGCCGGGTTGGCCTTGACACTGAAATAATTCCGACCCGCGAGATTTACCGCAAGACGTACGTTGTGCGCGCAGGGCGGCTGATCGAGATTCCGACGGGATTTTCGCTGCTCGCGCCCGCGCATCTCGGCCCGGTTTTTCGAAGCCCGCTATTTTCGCCGCTCGGGAAATTGCGCATCGCTCTGGAACCGTACATCGCGGCGCGCACGAGCGGCGACGACGAGAGCCTCGATTCTTTCGTGACGCGACGGCTGGGGCGCGAGGTGCTCGACCGCGTGGCGCAGGCGCTCGCGGGCGGTATCTACACTGCGGATCCGAAACGGCTCAGCATGGCGGCGACGATGCCGCGCTTTGTCGAGATGGAACGGCGCCACGGCAGCGTCGTCAAGGGCATGCGTGCGGCGGAGAATGGCGCGCGCATCGAAGAGTTCGGAGGCGAGCGGCGCGCGATGGAGCCTGTTCCAGAGTTTCAAAAACGGAATGGCGACGCTGCCTGACGTTCTCGTGGCGCGGCTGGGCGCGTCGATTCGCAAGGGCGCGGAAGTTGTCGAGATGTCTCGAAACGGGGACGCCTGGAGGCTCGCACTCGCGAGCGGCGAGTCGATCGATGCCGACGCCGTGATCTGCGCCGCCCCGGCGTACACGGCGGCGCGCATCGTGACGACGATCGCGCCGGCGGCTGCGAAGATCCTCGCCGAGATCAGCTACGCGTCGGCGGCGACCGTCAACCTGACCTTTCGCGAGAGCGATTTCGACGGGCCGCCGCGCGCTTTCGGCTTCGTCGTGCCGGCAATCGAGCATCGGCGAATAATCGCGGGCAGCTTTTCCAGCTTCAAGTTCGAAGGGCGCGCTCCGGCCGGCGCAATCCTGGCGCGCGCATTCGTCGGCGGCGCGATGAGCCGCGAGATGATGACCCTCAGCGACGACGAGATGGTCGCCGCCGTGCGCGACGAGTTTCGCGAGTTGCTGGGAGTCAGCGCGGTGCCGGGATTTGCGGAAGTCAGGCGATGGCCCGACTCGATGCCGCAGTACGAAGTCGGGCACCTGTCACGAGTCGCGGAAATCGAGCGCGCCGTCGCGCGGATTCCAGCGTTCGCGATCGCTGGCGCGGCGTATCGCGGCGTCGGGATTCCGGATTGCGTGCGCAGCGGCGAAGATGCGGCCGATGCGATCTTCGCGAAACTCCCGACACCGAAATGAGCATCGAGGCTCCAGTATCCGAATCCGCGGCGCATTGGCCGCGCGTGATCGCGCACGCGGACATGGACGCGTTCTACGCGTCGGTCGAAGTGCTCGACAATCCTGCGCTGCGCGGCCTGCCGGTGATCGTCGGCGGGCGCAGTGCGCGTGGAGTCGTCACCTCGGCGTCCTACGAGGCGCGAAAATTCGGTGTGCGTTCCGCGATGCCGACCGGGCAAGCGCGCAAGCTATGTCCGCAGGCGATCTTCGTGCCGGGCCGCATGGATCGCTACGTGGAAATCTCCCGGGTGGTGCGCCGCGTGTTCGAGAGCTTCAGCCCAATCGTCGAACCGCTCTCGCTCGACGAGGCCTTTATCGATTTGACCGGTACCGAGCGTCTGCTCGGCCCGCCGATCGACGCGGCACACGATCTGAAAAAGCGAGTGCTCCAGGAAACCGGGCTGGTCGTGTCGGTGGGCGTGGCGCCGACCAAGATGGCAGCGAAGATTCTGAGCGACATGTCGAAGCCCGACGGACTGCTCTCGGTGACGCCGGAAAAATTGCAGGAATTTCTGACTCCGCTTCCGGTCGAGCGACTGTGGGGCGTCGGACGAGTGACGCTCGCGCGGATGCATGAATGCGGAATCAAGACGGTCGGCGATCTTGCGCGGCGCGACCCGGTCGAGTTGAAAAGCATGTTCGGCACGATGGGGCCGCATCTGCATGAACTCGCCTCCGGCAACGATACGCGACCGGTGATCGCCGACTGGCAGCGAAAGTCGTACGGGGAGGAAAACACTTTCGCGCACGACCTCGCGCTCGACTCGAATGAATTACGGCGCGTGCTGATTGCTCATGGCGACGCGATCGCGCGACGTCTTCGCGCCGACGGTGTCCGCGCCCGGACGATCACGCTCAAGCTGAAAATCGCGCGTCCACTCGGCGGCGGACGCTATCCACTGATCACGCGCAGTTTTTCCCTGGACGGCACCACCAACGACGGGCCGGAGATCTCGCGCGTCGCGACGCAGTTGCTGTCGAAGGTCGGCGGGAGTGAGAAGATTCGTCTTGCAGGAGTGCAGGTGCATCAGCTCGAGCGCGCGGATACATCGCAGCTCGGACTGTTCGAATCGGCGCCGGTCGAGGATCGCAAGCGCGATCGGCTGAATCGCGCGCTGGATTCGGTCGCGAAGAAATTCGGCGATGAAGCCGTCACGCGCGGACTCGCAAAAGCGGAGCGCGCCGCCCCGACACGTCGAATCAAATAGAAACCTAACCCCTAACCCCTTTTTTCGGGCCCTCGAGGGAAGGGAACAATCGCGGAAAAGTGCAGCAATTCAGCGTTTCCGCGCTTGCAAAGATTGCTTAACTATAGTTAATATCTTGCCTGATGCAAGCAGTTGGACGACGTGACCCGATTTTCCGCGCGATCGAAGCTATGGCCGCCCTGGCCGAAATCTTCGGGCGCCGGCGCGAGGTGCTCGCACGAGACGCGGGCATCACGATCGAGCAGTGGCGCGTGCTCGAGGAAATCTCGACCGAGCATTTTATTCCGTCGATGTTTGCGCGGAGCCGCGACAGCTCGGCCGCTGCAGTGTCGAAAATATTGCGGCAACTACTCGACGCCCGGCTGGTGACGGCCGCGATTGGGGATAGCGACCGCAGGAACCGGAGTTACAAGCTGACTGCCAAGGGAACGCGCACGCTGGCGGAGCTGCGCGCGTCGCGCCAGGCGGCGATCGAGGCTATCTGGACCGGATTTTCGCGCGACGAGCTGGCCTCGTTCAGCGCGTTCGCGAGCAAACTGTCGGATCGGATCGAACGTTATTCGCGCGGGAAGAATGGGCGCGCAGCCGCGGTTTGAAGAATCGAAGTTTCGCAATAAAATCGTTACGCCGCCGATGCGGCGGGAGTTGAAAACGCAATGGCCGCAAAAACCTTATTTCAGAAAATTTGGGACGGGCATGTCGTCCGCGAAAGCGAACATGAGCCTTCCCTGCTCTACATCGATCTGCACCTGGTGCACGAGGTCACGTCGCCGCAGGCGTTCGAGGGCCTGCGCCATTCGGGGCGCAAGGTTCGCGCGCCGCATCGCACGTACGCGACCCAGGATCACAACGTGCCGACTACCGACCGGAGCAAGCCGATCACCGACGTCGATTCGAAACTGCAAATCGAGACGCTGCGGCGCAACTGCGCTGAGTTCGGCCTCAGGCTGTTCGATATCGGCTCGCGCGAACAGGGGATCGTGCACGTTATCGGACCGGAGCTCGGGCTCACCCAGCCGGGCATGACGATCGTCTGCGGCGACAGCCATACCGCGACGCACGGTGCGTTCGGTGCGCTCGCATTCGGAATCGGCACCAGCGAAGTCGAGCACGTGCTCGCGACGCAATGCCTGTGGGAAGAGCGTCCGCAGACGTTCGAGATTCGCGTCGATGGAAAGCTCGGCACCGGAGTCGGCGCGAAGGATTTGATTCTCGGCATCATCGGCAGGATCAGGACCGACGGCGCGACCGGGCACGTGATCGAGTACCGGGGCACTGCGGTCGAGGCGCTCTCGATGGAAGAGCGGATGACAGTGTGCAACATGTCGATTGAAGGCGGCGCGCGCGCCGGGATGGTCGCTGCCGACAAGACCACCGTCGACTATCTGCGCGGGCGCCGGTATATCCCGAGCGGCAAGGAATTTGACGAGCTGGCGGCGCGATGGCTCGAGTGCCGCAGCGACGACGGCGCGAAGTTCGATCGCAGCGTGGTGTTCGACGCGGCAACGTTCGCGCCGCAGGTGACGTGGGGCACGAATCCCGGGATGGTCACCGACGTGCGCGGAAGCGTGCCGAATCCCGCGGAGATTACCGACAAGCAGCAGCGCGAGACAGTCGAGCGCGCGCTGACGTACATGGCGCTGCGGCCGGGCACGAAAATCGAGGACATCAAGATCGATCGCGTGTTCATCGGATCGTGCACCAACTCGCGGCTGAGCGATCTTCAGACCGCCGCCGGTATCGTCAAGGGCCACAAAGTCGCGCCGACTGTTCATGCGATGGTGGTGCCGGGTTCGCAGGAGGTCAAAGCTGAAGCTGAGAGCCTCGGTCTCGACAGAATTTTCACCGAAGCGGGCTTCGAATGGCGCGAATCGGGATGCAGCATGTGCCTCGCGATGAATCCCGACGTGCTGCAGCCGGGCGAGCGATGCGCGAGCACGTCGAATCGCAACTTCGAGGGGCGTCAAGGCAAGGGCGGCCGCACGCATCTGGTGAGTCCCGCGATGGCGGCGGCAGCGGCGATCGCAGGGCACTTCGTCGACGTGCGCGAATGGGCGAATCGTTAAGGAGATCGCGATGCAGAAGTTCAAAAATTTTACCGGGATGGTGGCGCCGCTCGATCGCGCCAATGTCGATACCGATCAGATTATTCCTAAGCAGTTTCTCAAGGCTGTCGTTCGCGCCGGGATGGGGAAGGGATTGTTCATCGACTGGCGGCGCAATCCGGACGGCACCGAGAACAAGGATTTCTCGCTGAACAAGCCGCGATTCCAGGGCGCGTCGATTTTGGTCGCGCGCAAAAATTTCGGCTGCGGCAGTTCGCGCGAGCATGCGGTGTGGGCGCTCGAGGACGCGGGCTTCCGCGCGGCGATCGCGCCCGAGTTCGCCGATATCTTCCACAACAACTGCCTGAAGAACGGTTTTCTGCCGGTGACGCTGACGCGCCGACGAGGTCGAGCATATTTTTCGCGCGACCGGCGACTACGAGGCGTACCGTCTCGCGATCGATCTCGAAAAGCAGACGGTGTCCGACGATTTCGGATGGACCGCGCATTTCGAGATCGAGCCGTTCGACAAGAAGTGCCTGCTCGAAGGTCTCGACGACATCGCGCTGACTCTCGCGCACGAGGATCGAATCGTCGCGTATGAAAAGGCGCATCCGCTGCCCCATCGCTTCGAGTAGAGACGTCGCATGAAAGCAATCTTCTCGATGACAATCGTTGCGCTGTTCTCGACGCTGCTGGCTGGGTGCTGGTTTTATACGAGACCTGATGAGACGGCGGCCGGCTGTCAGAAGACGACCTATGGGCTCGCGATCGCTTCGACCAGCACCGAGAAGTGCGCGCCTCCTGCCGCCGACACCGCTCCGCCATCGCCGTCGATCGCGCCGCCGCTTCCGCCGCCCGCGACGCCGTGATTTACGCGTCGATGCCGTGAATCAGTAAATCGCGCTCGTGATTCTCCCGACGACAATCACCGCCAGGCGCCGAGCACGATCGGATGCGGCTGGATGTGTTCGTCTCGATGCGGCTTGCGCCGGAGTACTCGCGCTCGCAAGTGGCGCGGATGATCAAGGCGGGACTGGTGACCGTCAACGGCACGGCCGCGCGTGCGTCCAGCGGAGTGCGAACGGGAGATCGCGTCGAGGTCGCCGCGATTCCGGCTGGCGCGAACGATCCTTCGAGTTACAAGGAAGGCGACGCGCCGGAGATTTCGGTAATTTTCGACGACGATGAAATAATCGTCGTGAACAAGCCGGCCGGGATGACGGTGCATCCCGCCCCCGGGCATCCCAATGGCACTCTTGTGGACGCTCTCCTGGCGCGATTCCCCGAACTGGCTGCGATGGCCGAACCTGACGGCGTGCTGCGACCGGGCATCGTGCATCGCCTCGACAAGGATACCTCGGGCGTGATGGTTGTCGCGCGGACGCCGTTCTCGCGCACCGCGCTTTCGCGGCAGTTCAAGGATCGCAGTGTCAAAAAAACTTACCTCGCGATCGTCAAGGGCAAAGTCGCGCGCGACCGCGTGACGATCGAGCGGCCGGTCGGGCGGCATCCGGTCGAGCGCAAACGGATGTCGGTGCGATCGAATGCTCCGCGCGACGCGGTCAGCCATATCACGGTGCTCGCGCGATTCGATCCCGCGGACACCGACGACGCGGGCACGTCGCTGGTGCGGGTGAACCCCGACACCGGCAGGATGCATCAGATTCGCGTGCACCTCGCGTCGATCGGCCACCCGTGTCTTGGCGATCCCTTGTATGGCGGCAAAGCGGCGCACGGTGGATTTTTTCAACGGCAAGCGCTGCACGCGCTCGCGCTCTCTCTCACGCATCCCCGGTCCGGCGAGCGGCTCGAGTTCGTCGCCCAGCTCCCAATCGATTTCGTCGAATTTCTCGCAACCAAGTTGTTCTCATCAGACGCCCGCGAGCTTCGCCGGTGGATCGAGTTGAGCTGAGGTTGAGGTATCACCCCGAAGTGATATCATGATATCAGAGGCGGCGAATTCCAATGGCACAACTGGTTGTCAGAAATCTTGAAGAGGGCGTCAAAGCTCGGCTCCAACGGCGCGCAAGTCGTCACGGCCATAGCATGGAGGCAGAAGTGCGCGACATTCTCAGCAATGCCGTCAAGACTGAGGAAGGCACTACCGCTCCACTAGGCAGCCGGGTGCGAGCACGTTTCGCGCGCATCGGTCTGACTGAAGATATCCCGGAACTCCGTGGGCACAAGGCGCGGCCCGCGGTCTTTCAAGAAGTGATCGTTCTCGACACCGATGTCCTCTCTGCGCTGATGCGACGCGAGGCTGATCCTGCCGTCGTTGCGTGGCTCGATCTCCAGTCACCCGAATCAGTCTGGACTACAGCGGTGACCGTCTTCGAGATTCGTTTCGGGCTGGGGTTGCTCGCGCCCGGACGCCGCAGACGGCAGCTCGGAGACGCGTTCAGTCGCGTCCTCGAAGATGATTTCGGGGGACGAATTCTCCCCTTCGACCGCGAGGCGGCCCAGGAAGCGGCAAGTCGCGCAGCGGAACGGCGAGCAGCCGGCAGGACCGTCGATTTCCGCGACATCGAAATCGCCGGCATCGTTTCCGCGAAGAGGGCGACGCTCGCCACCCGTAACGTTCGCCACTTCCAGGATCTCAGGATCGAATTGGTCGACCCTTGGGCACGCCGCTAGAGCTATCCGAAATGCGCTTCATTGCTCTAACCCCGTTGACACGATGGCATTGCGCAGGTAGCGTCTTAGTTGAAGCTTCCGCACTGAGGACGCTGAGACGGGTTGGGTGGTGAGATAACCCCGTTTCCCTGCGGTCCGTAATTCCGAACTTGAACTCAAGGCGTCAGTTGTTCCGAATCCCGACCGCTTGAGCACTCAAAAATCTACAATGGCATCTCCCGTTTTGTGGGGGCCCATTTTGGAACAAACGTTCATAACCTGCGATATGCGTCGCGCTAGCCGCCGCTATTGGCAGCATCGAAGATAATGGAGTCAAGGTTGCGGGGAAGGCATATGGGCAAGGGCAGACACGTTGCGAAGACCGAGGAGGGTCGCTTCGACGACCCGCGCTCGACCAACGGAACACCGCGGCAGGTAAACCTCGACAGCAATCCGAATCTTCCGCCACCGGCGCCAGTGATCAGCGAGGAAGGTGTCCTCAACCTCAAGTCGCTCAAGCGCGCAAAAATTACCGAGCTGGCGCAGATGGCGCGCGACTTCAACGTCGACGGCGCCACCAACATGCGCAAGCAGGAGATGATCTTTGCCGTCCTGCAGGCGCAAGCCGCCAAGAACGGATCGATCCTCGGCGAGGGCGTGCTCGAAATCCTGCCCGACGGCTTCGGCTTCCTGCGCGCACCCGATTACAACTACCTGCCCGGCCCCGACGACATTTATATTTCGCCGAGCCAGATTCGCAAGTTCAATTTGCGCACTGGCGACGTGGTCTCCGGCCTGATTCGTCCGCCGAAAGAAGGCGAGCGCTACTTCGCGCTGCTCAAAGTTGAATCGATCAACTACGAGGATCCCGAAAAGGCGCGCGATAAGATCCTGTTCGACAACCTCACGCCCCTCTATCCCGAGGAGCGCATCAAGCTCGAATACAATCACGAAGATTTGACCACCCGCATCATCGATTTGGTCGCGCCTATCGGCAAAGGCCAGCGCGGACTCATCGTCGCTGCGCCGTTCACCGGCAAGACCATGATGCTGCAGGCGATCGCCAAGGCAATCGCGCACAACCATCCCGAAATAGTGCTGATCGTGCTGCTGGTCGACGAGCGTCCCGAGGAAGTCACCGACATGCTGCGCTCGGTCCAGGGCGAAGTCGTCAGCTCAACCTTCGACGAGCCGGCGACGCGTCACGTGCAGGTGGCCGAGATGGTAATCGAAAAGGCGCGGCGGCTGGTCGAGCATGGGCGCGACGTCGTCATCCTGCTCGATTCGATCACGCGGCTGGCGCGCGCCTACAACACCGTGGTGCCGCCGTCGGGCAAGATCCTCTCAGGCGGCGTCGATTCCAACGCGCTGCACAAGCCTAAGAAGTTTTTCGGCGCCGCACGCAACACCGAAGACGGCGGCAGTTTGACGATTATCGCCACCGCCCTGGTCGATACCGGCAGCCGCATGGACGAAGTTATCTTCGAAGAGTTCAAAGGCACCGGCAATCAGCAGATTGCACTCGACCGGCGCCTGCTCGAGAAGCGCATCTTCCCGACCATCGACATCCAGCGCTCCTCGACCCGTAAGGAAGAGCTGCTGCTGCCGCGCGCCACGCTCAATCGCGTATGGATTCTGCGCAAGCTGCTGACTCAGCTCAACGCGGTCGAAGCGATGGAATTCCTCATCGACAAGATGGACAAGACCAAGACCAACGAGGAATTCCTCGAGTCGATGAACGCGTAGGGGAGCAGTTCCCCTCTCCTGAAGCGAAAGGGGTTACTCTGTCATCCTGACAAAGCGAGCAACGCGAGCGGCAGGACTTGGGTTACAGCCTCCGGACCGCTTCGCGTTTTTGTGTCATCCTGACGACCTGAGCAACGCGAGGGGAGGAAGGACCTCGGACAGCTTCGTTTCAGCGAAGCCGGTTCCGGTTTCTGAAATCGCGCAGCGCTCCTTTTCTACTGGCCCCTCGATGACTTTTCCCCCGCAAGTGCGTATAACTTGCCGGAATGGTTAATCGGAACAGCCGCCGCCACCTCGCGGCGCTCGCCCTCGTAGGCTGGTATCTGATGATGCCGCCCGACTCCCCCAAAATTCCGCACGACGTCGATGCCGACGTCCCGCTCGCGCGCTGGGTTGTCGTCACCAGTTTCGACACCGAGGATAATTGCGAGAAGGCGCTGACCGACCTTCAGAACAGCGAGCAGGATCCGATAACGCTCGACAAAACGGGCAAACTCAAGCGGCTCGACAAGCATGACGCCGCCTTGGGAAAAGCGCGCGCGCTCAACGCCGCCTGCCTCGCCAGCGACGACATCCGCCTGAAAGCGGCAAAAAGTAAGTGACGAGCAAGCTGTGAATCTCCGCCACGCAGCTGCGCTCTCGCTGGCCCTGCTGCTGTTCGGCTGTAGCGACTCTCCCAGGAGATGCTACGGCAGCTCTGACAACTCTTTTTGCCTCCCTTGGTCAATGTACCTGTCATGCAAGATTCGTTATCCGGGCGACACGCTGGCGCAGTCCAAATGTATGTGGGGTGGCGGTGCGGTAGCTGGGCCGCCGGGTGCGATCATCGGCAAGCAAATTGAGCCCTCAGAGCAAAAGACGCCAGTCAATCGCTAGCCCGCTCGAATGAAGCCAGTACCGTAATTCTCGGCCACTTTATTAGAACGCTCCACCCTGATATTACTTACAGATTGCCCCTCTCACGGGGCCAAGAGGCAAGGACTAAATTCTATGACTGAAATCAGTATGAAGCAGCTCCTGGAGGCCGGCGTCCACTTCGGCCATCAGACCAGCCGCTGGAACCCGAAGATGAAGCAATACATCTTCGGCGCCCGCAACGGTATTTACATTATCGATCTTCAGCAGACCGTGAAGATGTTTCGCGCGACCTTCGACTTCGCGCGCGACCTCGCCGCCGCCGGTGGCACGATGCTGTTCGTCGGCACCAAGAAGCAGGCCCAAGACATCGTCAAGGAAGAAGCCGAGCGATGCGGCATGTACTACGTCAATAACCGCTGGCTCGGCGGGATGCTGACCAATTTCCAGACTATTCGCGCGTCGATCGACCGGCTCCGCAAGCTCGAAGAGACGATGGCCGATCCCGAGATGATTAAGGCGCTCACCAAGAAAGAAATGAGCGACAACGGCCGCGAGCACGAAAAGCTGATGAACACGCTCGCCGGCATCAAGAACATGCGCAAGCTCCCGGACGCGCTCTGGGTGATCGATACCAAGAAAGAAGATATCGCGGTCGCAGAAGCGAACCGCCTGGGTATTCCGGTTGCCGCTGTAGTCGATACCAACTGCGACCCTGACCTGATCGCGTATCGAATTCCCGGCAACGACGACGCCATCCGCGCGATCAAGCTATTCACGGCTGCGGTTGCCGACGCGATCCTCGAAGGCAAGCAAATAGCCGAGGAACGCGCCAAGGGCCAGCAGGATATTCGCTCGGACGCCGGCGCCGCGCCAGATATGGGCACATCGGCGCCCGATTCTCCAAGCGCGGTCTAATCGACAGACTCGATTTTCATGTCCGAAACTGAGCCGGTCGCTTGCAGTAGCGCGACCGGCCAAGAATACTAGCTCAACTCAGGAATTGTGATGGAAATAATCGCGAAACCGGTTAAGGAACTGCGCGAGAAGACCGGCGCCGGCATAATGGATTGCAAGCGATGCGCTGGCGGAGACGGCTGGAGATCTCGAAAAAGCCATCGTATGGCTGCGCGAGAAGGGAATCGCGGCGGCTGCTGGCCGCGCAGGCCGGGTCGCATCCGAAGGGGCGGTCGGTTCGTACATTCATGCAGGCGGCAAGATCGGCGTGTTGATCGAAGTTAATTGCGAGACGGATTTCTGCGCCAAGTCGGAAGCGTTCCAGGCGCTGGTAAAGGAACTCGCACTGCAAGTCGCCGCGCTCAATCCACGCGTCGTGCGGCGCGAGGAATTGTCGCCCGCCGTCATCGAGCAGGAGCGGCAGATCTACGCGTCACAGGCCGAGGGCAAGCCTGCGGCGGTCGTGGCGAAGATCGTGGACGGCAAGATCGAGAAATTTTACAAGGAAGCGTGCCTGCTCGAGCAGGCTTACGCCCGCGATCCGAACAAGACTGTCAGCGATCTGATCGGCGAGGCCGCCATCCAGATGCGCGAAAAGATCGACGTGCGCCGTTTCACCCGCTACCAGTTGGGCGAAAACCTGGACGCCAAGGGTGGGCCGGCCTAGGCCTATCAACGGGGGATGAAAGCATTAGCAGAACCCCTCCCCTACGCGATTGTTCCCCTTCCCTCGAGGGAAGGGGTTAGGGGTTAGGTTCCCCCTCGGGAGCTTCGAGGAATGGCTGAAGTTCAAACCGCTTCTGACGGCAAGCCGCGCTTCAGCCGTATACTGCTGAAATTATCCGGCGAGGCGCTCGCGCCCGCGCAAGGGTCGGGACTCGATCTCGATGCGCTCGCGGAGATCGCGCTCGAAATCAAGGAAGTCGCATCGCTCGGCGTTCAGCTCGCGATGGTAATCGGCGCCGGCAACTATATCCGCGGCAGCGACTACGAAGCGCGCGGGATGGATCGCTCGACCGCCGATCAGATGGGCATGCTGGCGACGGTGATCAACGCGCTCGCGCTGCAAAACGCGCTCGAGCACTCGGGCGTCGTCACTCGTGTGCTGTCCGCTATCGAAATGCAGGCGCTGTGCGAGCCGTACATCCGCCGCCGCGCCGTGCGCCATCTCGAAAAGGGCCGCGTCGTCATATTCGCAGCCGGCACCGGCAATCCCTACTTCACCACCGACACCGCGGCGAGCCTGCGCGCGATGGAAATCGGCGCCGAGGTAATACTGAAGGCGAGCCACACGGTGGACGGCGTTTACGATCGCGATCCGGTGCGCGAGCCGGGCGCCAAGCGCTTCGATCGGCTCACTTACATCGAGGTGTTGCAGAAAGAATCTGAAAGTAATGGACTCGACTGCCATCTCGATGTGCATGGATAATCACCTGCCGATCATCGTGTTCAATTTGCGCAAAGCGGGTAATATAAGAAGGGCCGTGATGGGGGAGCAAATCGGGACCCGCGTGGAGAGCGCAACGTGAGCATGCTTACGGACACAATCGAAGACGCGCGCAAGGAAATGGATAAGACGGTCGAGGCGTTTCGCCACGAACTCGCACGCGTCCGCACCGGCCGCGCGTCAACCGCGCTGGTCGAAAATCTCCAGGTAAATTACTACGGCTCGAAGACTCCGCTGCGGCAGTTGGCGGGGTTGGCGGCGCCGGAGCCGCGCCTGATCGTGATCACGCCGTACGACAAGGGCGCGATGCACGATATCGAAAAGGCGATCTCGACTTCCGATCTTGGCTTGACCCCGATGAACGACGGCAAGATCATCCGGATTCCGATTCCCGAGCTGACCGAGGAGCGTCGCAAGGATCTCGTGAAGCACGTGCGCAAAATCGGCGAGGAATTCCGCGTCGGCATCCGCAACCATCGCCGCGACGCCAACGACATGCTCAAGGAACTGCACAAGGAAAAGCAGGCGACCGAGGACGAGATGCGCGCGGGCGAGGCCAAGGTGCAGACCTACACCACCGAGTTCATCGAAAAAATCGACAAAGTGCTGACCGCCAAAGAAGCGGAAATCATGGAGGTCTGAGCTCGCCCGTCACTATGTCTAAGCGACGTGCGATCTTAGGTGAAGACTGAACCTCAAGTGGCCATCTCACTACCACTAGACGATTTCCCCAACCTCTCTTTGGATCCATCGCGGATGCCGCGTCACGTGGCGATCGTGATGGACGGCAACGGCCGCTGGGCGAGCCGGCGCGGACTCTCGCGCCACGAGGGCCATCGCCGCGGCAAGGATTCCGTGCGCGCGGTCGTCGATGCGGCGCGCGAACTCGGCATCCCGTACCTCACGCTGTACGCATTTTCGAGCGAGAACTGGGGCCGTCCGACCACCGAGGTCAGCTTTCTGATGGGCCTCTTCCATCGCTATCTGATCACCGAGACCAAACGCCTGATGAAGCGCGACATCCGCGTGTTGGCTCTGGGAGACACCGAGCGGCTGCCGCCTCGCGTGCGCGAAGCTCTCGCCGAGACGGTCGCGGCGACGCGCGAGAATCGCGGGATGACGGTGGCGCTGGCGTTGTCGTACGGCGGGCGTCAGGACATCGTCAATGCGGCGCGATCGATCGCGCGCGCGGTCGCCGACGGCGCGCTTTCACCCGATCAAATCGACGAGCAACTGGTGGCGCGCGAACTGACGACCACCGGACTTCCCGATCCCGACCTGCTGATTCGAACCTCCGGCGAACTGCGCGTCTCCAATTTTTTTCTCTTTCAGCTCGCCTACACCGAACTCTATTTCACCGACACTCTGTGGCCCGACTTCCGCGAGCGTGAATTCCTGAGCGCGATCGCCGCCTACCAGCTTCGCGAGCGCCGCTTCGGCGCAGTCTCAACGGCTCCGACACCCGTCTGCGTGCTCAGAACTAGGCTTCTGACAGCGGCGATCCTGCTGCCGGCGGTGGCAGCGCTCGTGCTTTTCGCGCCGCCCTGGTTATTCACGATTGTCAATGCGATCGCCGGATTGTGGGGACTCTACGAAGTCGCCGAGATGACCGGCGCTCTGCACTGGGTCGCGATACCGCTGTTCGCCGTCGTCGGCGGCGTGCCGCTGTTCGCGCTTCTTTACGGCGGCGATCTGGGATGGGTTGGATGGCTGGTGCCGTTGATCGTAATCCTGATGATGCTGGGGCTGGTCGTGCGAATCGAAGTCGCCGGCGGCGGTGAAGGATTCCGAGGCCCGCGGCTGGTCTTCATCGGCGCGGCATACGTCGGATTTCTATTCCCGTATTTCTCGCTGGTGCGTAATCGTCCCGGCGGCATCGACATGCTGCTGCTGGTCATCTTATTGGCTGTGGTGAGCGACAGCGGCGCGTACTTCGTCGGACGTCACATGGGCCGGACGAAACTCGCGCCGCACGTCAGCCCAAACAAAACAGTTGAAGGCGCGGTGGGCGGCCTGATCGCGACGGTAATCGGCGGATGGTTGCTCTTTAAGATGATAGGCGGGACCTGGGACATGGGCCGAATATTGCTATTTTCGGCTATGATTTCCATCCTTGCGCAGCTCGGCGATCTGGCCGGCTCGGCTTTGAAGCGCGCGGCGGGAGTCAAGGACTCGGGCTGGATTTTTCCGGGTCACGGCGGCCTGCTCGATCGCACTTGTTCACTGGTCTTCGCGCTCTTTTTCACTTACTATTGGTTTCAGTGATGCGGCTTTTGGGGGCCGCATTTTTCGCGCCGAAAACTTCCGCGCTCGGACCTTGCGAGTAAACTAAATGATATCGTCGATTCTTTACGCAGCACTGGTCTTCGCCGTGCTGGTGGTCGTGCATGAGGCGGGACATTTTGCGATGGCGAAGAAGGTCGGGGTTCGCGTGCTGCGATTCTCGATCGGCTACCCGCCCAGAATTTTGGGATTCCGGCGCGGCGAAACCGAGTACTCGATCGGCGCGACTCCATTCGGCGGCTACGTCCGAATGCTTGGCGATGAAGTCGGCGAGAAGCCCACGCCCGACGAAATCAAATTGTATCTTCACGAAATCGGGCTCGACCTGATCACCGCCGCGCGCGAGCACGGCGCTATCTCTTGCCGGCTCCGAATTCGACGACCATTTGCGTGCGCTGGCCGAGCGTTTGAGCCAGGCCAGGCGCAGGCGTCGCGCAGACTATCCTCGGACGCGAACTGAAGCCCGACGAAGCGCTGCTCCTCAATGAAGTGCGCCGCCAGCCCAAAGTCGACGACGCAATCAAAGAGCTGGCGGAACATCCTCCGACCGTGCTGGTCGAGGCGTATTGCAGCCGCGCGTTCCCGACTCAGTCGCTCGGCAAGCGCGTTCTGATAGTGCTGGCAGGACCGCTGTCCAACATCATTTTCGCGCCCCTGCTGCTCACGTTCGTTTTCATGTACGGCGTGCCGCAGTTGTTGCCGGTCGTCGGCAAGACTACGAAAGATCTCCCGGCGGCGAAGGCCGGACTTCAAATTGGCGATCGGATTACTCACGGTAAACGGCCAGCCGATGGAAACCTGGGCCGATTTCTCCAGGACCGTGAAGGCGGGAGACGGCTCCCCGGTCAAGCTTGAAATCGAGCGGCAGCAGAAGCGGCAAGCCCGTGCACAGCACGATGGTGATCAAGCCGACCCGGCTCGATCAGAAAACCATTTACGGCACCAACGCGACCACCTGGGTAATCGGGGTTCAGCCGAATGGCGACGAAATCACCAAGCGGTACGGGCCAATCGGCGCCGTCAAAGAGGCCTGCGAAACTTCGGTCGAGATGACCGTGCAGATGGTGGTCGGAATCGCCAGTATCTTCTCCGGCAGCACTCCGGTGAAAGACGCGCTCGGCGGTCCAATCATGATCGCGCAGATGGCCGGGCAGGAGGCGCATCGCGGGATCGCGAACCTCGCGATGTTCACCGTGATGCTGAGCCTCGAGCTCGGCATCATAAATCTGTTGCCGGTGCCGCTGCTCGACGGCGGACATCTGCTGTTTTTTGTCTTCGAGGGCTATCAAGGGCAAGCCGCTCGAACTTCGCTATCGAGAGGCGATGCTCCAGGTTGGACTGTTTTTGCTCGTGGCGCTGATGGCGTTTGTAATCTTCAATGACATCTCGCGTATTGTGCAGGGTTAATCGGCTGCTCGAACAGGCGGCCGCAGCGCGCCCCGTCCTGGGACTCGATACCTCCACATCAATCGCAAGCCTCGCCGTGATTGCCGGCGGCCGAGTCGCCGCGTCGCTCGAGCGGCCGGTGACGTCGCATGGAGCCGCACTGCCAGGCGCCATCGACGAGGTTCTCGCCGCGGCGGGATTGGCAATCAGCGGTCTCGGCGCGATCGCGATTGGCACCGGTCCGGGATCGTTCACCGGTCTGCGCATCGGGCTCAGCTACGCGAAGGGAATCGCGATGGCGTCGGGATGCGCGCTCGTCGGCGTGCCCGGTTTCGACGCGATGGCATTAGCAGCGCTCGAGCGCAACAATATCGACCAGGGACGGCTGGTCTGCGTGGTTGTCGACGCTCGCAAAGGCGAAGTTTACGCGGCTCTTTACCGAGTCGTGGCCGATGGGCTAGAAAAACTGTCAGATGAAATGGTTATCGCGCTCGAACACCTGGCATCGCGCATCACTGAGGACGTAATGTTCGTCGGTGACGAGAAGGCGAAGGATGCGGCGGCCCTTGTGGCATCGCGGGGTCATAGGGTGGCGGTTTTCGATACAGGGATGCTCGATTTGCGCGGAGTCTGCGTCGCGGCGCTAGGCGGGGCGCGGTTTGCCCGTGGTGAAACGGATCGAGCGGCTTCGCTGGAGCCGCTATACATCAGGACGCCGGAGGCTACGTTCAAGCCCACTTCAAAAAATCCGGCAGGCATAGGCACGGAGGGCGTATGGAGCATCGAGAGGAAGAACTCATTCGGCAGCATCTGACCCATGACGAGGAGCTGAGGGCCCTCTACACCGAGCATCAAGCGCTCAAACAAAAACTCGAAGTCTTTAGACATAAACATTACCTGACCAACGAAGAGGAAGTCGAAGAAAAACGGATCCAGAAACTTAAGCTGGCCTCGAAAGACCGCATGATGGCGATTCTCGGCCGCTATCAACAAGAGGCTCGCTGACGCCAAGGGTCCGGCCATGAGCGCGCGCACTCCACCGCATGACAAGTCATACGATATCGGTTCTGGTTGAAAACGAATTCGGCGTGCTCGCACGCGTGGCCGGACTGTTTTCGGGCCGCGGCTTTAACATCGAGTCCCTGACCGTCAACGAGGATCCGCTCGATCCGACGGTCTCGAGGATTGTGCTGGTTACCACCGGCGACGATCAGATCGTCGAGCAGATCAACAAGCAGCTCAACAAGCTCGTCTCGGTGATCAAGATTACCGACTTCAAGGACGTCGAGACGATCGATCGCGAGATGGTGATCGTCAAGGTCTCGGTCGACGAGCGCACGCGCTCCGAGCTTGACTCGATCGTCACCGCGTTTCGCGCCCACGTGATCGATATCGGCCCGCGCGCAATCACCGTCGAGCTGACGGGCGACAACGAAAAGATCAAGGCGTTCATCGCTATCGTGCGCCCGCTCGGAATCAAGGAAGTGGTGCGCTCGGGCAAGGTTGCGATGGCGCGCGCGGTCCAGCTCAATCACGACAATCATCAGGGTCGCCGCACGCGCGAAGCTGAATAATCTGACAGCGAGAAAATTCGGGAGAACATTCAAATGAAGGTTTACTACGACCGCGACGCGGACCTGTCCGCGCTCAAAGGCAAGAAGATCGCGGTCATTGGCTTTGGAAGCCAGGGCCATGCGCATGCGCTTAACCTGCGCGACAGCGGAATGGACGTATGCGTCGGGCTGGGCGCGAAATCGCCGTCGCGCGAAAAGGCCACCAAGCAGGGCCTCCCGGTGTTCGACACTGCGGAAGCCGCCAAGCGCGCCGACGTAATCATGGTGCTCGTGCCGGACGAGATGGGCTCCGAAATTTACGAGGCCGAAATTGCGCCGCATCTCACCAAGGGCAAGTACCTGGCCTTCGGTCACGGCTTCAATATCCATTTCAAATTCATCAAGCCGCCGGCCGACGTTAACGTCTTCATGATCGCGCCGAAGGGTCCCGGCCATCTCGTGCGCTCGGAATACACCAAGGGCCGCGGCGTGCCGTGCCTGCTCGCCGTCGAGCAGGATCCGTCGGGCGACACCACCAAAGTCGGACTCGCGTACGGCAGCGCGATCGGCGGCGGCCGCGCGGCGATTATCGAAACCTCGTTCAGAGAGGAAACCGAAACCGACTTGTTCGGCGAACAATCCGTGCTATGCGGCGGACTCACCGAACTGATTCGCGCCGGCTACGAGACGCTGGTCGAGGCCGGCTACGCGCCCGAGATGGCGTATTTCGAAACGCTGCACGAAGTGAAGCTGATCGTGGACCTGATCTACGAGGGCGGAATCTCGAACATGCGCTACTCGATCAGCAACACCGCCGAGTACGGCGACATGACGCGCGGCACCAAGGTCATCGGCAAGGATTCGCGCGCGGCGATGAAGCAGATCCTCGCCGACATCCAGTCGGGCAAGTTCGCCAACGAATGGATCGGCGACTACAAGGCGGGGCTGCCGCGTTTCCGCGAACTGCGCAAGGAAGCCGAGCTCGCATCCGGTCGAAGAAGTCGGCCGCAAGCTGCGCGCGTTCATGCCATGGCTCGCGAGCGATCGGCTGGTCGATAAGTCGAAGAACTAGATTCCGCATGGCGGGCGAAACCGACAGCGGGCGCCCGGCGCCGGGCGCCATTCTCGCGCGCATCGCAGGTGCGATTGGCATCGCGACCGAAGGCGTGGCGATGTCGCTCGGATTGGCGATCGTCGGAATCGTTCTGATCGTGATCGGCCTCAAGTCGATCGGCGCGATCCTGGTAATACTCGCAATCCCGATTGCGCTTTTCTTTCGCGATCCTGAACGCTACCCGCCACGCACCGAAAACGTCGTAATTTCGGGCGCCGACGGCAAGGTCACCGACATTTCCGACGCAGTCCTTTCCGGGATCGACCGGCCGGCTCTACCATCGCGTGTCGGTGTTCATGTCCCCGCTCAACGTCCACGTCAACCGCGCTCCGGTCGGCGGCGAAGTCGGTGATGGTCGAGCACACCGCGGGCGAGTTCCGCGCCGCGTTTCGCGACGACGCCAACGAGCACAACGAGCGCAATCTGATTGCGATGACCGACACGTCGGGCCGCATGTTCGGCATGCTACAGGTGGCCGGATATCTCGCGCGGCGGATAGTTTGCCGGCTCCGCGCGCATGATAGAATACAGCTAGGTCAGCGGATC
This sequence comes from uncultured delta proteobacterium, assembly GCA_963733715.1. Lineage (GTDB taxonomy): Bacteria > Desulfobacterota > Binatia > Binatales > Binataceae > Binatus. Next base: position 498,419 of record CAVTEN010000022.1, read on the forward strand.
GGCCTGATTATGTTCGGAAGCCGCGTCGATCATTTTTTTCCGTCCGAGTACCGGGTCGCGGTGTCGGTCGGGCAACGCGTTCGCGCCGGAGAATCCATCATCGGAGCAATCGATCAATGAGCCGCAATTCCCGCCGTTCGCGCGAAGAGCGTCTGCGGATGGAGCTCCATTCGGGCCGCAGGGCGCGACCCGGGCGTCAAACGCCGACAGCCCGCTGCGTCGCGGAGTATTTCTGGTGCCCGCGACGATCACGTCGATCGGCCTGCTCTCCGGCTTCTACTCGATGGTCTCCGCGGTCAGCGGACACTTCGAAGTCGCCGCCGTGATGATCGTGATCGCGCTCATCTGCGACGGACTCGACGGCCGCATCGCGCGCGCCTCGCGCACCTCGAGCCAGTTCGGCGTCGAGTACGACAGCCTCTCCGACGTGGTCGCATTCGGCGTCGCGCCCGCGATGCTGGCGTATGCGTGGGCGCTGAAACCGATCGGCTCGCTCGGAATCGCCGTCGGCGGATTATACGTGCTATGCGCCGCGCTGCGCCTGGCGCGCTTCAACGTGCAGACCGCGACGGCAGACAAGAGCCGCTTCGTCGGCCTGCCGGTACCCGGCGCCGCCGTGATGATCTCGTCGCTCTCGCTCGCCTACAGCTACTTCGAACTCGACTCGCCGCGGACGCTGTGTACCTTGATGGTGCCGATCACGCTTGCACTCGGCGGCCTGATGATCTCGCGCGTGCCCTACCCCAGCTTCAAAACGGTGAAGCTCGAAAAGCGCGCGCAGGTCGAATTGATAATCACGATGATGGTGCTGGCGGCGATGCTGTTCGCGATGCCGCAGCTCACCGCGTTCCTGCTC
>CAVTEN010000023.1:0-402456 GCA_963733715.1 uncultured delta proteobacterium
AGCGGCAAGACCACGACCAGTTACATCCTCGGCGTCGATTTTCGAAGCGGCCGGAATGCCGACCGGAATCATCGGCACGATTGGAATTTTTATCAGCGGCAAGAAAATATACAGCGGCCTTACCACGCCCGAGTCGATCGACTTCGAATCCGCGCTGGTGCAGATGGAGCGTGAAGGCGTGCGTCACGCAGTCGCGGAAGTGTCGTCGCAAGGAATCGCGGAGGGGCGGGTCGAAGCGCTGAACTTCCGCGCGTGCATGTTCACCAACCTGGGCCGCGACCATCTGGACTATCACGCGACGATCGAGGACTACTTCGCGGCGAAGCTGCGGCTGTTCACCGAGATACTGCCGCGAAGCAAACGCACGGACACGGTCGCGATCGTGCGCGGCGACGATCCATTCGGGCGGCGAGTCCTCGATGCGGTGAAGGGCCCGAAAGTGAGTTTCGGGATGGATCGCTCGCTCGACGTGCATCCCGAGAAATTCGACGCGGACCTGAGTGGACTTCGCGCGACGCTGTCGGTGCTCGGCAAAAAAATCAAAATCGAATCGCCGCTGATCGGCGAAATCAACTTGCTCAATATCCTTGGCGCGTCGGCCCTGTCGGCGGCCCTGGGTATCGAAATGGATGCGGTGGCGGATGGGGTGCGGCGATGCCCAGGGGCCCCCGGCAGGCTCGAAGCGGTTCCGGCGAAACCGGGGGTCACGGTGCTGGTGGACTACGCGCACAAACCCGATGCGTTGGACGCGGTGCTGACTGCGCTTCGACGCTTGCGCGCGGGCAGAATCATCTGCGTCTTCGGATGCGGCGGCGATCGCGACCGCGGCAAGCGTCCGATCATGGGTGAAATTGCGGGGCGCCTCGCCGATATCCCGATCCTGACTTCAGATAATCCGCGCACCGAAGATCCGCTCGCGATAATCGCCGAGGTCGAGAAGGGACTGGTCGCGGCGGGCCGTGCGCGAGGCGATGATTCGTCGAAAACTGGCGGATATATCGTCGAGCCTGATCGGCGCAAAGCGATCGCGATCGCGCTACGAATCGCAACAGCCGGCGACGCGGTTTTGATCGCCGGCAAAGGACACGAGGACTATCAGCTGGTGGCGGGCCGCGTGCTCCCGTTCGACGATCGGGTCGTGGTCCGCGAGATTGCCGCCGAACTCGGCGGCGGGCAGAGTTGAGGCTCGGCGAGGGCCGTCATGCTCTACCTGCTGCTCTACCCACTGCACAAATATTATTCGGGCTTCAACGCGCTCCGGTACGAGACGCTGCGATCTGTGCTCGCGGGGCTGACAGCGCTCGCGCTGTCGTTGGCTCTGGGACCGATACTGATCGATCGATTCCGCGAGCTCCGCATCGGTCAGACGATACGCGAAGTCGTTCCGCAAGCGCATCAGAAGAAAGCCGGCACTCCCACGATGGGCGGTCTGCTGATCGTGGCCTCGATGCTGGCGGCGACGTTGCTGCTCGCCAACATCACGAATCCATACGTCTGGATCGCGATCTTCGTGACGCTGACCTTCGGCGCGATCGGCTTCAGCGACGACTACTTCAAGCTCACGCGCGGCAAAGGGCTGGGACTCAGCGGCCCCGCGAAATTGGTGTGGTCGTTCTTGTGCGCGTTCATCGCGGCGGCGTGGCTGTTTCTGTATCTCGGCTTCGACACGCATCTGACGGTGCCGTTCCTGAAGAACGTGCATCCCGATCTGCACACGTGGCTGTACATCCCGTTCGCGATGCTCGTGATCGTGGGATGCTCGAATGCGGTGAACCTGACTGACGGGCTCGACGGGCTCGCGATTGGGCCGGTGATGACGGTGGCGGCGACGTACTGGGTGTTCACGTACGTCGCCGGCAACATCAGGCTCGCGACCTATCTGCAAATTCCGTACATCGCGAACGTCGGCGAGATTTCAATTTTCTGCATGTCGTTGATTGCCGCGTCGCTCGGCTTCCTGTGGTTCAACGCGTATCCGGCCTCGATGATGATGGGCGACGTCGGCGCGCTGTCATTGGGCGGTGCGATCGGCACCGTCGCGGTGCTGTGCAAGCAGGAACTCGCTCTGGTCCTTGCGGGCGGGGTGTTCGTCGCGGAGGCGGCGTCAACCATCATTCAGCGCTACTATTTCAAGGCGACGCACAAGCGATTTTTCCTGATGGCGCCGCTGCACCATCATTTTGAACTCAAGGGCATTCCCGAAACCGTGGTCGTGATCAGATTCTGGATCGTCTCGATCGTGTGCGCGCTCGTCGCGCTGAGCACGCTGAAGCTGCGTTGAAATGGAACTATCGGGCAAACGCGTGATGGTTATAGGACTGGGAGTCAGCGGAGCCGCCGCGGCGCGGTTCCTCGCCTCGCGCGGCGCGACCCTCGTGATGACCGATCGGCGCGTCGATGTAGAACGCAGCGGACTGCCCGCGGGCGCTGTGAAGCTCGGAGCCGAAGACGCGAGCTGGGTTGACGGTGTCGAACTGGTCGTCACGAGTCCGGGAGTACCGCGCGATTCGATTCTGCTGCGAGCCGCGACCGCGCGCAAAATTCCGGTGATCGGAGAAATCGAACTCGCGAGCCGCTTCCTCGACGCGCCCATCGCCGCGATCACCGGCACCAACGGCAAGAGCACTGTCGTCGTGCTGCTCGGCGAAATTTTGAAAGCGTCGGGACGGCGCACCTTCGTCGGCGGCAACCTCGGCACGCCACTAATCGACGCGGTTGACAGCAAATGGGACGTCGCAGTGGTCGAGGTATCGAGCTTCCAACTCGAGTGGATCGAAAAATTCCGTCCGCGCGCCGGCGTGCATCTCAATCTGAGCGACGATCACTTCGATCGTTACAAAGATCTCGAAGACTATGGGCGTGCGAAGGCGCGCTTGTTCGAAAATCAGCAGGCCTCGGACTACGCGATCCTGAATCGCGACGATCCCAATGTATGGAAGCTCGCGAAGAGCGTGCGCTCGTACGTGATTGGCTTTGGGCTGGCGCGTGGCGAATCGGGCGCGTCGATTTGGTTTGACGAACCCGCTAATGCCATCGTTTTCGATTTTGATTTCGACGACGCGCCTCGCGGACGAATCAGCCTCGAAGGATTTCGGCTGCGCGGGCGGCACAACATCTCCAATGCGATGGCGGCGTCGGCAGCGGCGCTCGCGCTCGGCGTCAAACCTGAAGCAAATCGAACGCGCGCTCGCGTCATTTCGCGGACTGCCGCATCGAATTGAAGTGGTCCACGAAAACGGCGGCGTTACTTATATCGACGATTCGAAAGGGACCAACGTCGGCGCGGTGGTCGAGGCGATCGACGCGCTCGCGGCGCCGATAATTCTGATCGCAGGCGGTCTCGACAAGGGCGGAGATTATGCGCCGCTTCGGCGGCCGCTCGGCGAGAAGGTAAAACTCGCGATTTTCAACGGGGCGGCGCGCGACAAGATGGCGGCGGCGCTCGAAGGTGCAACGCAGATCGAATCTGTCGCGACTTTACGCGAGGCGGTCGAACATGCTGCGCGCGCGGCGCGGCCGGGCGACACCGTGCTGCTGTCGCCGGCGTGCTCGAGCTTCGATCAATTCAAGGACTATGCGGAACGTGGGAACGTATATAAAGAGCTGGTTCGGGCGCTTTGACGCTGTCAGTTACCGGCGTCCCGACCCGTGGCTGTGGCTGCCGGCGGCGGTGCTGCTGTTGCTCGGCCTGCTGATGGTGCTGAACACGACCTACTTTCTCGGTATCGAGAAAAAAGGCGACGCGTTCCATTTTTTCAAGCTGCATCTCGCGCATATCGTCGTCGGATTCGTCTTCCTGATGATTCTCTCGCAATTCTCGCTGGCGGGTCTGCGGCGTATCGCGATGCCATTGTTCATCGCGTCGATCGTGATGCTCGCGCTGCTTTACGTGCCGGGTTTCGGGCTGATGAAGGGCGGCGCACGCCGATGGCTCAGGCTGGGACCGGTGATCGCGGAGCCGTCGGAGCTGGTGAAATTCGCGCTGGTATTTTTCCTGGCGAAGTTCCTGAGCAAGCGGCAGGAGCGCATCCGCGAGTTCAAGCATGGCCCGCTCGCGGTGTTTCTGATCGTCGGCCCGATCACACTTTTAATTTTGAAGCAGCCGGACTTCGGCAGCACCGTGATGATCGCGCTGATCCTGTTCGCGATGCTGTGGGCTGCGGGCGCGCGCTGGCAGCATCTTGCGGCCACCGGCGGCGGGGCGCTCGGCCTGCTGGCATTCCAGGCGGTGGCGAAGTCGTATCGCATGAAACGGCTGACGACCTTCCTCGATCCATGGTCGGTCGCGCGCGGCGCGGGATTCCAATTGGTGCAATCGTTTATCGCGCTCGGCGAAGGCGGCAAATGGGGCGTCGGTCTCGGCGCGGGCCGCCAGAAAATGTTTTACCTGCCCGAAGCGCATACGGATTTCGTTTTCGCCGTGGTCGGCGAGGAGTTCGGGCTGATCGGCGCCGCAGTCGTGGTCTCGCTGTTCCTGGTGATCCTGTTTCGAGGGATGCGAATCGCGCATGACGAGCCCGATCCGTTCGCGAGCCTGCTCGCGGTAGGGCTGACGGCGCTGCTCTCGATTCAAGCGTTGATCAACATGTCGGTGGTGATTGGCCTGATCCCGACGAAGGGACTGCCGCTGCCGTTCCTGAGTTACGGCGGCACTTCGATCATCATCGCGATGGCGGCGTTGGGCGCGCTACTCGCGCTTGGGCGCCGGCCGGCGGTGCGATGAAAGTGATAATCGCCGGCGGCGGTACGGGCGGGCATCTTTTTCCGGCGGTCGCGCTGGGCGAGGAAATGATACGCGAGCGTCCCGGGACTGAGGTGCTGTTCGTCGGCACCAGCGCGGGGCTCGAGGCGAAGTGGCTGCCGAAGAGCGGGTACAAGTACGAGCTATTCGAGATGCATGGAATTCGCGGACATAACGTTCTCGAGCGGGCGCGCGCGTCGGTGGAATTCGTTCGCGCGATCGGATTGGCGACGTCGTTGGTCAGGCGGTTTCGTCCGAGCATCATCGTGAGCGCCGGTGGATATGCGTCGGCGTCGATGGGCACGGCGGCGATCCTGACTCGGACGCCACTGGTGTTGATGGAACAGAACACGCGCCCAGGTCTCGTGAATCGGACGCTGTCGAGATTCGCGAAAAAAATCTGTGTCGGCTTCAGTGACAGCGTGCCTTATTTCAGTTCTGCTAAAGTAGAGGTGACCGGCAACCCGACCCGATTTCAGTATCGCCCTGACCGATCACGTCAGGAGGGCGAGCAATTACAAATCCTTGTTTTAGGCGGTTCGTCCGGAGCGCATCGCCTGAATATTGGTGCCGTAGGGGCTTTCAAAATCTGCGGAAAAAGTGTTATAAATTGGCACGTAGTGCACCAGACTGGGGAGGCGGATGAGGAGTTGGTGAGGAGTGCATACCGCGAGATCGGGTTCGCGGCTGAGGTGGTGCCGTTTATCGACGACGTCGCCGACGCGCTGCATCGCGCCGATCTGGTTATCGCGCGCTCAGGCGCGATGACGGTTACCGATATTGCTCTTGGCGCGCGTGCGGCCATTTTCGTGCCGTATCCCTTCCACAAGGATCAGCAACAAGTTCACAACGCGCGCGTGCTTGAAAAACGCGGCGGCGCAATAATAGTGCGCGACGACGATCAGCTCGCATCGAACCTGGCGCGCGAAATCGAGACGCTCATTCGAAATCCGTCGCGGCTCGACGAGATGGGCGCGCGGGCGCATCAGGAGGCGCATCCGGACGCGGCTCGTCACGTCGCGAAAATTTGTTTTGAGATAGCGGAGAAAGCGGCAGCGTGAGTGAACTGCACGCAAATGGTCTTTTGACGCGTCAACGGCGACTGCACTTCGTCGGAATCGGCGGCGCGGGCATGAGCGGGATCGCGGAGCTTTGCTTGAAGCTCGGGATGCGCGTCAGCGGATGCGATCTGAAACCGTCAGCTACCGTGACGCGGCTCGTCGTCGCTCGGTGCGGAAATCAGCCAGGGGCATCATCCGGCGCACTTGAAGGACGACGGCGGTATCGACGCGGTAGTAATCTCGTCGGCGATAAAATTTTCGAATCCTGAAGTCGCACGCGCGCGCGAAATGAAAATCCCGGTGATCGCACGCGCGGAGATGCTGGGCGAACTCCTGCGGATGGCGAAGCTCGGCGTCGCAGTCGCGGGAACTCACGGCAAGACGACCACGACCGGCCTGATCGCGCTGATCATGGAAGAGGCGGAACTCGATCCTACCGTCGCGATCGGCGGAAATATTCGCAATACGGGCAGCAACGTCCGGCTGGGGCGCGGCGATTTCATGGTGGCCGAGGCCGACGAGAGCGACGCATCGTTCCTGCTGCTGATCCCGACCATCGCAGTGGTGACGAATATCGATCCGGAGCATCTCGATCATTACGGCACGATGGATAAAGTTCGCGAGGCGTTCGCGGATTTCGTCAATCGCGTGCCGTTCTACGGCGTTGCGGTGCTCGGAATCGACAGTGTGAACGTGCGCGGCCTGATGGAGTCGATTCACAAGCCGATGGTGACCTACGGCGTCGCGCAGGACGCGGATCTGCGCGCCGAGAAAATCGTGATCGACGGTCTCTCGACTCGCTTCGAGGTGATTCGCAAGGGCGAGAATCTCGGACGAGTGACGATACCGACGCCTGGCGTGCACGTTGCGCTGAACTCACTCGCAGCAATAGCAGTCGCGATGGAAGTCGGGATCAGTTTCGAGCGTGCGGCTGCGGCGCTGGCGAAGTTCGGCGGAATCAGCCGGCGATTCGAGATCAAGGGCGAAGCTGCAGGACGAATCGTACTCGACGATTATGCGCACCATCCGGCCGAGGTGCGCGCTACCCTGGCCGCCGTGCGCGCTTCGTTCAAACGGCGCGTGGTGGCAGTCTTTCAACCGCATCGATACACGCGGCTGCGCGATTTGTTCGATGATTTTCTGTCGGCGTTCGACGATGCCGACGTGCTCTACTTGTTCGACGTTTATCCTGCAGGCGAGGAGCCGATTGCCGACGTGTCGTCGCGCCGTCTGTACGAAGCGTTACGCGCGCGCGGACATCTCGAGGTGCATTACCTGGGCGCCGAGGAAGATCCAGCGGCGCGAATCGCGGCAGGCTCGCGGTCTGGCGACGTGATCGCGACTCTGGGCGCGGGCGACATCTACCGAACGGGCGGCGAAATATTGAACGCGCTCAGCGCCGAGGTCAAAGTTCATGAAGGCGCTTGAAGGCGAGCTCCGCGCGAAATTCGGCGCGCGAGTGCGCGCGTCGATGCCGCTGGCGGAGCTGACGTCGTTTCGAATCGGCGGGCCGGCGGATTTGTTCGTCAACGTCGAGGACGAAGGCGAGCTGATGCATGCGAAGGCCGCGGCGTATCGCGCGAGCGTGCCGTGCTTCTGCCTCGGCGCGGGGACCAATCTGCTCGTGAGCGATCGTGGGATGCGCGGGCTGGTGGTGAGGCTCGGCGACGGGTTCGCAAAGATAAAAATTGACGACACGAAAGTCGTTGCAGGTGCTGGCGCCGCGTTCGGTGCCTTGGTCAATGAAGTGGTTGATCGGGGTCTTGAGGGGCTCGAATTCGGCGAAGGCATTCCGGGCACGGTCGGTGGCGGATTGGTGATGAACGCGGGCGCGTTCGGCGGCGAGATCGCAAAAGTGGTTACTCTCGTGCACGGTGTCACCGAAGCTGGCGAGGCGATCGCACTGACCAAGGACGACGTCAAGTTCGCATACAGGCGCACTGAGTTGCCGCAGCGTTTTGTAATCACGCGCGTCGATTTCGAACTCGCTCGCGGCGATCGCGCGCAGCTGATGACGCGAGTTGCGGAGCTGAAGGCCAAGCGCGCATCGCGACAGCCGCGCGGCGTGCCGAACGCCGGATCGATCTTCAAGAATCCGCCGGGAAATTTCGCTGGCAAACTGCTGGAAGGTGCGGGTCTGAAGGGGACGCGGCTCGGCGGTGCGGCGTTTTCGGATCAGCATGCAAACTTTATCGTGAATCTTGGCGGCGCTCAGGCCGCGGAAGTGCTCGCGCTGATCGATATGGCGCGCAACAAGGTAAAAGAGCAGAGCGGCGTCTTGCTTGAACCGGAGGTTAGATTGGTCGGCGACTGGTGACGCGCGATTTGGATTTTTGATTTTTTCACTTTCACTGAGGTGGTGGGGTGGCGGTTCGGGGCGGAAAAAAAGCGGTGACGGGGTGGAGCGCGCGGATGGGCGGGCTGGTGGTCTGTGCCTTTTTCGCGCTCGGCGTGATGACCGGATTCAGCACGACCGGACGCACGGTGGCTCTCAGAGCAGCTGCGACTCTCAACTCGTATCGCGATCAAATTCTCGATTCGATTGCGCCTGCGCGCGTGACCGCTTCGAACTACTCCGCCGTGCTGGTCCAATGGGCGGGACGCGCAGGAATTTACCGGCGCGGGTTGCACGAGCCGAATGCCCCGTCGATTTCGATTTCGTCGGGCGACACGCGTGAGGATGCGGTCGCGATCGTCGAGCGTCACGACGGCTTCTACGAACTCTTCAGCGGTGGCGAACTGCGCGGGCCGGTCTCTCCCGGCAAGCAGGGCGATCTTCCCGTTCTGAGCGGCGACGCGCTCGACAACGCACGCGGAACGCAGATGGTCGACTATGCCGCGGTGCTCATGCGCACGGAGACGCAACTGTCGGAGATCATCTCGGAGATGCACGTCGGCGATGACGGCACGGCGTCGCTGTTCCTCGAACGCGAGCGCACTGAGGTCGTGATCGATCTCGATCGCGCGACGACTGAAATCCAGCGCGCGATCAAAGTGCGACAGCAATGGCAGGGGCGCGAGAACCTGATCGCGGCGCTCGATTTGACGACGCCGGGACTGGCTGTCGTGCGCCTGCATGCGGCTGAGAACAATCGCGCGAAGCATAAGAGCGGGCTTCGTAAGGTTTCGTTTAAGCCGGCGGAGGAGTCCGCGACGCGATGAGAAATCTGCTCACAGGCCTGGACGTCGGCACCAGCAAGGTCTGCGCGATCGTCGGCGAATCGCTGCCTGACGGCCAGTTGGCGACGCTCGGCTTCGGAATTTCGCCGTGCACGGGTCTGCGCAAAGGCGTCGTCGTCAATATCGAGGCGACGGTGGATGCGATCAAAGCCGCGGTCGAAGAAGCGGAGAAAACTTCCGGCGTGCCGCGTGGGTTCGGTCGTGGTTGGCGTCGCCGGGCCGCATATCAAGGGTCTCAACAGCCACGGGATCGTCGCAGTGCGCGGCGGTGAAGTCAGCGTGCGCGACGTCGAGCGAGTGATCGATGCGGCTCGCGCGGTGGCAATTCCACTCGATCGACAGGTGCTGCATATCCTGCCGCAGCAGTTCGCGGTCGATGAACAGGAGGGCGTGCGCGAGCCGTACGGAATGGCGGGCGTGCGGCTGGAGGCGCGGATTCATATCATCACCGCGGCGCAGAGCTACGGCCAGAATCTCACCAAGTGCTGCGAGCGCGCGGGCGTGACGCCGTCGGAGATGGTGTTCCAGCCGCTCGCCTCGGCGGACGCGGCGCTGTTTCCGGAAGAACGCGAGCTTGGAGTCGCGCTGATCGACGTTGGTGGCGGCACGACCGATATCATCGTGTTTCACGGCGGCGCGGTGATGCACACCGCAGTGCTGCCGATTGGCGGGAATCATCTTACCAGCGACATCGCCGCGGGATTGCGCACGCCAATTTCGGAAGCGGAGCGGCTCAAGATTACCTTCGGCGTCGCGACCAACCAGGTCGTGCGGCGCGACGAGATGGTGCAGGTGCCGGGTGTCGGCGGACGCGAGCCGCGAGTGATCGCGCGACGGTTGCTCGGGGAAATCATCGAGCCGCGCATGGAAGAGATCTTCACCATGGTACAGCGCGAGCTGCTGCGCTCGGGAGTGTCGGACGGGCTCGCGTCGGGAATCGTGCTGGTGGGAGGGACCTCGCTGCTCGAGGGCACGCAGGAATTGGCCGAGCGTATCTTCGGCGTGCCGGTGCGGCGCGGACTTCCGATCAACTTGAAAGGCCTGCCCGAAGAACTGATGAAGCCGATGTATACGACGGCGGCAGGCCTGCTGCTGCATCAGAGTGCGGCGGGCGGAATTGGAAATGGAGTAGGAAAAGCGGGCCGCCTGGGACGGCTGCGCTCGCGACTTAGCGATTGGGTAAGGGACTTCTTTTGAGAAGTCGCAGAGAAAACAAATTAATCGGGCAACAAACTTTGCCGGTAGGTGGCGTAGGAGGATCTGTGATGATTGAGTTGGTGAGCACTCCCGACCCGGGCGCGAGGATCAAGGTAATCGGTGCTGGTGGATGCGGTGGCAACGCGGTCAACCACATGATCAATGTGGGGCTGCGCAATGTCGATTTCATCGCCGTGAATACCGACATCCAGGCGCTGCAGAATAATCACGCGCCACTGCGCTTGCAGATAGGCGACGAGATCACGCGCGGACGCGGCACCGGCGGCAATCCTGAAATCGGACGCAAGGCCGCGCTCGAAGACGAAGAGCGGATTCGCGAAATCCTGTCGGAAGCCGAGATGGTATTCGTCACCGCCGGAATGGGCGGCGGCACCGGAACCGGCTCTGCGCCAGTGATTGCGCGTATCGCGCGCGAGCTCGGCGCGCTGACCGTCGGCGTCGTGACCAAGCCGTTCCAGTTCGAAGGGCGTCGCCGCATGTCACAGGCGGAAGAGGGACTGCGCGAGCTGAAGAACGCGGTCGACACGCTGATCACGATTCCAAATCAGCGGCTGCTCTCGGTCGCGAGCAAGAATACGTCGCTCCGGGAATCGTTTCAGAAGGCCGACGACGTGCTGCTGCAAGCGGTGCGCGGAATTTCGGAGTTGGTCACGGTGCATGGGCTGATCAACCTGGATTTCGCGGACGTGCGATCGATCATGGCCGAGATGGGCATGGCGATGATGGGCGCGGCGACGGCGTCCGGCGAAAATCGCGCAGTCGAGGCGGCGACGCGAGCTATTTCGAGCCCGCTACTCGAGGACGTGTCGATCAAGGGCGCGCGCGGCTTGCTGATCAACGTGACCGGCGGCTCGGACATGGCGCTGTACGAAGTGAACGAGGCGGCGAGCCTGATCCAGGAAGAGGCGCACGAGGACGCGAACATCATTTTTGGCGCGGTGATCGACGACGCGATGTCGGACGAGATTCGCGTCACCGTTATCGCGACAGGCTTCGGCGATCTCGACCGAAGTTCTTCGTCGCGCTATTCGCCGTCGGGGGCGCCAGTGACGACGCCGATTGCCGCAGCCTCAACCCGGCCCGTCGATCCGATGGAGGTGAAGCAGCCGGCACAGGCAGCGCAGCAGGCTGGGCAGGTGCGGATGTTCCCGGGCAACAAGCCGGTGCGCAGGATGGGGCTGGTCGTCGACGACAGCACGCTCGACATCCCGGCGTTCAGGCGGCGCGGCGGAGATGCGGGCCTGGCGGAGGGCGACAAGCTCGAGCCGAACTCGCTGCTCGACGGCGACGACAAGCTCGACATCCCGACCTTCCTGCGCAAGCATCTCGACTAAGGCGAGAGATTGGAGAGCAGCTACGGCGCCGGAGTCTGAAAGGCTCCGGCGCTTTTCGTCAGTGCCAGCGGACGACGACGTCATCGCGACTGAGCGGGGCGGCTTTATTTCGGACGAGGAGTGTCTTGGTCTCGCCGCCATCAAGATCGAAATAGTTATCGCTGAATCGTGTTCGCTCGTCGGCCACCAGGAGATGAACAAAATAGAGATAGGCAGTCGCTTGCAGATGGATTGCGATCTCGTGCGCGCCTCTTTGCTCGATCTTGATTTCGGGGGCAGGTAGTGGCGGCCGGTCGAGATCCTTAATCGGTGCGAAGAAGTGTCGGTTGGCCGGAAAAATATTGTCACGCGCACGGACCGTAAGAACATGACGGCGGTCACCTGCCAGCCGCTTGCCGTCGGCCCGCCACACCATCTCAACTCGGTTTGCGCCGACGCTCGCGGTGATCGAGTCCGACCAGACGGTCCCGCCGGCAAAAGCATTCAGCGCGATCTCCAGTTCGCAATCGATTGAATTCAACGTGTCGTTGACGATCCACAGCTCGACAGAGCCGTCGTCCATTGCCTTGAACGAGGCCATCACCGGGGCATACGCGCGGCGCACATAAAAGTACGACGCCTTCGCGAAACCATAGTAGTCGATCAGGCTCCAGCTGATGCCGGGCCAGCAGTCGTTGAGTTGCCAGATGAGCGAGCCGGAGCAATGGGGCTTGCGGCGACGGAAATGTTCGATGCCGAACTTCAAACCTTCGGCTTGAGTGATTTGGGTGTAGTCAACGTATTGCTCGAGCGAGGTCGGCAGTCCGGTGACACTTACCAGCATAGCGTCGACTTTGTTTTTCGGATGATCCTTAATCCGGTTGAGCAACGCCTCACTGCCGAGGTAACGCTGATCCACGGGCAGGCATCGCGTGAGGGTCTCCATCACCGGCGCCGCCTGGATTCCGTATTCGCTGATGAAGCGGCCCATGTCCTCGGCATAGCGAGTGTAGGCCACGCTTTCGGGGCTTAGATCGAATTTTCCGATCGCGCGATCCACCGGCACCGGAGGCATCCCATGCCAGACTGTCCAGTCGTGCACGTCGCCAGCGATCATGCTGTTAGCGTTCGGACCGCCGAATGGGCTGCCGGGCCAATATGGTGTCGTCGGATCTAGGGCAGCGACGGCGTCGGGCATCTTGATGGAATAAAAAAGATCGCCGGGCAGCGGATCGTCCCGCCTTTTGACGGCATTCATAAACCCTTGCACCACCTGGGCTTCGTTGTTGCCGCACCACAGCGCGAGCGACGGATGGTTGCGCAGCCGCTCGATCTGGTAGGCAACTTCGGCAACCACGTTCTCGACAAAGATCGGATCGTGCTCGGGATACGGGGCGCAGGCGAACATGAAGTCCTGCCAGACCAAAAGACCGAGCTCGTCGCAAAGATCATAGAAAGCGTCGTGCTCATAGACGCCGCCGCCCCACACGCGGACCATGTTCATATTGGCTTCGACTGCGGCCTCGAGCAGCCGGCGATAGTGCGGCTCGTCCACTGCGGCTACGAAGGAACTAGCCGGAATCCAGCACGCGCCGCGGGCAAAGATCGGAACTCCGTTCAATACAAAGCGAAAGGAGCTCGCCCCTGGCTCGTCGGGATCCGGTGATTGATCGAGCGCGATCGTGCGAATGCCGACCTTGAGCTCGCGATGATCAACAATCTGACCATCAGCCTTCAACGCGATCTTCAAGTCGTAGCGGTTGGGCTCGCCCAGCTCGGGAGTCCACCAAAGTTTCGGATTCACAACCGTCGCATCGAGTCGACCGCGGCCATTCTGCAGAGTGACCGTGCCGACAATGTGCTCACCGTCGGCGGGTCCAACTAATGCGATGTCAGCAGTTAGTGCTTCGGCGGTACCGAAGGCCTCCACTTCAATCTCGATGGAAACTTTGGCGCGATCGTGCACCGGCGAAAGTTCCCGGGTAGTGAACTTCACAGTTCGCAGTGCCGCTGAAGTTTCCGTCCGGATCGAAACCGGCTTCCAGATGCCAACCGTCGGCAGGCTCGGACCCCAATCCCAACCCCAGCCGAATTGAGCCTTGCGGATGAAGTTGCGCTTGGTCTCCTTGATCGAGTCGGAGATGATCGACCACGTCGGCATCTCTCGATCCATCACGGCACTCGAGGTAGGCCTGAAGCATACTGCCAGGCGATTCTTAGCCGAGCGCACGCGCGCGGTGATATCGAACCGCACCGCGCGAAACATATTCTCAGAACGGCCGATGCTCTCGCCGTTCAGCCAGATGGTTGCGTAGGTATCGAGGCCCTGGAACTCAAGCATGAGCCGCTGATCGTCCTCGATGCGCGGCGCCTCGAAATCGGTGCGCCACCACCATTCGCGATCCTTCACCCAGGCGCAGGCCTTCTCGGCGCGATCGCCGAATGGATCAGGAATACGTCCGGCCGCAAATAGCGCGAGGTACACGTCGCCCGGCGCTTCGACGTTTATCCAGCCGTCATCCGAATCGGTCGCATCGAATGCGCGCGCTGCAACTCCTTCGTTCTCGTCAAAGTCTTTGAGCCGCCACTCGCGAAGCATAATCGGGATGCTCGGCGTGGGCGATGAATGTTTGTTCCGCATGTCAGAAACAGAATCTTGAATCGCGCGCGAAAGTCACCCTCACCCGCGCCGAAGGCGCGGCCTCTCCCGCAACTGAGCGGGCGAGGTGGATAATCAGTGGCGCGGAACGCGACATCCTAACCTGCGCGCTTAGTAAGGACCCTCACCTTCGATCCTCTCCCTTGCAGGGAGAGGGGAAGACGTCGGACAAGACTCGCGTTCGCGAAAGCTCAGCGGCTGGCGGCGACTCGTTGGGCGGGGGCTTCGCCGTTCAGGGATTTGAGGATCGCCTGACGGCGATCTTTCAATTCCTTTGGCATCGTCGGGCCGATCTTTTCGAAGAACTCGCCCGCGGATTCGAGCTCCGCCTTCCATTCCGCGGGATTGACGGCGAGCGCTTCTCGCGCCGCACTCTCACAGAGATCGAGGCCCTTCAGATCGATTTCCGCTTCGCCGGGAACGATCCCGACCGGCGTCGCGCGGCCCTTGGCGCGTCCATGGATACGATCGAGCATCCACTTGAGCACTCGCAGGTTTTCGCCGTAGCCGGGCCAGATGAAATTGCCGTCGGCGCCCTTGCGGAACCAGTTGACCATAAAAATACGCGGCGGATTTTTGATCGCGCCACGCATCTTGAGCCAATGAGCGAAATAGTCGCCAATGTTGTAGCCGCAGAACGGCAGCATCGCCATCGGATCGCGCCGCAGCACGCCGACCGCTCCTGCAGCGGCCGCGGTCGTTTCGGAGCCCATCGTAGCGCCCATGAAAACGCCGTGCGTCCAGTCCATCGATTCGAGCACCAGCGGCACCGTCGAGGCGCGGCGTCCGCCGAAGATGATCGCGGAGATCGGCACGCCGCGAGGATCGTCGGCTTGCGGCGACCAAGCGGAATTGTTGCGCATCGGAGTGGTGAAGCGGCTGTTCGGATGCGCGGCCTTTTCCCCCGAATCTTTTTTCCACGCGCGTCCCTGCCAATCGAGCAGGCCGTCGGGCGGCGGCACGTCCATCCCTTCCCACCACACGTCGCCGTCGGGCGTCATCGCGACGTTGGTGAAAATCGTGTCGTGCTCGACCATCTTCATCGCGTTCAGATTCGATTTTGCGCTGGTGCCGGGCGCGACGCCGAAGTAGCCGTTCTCGGGATTGACCGCCCACAAGCCTGCCGTCGGGGCCGACGCGCATCCACGAGATATCGTCGCCGACGGTAGTGACCTTCCAGCCCTTGAACTCAGCCGGCGGCGTGAGCATCGCGAGATTGGTCTTGCCGCATGCGCTCGGAAACGCGGCGGCGATATAAGTGGTCTCGCCTTCAGGGCTCTGCAGGCCGAGGATCAGCATATGCTCGGCGAGCCAACCTTCGTCGCGGCCGAGCACGCTCGCGATTCGAAGCGCGAAACATTTCTTGCTGAGCAGCGCGTTGCCGCCGTAACCGCTGCCGACCGAGATGATCATATTGTCCTGCGGGAAGTGGCAAATCAGGCGCCGCTCGGGATTCAAATCGAGCGTGCAATGAATTCCGCGATTGAAGTCAGCGGAGTCGCCAAGTTGATCGAGCGCGGCCTGGCCCATCCGCGTCATGATTCGCATGTTCAGCACGACGTAGAGGCTGTCGGTCAACTCGACGCCGACCTTCGACAGCGGCGAGCCGAGCGGTCCCATCACGTACGGAACGACGTACATCGTGCGCCCGCGCATCGAGCCGTCGAGCATCCCGCGCAGCTTCGCGTAAGTCTCGGTCGGGATCGGACCAGTTGTTGGTCGGGCCGGCGTCGATTTTATTTGGCGTGCAGACGAACGTCAGTTGTTCGGTGCGCGCGACGTCGTTGGGATTCGAGCGATGGAGGTAGCAGCCGGGCCGTTTTTCCTGATTGAGCTCGATTAGTATTCCTGCGTCGACGGCCTGCTTGGTAAAGCGCTTTTTCTCGGCTTCAGAACCGTCGCACCAAACGATAGCGTCGGGCTTGGTGAGCGTGGCGACTTCCTTGACCCAATCGCGCAACGCGCGGCTGCTGGTCGGCGACCTGTTTGCGTTGTCGTTGCGATCGGCCGTCACTTCATGCGCTCCACGTCGGTCCTTGTGAGACGTAACTCCTATTCAATCGCAGGTGCAAAAAGCAATCTCATAATAATGGGCTCGTAATATGTAGATTAGCAGATCAAAATAATCAAGGGCAGAAGTATAAGTGGTGCTTTTGGACGGTCGAAGCAGGTGCCGACGTAACGCAAGCACCAAGCGTCGACGGAGTGCAGCGTCGCAGCGACGATCGGATCGCGACCAGCGCATTTCTGGCTGATTGAAAACACCCGAAAACGACAGGTTATACCATCTGTAGTGGTCGGGAGACGGCGCTACCACCAAGGGTAGCTTCGTTCCGTCAAAAATTGTTTCTGCTCGAAGCGGATGTCGACCGACTACAGCCGAGGCTTGCGAGTGCGGAGCATGCTGACTGCGGTGCATGCCATATGAGTAGCACGGCGGATCGGCCGAGGTGAGGTTGAAAAGTTCATCCCAAACACGGGATGCGCTTGCTCAACTCGTATGGCTCGCGACTTTTGGCGCGATGCTAGTACGCGGCGCTCTTGCGCGCGGAATTGATCAGCCGCTGGATTTCTTCTTCGGTGAATCCGGCGAGCATGCGCGCCTCTTTCGCGATCGAGACGACTTGCCCGTCGTCGTTCTCGATATCTTCCTGCGCGAGCCGTCCGCCGCGGAAGTTGAAAACCTCGTCGACCATGTCCTGGAAGGCCTGCGCCTTGGCCAGCCGCTCGGGGTCGCCCTCGGTCAGCTTGCGCATCCACTTCGAGCCCATGCGGACGTGCGTGATCTCGTCGGCGAGCACGTAGTCGACGGATCGCTCGATCACTTCGTCGCCGTTGCGCTGCGCGATCCGAATAAGCTGATCGAAGACGTCGCACGCGAGGCCCTCGAGCCCGCGATTGATTCCCGCGACGCGCGCCGCAGGATCCATCGCCTGCGTGCATCGCCACAGAATTTCGGTCTCGACGTAGTCACCAGGATGACCGCCCATGTACTCGACGAGGCGCTGGAAAATTTCGCTGTGACGCGCTTCGTCCCACACCTGGCGCGCCATGTCGAGCTGGAACTCCCACGGCGCGTCGGGGAAATCGAACAGCGTGCGGCCCGCCGCCTCCATCGCCTGCAACTCGCCGGTGTAGATTCCATGCAAGCGCGAGCGCAACGTCTCTTCGTCGAACGGCATCGGACGGCCGCCTTCGAGGCCCTGCTCTTCGCGAATCTCGCGGACCTGGCGGCTGCGGAGCACGACCCAATTGTCAGGACGGGCGAGACGGTCAACAGGGATACATTTTTCCATCTTCTTTTTTCAGTATTTTTGTTTCTTGGAGTTAAGTGGCACAGACTTTAGTCTGTGATTCCTAGTAAGCGGCGCTTTTGCCGAAGCCTTTGACGAGGCGATCGATCTCCTCTTCGGTGAAGCCGGCGAGCAGGCGCGCCTCGCGCGCGATCGTGATACCCGAGTCGATCTCGATTTCCTTATCGTTGATCCGCTGCTTGACGTGATCGACGTCTTCGACGTGCTTGCGGCCGGGGCCGAAGTTGAACAGTTCGTCGATCCGGTCCTGGAACTCCTGCGCCCGCTTGAAGCGCTCAGGGTCGCCCTCGGTCAGCTTGCGCATCCACTGCGATCCCATGCGCACGTGAGTGATCTCGTCGGCCAGCACGTAATCGACAGATCGTTCGATAATCGTGTCGCCCATCTTCTGCGCGATACGAATGAGTTGTTCGAAGACGTCGCACGCGAGTCCTTCGAGGCCGCGATTGATTCCCGCCACGCGCGCCGCAGGATCCTCGGCCTGCGTGCACGACCACAGCACCTCGCCTTCGGGGAATTCGCCGTAGTACGAGCCGACGTACTCGAGCAGCTTCATGTAGATCTCGGCGTGGCGCGATTCGTCCCAGACCTGGCGCGCCATGTCGAGCTGGAACTCCCACGGCGCGTCGGGAAAATCGTAGAGCGTGCGGCCGGCCGCTTCCATCGCCTGGAATTCGCCGCCGCAGATTCCGTGCATGCGCGACTTCAGGAAATCATCTTCGTAGGGCATCGCGTTGCCGGGCGACAATCCCTGTTCGCTGCGCGCGTTGCGCGTGCGATTGGCGGGCAGCAGGATGTGGTCCTCGGGACGCGCCAACTTGTCGACGGGAATCATTCTCTGCATCGCGGTTTCTCCTTCTCTTTTCAGCGTCCCACTTACAATATTCTGATCTGCCAGGTTATCAGCGGCTCCAGGCCGAGCGGCGACCCGTTAAATTCAAAGCCTCGCGAACGGTCCACTTGCCGTCGGTCTCGCCGAGCCGAAATTGAAACTTGAACGGCTCGACGTCGGCACCGATGAGTTGCGCTTTCAAAAAATAATGTTTCGCGACGCGGGCGCGTCCGATCAACTCGAACTTATCATACCGGTTCGGCGGAATCTCTTTGGCGACGATCATCATTTCGTCGCGCACCTGCGGCGGAGTCATCGCTTCGACGCTCGCATGATCGCCGCGAATCAGCGCATCCAGCAGATGCTCGGCCGCCGCGAGCATTTCGGCAGGAGGCTCGACGATCGATGCGATCGGCTGCGGACCCATCACGTTGCCGCGTTCTCCGAGATCAGGCATTGCCGTTCCCCGCGCGAGCTTGCGCAATCGCGGCCGCGAGATCGGGAACGTCGCTCCACGACGATCGCTTGCCGGTGGTGTCCTCGACGCTCACGATCACCCATTTGCCATCGGCCTCTTTGCGCCATCGGTAGAGCACGCGGCGCATCGCGGGGCCGTTGGTGAATCGAAGCTTCGAGATGTACTGGAAGCCAACCTTCGCCAGCGCCAGGGTTTCAACATTGCGCGGCTGCGGGATTCGCGCGATCTCCGCCGCGGCCTGCCGATGCGTCTCGAGCGATTGCGGCAGCACGAATTTCTCGGCCGTCGCGCTATCGCCGGCCGCGAGCGCCGCCGCATGCGTCGCGATCGCCTCGCGCAGATCAGTGATATCGTCCAACTTCTTCATATTGCTATTTCACTTTTCACTCTCAGCTGCGTCCGACTTTCTTGCGCGGCTGCTCGGCCTCCGCTCCAAAGCCGGTCACTCCGCCCGACGCACCGAGCAATCCTTCGAGATGCGATTGCCAATTCGCGGCGCGCAGATGCTTTTCCTTCGAGTCGAGCAACTCGTTGAGCAGCACGCTGCCGCGCTCAACGTGAGCCTTCTCCTCTTCGACCAGCCGCCCAAGAATTCGCAGGGTAGGGGGCTCGTAAACGGGATTCATCGCGGTCAGATGAGAGCTGTAATGCGAAATCAGATGCGGTTTCAGCACGCGGTAGATTCCCACCAGCCGCTCGATCGTATCCTCCCACTCCTCTTTATCCTCGAGCGCGTTCATGAACGTGACGAAGGCGTCGTTGGGCGGCTTGGAAATCTGCGGCTGCGCGCGAAGTTCGGGGAGTCGCTTGCCGAGCGCGTCGGTATGCAGCGCGTCCTCGTACACCTGCTTGGCCATCTCGAGCTTGACCGCGAGCTCGGGCGTGAGCGCAATCCAGCCGGCCATCATGCGCATCATGCGCTCTTCGGCGTAGCGATAATTCTGGATGTAAATGACGCTCTGGCGGACGCTGTAAACGCCCTCGAGAGTTCGCCGGTCGTAAAGTGCCATTCGCAACTCCTCGATAATAACGGCGCCGCGTCAGCGAGTCGCGGCGGTAATGCTCGCTCCGTTAGCAGACCCGAAAAAGCGGCCTTCGACGATCGCCGCAATCTCGCGCCAGTAAGTTTCTTTGTCCGTGCCCTTGAGATTGTTCGCGCCCATCGCCCATCCGGCGCACAGCATGTGAATCGCATGAACGGCGCTGCGCGAATCCTCGAAATGAATCACGCCGGTGCGGCGGCCGCGCTCGATAATCTCGGCGACCGCGCCCAGGTAGTCGCTGCCAATCTTCTTCATGGCGGCGCGATACTGCGGACGTCGTTCGAGGTAGCGGGCCTCATGATGGAGCACGTTGAAGGCCTCGCGATAACGATCGATAACGTCGAGAATCGCGCGCATCACGTCGATCAGTTCGCGGCGCGGGTCACCGACGGTGCGCTCACGAATCGCAGGCAGCATCTCGACGAGCTCGGCGACCATCGACTCGGCAATCAGCGGAATAATTTCGTCCTTGCTGTCGAGATAAAGATAAATCGAACCCGCAGCGACCCCAGCCTCGAGCGCCAGCTCTTTCACCGACGCTTCATGAAACGACTTCCGCGCCAGCACCCGGCAGGCAGCCAGAAAAATCTGGCGCCGCCGCGCCTTGACGAGTTTCTCGTCCTGCGGTTGTGCGCGTACAGCTTCAGCGACTCGTGGCATTGATGGACCGACCGAATGACCCAAACGTACTGAATGAACGTTCATTTGTCAAGGGGCGGTAAGTATCCCCTTGACGGCAGTACTCCGTTATGGCAATATCTACAATATGAGCAAAGTTAATCGAAACAACCCGATTCGGTCTGGCGCATCAGAAGGCTTGTACTCGCTCATGGAGTTTGAGCGCGAGTATCCAAACGATGCGGCGTGCCTTGAGATTCTGGTCAAGCGGCTCTATCCGAATGGCATTCACTGCCCGAAATGCCAGAAGGTAACCAAGCATCATCGCGAGACGAATCGGCCTTCATACGCTTGTCAGAATTGCGGGCATCATGAGCATCCAATGCGAGGCACGATATTTCAGGATTCGGCCACGTCGCTCAAACTTTGGTTCTACGCGATCTATCTCATGTCATCGACGCGATGCGGCATCAGCGCAAAACAGATCGAGCGCGAGATTGGTGTCACATATAAATGCGCTTGGAGAATGTTCAAACAAATTCGCTCGATGCTCGATGAGAGCGATGGCCCTAAATTCAGCGGTGAGATTGAAGCGGATGAAAGTTTCTACGGCGGGAAAGAATCGAACAAGCACAAGAACAAACGAGTCAGCAACTACAGGATGAAAAAGACCACTGTGGCGGGCATCGTGGAACGTGGCGGACGCGTTCAGGCGACCGTGGTTGATATACCGTGGAAGAGCCGACTACTCGCACCGATTCGCACGCGCGTGCTGCCACGAACGATGATCTTTACTGATGAAGCAAACCACTTTCACGGTCTCCGCTCGATGGGATTCCAGCATCGACGCGTCAATCATTCGCAGGGCGTGTACGTCGATGGCGATGTTCATACGAACACGATTGAAGGCTTCTGGTCGCTAACTTAAGAACGGGATTCGTGGCGTCTATCACAACGTAAGCGCAAAGTATTTGCAGCAGTACTTGAACGAATACGCGTTCCGATTCAATCGCAGAAAGAGCCTCGGCAGACGCAATATGTTCGATGCATTTGTAGGACGAATTAATAAAAAGACGGCACGCGTGTGACTTCATAGCGATCGCCATTTCTGATAGTTTCAGATGCGGAAACGCCCTTGCTGCTACAAGGGCGTCGCGCGGCTAACCGGCATGTCAGTACCGCCGGTGTGGATGTTGTTGGGAACTAGCTAAACCCCAGCGTACAGACTCCCTCCAAGACTGGCAAGCCACAGAGGCGATTTCTGTCAGAAAATCGCACGATAGAGGTTTGTCCAATGGCTGATGTGGAAATTGTCGGAACGCGGAGTAAAGAGGAAGTAGCATTAGAACTGGTGAGGTTTATCTGGGCGCATACCGCTGGAGACGCCCATCCCAAAGACGAAAACGCAATCCTCGGACTCTACGAAAAATGCAAGGCGTCGGTATACGCCAGCATTAAACCCCGCTAAAGCAGGGAACTTTTCGCTGATACGATCTGTGTGGTGCCAAGCAAAGCCACTGCTCGACGCAGGGCATTCTTAGCATCGTCAATTGAGAGGCCGTTGAGCTGTTTGATTAGCTCAACGGCCATCTCATCTGGCGTCATATTCGTAGCTTTCACTTTTGGGGGAATTGCTTGTTTCATTTACTTGTCTCGCTTCCGCGTGGCCTTCGCTAAATCGCGCTCGAATTGCCCGCGTGTCGGAATCGGTATGCTGATGCGATCTTCCGGTTTCGGCGCGCGAGTCTTTTGCGACGGCGCACCAGCATCGTCCATTGTCGGCGCGTTGCGTTTTCTCTTTTGCTTAACTTCGCGTTCTCTCATCTCGACTAACCTCGGATGCTGTAAGACATCCCAAATAGATTCTTTTGGCGAGACAATCGCAATGCCGGAATTGATTTGCTGTTCTTGCGTTCCGTCAGGGTCAAAATCCCAATGACCAGACACGAGACCGATCCAAATATGCATCGCGCGCAATCTGGAACTCACATCCAGGTTCATCGGATTCGCGAATACGGGAGAACCGCTAAGCCCGCCGACGGAATGGGTCTCAACTAAATATGCCTTTATCTTTTGCTCTTCACCGTTGGCCTTTATGAGCGTCACCGGCTCTTCTGGCATCGCGGCGATAGTTCCCGTCCTGATAATCGGTATGTTCTTTTGGTCTCCAGAATGCCGAAAGAAACAGCCCAGTGATAAAAACATCCGTTCCAATGTCAAACCACCAACGCGTTGGTTCTGCTTCTACTCGCGGCGAAGGTTCAAAATCGAGGGCAGTATGATCAGCTTCGGGCGAAATTTTTAACGGAAGGACAGCTATATCGACGGCATCATCTGTCGGATGAAAATACCAATCTTTGATCCGCGATCGAATTGCCTGGAAGCGCGTTCCGCTCTTGGCGTTCAAGAGCAGATAGACGATCCGATCGTCTGAATAGTCGCGGCTCTTTGTGTTCTTGATTATATGCCCAGCGGTTACGAGGTAAACGAAAAATAGATGTTCAACTTTAATTTGAACGAAAAACGCCGTTGCGACAATTTTCTCTTCGCCTTTTTGTATCCGGCCAAGAAAAGCGACGCACTTCCGAACTGTCGGATTGATTAGCAACCGTTCCCCTCGAATCCCAATATAGTACTGAGTCCAGCCCCAGCGGTTATCTTCCAAAACCTCTGGGATTAGGGAATCTATTAGGCCAGATTTATTTACTTCCATCAAGGGGATACTTACCAGGGGGGCCGCGGGCACGGCGGCCCGCGCCACTTTCAGGCGGGCAGACTCGGCTGTACTCAGTGGCGCGGGCGGCCCTGCCCGCGGCTCCGAACAAAGCGCGCAGATGAGGGAAGTAACGGGCGAGGTAAATTCCCGCCGCCCTTCACAAAAGAGCCTCAGAGCGAAATGACGTCCTCGACATTTCGCGATTTCTTCACACTAAGGTGCAGGGGTTACCCCTGCCCAAGGAAGCGTGAAACCCACGGCGGGTTTCACATTAGATTAACGTTTCTTAATCTTTGCATCATTATATATGCTCATCGCCATGACCGAGACTTTTCAGAAGGAGAGCACCCTCGATCGATTCTTCAATCGCCTGATGGGGCGACGCGCTAAAGCTGGGATTCGCGCCTAGGTACATGCGGCTGCTCGAGGTTCGCGGCAGGAAGTCGGGCAAGACCTTCACCACTCCCGTCAACGTGCTCGATTTCAATGGTCGGCGATGGCTGGTGGCGGCACGAGGTGAGACTGCATGGGCTCGTAATGCGCGCGCGGCCGGCCATGTCGTGTTGCGGCGCGGCGCGAGGGCCGAGTCGCTGATGGTTCGCGAGCTGGCCGACGCCGACAAGCCCGAGGTCATCAAGGCGTTCCTCGATCGCTTCGCTTCCCAGGTTCAGCGTTTCTTCGAGGTGCCCGCGGGCTCGCCCGTCGACGCGTTCCGCGGCACCGCGTCGCGCACTCCGGTGTTCGAGCTGATGGCCGGGTCGTAGGTCTCGCGAAACTTTATTTTGTGGATGATCCCGCGCCGTCGCCGAGTTCGCTTCCAAATGAAGAGCAGATAGCTGCGAGTTCCGCCGCTCGCGAGAGTGTGACAGTTCTCGCGCTGGTCGCGATGCTCTTTTACCAGGGCTTTGCGGTCGCGATCGTGTCGGTCGCTGCGCCGTGGATCGGAATCAGCTTCCATCTCGATGGCGCCGGAATCGCGCGCCTGTTCGCGTGGATCTCGCTCTCGGCGCTCGGCGCGCTCGCACTCTCGCGGATGATCGATCGTTACGGACGCCGCCGCATGATCCTGTGGTGCATGGCCGCGATTCCCATTTGCAGCATCGGTGCGGCGGTATCCACCAAATTGATTTGGTTCGCAGCGTTTCAAATCGGTCTCTACGCTGTCGTCGGCGCCGCCGGCTCCGGCTGCGTCGTAATGCTTTCCGAGGAACTGCCAATCGCACGTCGCGCACGCGGCCAAAGCTTCGGCGGCCTGGCAGCTTCGGTGGGAGCAGGACTGTGCGTGTTCCTCATGCCGATATTCGATGCGTACGGATGGTCGTGGCGATGGATGTTCGTGATTTCGGCGGCGGGCATCGCGATGCTGCCCGCGATGGCGCGGCTGTTGCCCGAGAGCGAGCGATGGGAAATTTCCGACGCGTCGGGAATCACAAGCAGGACACGTTTCTACGACGTGTTTCAGCCGCTATACCGTAAGCGATCGATCACGATGATCCTATGCGCGCTCGCCGCCGCAATCTCGACCACGGGCGCGAACGCATTCGGCTACTACCACGCGGTCTCGGTGGTGGGCATGTCGTCGGCGGCTACCAGCGCGATGACGATCGTCGCCGGCGGCCTCGGATTGCTTGGCTTCCCATTCGGCGCGTGGAGCGCGGAGCGATTCGGCCGCGTGCCGACAGTAGTCGCCTTCGGAATCGCAATCACGGCCGGACACCTATGGTACTTCTGGGGCCCGCCGACGCATTTCGCATGGCCTCTGATGTGGTTGTCGGCGGGATTCTTCTGGTTCAACGCATGCGACAACGGCGGCACCGTCGCCAGCAACGTAGCCGCAACCGAACTGTTCCCGACTCCCCTGCGCGGCACGATGATCGGATGGTTCGCCCTGGTAGGAGCAATCGGCGCCGTAATCTCCAACGCCGCCGTCGCGGTACTGGCAAACAAAATGGGCGGCCTATCAATAGTAGTAGGCGCCTTATCAATAGTAGGAATCCCAGCCGCAATCCTATTCGGAATTATGATCGACGAAACCCGCGGCATGTCACTAGAGATGGCCGGCAAGGAAGAAGAATTCACATCAGAGAATTAAACTTGGCGCGGCGCTCTTCCCCTCTCCCGAGGGGAGAGGATTTAAGGTGAGGGACCTTACTCAGCGCGCGCCTCGCGCGCGATTCAAGATTCTGAAGAATGAGCATTTAGAAATTTCTCGATATCAGCAAGAACTTGGTCAGCGCTTGCGAGCACCTGATCATTCCGGAATCGTAGCAAGCGAAGTTTCACCGCCACCGTCTCCTCGCGCCGTAGTTTGCGGGCGGTTTCGTAAGACCATTCGGACGAAGGCATGGCTTTGAGAAAATGTTGCAATTTCGGACAGAAACACAAGGCACGCCGATAACCAAAACATTGAATCGCGCGCGAAAAATGCGCGCTGAACAAGGTCCCTCACCTTAAATCCTCTCCCCGCGGGAGAGGGGAAGAGCGCCGCGCCGAGTTATGCAAAGGTCCCCTGCGAGATAGGATGAAGACGATCCCGGACGATGCCATCTCTTTTCGCGACGAATCGTTTTACGCGCACCCGTGCTCCATCTTGCGGGCTTGAGCAAGATCGAAAGCGAGCTGCATTCGCATCAGGTGTTCCATCTTCGGCCCGAACGCCTTCTCGATTCTCAGGCCCATCTCGCTCGTAAGCGCCGCTTTCTCATTCAGCAGGCTCGAAAGCGCCTGCCGCCCGACTCCGAGGACTTTCGCGGCCTCGGTGACTGTCAGTCCGAGCGGCTCGATCACTTCGCGCCGGATTAGACCGCCGACGTGCGGGGGATTCTTCATCGCCATAATTTTCCAATGCCTCATTCAGCAATTCGCGTTTCGTTCTCCTGAACTGAAAAACGTTTCACGTGAAACATTCGGCTCTGAATCCTAAGAAATAACCCCTGTTTCGCAGAATGCGCCGGATTTCAGCCGCGCACTCGTGCGAGCGTCATTCTATCGTCAGCGGCGTCTCGGCGAATTCTTTTTTTTCGGGGTCCCAGGCGAAGGCGGCGGCTCTCGCGAATTTGCCGGCGCGGATCGACAGCACGATGTAGACGGTGTCGGGGTAGTCGGGCTCTGACGGGTCGAAGGAGCAGGCTTGCGCGCGGTCGGTCGCGGAAAAGTATGCGTCGTGATCGGGATGCGAATGGTAGACGACGCGCAGCGCCAGCTTGCGGCGATCGATCTCGTTCATCACCGCGAGGTGCTGCTTCGGGTCCATCAGGAATGCGGTGCGCGCGTCGCGCGGGAACGCCGCGGGATCTTTCGCGTGCATCGCGTTTTGAATGTTGGCGATCGGGCGCACTTCTTCTACCGCGCTGTCGCCGATGATGAAGCCGCAGCATTCGAAGGGGAACTCGCGCTCGGCCTGCGCGACGATCGCGTCCATGCTCGCGCGGCGTATCGATGCTGGCTTCATCGCTTCTCCCTCTTTTCAGTTTTTTGTTTTTTCACTGGCGCGTTCAGCAGCTCGGATCAGCCGCGTGAGCATCCGATTTGTTTCGGCGTCCACACCGAAGACGATCAGCCAGCTCGACGATCCTGCCGTTCAGTGCGCCGATGTCGGTGCGTCCGCGAACGTGAAGGTCGTGCAGCATCGTTGGCCGATGGCTGACCGTCGGCGGAATCAATTCTTCGTAAAAGAATTTTCGATATTCTGCGGCGCTCGAGAAGGGAAGGGCGACGCCGACTGCGCGCGCGACCGCGAACGCCTCGTCGATTGCGCGATCCATGATCGGCCTCACGTCCGGATCGGCGGCAAGCGCGCCGTAGTTCTGTTGCAAAAGCGCGCCGAGCGGATTCAGCGCGACGTTGTACAGAATCTTGGTCCACAGCACCGGCATGATGTCGTCGACGCCGACGGTGGGGACGCCGGCGGCGTCGACCGTCGCGGCTATCGTGCGAGCGCGCTCCGCGAGCGCCGACGAATCCTCACGATGAAGCGCGGGTGCGGGTCCAATAGCGACCGGCTGCGCGAAGACCGTCACGTGCGCGCATCCGGGCGATGGCATTTCCGCGCCGAAAATTACGCGCGCGCCCAATACGCGCCGCCGCCCGAAGGTTTCGATCAACGATTCGATGTTGCCGAGCCCATTTTGCATCGAGACGACCACGCCGTCGTCGGCCAATCGGTCGGCGAGCGCTGCGGCGATCGATTCGGTGTCGTAACTCTTGACCGTGCAGAGAATCAAACCGAACCGCCCGCCAAGCTTCGCGGGATCATCCGCCAGTTTCATGCCGGCGACGGTTCGATTGCCAAGCAGGCCTGAAATCTTCAGACCGCCGCGCGCGATCGCGTCGAGATGCGCTCGCCGGCCGAGCAGGGTGACGTCGTGGCCCGCCTCATGCAGCATCCCGCCGAGAATCGAGCCGATCGCGCCGGCGCCCGCTATCAGGATGGGAGTATCGGTCATCGAGTCGAAGTTATCGGTCGCCGATTGGTTAGACAACGTGTTCGGTCGCTTGCGGTCGAACAATCGCGCGCAGTAGGAAGTAAGGATGGAACGGACTTCGATTCGATTGGGCGGCGTCGAGCTGGCGTCGTCGGTGATGAACGCGTCGGGCGCGCGATCGGCGGAACGCGGCGAGATCTACGAACTGTGCGCGGTGCACAGCGGCGCGATCGTTTTCAAGTCGTGCAATCGCGCCGGACTCGATACGCCTGAGAACCTCAAAAATCGCGGCGTCGACCATTTCGCGGCAGATCGCTCGCGAGCTTGTTCCGCGCGGCAAGAAAATTATTGGCAGCGTCGTCGGCGCCAGCGAAGAGGAATTCATCGACGTCGCCCGCATTCTCGATCGCGCCGGCGTCAGTATCGTCGAGCTGAACCTGGCCGACGACTACGTGACAAAATCAGTGGCGCCGTTCGCGTCCTTCGAGCGGCTCAAATCGCTGATCGGCAGAGTTCGCGGCGAAACCGGATGCGTGCTCGCGGTGAAAGTGCCGGCGCGCATCCCGTTCGAGCCGCGCGCAATCGCAGACTTGTTCAAGTCGATGCGAATCGCGATCGCGGTATGCGCCAACGATCTGCCGAAGGATCTCTCGGTCGACATCGCGAGCGGTGCGGTGCAGGGTCCCGCGCGCACGCTGTCGCAGGCGCACGCGTTTTTCAAAGAGAGCGAAAATTTGCTCGACGTGGTCGCGGTCGGCGGAATCAACACCGGCCGCGATGCCTACATCGCGCATTTGACGGGCGCAAAGGCGGTGCAGGTAGGCTCGGCCCTGATGAAGGAAGGCGCGGGCGCGCTGGGTCGAATCGATCGCGAACTGGATTCGATGCTTGGCAGAGCATGGCCACAAATCAGTATCTGAAATCGTGGGCAAAGTTCGTTTCACCGGATGAGTATTCGCACGGCTCGACCGCTGTCCGCGATGACTTGCTCCGCTTCTTGCGGCTCTGATAGTTTCGGCTGTCAGGCGCGCGCACTGCGCGCGTTCGTATTTTGGGTTTTTCGGTCATCGCTTCTAACGTCCCCGTCGTCTAGCTCGGCCTAGGACACCGGCCTTTCACGTCGGTAACACGGGTTCAAATCCCGTCGGGGACGCCACATCGAAGCCCAACGCGCAGAACGGCCTCGACGCTTCTCCAGCCATTGAGCGTGTCAGCCTCGAAAGCGCGCGGCTGCCAAACTGCGCGCGGCTTGTTCTGTGGCGATCGCTTGGGAGCGCTCTCTGCCAGCGCGTATGAGTTCGAGATTCTCGCGCTCCAGCGACACCATCTCGGGCGTGGTGTAGGCAATCGCCGGAGACGAAGGCGAGACGCCAAGGGCGATCAGATCGCCACGTGATTCCCGAACGCCGGTCTCTCGCCGCACGCCGTCCAGATCGACGATTCCCATCGCGCACTGAAGAGCGGTGCGTTCAATAGCGCGCCGGTCAATAACGGCTTCACGTTCGGTGTTGTGAGCTACGCCGAAGCTGAGCGCTTCCTCGATCGCGGCCGGAGAAACCGCCTGCGAGGGACCGCGTGCGAGCGCGCGTTCCGGAATCTCGGCGAGCGCGATTCGATTGTCATGAGCACGGGCCTTCCATTCCGCGCGAAGCTCGTTTTCGTTGCGCTTTTCTTTGGCGAGCCGGCTCTGATGGGCGGCTATCTGGGCCGCTGCCGCTCCGGTTGAGTTTTGGCGGTTCAGAAGTGCTTCGATGTCCTGACGCCTGCGCGAGAATGCCACTACCTGTTCGCGTGTATATCCCTGCAGCTCCCAGCGTCCGTCGGCCGCGGTCACGCTGATTCGATATCCGAGCGCTTGGACCTCGCAGCCAAGAATCGTTCTCCATGACTCGCGTTAGCGCTCAGATGACCGCGCTCAACTTCGCGCTCGCCGATCTGCGCGCTGCACCACATGGCCGTCTCGGGCTCTCCGACGAGCTTGCGGTGCTGAGACGCCAGGCGAAGCTCGAGGATCTGGTTGCCCGTCTGCGCAAGCGCGGCTTGGCGGTCGTTCTGGGCTTTCAGGCCATCACCCCAGTTGCGAACCATTTACGGCGCGAATCAAGCCGCCACGCTGCTCGCCTCGCCCGCCACCAAGCTTGCGGCAGGGTCAGCTGAGGTGAAAGTCGCACATCCGGCAGAGTCGGGTTTATGCTAGAAATCCTGTTCCTGCGGCCTACCCTCTGCTTCAAAAGAACATGGAATTTCAGTCTAACCCCCGGCTCCGTCTCAAAAGTACGGTTAGTCTTCTGCGTCAGTAAACGAAGCGGGAGAAAAAACCACACTGTTTTGAGAGATGCTTTCGCTTACCGGAAGCTGGGAATCTCGGCCCCAGCACCAAAATTCTCCCGACAGTA
Source organism: uncultured delta proteobacterium (assembly GCA_963733715.1). Classification (GTDB taxonomy): domain Bacteria; phylum Desulfobacterota; class Binatia; order Binatales; family Binataceae; genus Binatus. The sequence continues at coordinate 29,994 of CAVTEN010000023.1, forward strand.
CTGCAATTTCTTACGAATGATTTTGGCTGAAATTATGGCTGTTCTTGCGAGAAACTGGAGTCTCCTCTCGGATCGAAATTTCGCGGACCGCGTAGGAGTTGGACCGGTCTAACGCCGTAGTGCGGGTTGCGCCGTTCGACACGAGATTTGAGTCAGCGCTTGTGATTTTTATGTCCGACCAAGGTCCGATTTTCTTCGGGTTCCTGCGCTGGCAGCATTCAACGCGGGAACATGCAAGAAACTTGTGCGAGCGGGTGAAAGAAATCTAACTATGTTCATCAAAAGCAGGGCAGACTACTGCGGCCGGGCAGATGATCATGCATCCGGTCGACACTGTCCAAGGTTTGCCGGCAGGTGTAGGGCGTTTCTTCGGCCGCGTCGGTCTTGGTGCAGAGCGGATCAAAGAGGCTGCGACGGAGCCAGAGGAGAGTTCGGCGTCCGAGAAGGCCAGCCAGGTAGGCACTCGCAGCTTACAGACTACGCGCGACGTCTTTGGCTATGAGCAGGAACGGCGCGAGTTGGCGAAGAAACTCCATGTCGACCCGTACGCGACGAACCCGATCCTCTCCAAGCAGCTCGATGAAATCGCTTTACTCGCGTTCCGGGCGCACGTTGGCGTGACGACCACGATGTCCGTGTTCATCCCTGGCCCTATCGCAATCACCGCTACGAGAGTGGTCTCTCAGTGGGTGTGGGACACACCAAGGGCGGACCTCATCTTCTTGCCAAGTCCCGAATTGATTCGGCAAGTACAGCTTACAGATCGCTTTTCAAGCGCTCGCTGAGCGCTGTTCGCTGGGGAATTGCGTGCTGACGAGCAAGCGGCGCATCGTGAGCTCACTGTGCCAACGTACTCTTGGCCCGATGACCGACGCTTCTACGAGGTGAGATTATGGACCTGCCAAGCAGCCACCACTCTCGTCTTTTCGATACTGCCGAAATGGATTTCAGCGTACGAGAGAGACTGGTTGAGGCTGGACGTTGTTGCTGGTCTGACCAGTGCTGCCGTGGTCATTCCAAAAGCGATGGCGTATGCGACCATTGCAGGATTACCGGTCGAGGTTGGCCTCTACACGGCGTTCGTGCCGACGATCGTCTACGCGCTGCTCGGAACGTCCCGGCCGCTTAGCGTGAGCACAACTACTACATTGGCAATCCTGGCTGCGACGGAGTTCGGGCAATTGGTCGTAGGCGATCCCGCCTCTCTGATGAGAATTTCCGCCACACTGACTCTCTTGGTGGGGGCAATCTTAGTTCTGGCTTCACTGCTGCGATTGGGGTTCGTTGCTAATTTCATCTCAGAGCCCGTGCTGGTTGGTTTCAAGGCAGGAATCGGGCTCGTCATTGTGTTTGACCAGGTCCCGAAAATTCTAGGGATACACTTTGCCAGAGGGACCTTCATCGAGAATCTACTTTCTCTCTTCAACGGGGTGCCCAGCACGTCGCCGACCACCTTGTTGTTAGGAATCGTTATGATCGCGTTGTTAATTGGATTCGAACGGTTTGCACCACGGGCACCAGCTCCGTTAATTGCGGTAGCGATCGGGATCATCGGAGTGAGCCTTCTGAAACTGCAGGATCATGGTGTGGAATTAGTAGGCCAGATTCCGCAGGGCCTTCCATCGATCGTTAAACCGGACCTTCCGTTGATCGAAGTGCTTTGGCCGGGCGCCTTAGGCATTGCCTTGATGAGCTTCACGGAGACCGTTGCGGCAGGCAGGGCATTCATTGCGACTGGAGAACCCTCGCCCGAGGCCAACCGAGAGTTACTGGCAACTGGCCTGGCTAATGCTGCGGGCGCCTTCGTCGGATGCATGCCCGCCGGCGGTGGGACGACGCAGACGGCGGTCAATCGCCTTGCGGGAGCGCGCAGTCAGTTGTCTGAAATTGTCATGGCCGGTATCGCCCTATTCACGATGCTCTTTCTGGCGCCGCTTATCGCGTTGATGCCTCAAGCGACTCTTGCTGCTGTCGTTATAGTATATTCGATTGGGCTCATCCGACCATCGGAGTTCCGGGCGATCCTCAATGTTAGAAGAACAGAATTCACCTGGGCCCTGGCTGCCTTTGCCGGTGTAGTAGTTTTGGGAACCTTACAAGGTATCGTCGCTGCCATCGCGGTATCGCTTTTAGCTCTCGCATACCAGAACGCCGATCCGCCGGTATACGAGCTAAGGCGTAAGCCCGGCACAAACGTATTCCGGCCTCGCTCGCCCGAGCATCCTGAAGATGAGGCATTTCCGGGCTTGCTGCTGCTCCGCGTGGAGGGACGCGTTTTCTTTGCCAACGCAGGACAAATCGGACAAAAGATGAATTCGCTGGCCGACGAAGCGAAGCCGCGGGTGGTTGCCATAGACCTAAGCGCAGTGACTGATCTCGAGTACACTGCGCTCAAAATGCTTACGGCTGCGGTTGAGAGACAGCGCCAGCAGGGCGTGTCGTTCTGGCTAGTTGGTCTTAACCCAGGTGTGCTGCAAGTCGTCCAAAGGTCGGCTCTGAGCAATCTCCTAGGACTCGACGCGTTACACTTCAATCTTGAGCTAGTTGTCGCAAAATATCAGACTTCTTCTGTATCGCTAGGCGGCGGAAACAGCTGACTGTGCGGTTTGGCCGACGCTCATGCACCACAGGTTGGAGGAGATTGCCGCTGGTGTCGGCGACACCTCGCTGATTAGCGCTGTGAAGGCCAGATCATCGCGGTACTGATATGTAGCTCTTGAACGTTGGCGGCGCCAGGAACTGGAAATGAAATTCTATTTCGATGGTTCGACGTAGAGCGTAACCCGAGCGACACCTTCCGAACCAGACCGGGCAGGCTTGCCCGTGGACGAATCATAACCAAGGAAGTAGTGTACATCCAAGACAGTATATGACACCCAATTTCCCGGTCCCTGAAGCGCGATGAAAATGCGTTCTCCGGAGCGTGGAATGAATCTAACTTTCGCGAAAGGTGTTTTTGCTACGATCTCCTTCTTGGCGATATCGTATAACTCAAGATAGCTCTCGTTTTCCGTTTCTGTGGCCATGTTTACAACTCCTAAACAACCCGAACGATACGGGCGTAAAATTTGCCCTGATGTTTGCGACCGTGGTTGTTCGGAACCGTGGTCGAAGATTTCAGGATCGAGTCTAGTCGACCGAGCTGGAATTTTCCATGTTCAGTTCTTGGACTGTGCCGGAGACAGGATTGCGAGCCTGCGCGTGTTGGCTAAGCCATTGAGTTGTTCTCCAATATCGCAAGAGCGACCGCTCGCTCACGGCCAAGAGTTCGCATTCAGGAGACGGTGGTTATGAAGGACAATTCGCCCGAACGAAAAATTAAGCGCAAACAATACGAGACAGAACTGCGCAAGCTCCAGGCTGAGCTTTGTCGATTGCAGGAATGGGTGAAACACAAGGGCTTGCGCGTGATAGTCGTGTTCGAGGGCCGCGACGCGGCCGGCAAAGGTGGAACGATTAAGGCCATTACTGAGCGTGTCAGCCCGCGCGTATTCCGCATCGCCGCTCTGCCCGCGCCGTCCGACCGCGAGAAGTCGCAGATGTACATGCAGCGTTACGTGCAGCATTTCCCGACCGCAGGCGAAGTCGTGATCTTCGATCGGAGTTGGTACAACCGAGCGGGAGTGGAATATGTGATGGGCTTTTGCACCGAGGAGCAGCGTCGGCAGTTTCTCGAACTGTGCCCGACGGTCGAAAGATATATCGTGGACGGCGGCATTAAGATCGTTAAGATCTGGCTCGAGGTCAGTGATGAGGAGCAAAAACGTCGCTTCGAGGCACGCCTTCATGATCCGCTACGCCAGTGGAAACTCAGCCCGATGGACCTGCCTTCGCGCAGCAAATGGTTCGAGTATTCGCGCGCGCGTGACGTGATGCTGGCGGCCACGGATACGAAACACGCTCCTTGGTACATCCTGAACTCCGATGACAAGAGGCGCGCACGATTGAACTGCATCCGCCACCTCCTGAGTTTAGTTCCCTACAAGGACGTTCCGCGTGAGAAGGTGAAGGTGCCGAAACGTGCGACCAAAGGAGCCTACGACGACAAGGCCTCACTGAAGGGGAGGAAATTCGTGTCGGAGAAATATTGAATGATGGCGCGCTCGATATCCTTTGACACCATTGCGGAATGGCCGATCCCCGAGATGAGTTGGCCAGGAGATCCCATCTACGTTGGAAAAAGCCAAACTACTCGTCCACTTCCTGCCAAGTCTTGTCGGGATTAAATTCGGTTATTTCGCTCGCCAACTTCGCGGTGTCGGGCCCGAGATCTTTCTGAACGATGACGCCATTCTGATTGATCATGAATGTCATCACTCCTGAAGCGCGATACTCGGCGGGATATGCCAGGAACGCGAACCCATCAGTCATCTTTCCATCGACTAGTTGCCTTGGAACATGCACACGAAGCGCTGCGGTTTCTTAAATAGGTTTCCTGAACCGACCACGACAATCGCGACGATCACAAGCACGAAGCTGCCGTCACAGCCACCTGTCTTCAGCGTGGCGTGCCTCCTACCGGCAGCAACCTGCTGGTGCTGGACGGCGTGTTTATCGACATGAGCGAAGGAAACCGGCTTCGTCGGATGGTCATCGGGCTGGGCGCTGGAGCATCCAAGCTCAACGCGGTAGTCCAGGTGTATCGGAAGACTGACGAAGGCTCGCGTGAGTTGATCGACTTCAGCACCACCGCCGACAGCGGCTACATGCCGGGGGCCGGAATCACCGGACCCGCGGGCGCAGCCGCCGGCGGAGCCACCGCGGCCGCATCGCTCGGGGTGAATATCGCCGCGGGAGGCGTCAAAAAATTATACGTCTTCGACAGGTTACCTGGTGGACAAGAACGCAAATCGTCGATCTGGTGGTCGCTTACTACAATCGGCAGGGTTGGACACAGTAAGCACCATCGCATGTCTGACGCAGCGTGGCGAAGAACGGCGTAGAGGAATATTGTCCAGCAGCGTGGGTGAGTATCGCGACGGCACTCGGAAGATAATTAAAGGTTCCAAGGGATTATGAAAAAAAAGCCGGCCTGGGTTCTTGTTCGGCGCATTGCTTCTGCAGCAGCCGCTTCGATAGCAATTTTGGGATGCGGTCATAAAGCTCCGGCAGCAAAGGATTCGCTTCCAGTGACCGTACAGGCTGTGGCCTTGGCGAAGGGCGCGGCTGGCGGCGGCTATTCGGCGAATATCATTGCCGACACGCAGGTGGACGTTGCTTTCAAGGTTAACGGCTACGTGCAATCGATCCTCCAGGTGAAGGGTGCGGACGGCAAGCCGCGCAATCTCCAGGCGGGCGACGCGGTGACGGCCGGTGCAGTGCTCGCAGTCGTGAAAGACGACACCTACCGCAACAGCCTGGTGAAGGCTCAATCCGATTTGCAGAACTCGCGCGCGTTGCTCAGCAAGGGGAAGGCGGATTTCGCCCGCTACACGCATCTGCTGGAGCAGCACGTCGTGGCGAAGGCCGACTACGACGCCGTCAAACAGCAGTACGAGTCTGCGCAGGCTGCAGTCGGTGCCTCGCAGGCCGCGGTCCAGCAGGCGCAGGTCGATCTCGCCGACTGCAAGCTCAAATCGCCGATGAGCGCGTTGGTACTCGATCGGAAGATCGAGGTCGGCACGCTTGTAGCACCCAACACCACCGGCTTTCAAATTGGCGATACCGCCAAGGTCAAAGTCGTCTTTGGCGTGCCGGGCGCGATAGTCGGCGAGTTGAAGCCAGGAGCGGAGATCTTGGCCACCGTCGACGCGTTCCCCGGCCAGACCTTTAAGGGCACGATTTCCAAAGTTGCCGCAGTGGCGGATCCCAACACTCGCGTATTCGATATCGAGGCGACGATTCCCAACCCCGACGCCCGCCTGCGCGTCGGTATGATTGCCGCGCTTCATCTGCCGGCCACCGCGGAGGCGGCGAGCATGATGGTGGTGCCGACGCGGGCAATAGTGCGGCCGCCCGACGATCCGAAGGGCTACGCGGTGTACGTCGCGGAGAAGGACGCCGACGGCAAGCTGGTCGCACAGCTGAAGAAGGTCGAAATCGGTCCCGTCGTTGGCGACGAGGTCTCGGTCCAGTCGGGGCTCGACCCCGGTGCGCAGGTGATCGTCAGGGGCGCGGACGTAGTGTTCAACGGCGCCAGTATCACCATCGTTCCCTAGGCGCGATTCCAATGGCACATCGACCTGACGCTGAAATAATCGCGACGACTCACAACACGGCGCGCTTCTTTACCGAGAACCGCCAGATATCGTGGGTAGCGCTCCTGATAGTGATCGCGTGGGGCATCTATGGTTACCAGAAAATGCCCAAGCGCAAGGATCCCGATATCCCGGTGAAGGAAGCGCAGGTGATATGCGCATGGCCGGGCGTCAGCGCTGACCGGGTCGAGCAACTCGTCACTCGCAAAATCGAGCAGAAGCTGGCCGAGGTCTCCGAGGTTCGCGCGCCTTCCGCCGAAGAGTACTCAATCAAATCGCTGACGCTCGACGGACTGTCGGTCGTCAACGTACAGGTTGACTACAACGTCAAGGACCTCAAGCCCATCTTCAACGAGATGGACTTGAAATTAAGAAGCATCACGGACTTGCCCAAGGGTGCCGGTCCGATCCAGTTCTTCAGCGGGTTTGGCGATACGGCGGCGCTGATGCTGACGGTGGCCAGTCCAAAGGAAACCGAGGTCGCAATCTCGCTGCGCGCCAAGGAGATCGCAGCGGCCATAAAGGCGACTCGAGGCAGCGGAGCCGAGGCGTCGAAGCGCGCAACAGTAGTAGTCGCGTTTCCGATGAGTATCAATCCGCCAAATATCGGCGAGAGTGTCAGCGGGGTTCTTGGACCGTGCCTGGCGAAGGGCGGCGCGCTCGGCGACATACGTCCGATTGCGGGCAAAGGCTTCGTTGGGCTGGACGGTATCGCAAATTCCGACGACGAGCTGCAGCGGGCCTTCATGGGATGCGTCGAGGAAAGATACGGCTCAGCTTCGTTCGATCCGGACATTTGGCAGCCGGTCGTGATTCGCAATCCCGACGACGCCCAGGCACGGCTGGATACAGTCGCGGGCGACAAGTACAGCTTCCGCGAGCTCGACGATTTCACCGATTTGATCAAGCGCGGGCTGACCGGAGTGCCGCAAGTTTCGAAGATCCTGATCTCGGGAGACCTGCCGCGGTGGATCCATCTCGAATATTCGCAGTTCAAGCTCGCCAGCTACGGCATCACACCCAGCAAAATCGCGCAGGTACTGGCTGCGCGAAATATCGTGGCGCCCGGAGGTTCGCTGGAGACCAATGGACGCAATCTCATCGTGCTGCCATCGGGCGAGTTCAAAAGCGAAAAGGACGTTGGAGACGTAATCGTTGGCAAATCGGCAACCGGTACGCCCTTGTATCTTCGCGACCTCGTCACGATCACGAGCGGCTACCAGGACCCTGCGCGATATCTTAACTATTACACCGTGCACGACTCCGCCGGCGGATGGCAGACGCATCGCGCGATTACGAGTGCCGTGCAAATGCGGTCCGGCGAACAGATTCACGCGTTCGGCGAGAAGGTTGATCACCAGCTAGCGTTGCTGCGCCAGCAACTGCCGTCGGATCTGATTCTGGCGCGAACCTCGGACCAGCCGCGCCAGGTCGAGGAAAACGTCGAGCTCCTCAATCACGCGCTCGAGGAAGCGATCGTGCTGGTCGTTATCACGGCGCTGATCGGGTTTTGGGAATGGCGCTCTGCGCTGCTGATGGCGGTGTCGATGCCGCTAACGCTTCTCATGACATTCGGCTTCATGGACATCGTTGGATGGGACATCCAGCAGGTCTCGATCGCGTCGCTGATTATCGCGCTTGGCCTCCTGATCGACGACCCTGTAGTGGCCGGCGATGCAATCAAGCGCGACCTCGACGCGGGTCATCCGCGGATCGTGTCGGCGTGGCTGGGACCGACCAAGCTGGCGCGCGCGATCCTGTATGCCACCATCACCAACATCGTCGCTTATCTGCCGTTCGGCCTGCTCAGCGGTGACACCGGCAAGTTTATAATTTCGCTTCCGGTTGTGATGACGGCATCGTTGATCGCGTCGCGGCTGGTCTCGATGACATTTATCCCGATGCTCGGTTATTACTGGCTGCGCCCGGCCAAGAAAAAACCGCTGCCGATCGAAGAGCAGCGTCGCCAAGGCTTCACTGGCTACTACTACCGCACGGGACATTGGTGCCTGGAACATCGATGGCTGACCCTGGCGGCTTCAATTGTCTTTCTGGTCGTGGGATTCAAGTTGGGCGGGCTGCTTAAGTCGGCATTTTTCCCGGTCGATCTCCAGTTCCTATCCACCGTGGATATTTTTCTGCCTAATAGCAGCGCGTTGAGCGAGACCACGGCGGCGGCGGCGAAGGCGCGTGAGATAATTCAGCAGCAGGCAAATAAGATCGACGCCGAAGAATCGAGCGCCGAACATGCGAGTCACATCCTGAAGTCGCTGACCACTTTTGTCGGCGGCAGCGGTCCGCGTTTCTGGTACTCGCTGGCACCCGAGCCAAAACAGGTCAACTATGCGCAAGTCGTCATCGAGATTGACGACAGGCGCCGTATGGCGCAGTTCGCAAAAGTGCTGCAACCCGCACTCACGGCGGCGATTCCCGGCGCATACATGGACGTGCAGGAGTTGCAAACCAACGGCTCCAAGAATCCCATCGAGATTTTCGTAAGCGGCCGCGCTGAGTCCACACTTAGCGGCGAGACCGAGGACATCGTGACCCTGCGCAAGCTCGCGGGCAACGTCGAAACCATTCTGCGGGCGGTCCCGGACGCCCGCCGGGTTCGCAACGACTGGTTCGGGCAGACGATGGTAGCTCGCCTTGAAATCGATCCCGATCGCGCCAACCTGGCCGGGATTTCCAACGAGGATGTCGCGGATTCAACAACCGCCAGCCTGAGCGGCACGCCGGTGGCGGCGCTGCTCGAGGGAGACAAGCAAATCCCCATCGTCGCACGCCTTTACCGACGTGAGCGCGCAACTGTGCAGGATCTGGAAAATCTTTACGTCTATCCGTCCAGCGGCGGCAAGCCGGTCCCGCTGAAGGCGATCTCGTCAGTGCAGTACCGCCTCGAGACGCAGCGAATCCGCCGCCGCGCGCACTACCGCACGATAACAGTCGCGGCCTTCACGGCGCCCGGCGTGCTGGCTTCGGAAGTCCTGAACGAAGCGCTGCCGAAAATCAAGGAACTGCAGGCCAGTGTGCCGACCGGTTACAAAATCGAAATCGGCGGCGAGTATGCCAAGCAGCAGACCGGATTTGGAGAGCTAGGTGTCATCCTGCTGATCTCCTGCCTGATGATTTACGTAGCGCTGGTTATCCAGTTCAACAGTGCTATCAAACCGATACTGGTGTTCATGTGCGTGCCATACGGCGTAGTCGGCGCGCTGCTGGCGCTGCTCGTGATGGGCACGCCGTTTGGCTTCATGGCATTCTTGGGTATAGCCAGTCTGATAGGTGTCATTGTCAGTCACGTTATCGTGCTGTTCGATTTTATCGAGGAGATGCACGAGAAGGGTGAGCCGTTCATGGAGGCGGTGCTCGACGCGGGCATCGAGCGGCTGCGTCCCGTTATGATCACAGTTGGCGCTGCCGTGCTCGCATTGGTCCCGCTGTCGATTCGTGGCGGCCCGCTCTGGGAGCCGCTATGCTACGCGCAGATAGGAGGCCTCACTGTCGCGACTTTCATAGAACTGCTGCTGGTGCCCGTGTTCTACGGAATATTCGTGCTCGACTTGAAAATCATCAAGTGGGATACAACGAAGGAACATGCTGCGCCTGGCACGGTGATTCCGCTCCGTGGCACCGCGGAAGACTGATCCTCGAACCTTCGTCTTACCGTGCTTGCCTTGGATCGGCTAGTTCGGCGCTGTCGGGTTGCTCCAGCCTCCGGGTCGCGAGACTTTCTTGTCAACCTCACTGGGACCCCAAGTACCTGGCTCATATTCGCATAGTCCTCGCGGGCGAATAGGGTGGCATCTCTCTCCAACGCGTCTCCCAATACCGCGCTGACGCGAGATCCGTCCCGAAGGGCTTCTCGACGATGACGCGGGCGCCCTTGGCGCAGCCTGATTTGCCCAACTGCTCGACCACGAGCCCGAACAGCACCGGAGGGATCGCCAGGTAATGCGCCGGCCGCTGAGCGGATCCAAGTTCTCGGCGAATCAATTGATAAGTTGTGAGTTCCTTGTAGTCGCCATCAACGTAGTGAAGCAAACCGTATAGCTTGTCGAAAGCCACATTGTCGATAGCGCTGTGGTGTTCGAGGCGGTCGCGCACACGCTCCCGAAACTGATCGAGGTTCCAACCCGAGTTTGCCACACCGATGACCGGCACGTTGAGGTTTCCGCGTTTCACCATTGCCTGCAACGACGGAAAGATTTTCTTGTATGCCAAATCGCCAGTCGCTCCTAAGAAAACCAGGGTGTCAGAATCCGAGTCGTTCACGGGTTACTTCACTACGCAGGGCTTCGCGTTCCAGATTTCGGCCGCGTACTCCGCGATGGTGCGATCACTGGAGAATTTCCCGGAACCCGCCACGTTCAAGATGGCCTTACGCGCCCATCCGTCGGGGTCCGCGTAGAGCTTGCCCAGCCGCTGGTCAGCTTCGAGATAGGAGTTTAGGTCAGCCAGGTGCATGTAGTAGTCGCCGTGCGTCAAAAGCGCGTCGCGCAACGGATTGAAAACGTCCGGTTCGTCGCGGCTGAAGTGGTCGGAGAAAATCAGGTCCAGTGCCGCACGCGTCTCCGGCTCGTGGTCGTAGTGCCAGTGCGGGTTGTACCAACCGCGGCTGTCGGCTACCTGCTGAGCAGTCAGGCCGAACAGAAAGAAATTCTCCTCGCCGGCTTCCTGAGCCATTTCGATCGTCGCACCGTCACGCGTGCCGATCGTCAAAGCCCCGTTCATCATGAACTTCATATTGCTGGTGCCGCTCGCTTCGTATCCGGCCGTGGAGATCTGGTTGGACACATCGCTGGCGGGAATCAGTCGCTCCGCCAATGAAACGCAGTAGTCGGGCAGGAACACAACTTTCAGTCGATCGCGCATCGCGGGATCGTTGTCGATGGAGTCGGCCAGGTTGTTGATGAACTTTATGATGACCTTTGCGAGATGGTAGGCCGGTGCGGCCTTGCCGGAGAAAAAGAAGGTCCGTGGCACCATTTCGAGGTGCGGATTGTCCCGCAGCCTGTCGTACAGCACGACGATGCGCAACGCGTTGAGCAGTTGCCGCTTGTATTCGTGGATGCGTTTGACCTGGCAATCAAAGACGGAGTCCGGGTCCACCGTCTGGCCGGAGGTTGATTTGAGCCAATCGGCAAACCGGGACTTGGCGTCGCGCTTAGCCTTGCGAAATTTATCTCTAAAGGCCTTGTCGTCAGCGAGCGGCCGTAGCTTGCTCAGTTGGTCGAGATCGGTCGTCCAGCTATCGCCGATTGCGTCGGTGATCGTGCTCGAGAGGGCAGGGTTTGCCAGCAACAGCCAACGTCGCGGCGTGACACCATTGGTCTTGTTGCTGAATCGATCCGGAAACATTTCGGCCAAGTCCTTGACGGTCATGGTGCGCAGCAATTCGGAATGAATGGCGGCCACCCCATTCGTACTGTGCGTGCCGACGATGGCCAGATTTGCCATCCGAATCCTGCGCTGGCTTCCCTCCTCCACCAGGCTCACACGGCTGACACGTCCGTCGTCTTTAGGAAAATGCGCCCGAACGTCATTCAGCAGGCGCCGATTGATCTCAAATATGATTTCCAATTGGCGCGGCAGCATCATCTCGAACCATTGAAGTGGCCACTTCTCGAGAGCTTCGGGCAGCAGAGTATGATTCGTGTACGCCAACGTCCTTCGGGTGAGATCCCAGGCTTGATCCCAGCCGAGGTGCGCTTCGTCGAGCAGAATCCGCATCAACTCGGGCACCGCCATCGTCGGGTGCGTGTCGTTGAGCTGGATGGCGACTTTGTCAGGAAGGGCGTTCCAATCTTTGTTGTTGCGTCGGAACCGCCGCACTAGATCTGCCAGCGAACAAGCCACCAGAAAATACTCCTGCACGAAGCGCAGGCCTTGCCCCATGCTGGTGGAGTCGTCGGGATAAAGGACGCGGGTGACGGATTCGGCAGCGAGAGACTCGGCTAACGCTCCGACGAAATCGCCGCTGCTGAATTCCTGAAAGTCGAAGTAGTCTGCCGTGGCCGCTGTCCAAAGACGGAGCGTATTGATGGTCTTGCCGCCATAACCAACTATCGGGCGATCATACGGAACTCCGTAGAGAGTAGACGGCCTGCCAACCGCCGCGCGCAAGGTTCCACTGCGCAGCTCGAACGAGCAGTTCAGCTTCACTTCAACCCATTCGTGCGAGCGTTTCACTTCCCAAGGATCGTGACGACGGAGCCAGTTGTCAGGCTGTTCTTGTTGCCAGCCGTCGCGGATGGACTGTTTGAAGATTCCGTATTCGTAACGCAGCCCGTAACCGATGGCTGGGAGTTGCATCGTCGCCATCGAGTCAAGGAAGCAAGCCGCTAGACGCCCGAGTCCGCCGTTACCCAGGCCCGCGTCGGGTTCCTGTTCGAGCAATTCGAACCAATCGAGGTTCTTCTGCTCAATGAATTGCTTGGCTGCTGGATCGAGCAGGAGGTTCGTCACATTGTTGGCCAGCGACCGGCCGATGAGGAACTCCATTGAGAGGTAGTAGACGCGCTTGGGGTTCTCGCGCTCGTAAGTTTGGTCCGTAAGCAACCATCGTTGCGAAAGGACATCGCGCACGGAGCGGGCAATCGCCTCGAAGCGCTCGCGTTGGCCTGCCCTCGGAAGATCGATAACGTTGTCGAAGATGAGATGGCGTTCATAGAGTGCGTCGTCCGTCCCCGAGAACTGAACGGGACCGCACCCATATTGTTCGACGAGTTTCGATACCGCGTCACGCCGAGTCGGCTTTGGAGAGGCACTCATTTTGTTTTCCGCTGCCCTTATCGAATTGCGCTTTCTACTAGATTGTGTCTACTGCTGTGCCAGCACTTCGACCATCCGACCAAAGTCTGATTTCTCGCACACAATTCTGTTGAGAGAATCCAGCGCATTGCGAGAGCCCTACAATTAGTCGCAGAGTGACTCCCATGCGTTGTACGAGCTGTGCGTTCGAAAATCCAGCGGGCGGAAAGTTCTGCTCTGAATGCGGAACTGGATTGCCCCGCGGCTGCCCGCAGTGCGGCGCAGTTAGCGCGTCGACGGCAAAGTTCTGCAGTGAATGTGGTGCTGCGGTTAGTGCGCCGGTTGCCTTACCAGCTTCCGAGACATCTTCTGTCCAACCGCGAGAAGTCGTTGGCGAGCGCCGCCATCTGACGGTTCTGTTCAGCGATCTGGTGGGCTCGACCGAGATATCGGCGCGGCTCGATCCTGAGGAGTTTCGAGAACTGGTGGCGGACTATCATCGCGCGACGGCCGAAGCGATCACCCGCTTCGGCGGCTATGTGGCGAAATATCTTGGCGATGGCGTGATGGCGTACTTCGGATGGCCCGAGGCGCACGACAACGACGCCGAACGAGCTGCCCGGGCGGGACTCGCGATACTCGAGGGGGTTGTCGCGCTAAACAATCGAGACGCGAAAAATGACCGTCCCAAGCTCTCGGTTCGTGTCGGTATCGATACCGGCAACGTCGTGATTGGCAAGGGTGGCGGCAGCGAATCGGAAGTCTTCGGCGATACGGTCAACATCGCTTCGCGAGTGCAGTCTGCTGCCGATCCGGATGTGGTGATTGTCACTCCGGCCGTTAACAGGCTGGTTGCGGGACTGTTCGTGGTAGAAGAGCGCGGCGCTCATCAGCTCAAGGGAATCGCTACGCCGGTTCAGTTGTACCGAATCGTGCGGCTGAGCAGTGTGCGAAATCGTCTGGCTGCTTCGATGGTACGCGGTCTTACCCCGTTTGTTGGGCGTGACGATGAAACGCGGCGTTTGTGGAGTTGCTGGGAACGCGCAAGCAATGGCGAGGGACAGGTTTTGTTGATCTCGGGTGAAGCGGGAATCGGCAAGTCGCGCCTGGTGCGCCAGTTTCGCAAGCGGCTGGCCCCGACCTCGCATCTGTGGATCGAATGCGCCGGCTCGCCGTATTTTCAGAACACGCCCTTCTATCCGATCGCCGACATGCTGCAACAGAACTTCTCCCACCGTGGCGAGGGAACTGATGCGGGGAAGCTAAGCGAATTGGAACGAGCTCTCGAACTCGCGGGATTGAAGCTCGCTGAGGCCGTTCCGCTTATCGCCCCGATGCTGAATCTACCCGTGGGCGAAAAATATCTGCCGCTTACACTTTCTCCCGAGCAGCAACGCAAACGGCTCATGACGACCCTCGCCCGATGGCTTTTCGCCGCGGTGCAATCGGTCGTGATGGTGGTCGAAGATTTGCATTGGTTCGACCCGTCCTCGCTGGAGCTGATGCAATTGCTTGCTGAGCAAGCAGCAACGGCCCGCGTGATGTTGGTCTGCACGGCTCGCCCCGAGTTTCGAGCGCCATGGACCTCGCGAGCGCATCACACGCACTTGACCTTGAATCGGCTGACCGCGCGCGACGTGCGCGAGCTAGTGGTTCAAGTGGTTGCTACCAACGCACTGTCGGGAGAAGCAATTGACAAAGTTATCGAGCGCACTGGCGGCGTGCCGCTATTCGTAGAAGAGTTGACCCGCGCAGTGCTCGAGCAGGGCGATTCCAAGCTCTCAGCTCGGGAGATTCCCGCCACGCTGCATGACTCCCTGATGGCGCGGCTCGATCGACTTGGGCCGGCAAAAGAGGTCGCGCAGATCGCGTCAGTCATCGGGCGGGAATTTTCTTATGAGTTGCTCTTCGCCGTGTCGATGATAGCCGACGGTGACTTGCAATCCGCGCTGGCAAAGCTCAGCGATGCCGAATTGATCTATGCTCGCGGTATCCCGCCCGAGGCGAACTATACGTTCAGGCATGCTCTTATCCAGGACGCCGCATACGAAGCACTGCTCAAAAGTCGCCGCCGCGAGTTGCACCGACGCGTCGGCGTCGCCATGACAGAGACATTTCCTAAGCTGGCCGAGACTCAACTCGAAAGTTTCGCGCGACACTGGACCGATGCGGGCGAGACGACGAAGGCTATCGCGGCATGGCGAAAGGCTGGAGACGCCGGGTTCAAGCGGTACGCGTTCACGGAGGCGGAAAATGCCTATCGGCATGCGCTCGATCTGATCAGGGCGCAGGCCGAGTCGCGTGAACGCGATGCACAAGAGCTCGAGCTTATGAATCGGCTCGTACCAGTGCTCCAGTTGGCAAAAGGATGGGCTGCGCCCGAGGCCGCCGAAGCGATCGCGTACACTCGGTCCCTCGCAGAAAAGACCGACAATCTCGCGCAACTCTTGTTGCAGGTTGTTGGCGCTTTTGTCAGTAGCGTTAGCCGGGGCGACTTGCCAGCTGCGAGTGCACTCGCGGCTCAGGTATCTGATCTTGCAATCCGCGAGGGCAGTCCCGCCGTTCTAGCACTCGCCCGAGTGGGCGAGGTTACCACGCGCTACTTCCGGGGAGATCTGTGCGGCGCCGAAGACCATTTTCTGGCCGGTGCTGGCTTGTTCGAGACCGCGGGCGAAAGATTTCCGACCACAGTAGCCTCCGGCTTTGGTTTTGGAAGCCACGTTGCGTGGATGCTGGGACGCGCGGACACCGCGCGCAACCGAATTCGCCGGGCGATTGCCGCAGCGACTGATCTCAAGAGTCCCTTTGAGCTGGCGTACGCTCAGTATCTGGCCGCGATGCTGCATCTCTTCCTCAGGGAATTCGCAGACGCAAAGACCTCCGCAGAGAAATCGATCGCGATATCAGACGAGTATGGAATTCGACAGTACTCTGCTGGGTCTCGAGTCTTCCTCGGCCTGGCGGAGGCTGCCCTCGGCCATCCAGCGGTAGGAATGCCCATTATCAACTTGGGCCTGGAAGGTTTGAACGAAAGCGGGGGCGTAGTCGCGATGACTCTATATCTTAGCTGGGTCGCGGTGGCGCAGTCGCTCGATGGCAAAGTGCCGGACGCCCTTGTGACGATCGATAAAGCACTGCAAGTGAACCCCGAAGAACTCGCTTGGAGGCCCGACGCTCTAAGAGTACGTGGAGAATTGCGGCGCAGACTTGGTCAGAACGATGGAGCGGAAGCCGATTTCCGCGCCGCAATCGCACTCGCGCAAAAGATCGGCGCGAAGGCTTGGGAACTACGTGCTGTGATGAGCCTCGTGCGGATGCTCAAAACGCGCGGCGACCTCGCCGAAGCGCGCGACCTGCTAGGCGCGCTCTTCGCGAGCTTCACCGAAGGCTTCGACGCCGCCGACCTGATGGAATCCAAAGCACTGCTCGATAACCTTAACCAATAGCTGCAGCTGTCGAGAAATTCCAAACTTGCTTCTCCGCTTTTCAACACAACTACAGGGCATAGCGCTGCGAGGCAGCTTCAATTGAATTCGGTCGATCACACTGAGCGGACCCAAGTCGAACTCTGGATCGGCGGCACCGCCGTCGTTCTGCTTGGACTTGGATGCCTTCTCGTCTTGCGTCCATTTGTATCTGCGGCGCTATGGGCTCTCATTCTCTGTTTCACAACTTGGCCGCTGTTCCTGCGGCTCGAAGACCTGCTAGGCGGTCGACGGACGCTGTCGGCGCTGATCGCTACGTTGTTCCTATCTGCAGTCATAGTGGTGCCCGTTGCGATCCTGGGAGCTACGCTGGCGGACAATGTATCGGCACTGATCTCGGCAAGTCAGAAACTCATCCGCGAGGGTCCGCCGAGTCCGCCCGAATGGGTCTCGAGCATTCCGGTGATTGGAAGCCGTGTCGCCGACT
Organism: uncultured delta proteobacterium; assembly: GCA_963733715.1. Taxonomy (GTDB): domain Bacteria; phylum Desulfobacterota; class Binatia; order Binatales; family Binataceae; genus Binatus. The sequence continues at coordinate 46,856 of CAVTEN010000023.1, forward strand.
ACTGGAACCATTTGGACGAGAGCAGTTCTGTGAGGCTCCAGGAGTTGTCCAGGCTGCTGCCGGCCGCGAAGACGATCGTCTTGTGGGGCGGGGGCGCACTTGCCGAAGGCATCTTTCAGATCACTCTGAGCCTGCTCATCGCATTCTTTTTCTATCGAGACGGACATGCCGCTGCTAACCAACTCCACGCCACGTTTTATCGGATCGCCGGGGAGGAAGGTGATCGTCTTCTCGATCTCGCCGGCGCGACGATTCGCGCGGTCGTTTACGGCATCCTCGGAACCTCGCTTCTTCAGGGCGTGGTCGCGGCGGTTGGTTTTGCCATCGCCGGTGTCCCCGGCTCCGTGACCTTGGGATTCGTGACGTTCTTACTGTCCCTGGTACCGGGCGGACCGCCTATCGTCGCCGCGCCGGCTGCCTTCTGGCTGTATCGACAAGGGTTTCCCGCTTGGGCGGTCTTCATCATGGCGTGGGGACTGATGGTCGGGGCACTGGACAATGTTGTTAAGCCGCTGCTGATCAGCCGTGGCGGCTCGACACCGATGATTCTCGTGATGCTTGGAGTGTTGGGTGGAGCGCTCGCCTTCGGTGTCATCGGCCTGTTCCTCGGTCCGACCCTGGTCGCATTGGGCTACAGCCTTTTTCAGCAATGGTCGCTGTCAGCGGCCGGGAATCAGAATAACAACACTGCGGTCTGATCGTTACGGCACGGGGCTGATACGTCGAGTCCTCGCCGGCAATTCGGCGGCGTCAAGGAACTCGGGTTAGCAGCCTGGATGAGTCACTGTGAATTCCTTGCGACATACAACTCGATGGGCGTATAAGTTCTGCAGTTTCTCGCGGTTCCCGTGTACACATAAGTAGCCGTAACACCAACTACAACGCGGTGAATCTGCAGCCATTCGGGGGGATCCGCAGTGCTTCGACGAAAAATCGGGCAGCCGTCATAGAAATGACGGACAGTCACCAAGGGGAACGTCGCAACCCGAATACCGCCCTTCTGCTGGACGAAGGTGAGTTCTGGACTCTCGCCTATGGGTCGCTCGAACTGCGGCTTAAGGGCACCAAGGGAGTCCGCTACCTGAGCCTGCTCCTCCAATCTCCCGGCGCCCAGTTTCGTGCTTTCAATCTTGTCCAATTGGCTGATGGACCGGCCGCGGCAGCGCCGGTTGCTGAGAACGAGCAGCGCGCCGCGAATGACCGAACCTTCGGCCAGTTCGGATCGATCCGCAGCGATCTGGGAGACGCTGGCGAATTGCTCGACGCGCGGAGCAAGGCCGAATATCGGCGGCGACTCGAGGAATTAGGCGTGCTGCTCGAGAAGGCCAAGCAAGTTGGCAATCATGAGCGAGCGCTCGCCGCCGAGCAGGAGATCGATGCGCTTACTCGCGAATTGGCGAGAGCGGTCGGGCTGGGCGGGCGCGATCGCCGCGCCTCGTCCGGCGCCGAACGTGCGCGACTCAACGTGACGCGAGCGATCAAATCGGTAATCGAAAGAATCCGGATTCATCACGATGAACTCGGCCGCTACCTGGCGCAATCAATCCGCACCGGGTTGTATTGTTCGTACCTGCCATCGGCCGAGTTCAAAATTGAGTGGAAATTTCAAAGACCGAATGGGTCTGTCGGATCGCAAGCCAGCAGGAGGTCAGACACCGAGTCTGCTTCAACGATTCCGGCGTTTGCTCTGAATCCATCGGTCTGGATTGCTGACCGAACCCCATTCGTCGCGCGCGAAACTGAACTTGCTGAGCTCAAGCGGTTGCTTAATCGAACCCTGGAGAGCCGCGGTGCGACCGCGCTCATTGCGGGCGATGCCGGCATCGGCAAAACCCGTCTGGCGCTGGAGGCAGCCAAAGATGCCTCTATCCGCGGAGCACAGGTTTTGGTTGGCCGATGCTACGACACCGCCGAACCGCATCCATACAGCCCATTTGTCGAGTTGATCGACGCCGCTTTAGAGCAGGCGCCGAGTCTGTCAGCTTTCGCCGATCTCATGGGAACGAATGCTCCGGAGCTAGCTCAGTTCGTGCCGCGCTTGCGGCGGATCTTCCCCGAAATTCCGCCGGCGCCCGAACTCGATCCGCGAGAGACTCGTAGATATTTGTTCGAGGGCTTCGCCACGTTCGTCGCGCGCGCGGCATCGAGTCGCCCGCTGGTCTTGCTCCTCGATGACTTGCAGTGGGCTGATGAGCCCAGCCTGGACCTTGTTGCACATCTGGGCCGGCACGTGGACAGAATGCCGGTCCTGATAATTGCAACCTATCGCGACATAGATCTGAACGCTAAGCCCGGGTTGCGTTCAATGCTGGAAAGTTGGATCCGAGGCGGGACCCCTTTGTTTCGGATCACCGGACTTTCACAACTCGGGGTTGCCGACATGCTGCGATCGCTTGGCGGAGGCGAGGCGCCCGCGAGCCTTGTTCGATCAGTCTATGAAGCCACCCGGGGGAACCCGTTTTTCATCGAGGAGGTATTCAAAGATCTTCGTGAGCAAAAGAGAAACGTGTTCGACACTTTCGGTCACTTCCTTCCGGAAGCGAGGCTCGGAGAACAGAGTGTCCCCGAAAATATCCGGCTGGTGCTGCGCGGGCGCATCGAGCGCTTATCAGATGATACCCGCCAGGCGCTGATTGCCGCCGCCATCTTCGGCGATACGTTCTCGTTCATGGTGCTCGAGGCGTTGCAGCAATTCAGCTCAGAGCAGCTTATGACCGCTGTCGAAGAAGCGCAGCAGGCAGGGCTTATCGTTACTCCGGGCGAAGAAGGCGATTCTATGACCTTCGCGCATGGTTTGATTCGACAGACGCTGCTGGCAGACCTATCAGCGCCTCGCCTCGAACGCCTTCATCTCATGGCGGCGGAAGCGATCGAGAGAACCTACGGCGATCTTCAAGACGACCAGATAGCCGCGATAACGGGCCATCTGGTCAAGGCCGGAGCCGGTCAAGACGAACGATTGGTCCCATATCTGATCAAGGCAGGCGAGCTACATTTGAAGCGGGCTGGATACTCGGAAGCGATGAGCTCACTCTTGCGCGCTCTGGAGCTGAACGAGCGGCGGCACGTACTGACGGACAAACTGCAACTTGCACGCGCACGAAGCCTGCTTGGCCGGGCCTACATGGGGGTCGGCAACTTCGAGGAATCGGTCAAGCAATATGAGCTATCGGTCTCGCTGGCCGGTTACTCGATGCCTTCGGGAAGGCGCGCCGCGATTCGTGGTGTGATCGGGCAGATCGGCATTCAGGTCGCACGACGCTGGTGGCCGCGAAGCACGACGCTTGATCCGCAGACCCGCGAGAGTACAGAGTTAGCCGCCGCTACATATGAGCGCCTTACCCAGTTTTCATATCACCAGAACGATCCTATCCGCTCGATATACTGCTTGATTCGTTCCTTGAACCTGGCCGAGAAGGCAAATCTCACCGACCAGACTGCTCGTTCACTGGCCGGCATTCCGATAGCAGCCGCTTTCACGTCGATGCATGGACTTGCCGAGCGTTATGTGTCGCTGGCGCTCGCCGCAAAGCAACGGAGCCAAAAGCCGCAAGATCATGCATTCGTCGCCGAATATCTGGGGATGTACCGCGCCGGATCCGGCCGCGATTGGAACCAGGCGATCGATCTTTTCAAGGAGGCCTCGCGGCTGTTTGAGCGGGTTGGAGATCGCCGCCGCCATCTCGAGACTCTTTCCCTGTTGAGCATTGCGATGCTGCATCATGGCGATCTGTCCAACGCGATCGAAATCCGCAAGCAAGTCTATGAGCTGGCTTGTAAGCAGCAAGATCCGCAGATGCAGGGGATCGCTCTGATAGAGTTGGGTGAGGCCGCGTTGAGAGGCGCGCAAATTCTCCGGGCGGCGGAACTCCTCGAGCAGGCGCGCTCACTCGAGCAACACACCGGCTCGGTCGATCGGATCTGGATGTACGGAATGATCGCGGCCGCGCGGGTTCGCCTCGGAGACCCGGAGGCGGCGGCCAAGGCGGCCGCGCGCGGCTGGGAATGTGTCACGCCAGATCAGCCGCCCGCATTTTATATCCTGGACGGGCTTTCCGGGCTGGCTGAGGCTGAAATCTCCCGGTGGCTTGCGCGGCCTTCCCATGAATGTCGCGCCAGGCTTGCCGATGTTCTTCGGCTGCTGCGAAAGTTTTCGCGATCATTCCCCATTGCCCGGCCGCGCGCTCTGCTATGGACGGGAGTTCTGGCGTCGATCGAGAAGGATGGAAAGCGAGCGCGCAAGTTGTGGGAGCGCGGGCGAACCCTGGCGCGCGAAATGAAGATGCCATACGACGAATCAATCCTCGCCGCGCAATTTGAAAACGAATCGGCATTCCTCCGCTGGAACGTCGATGTGCCCGCAGCCGAAGCGGGCAGCGGCGAGGATGGCAAGATCGTCGCCGGCCGCTAGTGGTCGCGGCCCAGACCTATGGCCAGAGTGTGATTCCGTTCCGGAGAGTGAAGTCCATCTCAACCTGAAATCCCGCTGAGAGCGTTTGATTGGTGACACCGAGCTCCGATGTTATCGGGTGACTATCCAAATGATGAACAGTCAATTGATATTTCGTGGACAGGGGTTGCAGCGGTTTGAGTCGTGTCACTTTTGTCTTGGCGCCAGTGATTTCCTGAACTGACGCCGCCCGTCCATCGGAGACCGATCGGAACTGCTTGAGAAAAATTATCGGCGTACGAACGCTTGCGAATCGGTCGAATAGACCGTGAAATTCCGTCTCCAGTACTACCGCTTCGCGAACCAGCCACTCGACAACTGTGAGGCCGAGACCTAGCGGTTTCGATGCAGCCACGGAAATAGGCATCGCCTCGATCAGCGGACAAAAACCTGATGGCGAGTTAGAATTGAAATCCCCGCCGTAGGCCTGAAGTGTGAACCCTTTTTGAGGGTCCAGGGTCATCGCACCCCAATTCTTGGCCCAGCCGAAAATCTCCCGGCCTCCGCATAGCGACAACGGGTTGTCGACCCACATGTACGGGACAAACCATGCCAGCCGCGGAAATGACTTGGCTTTGCTCTTTCGACTGACCTCGACTGGAATCCAGAACGCTACCTGTCGCTCAGCGGCGAAACCCATTTTGCTGAAGGTTTTCAATTGCGGGCGAATCGTGGGGGTGCTGCCGAAAGTGAGCATCACCCGCTTCAACAGGGGAGTACACGTGACCGCCCCGTTCGATGGCTTGGCGAACACCTTGTAGCAGAGACTCTCGAGCTTTTGACGGTCAGCCTCGGGAAAGAATCCGTATAGGACGCAATCCTTGACCAGGTCCGGCTGAGGCGTGGTAGCGGTACCGCCGTATTCAACGTAGAGCGGTGAAGGAGTTCGTGTGGCCATTCAGAATCCCTTCAGCCAGTCATCGGATTCGTTGGGGAATGGCATGTCTTTTTCTTGTTGTCCCCTAATTGCGCGCGCAGCTTGTCTTCCCGCGAGCGTCGCGGCCTCGATACATCCGGCGTCGAGACCCGTCTTGATCCAATCGCCGGCCAGGAACAGGTTCTTGAACCCGGTTTGATCGGTTTGCAGCCGATGCTTGACGTTGCCAGCCGGCGTCAGCGTATAACGTTCGCTAGGCTGGAAATTCGCAATCCACCATTGACTATCGAATCGCTTCTGGCCTTTCGCCGAGCTTTTAATATCTACGAGCTGGCCCCAATCGAATGCTGCGCCAAACGTGCCGCACATCGCCGTTTCAGAAAATCGATACTGTTTTGCTTCGCACGGGCGTTAGCCTTCGACTGACTATCTGAAGCGATATCCTGGAGGACATTGCAGAAATAGCCAATGCTCTTGACCTCCTTTGTCGGCCAATTCTCCGCGCTAATAAGATGACTCATATCGGCATAGGTGTCGAAAGGCTCGACGAAGCCGGTCATCGTGCAATCTTTAAGCTTAGCGGCGCCCAATTCGTGCAGGTCGGCGTCCATCCATAGCTGGAATGCCTGGGTCATCGTGGTCGCCGAGTTGTCGAGCATCTCGGCGAACTTAGGATTTACTTTAGAGAGATCTTTGCAAATTGACTCCAGCGCTCCTACCGGGATTCCCAAGACGACCTTGTCAAAGTCTTTGCCCAAATCGAGCCTAACAATCTTCTTTGTAGTTAGAGGGTCCTGTTCCCATTCAAAGTTGGGACGATCCTCCGAGGAAAATCCCTTGGGAAGGTTTAGCTGAGCCCACAAAGGCTCGGACGGCCAGCATGGCAATCGGTTAACATCGCAAAGCGGATCATAATTGTTATTTTTCAGATCTGCTTGATGAATCAGCTCGATGGCTTCGATCGAGATCAGGTCCTTAGAGCTCTTAGCCTTCGACGGAATAAGTTTCGTGACGCATCGAAAGAACTCGAATTTTACTCCGCGTTTCTTCAGGACCTCATAGAATGGTGCGAAGACCGTATCGCCCATTCCCGGCCTGCATCTTGTACGCGAATGCCCCTTTATATGTGAACAGGAGCCGCAGCATACAGGTAAGCGCCGTGCCCGCGGCCATGTTGCGGTTGCTGGTATCGCCGTTCACGTATGCAAACGCCATGTCGTACCAGGCGGTGACCAGGGGACCCTCAAGTGTCTCTGGCTTGGCGCCGTGATCGCTCAACCATTTACTCAATTCCACGTCACTTATTCCTGCAAACCCGCGGGACCGGAACCGATCATGGACCATTCCACGGAGGCTGCTGAAAGCAGTGTTAGCGATCGTCTTGAATAATCGAATCTGATCCCGGGCGTTCTGAATCTCTCTCTTGACCCCCCTAACGACGTCGTCAACATTGCCAAACAGCCAGGTCTCAAAGTTGGTAATATAGCTAACGAGCCTGCCCCTATCGTCCGCTGGCGGCTCCGCGGCTTGCGAATTCCTTCGGGCCAGTGAGACTGCTCGTTCGAAATCTTCAATGGCCTTGTTCGTACCCTGGTAGATGTAGTGCCACCAGTAGTAAAGCCAGTCGAGCGTTTGTCGCGCTACTTCCCAAAATTTGGGCAGGGAAACCTCTTCGCCCGACGTTAGGTTGTTGGCAGGTGGATTGAACTCCCATGGGATCCAGCGAGCCGGTGAGTCGCCGACCTTCTCATAAAGAACGATTTTTGGAGCCGGCTTGAAGGCGTCTTCGAACGTTGCGAGCGGCGCCGGAGGCGTTCGGCGCAGTTCGTCATAGCACTCGCGCATGAGCTTGAAGGCGTTGTCATAAAAGCCGAACCAGACGTGCAGTCCGTGCTCTTCGATCCGATGGGAGATGTCGTGATTGCGACCGCTCGCTCCCTTGCCACCCAGCCGCCATCCGCGTTGGTAAACGGTCACCTCGAATTGCTCGTTTAACAGCGGGCGGCTGAGCTCGAAGGCCGCGGCTATCGATGCCATCCCGCCGCCCAGCACCGCGACCTTTATCTTGGTCGGCTGGGTCTTCGACCGCTCCGCGGTATCCTTTACTCCTTCGGCGTGCAAGGCCTGAAGCTTAGCGATCCCTTCCGCTTTTGGTGGTAGGCGGATCCTTTTCGATTTTTCTTTTATAGGCGGCATCGGGCGGACAGTACTATGTGACAATCAGTTATCGCAACTCGCCCTACTAGCGGATTTCGTCGCTTTATCTACCTTACGCTATCACCAGCGCGACTTTGAACGATCCGTTCAATCGAATTGAACGCTCGCAAGCCGGGAATTCCGCCAAAGAAACGACTGCCTTGGAGAAAAGCTGATGTTGAAACTTCGTCGCGCTCGCTCTAATACCCCTTACCTTCCAGCACTCGCTGTGGTTGTGATTTTCTTCGCCGCAGTCTTGCAAGCGAGAACCGCTGCCGCCGTATCTCCCGTCCTCTCCTACGCGTTGACCGCGACGTCGGACCCGGTGGCTCCTCTGGGGGCGGCGGTGTTTACCTTGACGGTGACCAACCCCACCACCGTCGGCCAATCGTTTGATTACTGTTACGTCGTTCCGGGATTTACGCAGTCAGGCTCCAACGCGGCGGGCACGAAGGTCTGCCAGGGCAATTTTGGTTTGTCCGCTGGAACCTCGACCTCCTTCATCATTGACCTGACGCTACTGAGTGGCGCTTCGACCATCAATCTGACCGTTACCGACACACTTAACGCTGCGTCGGTATCGCGCAGTGTAACGGTGCAATCGGCGCCCGAGGCGGGCCTCGCGCTTTCCATTCCGGACGGAACATTCGTTCCAAAGGAATCGTTTACCACCACGCTGACCTATCATAACTACAGCGCCGCGACGCTGTCCGGCCTGCAGTTGAGCGCGCCGCTACCAGCGGGCGCCAGCTTTGTTTCGGCCGATGGCGGAGGCGTGTTGGGCAGTGACGGCGTAGTGCGATGGTCGCCGGGTCCGCTGGCGGCTTCCGCTACCGGCGCGGTCCACCTTAACTTGCAAGTCGGGCTGATCGCGCCAGCAACCGGCGGACTGCTGGTAGTGGATGCCGCGTTGAACGATTCCAGCAACGACCCTCTGGCCGATGCCAGCGAGGCCCTACCGGTTTATGCCACGCCAGTCCTCTCTTACGGGCTAACCACGATGTCGAACCCGGTGGGTCCCGGGCAGGCTGGCGGAGTTCACCTTGACGGTGACCAACCCCACCACCGTCGGCCAATCGTTTGATTACTGTTACATCGTTCCGGAATTTACGCAGTCAGGCTCCAACGCGGCGGGCACGAAGGTCTGCCAGGGTAATTTTGGTTTGTCGGCTGGAGCTTCGACCTCCTTCATCATTAACCTGACGGTGCTCAGCGGCTTTTCGACGCCGGCCGACGGCTCGCTCATCAATCTGAACGTTATCGATACACTTGACGGTGCGTCGGTATCGCGCAGCGTAACAGTGCAATCGGTGCCCGAGGCGGGCCTTGCGCTTTCCATTCCGGACGGAACATTCGTTCCAAAGGAATCGTTTACCACCACGCTGACCTATCATAACTACAGCGCCGGGACGCTGTCCGGCCTGCAGTTGAGCGCGCCGGTCCCAGCGGGCGCCAGCTTTGTTTCGGCCGATGGCGGGGGCGTGTTGGGCGGTGACGGAGTAGTGCGATGGTCGCCGGGTCCGCTGGCGGCTTCCGCTACCGGCGTGGTTCACCTTACCTTGCAAGTCGGGCTGATCGCGCCAGCAACCGGCGGACTGCTGGTAGTGGATGCCGCTTTGAACGATTCCAGCAACGACCCCCTGGCCGATGCCAGCGAGGCCCTACCGGTTTATGCCACGCCAGTCCTCTCTTACGGGCTAACCACGATGTCGAACCCGGTGGGTCCCGGGCAGGTGGCGGAGTTCACCTTGACGGTGACCAACCCCACCACCGTCGGCCAATCGTTTGATTACTGTTACATCGTTCCGGAATTTACGCAGTCAGGCGCCAACCCGGCGGGCACGAAGATCTGCCAGGGTAATTTTGGTTTGTCGGCTGGAGCTTCGACCTCCTTCATCATTAACCTGACGGTGCTCAGCGGCTTTTCGACGCCGGCCGACGGCTCGCTCATCAATCTGAACGTTATCGATACGATTGACGGTGCGTCGGTATCGCGTAGCGTAACAGTGCAATCGGCGCCTGAGGCGGGCCTCGCGCTTTCCATTCCGGACGGCCCGGTCGTTCCGGCGGGATCGTTTACCACCACGCTGACCTATCATAACTACAGCGCCGGGACGCTGTCGGGCCTGCAGTTGAGCGCGCCGGTCCCAGCGGGCGCCAGCTTTGTTTCGGCCGATGGTGGCGGCGTGTTGGGGAGTGACGGCGTAGTGCGATGGTCGCCGGGTCCGCTGGCGGCTTCCGGTACTGGCTTAGTTCACCTTACCTTGCAAGTCGGGACGATCGCGCCGGCAACCGCCGGATTGCTGGTGGTCAATGCCGCATTGAACGATTCCAGCAACGATCCCCTGGCCGATGCCAGCGACGCGCTAGCAGCTTATCCGACACCATTCCTCACCTACGCGCTGACAGAGATGCCGAACCCGGTCGGTCCCGGGCAGGTGGCGGAGTTCACGTGGACGGTGACCAACCCCAGCACCGTCTCCCAATCGTACGATCTCTGTTACGTCGTTCCGGAATTCACGCAGTCAGGCGCCAACCCGGCGGGCACGAAGATCTGCCAGGGTAATTTTGGTTTGTCAGCTGGAGCTTCGAACTCCTTCATCATTGACCTGACGGTGCTCAACGGCTTTTCGACGCCACCCGATGGCGCGCTCATCAATCTGAGCGTTATCGATACGCTTGACGGTACATCGGTATCGAACACCATAGGAGTAACCTCGCCCGCCACGCCCACTCCAACAGCGACGGCTACCGGAACTCCGACGGCAACCCCGACGTCAACTCCCACTCCGACTGCTACGGCAACATCGACCTCGTCGAGAACTGCGACGCCGACGGCCACCGCGACAGCGACGTCCACGACGACCTCAACTGCGACGCAGACGCCGACCTCAACTGCGACATCTACCGGATCGGCGACGCCGAGTAAGACCGCCACTCCCACCGCGACGGCGACGACGACCTCGACTGCGACACCGACGTCCACTGCGACGGGGACCGCCACCGCTACGGCGACCAGTGGCACGCCGACGGCCACCGCGACTGCGACGGCAACCGCCACGGCGACGGCAACCGCCACTGCCACGCCGACTTCAACGCCAACATTGACTCCCACCCCGACGCCGACTCCGGTTCCCGGGCTGCTGAAAATCAAACCGACGCAAAAGAATTTCGGCAAAGTGACAGTGGGCCATACCAAATCCTTCACATTTACGCTGAGCAATTCGGCCAAGAGTGGACCGCCGATTACTTTCGCGAACCCGATGGTATCGTTCACGCCGGCCAACTCGCAGGAATACAAGTCGGTTTCCACGACCTGCGGCGCGCAACTGGCGCCGAAGAAGAAGTGCAAGCTCAAACTGACCTTTACTCCGGCTGCGCCTGGTCCAGAGGCCTCCACGTTAAGCATCTTTGACAACGCGGCAAACGCGGACCAGAGCGTCCCCCTAACCGGGACTGGGAAGTAGAACTGCCATGTACTGCACCAAGTGCGGACAGTCGATGGAGAACTCGCAGGCGCGATGCGCGCGATGCGGCGCTTCCCGCTATCTCGCGCCGGCTATGTTCAAATTCGCTGAATCCGCAACCGCCTTTCTGCGCCCCCTGCGCAGTAGCACCGAACAGCCCACGCAGTCGCGCCAAAGGCCGCTGCCTTCGAGAACACTGATAATTTGTGTGTCCGCCTTGGCCGCCGCGCTCACCCTGTTCTTGTTGCTTCCCTATGCGATCGGCATTCGCGCGGAGAGCGAATATCGCTCGACGATCGCTCAAATGTCGTCGGATGCCGTGCGCCTGTCAGTGGATTCGTACGATCGGGGTTGGTTCACCTCGACCGCTAAAGACACCATCGACTTGAGCGGACGGCAGGTCGAAATGACGCAGGAGATCCATCACGGCCCGTTTCCATTCGCCGGTGCGCATCACTCTTTGCGTCCGGTCCTCGCGATCGTCGAAAGCCGGGCCGATCTCCCGCTCGATCTCAAAAGTATAGTCCACGTCACCAAGGAAGGCGCGTCAGCACTAGCTGCCACCGCATTCCTTTATCCTGGTGGATCCACCGAGATCAGCATTGCAGTAGCCCCCTTAGCGGGTGGTAGTCCGGCTGCCGGAACCCAAATCCTGTTCGACGGCGGTCAGTGCGTATGGTGGCTGCGTCGCGGTGAGGTCAGCGCGTCGGGCCGGTTCAATCACATCCGCTACGCCGAAGCGGGCTCACATCTTGATGCTTCGGCGCTTTCGTTCGACGGCGACCTGCATCTGGACCCGAGCGGATTGTGGCTCCACAAAATGACCTGGCTCCTCAGCGGCGTCGAGTTGAATCTCGCTCGGGACCCCGATGAACCCATGCTCCCTTCGCGCCTCGCTTTCGACGCCCTGTCAGTCACTAGTGGCGACAGCGTCAGCGAAGGCTTGCTTCAAACCGACACCCGGTTCGCAATGAAACGAATCGCGCTTCCCGACGGGAGGACGGTGTCCAGCGACCTCGAGTGGCAGCTGCTCAATGTCGATCCGCACGCGGTGGTCGAATGGTTACGCGACAACCGCGCGATCGCCCGATCAGGCGAGCCCGCGGCCCAGCAAATCTCGGAACTCGGTAGAAGTTCCGTGACCCCGTTGGTCAGGCTGGCGAAGGCAGCGCCAAAAGCCATCTTCAAACTCGACCTCCAGAGTCCTTCCGGACGCGCAGCCAGCACTTTGCAGGCAGGCATTAAGCCGGGCTTCAGCGGCAAGAGATTCGGCGGTTCGGACGATGAAGCGCTCGTGAGAGAACTATCAGAGAACTACGCATACGCCTCCGCCGAGATAGTCGTGCCGGCCAGCCTGTTCGCCGACCCGGAAAGCGCCGAGGAGCTGAACGGCCTGCTCGCGCGCGGGCTGATCGTGCGCGAAGGCAACAACCTGGTGAGTCGCGCAACCTATTCGCGCGGCCAGATTTTCGTCAATGGCCAGAATCTCAATTGAACAGCGTCGGAATTGTCTTAGTCACTGAAACGAATCGAAACCAGCAGAAGGAGAGAATGCTATGGACAATCTTCGTAACCTCATCATCGGATTTGCGAACCTCGTGATCGTCGGGATCGTGGTGATCGCGTCGCTGGTCGGCTTTATTGCTGGCGGGCGCATTGTCGGAGGCTTCGACGCATTCGGCGGGGGCCAATTCAGTACAATGGGCGCTCTTGGCGGCGGCCTTCTTGGATTCGTCCTCGGCTGCGTCGCGACGTGCCTGCTCGCGATTCTGGTCGACATCCGCGCGATTTTGCTGAGAACCGAATCAAGACCGGCCACCGATGGCCTGCGTATGGCGGCTCGATAGAACGGCGAAGTTTCCACCCCTGAATTCAATTCAATGGGGCGAGGCTATGCGCTGCGCCAAATGCGGAAGTGATAACCGGGAGAGTCGCAAGTTCTGCGCGAAATGCGGCGCAGAACTTGCGCGTCGATGCCCACAGTGCAGCGCTTCAAACGAACCCGGAGAAGACTTCTGTGGTGGATGCGGTGCAACGCTGAAGGCGTCCTCTGCGGCGCGTGCCTATCCGCCGAAAGACTCGCAGCCGGCGGTAGAAGTACCAGCGCCGAGTTTATCGGAAGCGCTCCAGGGAAAGCGCAAGACGGTCACCGCGCTATTTGCCGACATCAAAGGATCAACCTAGCTCGAGCAGGACCTCGACCCCGAAGAGGCCCGAGCGATTATCGATCCAGCACTGAAGCTGATGATCGATACGACGCGGCGGTACGGCGGGTACATCGTGCAATCGAAGCATTCGCTTACCCAGGAGGTGGCATACAAGTCGGTGCTCGTTGAGCGCAGAAAGATTCATCACGAGCGAATCGGTTCCGCCATGGAAGCGTCATTCGCTCAATCGATCGACGATCATCTGAGCCAGCTCGCCTATCACCACGGGCGCGGTTCGAACATCGCGAAGGCCTCAACTCATCGTAACAACGACTTTCCCTTTAGCGCGTCCACGTTCGACGTAGGCTAGAGCCTCGGAAATTTCCGCAAACGGATATGTCTTGTCGACGACGACCTTCAGCGTTCCCTGCTCGATGAGTTCGGCGAGCTGAGCGAGGTCGCTGCCGCTTGGATGCATGAAGAGATATCGATAGCCGATTCCCGCGCGTCGAGCCCGCGATCTGATACCGTAGCTGATGATCCAGAATAGGGCGGAAAGAGCTCGGCGGTCGCCGAGGTCCTTGATCGCAGTTTGTGGCTCTGGAAGAGCGGCTATTGAGACGATCTTAGCTCCCGGCTTCATGACTTCGAACATTTGCTCCAGGGTTTTGCCGCCGATCAAGTCAAACCCCGCATCAAATCTGCCTCCCGCTTTGGATATATCCTGCGCCGTATAGTCGATCACCTCATCACAGCCCAGCGAGCGCACCAATGCCTCACCTCGCTTCGAAGCTGTTGTCGTCACATGCGCGCCTAGCCATTTGGCGATCTGAATTGCAAAGGTGCCGACCCCTCCAGCGCCGCCTGAAATGAACACTTTCTGTCCTGGTTTGACACCGAGTTCGTCCCTTAATGCCTGCAGAGCGGTCAGTCCCGTCAGCGGTACGGCCGCGGCAGCCGTGAAATCCAGATTCCGGGGCATAGGCGCAACGTGATCCTCATCGACGCTTACTTGCTCTGCGAATGCGCCACCACTATCCTTTGCGACCCTGGCAAACACGTGATCACCGGCGCGGAACCGTTTGACCTCGCTGCCAACGGCAACAGCTTCACCCGCAACTTCATTGCCCAGCACAAACGGAAGCCTTGGCCGCAGGATTGCGCGAAGCTTTCCTTGTCGGAACTTGAAATCTACCGGGTTCAGACCCGCAGCGCGCACTTCAACGAGAATCTCGCGCGGCCTCGGCGTAGGCGCCGGGATATCCATCAGTCGCGACCCTTCAGGGCCGCCGTAATGCTTGAGAACGTATGCGCGCATCGGTTTTTCCATGGGTGCGAAGGGGGATCAGCACTTCGCCTTCCGGGTTGAATGGCCCAACCCTAACGCTAAAGTTAGGTCCAATGTCAATGGGAGGCTTGGCGTGCCATGCGAGAACCGACCATGACGACGATGGATGATCGCGCGATCGAAGATTACACCGCCTTTGCCTGCCATCTGGCGATAAATCCTATAAATCCTGGAGGGTGGCCGAGTGGTTGAAGGCACCGGTCTTGAAAACCGGCAGGGATGAAAGTCCCTCGTGGGTTCGAATCCCACCCCATCCGCCACCCAGTCCGCGATTTCACATTTTCTCCGAATCGAGGGCACCGGAGATGCTTGGATTCTGCCATCGACTGCCATTTCCAGATCACACGCGATCTCTTGCACTACGAGGAAGAGTTGGTTATCCGAGATCCAAGGTAGAAACGGAAATCCCGGCGTACAGTCGCCGCGATCTTCAGAAAAAAACTGGAAGCTAGTTCTCGCTCGAAGCCTATTCGTGGGCTTGCTCTGGCACCCGGAGAGCGCCGCAAAGCAGTTTTCTGGCGCGAGAAATTCGCTGACTCGCGTCGCCGCGCCGGGACGCGCTGATCACGAAGACGAAAGAATGGCGCTTCGGTTACAGCGCGCGGAACAAAGGCATTGGTGAGGAGCGGTACGTGATACCAAGCTGCACAGCTTTGTGCAGCGATTATTCACGCCTTAGCTGCAGCCGGCCGCTGCACTTTGAAACCGGTCAAAAGCAAACACCGTAGCCTGATCGATAGAAACCCGAATTTGTTTCAATTTGAATTTAAGGGGACTTTGAATCGTCCAGCATTTGAGAGTTACAGCTTGAGGCTACTGACCGGAAATGCGCTGCTGGTGTTGCGATTGACTATCGCAGCACTCCTGATCTTTTCTTTCGTGCGAGTCACGCCGCCGCCCACCTCGCAAACTGCTCGCGCCGCGCGAGATCGCGAGCTACCCGAATCACACAAGGACCGCGATAAATGATGTCGGCGCGCGCGACGCGAAACTTACTCGGCCATCAATCCTGCGATTTGTCGATGCGCTGGTTTCGGTAGTCCCAAAGCCAATTGCGCTCCTGATCAGCCGCCAAAATCTGTTCGTTCAGATTTGGCCCGAGCATTGGGCAGCGTTCTTTCTCCGCATTCCGCCCTCGGCCTTCGATCCCGCTCACTGATTCCGTAAATACACATCCGTTCCCGGCACCCCTGAGAAGGTAGACCGCCTTTTCGGCAGCGCCTCCGAAACTATTTTTTGACCGCGACGCATACATACGGCGTTACGGGCATGCGTATAAGTCCAGCGAGATCGCACGCTGCGACAGGAGTCTGACATGGCAGTCCACGACACTTCGAAATCTGCCTCGACCGGTTGGACGGAGACGGTTCTCCGTCTCGGAGGACGTGTCCAATGAGCGTCCGATCTGCATCTGTCGGCAGGCGCCGGCGCGGGCGTCACGCAATCCCGCGGCTGCGCGAAAAGATTCTCATGAGCGCGCTGGAACTATTCGCGCACAACGGTTTCGACAAGGTCACTGCGGATGAACTCGCGGCAGAAGCGCGGGTGGGAAAGGGCAGCGTGTATCGCCAGTTCGGATCGAAGGAGGGCCTTTACGCGGCCGCCATCATCGCGGGCTTCCGCCAACTTCGCAATCAAATCGAGCGCTCGGTGGAAGAGGAGCGCTCGTTTCCGGATCGAATCACCACGATCGTGCGCCATGTTCTGACCAGCGTGTGGGACCGCGGGGATTTTTTCGTTTTGATGCGCGACCCTCGCACAATCTTACCGGCGGCAGCGGCCCGGCATTATCGGCGGGAATCCAGGAAGCTCTCACTGTTGATCAGCCAGGTGTTGAGGAAAGGAGCCTGCGCGGGATGGATTCGCAGTGATTTGAATTTTCAACTCGTGGCCGAATCCATCCTGGGTATGATCCGCGGCGTGCCGCGCTATCGCAGGAAGGAGGTTACGGCCGAGGCGGCGGTGCGAACGATAGTCGTCATCCTGCTCGATGGCTGTCGCGCGGGCCATCGCGAAACGAAGCGGGACTTTCATCCTACAGAATCTCAACGGCGAACCCAGTACAAGGGCGCCTTTGACACTTACTGCGCGACGAGCGCCGCGGATGCACAACACGCAAACCTAGTCACGGATCAGAATCATGAATCAAGAAACACGAACAATCGGAGGATCGACAGACCTGGAATTCCGCGACACGACGAAGCCGGAACGCAAACCTTCGCGATGGTGGTTGTGGCTGGGAGGCTTCGTGCTCTGCGCCGGCGTCTATGGATGGTTCCTGCATAGCGGCACAAATCCAACTGTGATGAAGGCGCCCAGCGTGCCGGTGGCAGCAAGCTTGGTCAAAACCGGGAATCTGGACGTCTATTTGAACCAGATCGGCACCGTGACTCCGTTCGCCACCGTCACGATAAAGAGCCGCATCGCCGGCCAGATCATGAAAATTGATTTTAAAGAAGGGCAATTGGTCAAGGCGGGAGACTTGTTGGTCAATATCGATCCGTCGCCTTACGAGGCGCAGTTAGCTCAGACCGAAGGACAGCTCGCGCGAGATCAGGCCACACTCGCCAATGCGAAGGTGACGCTGGAGCGGTATCGCTATTTGTATAAGACCGGAATCATCGCGAGCCAGGATGCGGACAATCAGGAAGCACTTTATCGGCAGGCGTTGGGCACGGTCCAAAACGATCAGGGGATGATCGCGGGGGTCAAGATCAATCTAGCCTACTGCCGGATCGTATCGCCGGTACAAGGCCGCGTCGGCCTGCGGCAGGTTGACGTGGGAAATTATGTGGTGTCCTCCCAGAACCTGGTGGTGGTCACGCAACTTCAACCAATCTCGGTGGTCTTCAGTATTCCCGAGGATGATATTCCCGAAGTCGTCAACGACATGCGCGACGGGCGCCAGGTACCGGTGGTGGCGTGGAACCGCGACTTCAGCAAGAAAATCGGGACCGGCTCTCTGCTCACCTTCGACAATCAGGTTGACGAGAATACCGGGACGGTGAAGCTGCGGGCCCAGTTTTCCAATCCCGACTATGCCTTGTTTCCCGACGCGTTCGTCAATGCGACCATGCCGGTGAAAACGATCCAGAACGCGCTGCTGCTGCCGACGGCGGCGATTCAGAGCGGCGCGCAACAGTCTTTCGTCTACGTCGTCCAGCCCAACAGTACGGTCGTACAGCGCCAGGTTACGGTAGGCCCGTCGCAAGGCGACGTGACTGCGATCACAAAGGGCGTTACCGCGGGAGAGAAAGTGGTGACCGACGGTTTGGACAAGCTGCAGCCAGGAACCAAGGTTGTCGTTCAGATGGATAATTCCAACTCAGGCCAGACGACTTCTAACTTAGGCGCTTTCGCAGCGAGTGGCGGATGAACCTTTCGCGGATATTCATCCTCAGGCCGATCGCGACCTCGTTACTGATGGCCGCGATTCTGCTGGCGGGCGCTTTCGCCTACAAGGAATTGCCGGTTTCCGCTTTGCCGGAAGTCGACTATCCGACAATCCAGGTACTCACATTTTATCCCGGGGCAAGTCCGGACGTGATGGCGTCCGCGGTGACCGCTCCGCTGGAGCGCCAGTTCGGCGAAGTGCCGGGCCTGAACCAGATGACCTCGAACAGTTCCTTCGGGGCGTCGGTAGTCACGCTGCAGTTCGACCTCAATCTCAACATCGACGTGGCGGAGCAGGAAGTGCAGGAGGCGATCAATGCCGCCGCTACATTTTTGCCTGCCAACCTCCCGACTCCGCCGGTCTATAGCAAAATCAATCCCGCCGACGCGCCGATTCTGACCCTGGGCCTGACCTCGACCGACATGCCGCTGGATCAGGTCGAGGATCTCGCCGATACGCGCCTGTCGGAGAAGATCTCGCAGGTGCCTGGCGTCGGGCTGGTCACGATCAGCGGCGGGCAGAAGCCCGCGGTGCGGATCCAGCTTAATCCGACTCAGGTAGCATCCTATGGGCTGACGCTCGAACAGGTCCGCCTTGCGGTGGCGGCCTCCAACGTCGATACAGCCAAGGGAAATTTCGACGGCAAGAATCTCGACTACACGATCGAGGACAACGATCAGTTGCTCGCCGCCAAGGATTATCGGCCGTTGATAATCGCATACCACGACGGCGCGCCGGTGACTCTGTCGCAGGTGGCCACTGTTGTGGACGCGCCTGAAAACGTCAAGCAGGCGGCCTGGATGAACTCCACGCCGGCTGTAATCCTCAACGTGCAGCGGCAGCCCGGCGCCAATATCATCCAGGTCGTCGACCGGATCAAAACGCTGCTGCCCTTGTTGCAGAGCTCGCTTCCCTCGGCGGTCAAAGTGCAGGTTCTGACCGACCGCACGACCACGATCCGCGCGTCGGTCGGGGACGTGGAGTTCGAGTTGATGCTCACCATCGCACTGGTAGTGATGGTCATCTTTTTGTTCCTGCGCAGCCTCTCGGCCACGATTATTCCGAGCGTCGCAGTGCCGCTGTCGCTGGTCGGCACGTTCGGCATCATGTACCTGCTCGGCTACAGCCTGAACAATCTGACGTTGATGGCGCTGACGATTTCCACCGGCTTCGTGGTGGACGACGCGATCGTGATGATCGAGAACATCTCGCGGTATCATCGAGGAGGGCGAGTCCCCGCTGCAGGCCGCGCTCAAGGGATCGCGCCAGATCGGTTTCACCATTCTGTCGCTAACCATCTCGTTGATCGCAGTGCTGATTCCGCTGCTCTTCATGGCTGACATCGTGGGCCGGCTGTTCCGTCAGTTCGCCATCACGCTGGCAGTGACGATCCTGGTCTCCGCGGTCGTCTCGCTGACGTTGACGCCAATGATGGCGGCCAAGCTCTTGCGTCACACGCCGGAGAAAGAGCAGAGCAGGCTGTTCCAGATGTCGGAGCGCGCCTTCGAGCGAACGATTGAATTTTATGGCCGCACTCTGCGTTGGGTCCTGAAGCATCAGCCCGCCACGCTGATGGTCGCGGTTGCGACCCTTGTCCTGACCATCTTTCTCTACTGGTACGTGCCCAAGGGATTTTTCCCGATCGAAGATACCGGCGTGATCCAGGGCGTATCGCAAGGGCCGGAAACCATGTCGTTCGCCGCGATGGAGCGCAAGCAGCAGGCGTTGGCCAGCGTTATCCTGCGCGATCCGGCGGTTGAAAGCCTGTCATCGTTTATAGGTGTCGACGGAACCAACACCACGGTTAACAGCGGCAGGATTCTGATCAGTCTAAAGCCGCTGGCTCAGCGCAAGGTTCACGTTGAGCAAGTAATCAGCCGTTTGCAGCAGCAGCTTGCCAAAGTCCAGGGCATTACGATCTACCTGCAGGCCGTTCAGGATCTCAGCGTCGACGACCGGATGAGCCGGACGCAATATCAATACACACTCGAAGATCCCGACCCGAATGAACTGAAGCTGTGGACCACCAAGCTGGTAGACAAGCTGCAAACGCTGCCCGCTTTGCGCGACATCGCGACCGACCAGCAGAACGAGGGCTTGGGGGCGCACCTGGTAATCGATCGCCGCACCGCCTCGCGCCTGGGTGTCAGCTCCTCGACGATCGATAGCACGCTCTACGACGCGTTCGGCCAGGAACAAATCTCAACCATGTTCACTCAGCTCAACCAGTACCACGTGGTGCTGGAAGTCGACCCGAAATTCCAGCGCGATCCTAAATCGCTGCAGGAAATCTATGTGAGTTCGAACAGCGGCCAGGTGCCGCTGAGCACCTTTACGCATTACGAACAGACTCGTACGCCGCTCATTATTAACCATCAAGGACAATTTCCTTGCGTTACGATTTCTTTCAATCTCGCGCCGGGCTATTCGCTGGGCGAGGCGGTCGACGCGATCAACGCGGCGCAAAAAGAAATCGGGATGCCGATTAGCATTCAGGGCGCGTTTCAGGGCACCGCCGCGGCGTTTCGGGCCTCACTGGCCAACGAGCCAATACTGATCCTCGCGGCACTAATCACCGTTTATATCGTGCTCGGGGTGCTCTATGAGAGCTACATCCATCCGATCACGATCCTATCGACCCTGCCCTCGGCCGGCGTCGGCGCGATTCTCGCCCTGCTCATTTGCCATCTCGACCTCGACGTGATCGCGCTGATCGGCATCATCCTTTTGATCGGCATTGTCAAAAAGAACGCCATCATGATGATCGACTTCGCTCTCGAGGCACAGCGTCAGGAGGGCAAGCCCGCGGAGGAAGCTATCTACCAAGCCTCATTGCTGCGATTCAGGCCGATCATGATGACCACGATGGCGGCGCTGCTGGGAAGCCTGCCGCTAGCTCTCGGAACGGGAATGGGATCGGAGCTGCGTCAGCCGCTGGGAATCGCAATCGTGGGTGGTCTGATTCTCAGCCAGGCCCTGACCCTATACACCACGCCCGTGATTTTCCTGTACTTCGACCGGCTCGCGCCGCAGGCCTCCCCGGCCGAAGCGGAACAGGACGAACAGCCCGAACAGCGGCTGGTCACTACATGAGCATCTCAGAGACGACTATCAAGAACTCTGTAGGCACGACGCTGCTTACGATCGCAGTGGCGCTGGCGGGGATAGTCGCATTCTATGCGCTGCCTGTGGCTCCCTTGCCGGCGGTTGATTTCCCGACTATCCAGGTCCAGGCGCAGCTTCCCGGCGCCAGTCCGCAGACGATGGCAACGTCGGTGGGCACGCCGTTGGAGCGGCAATTCGGCCATATCGCCTCTCTGACCCAGATGACGTCGACCAGCTTTCTTGGTCAGACCACGATTGTGCTGCAGTTCGATCTGAACCGTAACATCGACGCGGCGACGCGTGACGTCCAAGCCGCGATCAACGCCGCCAGCAGCTATCTGCCGGCTGATCTGCCGTCGAAGCCTACCTATAGAAAGGTGAATCCGTCCGACCCGCCGGTGCTGATCATGGCGCTGACTTCCCAAGTGAAGACTCCGGGTCAACTTTACGACGCCGCCGATTCGATCCTCGAGCAGAAGCTATCCACGATTCAGGGTGTTGGTCAGGTCGTGGTAGGCGGCGGCGCGTTGCCTGCCGTGCGGGTGGAACTCAACCCTACCCAGTTGCGCCATCTGGGTATTAGCCTGGAACAGGTTCGCAGCGTTCTCGCGTCGGCCAACACTAACAGCCCCACTGGTGAGTTCGCCGATGACAACCAGGCCTGGACGATCAGCACCACCGACCAGTTGCTCAAGGCCGACGAATATAAGCCTCTGATCGTCGGCTATCACAACGGAACCGCGGTGACGCTGTCCGAGGTCGCGGAGGTCAATGATTCAGTCCAGAACGTGCGCGCATCGGGCTACGTCGATTTGAACCGCGCCATCCTGGTGATCATCTGGCGTGCGCCAGGAGCCAACGTGATCGACACGGTGGACCGCGTCTACGCCGCACTGCCGGCGCTGAAAGCGTCGATTCCCGCGTCAATTAACCTCCGCGTCGTGCTGGATCGGACTACCAGCATCAGGGCATCGGTCAAGGACGTCGAGGGAACGCTGTTAATCTCGATCTGCCTGGTAGTGATGGTGGTCTTCCTGTTCCTGCGCAATCTGCGCGCCACCATGATTCCCGGACTGGCGGTTCCGATTTCGCTGATCGGAACCTTCGGCGTGATGTATCTGTGCGGCTTCAGCATCGACAATCTGTCGTTGATGGCAATGACCATTTCCACCGGCTTCGTGGTCGATGACGCGATCGTAGTGGTCGAGAACATTTCCCGTTATCTCGAACAAGGGATGTCTCCGTACCAAGCCGCGGTCAAAGGCACCCAGGAGATCGGATTCACCGTAATCTCGATCAGCCTGTCGTTAGTCGCGGTGTTCATTCCGATTCTGCTGATGGGTGGGTTAGTAGGCAGACTGTTCCGTGAGTTTGCAATTACTCTGTCGACGGCGGTCGTGGTCTCGATGGTTATCTCGCTGACCACGACGCCGATGATGTGCGCGAAACTGCTGCGTCATCATGAGGCGAGCGAGCATGGTGGGATGTACAACTCGAGCGAGCGAATTTTCGATTGGATGCTCAATCGTTACGAAGTCAGCCTCAAATGGGTGCTGAAGCATTCGCGGCTGACGCTCGGAGTTGCATTCATCGTCCTCGCGCTCAGTATCTACATGTTCTACGTCATTCCGAAGGGATTTTTTCCCGAGCAGGATAACGGTCGTCTGATAGGTGCCGTAGTAGCCGATCAAGATACGTCGTTCCAGGCGATGAACCGGCGACTGAAGCGGCTGATTAAGACTGTGCTGGGTGATCAGAACGTCGACAACGTATTGGCCTTCACTGGAACCAATGGTGCCACCAACACCGCCACCATGTATGTCGGACTAAAGCGGCGTGATCAACGGAAGCTGACTGCGCAACAGATCATAGGGCAGATCCGCAAACAGGCCGTCAAGCAGACCGGTCTAAGCCTTTACCTGCAGGCGCAACAGGACCTGACAATAGGCGGCAGATCTGCGAACGCCGAGTATCAGTACACGCTGATGAGCAACGACCTCGACTTGCTGATGAACTGGGCGCCGAAGTTGCTGGCGAAATTGCGGACGTTACCCCAACTGACCGATGTCAGCAGCGATCAGCAATACAAGGGCCTGGCGGCCAATCTGATACTGGATCGCAGCACAGCGTCGCGCCTTGGGCTTTCGGCTTCACAGATTGACAATACCCTGTACGATGCGTTCGGGCAGCGCGAAGTCTCCACGATGTTCACCCAATTAAATCAGTACTACGTGGTGATGGAGGTGGCTCCGCAGTTCTGGCAGAATCCTGACACCCTCAAGCTGATTCATCTGGCGTCTAACGTTGCCCAACCGGCTTCCACTGCCAGCTCCAACTCGTCCGGATCGAGCGGGGCGAACGCGGCGCTTAGTATCGCCGGGATCGGAGCGGCCAGTGCTGGGGTCAGTACATATGTTCCGACTGCAGGGCTAATGTCTGCCGGGATTCAAAGTACAATGGATTCAAGCACCACAGCTCCGCCAAACTCGACCACCGGCATGGTTAGAGGTGTGAGCTCCACAACCGGATCCAGTACAGCCAATTTTGTGAGTCCGGGGTTCATAAACGGATTAAGTACGACCAATGTCGTCACTCCGGGGGCCACAACCGGATACGGTACGGCTAATTTCGCGGGTTCGGGATCCATAATTACGGCGCTACCTGGTGTCACCAGCACGAATTCGGACAGCGATCCGGGCGACTCGAATTCGAGCGATACAACGACGACGGGCATCCAGTCCGCCGCGGGTAGCTCGAGCAGCACAGTCGCAGCACCTAATCTGCAAAGCATAGTTCTGGGCAATTCGAGCGTCCCGACCAACGGCGTAACCATCCTCGGTACGAACTCCGCCGCGACGTCGGCGACACGCAGGCGCAATCATTTCGAGTAACACCACCAATGCGGCCTCGACGATGGTGCCGTTGACCACTCTCAGCAGTTCCGCGATTTCGACCACGCCGTTGACGGTGAACCATCAGGGGCAATTCCCCGCCGTCACGATTTCGTTCAACCTCGCCCCCGGTGTCTCGCTCGGCGACTCGGTTGAACTGATCGATCAGGCTGAGCAAGACATCCATCTGCCCGCTGGCATTTGGACCACCTTCGCCGGGACCGCGCAGGCGTTTCAGGCCTCACTGAGTAATGAACCGATGCTGATCCTGGCCGCGTTGCTCAGCGTATATATCGTGTTGGGGATCTTGTACGAGAGTTACGTACACCCGATTACAATTCTATCGACGCTGCCCTCGGCCGGAGTAGGAGCGCTACTTGCCCTATGGATCTGCGGAATCGATCTCAGCGTGATCGCACTAATCGGCATCATTCTGCTGATCGGAATCGTCAAGAAGAACGCCATATTGATGATCGATTTCGCTCTGGATGCAGAGCGCAACCAGGGCAAGTCGTCCGAGGATGCGATCTACCAGGCCTGCGTACTGCGCTTCCGGCCGATCATGATGACCACCATGGCGGCCCTGCTCGGAGGCCTGCCGTTGGCCCTTGGTACCGGCTATGGCTCCGAATTGCGGCGGCCGCTTGGCGTTGCGATTGTGGGCGGACTGATAGTCAGCCAGATGCTGACGCTGTTCACAACACCGGTCATCTATTTGTATCTGGATAGTCTGCGACTATGGGGACTGCGTCTCTTCAAGCGCGGCGCTGTAGATCGAGCTGCGCCGTCAGCAGTGAAGGCGTGACAGGGTAAGGCGCGCTGAAGCGGCTCAGCTCGAAATGATCGGCTCCGCCGACGCCGCTTCGCCAGCGTCGATGCGCGTCGTCTCCTCGGCGAGCGGCGACGTTGAACGCATCGCGAGCATCGAAACGATCGCAAGCGCGACGAAGAGGAGCAACGCACCCGTGTAGCTGCCTGTTCGATCGAAAATACGCCCGGCGATCACGGGTCCCGCCGCAAAACCGAAGGTCGTAAACAAAGCCAGGATTCCGAGCAGCGTGCCGAGCCGCTTCGCCCCGAGCGATTCGGTGATTGCGATCGGTAGGACGTGGGTCTCTCTGACCAGTCCAAAAATTAAGATGAAGGCGGTGACCCCCATCAGATGCGACGCATCGAGCAGTGCCGCGATCCCCGCCGCACCGGCGAAGAAGACGAGCGACAGCGTCGTACGGCCGCCAAGACGATCTGCGAGCGCACCCATTGCAAAACTTCCGATCGCACTGAACACAAACATCGCGCCGAGGATTTCCGCCGCTAAGGTCGGCGAGTAACCGACACCTGTCAGAAACGGCACCAGATGCACGCGGAGACCAACGGCCGCGGTGGCGAAGAAAACCTCCGCGATCGCGATCATCCAGAATGATCGCGATCGGAGCGCCTCACTGACCTCGAGGCCGGGTAATGCCGTTGCCGTGGCACCACCCGCTACCCGACTGTTCTCTCGCTGAGGCGGAGTGCGCATGAATAGCGCGAGCAGCGGAATCACCACCAACAAGATAGGAATCGCCATCGCGAAATATCCCGCGCGAAAGCCGCTGCGCTGGACGATGCGGCTCGCCAAAATCGTAATTCCCGTCCCGCCGAGCGGGATGCCGGCAAATGCGATCCCGAGCGCCAGTCCGCGCTGCTCGCGAAACAAGCTGGTGATAACCAGCGCGGCTGGAATGATGGTTGAAGCGCTGATGCCGACGCCAAGCACGACAAAGGTTGCAAAGAAGGCCACGGCCGAATCGGCCCGGCTGAGCGCCAGGAAACTCAGCGCAACCATGGTGGCTCCGACGATCATTATTCTGCGCTCGCCGTAACGATCCATCAGCGAACCGATCGCGGGGCTGCTGAACCCCGCGGCCAGCGGCGCCGTCGCGACCAGCAACGAGAACAGGGCGCGGCTCCATCCGAAATGCTTCACCACCGGCAGGAAAAATACGCTGCCGGCGTTGACCGGCCCCCAGATAAGAAACATCGTCGCGAACAGAACCGCGACTACCGTCCATCTTTGCTTCCCCTGTTCCTTCATGATTAGCCTCGCGTTACGGCAGACATGATGCGTTCGGTCCGTCCATCCTTGCGGGCTCGCGAGGCTTGTGGGAATTCACGATCTGTGCACACATGATGTGCATAAATTCACCGAAGGGCCGGTCGAACCATGTGGCAATGGGATGATGTCCGCTTCTTTCTGGCTATTTCCCGCAATCGAAGCCTGTCGGGCGCGGCGCGCGCGATCCGCGTGGATCACGCGACGGTCGGCCGCAGGATTGCGGCCTTCGAGGAGGAACTCGGATCGAAGCTCTTCGATCGCACACCGGATGGATTTGCGCTCACCGCCGCCGGACAAGCGATCCTGAACCAGTGCGAAGCGATGGAGAATGCCGCGGCCTCGGTCGATCGGCTCGTGGCCGGGCATGACGCGCGCCTGAGCGGCCAGGTCCGCGTCGCAACCACTGAGGGGCTGGCGCACCTCATAATCGTTCCCGCGCTCGTAACCCTGACAGAAGCCCATCCGCAACTTCAGCTAGAGGTGATGGCCGATCCGCGGCCCCTGAATATCGCACGGCGCCACGCTGATATCGCCGTACGGCTCGCGCGGCCCAGCGACGCCGACCTGGTATGCCGCAAGCTCGGTGACTTCGGTCTTGTGTTATATGCCTCGCGCGCCTATCTCGCTGCCCACGGTGCGCCCGAGCTCAGCAGAGGCTTGGCGGGGCATACCTCGGTCAGCTATCTCGGGGCCCCGTCGTGGTTTAGCGAAGCGCTCGCGGGCGCGAGAGTGGTACTCTTCAGCAACAGCCCGTTCGTGCAAATGAGAGCAATCGCCGCCGGAATCGGAATCGGCATGTTGCCTTGCCTTCTCGGCGATGACCATCCGGAATTGCAGCGACTATGGTCCGCAGAGCCTCCCGAGCTGCACCCGGTCTGGATGATCATCCACCGCGATCTCAGGCGCGTCGCTCGGATCCGCCTGGTCGCGAATGCGATCGCTGAAGCGTTCGAGCGCAACCGGCCAGCGTTACGATATGGCAGTGCGCGCTTGGCGCGAGCACGCAACGAATCAGCGAGCGCGAGGCGCGCTCTGAAGTAGAGTTGCCACCCAGGATTAGTATAACGGTCGAAAAGAGGATCATCCGACGGTCAATCTACTAATCGTAGGTTTCTGCTACTATCTATCTAGCGCCTAGCCTACAGCATGTAGGCAATTATTACGAAGCGTTTAGTCTATAAGCCTTTAGGACGTCTCTTATAGACGCTATAAGAGTCTATACATCTTTTGTAATGTTTAGTCTTGTTTCAAGACCGTATTTTGCGTCAAAATGCCCCTCCATGGAAACCGATTCTCACCGCCGGTTCACGGTGGCGCCATCACAAGAGCGTGCCATCCTGGATCAGATTCGCGACGACCATGAACTCGTCGCGCGACTCAAAATAACTCCCCAGGAGATTGAGGCGCTCTCCAAATGCGCGTTTCTGGGAACACTGACTTGCAAGGAGGATATGCTTTTCATCCTCCGACAGATTCGCGAGGCAACCAGCCCGTCGTCGAGCGGGCAGATGTCCGTCTTTCCCCAGCCTTATTTCGAGGATGAAGAGCAGGAAGATCCGCTCCCGAACTTCCGGCAAGTCCAAAATCGTTTTGCTCCGGAGGTCATCCCTGAACGTGGTTCTCTCGAAGGCCTCGTTCGCCGACGCCTGTCAGAGCGGTTCGGAGTTCTTTTCCCGGTGGCGATCATGGCGGTGGCGCTCTTGTGGAACGGCATCATCGCCGTGTCGCGCTGGCGTGACACCTTCGAGACCAAAGTTGGAATGCCAGTCAGTCACGTCCCTGCTTCAGAAGTGTGGTTCAAGCATCTGGATCCGTTCAGCGTTCTGCTCTGGTCGGAGATTCTATTCATGCTGGGAATCATAGGCGTGATCTACTTCCGATCTTTAAGAGGCCGCGGCCGCTTCAAAGTCAGACCGCGCGGGCGCTACTGATCAAGGCAATGCTTTTCGATGGGGACCAATCGCCAATTCTGGCAAAAAACAGACAGAAGGAGGACACGGGACAATGGACAAGATCAGCGGGCATGTTTGTGAAGGTGCGCGAGTATCAGCGCGGCCAAACGATGGCGGAATACGCACTGATCATGGCGGCAGTCGCGGTAGTTGTGTTCATCGGTTATCAGACGATGGGCACAACCATAACCACGCTGCTTAGCACCGTCGACAGCAGTCTCTAAGGGAAGGGGGCGAACCCCGGGGGTGGCGAAGTGATTCACTCCGCCACCCCTATCCATCACGGTATCTCAAACCTGGACCTCCCGACGTCAAGCGGTACGTCGAGTGGGCCGACTGGGCATCCGGTTACGAACAGTAACCTCTGGAGCGCAGGTATATGACGTCGTTGGTGGTGAGGTTGGGTGGCTGAGAGACGCGGGCGTATGCGACTGATTGATCGCTGGTATTGATACCGCAGTGGATGTTGATGGTCGGTTCGCGGGGGATTGGCACGATAAGTTCCCTGGTAACGTTCGACGATGAGACGCTGAAGGTCTTCCTCATCGCGGTGCAGTATTTCATCGCGTCGATCTGGCATCCATTTGCCGTTGTGCTCGTCTCGGCTTGATTTTCCTCGGTGCTGCACCCCGCGAACGACAACGTTATCGACAGCGAGAGTATAGCGACTGCTCGAATTCTCACATTCATGCCCTGTCAGAGCCTATCGGAGCGGTTTCCCTGAGCCGTGGTGCCCGATAGGCGCCAAAATTTCCGGTTCTCCCGAGCGGGACTTATTTGCTCCGTGATCTCGCGCAGTGCGTTGCCGGCCGGGGAGGTGACGCAACGAAAATTCAGTCTCTACTCTTCCTTGAGACGCGGGTCGTCTGTAGAAACGCACTCCGAGCTTGTGCTTGCCACATCATCGTGACACAAGTTCGCCCGCGAGCGATCTGAAACGCAATCATACTGCGCTTGAGTAAAGGCTTCGTTCTTCAACGCGGTCAAGGCCGACTCACAATTGTCTGCAGAGTCGTAGGTAGCCAAGCGGCTCCATTCCGAAAGCGGCGCAGCAACCAGAACAGCGGTAGGGCCGCCTGACGGAATCATCAAGTGCCAGAGCACAAGCGCGAACGCGGCGGTGAGATGAGTTTTCATGACAGACTTTTAGCCGAGAGGCTGGCGCAACTGAAAGTTATCGCTAACCACTCTCGCGGGCGCCGACGTTCTTTTGAGCCACGACCTGCCAAAGCGGCGTACTCTTTTTAAAAAAAGCGCGAGTGATTTATATTTGAAGCCCTTGCTGAGTGGGAGTTTCTCGCTTCCGTGACATTCGGTAGCAGTCGGTTGGATTCCATGCGAAACTGCCTCTTTCGTTCAGATCCCGTGGCTGTCAATTATTTTATCGCGAAAATCGCGTGAGGAAAGTTTTTTGAGCGGCATCCTGGAAAACAGCATGCGAGCCGAGCTTGAGCGGCTGGGGCAAGACGGCTTGCGCAGAAGTCTGCGAGTAATTGAAAGCGCGCAGGCCGGGCGGGTGATGTATGACGGACGCAGCGTCATCATGCTGTCGTCGAACAATTACCTGGGGCTGGCCGCACATCCCCGCGTCAAGCAAGCCGCTATCGCAGCGACTGATCGCTATGGCGTTGGGTCGGGAGCGTCGCGCCTGGTCGCGGGCAATCTCGAACCGCTCCGCCAGCTCGAGGAAAATCTCGCGCGACTCAAAGGCGCTCGAAGCGGCATTGGTTTTCGGCTCGGGATATCTCGCCAACCTCGGAACGATAACGGCTCTGATGGGTCCGGGCGACACGATTTTCAGCGATGAACTCAATCATGCGAGCCTGATCGACGGCTGCCGTCTGGCAAAGACCGACCTCAGAATCTACCGCCATCGCGATATCGAGCATCTGAAAGTTTTGCTCGAAGGGTCGGCTGAACGCTCGCCGTCGCCTGATAGTGACCGATTCGATCTTCAGCATGGACGGCGACTTTGCACCGCTGCGCGAGATCGTAGAGCTGGCGCGGCAATTCAACGCTGCAATCATGATCGACGAGGCTCATGCGGTTGGCGTCATCGGGCCCAACGGCGCGGGACTGGCAGGAGAGCTAGGCTTGCAGAAGCAGATCGACGTCCAGATGGGGACGCTGAGCAAGGCATTGGGAGCCTATGGCGCCTACGTTGCGGGTTCGAAGGTGTTGATCGATTTCCTGATAAATCGAGCGCGGAGTTTCATCTACACGACCGGACTGCCGCCATCGGTTGCGGCCGCGGCCGATGCGGCGGTCGAAATAATGCGCGCCGAACCGGAAAGGAAACAACGATTGTGGAATAACGCGTCGTATCTTCGGGAGCGACTGGAAGCGGCCGGTTTCAGCTTTGGGTGCACGCAGTCGCCGATCCTTCCGTTGATAGTAGGAGAGGCGCAAGCCGCGTCAGATATGGCGAAAGGGCTGTTCGAACGTGGTGTCTATGCGATCGCGATTCGCCCGCCCACGGTTCCAGCGGGCACGGCGCGCATCCGGCTCACGCCAATCGCGGATCACACGCGCGCCGATCTCGATGAGGCGATTGACGCGATTGTCGAGTGCGGCCGCGAACTGAATCTGATTTAGGAATCACTGGATGAAGAATGAGCGGTACGAAGAATTCAAGAACGCAGACCATCGATACCTGTGGCATCCGTTCACGCAGATGCGTACATGGCTCAACGACGATCCGGTCATCATCGAGAGCGGTGAGGGCAACTACCTGATCGATGTGAACGGGAAGCGCTACCTCGATGCGGTATCGTCGTTGTGGTGCAACGTCCATGGACATCGCAAGAGAGAACTCGATGAGGCGCTACGGCAACAGACCGCGCGGATCGCTCATTCGACGATGCTCGGCCTCTCCAGTCCACCGCCGATCGAGTTGGCGCGGGAGTTGATCTCGATCGCACCGCCAGGATTGAGCCGGGTGTTCTACTCTGATTCCGGTGCGGAGGCGGTCGAAGTCGCGGTGCGGATCGCGGCTCAATACTGGCAGTTGACCGGCCATGGACGGCGCAAACTTTTTCTCACACTGTCCGAGGCCTATCACGGCGATACGATGGGCTCTGTCAGCCTGGGATACAGCGAGCACTTTCATCGCCATATACGTTCGATGCTGTTTCCGGCGCTCAAGGTCGATCCGCCCCATGCGTACCGATTCTATCGGGGGATGGATCCGGATGAGGCCGACGAGCATGCATTGCGCGCGGCTGCGGAATTGATCGAACGAAATCGCGAAGAGCTTGCCGCGCTGGTGATCGAGCCGCTGATGCAGGGCGCGGCGGGAATGTGGGCGCATTCGGTTCGTTTCATCCGTGGCATCGCGGAACTGGCGCGGAAGGCTGGCGCATTGCTGATTTTCGATGAGGTTGCGACGGGGTTTGGCCGTACCGGGAAGATGTTCGCCAGCTGAGCATGTCGACATCGCTCCGGACCTCCTATGTCTCGGCAAAGGAATTACCGGCGGCTACCTGCCATTGGCGGCGACGCTCTCGACCGAGCAGATTTTCTCGGCCTTCCTGGGCGAGCCGCAGGAATTTCGGCGCTTTCTATTACGGGCACACTTATACCGGTAACCCACTGGCGGCGGCTGTGGCGCTGGCTAATCTCAAAATATTTCGCGATGAGTGCGTAGTGGATCGATTGCAGCCGCTGATCAGCCAAATGAAGTCGGGATTGGCCGATCGTTTCGCGGCGCATCCGCATGTCGCGGACATTCGGCAGTGGGGAATGATGGCGGGCATCGAGCTGATGGAGGATCCGTCGGCAAGGCGTGCCTACCCATATGAGCGTCTAATCGGTGCGCAGGTCGCGAAGGCAGCTCGAAAAGTCGGGAGTCATTGATGCGTCCGCTCGGCGATGTGATGGTTTTCATGCCGCCGCTTTCGATCACCGCGAGTGAGATCGATCTGATGCTGGATGCGACGCTCGAGGCGATCAACGAAGTCACCGGCGATGCATCGAGGGCGTGACTCATCATGGCGGCGAAGCATCAATTCCTCATCAGTGGAACCGATACCGGCGTAGGTAAAACCACGGTCGCTTGCGGCCTGGCGGCTCAATTCAGGCAGCGCGGCATGCGCGTCGGCGTGATGAAGCCGGCGGAGACAGGGTGTGCTCTCCGCGACGGAGAGATGATGGCGCTCGACGCAGTCGCGCTGCGGGCCGCGGCTGAATCGAATGACGCTATCGAGCTGATTTGTCCGTATCGCTACGCAACCCCGCTCGCTCCGGCGGCGGCCGCCGTCCTGGAAGATCGAGAGCCACCGGAATTGAGGCGGATAGCTGCGATCTATGAGCGATTGGCGGCGGATCGCGATGTCATGCTGGTCGAAGGCGCGGGAGGCCTGGCAGTACCGATCACGTGGAGCGAGAACTACACCGACCTTGCGCGGTTGCTCAACCTCGAACTTGTTCTAGTGGTGGGAAATCGTCTCGGCTGCATCAACGGCACGGTACTCTCGCTGGAATATGCGGCACAGCGCGGCGTTCGTGTCAGAGGTTATATTCTCAACGACCTCGAGGCGGAATCTTCGCCGGCCTCGCAGACCAATGCGCGGTCGCTGGAATCTCTTCTGCCCGGTCGATGCCTCGGCGTGATGCGGTATGGGCGTCCGTTGCCTTCCGAAATATGCGAACGCTTATTGTCCTGAACCTTTATGCAGTTCCGTAAGTGTTAGGAGTTGCTCGTGGGAATAGACTCAAGGATGGGGTTACACTTGGGCGGGGCGCTGGAAAGAGCAAGACTTCTAGGTGGACAAAGCGCGGAGGTATTCGCGCTATCGAGCTATCTATCGGAAGTTCCGATCGCAGACGATGATCCCGGAACAAATCTACATTCGCAACCTTGAGCTGTGCGAGTCGGCAAGCCACGTTCAGGGATGCGTCGTGGAGTGCGGTGTCTGGCGCGGGGGCATGAGCGGAGGAATCGCCGACCTGCTCGGGCAGGAACGCGAATATTTCCTGTTCGATAGCTTCGAAGGTCTTCCGTCACCCGAAATGATCGACGGACCGGATATGATCGAATGCATAAGAGACAAGACGCCGGACTATCGCGACAACTGCGTTGCATCTCAGGAAGAAGCAGAGCGGTCGATGCAGATGTCAGCCACGAAACGCTATAGCATCGTCAAGGGCTGGTTTGAGAAGACGATTCCAACGTTCACGGCGCCGAACCCGATTGCGATACTTCGACTTGACGGAGATCTATACGATTCGACAATGACCTGTTTGAAGCATCTATATGGTCAGATGGCTCAAGGAGGAATCGTCATTCTCGACGATTACGATTATTGGGAAGGTTGCGCACGAGCAACCCATGATTTCCTCGCTGAATTCAGTCGTAACCTGCTTCATACTCCGCGCCTCCGACAATGGGCTAACAGCGTAACCTACATGGTGAATTCGCCCTACGGTCCTCGTGGAATCGTTTCCTGACGGATCGCGTCCCCACTCGACCGAAATGTAGCGCCATGAAGATCGGGATTATCTCTCTCATGGACATCGTGGAGTGGGGTGGCAGCGAGGAACTGTGGTACGCGATGGCCGAGCGCGCTCTGAAGCGTGGTATCGCAGTAACCGTGTGCATTCTTCGACCTAGAGGCGAGCATCCGAAGTGGAAGGCGCTACAGCGAGAAGGGGCACAACTATTTTCCGAAGGAGCGCAGGATTCTTACGCTGCTTCCCTGCGCTATCGCATTGCGGCCCGAACTGATCTCCTGGGCGCCCGTATGGCTGCGGCAGTGCGCGATCGGCTGTCGCCGTTACGTCCCTTCTTTGCGACCCGTCCTGACGTCGTCCTCATCAGCGACGGTGCGAGTATCCCCAAGCGCGAGACCATCGGGATCCTGATGACGCATCTCGCGACGCAGCCCTACATAATTTTGAGCGAGGCAAACCTTGGAGAGATTCCAGAAACCTCGCTCCGTAAGGCGGCAGCGGCCTACTATCGCAATGCCCAGTACGCCCTCTTTGTAGCGCACGACAGTATTAAGGCCACCGAGCGTCAGATACTCGAGAGACTTCCAAACGCAAGAGTGGTCAGAAACCCGGTCAATCTTGAATCACTCGAGCCCGTCGCATGGCCACAGACGACCAACTCTTCGCTTCGCATCAGTCGCTCGGCTGTTCTGCCTCGCTAAGGGCCAGGACATTCTATTTGCTGCGCTTAGCGATGGCCGATGGCGCGACAGGGACTGGCACCTGTCCTTGTACGGTACAGGCCCGGACGAGAGTTACCTCAGAGAGCTGGCGCGCTTCTATGCCATCGACGATCGGGTATCGTTCTGCGGACAGGTCGAAGATATTCGGGCCGTATGGAAATCCCATCACGCGTGTTTGCAGCCCTCGCGTTGCGAGGGGACTCCGCTTGCGATGGTCGAGGCGATGATCTGCGGGCGACCCGTAATCGGTACCGCTGTGGCTGGAATTCCTGAATGGGTGCAGGAGGGGCACAGCGGATTCATAGCGCCTTCTGCTACGGCCGACTCTTACGCGGACACTCTAGAACGTGCTTGGGAGCGGCGGGAAGAATGGTCTGCGATTGGAAAAGATGCGAGAGAAGTTGCCCTGAGACTCCACGACCCAAACCCTGGCGAGACGTTGTTGTCACTCGTTATCGAAGCTGCCGAGTCCCGTCGTAGTACATGAGCCTCGCTGCTACTCGTTGAATCGGACGCCAGGAATTTTTGTCTGCGACTACGACTGCTGGCCCCATCTGTGCTGACGCCTTAGAGGAATATTTCGGTGGCTCGAGGCTGCGGGCTGGGTGCTTGACGGCGGGCCGCCATTTGATGTGCGAGGGGCTTCTTTCGTTGCGGCCTCGATCGCGCCGCCGCGCAGCAAAATATATTTGCGATCGCGCCGCGCAATCTCTCCATCTTCGCCTAGCTCTGTCAGTACGCGGCCGACCACCGGCCGCGAGCTTCCGATCATTTCGGCTAAATCGGAATGCGTGGGCTCGAACGTGATCAGAGTCCCATCGCTGTCGGGGATGCCAAACTTGCGTCCGAGTTCCGCCATCACCATTTCGATCCGCTCGCGATACGATAGCCCGAGGAAGGTCGCGTAGTACTGAACCCAATCCGAGGCGGCTGAATTCATGCGCTCAGACAACGTCAGCAACTCCTCAGGGTTCATCGCCTTCAACAGATTGCGCACGTGGTCGCGCGTGACTACAGCCAGCACGCACGGAGCGGCAGCCCAGGCCTCGAAGCGCCGAACCCACTCACCCTTGTCGTTGAGCTTGTCGGCGAGACCCAGGATGTCGCCGGCGGTCGCGAGCCTCACCAGCGTTTGCGTGCCGTTCGGATTCGGACAGACTTCGCGAACCACGCCCTTGACGACCCACATCACGATGTCGGCCGGCGAGCCCTGGCCAAGATCAACTTGCCCGACGTATAGCTGAGTTCGGTGTGATGCCTGGTCAATTCCCTGGCGGTCTGCTCCGGAATTCCCCACGAGAAGAGTCCGGCCTCGAACAGGTTCGCTCTGTCGAGCAACGGGATTCCATTCATCTTGAACTCCGCAAAGTTGGCGTGCGCTGTTTTCATTGTCATCGAGTAGTGTCCCGCTTCGAGCGTGGAAAATGTGGCGGCCCGGGGTCCCCACCCCTGCTTGATGGGCACGATGTCCCCCGACATCGCGCAGCCAAAAAAGCTCCGCGGGCGGGCCGCCGCCTGTTACATCGCAAAGGACATGCCCAAATGAACGCGATCGCGCGATAGGATCCCTGAAGCGCTGCAACCTCGCGTTAGTTGGGCGAAATCTTGCTCAGGCGGTGGAGGGGAGGGATTCAGCTCGCAGTATTCGCGGCCATATACATGGGGATCGCCGCGAGTCTTGCGTCAAAATTCCCACTCGCGCGGCGGCATTGTTCCTCATTCGGTCGCGATGCGGCCGCTTAGGCGGAACGCGGCGGATGGCATATAAGTGGCGGGGGATCTATTTGGTGGCGAGCTTTCGGACGGAGCACTCACTGTGAGAATCGGCACTCGGCTGACTATAGTCCTGCTGCTGTGCGTTATGCCGGTGCTGGCCGCGTACACATATTGGAGCGTCGAGCAGTCCAACGTCTACACGAACGAGTTGAAGCAATCGGCGCGCGCCGTCAGCTCCGGCCTCGCTCCTTCGGTTGACGAAGAAGTCATCGCCAATGAGTTCGACAAAATCGACGACGCATTCCGAAAGATGGATGCAGAGGGAACCCGCAGCGCAATCCTACGAAAGGACGGCACGCTTTGGCACTCGCTCCCGAACTTTCCGCCTGAACTCGTGGACGCCGCTCGCGTGCAACTCGCGCAACACAAGTCCACCGAGTTCCAACCCGCAGCGGGCGCGAAGAACTGGTTCTGCGAGTTGGTTCCGCTGAAAGGGCAGGGCGGAGACGTCATTGGATACCTGCTCGAAGTTCAGGACTGGACCAAGGTGGCGCGAGACAGCCGCGCACATTCGATTGCGGCGTTGGTTGTCGCGATTGTGCTGATGGGCGTCATCGCCACGGTCATACCTGTGACGGTGCATCGCTATGTCTCGCGGCCACTGGCCGATCTGTCGGCGAAGGTCACGAAATTTTCTGCGAACGATTCCGATCGAGCCGCAGGCAGCGAAGTGGAATTGCTCAGCGAAGAATTCCGCAAGCTCGATCAGCAACTCGATAAGGCGCGCGCCGATCTCGAGGATCGGCATCGGCGCGAATTGGAACTCGAGCGCGAGCTTCAGCGCGCGGATCGCCTGGCCACGATCGGAGCGCTGGCCGCAGGACTCGCGCACGAGATCGGTACTCCGATGGGAGTGATACGCGTGCGCGCGGAGGCTCTCCAGGATGACGAGGCGATGTCGGCGGACGCGAGCGTCAAGCTGGGCATAATAGTGCGCCAGATCGATCGGATCGCGCGGATAGTCAGGATGCTGCTCGATTACGCGCGCAAGAGCGAATCGCACAAGGCGATCTGCGACCTGAGAACGATCGCCGAACGCGCGCTGACGCTCCTGGAGCCGGAAGCCGCGCGTCGCGGCGTCAGGACAATCGCTCGACTCGGGGAAAATCCGCTGATGGTGAATTGCGACGCCGATCAGCTCGAACAGGTGTTCGTCAACATGATGATGAACGCGTTCGACGCGATGAATCGCGGCGGAGGGACGCTGCGCGTGACGGCGGACACCGAACACAATCGCGACGGCTCGCGGGTGACGCTCGCGTTCGAAGATACGGGAGTGGGAGTCGCTCCCGAAAAT
The DNA here is from genome assembly GCA_963733715.1 of uncultured delta proteobacterium. Taxonomy (GTDB): domain Bacteria; phylum Desulfobacterota; class Binatia; order Binatales; family Binataceae; genus Binatus. Next base: position 84,027 of record CAVTEN010000023.1, read on the forward strand.
GAGGATCGCCTGTTCGCGCCGTTCTTCACCACCAAGGAGCCGGGCAAAGGCACCGGCATGGGACTGGCGGTGAGCCAGTCTATAGTGCGCGAGCACGGCGGCGAGATAACGTTCAGCTCGGGGCCGTCGGGATCGAGGTTCCTGGTTGCGATTCCGATGGCATCCAGCGAGATGGTTGAACATGAGCACGGATCCCGGCAACAGCGGCGCGCATAGCGAGCAGGCTACCGTGCTGGTAGTCGACGACGACCACGACATGGTCAGCGCGCTGTCCGACATTCTGCGCCAGGCAGGTTATCGCCCGCTGAGCGCGCATTCGGGGCATGAGGCGATCGCGATGGTCGAGCGGGGCCTCCCCGACGTGCTGATTTCGGATCTGCGGATGGCCGGGATGAGCGGGCACGGATTGCAGGCCGAGCTGAAGCGGATTGCGCCCGACCTGCCGGTGATCATCATCACGGCGTTCGGATCGATTCAGACTGCGGTCGAATCGATGAAGCTTGGCGCCTTCGATTACATCACCAAGCCCTTCAGCAACGGCGAATTGCTGCTGATCGTTTCGCGCGCGCTCGAGAATCGCGACCTGCGCAATGAAGTGAAGCGGCTGCGGATCGAGCTGGCGCGCAATCACGGTCTGGAAAATATTATAGCCGCGAGTCCGAACATGACGGCGTTGCTGAGCAAGCTCGCGCAGGTGGCCGACAGCAATGTGAGCGTGCTGATCACCGGCGAAAGCGGCACCGGCAAGGATCTGCTGGCGCGCGCGCTTCACTTCCTGAGCGCGCGGCGGAGCGGTCCGTTCGTGCCCGTCAACTGCGCGGCGATTCCCGAGAGTCTGATCGAGAGCGAGTTGTTCGGACATGCGCGCGGCGCATTCACCGACGCCAAGCAGAGCAAGCTCGGACTTTTCGTCGCGGCGAGTCATGGCACTCTGTTCCTCGACGAGATCGGCGAGATGCTCCCGTCGGTTCAGGCCAAGCTGCTGAGAGTTATCGAGGACAAACGCGTGCGGCCGCTCGGCGCGACCGACGAGACGACAGTCGATGTGCGGGTGATCGCGGCGACCAACGCCGATTTGGAGAAAGCCGTCGCCGACGGCAGGTTCCGATCGGATCTTTTCTATCGCATCGCGACCGTGACGATGGCGGTGCCGCCGCTGCGCGATCGACCCGAAGACATCCCACTATTGATCAAGCACTTCCTTATGCGCGCCAGCGCCGAGGCGGGGAAAGCTCCGCCGGAGCTGGATGCGGACACGACGGAATTTCTCTCGCACTATCGATGGCCCGGAAATATTCGCGAGCTGCAGAACGCGATTCAGCAGGCGGTCATCCTCTGTGCCGGTGCGAAGATCACGCGAGCCGATCTGCCCGACCGGATCACCGGTGACCACCACGCGCCGGCGCGCCTCGAAGAGCTCGCATCGCGGCGGATGGCTCTGGAAGCGGTCGAGCGCGAGTACGCGCGCGCGGTGCTCGCTTCAGTCAACGGTCATCGCGGAGAGGCCGCCGCAATTCTCGGCGTCGATCGCAAAACCCTGACCCGCAAGCTGGAAGAACCCGACTGACTATCGCTCAGTTTATGGGCGTCGAGCGGAGCTTCTTTGCGAGGTCGCCCCGTTTTGTCACCTTGATTTGTTCGAGGCCCAGCCATGAAGCCATCGTGATGAGCTCGCGCATCAGAGGTTCCGCGACTGTGTTCGCTCGAACGCCGAGTTCCAGGTGCGCGCCTTGCACCAGGAGCGTTCGGTTTGCGCGATCGGATTTCAAATCGATGCGGGCGACGAGGCGGTCTCCGAGCAGGAACGGCAACACGTAGTATCCGAACTTGCGATTCGCCAGCGGAGTATAAATCTCGATCCGATAGCGGAAGCCGAAGATTCGTTCGGTGCGTGCGCGTTCCCATATCAGGGAGTCGAACGGAGAGAGCAGGGCGCGCGCATCCAACTTGCGCGGTAACTTGGCATCGCGCGCGACGTAGGCCGGCTCCCGCCATCCTTCGACGCTGACCGGGATCAGTTCTCCCGCCTCGACGAGTTCCCTGATGCGACGCCTGCCCGCGCCGATGCGGATGCGAAAATAATCGCACAGATCTTTTTCAGTGCCGACGCCGAGCGCGCGGGCCGCGATGCTCATGAGCGCTCGCTGGGCGTCTTCGGGTGCGGGCGTTGGCATCGCGAGCACTCGCGCCGGGATGACTCGCTCCGGAAGATCGTACAGCCGCTCGAAGCCTCGACGTCCCGCAGCTGCGAGACGACCTGCGGCAAACAGCGCCTCGAGTGCGCGCTTGCCGTCGCTCCATCCCCACCATCCGCCTCTGCGCGCGCCTGCGCCGGTGATCTCGCGAGCGCTCAGCGCGCCGCGTTCGCGAATCTCATCGAGCGCAGCCTGCATGAAGCCCGGGCGGCCCCGATTGAGATGCCCAACCCTGGTGTCGCTGTCCTTATGATTCTCGGCCGCGGCCGCCATCCGCCAGCGCAGCAACGGGTGCATTTCGAACGGCATCAACGACGCCATGTGTCCCCAATATTCGAACAGCTCACGATTGGCCGGCGCGCCGATCCACGACGAGTCGAGCAGGTCCGGGGCGTAGTTGCCGAGGCGCGAAAAGAGCGGCATGTAGTGCGATCGCACCAGCACGTTGACCGAATCGATTTGCAGCAATCCGATTTGCGCGATGACGCGTCGCAGATGCCGGCGGTCGATGCGCGACGATGGCCGCGGACTCGCGAACCCCTGCGCCGCCAGCGCGATCCGGCGAGCCTCGTCGGTCGACATCGAAGTTTTCACGTTTGTAGCCAATCCGCCGCGAAAAGATTACTTCTAAATTCCGATGACCACTAGAAACTCAGACAAGCTCGAAAGCGACAAAACCGCGGCGGCCCTCGTTGCGCCGGATTGTCGCGGGATGAATTTTTACCGCATCGATGGCGGGCTGCGCGACCTGCTCGATCTCCACATGGAGCCGCGGTTGCGCGCTGCGATGGAGCCTCATCTCGATCGCCTCGGCAATCTTGCGGGCGGGCGGCTCGATGAGCTCGCGGAAATTGCCGACAAGCATCCGCCGGTGCTTCATTCGCGCGATCGTTTCGGGCGCGACGAGGATTGGGTCGAGTTCCATCCGGCGTATCGCGAGATGGAGCGGATCGGATTCGGCGAATTCGGGCTGCATGCGATGGCGCATCGGCCCGGCGTGCTCGGATGGAATGAGCCGCTGCCGTACATCGCGAAGTATGCTTTCCAATACCTGTTCGTGCAGGCGGAGTTTGGCCTGATGTGCCCGATAAGCGTGACCGACACAGGCGCGGTGCTGGTCGAGAATTACGGCAGCGACGACCTCAAGACGCGCTACCTCGGCCGCATGCTCTCGCAGAACATGAACGAGATTTTCAAGGGCGCACAGTACATGACCGAGCGCGCGGGCGGCTCCGACCTCGGCAACAGCGCGGTGGTTGCGAAGCGCGAGGGCGATTTCTGGCGGCTCTACGGCGACAAGTGGTTTTGCTCCGCGGTTGACGGCGACGTCGTGCTGCTATTGGCGCGTCCCGAAGGTGCGTCTAACGGCTCGAAGGGGCTCGGGCTGTTCCTGATGCCGCGGCGATTGGAAAACGGCGAGCGCAACAACTATCGGATCGCGCGGCTCAAGGACAAATTCGGCACGCGCTCGATGGCGAGTGGCGAAGTCGTGCTCGAGGGCGCGATTGCCTATCAACTCGGCGCGCTCGACCGCGGTTTGCGACAGATGATGGACATGGTGAATCTCAGCCGCATGTCGCACGGCGCGCGCGCGGCGGGAATGATGCGCCGATGCCTCAACGAGTCGCTCCAGGTTGCGCGTCATCGCGCGGCGTTCGGGAAACCGATCATCGAGCATCCGTTGTTGCGTCGCCAGTTGATGAAGCTGATGGTGCCGACCGAGCAGGCGCTTTCGGTTTTCACTTACGATGCGACGATGATGGACCGGGCGCGCGCGGGTGATGCGGAAGCCGAGCGCGTGATGCGTATCCTGACTGCGGTGCTGAAGTTCCGCGCGTGCCGCGACAACATCCGCGTCGCGACCGGCGCGATGGAGGTGCGCGGCGGCAACGGTTACATCGAGGATTGGGTCAATTCGCGGCTGATTCGCGACGCGCACATCGGCGTGCTGTGGGAGGGCACTAGCAATATCAACGCGCTCGACGTGATCAACCGCGCGGTGGCAAAATCCGGCGGTCACGAAACGCTCGACCGCGCTCTGAAAGCCAAACTCCAATCAGCGACCGCAGCGCCTCGAGAGTTCCGCGCAGAGATTGAAAAGCTGATAGATCGCGCGGTCGCATTCGCCGGCGACGTCGCTGCGAAGCCGAAGCATGAACGATTGGCACGCCTCGCGACCGACGCGCTTTACAATGTAGCGAGCGCGGCGCTGATGACGTGGGAAGGTGCGACTGCAGGCGCCAACGGTCACGACGCGCGCCGCATGATCCTCGCGCGCATGGTCGTCGAGCATCGCTTGCGCGGCGAAGATCCGCTGACGATTCCATCATACCACTGGGAAGAAGAAGCGATCACCGCGCTACTCGATCCTGGTGCAGTATCGCTCGAGCGAGCCGTCGAAATCGTGATGGCCTAGTTTCGGCGTCAGCCGTCAGTCAGGAGTCGCCACATGTTCAAGGTGTTAGCCTTTCTCAGCAAGAGGGAAGGTGTCGAGACGCAAGCGTTTATCGATTACTACGAAAACAAACATGTGCCATTGATCTGCAGCCTGGCGCCCACTCCAATCGTTTACAAACGCAGATACGTTCTCGAGCAATTGACCACCGAAGGCGGCGCGATCGACTTCGACGTCGTAACAGAATTGGGATTTGCCGACCGGGCCGCGTATCTCGCGTGGATGGCAAAGCTCGCGGCACCGGGCGCCCGCGAGCAGGTCGCTGCGGACGAGGCGAAGTTTCTCGATCGATCGCGAACGAGAGCCTACGTCATCGAGGAACACGTGACGGCTGACTCAGTAGTACACTAACGCGTCAGTTCCTCAGCCAGCTGACGATTTTCTGGTGGATGCCGACAGGGTCGGCGGCCTGGAAGGCGTGCCCTGCTCCCGGAATCATGTACAACTCGGCCTGCGGGATTTTGCTCTTGATGAGATTTGCGTTCTCCGGCAGCACGAGCACGTCCTTGTCGCCGTGTACGATCAGCACCGGACACTTTATTTGCCCGAGCCTGTCGTAGGCGTTAAACGTCTGGATTCCCGCCATCGCGCGATCCGCTGTTTCCGGCGGCGTGGGCGGCATCATCTTCGCTCCCGCGACCATCATCTGTTTGATCTCGGGATGCTCGGCGACGAATTCCGGCGGCATGATCGCGGGCAGCAGGATGTCGAAGCCCTTCTCGGGATCGGTCGCCATGATCTTGTTCGCCGTCATCAGGCGCTCGAGGATTTCCGGCGACGCCATCTTCGCCGTCGTGCCTCCCGCCATCGTGCATCCGAGCACGACCTTGCTGACCTGCTCGGGATGCCGGAGCGTTAGTTCCTGCGCGATCATTCCGCCCATCGACACGCCGAACACTTTCGCGTTCGCGATTCCGAGCGCCTTCAGCAGATTGCTCGCGTCATCGGCCATCGTCTCGACGGTGTAGATGCCTTCCGGTTTGTCGCTGAGTCCGGTTCCGCGATTGTCAAAGTAGATGCTCTTGAAGCCGCTGAAGAACGGCAGCGAGGGAATCCATCCGGCGCCCGACATGCCGAATCCCATGATCAGCAGCAGCGGTTCGCCCTCGCCGAAAGTGTCGTAGTTGATATTGATGTTACCGGCTTTGACTAGTGGCATCGCGGAAAGATCCTCCAGGTTGAAATAATCGCCTGCGCGGCGGGCGGCAGGGGCGACCCCTGCACCCAGTGAGAAGCAAAAAGTTGCGCGCGGCGCGCTTTACGTAGCGCGAAGTTCTTTTGTCAGACCAGCTTCAGGATGCTCTCGGGATGCTGTTCGTTGGGATCGACGCCCGGTTCCATCGTGTAGATGACCGACTTGTCGACCACCAGCTGGCCGTCGTCGCCGACGTAGATTTTGAATCGATCCATCGGGCGCGGCGCCGGGCCTTCGAAGTTGAGTCCGCTGATGTAGTAGCCGGAGCCGTGGCACGGGCACTTGAACTTCTGCTCCGTCTTCAGCCATCGCGGGGTGCATCCGAGATGAGTGCACTTGGCGAAGATCGCGTAGAAGCCGGCTTTGGTGCGGATGATCCAGGTGCGAAAATCCTGCTTGAATTTTTCGCTGACTTCGCCAACCACGTAGTCGTCCGGCAGGCCGGCTTTGAACTTCGACGGCGGCAGGAAGAGCACGCGCGGGAAGGCAGAGCGGACCGCGGCCAGCAAACCGATCAGCGAGAATACGCCGAAGCCCGCCCATCCGAGCACGCCGAGGAAATCGCGGCGGCTCCACAACGTCCCGAGCTCGGTTTTTTCCTTGTCGCGTTTCGCGCGTTCTTTTGCCTGCTCATCCTCACGCCACTTCTTGAGTTCGGCAGGATCAGTCGGAGCCTTTTCCTTGAGTGCAACAGCCATCTAAGTGACGCAACCTCCCACGTCGAGACGAGCCTACATTAGCTCATCCACATCTGATTGGACGTATCCGATTAGCAAAAATTCTATTACTCAAAGATACGCAAGATTCAAGGGCGAAGATAACCCCTGAAAGCTCGGCAGATTTGCGTGACGCGAGAATTCAGTGAAGCGCCGGCTGAGTGCTGGGCGGCGGTGGCGCCGCGACCGCCGATGGTATCACCTGCTTCACGGTCGTCGTCGTGGTCGTGACTGTGGTCCTGGTCGGAGACCAATCCTGCGGTGTCGTCGAGGTCGTCGTCTGGTCCATCGTGTTATCAGGAATGATTGGCACCGGCGGCGGAGGTGACATATCGTTACCGCCTACCGGCCTGTACATCGGCGCTGCCGGACTGTCATTGGCGACCCAGTGCATCGGACGCGCTACCAACCATTCAAGGCCGTAGCCGAGGGGATAGAGAATGTCGGCGACGATCGCGAGCGGCTGCGAATCATCGTCGTGATATTCCTTCGGGTTCTGTTGATCGTTGTCGTTGTACTGCGCGTGAGAAATTGTGGGCAGGCCAACGAACAGCGCGGCGCAGAAAATAATTGCAACTAAGCGCATGCCGACAACTTTGCGCGATCGCCCGCGGTCGTGTCAACACATCCACAATCGTTCTTGCGCTGCTACCCCCGCATCCGCAATTGTAATCGCGATGATCCTGTCAGCCGTGCGCTCCTTTTGTGCATGCTTGCGAATTTCAACCGCTGCGGCCGTCGTTTTTATATTCGCACTCGGGTCTAATGCTCATGGCGCGCAGCCGGCGGGCTCGATCGCTTACGTCGGCACCGATTCCAACATCTACTACTGCGACACAAAGTGCGCGCAGCCAAAATGCATCACCTGTAAGGCGGCGGCGATTCACGTCAGGCGCGACGACGCGGTAAGGCCCGTGATGTTCGCCGACAACGCCCCCGACGCGGGGCAGGCGGCAGCCGGCACTGAATTCGGATGGCCGACGTTCTCGCCCGACGGCAAGCGCCTCGCGTATTCGTCCGAGACCCACAAGCAATCCGAAGATTCATACGCGGTGTGGGTTTACGATCTCGCGCGCAGCCAGGCCATGCTGATCTTCGAGAGCCGATCCGAGCGCATCGTCTATATGGTGTGGACGCGCGACGGGCAGCACCTTTCGTTTCTGCTCGGCGAGCCGCGCGGACTCAGCCTGGTGCTGGCCGAGGTCAAGGAATCGACGCCGGTCAGAATCGTCACCACCGGGATGCCCCTGTACTTCGATTGGAGTCCGCAGCCAGGCGAGGTCGCATTGCATACGCTCGCGCTCGACCCGGATCGCACTGAGCAGGTTTCGCTGATGGCGCTGACGCCCAACAGCCAGAACGTGGTCAAGGTACTGTCGAAGGGACGCACGCCGTTTAAGACTCCGGCATGGTCGCCCGACGGCAAGCATCTGGCGTACGTCGAGAACTACCACGCTGAATCGAACATCGTGGTGGCGGACGCCGACGCAAGTCATCCGCGATCCGTCGTGAGTTTGCCGGTGGGAGAGAACAGCTTCGTGTGGGCGCCCGACTCGGCGCACCTGGCGTATGCGACCGCGATCACGCCGCAGGATCCGACCTATAACGGCATCAAGCTGGTCGACATCAACACCGCGACTTCGAAATGGCTGACCAAGGACGACGTCGCCGCATTTTTCTTCTCGCCCGACTCGCGGCATGTCGCGTACATCGGCGTCCCCGAAGAAAAGCCGTATTACAGCTGGTCGGTGGTCGACGTTAAGACCGGTGCGCAAAAGTTGCTCGGCAATTTTCTGGCGACGCCGGACGAATCGACCGCGTATCGATACTTCGATCAGCTGGCAGTATCGCACACGATCTGGGCGCCCGATTCGTCGGCGTTCATCTATGCGGGCGTGCGACTGGAAGGATCGCCGGACAAGGCGCTGGGGTTTGCGCCGGCGCCGTCGGCCTGGATTGTGCCGATCGACGGCAGCAAGCCGCACGCCGTCTCAAACGCAGTGCTCGCGTTCTTCTCGCCCGCGAAGTAGTCCGTTGGGTGCAGGGGTCACCCCTGCCGAAGGAAGCGTGAAACCCATCGCGGGTTTCACATTCAATAGAGTGATTTACGCTTGCCCCGGCGCGCGTTATGCCTTGCGACAGATGTAAATCGTGGCCGGCTTGCCGAGCACTGATACGCGGATGATTTTGCTCGGCGCGACCTTGCGGGTGCGCTCGAGCTCGCGCATCAGACGCCACTCTGCCGTCAGCATCACCATGATGCCGCCGCTCTTGAGGACGCGGCCGAACTCCCTGAACCACAACGGATAGAGTTTTCGATTCTCACCGTGCGTCCCGTAGCGCAATCCCCACGGCAGGTTGGTGACGATTTTATCCACGCTCGCGTCGCCTAGCGGAAGGGTACCAGCGTCCCAGTTCTCGAGCTGGATCGGCTTATAACGCGCGCCGACGTTGACCCGCGCCGCCGCGAGCGCCGCGGCATCGCGATCGCTGCCGAGCAGCATCGCGTAGCGACCAAGATGCGCCCGCTCGATCAGTATCGTGCCCGCGCCGCAAAATGGATCGAGCACGACGTCGTCCTCGCGCGGCTCGGACAGCCACGCGAGCGCAGCCGCACTCGACGCGCGCAGTGAAGCAGGGCGATGGGCAGTCTTGTACTCGCGATGCCGCATGCGGTCGTCGCTGAGCCGCACTGTCAGGAAAAACTCCGCGTCGATCATCGTCGCCCACAGCTCGACGTCGGCGTCTTCTTCCTCCAGCCGCCAGGTGTGATCGTCGCGCTCAAGAATCCCGCGCTCGACTGCGCGCTGAAAATCGACGCGGCGATATTCGTGCTCTCCCGCCATCCTGGCGATCACGCGGAACTTGAGCCTGCGGCCGGCACGCGTCCCCGGCGAGACTCTTGACGCGCGCCGCGAGGGCAGGCTCGATCAGCGGCGCCTCGCGCGACGCGCCGCGAATCTTGTCCAGCTCCTTGTTCTCGGGCCCGATGCCGGCGCGATAGCCGGCCAGCCCGAACAGGTCCTCAGGCGTGCGTAGAGTGCCGAGCTTGTCGGCGGCAGGCGCGAAAAAAATCGTCATCCCGGCGCGATCGGGCACCACCCGCCGCGTGATCTCGCGCGCCCCGCGGATTCGTCCCGCTATCTCGTCCGCCGCGATTCCCTCGAAGCCCGGCTGCGTATGCGCGATGTAGAGATTTGGCCCGAATCGAATCGGATGCGGCTGCGCGCGCTCCGGCAATGCGGGCTTGCGCTCTCGCCGCGCGGGTCGATACGTCTGGCGCGCGCTATTCACGTGCGGGCAGTGCTACTTCGAGCGTGACAGGTACTCTTTGGTCTCGGTGTTGATCGTGATCGTGTCGCCCTCGGCCACGAAATGCGGCACGTTGATAACCATCCCGGTCTCGAGCGTCGCCGGCTTGAGCGTATTGTTCACCGCAGCCGTCTTCATTCCCGGGTCGGTCTGCACTACCTTGAGCGCGACCGTCTTCGGCAACGTCACATTGAGAGGTGTTGTTTCGTAGAATTCGACTTCGACTTCGAGGTTCGGCGTCAGGAATCCCACCACGTCTTCGATCAGATCCTTGGGAATCGTGATCTGCTCGTAGTTTTCGGTGTTCATGAAATGGAAATCGTCGCCGTCCTGGTAGAGGAACTGCATCTTGCTCTGATTGAGGATCACGCGCTCGACGCGATCTTCCGAGCGGAAGCGGTTCTCGGTCTGCGAGCCGGTCTTGACGTTGCGCAGCTTGGTCTGGACCATCCCGCGCCAGTTGCCGGGCGTAATGTGCGTGATCGTCATGATCCGCCACAGGTCTTTGTTGTACTCGACGATCATACCCGGGCGCAGTTGCGTCGCTTGAATCAGCATTGCTTGAACACTCTCGATAAGAACGAAGGTTAAGAAGGGAATTCTACGCGGGCCTGCATCGCGCGGCAAGTTCGCGGCAACGCTTGGTACTGTCTTAATTCGGCGCTGAGTGTCTGAATTTCAAGTCGCGAGTGTCTTACTTTGGCTTGAGGCGTGGATCGGCGCTCGCGATGCACTTCGTAATGCACAGTTCACCTTCGAGAGATGACGTCCCGTCCGCCTCAACCTCGCGATGGCAATCATTAGAAATCGCCCGCTCGCAATCCGTTTTATTTTCAAACTCTTGCGAGTCCTGCACCCGTTTCCACTCTCGAAGGGGTGCCTGAGACTCAATCTTGGCTTGGCAGCCTACGATAAATACGCGGCTATCGTTCGGTACGCTCGAACATTTCGTTGATCCAAGGGGCGGAGTCATCAGATACCAGCCCACAAGCGCGAGCGCGGCTGCGTGGCGAGGTTTCATCGCGCGCACTAGTGGAACAGTTTGCTGTACCACGGCTTCGACGGGGGCGGCGTGCCATACGGCGGCGGGTATCCATATGGATACGGATTCGGCGCGTATGGATTGTAGCCGGGTGCATACGGATTCGCGTAGGCGTACGGATTCGGCCGGTAGTATGGCGACGGCGGATACGCGGGGTAAGCCCCGTACGGCGCCGCGTACATCGGAGTATTGCCGTATTCCGTCATCCCGCTGCCGCCGCCGACCGTGTCGATCGACGCCTCGACGAAACTGTTGCCGTTGCCGTATGCGCGAATCCTCGCGTCGCTGCCCGCCGGCATAGGGAACGTCAGATCAAAAGCGCTGTAGCCGCCCGCGCTTACCGCTATCGGCTTGACCAGCCGGCCGTTGACGTAGACGCCCGCATGACGCACGCCCGGCCCCGCAATCTGTCCGACCACTTCGACATTTCCGGGCGCCGACATTAACTCTTCGGCATCGATCACGTTGATCTGCACGTTGGTCAGCGGCCCGAGCGAAGAGTTCGCGTCGATATGACGGCGCGACGGCGAGAGCGCATCGCCGGGCCGCGCAATCTCTGCCGTGTTGTTACCCTTGGAGGGCCCCGCCGACGCGAGCGGACTTTCTGCCAATGGCCCCGCCTCGCCGCGCGACGACGCGCTCGCGCCCGGATCGACTTCAATCATCTCTTCGCTGCCCTTCATCGGGCCGATCGCCGCGGGGTCCGGAGTGACCAGCGCCTGCGCCTCGCGCCCGTAAACGTCGGCCACGCGAATCGACTGCGTCGGCGAAGGCTGCTCGATCGAGAAATCGAAGTTGACTCGCTGCTCGCCCGGCGTGCTCGCGACGTCGATGTCTCTGCTCTTGGTGTCGCCGTCGAAAATCCCGGCCGACTTGAGATCGGTACCTTCAAAGAAGCCTTTCACCCGCACTGTTCCGGCCTTGAAAACCCGCGACGCGATCTCGACCTTCGGCGCGGCGGGGATTTTTTCTCCGGGCGGCGGCGCAAACGAGGCATGCGACTCGGGCACCTCGCTACGCGCGATGGGCCCCTTCGATGCGGGCACTTGTTTTTCCAGTGCCGCGATCTTCTCCCTGATACTTGTCCACTGCTCAGGATATTGCCCGCCCGCAATCTTCGCCGCGGCTTCTATCTTGTCGCGATCGCTGAGTATCGACGTCATTGCGCCGCTGGCGCTGGCATTATCGTGCGCACCCAGAGCCGTCGACAGCGTTTGCGCGTCGCCGGCCAGGCTCGCAGCGGGCGCGAGGATCGGACCGGGCTTCGCGGACGACGCATTGATCGCATTGAGCATCGCGAACGCATGGTCGCTCAACTCGAGCGCCTGCGCCTGTGCGTCCTGCGCGAAGGATTGCCGCGGCCCGATTCCGGCCGCAACCAGCGCGAGCATACAAACCGCCGACGCGATCTGCCCGGAGACAGATCCGGTTCGCGCTATACGCGCGTTACTTCGATGCGCGACGAAATCGATCACCCCTCTCGACCTACAGGGCTACGGGTTTTCCCGGTAGCGTTCTGCCGTTTGTTTAATCCGACGCGAGAGCTTCAGGAACATCTCGCCCTCGTCATAGATGAAGAGCGCGAGAGCCCCGCCGGCACCGACAATGAGACCGAGGATAAATGCGCCCATAAAATTCCGCCCCCTCCGGATATCACGACTATATTCAAATTCGCGCAGTTAAACCTAACCAAAAAGTAACGTCGGCTCGGACCTCTTTTATGCGCCCTCTCGGTGTGAGAACACCGCATGCCGCCCTCTTAGTCGCCGCAGAATCATTTTTGTGCATTGCGGACTCCGCAGTCAGAAATTGTCTCTCACGCCAAGACTGCGAAAAACGCACTTGATTTTCACAAAGCCAAAGACACCCAACTTACGCTCCAGCGCGGATGATTTGGCACATAAGTTGCCAGAGAGGCAACCCGCGACCCGTACCGACGCTGCTGGGAGTGCACCTCAGACGGTGACGGCGGGATCGTGGACTTTTGTTGTGCGCTCTAACATTTGCAGAGGAGATTATGGTCAGACTAGGTCGTGTTCTTAAGCCACTCATCACCGCTAACTTCTTATTGATTGCTCTCTCGCTAATTGCTTTGACGATCGCGGGGCCGGCCCGCGCATTCAACTACGTCGCCGACGCCAACGGCACCTTCTGGGGTATCCAGGACGACGCGCTGCCGGACGTGGACACGGGAAGCATCCGCGCCACGCAGGTCGCACCGGGTCAGGCAGGGACCTTCAGCACATCGATCAACGGCTTCGGCGGATTAAAGGTCCTCGTGCAGACGGCGGTTCAGCCGGGCTCGACCGATCTGCGTTACAATGGTGAGCTCATGCGCGGCTTCGGCTTGCAGTTCGACGGCGTCAGCCGCTTCACGACGACGCAGTCCATAGGACTCGGCGGCGTGACGATCTCACGCTCCGTCTTTATCAACAATGGCGCCAACTGGGGCCGATGGCTCGACAGCTTCACCAACACGACGCATTCGCCGGTGACGATCAAAGTCGCGTTCGGCGGACAGTCGGGTATCGGCGCGTCGCCGGCGAGCCGGTCGAGTGCGATCGTCAATACGTCGAGTGGCGACACTGTCGTTACCGCGGCCGACGCGTGGGTGGACGTTGCCACGACGCTCGCCGGGACGACGCTGGTCGGCGGCCCGCAGGTGACGGTAATAGGAACGCCGAGCACGGCGGCTAACCCCTTCGACGGAGCCATCACCTTCGCGGGCAATTGGCTGGTCGACACCTTTAACAATCCGATCTCGTACGTCGGCCACGAGGGAAACTTCCAGGCCTACGTGAATACGATAACGCTCGAGCCGGGCACGACCAGATCGCTCCTGCACTTCATCGTGCTGGGACAGAGGGTCACCGCCTCGACCTCGGCGGGAGTGCAAGCGGCGGTCGAAGGCACTGCAACCGGGCTTGCAGCAGCGCCGGAGATCTCCGATCTGTCGGTGGCGGAGGTTTGCTCGATCGACAACTTCGACGTCGCAGCGCTGACGGCTAACGGCTTCAACTACGCCGCCTGCACACCGACGAAGCAAAACCAGAAGCTGCTCGAGGTTGCCCAGGCGCCGGTGCCGCCGGTAAAGAATTTTCCGACACCTCCGGTGAAGTACGACGTGGTCGGGAAGACGATCGCGCAGTTGCGCGCCGATATGGAGTCGGGCGTCGTGACCTCGGAGAAGATCACGCAGGCGTATCTCGACCGGATCGCGGCCTATGACACCGGCCAGTTTGGCTTCCATTCGTACGAAATCGTCGCGAGCAACGCGATCGATCAGGCGCGGGCCGCTGACGCCGCGCGCAAAGGAGGCGCGTCAGGCGCGCTGCTCGGCATCCCAATCGTGGTCAAGAACCTTTACGACACGTTCGACATGGCGACCACCAACGGCAGCATGACCTTCGCGGGATTTCAACCCGCACACGACGCGTTCCAGATAGCGAAGCTTCGCCAGGCGGGCGCGGTCATCATCGGCAAGGGCGCTCTCGAGGAATACGCGACGAGTGGCAACTACTCGAACGACGCATTCGGACAGGTTTGGAACGTGTTCAATCTGTCGAAGTCGTCGATCGCGTCGAGCGGCGGCCCCGCGAGCGCGTTGGCGGCGAGCTTGGCAGCTGGCGCAATGGGATCGCAGACGGGAGATTCGCTGTATGGTCCCGCGAGCGCCGCGAGCCTCGTGACTCTGCGCGGCACCAATGGCCTCGAGAGCGGCACCGGCGTGATGCCGCTGACGTACCTCACCGACTTCGGCGGTGCGATGGCGCGATCGGTTCCCGATTTGGCCGACATTCTCAATGCCGTCGTTGCGACCGATCCCGCGGATCCGGAAACGTCTGCCCCCGGCCGGCACACTCCTGCGGACTGGCGTTCGCTGCTCGATCCGAATGCGCTCAAGGGCAAGCGGATCGGCTTCATCGCGTCGACCTGGGTCGATCCGTTCGGGACGACCAACACAACAGGCGCCGAGATGGCCGCGCTGCAATACTTCACTGCCGCCGGCGCAACGATTGTCCCGATGGGCGTGACGGTGGGAGGCACCGACGCGCCGCCCTCGCCGCCGTCGCCGACCACCGACCGAGTGTCCGAGGGATGGTGGCTGTACATCGGCAGTCATCCCGAGCTGGCGGCCCAGGGTTTCGCGATCAACACTCCCGTCGACGTGAATTGCTCACAGAAGAAGGTCGCATACGTCCGGGCCGCCGCGAGCACCTGCTCGGCCACGCCGTCTGCCCCGTTGACGCCTGCGCAGGTCCAAGCCTGGCGCGACTATCTGAGGGGGCGCCAGGCTACGGCGAAAACCTGGATGGACACCGCGGGAGCTGATGGACTCGGGGTTGACGCTGTCGTCTATCCGGGTCTGCTGAGCGACATCAGCCTCAACGACGGCGGCGGCAGCCTTGCGAGCTTCGGCCGCATGGACACGCCGTCGGCGTCAAACGGTATCCCGACCGTCATCTTCCCGGTGGGATACAATGACGACGGACAGCCGATCAACATCCAGCTGCTGGGCCGTGCCTGGGACGACGACAAGCTGGTGGGTTTTGCGTACGCGTTCGAGCAAATCGCAAACGCCGCAGGTCACGGTCACGTCGAGGCGACCACCGCGCCTCGCCTGCCGCCCTTCTAGTTCAGCTGAGGGGGAGACGCCGCGGATGCGTCTCCCCCCGATACGCAACATCGCCTAGTTGTAGTATCTTGATTTTATCGTGGCACATCTCGAGACATCCGATCGCCCGAACGCGGGCGTCCTCCCGCTCGACGGCCGAATCCTCGTCCGCGTGACCGGCGACGATCGCGCGTCGTTCTTCCACGGGATGTGCACCGCCGACGTAAAGGGCGCCCGCCCCGGCGCCATCCTGCCCACGCTCTTTCTTACCGAGCATGCGCACGTGATCGCCGATGCGTTTATCTGGGTGACGCCTGATTCGCTCATTCTCGACATAGACGCCGACGCATGGGAGCGCACCCGCGCGCATCTCGAAAAATTACTGGTCGCCGACGATGTGGAATTCGAAGACCCCACGGATCTCGCGGTCATCGACGTCGAAGGACCGGCCGCCCTCGATGCGACCGGCGCGTCGTCGCTCGCTGCGTGGAGCTTCAACGTGATCGACGAAGCACTTGTCGGCAGCCTGCCTCGCTACGGCGGACCGGCGGCATCCGTCATAGCTCGGCGCGATTCGATTGACTCGACGATGGCCGCAATCATTTCGAAGGCGCCGGGTTCGCGCCGCATCGACGCTGCGATGCTCGAAACTATTCGCATCGAAAACGGCGTCGCGCGCGTCGGCGTCGATACCGCCGACAAGACGATCGCGCTCGAGGCGCGCTTGAATCGCGCGATCTCGTTCAACAAGGGATGCTACCTCGGGCAGGAAACGATCGAGCGGGCGACTGCGCGGGGCGGTTTGAAAAAACGGATGTTCGGCCTTAAGTTTCATAATGAGGGCTTGCCAGCCGCCGGTGCTGTCCTTACTCTCGCGGGCAAGGAAGTCGGCCGTGTGACGAGTGCCGTACGCTCGCCGCGATTCGGCGCGATCGGGCTTGGGATTTTGCATCACAGCGCATGGACGCCCGGCACGGAATTGAAAGTGGGCGAGGGCGGCGCGGCAATCGTGTCGGATTTGCCGTTTGCGCAGAGCTTGACGAGTTGAAGCGATACTTTAAGTTTATCACACGGGCCCACACGGCCTGTTTTTAAGGAGTGCATCAAATGGCTAACGTGCTCGGTAAGCGTTACATGTGCGAAGCGTGCGGCACCGAGGTGCTGTGCAACAAGGCCGGTGACGGCGGCCTCGAGTGTTGCGAGGTCGTGATGAAGATCAAAGAAGCGAAACCGCTCCCGAGTTCCGACTAGGATCTCAATACGCCGCCACGCCTGAATGCTGGCGACGAAGGCATAAACTTGGTGGTAGCTGCGTCCGGGAAAGCCGATCTGGTTCTGCACCAGGGTCTTGTCCTCGGCCATTCCGGCAGCGACTCGGTTGCAATCTCCGGCGGTGCGATCGTCGCGCACGGTCCTTTCGCGGATTTGAAACCGCTGGTCGGCCCGCGAACTCATCTGGTCAAACTCGCGGGCCGCACCGTCGCCCCGGGCTTCATCGATTCGCACATCCATTTTCGCGAGGCTGCTGCCGCTGCCACCGGAATCTCCGTTCAGCGATGCCGTACCGTCGCCGATCTGCTGGCTGATCTCCGGCTCGCCGCGGGCAAGACGCCGCCGGGCAACTGGATGCGCGCATTCGGATGCGACGAAGCGATGATGCTCGACAATCGCGGGCCTACGCGCGCCGAGCTCGACGCGTCGGTGCCGAAGAATCCGCTGCGCCTGCGCCATCAGACTCTCCACGCGACCTGGCTCAACTCGCGAGCGATCGCGGTGCTCGGGCTCGAGGCTCCCGACTTCACGCCGCCGCTCGGCGCCAACATGATTCGCGACGCCGTCGGAAAGCTGACCGGACTCGTGGTCGGAATGGAAACGTGGCTGTCGGATCATCTTCCGCTCGTGACCGCCGCCGAATCCGAATCGCGCGCGCGCATCATCAGCCGCGAAATGGCCGCCGCCGGAGTGACTGCCTTCACCGACGCCACTACTCGCAACGGTCCGGTCGAGGTCGAGCAATTCGCCAAGCTCGCGCAATCGAACGCGATATGCCAGCGCGTGAGCGTGATGATCGGTGGCCAGCATCTCGACGCTGCCGATCAATGCGAGAAGATCGCCCGCGCCGCTGGAATCTCGCTGGCCGGCGCCAAGTTTATGCCCGGTTATCAATACGACACGGCTGGCCTCTCGCGCCCGGTTCGCCACGCGCTCGAGCGCGGTCTCGATTGCGCCTTTCACGTCACCGAAATCGAGGAGCTCGAAGAGGCAATCGCGGCGATCGAATCCGCCAAGTCGCAATTCTCCGGACCGCGCGAGATGCCGCGGTTTCGCATCGAGCACGGCGGGATCATCACGCCCGACTACATCGACCGGCTCATGGCCGCCAACGTGTGGGTCGTCACCAATCCCGGCTTCATCTATTTTCGCGGTCCCAAGTACGCCGCCGAGCCCGGCCTGGTCCCTCATCTCTATCGCGCGCGCAGTCTCAAGGACGCCAACGTCCATCTCGTCGGCGCGACCGACGCGCCCGTCACTCCAGCCAAGCCGTTCGCGGCAATCGTAGCTGCAGCGTCTCGCACAACCATCGACGGTGTCGCGCTCGGACCCACCGAGGCGCTCTCGATGCCTGATGCGTTCGCGCTCTTCACGACCGAGGCCGCTCGCCTTGCGCGGCTCGACGCCGGCGAGATCGAGCCCGGCTACCTTGCCGATCTGATTGTGCTGCCGCGCGACCCCTCCACCCTCGCGCCCGCCGATCTGATGAACCTCACCGTCGATATCACCATCGTCGCGGGTCGCGTCGTCTATGAGCGCGGTCGTCCTGCAATCGCGAGCAGTGACAGCGCCGATCTGCGGTCTATCTGACGGCTCCGCGCCGATGTCTTCGAAAACGAACGGCTCGAGCGCGGTTCTCTACGAAAAGCGCGGCCCCGTCGCGTGGGTCACGCTGAATCGTCCCGCGCAATTCAACGCCTACAACATGGCGATGCGCGACGCGCTGTTTCAAATCCTCGCCGCGATTCACGACGATCGCGATGTTCGCGCGATGGTCCTGCGCGGCGCTGGTCAAGCCTTCTCGACTGGCGGCGATCTGGCAGAGTTCGGGATGGCGCCGTCGCCGATCGTCGCGCGATGGGTCCGATTTCGCCGCGACGTGTGGGGGATGCTCCGCGCGTTACCAATCCCGACTATCGCCGCAATCCACGGCTACACGGTAGGCGGGGGACTCGAGATGGCTCTCCTGTGCGACTTCGCAATCGCCGCCGACGACACGCGCCTCTCCTTGCCCGAAACCGGCGCCGGCATGATCCCCGGGGTCGCCGGCACGCAGACCGCCGCGCGCCGCCTTGGCCTCGGCCGCGCGCTCGACCTCTGCTTGACGGGCCGTTGGATCGACGCTCAAGACGCGTTACTTGTAGGTATGGTCGCCGAAGTGGTTCCCCTGGCCGATTTGGATCGCCGCGCCCTCGCGATTGCGCGCGCCTTTGCACGCGTCAGCCGCGAGCGGTCCGCAATACTCAAGCTGGCCGTCTGGGGAGGCCTCGATTTGCCTCTGCGACAAGGACTAGAACTCGAACACCGGCTCTGGAAGAGAGGAAGCGCTCTGTGAACACCGTCAACTTCGTAACGATCCCGGCATCAATCGTGCCCGACCAGGAAATCCTGGTCTTCGGCGCGCGACGCCTTACCTACGCGGATCTGAACGACCAGGTCGCCCGCCTGTGCGCGGTCTTCAAACAGTTCGGCCTCGCGCACGGCGATGTGGTCGCGGTCCTCGACACCAACTCCGACCTCTACATCGAATGCTACTACGCGGCCGCCAAGGCCGGGCTCACATTCCTGCCGCTGAACTATCGCGCCAAGGATGCCGAGCTCGAGTACATGATCAACACGGCGCAGGCGAAAGCGTTGCTCGTCGGCGATCGCTATCTCGAATTGATCGCGAAGATTCAGCCGCGGCTCCGCGCGAGCAAAATCGTCGCGCTGGGCGACGGTGCCAAGGGACTGCCGCGAATTGCCGACATGGTCGCCAAGGCCGAGCCTGACGAATCCGAGGCGGAAGTCGAGGACGAGGACATCTCGATTCTCATGTACACGAGCGGGACCACGTCGCTGCCCAAAGGCGTCCAGTTGCGCTTCCGTGATTTCGCCGCCTACGTGACCGCCAATGTCGAGATGGCCGACGGCACCGATCGCGGGGTCGCGCTGGTGTGCGTGCCGTTTTATCACATCGCCGGAACGACGGCGTACATGACCAACATCTGGACCGGCCGCAAGGTGATCGTGATGCCGCAGTTCGACGCCAAGGCATGGCTCGATCTCGTCGCTCGCGAGCACGTCACGCATGCGTTCGTCGTTCCCACGATGATGAAACAGATCATCGACGAGCCTGCGTTCGCGAAAACCGATCTCTCGACGCTGACCAATCTCGCATACGGCGGCGCGGCGATGCCGGTGCAGGTGATCCGTCGCGCGATCGAAGTCTTCCCGAAAAAAGTCGGCTTCGTGAACGCCTACGGGCAGACTGAAACGACGTCGTCGCTGACCGTGCTCGGCCCCGACGATCACCGGATCGAAGGCACTCCTGAGGAGATCGAACTTAAGCTCAAACGCCTCAACTCGATCGGCAAGCCGCTGCCCGACGTCGAGATTCGCGTCCGCGACGAGGACGGTAAATTTCTTCCGCACGGCCAGGTCGGCGAAATCATCATCCGCACCCCGCGCATCATGAAGGGTTACGCAGGCCGCGACGATGACGCGCGATTGCCCGACGGATGGCGCGCGACCGGCGATCTCGGATGGCTGGACGACGACGGCTATGTGTTCTTCGCAGGCCGCAAGGACGACATGATCATCCGTGGCGGTGAGAATATCGCTCCGGCCGAAATCGAAACCGTCCTGATGAGCCATCCCGCGGTCGACGAATGCGCCGTTATCGGCGTGCCTTCGGTCGAATGGGGCCAAATTGTCAAAGCCTTCGTCGTCGTGCGAAAAGGCGAGAAGGCGACTCAGTCGCAACTCGAGGATTTCTGCCGATCGCGGCTGGCGAGTTTCAAGCGTCCCGAACGCATCGAGTTCATCGACGCGTTGCCGAAAAACCCGCTCGGCAAAATTCTGCGCAAAGATTTGCGCGCGCCCGCTGGAGGCGTCTGACGCCGCGCACCGCCAAAAAATCCCGGCCACATCGCGCCGCCCGCACGGCATCCGCCGGCACGATCGAAGTTTCCTTCGCCAGCGGATGCGTCAGCGCGACGCTTCGCTACCCCGGCGCGCGCGCGATTCTCACGCCCGCGATGGCGGTCCGGCTGCTCGAACTGTTCGAGCATGTCGAGGACGACGACGCCGCCCGAATACTCGCGCTCACGGGAGCCGGCTCCGCGTTCTGTATCGGCTTCGATGACGCCGTCGATCCGCGCCTGGTCGAATCGATGGCCGTGCTGTCGAAGCCGACCGTCGCGATCCTCAACGGCGACGCCTTCGACGAAGGCCTCGAACTCGCGATGGCGGCTGACATCCGCGTCGCAATTTCCTCCGCGCATTTCGCGATCACGCAAGTCCAGCGCGGCGCGATGCCGCATTTCGGCGCGACGCAGCGCCTCCCGCGCCTTGTCGGCGCTGCCAACGCTCTCCGCATGATGCTCACCGGGGCCGCTCTGGGAGCCGACGAGGCGATGCGCGCCGGTCTCGTCACTTATCTCGCCAACAGCCCTGCTGATCTCGCCGTAGTCAGCGGACGCGTCGCCGAGGCTATCCTGAGCCGCGCGCCGCTCGCCGCGCGGATGGTCAAGGACGCGGTCCTCAAGGGCTATGACATGACTTTGGAACAGGGCATCAGGCTTGAGGAAGATCTGTACGCCCTGCTACAAACGACTTCCGACCGCGCCGAAGGGGTGCGCGCTTTTCTCGAGAAGCGCAAACCGTTGTTCAGGGGCGCGTGAACTCTCGGCGCAAACTTAAAGACTAATCGTCCGAAAGGATCAGGATCCACGAATGGCAAATCAGCTCGGCAAAGTTTATATCTGTAGCAACTGCAAATCGCAGGTCATCGTCACCAAGGGCGGGACCGGCCAGCTCAAGTGCTGCGGCGTTCCGATGGAACAAAAAAAGTAGCGATCACGCTCCGTAGTTCGAGAGCCATCGCGACAGTGAAAAACGAGATGAGGCGATCAAATGCTTGGTGCGATCATAATCGGAATCATCGCGGGATGGCTGGCCGGTAAGCTGGTTCGCGGCGCAGGCTTCGGGCTGATCGGCGACCTCATCCTCGGCCTGGTCGGCGGACTCGTCGGCGGATGGATCTTCGGTGCCCTCGGCGTGGCGGGGCCTAACGGCACCATCGGCGCGATTCTCGTCGCGACCATCGGAGCCGTCATCCTGGTCTGGATCTCGCACATGATTCGCGAGGCTTGATCGAGCGCCTCGCGGGCGCGAACTCTCATCCCATCGCGCGGATACGCAACTCCTCAGCTTGTTTGCGAATGGGCTCCGGCAGCCTGACTTCGTGCGCGTCGATCCAGTTGGTCTCGAGCCGGTAAAACTCGCGCGCCGGTTCGTAGAACAGGTGAATCACGACGTCGTCGTAATCGAGCACCACCCAGTGCGCATGATGCATCCCCTCGACGGCGAGCGGACGCTGTCCCGCGTTGCCCATCGCTTCCTCGATTCCGCGTGCAATCGCCTGCACCTGGACGTCGGAGCGCCCGGTCGCCACCAGAAAATAATCTGCGACCGATTTGAGATGCTCGGCTTCGAGCACGACCAGGTCGTAGGCCTTTTTTTCCAGCGCCGCTTCGGCTGCGGCGATTGCCTTCTTCAGTGCTGTCAAGAAATCTGACCGCGATTGGCCGGCGTGTTCGCCGTCGGTGGATGGTTGGATCGGAATGAAAATGAACGCGAAAGTTTAAGCAGAGCGATCCTCATACAGCGAGTGGCGCTGGATGTAATCGACGACGTCGAACGGCACCAGGTACCGGATCGATTCGCCGTGTTGCAGTTTGCCGCGAATTTCAGTCGCTGAAATAGGGAGGAACGTGGTGTCGACGAAAGATAGCGTTTGTCCGCTCGAATGCACGTAGTGATCGTCTGTCTGAGTGTAGCCAAACCGTTTGAGCGCGGCAACTGAAATTCGCGCCGGACCCTCTTCCCCTTCGGTTAACCTTGTATGAACGGCAAAATTGCAGAGCCGCGTCAGTTCCTCCGGTTCCTTCCACGAATCCAATTCGGCAAATTGATCCGCACCCATCATCAGGTACAGCGGGGCGGGCTGTTTCAGGGTAGCCAGGAAGTGGCGCACTGTGTCGATCGTGAACGATCTCCCGGCCCTCCGTATCTCGACGTCCGACGTCATGAAATGCCGGTTGCCCTTGGTCGCCGCCCGAACCATCGCGAGCCGATGCTCTGACGGCGCCAGCTCGCTTGACTGTTTATGCGGCGGCGACGCGGCCGGAATGAAGTACACCAGGTCGAGCTTCAGCGCCTCGCGAACTTCCTCGGCCGCGCGCAGATGCCCGAGATGAATCGGATTAAAACTGCCGCCGTACAATCCTACCCGCATGTGATTGATTTCGCGCCGCGTTCAGGCGCGGACTTGTCCATTCCCGCGCAGGAGGTACTTATAGGTCGTCAATTCGTTGAGTCCCATCGGCCCGCGCGCGTGCAGTCGATTGGTCGAGATTCCAGTCTCAGCCCCGAATCCGAATTCGAAGCCGTCAGTGAAACGCGTCGACGCATTGACATAAACCGTAGCCGAATCGACCTCGCGTTCAAAGCGCGCGGCGGTTGCCACGTCGCTCGTGACGATCGCATCCGCAAGATGTGACCCGTGACGCGCGATGAACGCAATCGCTTGCTCGACCGAATCCACGACTTTCACCGCCAGTATCAGGTCGAGATATTCCGCGTCCCAGTCTTCGTCAGTCGCCGCGCGCACTGACGGCACAATTCTTCGGGTCGCGTCGTCGCCGCGAATCTCGACGCCAGCCGCCATCATCCGCGCGACGAGCGGCGGCAGGAATTTATCCGCGACCGCGCGATGGACTAACAATTTCTCCATCGAATTACAGACTGAAGGCCGCGAGCATTTCGCATTGATACAAATTTCCTCCGCCATCTTCAGATCGGCAGCACGATCGACGTAGGTGTGACATATGCCGTCGAAATGCGGCAGCAGCGGCACGCCAGACCCGTCCAGCGCGTCTTTCAACGACTGGCCTCCACGCGGAATTATCAAATCGATCAGATCGCCGCTGCGCTTCATGACCTGGATCACTTCCCGATCAGGATCGCGAATAAAAGTAGCGGCGTCCGAATCCAGCCCTGCATTCTTCAACGCGCGCGAGATCAATCCGGCCAGGAATCCGTTGCTGCTGAGCGCCTCGCTGCCGCCTCGCAGCACCACCGCATTGCCCGCTTTCAGCGTCAGCGCCGCAGCATCGACGGTGACGTTGGGGCGCGATTCGTAAATCATCGCGATCACGCCGATCGGCACCCTGACTTTTTCGATCTTGAGGCCGTTAGGCCGCGTCCATTTCTCGATGGCAGTCCCGACCGGATCGTCCAGCGCCTCGACTTGAAGCACGCCCGCGGCCATCGCCTCGATTCGCTTGTCGTCGAGCGTCAGCCGTTCGACGAACGCACCGCCGCGCCCGCTCTTCCGTGCGCGATCGAGGTCGATTGCGTTCGCTCGAATAATCTCCGCGCGCGAGTCGCGAATCGCAGCTGCCAGCCGCCGAAGAAAATCATTCTTCTCCGCAGTCGTCGCCAGCGCCATCCGCGGCGCCGCCGCCCGCGCCCGCTCGAGTGCCTCGATAGTGTCGGTCTCGATCGTCATCCGATTCCGCAAATCATCTTTGTTGCTATTGAGAATATATTTCGAAGCCGCTCAAATAAACTCCGCGAAGTAGCATTGAATGTTTTTATCTTGACGCCCGAATGTCTCGCGCCAACGATGAGTCGTCTAGCACGCCAGATGTACGTACTGGCTGATATCCAGCCAATTCAAGGAGGAAGTCACATGAAACTCACCAGAAGACTACTTACGTTGTGTATCTCTCTCGGATTCCTGATTGCGATAGCAGGTCACGCTCATGCCAAGAGTAAGGGCACAGGCTACGCACAAACCAATCTGATTTCTGACATCCCGGGACTGGCCCAGGTCACCGATCCTAATTTGCTGAATCCGTGGGGCCTCGCGTTCTTCCCCGGTCTGAGTCCGTTTTGGATCAACGAGAACAACGCCGGTTTTTCAGCTCTCTACTTCGCCGACGCAGTCGTGGATGCGGCCCTTCCACATGTGATCATTCCGGCGCCGCCGCCCAGCACGGCACCCGGGACGCCGACCGGAATCATCGCCAACTTCTTTGTCGCGAGTGGCGCGTTCCCAATCATCATCGGTGGCACTAACTTCGGTCCGTCGCTTTTCATCTTTGACACCGAGGACGGCACCATCGAGGCATGGAATGTAAATCCACCGGTCGCTCCCGGAATACCGGATCCTCTCTCTGCCGTCATCGTGGTCGACAACTCCCAGGGTGGTGCCCCCACTGGCGCCGTGTACAAGGGACTCGCGCTGGGTGCGAACGCCGCGAATGGACCGCTTCTCTATGCGACCAATTTCCGCACCGGGAAAGTTGATGTCTTCGACACCAATTTTCAATCACCCAACCCTCCTCTGACAGGAACGTTTACCGATCCGAAGTTGCAGGCCGGCTACGCACCGTTCGGCATTCAGAATATCAATGGGAATATCTGGGTGACCTATGCGCAGCAGGACGCCCCGAAGCACGACCCGGTCAACAAGCCGGGGCATGGCTTCGTCGACGTGTTCAACACCGACGGCATCCTGCTCACTCGCTTCGCGCAGCATGGCCATCTCAATTCGCCGTGGGGCCAGGCGATGGCGCCGGCGACCTTCGGCCAATTCGCCAACGACATACTCATTGGGAATTTCGGTGACGGCGTGATCAACGTATTCGATCCGACGTCGGGTAAATGGCTCGGCTCGGTGACGGGCACGGATGGCCGACCGCTGGTGAACGACGGGCTATGGTCGCTGACGTTCGGCGGCGCCTTGAATTCGAATGGAACGACGTCATCGCCGGACACGCTATTCTTCAGCGCAGGTCTGAACCACGAAGCAGACGGACTGTTCGGAACGATAATTCCCCAATAGCGAGAATGGCGTCGCCGCCGGACATACCCGGCGGCGACGCTCTTAACTTACCAAGGTGCAGGGGTTACCCCTGCCCAGGGAAGCGTGAAACCCAGGAGGGGTTTCACTTCATATAAAGTGATTTACCCTTCCCAACGCGCTACGCGATCTCTTTGATCAGCACAAAATTGTCGCGATGGATAATCTCGTCGGCAACTTTATATCCCAGCAAGGTTGGGATTTCGGTTGAGCTCCGCCCGGCTACTTTCAGCACATCCGACGCCGGATAATTCACCAGCCCGCGCCCGAACTCGACGCCATCGGGATCGAGCAGGCTCACGCAGTCGCCGCCGCCGAAATCTCCGCGCACCTCGCGCACGCCCGACGGCAGGAGAGAACGCCCGCGATTGCGGAGCGCGTCGGCGGCGCCCTTGTCGACCGCGAGCGATCCCGCGGGCCGCAGCGCGAACGCAATCCAATGCTTCCGGCTTTTGAGCCGCACCCCGGCCGGCACGATCAGCGTGCCCGCTTCGCGCGCCGGGTCGAGCGCATCGGTGATGATTCCAGCTTCGCGTCCGCGCGCGATAATCACGGCGATTCCTGCACGCGCTGCCTGCCGCGCCGCCTTCAACTTGGTCGCCATCCCGCCGACTCCGAGAGGACCGGCTTTCTCGGCCACCAGCCCGCGCATCTCGGCTTCGGGATCGTTGATCACGGGAATCAGGCGCGCGTCGGCACGCTCGCGAGGGTCGCCGGTCAGAACGCCATCGACATCGCTTAGAATGATCAGTAGCTGCGCCTGCACGAGGCTCGCGACCAGCGAAGACAGCACGTCATTGTCGCCGAGCCGAATTTCCTCGACGGCGACGGTGTCGTTCTCGTTGACGATCGGAATCACGCCCGCGCCGAGCAGTTCGGTGATGGTTTGAGTCGCATTTTGACGGCGCCGGCGTTCCGCCAAATCCTGATGGGTCAGCAAAATCTGCGCGATACTGCGGCCGTGACCGTCGAAAGCGCGCGCCCACGCCGACATCAGATCGATTTGCCCGGTAGCGGCGGCCGCTTGTCGCGCCGCGATCGTCGCGCCTTGCAGTTTCGAGAGTCGCGCGCGTCCCGCAGCGACCGCGCCCGACGTGACGATCACGATTTCCTTACCCGCGCACACCGCGGACTCGATCTGCGCCGCGAGCTGCTCGATCACGTCGACGCGCAGGCCGTCGACGTCGGACAGTACGGCGCTGCCGACCTTGATCACTACGCGCCGCGCGCGCGCGACGGTAGATTCCTTATAGTTCAGTTGGGACATGCGCCGGCTGATCCATCGTATGAAGCATTCGCGCGATCGCAGCGACCAGCGGCGCCAGCTTTTCGCTCTTGTCCGCCGAAATCGGAAACACTTCGAGCCCGGTGAGTTTGCGAAGCTTGCGCACGATCTTGGTCACCTCGGCCGCCGTGAGGAGATCGATCTTGTTGAGCGCGACCAGCGCCAGTCTCTGCGCCAGCACTGGATCGAAGGCAGCGATCTCACCGCGCACAGTCGTGAACGCAGCCGCAGGATCGTCCGCCGCGTCGAGCACGTAGACTATAAGCTGCGTGCGCATGATATGCCGCAAGAACCGAATCCCCAGCCCAAGCCCTTTGTGCGCTCCTTCGATCAGCCCGGGAATATCGGCGAGCGTGAAACTTTTCTCATCGGGAATCGACACGCGGCCGATATTGGGCGCGAGCGTCGTGAAAGGGTAGGGCGCGATCTTCGGGCGCGCCGCGCTGAGCGCTGTCAGCAACGTCGATTTGCCTGCATTCGGAAGTCCCACGAGGCCGGCTTCCGCGACCAGCCGCAGTTCCATCCGGATCCAGCGCTGCTCGCCCGCGGTCCCAGGAGTCGCGATTCGCGGCGAGCGCCGCGTCGATGAGGCAAAGTGCATGTTGCCGGTGCCGCCCTGACCACCCTGCGCGATAACCGCCGTGTCACCGGGCATCACGAGGTCCGCGAGCGTCGCGCCGCTTTCCTCGTCGAAGACGATCGTGCCTGGCGGGACTCGCACGACGATGTCGTCGGCGCCGTGGCCGTATTGTTCCTTGCCGCGGCCAGGCTCGCCGTCTTTCGCGATCAGTCGCGGCTGATATTTGAAATCGAGCAGCGTCGAGAGGCCTTCGTCGACCTGGAATATTACGCTGCCGCCGCGCCCGCCGTTGCCGCCCGCCGGCCCGCCGAACGGCCGGTACTTCTCGCGCAGAAACGCGATCGCACCGTCGCCCCCTTTGCCGGCGTGCACGAATACCCTGGCTTCATCGATAAATCGCATAGCGGCTAAATTACTATAGTACCTGCGCGGGGCGCCGATCGCCTTGTGGGCAGCGTTCTGACTGGCTTCACACTTTCCCTCTCATTGCGGAGGCATTGGTCTTCGTTGTCAGGGGTCTTTCTTGCCCTTGATTATGTAACAAGCTTCTGGCGCGTCTGAATCGCTCATTCCGAATACGAGTCATTCTGCTTGCTTGTGCTCGCTTGGCATATACTTGTAATGAAACCGCGATATTCCGTCCAAATCATCGCGCAGGAGATTAATTTGAGGTGTTTCACGTACCTCAAATACAAGGTCATAGTTCTGTTTGGTTTGATTGTTAGTAAGGAAGTAATCTAGGCGTCTAAATGGAGCTGTAAAGTCTTCGCCTTGAATCGTGTAGCTCTCCTTTTGCAACTGGATCGCCATTTGTCGGCCTTTGTCAGACACCGAAAATTTGGGATTAAGAGGATCGCGCAGGAACGAATCTAGTACAATTTCCTGCTGATGACGCGCGCGCCTTAATGCGTATGGAGAAACTAGATTAAGTGCATATCCGAACAGGACTACGGCGACGACATACGCAGCGAAATATCTGTAGTCACCATCTCGCCAGGCGTCCCTAAAAGACCGAAACGCGATCACTCCTCCCAGAGTTAGGACAAGGGGCCATACGAAAAAGTAAGTTCCTGACAGGCTAGGGTTGCCGCTACCCCAGAGGGTGATATCCGAAAGGACTAAACATGTGACGGATACTCGCCAGAGAAGTCTTTTGCTCTTGCCCTGGGCAATCAAAGCCGGCATTGGTTGCGACACTCAGCCACGACGACAAAGACCCATTGGATACAGTTATCGAAAACGAAATCGTACTGACCCAATGGGACGGACCCTGGAGAGAACCCTCGGAGGCGGAATCTTGAATCGCGCGCGAAAAAAATCACGCGCTGTATTCGGACCCTCACCTTCATCCTCTCCCTTGCAGGGAGAGGGGAAACGACGCAGCGGCTCGCGTAGGGGACCCTTACAAGCATATCTCCGCTAACGCGCGGACCGCGTTGATATCGCCGGTGCCGATTAGCATCGTCTTGACGGGTGATGCCTTCCACGCCTTGAGCCGGTCGGCGATTCGTTCGCGATTGCCGACCAGCGCGACCTCGTCGACCAGCTTGTCCGGCACCATTGCCATCGCCTCGGCCTTCTTGCCCGCGAGGAACAGGTCCTGGATTTTTCCCGCGACGTCTTCGTAACCCATCCGCTTGGCGTAGTCGTTGTAGAAATTTTTCGCGCGCGCGCCCATCCCGCCGATATACAGCGCGAGCATCCCCTTCACCGGCATCCGGCACTTCTCGACGTCCGGCCCCATGATACAGGTGACGAACGGTGCGACCTCGAAATTTTCGAGACTCTTTTTGCCGCCGGTCTTCGCGAAGCCTTCCTTGAGCGGCGCATCATAGATGTCCCATCGCTCCGGATTCATCCAGACCGGGATCACGCCGTCCGCGATTTCCGCCGCGAGCGCGATTCCCTTGGGGCTGATCGACGCGGTGTAAATCGGCATGTCCTTGCGCCCGTGCAGAATACTCTTGAGCGGCTTGCCGAGTCCCGACGCGCCAGGACCGGTGTACGGGATATCGAATTCCTTGCCGTGATGCTCGACGGGAACTTCGCGCGCGAGAATCGTGCGGACGATCTCGATGTACTCGCGCGTGCGCTGCAACGGTTTGCCGTACGACACGCCGTGCCATCCCTCGACCACCTGCGGACCCGACGGCCCGATACCCAGGATGAAGCGGCCGCCCGACAGCGCGTCGAGCGTCATCGCGGTCATCGCGGTCATGGCAGGTGTACGCCCCGGCATCTGCATGATACCGGTGCCGAGCCGGATTTTTTTGGTCATCGCGCCGATCCACGCCAGCGGCGTGATCGCGTCGGAGCCGTACGCCTCCGCCGTCCACACTGAGTCGAAGCCCGCGCGCTCCGCCTCGAGGATAGTGTCCATCGGCAGGCCCATCTGCGCGCCCGAATAGCCGGAGAGTAAACCTAGTCGCATCGAAATTTCCTCCATCGCGAGTCGCGAAAAAAAATTTAAGAATCCAACACAAAAAACAAAAAGCCCCACGGCGCGAACCGCAGGGCTTCAGCTAATCTCGCTGGATAACGATCTACGCAGACGCCCCTGCGGTGCTTTCAATCCCGGCGGGGAGCGGCTCGACGCTCACTTGCCGCTTCTCACCCTTCGGCTCGTACTT
Organism: uncultured delta proteobacterium; assembly: GCA_963733715.1. Classification (GTDB taxonomy): domain Bacteria; phylum Desulfobacterota; class Binatia; order Binatales; family Binataceae; genus Binatus. Next base: position 114,238 of record CAVTEN010000023.1, read on the forward strand.
AACCACACCGTCGATGAGCGCGTAAATCGTGTAGTCGCGGCCGAGCCCGACGTTGCGGCCCGGATGCACGCGAGTGCCGAGCTGGCGGATGATGATATTGCCGGCCTTGACGGTCTGGCCCGCATAAATCTTGATACCACGGCGCTGGCCCGGACTATCGCGGCCATTGCGCGTCGAACCTTGTCCTTTTTTGTGCGCCATGGATTGTCTCCTCGAAGGCCTTCCAACTCTTCCCCTCTCCAGAAGGGAGAGGATTTAAGGTGAGGGTCCTTATTCAGCGCGCAACTTTTTTTGCGCGCGATTCAGGATTCCGCCTCTGGAATTGGTTGTAAAAAGGCTCCTTGATAAGCAGGCTTCCGGCCCGCAGTGAATAAAAAAATTCGCGCGACGACTATGCGCCCGCGGAAATTTCCTCGATTTTGAGAACAGTCAGTTCCTGCCGATGCCCGCGTTTGCGGCGGTAGTTCTTGCGGCGCTTTTTCTTGAACACGATTATCTTCGTGCCGCGCGGCTGCTGGACGATCTTCGCCGTCACCGACGCGCCCTCAACGACCGGAGTGCCGATCTTCGGCGCATCGCCGCCGACCGCAAGCACCTGGTCAAGTGAGATAGCCGCGCCAACCTCGCCGACGAGTCGCTCGACCGTAATCTGGTCGCCGACGCCGACGCGGTACTGTTTTCCGCCTGTCTTTACTATTGCAAACATCGATATGCCGAACGAACAGAATTATCGGACGCAGTGAGCCAAGTCAACGCGTCGGCTGGAGGCAGCGCTGGTTGTCACTTTGATTTAAGGCGTGGATCGTCGGACGCAACGCACTGCGCGTCATATATTTCTTCCGCCGGCATCCCGCGATATTCACCTAGAGTTAAATCACCCCTTGACGACTTGGCGCGCTCAACATCGCAGGCTTCTTCCGCACTGAACGCGCGCACTATTGTCCACCGCGACAACGCCGGAATGTTCTTGTCTTTCGAAACACTCGATAACGACGGCGGCACGACTAGATACCAACTTACGAGCGCAAGTGCGGCAGTGCTGCGGAACGTCATCGTGCTCTCAGTCGATACCGAGGCGTTCGCGGCCTTCAGGCGAAATCATCTGCGGGGTCCATGGCGGATCCCATACGAGGTCGACGTCGGCCTCCGACACGCCCGGCAGGCTCATGATCTTGTGGCGCGCGTCGGTCGCGATCGAGGCGCCCATGCCGCAGCCCTGCGCCGTCAGCGTCATCTTGACTTCGACTTTCCTGGTGCCGTCGTCGGCATCCTTCACTTCCATTCCATAGACGAGGCCGAGGTCGACGATGTTGACGGGAATCTCGGGATCGAAGCAGGTCCTGAGCTGCTCCCAGACCATCGCTTCGAGGTCGCCGCCGCCGGAAGCCGGCACGACGCCCGCGTCTTGTGGAGTCTTTCCGAGCGCGTCGGCGTCCTTGCCCGCGACACGGAACAGGCCGCCGTACGCGGGAACTTGCAGGGTGAAGGTTCCGCCGAGCGATTGCGTGATAAAGGCTTCGAGGCCCTTTTCGAGCATCATCTTGTTTCCGGCCGGGACCTGGACGCCTTCGATTTCGCGGGCCAATTCAACGCGTTCCATATGACGAATACCTTCCTTGTCAGAATAAGCATTGTACCGCGCCGATCCCGCCCGAGCCATAGGGAGTTGGCGGCGTCGACAGGTTGGCCGCCAACTTTCTGATGTGGGATATTGGCGCAAATACTCGCGGAGGTAATATTGCGATGCCTCATTACGTGGTTTTTTTCCATCTGACTCACCAGGGACTCGACCATCTTCGAGGTTCGCCCGACCGCGTCGATGCGGCCAAGAAGACCTTCAGCCAGCACGGCGCCAAGGTGAAGGATTTCTACTCGATGATGGGACAGTACGATTCGATGTTCATCGTCGAGGCGCCGAACGACGACGTGATGGCGCAACTGGCGCTGACGGTCGGCGCGCAAGGCAACGTCCGGACGGAGACGCATCGCGCGTTCAACGAGGACGAGTATCGGAAGATCGTCAAGAGCATTCCGTGATTGAAGATCTCTCGAGAGGGCCAAAAGACGCGGCGACGTTTCACGCATGTAGCTCGAGGCCAAGAACCCTCACCTACCGGCGGCTGCGCCCGCCGGCCTCCTCTCCCGTAGAGTAACGGGCGAGGTAATTTCCCACTCCCGCCGAACCCGGGAGCGAAATGGCGTCCTCGACATTTCGCGATTTTCTTATCACTGGGTGCAGGGGTCACCCCTGCCGAGGGAAGTGTGAAACCCACCGCGGGTTTCACATCTAATTAAGTGGATCGTCCGCCCGGGCGGGCGAGATGCTTTGAGCCCTCGGCGTAACTGAGGTTCGACAGCCGTTTGCGATTCGTCGTCAGGAATGCTCGCACCGCGCGCGGTTCGGTCTTGCTGTATTCGCGCAGCGCCCATCCGATTGCTTTGCGGATGAAGAACTCCCGCTCATGCGAGAGTTTGAGACAGTGCTGGAACAGTTGCGCCGCATCGGTCTGCTTCTTGTGCTTCATATGTGAGAGCAGGGCGGTGCGGCGAATCCATATGTCGTCGTCGTCGATCCATCGCTCGATGACGGGACGGGTTTGCGCGCGGAAATTTCCGTACACGGCGCCGACCATATTCACAGCTATCTCGTCGACGAAATCCCACCACGCACCTTCGCGGATCATGTGTTCGTAGAGCGGCAGAGATTCAAGTGTGATGAAATGTTCGTAGCGCCGAGCGAATGTGATCGCGCAGTATTGCTCCTCGCGATGCGGCAGCTTCCACAGCGCCATCACGCTGCGCGCGTATGATTTCTGATCGACAGGCGCAAAACGTTCGCCCATTTCTTTGAGCATCGTGGTGCGAATCGGCGTCGGAACGCCGAAGAACGGCTGCGAGGTCTTCATGTACGCGGCCATCGCAGGCGCTTTCGCCGGGTCGGCGAGGCGCTTCAGTTGCGCGGTGACGTAGCGCGCGAGTTTTTTTTCGGTGGCTTCGCGGGGCATCGGAGGATCACGTTATACACCGTTGTGCCGCTGATGCGCTGCGCGCCAGAATGTGCGGCGCAACAGGCAATCGCGCCGCACAAAGGTTCCTCACCCCAACCCTCTCCCCCTCGTGGGGCGAGGGAGTTAGAAGCGACGGGCGAGGCATGGTTCGAACCTCCTCAACGCCTCACCTCGATTCCCCCCGAACCTGAGAGCGAAATGGCGTCCTCGACATTTCGCGATTTCTTATCACCGGGTGCAGGGGTCACCCCTGCCGAAGGAAGCAGTGAAAAATGAAACCCACCGCGGGTTTCACATTCAATTGAGTGAATTGTTCTCCGCGCTCCGCGGCGAAGTTGCGGTCGCGACGCGCTCCTGCTAAAGCGAAGAAAGGACGAAGGAGGAGGCAGGTGGAGGAAGCGGTAATACCGGGCGGGAATCAAGCTCATTTCGGGGTTTCGGCCAAGCAGAAGCTCTATCATTTTCTGTGCTCGCGGCCGGCTGGTGCGGATGCGGGCGAACTGATCGGACTGCTGCTCAGCGGCGTCGGATCGGACCCCGAACTTGGCGCGCGACTGGTTCGTCAGCTGCTCGACGGCGATCCGAATTTCATTTTCGATGCGGACACGGCGCAGTGGCGGCTGGCGCAGAGCGATCGGCTGCGGGTCGGCCTCGATGAGGCCGAGTTTACGGTCGTGGATTTGGAGACCACCGGCGGACGCGCGGGTCCCGGCGCCATCATCGAAATCGGCGCCTACCGAATGGTTGGTAAGCGGCTGACCGAGACCTTCTCGCAACTGGTTCGGCCGCAGGGCGGCGTCGTGCCGCGGTTCATCACGGGGCTGACGTCGATCACGACCGAGATGATTCGCGAGGCGCCGCCTATTGAGCGCGTGCTGCCGGCATTTCGCGAGTTCCTGGGTGACCGCGTGATGGTCGCGCACAACGCGTCCTTCGACTTCGGATTTCTCGATTTTGAATTTCGCCGAATTTTTGGAATCGGGCTCAGCAACCCTGTTCTGTGCACGCTGCGGATGGCGCGACGGTTCATGCCGTCGCTCAAGCGCCGCCGGCTCGATTTGCTCGCGGAACATTTCGGACTCTCGCAAGAGGGACGGCATCGCGGTCTCGGCGACGCGCGGATGGCCGCGGAGATTTTGTCGATTTTTCTCGAGATGGCGCAGCGGATGGGAATCACGCGGCTCGATCGCTTGCTCGACGATCATCATCGCGGAATTGCGGGCAGGCGAATCGAGCGTCACGTGCCGCCGGAGGATATCGCCGCGCTTCCGCATGCGCCCGGCGTCTACCTGATGCGCAATGAGCGCGGCGATTTGCTGTACATCGGCAAGGCGCGGCGGCTCCGGGAGCGGGTGAGCTCATACTTCAGCGCGTCGGTGAGGGCGAAGACAGCGGAGCTAATCTCGCACGTTTACAAAATCGAGACGCGAGTGACGCGCTCGCCGCTCGAGGCGGCGCTCGACGAGGCGCGGCTGATCCGCGAGCTGAAACCGCCTTACAACAGGATGCTGAAGTCGGCGGCGCCCGCGTTTTTCATCAAGGTCGATCTGATGGACGAATTTCCGCGCGTGACGCTCTCGACCAAGATGAGCGCGCGGCGCGGCGTGATGCATCTGGGGCCGTTTATCGGTCGCCGCGGTATCGAGCATTCGGTCCGCGCGCTGTCGAGAATTCTCGGGCTGCGCACATGCGGCGGCAAGCTCGCGCCGAGCGAGGAGATTTCGCCATGCATCTACGGGCAGATGGGTCACTGCACCGCGCCGTGCAACATGAGTATCGACGGCAGATGGATATGCGGAGCGGGTTCGTCGCGCGGTTAGTTTTTTGCGCGGGCGGAGCGGGCCGATTCTCGGTGAACTCGCGAGGGCGCGCGACCAGGCCGCGACCGCGATGCGCTTTGAGGAGGCTGCCCGCTTTCGGCATCATCTCGAAGCGCTGACGACGTTGGCGCATCGCGCGAGCCGGCTAAGCGAAGTGGTGACGGAGAACAATCTTGTGATCGTGACGGGGGAGGGCGCCGATCGCGCGGCGCATGTCGTGTTGTCGGGACGGCTCGCGATGACGCGGCGCCTGGAGAGTGAAGAGGTCGCTGGCGAGGTGCGGGATTTCGTCGCGGGCAATTACGATCGATACAAGTTGAAGGCGGTTGAGCGGGGCGAGCTCGAGGAGATGTCGATCGTCGCGCGATGGCTCCGGGAGCGCGCGCCCGACGAGGGTCGTCTCATATATTTGAATGGTCCGCAGTTGGATTTGCTAGCGCTGCATACTGCTCAAACGTCGTAATCTCCGTGGGAGAATAATCGCCTGCGCGGCGGGCGGCAGGGGTGACCCCTGCACCCAGTGTGAAGCGCAAAGTTGCGCGCGGCGCGCTACTTTGCTCTCAGGGGGGTGGCGCAAGCGCATGAAAGGGGACGATCGCGCGCCTATTGTTTTGCCTGAGTGCCTATCCCGCTCAGGCCGACAGGCGTCGGCGAGTTGTTCGCGTTACTTCTTATCGTGAGCGTGCCGCCGCGACTGCCGAGAGTGGTGGGTTTGAATGTAATGCTCACCGAGCATTTGGACTTGGGGCCGATCGTCGCGCCGCATCCGTTCACCATCGCGAAGTCGCCGCTGCTAACGATGCTCGAAAACGTGACGGGCGTGGTCTTGCTCTTGTTCGAGATCGTGATCTTCCTGGGCTTGCTGACGGCGCCATTTCCGAACACGACTTTGCCGAGCTTGAGAACGTGCGGCGAGACCTTCAGTGCGACCGGGACGGTGGTCGCAGTCGGGGTGGCCGTTGGAGTGGACGTCGCTGTGGCGGTCGCAGTCGCAGTCTGAGTTGCGGTTGCGGTCGCGACGGGAGTGCGGACGGCAGAAGGCGTCGGAGTCGGCGTCGCGGTCGAAGTCGCAGTTGCGGTCGCTGTGGAGGTAGCGGTGGATGTGGCAGTTGGAGAGGCGGTGGCCGTAGCAGTCGCAGTCTGAGTCGCGGACGCGGTCGCGGTAGCCGTTGAAGTCGCGGTCGTCGTCACGCTGGATGTCGGCGTTGAAGTCGAGGTCGGCGTCGGGGTCATCGTGGATGTGGCGGTGCTGGACGCAGTCTGAGTTGCCGTTGCGGTGCCGGTCGCCGTTTGGGTCGCGGTAGATGTAATGGTCGTCGTGGCTGTGACAGTGCTGGATGCCGTAGCTGTCGAGGTTGATGTCGCGGTGCCGGTCGGCGTTCGAGTACCAGTCGCTGTAGCGCTCGCCGTCGACGTTGGGGTTGCAGTGGCCGTGAGCGTCGCGGTACTGGTCGCGGTCGTCGTGGCGGATGCGGTCGGAGTCGGAGTCGGAGTTGCAGTGCGCGACGCACTTGTAGTCGGCGTCGCAGTGGCCGTTGGAGTTGCGGTACTGGTCGCCGTGAATGATGTCGTCGCAGTGGCGGTGGCGGTCCGGGACGCGGTCTGCGTTGCAGTTGCGGTGCGTGACGCGGTTGCGGTTGCAGTCGGCGTCACCGTCGGCGTGGATCCGGTCGCAGTCGCAGAGGCGGTCGGTGTCGGGCCTGTAAACGGCACTATCGGCTTATCGAAACGCAGCACGCGATTATTGGTTGCATCCGCGACGTACAGGTTGCCTACAGAATCGAGCGCAACCCCCTTCGGCTGGCACATCGCGGTCGCGCTGGGCGCGGGATCGCCGGGCGCAGAGTCGGCGCATAAGCTGGCAGTGAAATCGGTCCCGCTCGCACCTTGTCCGAGGACCAGGTCTGCAGTGACGTCGCCCGCGCCGCTTGCAGGATTGAGCGGCGCCAGCGGATGGTTGTATTCGAGCACGCGATTGTTGACCGCGTCGGCGACGAACAGATTCCCCGTACTGTCGAGGCTGATGCCGAACGGTTGGCACATGTCGGTGGCACTTGGCAGCGGGTCTCCGTTTCCCGCCGAGCTGGCGCATGCGACGGTCGTGAAGCTGGTGCCGCTGCTCCCCTGGCCGAAGACGAGATCCGCGGTCGTGTCCCCGCGCCGGTCGCTGGATTGAGCGTCGCCAGCGGTTGATTGAATTCGAGAACCCGCGTGTTCTCAAGGTCGGCGACGAACAGGTTGCCCATCGGATCGACGGCCAGCCCGCGCGGGCCGCATAGGCTGTCCGCAGTGGGCACGCCAGTCCCGGGATTGCAGACTCCGCCGCCGAAATTTCCTTTTTGACCGAACACATCGTCGGCGACCGTATCGCCCGCGCCCGTCGCGAGATTCGGCGTTGCGAGCGGCTGATTGAACTCGAGCACACGATTGTTGCCGGAGTCGGATACGTACAGATCGCCCGCCGTGTCGAGCGCCAGTCCTGTGGGGACGCACATCGTCGAGCCGTTGATGGTCTGAGCGTTCGCGTCGAGGTCGCATGCGATGCCGGTGAAGCTGCCGTCTTGTCCGAAAACCACGTTGGCGCTCAATCCCGCCGGCGAGCCCGCGCCGAACGGATCATTGTATTCGAGCACGCGACTGTTGCCGTCGTCGGCCACATACAGATGACCCGCACTGTCCACTGCCACGGCCATCGGATTGCACAAACTGTCCGCGCCGACTCCGCTGGAATCGCCGACGGCGACACCATCGTTGCATGCGACCGAGCGCGCGTCCGGCTGTCCGATGACGATATCGGCGGGGCTGCCATTCGTGAACCCGGCGGCGTTGGCCCATCCGAGGACGCGATTGTTGCCCGAGTCGGCGACGTAGAGGCGGTCGAGTCCGCTACTGGAATCGATCGCGAGACCTTGAGGCGCCTGGAGCGCAGCCGCGGTCGGATTGTTGATTCCGTCGTGAAACAAATCGGCTTGTCCGAGCACCAGGTTGGCTACAGGCGGCGACGAAACGGGATTCGCATACCAGAGGACGCGGCTGTTCGACGCATCTGCGATTAACACGTCGCCCGAAACGTCAACCGCAACTCCGTCCGGCTGGCAAAGCACCGCGCCGCTGGGAGCAATCCCGCTGCCGACTCCCCCGCACGCACCGGTAATGAAGCTGCCATTCTGTCCGAAGACGACGTCCGCGGTCACGTCGCCGGAACTGCCCGGCGTGCCCGGGCGATCCACCGCCAGCGGCGAGCGGATTCAGATATTCGAGCACGCGGCTGTTATTGATGTCGGTGACGAACAAATCGCCGGCGCTATCGAGCGCCAAGCCGCTCAAGTTGCAGATGCCGTCTGCGCTCGGCGCGGGATCGCCGGAATTGCCGTCGTAGCACAGGACGTCGGCAAAATCGGTTCCGCTCGACCCCTGGCCGAAGATCCGGTCTGCCGTGACGTCGCCGGCTCCAGTCAGGACATCGGGCGCTGCCAGCGGCTGATTGAATTCGAGCACGCGATGATCGCCGTCGTCGCCGACGTACACGTTTCCCGAACCGTCGACCGCGACCGACAACGGATTGCACATTCCGACCGCCGTCGCGCTGCCACTGTTGAGGACGCAAGCATTGCTGACAAAGTCGGTGCCGGTCGCGCCTTGTCCAAAGACGAGGTCCGCGGTCGCGTCGCCGATGCCGTTGATGCCAGTGGGCGGTGCCAGCGGCTGATTGTATTCGAGCACGCGGTTGTTGCCCGCGTCGGCGACATAGAGATTGTTGTTCGAGTCCGACGCGACCCCCTGCGGAAAACACAGGCCCGCAGCCGTCTGCGCACAAATCGTCCTGGTAAAGCTGCCGCCTTGTCCGAAGACGACGTTCGCCACGAAGCCGGAAGCAATTGCCTGCGCGAACGGCTGATTGTATTCGAGCACTCGATTGTTGCTCGTGTCCGCAACATAGAGATTGCCGTTGCCGTCAACGGCGACTCCCCCCGGCAGGCACAGGCTGTCCGCACCAAGGCCGTCAACGTCGTTCAAGCCGGTGCCGCTGTTGCATTGCGTGGTCTGAAAATCGGGTTGGCCGATCACGATGTTCGCGCTCTGGCCGTTGACGAAGCTGGCGGCGTCGTTCCATCCGAGGATGCGGTTATTGCTGCCGTCGACTACATACAGATGCTCGGGCGTGCTGTTCAGGTCGACCGCCATCTGGCTCGGCGAATCGAGGCTCGATGGACCGGGGTTGTTGAGACCGTTGTGGGAGAAGTTGGTTTGCCCGAGCACCGCATCGGCAATGTTATCGCCGGTCGCAGCCAGCAGCGCCGTCACCATGAATACGGCAACGACGGCGGCGAGCGCGATAGTGCTGAGTCGAGGATGAGAACTTATACGCGACGGTTTTTGCGCACTGGTGCTGTTTTCCATGAGCCGCCGCACAATCGATCCGAATCAGCGCGGCCGGGAGATATGGGACCAGTGTGGTACCCGCAGGATTCGCGAAGTAAGTAGGGTGACGACGTGCGCCTAAACACACCGCAGCGCGCACGGCGCAGAGCATCGCGGGGCATGGTGGCTGTCATTTGGAGGGAATCGAAACTGTAACTATCTAACGCTCGCGTCGATCACCCCTTCAAATTCGCCGCGAACAGCTTGAGCGTTCGCTCCCACGCGTCTTTTGCTTCCTCGGGGCGGTAGACGTCGGGGCGAGTGTCGTTGAAAAATCCGTGCGAGCATCCTTTGTAGATCTTGACCTCGCCCTGCTTGTTGAATTTTTTCAGCGCCGCAGTCAGCCGTTCGACGTCCGCCCGCTGGATCCATCCGTCGTTCTCGCCGTATGCGTAAAAAATCGGACAGTTGAGGTGCTGGAGTTTTTCGTCCGGCGGGATTTCGCCATAGAACGGCGCCGCGGCCGATATTTCCTTGCTCTCGCACGGCAACAGCAGCGCGTAGCTGCCACCCATGCAGAACCCCGTGATGCCGATGCGGGTCGATTGCGTCTGCTTTTGCGCGCGCAGCCATTCCACCGTGGTTTGGAGATCCGCGATGCCGTCTTCCTTCTTCAGCCCGCCCATCAGGCGCGCAGCTTCGTTCGGATCGGTCGCGACCTTGTGGCCCTGGCGCGAGTACAGGTCCGGCGCGATCGCGAAGTAGCCTTCACGCGCCAGCCGCCGCGCGATATCGCGGATGTGCTCGTTCAGCCCCCACCATTCCTGCACGACGATCGCTGCCGGCGACGACAGCGTCCCTGCCGGCTCGGCGACATACGCCTTCAGCGCGCACGCGCGTCCCTGATAGGTCACTTCACGCGTGACGATATCTCCCTTAGCCATCGCCCATCACCTCGAAAAAAATTGTTCCCGCTGGCTAGGCACCTACTCCGCGGCGGACTCTGGGATGAAGCCTACCGTGCCGTTCTTGAGTCTGATCTGTAGATAGTCGCCGGCGACGCCGGTGACGTGGACATACTTCTTGCGTCGGACCTGTCCGATGGTGGAGCTGGTCGCATCCGGATTTTGATAGACCGGCGAATTTTTGGTCAACAGGAAGAGTTTGTTAAGCGGCTTGATCTGCGGAGCGACGCCTGCGGCCGGCGGCGCAGACGCGGTCGTCGTATCTGGAGCCTCCGGCGGCGCGACGGCTGCCGTGGTCGAGGCAGGCGCCGGCATCAGCTTGGCGTCGAGTGCGCGCACTTCGTCGAACTCGGCGTTGGCTTCAGTCGCGCGGCCCGGCTCCGCCGCCAGCAGATTCGCCAGCGCCAGATGCGCCTTCGCATCTTTGGGGCTGAGTCCAATCGCGGTGCGAAATTGATCCTCGGCCGCCCCATTTTTGGCTTCGAGCCTGAGCACCTCGCCCAAATCGAGATGGTAATTGGCGCGGTCGGGCTCGAGTGCCACTGCGGCGCGGTACTGATTTTCCGCCAGTCCGCGCTGGCTCTGATCGTTATACAGATTGCCGAGCGCGATATGGGTCGCCGCGTTCTTCGGATCGATCTCGAGCACCTTCATGAACTCGATTTGCGCATCGGATGGCTTGTGCTCGAAGACGTAAAGATTGCCAAGTGCGATATGGACGCGGGGATCGTTCGGCGCGATCTTGGCGGCTTCCTGGTAATCCGTTTCCGCTTCGGGGAGCTTGGTCGATTGCATCGCCGCGTCACCCGCCGCCAGGTAGTCGTCGACGGTCTTGTGATGGCATCCAGTGACTATCAGGATCATCGCGCCAGCCGCGACTACTGCCCAGGTCCGGGCCGGGTTCGTTCGTTTCAGGTTCATCAGGTGCGGTCCTCCCAGACCTATGCGCCTCCAGATCGAGCAATGATCGGACCAGCGCCGGAAAAATCTACAATTTATGTTGAAACGCGCAGGGAACGAGGTCAAGCGCTTCCCATCGGCTCTAAGAAGCCAGTAATTTTTACTGTGTTGAGGGATCAGATTCCTGGCCGACGCAAGTTTTGCGTTGCAGATTTTTCCGTTGGATGATCTCGTTTGCTAGGTTATAAAGAAACGCCGTGCGCTTCATCCTGATTGCCGCCAAGCAACTCGAATTCGCCAAGACCCGGCTCGCGCCCGTCCTGCCGCCGGGCGAGCGCCGTGCGCTGGCCGAGGCGATGTTTCGTGACGTACTGGCCGCCTCGCTGGGCGCCACCGCTGCCGACCAGCGTCGCGGTGGTGACGTCCGACGCCGGCCTGCTCGCGATGGCGCGCGCGGCCGGTGCGCGCCTCATCGACGAGGAATTTCCGCGCGGCCTCAACGTCGCCGTCGCGCTCGGCACCTCGGAGCTGATTGCCCGCGGCGCGCGCACGATTTGCACGGTTCTGTCCGACATCCCGCTCACCACCGCCGAAGACATCGATGCGGTGTTTGCCGCGATGCCCCCCGGACGCGGCGCGGTGCTGGTTCCCTCGCGCGACTTCTCCGGTACCAACATCATATGCCGCTCGCCCGCTGACTGCGTGCCCACTCGATTTGGCCGCATGAGCCTGGTGCGCCATCTGGACGATTGCCGCACCGCCGATGTTCCAGCTAAAGTGCTGCGACTGGCGGGGCCCGCGCTGGATCTCGACGTGATCGCCGATCTCGCCGAGTTCGAGCGCGCCGGGTCTGCCACACACACACAAGGCCATTTGGCCCGGCTCGGAATTGCCCACCACTAAAAATTGAAAAAAGCCTGATGTCGATCGTTGAAATGATTGAGCGGCTCGGCGCTCTTGTACTCGACGGCGTTGTCGACCTCGGCGACTTCGTGCTGTTTTTGCTGTACTCGGTCCTTTACGTTTTCCTCCCGCCGTTCAAGCCGCGGCTGTCGATCAGGCAGATCCGGATCATCGGTGCCGATTCGCTCTTCCTGATCATTCTGATCGGCGGCTTCACCGGGATGGTGCTCGGGCTGCAGGGCTACAACACGCTGCGCCGTTTCGGCTCCGAGGGCGCCCTTGGCACCGTCGTTGCCCTCGTTCTTGTGCGCGAGCTGGGCCCCGTGCTGGCCGCTATCATGCTCACTGCGCGAGCCGGTTCCGCGATGGCCGCCGAGCTCGGCTCGATGCAAGCCACCGAGCAGATCGACGCACTCACCGTAATGGCCATCAACCCGATTCAATACCTGGTCTCGCCGCGGATGCTCGCGGGCGTGTTCAGTTTTCCGCTACTGACTGCGATATTCGACGTGATTGGAATCTTCGGCGGCTACATGATCGGCGTCGGCCTGCTGGGCGCGCCGTCGGGTCCGTACTTCAACGGTATCGCCGCCAACATGAGCGGCCACGACATCATGATCAGCCTCTACAAGGCCCTGGTCTTCGGCGTAGTCGTAATGTGGGTCTGTTGCTACAAGGGATATCACGCCGAACGGATGGCGACGGGTGTCAGCCGCGCCACAACTGAAGCCGTCGTGCTGTCGAGCGTCCTGATTCTCGCGTTCGACTATTTTCTGGGTTCAATACTTTTGTGATAACGCGTATCGATTTGATTTGAATCGTCATGAGCCAACCTGAAATCAATCATCGAGAAGCCGATGCACAAACTCGCGATGCGACGGCCGCGGGCAATGCGATCGAAGTGCGCGATCTGCACAAGCGCTTCGGCAATCAGCAGGTGCTCGACGGCGTCACCCTCGATTTCCCGGCCGGCGAGATCACTACCATCGTCGGCCCCAGCGGCTCCGGCAAGACCGTCCTGCTCAAGCATCTCAACCTCCTGCTCCGGCCTGATTCGGGCACCATCGTGATCGACCGCGACGACGTGACCAAACTTAGCGGACGAGCGCTGGACCGGGTGCGTGAAAAACTTGGGATGCTCTTTCAGTCCGGCGCATTATTCGATTCATTGACGGTTTTCGAAAACGTCGCGTTCCCGCTGGTCGAGAAAACCAACCTCAGTCGCGAGGAGATCGCCCAGCGCGTCCTTGAAACGCTGAAAGCGGTGGGCCTCGAAGGCATGGATGACAAGTTCCCCTCGCAGTTGAGCGGAGGGATGCAAAAGCGCGCCGCCCTGGCGCGGGCATTGGTACATCGCCCGAAAATCCTGATGCTCGACGAGCCGACCACCGGTCTCGATCCCGCTCGGACCAGGGCGATTCACGAACTCATCAGGCGCACGCAGCAGAATTTTCACCTGACCGTCGTGATGGTCAGTCATGACGTGCCCGAGGTGTTCAATGTTTCCGACCGCGTCGCGTTTCTCCACAATGGCCGGACCCGTCTCCACGGCACCGTGGCCGAAGTGATGGCGGCTGACGACGAGGTCTTCAAGCGGTTTTTGGCGGGCAGATCGTCCGGCGAGGAGAATGAAACGGCCCTCGGGGGCTGAAACAACCACCTATGTACGCAACTAGAACCACGCAGCTTATCGTCGGGATTTTCGCGATTCTCGGGATTGTCGCCCTGGCGGTCCTGTCGATTTCGCTCGGCAAGATCTCGCTGTTCCCTCCGCCGGGATACACCCTATACGCAAGTTTCGATAATATTTCAGGCTTGAAGGTCGGGGATCAGGTTCAACTGGCAGGGGTGCAGATCGGCAAGGTGGTGGATATCGAGATCAAGAATAATCAAGCGCTCATCGCGATGCGAATAAACGAAGGCGTGAAGATCGACGACCAGGCGATTGCAGCAATTAAGACCAGCGGAATCATCGGCGACAAATATGTCTCTATCCAGCTCGGGCCGGGCGATCACGACCTCGCGGATAACGGCTTGATTAAGCAAACGCAGTCGGCCTTTGTCCTCGAGGACGCGATTGCACAATTGATCAACAACTCCGGTAGCAGCGGCGCCAGCAATACCGGCAATAACAGCAACGCAAACTGTAACTGCTCGGATACGAGCGTAGCGAAGAAGCCTGGAAAATCGGACAAGTGACCGCGAGAGAGGAAGACATCGAAAAGTGGAAAATATGATGACGGCAAATTCTATCAAGCAACTCCTGCGACGGCGCGCTTTCGGGATATTCACGTTAACGGCTCTGCTCGTCTTGAGCCTTGCGCCATCGCGCTTCCTTGCTCCGGCAATGGCCGACGAAGATCCGATGACCGTCGTGAAGAACACCGTCAACCAGGCGCTCGACGTGCTGCGCGATACCAACTCTCCGTTGGCCCAGCGCCAGGACAAGCTTCGCCAGATTGTCGCCCAGACCTTTGATTTCAAAGAGATGGCCAAGTCGGCTCTCGGCTATCATTGGAAAGAGCTCACGCCCGCTCAGCAGCAGGAGTTCACCAACGCGTTCATCGCGTTCATCGAGGATTCTTACCTGAGCAAGATAAACGACTACCGCGGTCAGCAGGTAAACTTCCTGAAAGTTAGCCAGGACGGGTCCCAATACGCGCAGGTCAGCACCGACATCGTTCAACCGGGCGGTAAGGACGCCATTCACGTGAACTACCGCCTTCTCAAGGAGGACGGCACCTGGAGGATCTACGACGTAACGGTCGACGCAATCAGCATCATCGCGAACTACCGCAACCAGTTTAATCGGGTGATGAACAGTAAGGGTTACGATACTCTGATCAAGGATTTGAAGGCTAAACAGGCGGCCCTCGCCGCGAGTCTCGCCAACCACTAGCAGCTATGGATTCGATCAGGCTGGAAAGATAACCTTGAAAGAGAAGAATCCAGGACGGTACCGCCATGGAGACGCAAATGAGATCTGGTTCGAAACATATCGAAAGGACAGGCGCGCTCTGGACGATGCTCGCATCGTCATTGCTCGTGGTCGTTTCGTTTGCGGCGCCGGCGTTCAGCCAGGACGCCGCTCCACTCTCACAGAATCCCGCCGCACAGTCGGCGGCCTCCGTTCAGCCCCTGCCGGGCGAGAGCCAGGCGGTCACCCCGGATCCATTGTCCGGGTTCAACGAGCCGATGTTTACCTTCAACCTCAAGCTTGACGATTGGGTGCTGCGCCCGGTAGCAAAAGGGTATTCATTCATTGCGCCGCAGCCCGTGCGCGAGGGCGTCGGCCGATTCTTTGACAACGCCCGCGTTATCCCGCGTTTCGCCAACAATCTATTCCAGCTCAAGGTGGCCGAGGCCGGCACCGAAGTCGCCCGCTTTGGAATCAATTCGACGCTCGGATTGGCGGGCTTTTTCGATCCTGCCCAGGAGTGGTTCGGGCTCGAAAGGAAGCCCAACGATTTCGGCCTGACGATTCGCTATTACAACATCCCGACCGGACCGTACGTCATGCTGCCGTTCTTTGGACCATCGACGATTGGCGACACAGTCGGTCTGGTGGCGGATGGCGCGATGAATCCGATGGACTACCTGCTTCCGACCTGGATAACGCTGGTCGTGAGCACCGGGCAGCGCGCGGCTGAAGCGGTAAACTACCGCTCGCTGCATATGAACCAGTTCGAGGAAGCAGATCGCTACGCGGTCGATCTCTACGGCGCCGTTCAGGACGCATACCTGCAGACCCGCGACCACGAGGTCAAAAAGCTCCACGAGGAACAGTGGTAAGCTGACCTCAGTTCGACTGCAATCCGACGATAAGCGCGCCGCGGAACAAACGTCCCGCGGCGCGCTTTTTTTTGTCTGAACACTGGGTGCAGGGGTCACCCCTGCCCAAGGAAGCGTGAAACCCACGGATGGGTTTCACATCAAATCAAGTGATCTTGCTGAACGTGCTCCCACGCGTGATACGAACTCCTCACCAGCGGCCCCGATTCCACATGATGGAACCCCATCGCCAGCGCCGCGGTCTTGATCTCCGCGAATTCCGCCGGCGGCACGTACCGCGCCACTGGAATATGATCCGCTGACGGCCGCAGATACTGCCCGAGCGTCAGGATGTCGCATTCGACGCTGCGCAAGTCGCGAATCACCTCGAGCAGTTGATCGTTCGTCTCGCCCAGCCCAAGCATCACGCCCGCCTTGGTGAACATCGGCTTGCCGATCCGCCGCGCCGAATCCTTCGCATGACGGATCACGTCGAGCGATCGCGCGTAGTTCCCGCCCGGCCGCACCGCGCGATAAAGACTCGGCACCGTTTCGATATTGTGGTTGTAGATGTCGATTGGCGATTCCACCACCGTCTCGACGCTGGCGAGCACGCCCTGGAAGTCCGGCACCAGCACCTCGACGCGCGCCGGCTCCGGATTCGCTTTGATCGCATGCGCAGTCGCCGCGAAATGCGCCGCGCCGCCGTCGGGCAGGTCGTCGCGATCGACCGACGTGACGACCACGTGCTGCAATCCCAGCCGCGCCACCGCCTCCGCGATTCGTCGCGGCTCGTCGGCATCCAGCGGACGCACTTTGCCGTGCGCGACCGCGCAGTACGGGCAATTGCGCGTGCACACGTCGCCCATCAGCATGAAGGTGGCCGTGCGATGCGAAAAGCATTCGCCGATATTCGGGCAGCATGCCTCCTGGCAAACCGAATGCAGCTTGAGCTCGCCGAGAATCGCCTTGGTGCGAAAGTACTCGGGCGACACCGGCGCGCGCACCTTAATCCAATCAGGATGCTTCCGTTCAGCCATCGTTTACCGTCAATTGTGGCGTAGTCTGTATGTGCAGCGGGCGCGAAACAATTTCACTGAACGAAAACACACGCGCGAAACTCTCGCGCATCACGCCGGCGAACTCGCGCACCGACACCGCGCGATTCGTCACTTCGGATACTGAAGTCATGCGGCATCCCTCGATCCCGCACGGCACGATCGAATCAAAGTAGCTGAGATCGGTGGATACGTTCAGCGCGAAGCCGTGCCACGTCGTCCAGCGCCGGATGCCGACGCCAATCGACGCGATCTTGCGCGCGCCGACCCACACGCCGGTCATCCCGTCGCGCCGCCCGGCGTCGACTCCGAATTTTGCGAGCGCATCGATCATCGCGCCCTCGAGACTTCGCAGATACTTGGTAACGTCGCGATCGCGCCCTTCGAGTTTGAGAATCGGGTAACCGATCAGTTGCCCAGGCCCGTGATAGGTGACTTCCCCGCCACGCGACACCCGCCGAATCGGCACGCCCTCTGTATTCGCAACGATGAACCGCTCATCAGCCCCGCGCCCAAGCGTGAACACATGCGGATGCTCCATCATCAGGAGCGTATCGCCAACGCTGCCCTCGATCCGCGCCGCCAGCATCGCCGTTTGCATCGCAAGCGCGTCGTCATAATCGACAACCCCCATCTCCGCAACGGTGAGCACCTGAGAGCAAAGTAGCGCGCCGCGCGCAACTTTGCGCTTCTCACTGGGTGCAGGGGTCACCCTGCCGCCCGCCGCGCAGGCGATTATTTCTTTGCGTTATTTTCATCGCCACTTTCTTGACAGGTTCCTCAATAGTCTATCGCTTCCCCATCAGCCGCCAAAGCCGCCTGCATGATCGCCTCCGACATCGTCGGATGCGGATGCGCAGTCTTGCCGATTTCCGTCACCGTCGTCTCGAGCGCCTTGCCGAGCACGACTTCCGAAATGATGTCGGTGGCGGCGTGTCCGATAATCTGGCATCCGATCACTTCGCCGTACTGCTTGGTCGCGACGATTTTCACAAAGCCCGCGGTCTCGCCAATCGCCACCGCCTTGCCCATCGCGCGAAACGGAATCTTGCCGATCTTCACCTCGATCCCGCGCGCCTTCGCCTCCGCCTCGCTCAGACCCACCGTCGCAACTTCGGGCTCGCAGTAGATACATCCCGGGATCGCGAGCAGGTCGAAGCCGGGCTCGCGCACGCCCGCCATAATTTCCACCGCCGCGATTCCCTCGGAGCTCGCCTTATGCGCCAGCAGCGGCGGCCGAATCACGTCGCCAATCGAGTAGATACTCGGCACGCGTCGTCTGGAACGAATCGTTCACCTTGATAAAGCCGCCGCGCTCGAGCTCGATGCCAAGTTTTTCGAGTCCGAAGTTCATGCTGAGCGGCGTGCGCCCGACCGCGACCAGCACGACCTCGGCCTCGACCGATTTTTCGGTGCCGTCCGCATTGACGGTGACCGACCACAGCTCGCCCTTGCGCGCCATCGACTTGTAGCCATGCCCAAGCATCACGGTGATGCCGCGTTTGACGAACGCGCGCCGCAACTCCTCGGCGACCTCGGCGTCGAAGCCGGGCAGCATCTGCTTCTCCAGCTCGACGATCGTGACCTTCGCGCCGAACGCGCTGTAGAAGTATCCGAACTCGAGTCCGATCGCGCCCGCGCCAATCACCACGACGCTCGCGGGCATCGTATCGAGCACCAGCGCCTCCTTGCTGGTAACGACGCCGTCGCCAACTTTCATCCCGGGAAACAGTTTCTCGGCGGACCCAGCCGCAATCAGAATCCGCTCGCCCTCGAGCGCAGCCACAGCCGGCGCCGCCTTCCCCTCAACAGGCTTGAGCGAAACAGAATGCGGCCCGGTAACAACAGCATCAGCCTCGAAGTAATCGATCTTGTTCTTGCGGAACAGGTAAAGCACGCCCTTGGACAGCTTCTCCGCCGCCGCCCGCGACCGCGCGATCACCTTGGAGAAATCAAACCGAACCTCGCCGGTCTCGATTCCATGCTCTTTCGCCGCCCCGCGAATCGTATCCATCGCACCGGCAGAATTAAGCAGCGCCTTGGAAGGAATACACCCCCAGTTGAGGCACACCCCGCCGGGCCGATCCCGCTCAATCACCGCCACGCGCATCTTCAACTGCGCCGCCCGAATAGCAGCAACATACCCCCCAGGCCCAGAACCAATCACAACAAGGTCATACCGAGAATTTGCCAAGATGAAGTCCTTCCAAGAGATTTGCTGAAATTATTATTCCCCGATTCAACCCATCGAGTAAGGGCAGGCCGCAGTCATCCGCTTTCGTTTTGTGTCATTCAGAGCACTTCTTGATAACTCCGCTTCCACCTTCCGAAGCCCTGAGCGTAGCCGAAGGGGAAGAATCCCGGCTCCTTCCTGGCCTCTCTCTATCAGGAAATCTTTGCGTAACACGGCTGGACTTCTTCCCCTCTCCCGACGGGAGAGGATTCAAGGTGAGGGACTTTACTCAGCGAACGATTTTTTCGGTCGCGATTCAAGATTTCTGGTCCGGCCCGGCGTTGTGCAAAACCTCCTTGCCAGGACCGATTTGCGTGACCTCCGTGTGCTTTCGGAGCAGAAGCAGAATTCTGAATCGCGCGCGAAAAATGCGCGCTGAACAAGGTCCCTCACCTTAAATCCTCTCCCCGCGGGAGAGGGGAAGAGCGCCGCGCCGAGTTGTGCAAAGGTCCTCTATCAGGGAGAGGCCGCGCCTCCGGCGCGGGTGAGGGTCCAAATTCCAAGTCTCTCGCCTGAATTCAGAACTTACTGTGGTGCGCGCCTGAAAATCTGCGCGTAGACGAAGGCGGCACTCCACGCGATGCCAGCGTAAAGAATTAAGTTGAAGCCGATCGCTACTGAAAAAGTTAACACAACCCCCAGTGCAGACGGGCTATATTCAAGAGCCATCAATCCGAGAGAGCTGGGCCAAATCCAGAAGAGCCATTCTCCCGCGTCCGGCGTCCGTTGAAAGAGATACAGCACCGCCATGGATCCCAATGGCACTAGCAGACCCAGCAATGCGCCCAGCCATCCAGCCTTTCTCGCAATTCTCGATGCGACCTGCTGCGATGGTCTTGGATCGCTGCCGAATATGACGACAGCGAGAATCCAAATGACAACGAATAGAATTAAAAAGATACCAATCATTGACGTGTCACTTCGCAACGCTGCGTTTTCATAGTGCGATGGAAACAGGCTGTCGACACCTGCTCTAGCCGCGTACCTTGCGCCTTCGAGTTCAGGGATGAACTGTTCACCCTGAGCCCCGTCGCGCCCGGCGTGTTATCCATTCTGTTATGGATACCACTCAAGACACTCCACAATCGCCGGCCGCGCCCGCACCTCAACCGCCCGCGCTTTCCCCGCGCCGCCTCGCTGCCCGCCGTGCCAACGCTAAAAAATCCACCGGCCCGCGTACGTCCGAAGGCAAGACCGCTATGCATCTCAACGCCCTCAAGCACGGCTTCTTCGCCTGCGACGTCGTCAACCCCGTACTCGATGGCCCCGCTCGCGCCGAGGAATTCAAATCACTTCTCGACGCTTTGCTCGAAGAATTTCAGCCCGAATCCGTCCGCGAGCGAATCATGATCGACGAGATCGCCGCATGCTGCTGGCGCATCCGCCGACTATTGCGCTACGAATGCCGCGAATCGTGGGTCGATGAGGACGATGACCGCCAAGCGGCTAGGACTGAAACCCCAAGCGAAGCAATCGCCGCCATCATGGGTTACGATCATTCAAGCCGCTCGCCAGCGCACTGATCGACAAGTTCCGCCGCGCCGGGCTCGACGCCTTCATTCTGCCGAGCGATTCCGACATCGACAAAATCGTCCGCTACGAACGACTCATCAAGCGCAACCTGTACCGCGCGCTCTACACCCTCGAGCGCATGCGCGCCGCGCGAATCCGCCCGGACGCACCGGATCCAACGGGATCTCCCGGAAACGACCTCAGTGTCGAGGAGAAACTTTCCTGAAAGAAATTTTGACGGAACAAAACTACCCTTGGTGTTATGTAAGCGCCCAGACCACAACCGGTGGTGTAACTTGCACTTTACTTCTTTTGAATCGGCGCTTCCGCCCACGACTGCTGCGTCATTATGAAGGGGTCCGGCGACACGCTTATCTCGCCGCGGAACGGCCAATCGAGCGCGATGATCATCACGATGATCAGCCCGAGTGTTGCGGCGAGCGTCGCCGTCATCGCCAGGTGCATGCCGAAATGTTCGTAGCCGAAGAAATAGGTGTAGCCAGTCGTTATCGCCGCGCCGAAAAACACTATTGCCCAGATGACGCCCGGAATATGCCCCTGCACCGCCGACAGCCGCGCACTGCGCGCGA
Source organism: uncultured delta proteobacterium (assembly GCA_963733715.1). Lineage (GTDB taxonomy): Bacteria > Desulfobacterota > Binatia > Binatales > Binataceae > Binatus. The sequence goes on from CAVTEN010000023.1 coordinate 135,360, forward strand.
TGTAGAGCAAGTTCCAGCTCTTGAGCATCTCGGCTTCGATGACGGCCTCGCCCGAATTCTGCGGATGAATCGTCGCGATCGCGGTGGCGATCTCTCGCAGCGGCTCCCATCCCTGGTCGGGCGTCCTGCCGGTCCGCTGGATCGGCCACTCCACGTCGATGACGACACTGACATATTTCGCCAGCGCGTCGCGAATCTCTTTCGCTTTCGCATCCGGCAGGCCCGCGGTGTCGAGATACATGCCGCCGGCATAGTCCGATTCATCCTCGACGATGTCCGACGCGCGGCTGAAGGACTCCCACGTGGCGATTGCGATGAATGCCAGCAGCACCGCATACAGCACGCCGACGATTGCAAAGGTGAACCCTGCGAGATCATTGTGAGCCCGGCGCAGTTTGACGTGGACCAATCGATGGAAGATCAGCAGCCCGCCGGATGCGACGACGATGAAGAGCGCTATCAGGATTGGTCCCCAGAGCCAGGTTGGGTTGTTATAAATCCAATCGACGATCATTGCCCGCATTAGAGCATCGGATGAGGGTGAGTGCTATTGGGGACGTGTCGTCTGTGTGACGCAAAAAGGTGAGGAGCAATACAACTTGATTTCAGCAGCTCGCAGACATCGCATCGATCGCGCGCTCCTCGCGCTGTTGGTAAGCCTTGCCGGTGGTCTGATGTTCGCCGCGCCTGCCAGTGCGGCCCCTTGGACGCAACCGGGTTACCTTTACCGCTATCTCGTGTGGGGCGCGCAGTTCCCGTTCACGTCCCGCTCCGACGACTACCGGCGTTATGGGTATCACACGATCGACAAGGCGCCCGACGCATTTCATTTCGCGCCGGGCCGCCGTGATGCTGTTCCGGATACGGTGGAATATAAAGAAGGCGATGCGGTGAAGCGGGTCGCGTTGTCTGAGCTGCTGCGATCGACCGCCACTCATGCGTTCATCGTTATCAGAGACAACCAGGTCCTATACGAGGACTATTTCAATGGCTATGCGCGCGACTCGCTATGCACCGCATGGTCGTTGTCGAAGTCTGTCACCTCGGCACTGGTGGGTATCGCGATCTCCGAGGGCTATATCAAGAGTCTCGACGATCCGATCACTAACTACCTGCCGGAGCTGAAGGACCAGGGCTTCGGCGCGATCACGATTAGAAATCTCCTGGCGATGGGATCTGGGATTCAATACCGGATCGGTTTCTTCCCATGGGACGAATTCGTGCTGGCTGGTTACTACCCTAATCTTAAGCAGCTACTCCTATCCGACCTGAAGATCATGGAACCTCCTGGACAATCGTTTCACTACAACAACTTCAATGTCGAACTCCTGGGCTTGATCCTCGAGCGGACTACCCATCTGCCTCCTAGCCAGTACCTGCAGGAAAAAATCTGGAAGCATATCGGTATGGAATATCCCGCTACCTGGAGTATCGACAGCGATCAGGACGGCTTCGAGCTAACACCTATACTGCTCAACGCGAGAGCTATCGACCTGGCCAAGTTCGGACGACTCTACTTGAACAATGGCAACTGGGACGGCAAGCAGATCGTCCCGGAGCATTGGGTAGCTGAATCCACCGTCAGAGATCCGAATGACCATCGTCCATGGGAGACTTTCTCTCGGTGGCAAGACAACGGCGGCTACTATAAGTACCTATGGTGGGGTATTTCGCAGGGGAAGAGCGACTACAGCTATATGGGCATCGGCACCTATGGCCAGTTCATTTTCGTCTCGCCAAAGACTAAGGTCGTGATCGTGCGGACCGCAGACAAGGACGGAATCGACCCGCCGTATTGGCGCGAGGTCTTTCAGTATATCGCGAATCACATCGACCAGACCTATCGATCCAGATCGAAAGATGTCACCCAATGACCAGCAGATCGTGCGGCGGTAAATCGACAGACGACGTATTGTACCAAAGTACAATGTCTTTGCCGCCGAAAATCAGCAAATCTGAGCACTACGGAGGGAGATGATGATGAACTCACGGAACAAAAAGTTTTCTGGTATGGCCGCAGCGGCTCTCGCTGCCGCGATCCTGGCTTCGGGATGCTCGACGACAGTCGAGAGTCAGCCGGCCGCGGCGAAGTCGCTCGAGTCGGGCGGCCCGCTGCCCAGCGCAGTGACCGGATTCCTCGGCGCCGACGCGTCCAAGCTGGCGCCTGGCCCCGAAGGCGGCGCCGCGCTGGCCTGGATAAATCCCAATGTTCAGTGGGCCAGTTATACCAAGATACAGCTGATGCCGGTTGAGTTCTGGGCGGCAGCTGATTCGAAGGTATCGACCGCCGATCAGCAGGTGTTGACCGAATACTTCTACAACCAACTGCAGACCAACCTCTCCAAGAGCTTCACCCTGGTCAATCAGCCGGGCCCCGGGGTGATGACCGTGCGAGTAGCGCTGATGGACGCGACGACCGCGGTCCCCGGACTCCGCACAATTTCGGTAGTCGTCCCGCAAGCCCGCGTGCTCAATATGGCGCAGTCGCTCGCGACCGACAGCTACGCGTTCGTGGGATCCGCGGAAGCCGAAATGAAGGTGACCGATTCCGTCAGCGGTGAGTTGCTGGCCGAGGCTGTCGATCAGCGCGCCGGCGGCATGGGACTCAAGGGTGCGGCTTCGTTTCAATGGGGCGATGCGCAGAACGCGATGGACTATTGGGCGCAGAAGATTCCGAATCGCCTTTTGCAGTTGCAGGGCAAGGCTACCAGCTAGCTGACAGATCGCATGGCCGAGAGCGGGCGTCCCGATTCGAGGGCGCCCGCGACTTAACTCACCGTGAGGGTCACAAATGCATCCAACCGGTGTTGGCACATGGACCGGCGACTGGGCATGGAGTCTGCCCTTGATCGTACTGACCGTCGTGATCCACGTATGCGGTCTGGCAGTCATCGGCGAAAGTGTTGTTAAGACTTTGGGCGAGTCAGTGGATCGCCGCAGATTCATGTTCAAGTTCGCGATCGTCATGGCCGTAACGTCCTTACTCGCCACGATCCTTCACGGAATCGAGGGGGCCATCTGGGCGGCCGCTTACTGGTTTCTAGCCGCGTTGCCCGACGCCAGGACTGCGATGCTGTATTCGATCAGCGCGATGACGAGTTACGGTCACGCCGCGCTGTACTTGAAAGATAGGTGGCAAATGATGGGCGCATTGGAGGCGCTGAACGGGATGCTGCTATTCGGGCTTACTACAGCGTTCCTGTTCGCAATGATCCAAAGGGTATGGCCGATCGGCAGCAGAGACCATCGTCGTGATCGCTGATCCGCTCACAGCAGGAGGCTGGACGGGTTTTCGAGGAAGCGCTTTAGCTCCTGCAGGAAGCGGCCGGCTACGACGCCGTCGACGATGCGATGATCGAACGATCCCGTGATCATCATTGTCTTGCCTACTGCCAGCTGTCCGTTGCGCACCACCGGTCGATCCTTGATAGCGCTCACTGCCAGGATCGCGGCTTGCGGCGGAACGATCACCGCGGCGAAATGCTCGATGCCGAGCATGCCCATGTTGGAGATCGAGAACGTCGCGCCCGACAGTTCATCGGACGTGAATCCGCCGCGGCTCGACTTCGCGACGAGTCGATGCGCCGCGCGCGAGATTTCGAGCAGCGACAGCCGCTCGCATTCGCGAATCACCGGCAGGATCAAACCGTCCTCGACCGCGACAGCGACTCCGATGTTGATGTTGGGATGAATGACGATGCCTTCGTCTTCGTAGCTCGCGTTGATGCGCGGGTAGCGGCCGAGCGCGAGTGCGCATGCCTTCACGATGATGTCGTTGTAGGTGACGGTCTCCTCGAACAGCTCGGTCGCCTCGAGCGAGTCCTTCAAGCGGACCGCGTCTTCCATCGCGACTTCGACGGTGACGTAGAAGTGCGGGATCTCGCGCTTCGACAGGGCCATCCGCTTCGCGATCGTCTTGCGCATCGCGGACAGTTCTTCGCGCGATCCGGGCGCGCCTTCGCGCGGCGACACCAGCCGGCGGAACTTGAACAGCTGCTGCTCGCGCAGGAAGTTGTCGACGTCGCGTTTGGTGACGCGTCCGTCGGGACCGGTGCCGCGGACGTGCGAGATGTCGATGCCGGCTTCCTCGGCGGCGCGGCGCGCGAGCGGAGAGGCGCGTAGCTTGTGGCCGTCGCCAGCGTCGTCGTCAACCGCGGGTTTTGACGGCTCAGGATGCGGCGGCGGCGCGGCGATCGCGGTCGGCGCCGCTGACAGATTCGCAGACATCGCAGGATGCACATGCAAATCGCCGGCGGAGCCGTCGGTAACGACGGCTGACGGCGAGATCGGTTTCTTCGGTGGTGTCTCTTTTCTCGGCGCTCTTCGGCTTCATCGCGATCGGCCTGGGCATTTCAGTGGTCGCGGCTGCTTCGGTGCCCGGATCTTCCATCGACGCAGCCGAAGCAGGTCTTTCGTCGGACTGGGGCTGGGGTTTGGAATCCTTTGCCGCAGCAGGTTTCGCGTCGGACTTTGCTTGAGGTTTGGATTCCTTCGCACCCGCGGATTTCATCGTCGCGATCACGGCGCCGACCGGCGCGCTCTCGCCTTCGTTCAATTTGATCTGATCGAGCACGCCCTCTTCGAACGACTCGAGCACCATGTCGGCCTTGTCGGTCTCGACTTCGGCAATCGCCTCGCCGCGCGCAATCTTGTCGCCCGGATGCTTGAGCCATCGAAGGATTTTGCCTTCCTCCATCGTGTCCGAGAGCTTGGGCATCGTGATTTCGTTGCTCATGATTTCCCGCCCAGCAAGTCTTAGGTCAGTTGCTCCGCCGCCTTGACTATGTCACCCGCGCTCGGCAGCGAAGCGTGCTCGAGATGCTTGTTGTATGGCATCGGACTGTCGAGCGCGGCAACGCGGACGACGGGCGCGTCGAGAGAATCGAAGGCGGCCTCGTGAATCTGCGCGGCGATTTCAGCGCCAGCGCCGCCCGTCCGCCATCCTTCGTATGCGACGATTGCGCGGCCGGTTTTCTTCACCGACGCGACGACAGTCTCCATGTCGAGCGGGTTCAGCGTACGCAAATCAACTATCTCGGCGTCGATGCCCGAGTTCTCGAGCACTTCGGCGGCGGCGATCGCGTCGTATACGCACTTCGAGTAAGTGACTATAGTCACATCCTTACCTTCGCGGATTACATTTGCCTTGCCGAACGGCACCATGTACTCGGGATCTTCGGGGACCTCGCCCTTCACGCCGTATAGTGACTCGTGTTCGAGGAACATCACGGGATCGACCTGCCGAATCGCGGTCTTCAGCAGTCCTTTTGCATCGGCAGGCGTGGCGGGAATGACGACGCGGAGCCCTGGGCAGTGGAGAAAATACGCTTCGAGGCTCTGGCTGTGCTGCGCGCCCAGCTGATGGCCTCCGCCCTGCGGCGCGCGAATGACTACAGGCACGGTGGCCTTGCCGCCGAACATGAAATGTATTTTGGCAGCGCTATTGACTATTTGATCCATAGCCAATAGCCCGAAGTTTATAGTCATCAGTTCGACTACTGGTTTCAGCCCACCCATCGCAGCGCCGATGCCCGCGCCGACGATAGTCAGTTCGGAGATGGGAGTGTCGCGCACGCGCTTCTCGCCATAGACGGCGAGCAGTCCGTCGGTGACTTTGAAAGCGCCGCCGAAGTAGCCGACTTCCTCGCCCATGATGAAGACGCGCTCGTCGCGATCGAGTTCCTCGCGCAGGGCCTGATTCAATGCTTCGCGATAAGTGATCTGTGCCATTGCTACTTATCTTCCGAAGCGTAAACGCCCTTGCCCAGTTCGTCCATCGAGGGCTCGGGCGATTCGTCGGCGAACTTGACCGCGTCATCTATAGTGGCGACGACTTCGTTCTCGACTTCGCCAAGCTTCGATTCTGTTGCGCGCTTTTCGGTCAGCAGGCGTCGGCGCAGATTCTTGATCGGATCGCGCTCCTGCCAGATTCTCTCCTCGCGCTTGGAGCGATACTCCGCCGGATCGGACATCGAATGACCGCGGAAGCGGTACGTGACAGCCTCGATCAATGACGGGCCGTCACCGGCGCGTGCGCGAGCGACTGCCTCCATCGTGGCGCCGTAAACGTCGAGCACGTCCATCCCGTCCACCCGCACGCCTGGCATCTTGTACGGCTCGGCGAAGCGGTAGAGCTCCTCCTGGCTGATCGCGTTCTGGACGAGCGTGCCCATCCCGTAAAAATTGTTCTCGCAAATGAAAACCAGCGGCAGCTTCCACAGCGACGCCATGTTCAGCGTTTCGTGAAAAGCGCCTTGCGGGAGCGCGCCATCGCCGAAGAAGCAGCAGACGACTTCGGGACCTTCGTTGTAGCTGACCGCGAGAGCGAGGCCGCATGCGATCGGCAATCCGCCGCCGACGATCGCGTATCCGCCCATGAAGCGCAGATCCTGATCGAACAGATGCATCGAGCCGCCGCGGCCGTGCGAGATGCCGGTGGATTTGCCGAACAGCTCTGCCATCACGACTCGCGGATCGGCGCCCTTGGCGAGGCAATGCCCGTGCTCGCGATAGGTCGAGACCACGTAGTCCTTGTCGTAGAGCGCGTAGATCGCGCCGACGGCGACGGCCTCCTCGCCGGCATAGAGATGGCAGAAGCCGGTGATTTTGCCGCGGCTGTACATCTCGGCGGTCTTCTCCTCGAAGCGCCGGATGAGCGTCATGCGCCGGTAGAGGTCGAGCAGCTGGCTCTCGTGAAGGGTCAGCAGCGCATGCTGAGCGGTGTGCTTATCGCGTTCGAGCGCCATGGATTAATTGTAGTGAAACCCGCGGTGGGTTTCACGCTTGTCTGGTTCCCTCGCCCCACGAGGGGAGAGGGTTAGGGTGAGGGACTACTGTGTGGCGCGATTGTCTGTTGCGCCGCACATTCCGGAATCTCAGAGAATTTGGTCCCTCACCCGCCGCTCGAAGACGAGCGTCGGCCTCTCCCCTCGTGGGGCGAGGCAATGGCGCAAATCAAAATAGTATGCGCTGCGCGGATGCTGCTACTGGCCAGAACGAGCGGCGATGGATTGGTGAGGGGCCCAGCTTTATCAGCAACTGCATGTGCTCGTTGGTGCAGTAGCCCTTGTGTTGCGCGAAACCGTAGCCGGGGTATTGGCCGTCGAGATCGACCATCATGCGGTCGCGCGTGACCTTGGCGATGATCGATGCGGCTGCGATGCAGAAACTTTTGCGATCGCCGCCGACGATTTTTGTTTGCGGGAGTTCGAGGCCAGGGATCAGGCGGCCGTCAACCAGCACGTGGCCGGGCGCTAGGTTCAACGCGGACAGCGCGCGCCGGCTCGCGGACATCGTGGCCCAATAGATATTGAGGCGATCGATTTCGTTGACCTCGGCGATGCCGACGCCGATCGCGATGGCGCGCTCGCTGATCGGTGTGAACAGTTCCTCGCGCTGCTCGTGCGTCAACTGCTTGGAATCGTGCACGCCGCTGATGAAGGTTTCCGGCGCGAACACGACCGCGGCCGCGACTACAGGACCCGCCATCGGGCCGACGCCCGCTTCGTCGACGCCGGCGACAGCGTCGATGCCGAGTTTCCACAGCCGTCGTTCGTAGCGCAGGTCGGGTCGTTTGCTCATCGCGGTTACGCCATCCGTTTCAGGCGCGCTTTGCGAATCGTTTCGGCGGCGAGATCGGGATCCTGGATTTCGTGGAGACGGATGGCGTAGTCGGCGCTGGCCGCGGACGCGATGGTGACGTCGCCGAGCCCGAACATCCGTTGGAAAACGCGCTTGTCGACCTCGACCGAGCGGATGTCGGCCAGTTCCATCTCGCGCCGGCGCGACGCTATCAGCCCGCGCTTTTCAATCAAACGATCGGAAGTGAGACTCCAATTGACCGTGCGTGCGCGAATCATAGTGACGATCCACGTCAGCACGCCGAGCGCGATCACTACGAAGGCCACCTGGATCGGTTGGAATTTGATGTAGAGCAGGCGGCCGCCGGCCGCGATCAGAATCCCGCCGACCAGGAATCCGTTCGCGTAGTACCATAGCGAGGGCCGGAACGTGGCGAGCGCGTACTCGCGAACGGCCGACGGCTTGGGCGCGAACATCCGCGTCCCGCATCGCGAGCAGAACGCCGCGCCTTGCTGATTTTCGTTACCGCACTGGGGACATCTCATCGCGCGCCCGCCTCATCCGCCTCATCGGGAAAGAGTCGTAGTCGATGCGATTATGAAGATGGGTGATGCGCCGCGTCAACCAAGCGGCTCCGCAAACTGGCCTGAATCCACGCGGTCGTGGTAATCGTCGTTTATGAAGATCGGACTATTCGGAATCAACAATGGACCGTGTGCGTTTCCCAAATGCGCCGCCGCCGTCGCGCACGCGGCCGAAGACGCGGGATTCGAAAGCGTGTGGACGGGCGAGCATGTGATTCTGCCCGACCCGCAGGCGCCGCCGTCTCCGGTGGCTGCCGACTACCCGATGCTCGATCCCGCGGTCTCGCTGGCGTTCGTCGCGGCGCATACGACCAAGATTCGTCTGGGCACCGGCATCATCATATTGCCGCAGCGAAACCCGGTGGTGCTCGCCAAAGAACTCGCCTCGACTGACGTGCTGTCGAACGGGCGGCTGATTTTCGGAATCGGCGTCGGATACCTGAAGCCGGAGTTCGACGCGATTGGTGCGCCGTTCGATCATAAAGGCGCGCGCTCGGAGGAATGGCTGGCGGCGATGATCGCGCTGTGGTCGATGCCGAAGCCGGAGTTCAGCGGCAAATGGATCAAGTTCAAGGGCGTCAATGCGATGCCGCGGCCGGTGCAGCAGCCGCATCCCGGAGATCGTGTTCGGTGGGCATACGAAGGAGGCGTTCAGCCGGGCGGCGCGCCTCGCGAAAGGATGGTACGGGTTCGCGCAGGATCTCGACGGGACGGCGAAGTGCGTCGAGGGGTTGCGGGTGGCGTGCAAGGCGGCGGGTCGCCGGTTCGAGGATTGGAGATAAGCATCACGCCGAGTCCGCGAGTGAAGGTCACAAGCGACACCGCGAAGCGCTACGCCGATCTCGGCGTGAGCCGGCTGATTTTGCTACAGCGAGGCGCGGACGAAGCGGCACTGATCGACGGCGTGCGCGAGGTCGGGCGCGAGCTGATCGGCAAGCTCTAACTCGCAGTTAACGGGACTCGAGGCAGTCACAATAGGACAACGAGTGTCCCAGGAACGCGACGAAGAGCCTTGATACGTCGCGTTGATGGCGCGACCGTCATTTTTCGGTCGCAGTGGCAAAATCCTACCGCCTGCGGCGTTCAATTCTAGCCGCAGACCGCTTTATTCGTGTGACATTTAGGTCCGCGCACCCTCGGCACGCAGCTTGCGATAAGCCCTCTCGTGGTTCGCTTGGTTAATCCGACCAGTAAAAAAAGGGAAGCTGAAAGAGGGAGCTGATAGATGCTGAAAAATGACAGCAGTCACGTGCTGACGGTTAAGGAACTCTCTGACTATCTGAAGGTTCATCCTTCGACGATATATCGGCAGCTCAAGCGCGGACGGCTGCCGGCGTTCAAAGTCGGCAGCGACTGGCGCTTCAATATCGAATCGATCGACAGGTGGCGTCTCGAGCAGGATGCATTCAAAGAGATGTAGGACTGTCAGGCGCGCGTAAGGGGGGACGCGGGGCGCTGGGGGAGAAGAGGGGAGTCACGCAGAGGGCGTCCGCAAGGACGCCCGGCGTGGCTAATTCCGGCACGTCGCGCGCGCAGGTCGAAGCAGGGTGAGCGTCGAGGATAGATTATGCGATTGACTATTGTAGCCGGATTGATCTTGGGCGCGTCGCTGGCAGTTCAGTCGATGCTTGGCGCTCACGCGAAGGCTAAAGTCGGCCCGGCGGCGACCGCAGCCCACGTCCGCGTGCACGAAGTCGCCCCGTGGTACATCGCGATGAATGACATCGTGCCGGGAGTGAAGCATTTAGCAGAAGCGCGCGTCGATCGTAGGACCAGCCTAAGCTGATCGCCCCTCCGCGATTGTTCCCCTTCCCTCGAGGGAAGGGGAAATGGTGCGTTCACACACAGCGCTCGAAGTTTGTGAGTAATCGAAAACCCGAATCAGACGGTTCTAATCGCGCCGGTCGAGGCTTCGTCGGCGGGTCCTACGAAGTCGAATGCGAGCCATCCGCGCAGTGGATCGACGCGGCTCACCTGCACCATTATCGGCATTTGATTCGGCAACGTCGGCGCGCCATGCAGGGTTCCGCGCACCGCGAAATCGGCCAGTTCCGCGCTTTGGCCTTCACGTACGACGTGAGCGAGGATTGGGCCGTCGACAGCGTGACGCTCGAGGTAGCGCAGAGTCCAGTAACGCTTGGCGCGGCGTTCCAGTTCGCGCCCCGACGCTTCCGCATTCTCGGCGCCTGCCAGCACGGTCAGCAATTCATCGACGGTGTAAATCGCAGTGTCGTGGTCGCGATTCGCAAGCGCACCCAGCAGTTGCCGCTGCAAGACCAGGTCGGCGTAGCGGCGGATCGGCGAGCTCAACTGCGCATAGAAGTCGAGTCCGATGCCGGCGTGGTATTCCGGATGCAGCGACAGGCGCGGGCGCATCGAGGCGAGGTCGCCACCCATCTGTGGCTGCACGCGGTAGATGATCGGAATCCGGTTCGCTGCCGCGTAGCGAGCCGCGACGAAATTGCTCAGCACCATGAACTCCGCCACCAGCGTGCGGCCGGGAGACGCGTTATCGAGCACAGTGATTTGAACGTCGTCGCCGCGCACGCGGACCTTTGCCTCGCGTCGCTGCATGAGCACAGCGCCGGCGGTGCGGCGTCGTTGCCGAAGCTGGATCGCGGCAGCGTTCAATCGCGCGACGGTAGCGGCGGTGTCATCGGCGCTGCTTCCCGACTCGAGAATCCGGTCGACCTGGTCGTAGTCGAGCCGGCGCATGATTGGGATTCGCGCGGGATAAATCGAGGCGTCGATCAGCTCGCCGTCGGCCGACAATCGCACGTCGGTGGTCATGACGGGGCGATCTTCGCCGGCTATCAAGCTCGCAGCCCGGCATGAGATCGGATCGGGCAGCATCCTGATGGTCGTCTCGGGCAGGTAAACGGTGGTGGCGCGTGAAGCCGCTTCATTGTCCATCGCCCCGCCCTTGGCGACGAAATCCGCAACCAGCGCGATGTGCACGCGCACGCGCATCTCCGCCGTCGGGGAGCGCCTCACAACTTAGAGCGTCATCGACCTCGACGGTATCTTCGTCATCGACGGTGACGGCGAATCCGCCGTCGGAAATCGCGCGCGGGCCGGGGATCGCCTCGGAAGCTTCCTTCATGACGGCGTCGCTGAACTCGTCCTTGAGTCCGGCGATAAATGCGAAGCGCGGTACGCGCAACCGTGCGCCGAGGCGCTCGAGAATTTCGAAAGCCGCTTCGGCGGGATCGACGTCGGGCGCCGCCTGCGTGAGCATCTGCGTCATGTCGCGGCTGCGCGTGAACGGATTCTTGAGATAGCGCGAAAGCTCATCGACCAGTGCGGCCGCTTCGTCGGCGGGCGGCTTCTCAGCGCCATTGAGGACGTCGCGCAGATGCTTCTGGATTTTACGATAGTCGTTGCTGCGCGCCCGAATCCGATCGTTCTGAATCCGCAGCCGCTCGACCTGATCGGGCGTGCGCGGCAGGAAGTCCATGTGGCGGCGAACGAAGTATGTGCGATCGTTCAGCAGCGCATCGAGCATCACGGAGGCGGCCGCATTCGATTTCCTGCCGAAAAATAAATCAGCGAGTTCCACCGCCGAGAAACTGCGGCTCTGCTCCTGCGCGACTTGCCACAGCAACTCGAGATCGAGTTCGGCGGCTAGCTCGGCGCGCTCGTGATCGAGCTCCGCGAGCACCTCCGCGACGTTCTCGCGATCCGCGCGTCGGTCAGGATGGCGCATCAGGACCAGATCGCGCGGGACTAGTCGTTCGTGCCCGGCGGAATCGATCACTGCGAGATGGCGTTCCTGTTCGCGCGTGACCAGGGCAGCCTTCAGCCTGCCCTGATCGAGGTACTCAATGACGGTGCCTGTGAATTTAGCTGGTAATGACACGTCTGAATTCATTTTGACGACCGCGGGGACCTAAGACTATATGGAAGGGCGAACAATCGGCGTGGAAGTGTATTCAGCGAGGCAACTTGAGCAGAAAAATTCAGATCGAAATTCCCGACGAGCTGTTCGCGCAGCTTATGCGCGTGGCAGAAGCGATCGGGATCTCGAATCCGGAGGAGGCCGCGACCGTAGGGCTGGCCGAGTGGGTATCGCGCCGCAAGTCAGAGCTGGACGATCGCGATCCGAACGAAAAGTACGCAGTCAACGAGGCACTTGATGAACTTCTCGAAAAGAAAAAGTAACTTTTCAATTTTTTCAGTCCTTTCAGTGTTCGCCGCAAGGTTGGGTGCCGCCGCAGTGATAATTGCAGCCTTGCCCGGGCTGACCAACTCGATCGCTCGTGCGTCGGGCGCGGGCCTCGACGTGGAAGTCCCGTTCGAGATCAAGGCGCTCAAGACGCCCGGCCTCGTAGCGCCGTACTTTATTCAAGACAACCACGGCTCGATGGTAGTGTCGGATCAGGCGGGTGGAGTTTACACGGTTACCTTCGCCGGCAAGGCGACCGCGCTCGCAGACAAGACGAAGATTAAGAATCCGGCCGGAGTCGCAATCGGTCCCGCGGGATTCGGATCCTATCAGGACAGCGTGTTCGTCCTCGCCGCCGCCGGCGGGATCAAGGGTCAGTGCGAAGTGGAACGAATCGACAAGTCGGGTGCGGTGAGTACGTTCGCAAAACTGCCCGATGCGGCTGCGACCGAGTGCCGCGACCTGGAATTTGGCGCGGCCGGATCACCCTTCGCAGGCAAGCTCTTCGCGGTGGTCAACGGCAACTCGACGATTTACGCGATCGACTCGTCGGGCAAAGCGAGCGCATTCGGCACCTACAACAAGCCGGTCGTATTCGAGCTGACCACGATAACATTCCCACCTTCGTCCGATTCGAAAGCTGCCGGCACGATGCTGGTCGGGATGCGCGCGAAGGGAAGCTTTGCGGCGAAGGTCGGCCGCATCGGCATGGTCGGCGCCGACGGCAAGTTGAAGGACGATGTTTACCTGGTCGGTTTTATCCGCCCGTCGGGCTTCGCGTGGTCGCCGTCGACCTTCGGCTCATACGGCGACGAATTGATGATCGCGGATACGGGCAAGTTTGCTTCGGAGAACAATAATGAGCGCGACGGCACCGTCTACCGAGTGGAGAAAGGAATTGCACGAGGATTCGCGTCGGGCCTGATGGACCCTACGGATCTGAAGTTCGTCGGCAGCAAGGCGGTGATTTGCGATCCGGCCGAGAAGGGCAAGGGGCAGGGCGCTATCGTGATTATCTCGTCGATGCTGTAAGCGCGAGGATCTCAGTGCCACGGTTCGCGGACGACTTGGGTGTCGCCGGTCTCGCGATCCACCAGCAGCATCTCGACCTGGCTGTATTGTCCCTTGGGAAAGAAGACGTAGCCGCTGACCGTGTAGTTCCTGCGTACTTCCTCGGGTTTGAGCGAGAGCGCATCGATCTGCTGATTGGCCTGCGAGTCGGCTCGATCCTGGCCTTTACTGGCGCCGGTAAAAGCTCCCCAAAAGCCTCCGAACGCGGTGCCGATCAACGCACCGGAGCTCGGAGATCCAAAGCCGAAGTCCCCTGCGTGACCAGCAGTACCCGCGATTGCTCCTGCAGCAGCTCCAAGGGCCGCGCCTCCGACGCCGCTGACGGCACCGCTTTGCACCGCGCCTGAAAGCTCCTTAGCACTGCCGGCCTGCCGGGCGGCCTCGCCGGGCGGCAAGGGTGCGATCCGTTCGCCAGTGTCGTTCACGGCGAAGACCTGGCTCGGCACAACTGAGCGCGTATCGTCGGTGCCATTGGCAACCGAGACGTAAACCGGTGTGACCTCACCAACGGTAGGCGCGGCCGCGACGCTTACCGCCAACTGTCCTTGCTGCGGAGTCGCCACGACGTTCGGGGTCTGCGCGATCGGCGGCTGTGCAATGCCGCAGCCGGAAATCGCAATTGCCGCAGCGATTGCGCCGATCCCCAGTTCGATCGTAAAGCCGCGTTTATTTGCGGGCGTACTCCGATTTCTCATAGGCATCACGATGATTCTCACTTCAATCTGAACGACAACCCGAGTCTACACCGGCACGGCCCGCTTATATAGCTGTAGCGCGGGCGGCGGAGGTCTCAACTAACCTGCGAGCCCTGAAAACTGGATAATTTGAACTGCTTTCGTGGCGGGCGATCGCCTCTGCTAGGATTCGTCCGATGAATGCGAGCGAAATCACGACGCAGCGTCCGAAGAACGCGATCGTAATCCTGCTCGACAGCCTCAATCGTCACATGCTCGGCGCGTACGGCGGGCGCGAGTTCGCCACGCCGAACCTCGACAGGTTCGCGCGCCGCGCGGTTCGTTTCGACCGTCACTACTCGGGGTCTTTGCCATGTATCCCGGCGCGCCACGATATTCTTTGCGGTGCGATCGATTTTCTGTGGAAGCCGTGGGGATCGATCGAAATCTGGGAGCGGCCGCTGACCGCGTATCTTCGCGCAGCCGGCGTCGTTACCAAGCTGGTCTCGGATCATCCGCATCTGTTCGAAGCCGGCGGCGAAAACTATCACACCGATTTCACCGCGTGGGACTATCAGCGCGGGCACGAGAGCGACCCATGGCAGACGCGGCCCGACCCGAGCTGGATGGGCGCGCCGTCGTTCGCGCGCGGTCATACGCCATATGACAACTCGCGCGGCTACTTTCGCGACGAGACGGATTTCCCGGGGCCGCGCACGATGGCGGCGGCGACCGAATGGCTCGAGCGCTCAGCGCGCAGTCACGATCGTTTCATGCTGTTCGTCGACGAGTTCGATCCGCACGAGCCGTTCGATACGCCGGAGCCGTACGCCTCGATGTACGATTCGTCGTGGCAAGGTCCGCACATGATCTGGCCGCCGTACATGCGCGGCGCTCTGGCGCATGGCGTGCTGACGCTCGAGCAGGCGCGGCAGATTCGCGCGTGCTACGGCGCCAAGCTTACGATGATCGACGCTTGGCTCGGCAAGCTGCTCGCGGCCATCGAGCGCGGCGGATTCTACGACGACACCGCTGTGATCGTATGCACCGATCACGGGCATTACCTGGGCGAGAAGGACATCTGGGGCAAGCCGGCGGTGCCGATCTACGAGCCGCTCGGGCATACGCCGTTGTTAATTGCGATGCCGGGAATCCGCGACGGAAAAATCGATGCGCTGACGACTAATGTCGATATCTGCGCGACGCTGGCGGAAATTTTCGGCGTCGAGATCGCGCATCGCACGCATGGACGCTCGATGCTTCCGCTGATGACCGGCGCGGCGCGCTCGATTCGCGATTGGGCGCTGGCGGGAGTATGGGGACGCGAGGTTCATCTGATCGATGCGGAAGCGAAGTATGCGCGCGCGCCGGCCGGCGACAACGCGCCGCTCAGCCTGTGGTCGAATCGATGGTCCACGATGCCGATACATCACATGCCGCAACTTCAGATGCCGCCACCGGACGAGCGCGCGGTGCTCGACACGATGCCGGGAACAAGAGTTAGGGTCATCCGTCAACCGTTCCGCGCCGGCGATTTGCTGCCGTTCTGGGCGATGGGCAAGTTCGCCGGCAATCACTTATACCGAGTGAGCGATGATCCGGCGGAAGAAGAGAACCTCGCGGGCAGTGCTGAAGAAAAGCGATCGGCCGAGAAACTTCGCGCCGCTTTGATCGAGATGGAAGCGCCCAGGGAACAGTTCGAGCGCCTCGCGCTCGCGTAACAGTGAACAGGAGGAATGTGATGGCAGCAAAAATTGTTGGCGGATGCATGTGCGGCGCGGTTCGCTACGAGTCCGCGACGGACGCAGTCATGCAGGCGAGCTGTTACTGTCGCGATTGCCAGCGCTCGACGGGTAGCGCGTTCGCGCCAGTCCTGCTGGTTCCCAAGGAAGCCTTCAAGCTGACCAAGGGAGAGCTCAAACACTACGAGGTGACTGGAGACAGCGGCAACAAAGTCAGCCGCGCCTTCTGCGCCAATTGCGGCTCACCGATCATGAGCGTCCTGTCGGGTATGCCGTTCACGGCAATCAAGGCGAGCAGCCTGGACGATCCGAATCAGTTTCAGCCCACGGCGAGCATCTTCGTCGCCAGCGCGCCGAGCTGGGCGCCACATTTCCCGGGCGTGCCGACGTTCGCGCGCAATCCCGGTTGATACGGCGCGAATCTTTTTCAAATTTCGGCTGGACCGATCACTTCAGAATCTGAAAAAGGTTGATGTAGTCGTCGGTCCACAGGCGGAACCTTTCGCTGCGTGACAGCATAGGTGAGCATCGACGGCTAATGATGCGGCCAGCTAATGCCCGTGACCGCCGCCGAAGCCGCCATGCCCTCCGCCGAAGCCGCCATGCCCTCCGCCGAAGCCGCCATGCCCTCCGCCGAAGTGTCCTCCCCCATGTCCACCGCCAATGAAAACTGGAGCGCTTCCACCGATCCAGAATATCGGCGGAGGGAAAAATCCGCCATTCAACGCGTTCAATGACGCAACCTGCTCATCTTCCGATTGCGCGGCGTACTGCGCGGTGTCGCTCTCCTGCCGTTGCGCGAGCTGGTACCGGTCGTAGTCGCCCTGGTGGCCTTCATAGACGCATAGGCAGATGTCTGGATCGTAGTACCAATAGACCGCGCCGGACTCTGCCTTATAACTGCGAATTTCGTGTGGCGGCAAATCTTCTACCAGCCCGCCTTTCTCATCAGTGTCGACTTTGATTTGAGCGAAGCCCGCGTCGGAGAGCATCGCCTCGGTTTTCCGCACGGTCTCGGGCTTTGAGGCTTCGTAGTCGCGATATATCGCGCATTCGGACAGGGTCAATAGAACTGTGACAAAAATTAATTTTTGCAAGGAGGTACGCCCTTTTCGTTGAAGCAATCGGCGACCCGCCACCCTCCTACGACGTGCCGTTAAAGTCGAGCATATCTGCGTCGCGCGCGAGACAGAATGCGCAAAATTTTGGCGGGCCGCTATCAGCTCCGGCAGTCGTGCGCGGAGCAGTACGAAGCGCCATCTTCGCGCGCGCGCCTGTTTATGATTTAACGATCCCTGCGCGCTCAAAAGCCGGGGTGGCGAAATGGCATACGCAGAGGACTTAAAATCCTCTGGAGCGAAAGCTCCGTGCGGGTTCGACCCCCGCCCCCGGCATTCGGAACGTCATCGGTTCTTCAGAGCTTCGAGTTCGTCGAGCGTACGCGGCCAGTCCTCGTGCAGTAGTCGCGAAAGAGCGCGGTCGGCGAGCAGGCGGCCGCCGGTCTGGCAGGTCGCACAATAATTCGTTTCGTTGCTCGCATAGCGGATGCGCTGGACCTTCGCGCCGCATCGCGGGCACGGCTGCCCGTACCGTCCGTGAACCGCCATCTCGGGACGAAACGCGGTGACCTTCTCGGGAAATTCGCCGTCGGATTCGGCGCGCAGCCGATCGGTCCATTCGATCAACGTCGCACGAGTAGCGTCGTAGAGTCGTCCGACTTCATCGTCAGTCAGCTTCTGCGTCATGGCTATAGGAGAAAGCTGGGCGCGATGCAGAATCTCGTCGGAGTACGCGTTTCCGATACCGCTGAAAATGTGCGGGTCGGTGAGCGAGCGCTTCAGCGTGTGATTTGACGACCGTAGCGCCGCGGCGAACGCGTCGAGGCTCGCGTCGAGCGGTTCGATCCCGCCTGCCGACAGCGACTGAAGACCGGCCTGCCCGTCGACGACGCGCAGCGCGGCGCGCCGCTGCGTGCCCGCTTCGGTAAGCCATAGCCAACCGTTATCGAACTCGAAGGCGACCAGGATGTTTCTGCTGCCGAGTTTGGGCGCGGAAGTTTTCCAATGCAGCCGGCCCGCGATCATAAGATGCAACACGAGCCACAAATCGCCTTCGACGCCGATCGCGATCTGCTTGCCCACCCGTCGAACTTCCACCACCGTCTTGCCCGCCGTTGCTGTGACAGGTGGAGCGGTGGAGCGAAGCAGAAACGGCGACTTGACGATTGTCCTGACGAGTTTGTGGCCCGCGACCCGCTCTCGGATCGCCTCCACATATACGTTGACGTCAGGCAATTCAGGCATGAGTAATCTCGCGCTCCAGACCGTCACGATCGGCGTCGGCTGTGTTAGATTTACCCCGAATCACGTCTAAAGAGGACGCGCCCATGAACTATTTTCTTGCCAAGACTGAACCAGGGACCTATTCGCTCGACGACCTGGAGCGGGACCGACGCACCACTTGGGACGGCGTGACTAATCCCCAAGCGGTTCGTGCGATCCGCGAGATGAAGCCGGGCGACATCGTGTTTATCTATCATAGCGGCGGCGTTTCGAGTGTCGTCGGGATGGCCATGGTGAAATCGCAGCCGCGCGACGATCCGAAGAATCCTAAATCTGCGGTGGTCGATCTGGAATTCGCCGGTCGCCTGAAGTCACCGATAATCTTGGCGGAGATCAAACAGTCCGGGAAGTTCGACGACTTGGCGCTGGTACGGCAAGGACGTCTTTCGACGATGGCAGTGCCCGAAAAATTCGTCGCCTGGATTCGTCAGCGAAATCCTGAGACGAAAATTTAATCTAAGGTGAAGACGTGAGCGCCTCGCTTAGGGAAACGAGGCGCTCACCTTCGAGTGAGAGGGTGGCTAACGGTCAGCGTCGGTAGCAGTTCGCTCGCGCCCACGCAGCTTGCTGCGCTACGTCGCTGGCTGCCGCGGGGTGGCCCGTCCAGCGATCTCTGCGCGCCTGGTTCTGCAGTCGTTGAGCATTTGCGCAGGCGCCCCCGCCCCATCCGCGTCTACCATAGCCGTAACCGTACCGATTCCCGTAACCGTAATATCGATTTCCGTTGCCGTAATACCGATTTCCATAGTATCCGCGGTTCCGGTAGCCATAGTCGTCGTCATAATCGTGGTGCCACGAGTTAACCCGTTCAATGTAGTTGGAGTTTGCGCTGGAGACTGGTTGGGCAAATGCGAGCGCAGTCATTGGCAGCGCCAGCATCGCGCCGGCTAAAAGGCCACTGGTCAACATTCTTTTGAATTTCATGGAAGTCTCTCCTAATCAACTAGAAAGCATCAACAGTGCCAAAACTGACTCAAGAAGAGCCTTGGAAATCCGAGACTTTTTCTGCGCGAATTCGTCTGAATCTCGTACGAAATACCGGCCGTGGCGGGTCGTAGATTCTACAGTGTGGCAGGATACTAAACGAAAAAACGGAGGCGGCTATGAGAGCCGCCTCCGCTGTGAATCAAACCCGAAGTTGAGAGCTAGCCTATGGAGTGCTCTTCGCCGGCTTCTCCTTGTTGAACTTCAGCGTCATCTGGACGACGCCTGCCGCCACGTTCAAGCCGTTCTGTCCTTCGATCGAAACCGGCTGCAACGCGATCGAGCTTTTGAAGCCGCCGACCAACACATTGGCGCCGGCGCCGACTCCCACCGCTGCGCTCGCAGTCGCTCCACCGTAATGACCTTCGAGCGCACCTTGGCCGAGGTTAGTGGTCGGGGCAAGCACCGCCCACAAAATTACGCCCGACTGCAGGTATCCGATATCAGCGCCGAACTTGGTGATCGAACCGGTGTAATACTCGGTGTATCCCGGCTGGAGGGCATAGGCGCACTGCAGCTTGCGCGACGACCCGAAAATAAATCCCCATCCTGAGGCGACGTGACAAGTCAGGTATCCAGCCCGAACTGCGGCTCCTCCGCCTGATGCTGCTGGCGCCGGTGCAGGTGCTGCGCCCTGGGCTCGGGCCGATGGTGCACTTGCGGCCAGTGCAACCACGAATCCCAGTGCGACTATCAGTCCTCGTAATTTCGAATTCATTTTTGTCCTCCGTGCTATGGCTGAGGCTTTCTTTCCTGTTAGCCGGAGCCCATGGAAAGGTTCCTCTCGTTGGCGACCCAGTCGGGTGCAAACTCGCATTTTGCTAGAGCAAATGCAATACGACCGGATTGGCTCCCAGCGCCGCCCACCTGTCACTTGACTATGACCTTCCAATGCCGCACCATCCTGCGGTCTTTGATGAAGCCCAAGCCCGAGGAGAACCCATTGATGAGCCGTAAGACTATTCTCGCAAGTTTCGCTGCCGCTTCGCTGGTGGCCTGCACACTAGGACTGAGCGGGCTTGCCTCTGCGCAGTCGTCGCAGAAGCAACTCGACATCGCGGCCGCGCGCGCGCAGCGCAAGGCAACGGTCGGCGCCAATATGAATCTCACGCCCGATGAAGCGTCGCAGTTCTGGCCGGTTTACGATTCCTATGAAAAAAGCATGGATAGCATCGAAGACCGCCACGTAAAAGAGCTCAAGGATTTTGCCGCCAACTACAATAATTTCACCGACGCCGCGGCGAAGAAGAAGCTCGACGAGGTAATGGCGATCCAGCAGGCGCGGCTCAACGTGCAGAAGGATTACATTCCGAAGTTCCGCGCCGTCATCTCGCAGGTGAAGGTGACGCGCTTCTACCAGATCGATAACAAGATTCAGGCACTGATCCAGTGCGACATCGCGCAACTGGTGCCGCTCGCGCAGTCGCCGGGTGAGGCCGCACCTCAATAGCCGTCCGATCGGTGAAAGAACCGTGCTCGAGAATCGGTCGATGCCGCGATGCACTGTCATCCCGGTACTTGCGTATCCGGATGTCGGCGAGGCGATCGACTGGCTCCGCGATGCTTTCGGCTTCACCTTGCGGCTGCGGATTGCAAATCACCGGGCACAGCTGAATGTCGGCGACGGCGCGATCGCTATAACTGAACAGCGCGATCGTGCCGGCAAGGATTTCGATTCCGTGATGGTGCGTGTGGAAAACGTCGATAGTCACCATCAGCGCGCAATTCAGCATGGCGCTCGAGTACTCGAATCGCCCGCCGACTATCCGTTCGGCGAGCGGCAATACACCGTCGAGGACTTCGCCGGGCATCGATGGACGTTTTCACAGTCGATCGCCGACGTAGATCCGAAGGATTGGGGCGGCACCTCGAGCTAGCGGCAGCTTATTTCTTCTGAACGCGCGCGATTGCTTCGAGGATGAGCTTCTCGGCTGCTTCGCGATCCACCCATCCGCCGATCTTCACCCACTTGCCCTTCTCGAGATCCTTGTAGTGGCGGAAGAAGTGATCGATTTGATCGAGCATGATCTTCGGCAGATCGGTGTAGTTCGCGATTCCGTCGAAATAGGGATTCAGCTCGTCCACCGGCACCGCGAGAATTTTCTCGTCGATGCCGTTCTCGTCTTCCATCAGCAGAGCACCCACCGGACGGCACCGGATGACCGCGCCGGGCGCAACCGGCACTTGCGACAGCGCCATCACGTCGCACGGGTCGCCGTCTTCGGACAGCGTGTTCGGGATGAATCCGTAGTTGGCGGGATAGTACATCGCGGTATGCAGAAAGCGATTCACGAACAGTGCGCCCGAAACCTTGTCGAGCTCGTACTTCACCGGGACTCCGCCCTGCGGAATTTCCACCAGCACATTGATCTCATCGGGCGGGTTGCGGCCGGGCGGGATTTTCGTGACGTCCATGCGATTGCGCGCCTCCGGAGGATTGAACCGAGTAGAGCACGCGATCGCGGCTGAGGCCATCGCGAGTCGCGGGATTGCTTACTTCAGACCCAGCTTCTTGATGCGAGTGCTGAGAGTACTCGGTCTGATCCCGAGCAGCTCCGCGGCTCCGCCGGGGCCGTAAATTCTGCCGCCGCTGCGTTTCAAAGCGGCAACCATGTTGTCCCGCATGCGGCGGGTCATCTCTTTGTCCGGGATCACTTCGGACTCTTCGCGTGATTTCGACCGCGCGGTGGCCGGCGCGTGACGAACCGGATTCGGCTGCCGGAATATCCAGCCTTAACGATCCGAGGCGAGAGGTAATCACCGCCCGCTCGATAACGTTCTGCAGCTCGCGGACGTTTCCGGGCCAATCGTAATTCTGAAGTTGTTTGATCTGGCTGGCAGTCAGATGCAGACCCGAGCGACTGAAGCGCTTGCAGGCCATTTCCAGAAAATGCTTCGCGAGTAACGGAATGTCGTCCTTGCGCTCGCGCAACGGCGGCACCTCAATCGGAAAAACGCTCAGCCGGTAGTAGAGATCCTCCCGGAACCGTCCCGCATGGACCAGGCTTTTGAGGTCACGATTGGTCGCCGCAATAATGCGGACGTCGACGCGCCGCGTCTGGTCATTGCCGACCGGCTCGAATTCGCCGTCCTGCAGCACGCGGAGCAGCTTGGGCTGCATCGCCAGCGGCAGCTCACCGATTTCATCCAGAAAAAGAGTGCCGCCGTCCGCCAATTGAAAGCGGCCAATGCGATCGCGTAAGGCTCCACTGAACGCACCCTTGATATGGCCGAAAAACTCACTTTCGAACAGCTCGCGAGGGATTGCGGTGCAGTTGATTTTAACCAGCGGACGGTCATGCCGCAGGCTCCTTTCATGGATAGCGCGGGCCACCAGTTCCTTTCCGACGCCAGTCTCGCCAAGGATAAGTACGGTGGCATCGGTCGGAGCGACCATCTCGATCTGCTCGAGCACGCGATGCACTCCAGCACTGCTGCCGAGGATTGTGCCGCTGCCGGAAGCCGCTCTGACCTCCTCCTGCAGATACTCGTTCTCTGACTCCAGGCGCTCGCGCAGCCTGTCGTAGAACTGAACCCGCTCGCTGATATCGCGCCAATTGAAGACGACATATGGAGGATTGGCCGGGTCCCGTAGCCGCCTGCCAACTGCCTCTACGTCAACCGTTGAGCCGTCGCGGCGCACGGCACGCACGCGTATCGTCTGAGCTCCTTCCGGATTTTCAAGCGCGCGGCGGATTTTATCGACAACTGAAGCAGCATCCTCCGGGCTGAGGAAGTCCATGCTGGAGTGCCCCACCATATCCTCCGGCTTGTAACCCAAGCGCCAGGATGACGGCCCTTCGTACAAAATCCGTCCCTCGGCGTCTACGACAGTTATGCCGTCGGTTGCGTTTTCGATTAGCGCGCGAAGGCGGTCATGACTGCGGCGAAGCTCTTCTCGATCTTCAGCTCATCGAGCGAGTTGAGAGATCATCCAGTCGACCCTGGCCGCTTCGTATGGGTGAGCGATCAGTTCCGGCGATTCATAGTAAGGATTGGAAATGAGCTTGTCCTCGACAATAGCCAGGGGATGGCTGCGAAGCGCGGCCTGAAGGTGCTCCGCAGAAAATCGCTGTCGCTCGTAAATGCAAAGAGCGATGGCGTGCTGCTTTGGGAAGAACTCGGTATTCAGGCGCGCCTCATATTCGATCAGAGCGTCGAGCGCAACTTCGAGTTCAAGCCCCCAGGTCATTTCAACTACGAAAACGGCGCCAGAGAAGCCGGCATTCAAAGCCCGTTGAGCTCTGGCCTTGAACAACGCGAGGAAACCGGACGCGTCGAACTTCTCCAGCGGCATATATTCGCGACTGCGGAGCAGCGTCAGGGCGCCCCGTTCACGCGCCTGTTCGACGTCGATTCCCGCTCGAGTTAGTTCGACGACCACGTCTTCAATTGGACGGTCGCCGACGGCGTAAAAGCACATCTCTTTTCTGGCGAGGCAGCGTCGCACAAATGGAACCACGACGGAATCGACCACGGTTGCGCCAGACGTGATCGCGCACACGTGATCGCCCGGTTGCAGCGATTCTATCTGCTCTTCGAGAGTCGGTACGCTGAACAGGCCCGACTGCATATCCCACCTTTCTAACGTCCAGCTAAGCCAGCTTCCTCCCATAGTCTATCTTTCGGAGCAAGTTTGCGACCGCTTGAGCGCATCCACAGTCGGTCTCCGTTTCTTGGGATTCTCCGTTGGAATCGCTTAGTAGATCGCACGAACGGCCTCATTTGCCCCAGGCAGTTTGTGCAACGAAATATCGTTGCGAATCGGAGTTGCAGCGGAACTTCGTCGCGCGTTCCCCGGATTGGACCGCCGTATCCCATGATTTACCTGGCTTTTTTCCTTGTCAAATCGTTGGCACAGCCGCTGCTTTCTCAACGATGGTTAAATTGACTAATCGACGACCCGCAATTCCCACAAAAACCGCAAATCAACTGTCAAGTCTGTTGGAAGGAGATGACGCCGGGATTTTCGAGATCGACCGTTCCAATCTGGTCCTCCAACTGCGTACCCTCCGGCGCACAATGAACGAAGGTGCCGAGGAACTCGATATGGTCGCGATCGAGAGCGTATTTGTTAAGTCAGTCTCTGGGGCCCTCACGCGCGCCGCGAACAAGTTGGATCTCGCCGCGGAAGATTTGGGTGGTCTTGTTCGTCTGGTCGAGCGGGCTATCGTACCCAAAGCGGCTGCGCGACCCGAGCCAAATCGGAAGCCCCCCAATAGACGAAAAGCCCCGACTTGATCGCCCCCGCTATTCGGCTAGCGCCGTACCTGGGGACTATCGGCCGCATCTCGCCTGATTTCAACGCCGGTGTTGAGTGTAACTGGCGGTGGATCCGAGCGGATAGAGACTGGATTTGCCGTGCTCATCGGCACAAGCGGGTTGGCGACACAAGCTTGGCAACGCACTAGAATCTCAGGCTGTCGCGAGGGGAGTCAGAGTTCCAGGGAATAACCACGCCGAACCAATGCGCGCAGGATTCGCTTTGATGTCGCCGATTCAAAGATGAGGACGCCAAGTGTGCAATGAATCACTGGCCCAAAATTGACCTCTGGAACCTTTCAAGGATGAGGGGTGATTTCGACGAACCTTGTGAAGTTCTTTCCTGCAGTAAAGTCGCAAGAGTGGTCGCGGTGATTTCATATTCGAATGGCCGCGCGTCGATCAAAAGATATTGCTCCGCGCATGAGGCTCAAGCCTTTGCAAAGCTGAGACGAAACCACGACGGAGTCGAAGCAATCGATCACCGCGGTCTAACGTCGATAGGCGGTGGCAAGGGCAGGTGACAAGCAGCTCGGTCCAGTGCCTCCATTCAGATTGTAGTGAATAAAATCTCGCTGTCGGTCGCAGAGCGTGCCCGCGGCTCCTCGATGGCGGTGCAATGACCTCTCGGGTTTATATTTTTTACCCTGCGCTATCTGAATAGGCTTTCGTCCTCGCGCGTCGAAACCACCGAGACTCCGGCATCTTATCTCGTCGGGTCTTATCGACAACAATCAAAATGTGACAATAAGGTTAAGATTTCTTGACTTTTAGTGAGCATCTCTGGGCTCTCTAAGGCTTATCGAGGGCAGGGAGGCGCCGACGATGCCTGGACCGGGTAAACCTATGAGAGCTCGACAAGGTACCGTTCTCCCGGAAACTTTCAGTTCACAACTCGATCAACACGATATTTTCGAAATCGACCGTTCCAACCTGATCCTTCAACTGCGCACCATCCGGCGTGCAATCAACGAGAGCGCAGAGGAAATCGAGATGGTTGCGATCGAGCGGGTATTTGTTAAGTCAGTCTCTCAAGCCCTGACGCGCACCGCGCGGAAATTGTATCAGCTCGCAAAAGATTTGACCGTCCTTCTTCGGATAGTCCAACGAGCCAATCTTCCCAAAGAGCCCGAACGATCCAGCCCTGCGTCTCGGCCGCGGCCTCGACCTAAGCGGCGGAAGTGAATTGATCCTGCCTTCATCGGCGCTGCGGCAGCTTCTTTGCCGCAGCGCCGCCTTTTAATTTGTTGACCCCCGGTTGCGCGGTGGTAGTCTCGGGACTGAGATTGTCTCAGACGCCGCCGCTGCCGGTGTTGCTGTCCACGGCGCCCTCAGCGCCGGGAGGTGGTCTATGAACCGCGCGCTACTGCTCACGATCGCAATCACGACATTGATCGCCGGCGCCGCTCCAGCCACGGCTATCGAGCTGAAGCCGGCAACCCCCGCCGGGATCGAGACCGGCACCATGATCACCAAGGCCAACGCCGCCAAGGTCGCCGGCCTCGTCAGCCCCGGCAACTATGTGCTCGTGAGCCAAGGGATGGAGATGAAGATCGTCCCGACCCGGGACTATAACTGGCCGCCTCCCTTCCGCGTCTCCACCGAGCAAAATTCATCGCAGGTGCGGCTGGGGCCCCATGGCGAGTTGACCAACTACCTGGCCGGCCTGCCGTTCCCGATCCTCGATGCGAACGATCCCAGCATCGCGCAGAAGATCATGTGGAACTTCCAGTTCGGTCCAGCCTACAGCGACGATCTCGACTCACAGGACACCGAGATCCAGAACTTCACATCGGGCGGTGGTAATCCGTTCGCGGTCTATCCGATTGGGCATCTTGCCGTTTATCGGAATCTCGGTCGCGAGGAAGTTGCCCCGGCCCCCACCGACTACGACGGCGATACGGGAATCATGGAGCGCATGGCGCTCGGCCCGATCATCGTTCCGATCGAGCCGCCCTTCTGGCAGACCCCGTGGGCCTACATGGTGCGCTACAGGTACTCGAGCCCCAGTCGGTCGGACCTCGTATGGTCAGATTTATCGACCCCGTCGTATTGGTACGGCTATTTTCCGAGCATAGGAAATTCGGATTATCTGCTGGGCAACGCGTTCTTCGGCAACCTGGACTTCGATTCGCTGTTCGGCTTCGCCGGCAGGTTCCAGGATTTTGATTTCAAGTTCCTGGGCGAGAAGCAGATGCTGGCTGGTTGTGCATGCGAGGTACCTTCCCGCCAGGCAGTGCACGGCCGACGGCGGTCGCACGATTTGTCCGGAGGATTGGGAGCTGCGCCATGTGTACGTAGTCGAAGCCGACGCGCGCAGGCCGGGCCGATTTGCCGACATCCCCGCGATCGCCAAGCGGATTTTGTATATCGATTCCCAGGGATGGTTTATCACCGCGTCGGATCAGTACGACCACGACGACAAGCTCTGGAAGACGCTCGCTATTTTCAACACGGTGCGCGACCGGGAATATCCCGACTCGAAGGCTGCCGTCTATTCGTTCGACCGGCTGTTTCAGACTGCGCTCGTCGATGAAGACGTGCAGAGCGGTTACTCGACGATTTTCTTTACCCCCAGTCCCGAGCGCCCGCAGCACGACACGTGGTTTATCAACCAGGGAATAATCTCGCAGCGCTGGATCGTCCCGCAGCGGTTCACGACGCATCGCGAATACTTCTATTGAGATAACCTACAGTGGAATCACGGTGCGCAGTTTCTGCACGGGAGGCGGCTAATGGTTCCGGCAGCTCCGGCATTTTTTTTCTGGTTCGTGCTGACAATATTTGTCTTACCGGCCGCTGTGCTGGGTGTCGTAGCTGGGGGACTTACATGTTTGACGCTGCGGCAACATTGGGGTGTCAAAGCGGCCGCTATAGATGCCCTAGTTGCTACCGTGATTATGTTTGTTTCTATACACCTGCTCTCGGCCATATACGACGCCCTAGGAAGTGTCTCAACCTCTAATTTGCCTGTGGCCTTTACCATCTCAACCTTCAGCGTTGTGGTGAAGCGTCTCATACCACCGGCACTTCGCTCTTCGAATCAGTAAGGTTGACGTAACCACTACTCGGACAATTTCTGTGATCGGTTGCCCCCCGATCGAGGCAGGTTCGCGGTTGTCACACACTTTGTTGCGCTGACTGCGAGCGTGGTAGGCTCGCGGCTGTAGATTGCCTCATCTTACGGTCGCCACGGTGCGCATCATGGTGAAGATCGAGCGCGAAATTCCCATTCGGCTTCCACTCGACCTGGATTCCCGGCGATCAATTGCGACCGCGCTAAGCCGCTGTTCCCCTCTCCAAAAAGGTGACCTTTGCATAACTCGGCGCAGCGATCTTTCCCTCTCCCGCAGGGAGAGGGGAAGAAGTCCATGCGAAGGTCTCAAAAGGGAGAGGGGTTAGGGCTGAGGTGGGCGACTATTGATTCGGCGAAGCTCCTGTCACCTTCGAGTTCTCGGTGTTCACTTCGACCCGCGGCTGGCCGGGCTCGTAATGCAATAGATCGACTGCCAATTAGTTTTCTCATCTCGATCCCCCGCGGAAAGCTCACTGGCGGCGGATACGATAGCAGCGTCAAATGCTTGCGTGCTATGAAGCACGATTTTTGCGACTCTGATAAGGACGCGCGTTGAAACCATTGTCCGGGGCCGATACCGTCATAGCGGGGCCCTGAAAACGGAAACGAAAGATGTGACACGAATCCGGAAATCAACTCTCGCAGCCGCGATGGTTGCCGGTGCGGTCATGCTCGCCGCGGGATGCATGCAGACGCAGGAGATCGATCAGACGATGCCGCCGTACGCGTCCATCTCCGACGAAGGCCGCGATCCACCGCCCAAGCCTCCACCGTCGGACGATTCTCCGGGCATCATGAGCAGGATCGGCTCCGCAGTTTTGAAGCTGTTTTGGTGATGGATATCCGAATCTAACTCGAAGTCTAGCTAGTTGACCGCGTATCCGTTGTGAGCACGCAAACATTCATAAATCTCGATACCCCGCGCCTGACCCTAAGGCGCTTTCGCGACGCAGACCTCGCGAGCTTCATGGCGTATCGAAACGATCGCGAAGTTGCGCGCTACCAATCATGGGAATCGATCTCGCGCGGCGAAGCGGCGAAATTCATCGCGCAGCAAAGCCACCATCGGCCCGGAATTCCCGGCAAGTGGTTTCAATTCGCGGCGGAAGTCAAAGCCGGCGGAGCGCTCGCCGGCGATTGCGCGCTGCTGGTGATAAGGACGACGCCTCGCATCGGAGAAATCGGCTACACCTTTGCGCCCGCATTTCAGCACAGCGGACTCGCGACCGAAGCCGCACGCGCCGTGATAGATTTCGCGTTCGGCTCGCTCGAGCTCAACCGCGTCATCGCGACTACCGATTGCCGCAACGCTCCTTCGGTCGCGCTGATGGAGCGGCTCGGGATGCGCAGGGAAGGGCACTTCCTTCACAACGCGTGGTTCAAGGGCGAGTGGTGCGACGAGTATCAGTACGCAGTGTTGCGCGAGCAATGGACGCGCATCCGCGTTTCTTGACAATACCGCCAGTCCGGTCATTGATCTGACAAGTCCGCCTTGAAGGAGGATCCGCTCATGACCCGGATAATCGACGCCGACGGGCACATCGTCGAGCCGCGCTCTCTCTGGGAAGATTACGCCGAACCGCAATTTCGCGATCGCATGATCCAGATTCGGCGCAATCGCGACGGTGGCGACGAACTGTGGATCAATGACGAGAATCGCAGCCGTCCGTCGCTGCCGGTGGCGGCGTCGATGACGCCGGGCGGACTTTCTGATCTCGATCGCGCGCGCAAACTTACCTGGGACGACATCCTGCCCGGCGGCTACGATCCTCACGCTCGCATCAAGGTGATGGACGAAGAGGGTATCGACGTCGCGGTCCTCTACCCGTCATTGTGGCTGCTCTATGGCGATCTGACCGATCCGCAGCTCGCGGCGGCCGCGTGTCGCGCTTACAACAACTGGCTCGCCGATTTCTGTAAGCCATTTCCGAAGCGGCTGTTCGGCGTCGCGCCAATGCCTCTTCAAGACGTCGATGAAGCTGTTCGCGAGATGCGCCGCGTCGTTCGCGATCTCGGCTTCAAAGCGGTGTTCGTCAGGCCCAATCCGTTCAACGGGCGCCGCCTCAACGACACGGCGTACGATCCATTCTGGCGCGAGGCGCAGGAGCTGGATATTCCGGTTGCAGTTCACGGCAGCTTCGGGACGAAGATGCCCACGATGGGCGGCGATCGCTACCACGACCCGTTCTTCTTCCACATGGTCTGCCATCCGTTCGAGCAGCAAGCGGCCTGCATGGATATCGTTTGCGGCGGAGTGCTCGCGCGATTTCCAAAACTGACGGTCGGCTTCCTCGAATCGGGAATAGGATGGCTGGGGTACTGGCTCGATCGGATGGATAGTCACTACGAGAAGATGGGCACCTATGTGCCATGGCTGAAGCGCAAGCCGAGCGAATACTTCGCCGAGCGATGCTACGTGTCGATGGATCCTGACGAGA
Organism: uncultured delta proteobacterium; assembly: GCA_963733715.1. Taxonomy (GTDB): domain Bacteria; phylum Desulfobacterota; class Binatia; order Binatales; family Binataceae; genus Binatus. Next base: position 165,279 of record CAVTEN010000023.1, read on the forward strand.
GCACGCTCAAGGCGATGATCGATCTGGGCGTCGAGCGCAACGTGCTGTGGGGGTCGGACTACCCGCACTTCGATTGCACCTATCCTGGCGTGGTGCGCGAGGTGACGCGCGCGCTGGAGAAGCTGCCTGCGAGCGCCCGCGACAACATCCTGACGCAGAACGCTCTGAGGTTTTACCGGCTCAGTTGATCATCCGTATTCCGGTTCCCCTTCCACCATGGGAAGGGGTTAGGGTTAGGCGCGAGCGTGAACGATCGCGCCGCCGAGTCCGCCACCTGCGATCACGCCGTGGAGACCGGAGTACATCGAGAATACGAAGTTGTACCAATCGGCGCCGCCAATCTTTTCGATCTCGGCCGCTTAAGCCGAATTCGCTCGACGAATGTCGCGTACCATCGCGTGTAGTCGGCATTTAGATCCTCGATCGCGCCCGGTTCCCATCCTGCCTCACGCAGCATCGCCGCAATCTCCGTCAATCGGATCGCATGTGGCATGAGAGCCGGGGCCTGTGCTCCAGGTGAGTTCGGGCCGACCGTGTAGTCGAAGATAACCAGCTGCGCGGCGGGCTTGGCGACTTTCCGCAACTCCGCTAGCGCCTCGCGCTGGCGATCGAACGCGTAGAACGCGTTGAGCATGTAGATGACGTCGAAGGTGCGCGTGACAGTGCGCGGGACATCCAGCACGTCGCAAATGTGGAACCCAATCTCGGGGTAAGTCGCGCGCGCATACTCGACCGATTCGGCGTCGCGATCGATTCCCTCGACGTGGCCCCATCCATTGCGGCGCAAGTAATCGGCGCTGCCGCCGCGCCCGCATCCGACGTCGAGCAGCCACCGCGCTGGATGTTTCTGAATCGACCGAAAGGAGCGCTCGATCGCCTCTTCCTCGCCGGCATGCGCATAGTCGCCATCGCGAACGAGCGCGAGGATGCGCTTACCCTCGAATGAGTTCATGTTCATCGGCGCAGCCCCACGAGCTCCTACGAGGCGAGGCGGCCGTCTGCCGGTTCGGAGGTTTGCGCGGCGCGATCTGTTCGGTCGCCGGCTTGAACGCGGGCGCGGTCGGACGGCCTTCGCGCCATGCGTTGTAGCGCTCGAGGAATGCTTCCATGTAGGTGTAGAACACCGGGGTTATGTAGAGAGTCAGGAACTGCGAGAAGAACAGTCCTCCTACGACAGCCACACCTAGCGGACGCCGCGATGAGCCGCCGGCTCCCAGTCCTATCGCTATCGGCAACGTGCCCATCAGCGCCGCCATCGTGGTCATCATGATGGGACGGAAGCGGATGATGCAGCCCTCGAAGATTGCGTCGGCGGGCGACTTGCCTTCGGTGCGCTGGGCATCGAGCGCGAAGTCGATCATCATGATGGCGTTTTTCTTGACGAGTCCGACCAGCATGATCACGCCGACGAATGCGAACAGGTCGAGTTCCATCCCGAATAGCCACAGCGTCATCAGCGCGCCGAATCCGGCCGACGGCAGGCCGGAGAGAATCGTGATCGGATGGATGAAACTTTCGTAGAGCACGCCGAGCACCAGGTAGATGACGAGGATCGTCATCATCAGCAGCACGCCGAGTCCGCTGAGACTCGACTCGAACGCTTGCGCAGTGCCCTGGAAGTCGGTCGTGATGCTGTCGGGCAGAGTCGCCGCCGCAAGCTTGTGCACCTCGGCGAGCGCCTTGCCGAGTGAAACGCCGGGCGCGACGTCGAACGAGATCGTCGCCGACGGCAGTTGTCCCGAATGATTAACCTGCAACGGGCCGAGCGATCGCGTGAACTTCACCAGCGTGTCGAGCGGCACCAGCGCGCCGCTGGACGATCGCACGTACAGCAATGACAGCGTGCCCGGCTCGGCCTGGTATTGCGGCTCGACCTCCATGATGACCCAGTACTCGTCGTTGGGCGCGTAGATTGTCGAGATCTGGCGCGAGCCGTATGCGTTGTAGAGCGCGTCTTCGATCGCGCCCGCGGAGATTCCCAGCGAGTGCGCCTTGTCGCGATCGATGTCGATGCTCACCTGCGGATTTTCGACTTGCAGGTCGCTGTTGACGCCGCGCAGATCGGGCAGAGCGCGCATTTTCGACTCGAGCATCGGCGCATACTTGTAGAGCGTCGCAGTATTCTGGCTCTGCAACGTCATCTGATACATGCTGCGCGTGAATTGCGCGCCGATCCGGATCGGCGGCGGATTCTGCAGGAACACGCGCAGCCCCGGCACGCTGTTCAGTACCGGCCGCCACTTCGTAATCAACTGATCGACACTGAGCTTGCGCTCCGACGCCGGCTTCAGATGCAGAAATATGATTCCCGAATTGGTGGCGCCGCCCGGGCCGCCCGATCCGACGCTGACAAAGTAGCTGCGAATGCTGTCGTCGTCCTTGATGAGGCTGGCTGCCGCGAGTTGATGCTCGACCATCGAGTCATAGGAGATTCCCTGCGCCGCGAGCGTGAAAATGATCAACTGGTCGGCGTCTTCTGAAGGCAGGAAGCCCTTGGGAATCGCGTAGAACATGTAGATCGTCGCAAGTAGCAGCGCGCCGGAAAAATACATGGTCGCGCGCCGATGACGCATCACCCACGACAGGCTGCGCTGATAGCCGTCGAGCATCCGATCGAACCAGCGCTCGGTGACCGCGTAAAGTTTGCCGTGGCGCTCGCTGCCGGGCGGGCGCAGGAAGCGCGAGCACAGCATAGGAGTCAGAGTTAGCGACACGAAGCCTGATACAAGGATGGCGGCGCCGATCGTGACAGCGAACTCATGCAGCAGGCGTCCGAGAATCCCACCCATGAACAGCACCGGGATGAACACCGCGGCGAGCGAGCAGGTCATCGAGAGAATGGTGAAACCGATTTCCTTGGCGCCGTCGAGCGACGCGGTCATCACGTCCTTGCCCATCTCCATGTGGCGCACGATGTTCTCGAGCATCACGATGGCGTCGTCGACGACGAAACCGACCGCGAGCGTGATTGCCATCAGCGAGAGGTTGTCGAGCGAGTAGTCGAGCGCCCACATGACGGCGAAGGTGCCGACGATCGACATCGGCAGCGCGAGGCTCGGGATGATCGTCGCGGACAGGTTGCGCAGGAACAGGAAGATCACCATCACGACCAGGAAGATGGTGAGCAGCAGCGTGTACTGCACGTCGTTGACCGAGGCGCGAATCGTCTCGGCATGGTCGCCGAGCGTGTTGATATGCAGCGAGGCCGGCACCTCGGCGCGGAAGGCGGGAATCAGGCGCATGACATTGTCGACGACTTCGACGGTGTTGGTGCCGGGCTGACGTTGTACCGCCAGCACCACCGATCGTTCGCCGTTGGACCAGCCCGCGGTCTTGTCGTTCTGCACGCTATCGAGCACGCGGCCGACGTCCTCGAGCCGCACGGGCGAGCCGTTTTGATACGCGACAATCAGCGATCGGTACGCGGCGGCGTTGGTCAACTGGCCCTTGGTGTCGACGGTGAACGCCTGATGTTTGCCGTAGAGCGTGCCGGTCGGCATGTCGACGTTGGCGTTCTGGATTGCGGTCGAGACTTCGTCGATCCCGATGCCGCGCGTGGCGAGCGCCTTGGGATCGAGCTGAATTCGCACGGCGTACTTTTGCGATCCGTAGACCTGCACCTGCGCGACGCCGCTAACCATCGAGATGCGCTCGGCGAGGTAAGTCTCGGCATACTGGTCGACCTGCGAAATCGGCATCGTGCTCGAACTGAGGCCCAGGTAGAGAATCGGCTGATCGGCAGGATTAACTTTGCGATACGACGGCGGACTCGGCATCCCTTGCGGCAGTTCGGCTTGCGTCTCTGCGATAGCGGCCTGCACGTCCTGCGCGCCGGCGTCGATGTTGCGTGTGAGATTGAATTGCAGCGTGATGTCCGTCCCGCCCTGGATGTTGCTCGAGGTCATCGAGTCGAGGCCGGCAATCGTCGAGAACTGCTTTTCGAGCGGAGTCGCGACAGACGACGCCATCGTCTCGGGACTGGCGCCCGGCAGGCTTGCGCTGACGACGATTGTCGGAAAATCGACGTTGGGCAGATCGTTTACCGGCAGATATCGATACGCCATCAGGCCGAACAGCACGATCGCGAGCGAACTCAGCGTCGTCATTACAGGGCGGCGAATAAATACTTCGGCGATATTCATGATGCGGCGCCGTTCTCGCTCAAGCCGCTTTTGATCGTGACCGTCGCGCCGGGAATCAGCCTGAGCTGTCCGTCGGTCACGACCGTTTCGCCCGGCTTGAGCCCGCTGGTTACGACGGTCTGGTTGTCGATCGATTCGCCGATGACGACCGGCCTGATCGTGGCCTTCATATCGGGCTGCACGACGAAAACGAACGAACCCTGCTGCCCCGTCTGCACCGCTTGCGACGGCACCAGGATCGCGCCCGGATGTTCGCGCAGTACGAGTGTAGTGTTGACGAACTCGCCCGGCCAAAGGCGGGCGTCAGTGTTGGCGAACTGTCCTTTGAGATTTATCGTGCCGGTCTTCGCATCGACGCTGTTATCGACAAAGCTGAGTTCTCCCGACTCGACCGGGCCTTGCTGCTCGGGCAGAGAGACCTGCACCGCGAGCTTGTGCTCCGCCATGAACTCGCGCACGTCCGGCAGCTTCTGCTCAGGAATCGCGAAGGCGACGTACACCGGATGCACCTGGTTGATAACGACCATCGCAGTGTCGGCGTCGGGCTTGACGAGATTGCCGGCATGCACCAGCAGATCGCCCGTGCGTCCGTCGATCGGCGCGCGAATCTCGGTGTACTCGAGATTCAATCTCGCGGTTTGCACCGAGGCTTCGTCAGCCGCCATCGAGGCCGAGAGCGCGCCTGCAGTCGCCTCGACCTGATCGTATTGCTGACGCGACCCGACGTTCTGCTTGAGCAGGGTCGCGTAGCGGCGCTCGTCGGCCGCAGCCTGGCGATATTGCGCGCGATCTTTGGCGAGATTCGCCTGCGCCTGCTCGAGCGCGGCCTGGAACGGGCGCGGATCGATCGTGAACAGCAGGTCGCCCTGCTTGACGTCCTGCCCCTGGCGGAAGTGCACCTGCATGACCTGGCCGTTAATTTGCGCCTTCACGTCCACGGTCGAGAAGGCCTCGACCCGGCCGATAGCGCGGATCGTATCGGAGACAGTCTTCTGCACGACCTTGGCGGCGAGAATCGGCACCGCCTCGCGCTCGCCGAAAGTGTCAGCCGGGCCGTGCGAGCATCCGGCCATCGCAATCAGTGCGAGCGTCGGAACAAGAGCGGTCGCGCGCCACTGCTTCAACGTGAGATTGCCTTTCAACTCTCGAACAGAATAACCGCGCCGCCGGGGCAGAGTTACGGCTCCGGCATAGTAACGTCGCGGATACTATCAGGCTCGCGCGATTCGAGGAAAATCTGGATTGTCGACCGAAACCGCACTCCCGGTCAGTTTTTTCTTTTCAGGAAAGTGTTGCGTGAGGTCTACTTTACCCTTGTGGAGTCAGGGCGGGGTGATGCGCCGGCAGTCGACAGAAACCGTCGCTCTCGATTTGCAGCGCACGATTGAATCGCGCGCGCATATTCTCGAGCGCGATAGTCGCGGTCAGGTCGACGATTTGCTCCGTATTGAAATGGCGCTTGAGTTCCGCGAAGACCTCGTCGGGAACGTCGACCGAGGCCAGCGTCATCTCCTCTGTATAGCGGAGCGCGGCGCGCTCCGCCGGCGTGAACAGCGGATTCTCGGCGTACTCCGCGAGCGCGGCGAGCTTCTCATCGCTAAGTCCGACTCTGCTGCCACCGGCAGCGTTGATGTCTATTCAAAAGACGCAGCCGATCATCTGCGCGGCGCGCAGACAGACCATCCGCTTAAGGGCTGGCGGGGTGACCTTCGAGCTTTCAATCGACTGCTGGAAAATCGACATCGTGAACGTGATGCCGGGCCGATACGCCCATGCCTTATATGGATTGAGAACTTTGCCGACTCGCCGCTTCATCATCCAGGTCAACGGCTTCAGCAGCCAGCTAATCTGATTTTCTTCGAGCGGTTCAATACGCATTGAAATAAACTCCAGCTACGCGGCCCGCGCAGCCGTGGCACGAGGTTCATCCGACTGACTATAGAGAATAGCGCTAATCGCGATTAGTAAGATCGCCGGAATGTAGATACCCAGTACCTCGGTCACGAGATGCTCAGTCGAGAGCAGTCCCGCGGCATGTGAGTATAGGTGCAAGGCGGAATGCATCACGCCGGCAACCGCGGCAACGACCACCGCGATCGCGTTGCGACGTGGATTCATCGCGGCCGCAACCAATCCCATACCGACCGCTAGAAAAAACGTCCCGCCATCCATCACCAGGTGCATATTATACGGTCCCGTCTCAGGCACGCCCGGCACCAGCTTGAAGAACCACGCGGAAGGGAAGAAGAACATTTCGATGCCGTTGACGATATCGAGCACGGCCAGGATCCAGAGAACCGGAACGATCCATCGAGCAGTATTTGATTTCATAGGACGCCTTCTCCAGGCGCGCGACGCGGAAACTGCGCCGGACGCGCGTGCGAATAAATCGATATCGAAAGCGAAATGACGGCTACTACGACTATAGCGCCTTCCAGAACCGTCCTGCCGCTCGCGATATCGAAATACCAAAGTGCAAAAGCAACAGGTATCGAACCCATCACAGATTCCGTAATAGTCACGCCCATCGTGACTGCAAAACTAAGCGCCCGAAGTCTGACTGGCCACGACATCTCATCTACTCCAAACAATCCGGTCCCCCTTCCCTCGAGGGAAGGGGTTAGGGGTTAGGTTCTTCATCGCACAGTGCTCCCCTCACCCATTCGGCAACTCGCCACATAATGGAAACACCGACTCAACCTCGACCGGCCCATTGACGCGCGCCTGGCACGCCAGCCGCGTCCGCGGACTTACCGAGAGATGCCATCGCAGCGAGAACTTTTCGCTCCCGCGCATCGGCGTCAAATTATCCTCGCCCGATTCGACCACGACGCGACACGTCGCGCACAACGTTCGCGCCCCGCATACATGCATCAGCCTGACGCCATTCTTCATCGCTGCGCCGAGCAGAGTGCCGCCCCGGCGAACCTCGATACGTGTGCCGTTGAACTCGATCGGCACCACGTCAGGCTGCGCGGCCACTTGCTTGAGCCGTGCGGCGAACGCGTTCCTGAGCTTCCGATCGTCAACTGTGCGAGCGGGTTCGATAGCGGTCTTCATTCTCACCGCAAAATCTTTTTCAGTTGTTTCAGTGTCCATACTCTTCCTTCAGGCTCTTGCGGAGCGCCTTTCGCGCGCGGGCCAGCCGCGATTCCACTGCGTGCTCACTGATCCGCAATATCCGCGCGATTTCTGAAACGCCGATCTCTTCGACGTACTTGAGGATCAACGCTTCGCGATACTCGGGCCGTAGTTCGGCCAGAGCGCGATTGAATTCCCGATCCGCAGCCCGCGTCGTGCGGAGTGGCATGATTCGGTAACCGGTGCTGCGCGCATGAGGCGGGCCCGCCGCGCATTCGTGCGGATGAGCGAGAGGACCTTGCGATGCGCAATCGCGCACGCAAACGTGAACAGCGAACTGTCGCCGCGAAAGAACGGCAGCGCGTCGGCGAGCGCGATAAACGTCTCCTGCAAGATGTCGTCGGCCTCGTCGGCCGCAACGCCGAGCGAGTTCGCGATGAAGCGGCGGATGCGAGCGGCGTAGCGATCGAAGAATTCGTGCGCCGCGTCCTCGTCTCCCGCCTTGAGCCGTGCGACAAGATCGGTTTCCGAAGTTTGCGGAGAATCGAGCGCCTTCACGAGCGAATTTCTCCGCCCGGACGCGCCCGGCGTTTTCTCTGTCGATAGTTGCGCACCCACAGATGACAGACCCTTGCCCGTTCGAAGGCTAACCTCATCGGTTAGTCGCCTCGACTGGGCAAAATCCGTCGCGGGGGTCGGATATCCGCTAGATGCTCAGATGATACAGTTCCGCGACGTTGTCGTGCAGCACCAGGTTCTTCTCGTCCGCCGTCATCCCGACTGTGTGCTTGGCTATGACGTCCTGCGACCACGGCCACGTCGAGTCGCTATGCGGGAAATCGCTGGCCCACATCAGGCGCTTGATGTTGCAAAGATTGCGCACCTGGAATGCTACGTAGTCGTCCTGGAATGTCGTGTATACGTTCTCGCGGAAATACTCACTTGGCATCTTCGTAAGCGTGCCGGCCGGTAGCCAGTAGCGATGGCGGTCGTATGCATGATCCATCCGGTACATATAGTGCGGCACCCATCCGGCGTCCGCTTCGACGCATACTACTTTCAACTTCGGATGACGCTCGAAAACTCCGCCGAGAACGAACGTGCCAATGATGTCCTGGCATCCGCGGATGATCGACAGGAAGCTGTTGAGCTTGGGCCCGCGCGTCTGGAAGTTGTCGCTGCTGCTGGTCAGGATGTGAAAGCTCAGCGGCATCTGGAGGTCGATCGCGGCCTCATAGAAAGGCGCGTAGATAGGACTGTCGTAGTCCTCGAGCGCGGGGTTGCCCGGCATCATGACGCCCTTGAGCCCGAGCTCTTTCATCTTGCGCAGATCTTCGATCCCTTCCTCGACCGATCGCATCGCAGTCTGCCCTGTCCCTATCAATCGATCGGGATGAGCGGCACAGTACTCGCCTATCCACAGATTGTAAGCGTCGAAGCATGCCTTCTTGTAGTCGAAGTCGCGATGGTTGCAGAGCACCATACCGACGGTAGGGTAGATCACTTCGGCGGCGACTCCGTCGCGATCCTGGTCGGCCATGCGCGCGTTCGGATCCCATCCGCCCTTATGCATCTCTTCGAACTTTGCGCCTATCGTCCTCAGCTCGCTCGCGTCCTTGCCCGCAGCTGCCGCCAGCGCGACGTTGATCGGCCGCGGGAAGTCCTTGACGATGAACACGTCGCCCAGCTTCTCGTCGTGAATCATGTGCGGCGCGGTATCCTTATACTTGCGATCGATTCGATCGATGTAAGTGTTGGGCGGCTCAGTTATGTGAGAGTCGGCTGAGATGATTGGCTTTTGCATCGTATGTCCTCGATTGGCTTCGCGTCGGCGCGAAATCCTGACCGGGTTTTTCTGTTTTTCACTGTGACTGCTGAGATTTCTATTACTAGAGCATCGTGGGATTTACAACGCAGCGGCAACATACCGATCGGTCTGGACCGCGAGGAACCGCGCGCGATATAGATAGAAAATCGAGGAACACGCCGATGGATTATGATCTAAAGATTACAGGTGGCACGATTTACGACGGTACTGGCGCGCCCGGACGTGTCGGCGACGTTGCGATCAAGGACGGCAAGATCGCGGCGGTCGGCGAAGCGAAAGGCAAAGCGGCCGAGACCGTCGAGGCGAAGGGAAAGGTCGTCGCGCCGGGCTTCGTCGATATTCATACCCATTACGACGCGCAGGTGATGTGGGATCGGATGATGACGATCTCGCCGTGGCACGGCGTGACCACCGTCGTCATGGGGAACTGCGGCTTCGGCGTCGCGCCGACGCGTCCCGAGCATCGCGGGCTGATCATGCGCACGCTCGAGAACGTCGAAGGGATGAGCCTGAAGGCTCTTGAAACCGGGCTCGGCTACGAATGGCCATTCGAGAGCTTCGAGCAATACATGGATACGATCGAGCGGCGCGGCACCGCTATCAACCTTGGCGCGCTGGTCGGGCATACGCCGGTAAGGCTGTACGTCATGGGCGAGGAAGCGACCGAGCGTCCCGCAACCGCGGACGAAGTCGCACAGATGAAGGTGCTGGTGCGTCGCGCGCTCGACGCCGGTGCGATCGGCTTCGCGACTTCGAAGTCACCGACGCACGTAGGATACAGCGGCAAGCCGGTGCCGAGTCGCATGTCGGACTTCGATGAGATCAGGACGCTCGCGTCCGCGATGGGCGAGGCGGGTCACGGAATCATGCAGGCGACGATAGGACGGGAACTGTTCTTGCGTGAGTTCGCGGAAATCGCACGCGAGATTCGTCGCCCGATTACTTACACTGCGTTGCTGGCGGGCATGAACGGTCCCGGCGGACATCGCGGGCCGCTCGAGGCGTCGCAAAAACTGTGCGACGAAGGCCTTAGCATAATTCCGCAGGTCACCTGCCGTCCGCTGAACTTCGAATTCCAGTTCAAGGCGCCGTTTATTTTCGAAAGCATGAGCGTGTTCGCGCCGGTCTCAGCCGCCGATTTCGAAGGCAAGAAGAAAATTTACGCCGATCCGGAATTCCGCCGCGCGTTCAAATCCAAAGCCGGCGAGGGGTCGCGTGGTGCTTTCGCCAATCGATGGGATCGCACGGTGATTTCGTTCTCGCCAAACGATCCGACGCTCGAAGAACGCAACCTGACCGAAGTGGCGCGCGAGCGAGGCTTCGATCCGATCGACCTCGCGCTCGATCTCGCGCTGGCCTCGAATCTCGAAGCACGCTTCAGGATGTCTATCCTCAACAACGTCGAAGATGACGTCGCAGAACTCCTCGCGGGGCGGCACACCGTGCTCGGTCTGTCCGACGCCGGTGCGCATGCAAGTCAGCTATGCGACGCGTGCTTTTCGACCTACATGCTCGGACGCTGGGTGCGTGAGAAGCGCGCAATCCCGATGGAACGCGCAATCTGGATGCTTAGCGCTCGGCCGGCCGAAGTATTCGGTATCACCGATCGAGGTCGACTAGTACCGGGCCTCGCCGCCGACGTCACGATTTTCGATCCGGACAAAGTAGGCGCGAGCAAGCTGCGCCGCGTGTACGATCTTCCGGCAAATCAGGATCGACTGGTTGCCGACGCGGAAGGGATTGACGCGGTAATCGTCAATGGAACAGTCATAAGGCGCGAGAACAAGGACCAGGTCGCATCAGACGGCTCATTGCCGGGTAAGCTACTCCGCAACGGTCGCGCGAGCTTATAGCGCACGCTCCTAGGACAAGGTTCTCCCGGATGGAGTCTCATGGTCTATCCGTGGCGTCGCGCACACCTAGCTCGTAGAATTGCAATTGCTAGTAACTCCAGCAATTATAGTTGTTGGGGTGTGTCACTATTCCAACCACGGTGCCGGGGACCTAAAGGAGTACTCAATTGGAAATCGATAAGATTGTTGCCGACTTGAAGAAGGAAAGAGACCGGATTGTTAGTGCGATCGCCGCCTTGGCAGGCGGAGGATCTGCAGCTACCGGCAGGCGCCGAGGTCGGAAACCTGGTCCTAAGGCTGCCAGCACCACCGCGGGAAGGCGGCGCGGCGGCATCAGCAAGGAAGGTCGCAAGCGGCTGTCAGAACTCATGAAGAAGCGATGGGCCGAGCGCAGAAAGAAAGGAATGACGAAACTCGGCAAATAGCAGGACGGCGTTTCGAGAGCCGTCTAAAAGTGTGCGGTTGATTCATGACCGTCGCGTCCGCACAATCTTCAGATGGCGAATTCAGTACAACACGCGTTCGATCTTGCGGCGGAGGACTACGACCGCACGCGGCGTCGCTTGGTGCCCGGGTTCGACGACTTCTACCGCGCGGCGATCGATCTAATCCGGTTCCCGCGCGAAAGTACGCTCAAGATTCTCGACCTCGGCGCCGGCACGGGCCTGTTGGCGGCGTTTATCGCGTATAGTTTCCCGAATGCGCGAATCACAATGGTCGATATCTCGAACGAGATGCTCGAGCGAGCGCGTGCGCGCTTCGAATTGGCGGGCGAGCGCTTCCGCTTCGAGGTTTCCGATTACGGCGTCGATCGGATCCAGGAAAAGTACGACGCGGTCGTTTCGGCGCTATCGATACATCACCTGAGCGACGAGCAAAAGCGCTCGCTGTTCGGTCGAATCTACGGCGCACTCAACGACGGCGGCGTATTCGTCAACGCCGAGCAGTTTCGATGCGCTACCCCTGAGCGGCATAAGTTCCATCACGAGCGATGGGTCACGCGAGTGCGCGAATTGGGTGCGGGTGATCGCGACCTAACAGCCGCGCTCGAGCGGATGAAGTTCGATCGCGCTGCGACGCTCGAAGATCAACTTGAATGGCTGCGAGCGGCGGGGTTCCGCGACATCGATTGCGCCTACAAGAATCTTATCTTCGCCGTTTACTGCGGCATCAAGTAGCGCTCAGCATTTGAGTCGCGTGATCGGCGGCCGCAAGAAATGCAGGGTCGGGATTGAGCGCATGCTCGCGCAAACAAACCTCGGTAAATTTGATCGCATGCTCGTCGCCGCATGCTATCGCACGATCGATGAGTTCATCCTTATTCCTGACCTTGGTCTCACCGAAGCGCGATAGGTCCGAACGCGTACCGAAAGTCGCATACATAGCCGCCGCCGTTTGCCACGCGTAGGCGAGCGCGTCGTGCACAGTCTTATCGCGCAGGTAGGGAATTAAAGGACGCAGTGCGGATGGGCCGGTGACGGCGTGAACAAACGCGATGGTCGTGTAAGCGTCGTGCGCGTTGGCGAGAAAGACGCGCGCAAAGGTTGCAGTCAGATCGGAAAGGAATGCGCCCGCGTCGCCGGACGGATCGACCGCGTCGAGCGTATCCTTGAACGGTGGGAAGGAATCGAGTTGCGCGAGCGCGTCAGTGAACGCACCGAAGTTGCCAAGGCGTATCCCGGGCGGAATCATCTGCACGCGAGCAATCGCCTGTGAGGGCTTCGCACGAGCGACGGTATGACGGGACGCCGGAAGCACCAGGTATTCGGCGGCCCAGTATGCGAGTCCGTCAGCCAGTTCGCGACGGCGCGCGGAAGTCTCCTCGAGAGCTAGCGCGCGAGTCGCATGGCCGGTGCGAATAACGCCGTGGGTCGCGGCCGCCATCAGACCCGGCGCGAGCCGCGCGGCCCACGTGTCCAGCACGGACTGCCACGCATGCTCTTCGAGCTCGTTGCGAAAAAACTCGAACCAATCCTCGGTGCGACGCTGGTCGCCAAGCGCGCCGCGCCAATTGTCATCGGTGAGACGCGCGACTCGTGCACGACGCGGCGCGAGCGAGTGTCGATAACGCTCGAACCACGGCATCACGGCGTCGCTGCGTTGCATCGAACACATCGCTTCGATTGCCATCGGCGCATGATTGGAAAAGCCGTTGCTCAGGTCGGGACCCATCGGCGCCATGGCTTCAAGTGTTTCATCGAGAGCGGAGTAATCAGTGGAGTTCATTTTCATCGACCTTCAATTTTCATCGAAGACGTGCTCACCGCGATTCAACCTTAGTGCGATCTGATAGGTCTGCGACTGCGCGCGAACAGTCGGAGCGTGCGCAGCCAGGTAGCGCGTCGTCGCGATCAGCACGTGCGCAGCAGCGGGAGTTCCATTCAGGATCGAGTACTGACGCAACGCGGCCTCGATATCCTGGATCGTGTGGAAGTCGCGATCCTCACGCAGCAAGGCGCTCCCGAGTGTGGCGAGCAACGCGTCCGGTCCTCCGCCGGCAGCCAGGTATTCAGCGACGAGCGTGCCGGCCTGATTCACCTGCTGTTGGCGATCGAGCAGACCCGGCAGCTCCGCGAGCCCATCCGCCGCTCTTCTTCTATTGCCGTTAGTCTCGGGAAGCTTCGCGGCCGGCACGTTGAGAAATCGGTCGAGATAGACCGTCATCGCAGCGTCGAGGATTCCACGCACCAACTCTGCCGAGCCGACACGGCGCACTGATTGATGAACGGCGTTCGCAAAGGTGAAGCTGTGATGTGCGGTATCCCAGTCGCCAAACTCGTTGCTGGTAGGGAAGCGCGCTATCCGAAGCGACGCAGAATACGCAACTGCGCTGGCGAGATCTGCGGGCGCGCATCCTTCGCGCAACGCAGAGATCATCGCGTCGACGACAGCTTGAGGATCGTCGCCGAGGATTGTCGGCACCAGAGCGTCGCGACCGGACCAGCTACGAGGCGAACGCCGGCCGAGATCGAGTGCCGCGGGAATAGTCTCGAATGCGGTTTCGAGAATCGCGACGAGGTCCACCGGATTGCGCCACGAGTTGGATTCTTCCATTCGATCGCCGGTCGCGTAGCCGCGCGCGAGGCTGGCGAGCACGGGCTCGGCGAGATCCCATCCCGCGTGATCGAGCGCCTCGAACGCCTTATTCGTGAAATCGAGCGTGTGGCCGCCGTCGAGATAGCGATGGTCGGTCGCCGCGGCGAACATCATGTCGGCGACTTCGCGCGGCGAGGCTCCCGTGCGCACGGCTGACACGATGCATCGCTCGGCGCCTTCGGTGTCGCGTACTTCAACGAATCTGCGGAACCATCGCTTGATCTCTGCGAGGCTCGCGCCACTACCCGGCAGCGGGCGCATCTCGAATCGTGGCGGATGGCCGTCCGAGTCGTTGGCGACTGAGCACAGCCCGTGAAACATCGCGCGCGGGCGATCCTCGGCGCGCAGATGCGGAAGCAGGTTCATCATGCAGGTGAGAGTCGTCAGGCCGGCGCCCCAGCCGTCACGCCGATAGTGCGTCCCGAATTCGAGTCCGATCCGAAACGGCTCGCGCGCATCGCCAGTCTCGTCGAGCATCGCGATCACCGATTTGCCGATGACGAGCGAGAGGTTGCGCTCGATGCCGTCGCGCAGGCGCTCGACACGATGCCGGTGCGAGTCGCCGCGCGGACTGAGATCGATCCAGATGTCGTCGCCGTCGACCTTGACCGGGAACGCGCGCACGTCGTCCGCCCACGGATCGAATGCGCCGCCGCTATGCAGGTCGAAGCGCGCGTGATGCCAGTGGCAGGTGAGGATGCAATCCTTGACGGTGCCGCGATCGAGTGGAAAGCCCATGTGAGGGCATCGATTGTCGACGGCGAAGATTCCCTCGGGCGTGTGGAACAGCGCGATTACGCGACCGTCCAGGCTGACGGTTATGCGGCTTCCCTCAGGGAGATCTGCGAGCGATGCGGCGCGAACGAAAGTGCTACTGGCGGATTCGATCGACTGAGTGTTCATCGATGCGGCCTCCTCGCTTCTCGAATAATTGGTAAAGTACTCGCTTTACAAACTAAGTCAAGCACTAACTTGACTAATAATTCGCGACCGGTACCATCTGATTGTGATGCAGCACGATGCGCGCGCAGAGGAAGGCGTCCTGTTCCAGCTCAAGACTCGAGGGCCGCAAACGGCGGCTCACGTCGCGCGCCGTCTTGGCGTGACCGCGATGGCGGTGCGCCAGCATCTCTATCGCCTCAAGGTGGAAGGCCTCGTCGAATTTACCGACGAACGGCGCAAGGTGGGGCGGCCGGCGCGTGTGTGGCGATTGACGAGCGCCGCGGCCGAGCGCTTTCCCGACACTCACGGCGATCTGACGGTTGAGATCATCGCTGCGGTGCGCGCCGCTTTCGGCGAAGCGGGGATGGACAAGCTGCTGCGCGAGAGAACTCGTCGGCAGATCGACGAATATCGCACGCGGCTTCGCCCGGCGGGAACTTCGATCGCAAAGCGTGCGCAGGCATTGGCGGAGATTCGCCGCGAACAGGGATACATGGCCGAATGCTCGAAGATGCCCGATGGCTCGATGCTGTTGGCCGAGAATCATTGTCCGATCTGCGCGGCCGCATCGACGTGTCAGGGCTTATGCCGCGAGGAGCTGTCACTGTTCCGCGCGGTGCTTGGCGACAAGGCACAGGTCGAGCGCACCGATCATATCCTGGCGGGCGCGCGCCGCTGTGCTTATCGGATCACGGCGGCTGCGGACTAGCGGCCGGCTTCTGTCACGGCACTTCGAGGCTGAACGCGACCTTCAGATCTTCGCTCGCGAACGGATAGACGTGAATCATCCATCCGAAGATCTGCTTGTGAAAATTTCCGTCTGCCGCCTCGCAGTCCGCCTGATTTGAAATCGTACCGGTGAAGCCGAAACGCGGATCGGCGAGGTAGCCGACGCGCATCCGCACGGAATCACCCGTACCACCGCCGCGACCAAACTCCGCGGGAGCACGGGACGCCGAGGAAATATCCGGACGCATCTTCGGTGCGACGTCGCCATTCATCACATCGGCCTCGGTCACGCCTTTGGGGAGGCAGATGTTGGTGTGCGCGTGCCAATGGGAAAGGCTCAGCGGGATCAACGCGTCGAGCTGCTCGGGAGTATCACCGGCCGGCGCGTCGTACATGGCACCGACCAACTTGTATCCGCCGAACGTTTTTTTCTCATAGAGGAGCGAGCCGGGACGCGCGAGATCGAAATCGCCCATGTACTCAGAGGCCGTCGCCTCTCGATTCGCGAAGTGGTAGACGTCCTGCGGCACCGACTCCATGTAAGGCACGTAGCCGTCTGCGATCGCGGCCTTGTAATCTTCGTACTTCGTGAGCTTCGCGCGCATCGTCGCGACGATCTGCTCGCCGCGCTGCGTGTCCGCCGACGTGATAGGCCGCGATTCGGTCATCGTCATATGATCGCCCATCTTCATGTGCGCGCCCATCTGGCCCATTGCGCCAGTGCCGCCGCTGTTGCTGCCCGAGTCCATATCGTCCATGTCGTGCGCGACGGCGTAGGACACGAGAGTGGCGACCAACGTGACGGCTGCGAATAAAGATATGAAGCGTGTCTTCATGACCTTACCCCCCGAGCTATCCAGTACAATGATACTTCGCCACGGATAAATCGAGCAGCCGAATAAACCCTATAAACCCTGAACGAACGGTTTGTAGAAAAGTCCCGCTCTCGGCTAGGTTGGGCGTTGGAGGAGGACGAGACTCGAGTGCCAGCTACGGATTCTTCGCAGGAGCACACGCACCATCGCGACGTCACGGTCGAAACTGTTGGCGATTCGCTCGACGCCGAAGTGAAGTATGGGGCGCTGCGATGGCGGCTGTCGGGAGAAGGTGCGACCGCGCCTGATCCGGTGTCGTCGTTCCTTGGCGCGCTGGGTGGATGTTTGCTGATGTCGCTCCGAGTGGCTGCGCGCGTGCGCAAAGTTGAGCTGGGGCGATCGTCGGTGCGTGCATCGGCCAATGAAAAAGGACATCTGAAAGAAATTAAAGTAGAACTTCAAGTTGAGTCGAACGCCAGCGACGAACAGCTTCATCGACTGGTCGAAGTTGCCGAGCGCGGATGCCATATTCGGAATTTGATCCGCGACGATGTGCCGTTCGCCTTGGAGGTCAGAAGGCTCTAGTAGAATGGGCGAAATAAATCTGTACCAGTATCCAATCTCGCCGTTCTCCGAGAAGGTGCGGCGCGTGCTCACTTACAAGCATCTCAAGTGGCATCCGATCGATTGCCATTACGAGGACAAGACCAACCTGCTCGCCGTGACCAAGGGCGCGTGGACGCGGGTGCCGGTGCTCGAGTGGGACGGCGAGGTGGTTTACAACTCCGCCGACATCATCAAGTGGATCGATCGCAAGGCGCCGGCGAATCGCGTGATCCCCGACGACGCGCGCGGACTGATTGAGATTGTCGATCACTGGGCTGACAACACGTTCTTCATGCCGGTGTTGTTTCTGACGATTCCCGATTTGCTCGACGGAGCGGGCGACGCGAAGCTCACGGCGAATCGTGAGAAGTTGATCGGGATGACAACGGCGCAAATGCGCGAGCGTCACGCGCCGATGAAGGAGCAACTCGCGAGCTACTTGCGAATGATCGACGACCAGCTTGCGGGCAAGGACTTCTTCCTGGGCAACAGCTTCACGATGGCGGACGCGTCACTTTACCATCCGCTGTTTTTTCTCGCGCTCAACCCGTCGAACTTTTCGATGGTGAAAGATTTCGGCAACGTCAGTCGCTGGTACGAACGAGTTCGCGATATCGGTTAGTCGTAAAAAGGAGAACTTCAATGGCGCGCAAATTGGCAGTCGGAGTGAATTGGCAAGGCAAGCCTGATTTCAAAGGCACGATCGAAAAAGCGAAAATTGCGGACGCCGCCGGTATCCATTCGATCTGGGTGGCAGAGGCGTGGGGCCGCGACGCGTTCACGCTGCTGACGCTGCTCGCCGAGCATACCAGCAAGATTCAGCTCGCGACTTCGATCGTGAATATCTACTCGCGCACGCCGGCCGCGCTCGCGCAGCATTTCGGCACGCTCGACGAGCTTAGCAACGGCCGCATGATCATCGGGCTCGGCACCAGCGGCCCGCAGGTGATCGAGCATTTTCATGGCGTCCCGTTCAATCCGCCGCTGACGCGGATGAAGGAGTACGTCGAGATTATCAATATGATCATGGCGCAGACGCCGCTGAACTTCGAAGGCAAGCTGTTCAAGCTGCAGCGCGGGTTCACGATGCGCTTCGAGCCTCCCCGCAAGCACATTCCGATCTGGATTGCGTCGCTCAACAAGAAGAGTGTCGAGTTCACCGCTAAGAAAACCGACGGATGGCTGCCGGTGATGATCCCGATCAACTCGCTCAAGAAAGCGATCGCGGATTTCCGCGAGATTGCGACCACCGCCGGACGCAACCCGCGCGACGTCGCGGTGAAAGCTCCCGGACACGTGACGGTGACAGATAACGCCGATCGCGCAAGAGCGGGACACGCGGCCAACGTCGCGTTCTACGCCGCGCGCATGGGGACTTTCTATTCCGAGCAACTCACGCGCTTCGGCTTCGGCGACGACGTGCAGAAGGTTAAGCAGGCCTGGGATGCCGGCGGCTCGAAGGCGGGGACCGCGGCGCTGTCGCCCAAGCTGCTCGCGGAGTTGGGTTATATCGGCGGCATCGAAGGCGCGGTCGAACGGCTCAAGGCGCAGGACGAAGCGGGCGTCGATCTGCATCCGATAGATATCGACGCGAAGTACGCCGGCTGAGTTCGAAAAGATTGTGGCGCGACTCCTTTAAGGATCAGCAAACAGAATTTGCCGATTTGCTCGCAAAGGCGCTATACCGAAATTGATCTCGTGAAGGAGGACTAAGGCAACAATGAAAGCAGCAGTATTCGAAGCCACCAAAAAGCCTCTCGTCGTCAAAACGGTTCCCGATCCCGAATGCGCACCGACCAGCGCGATCGTGCGGGTTGAGGCCAACGGCATTTGCAGATCCGACTGGCATGCGTGGTCGGGCGACTGGACCTGGATGGGACTGTCAGCGCAGCCCGGCGCGATCCTCGGGCACGAGTTCACCGGAGTCGTCGAGGAAGCCGGCAAGGACGTACGCAACTTCAAGAAGGGCGCACGCGTCGTGGTGCCGTTCAGCCAGGGCGACGGCACCTGCGAGTACTGTCGCAACGGGCAATCCAACGTTTGCCTCACACCGCTGCTGCCAGGCTTTTCATACCACGGCGGATTCGGCCACCTGGTCGCGGTGCCGTTCGCGGACATGAACCTCGTCACACTTCCGCCGAGCATCGACTTCGTCGAGGCGGCCTCGATGGGTTGCCGCTTCATGACGTCGTTTCACGGCGTCGTCGATCGCGCGCAAGTGAAACCGGGTGAATGGGTGGTGGTGCATGGATGCGGCGGAATCGGCTTGTCGGCGATCAACATCGCGTCGGCCATGGGAGCCAACGTGATCGGCGTCGATCTCGATTCGGCCAAGCTCGAACTCGCCAAGGGCATGGGCGCGGCGCACGTGATCAATGCGAAGAAGACCGATCCGATCTCGGCGATTTTCGATCTCACCGGCAGCGGCGCGCACGTATCGGTCGACGCGCTCGGAGTCGCCGCGACTTGCCGCAATTCGATCATGAGTCTGCGCAAGCAGGGACGTCATCTGCAGATTGGGCTCACGACTTCGGCCGAGCAGGGCGAGATTCCGGTGCCGATCGATCGGATCGTCACGATGGAACTGCAGTTGATCGGATCGCTCGGGATGCAGGCGTCGCATTATCCGTTGATGCTGCAAATGGTCGAGGCAAAGAAGGTCACACCCAAGGCGATGGTGACCGGGACCTGCGGACTCGACGGCATAAATAAAATTTTCAACGAGATGAACACGTTCCAGAACGTCGGCGTCACTGTGATCAACAACTACAACTAGACGCGCGTTCGCGGCATCGAGAATAAACACGTGAGAGGGTCCTCGTGGACCCTCTTCGTGTATGGAGGGCGATTTGATGAGAGTGCAAAAGTGAAAATTCGGCTCGCTGCATTGGCGCCTTGCTGGTGGTGATCGCGCTGGCCGGGATTGTCGCGAGCGCAGGACGCGGCGAATGCGGGCATCAAGGTTGAAATCACGGGACTGCGAAATAGTAACGGGCAGTTAGTGTGCTCGCTGTGGCCGGGGCCGGAAGGATTCCCGCGAGACGACTCTCATATCTTGAAGCACGTCACAGCGCCGATTAAGAATGCCAGCGGCGAGTGCGTATTCGCCGGACCTTTTCCGGCCGGCGATTACGCGGTCACGCTCTTTCACGACGAAGACAGCAGCGGCAAATTCAAATCGAATATGATCGGCTACCCGCTCGAGGGCTACGGATTTTCAAACAACGTCGTGCCTCAGTTCAGCGCGCCGACCTTCGACCAGTGCAAGTTTCACTACGACGGCAATGGCTGGAAGCAGATATCGGTGAAGATGATCTATCGATAGTGTGATCTCATGAAAGCAGTAGTCGTTGAAAAACCGGGCGATGAAAACGCGCTCAAGCTCGCCGAAGTTCCCGAACCGTCGATCAAGCCCGACGAAATACTGATTCGCGTTCGCGCCGCTGGTGTGAATCGCGCCGACATTCTGCAGCGCCAGGGATTCTATCCGCCTCCGCCGGGCGCGTCGGAAATCATCGGGATGGAGGTCGCCGGCGAAGTCGCCGTGGTCGGGGATTCAGTCAAGGGATGGAAAGTCGGCGATCGCGCGATGGCGTTGATACCCGGCGGTGGATACGCGGAGAAGGCTGTGGCGCATTACGGTTCCGCGATGAAGATTCCCGCGGCGCTGAGCTTCGAAGAGGCGGCAGGAATCCCCGAAGTCTTTCTGACCGTGTTCCTGAATTTTTTCATGCTCGCGGGAATCAAGCGCGGCGAGACGGCTCTGATTCACGGTGGCGGCAGCGGAATCGGCACCGCGTCGATACTGTTGCTCAAAGAAGCGGGCGTTCGCGTGATCGTGACTGCGGGCAGCGATGAGAAGTGCGATCAATGCCGCAAGCTGGGCGCCGATGTCGCGATCAACTACAAGCGCGGGCCGTTCGCGCCCGAGGTGAGGACTGCCACGGAAGGGCGCGGCGTCGATGCGATCCTGGACAGCATCGGCGGCGCCTACCTCGCGGGAAATATCGAGTCGCTCGCGCAAGGCGGGCGGCTGGTGCTGATAGGCTTGATGCAAGGGACGCGAGCAGAACTCGACCTCGCAGCGGTGCTGATGCGTCATCTGAAGATCTTCGGCTCGACTTTGCGCAACCGCTCGTTCGCGGAAAAAGCGCAGATCGTCGCGGCGTTCCTCGAGCAATTCGGCGCCGCGCTCGAGGCAGGCAAATTGCGTCCGCCAATCTACAAGGTGATTCCGGCCGCTGACGCGCCGACGGCACATCGCATGATGCAATCGAGCGAACACTTCGGGAAAATCATTCTCAAGTTCGATTGATCCAGTGAACGAGTTTCTTGACGCATACGCGCCCCGTGATTAATCTCGCGCACGAGTCAGAAATCGGAGAATCCCATGAAAGTCACCCTCATCATCCATATCAAACGTCTACCTGGTGGGTGAGGGATACTTCGAAAGCTGGCTTGAAAGAGCCTCGGGCGTCGAAGCCCGGGGCTTTTTCCTTTTTCACGTAGCGCGGACCGCCGCGCCTGAGACTACGAATGCAACCGAACGAAAAGGACAACGAATCAAATGGCGTCACCGCGCGCCGTCGGAGCGCGCTCTTTCGCCACGCGGACTTCATGAAACTGTGGACGGGAGAGACCGTCTCTCTCTTCGGCACGCGGATGGGCGACGTCGCGATCAGCTTTGCCGCAGTGATCGCGCTGAAGGCGACTCCATTTCAGATGGGCATCCTCGCCGCCGCCGGAATCGTGCCGACGCTGGTACTTGGTTTGTTCGCGGGCGTGATCGTCGATCGCATGCGTCGCCGCCCGATTCTGATCGGTACCGATATCGGCCGCTTCATTGTATTGGGCACGATACCGATTGCCGCGATTTTCGCTGCGCTCACGATGGTGCAACTTTGCATAGTGATGCTCGCGTACTCGGCGCTCGATTTATTCTTCGACGTCGCGTACCGATCCTATTTGCCGTCGCTGGTCGAGCGCGAAGATCTCCTCGACGCGAACAGCAAGCTAACCGCCAGCGCCGGGGTTGCCGAAGCGGGCGGCTTCGCACTCGCAGGCTGGCTGGTGGAGTGGCTGACGGCGCCATTCGCGATCCTGATCGACGCGATTTCGTTTCTCGCATCGGCATTGGCGATCGCGCTGATACGAAAGCCTGAGCCCGCACCTGCGCCACGCGCTCGCGACGCGACCGTTGCCCGCGAGATTGCAGACGGCGCAGCGCCTGATCTTCACCGACGGTCGTCTGCGCGCATTCGGTATCAACGTGATCGTGGGCGGCTTCGCGAACAGCCTGGTCGGCACGCTCTACATGCTGTACGTCGTCAACGCGCTCGGCTTCCGCCCCGGCGTGCTCGGCGTGATCTTCGCGGTCGGCGGCGCGAGCTCGCTGTTCGGCGCGTTGGCCGCGCGCAGGACCGCTGACGTGCTCGGCACCGGAAGGGCGATGGTGGCAGGGCTCGCGATCGAGGGCGTCGCATACATGCTGCTGCCGATCGCGCGGGGAAGTGGCCCCGTATCGGTGGCGCTGCTGGTCGCGCAGCAGCTGGTCGGCGACAGCGCCGCGACGGTGTATTTCATCAACGCCGTCAGCCTGATCCAAACGATCACGCCAAAGCCGATGCTCGGCCGCGTCAACGCGAGCCTGCGCTTCGGCCGCCTCGCCAGCACGCTTGCCGGACAGCTCGTCGCGGGACTCGCGGGCGGCGTCATCGGGCTGCGTCCGACGATTGCGATCGGTGCGGCGGGTCTGTGGGTCACAGCCGCGCTGCTCGGCTTCTCCGAAGTCGGCTCGCTAACCGGGATGGAAGAGCATGCCGCGCCGGCAGTCGCCGACTGAATCCGAAATGAGACGCGGCGAGATTCGTACACCTGACGGGCGGCGTTGGCTCGTTCCTTCTGGTAGGATTCCGGGCGAGATAGCGTGAATCGGAAGCCGATCAAACCCAACGCGCTCAAACCGGGCGATACCGTTGCCGTCGTCGCGTCAGCCGCGGCGATCGAACGGGCGCATCTCGAGCGCGGCGTTAACGTGCTTGCTTCGATGGGTTTTCGCGTAAAGGTCTCGGAGCGCGTGCTGGCGCGTTCGGGAATTCTGGCGGGCGACGATCGCGAGCGAGCCAGCGAGCTTCAGCGATACTTTGCCGATCCCGAGGTCAAGGCGATTTTTTCCGCGCGTGGCGGTTACGGATGCGGCCGGCTGCTGCCGATTCTCGACTTCAAGGCGATCGCCGCCACGCCGAAGATTTTCGTCGGTTTCTCGGACCCAACATTCCTGATCAATGCTCTTGTCGATTTCGCCGGGATGGTCTCCTTTCATGGGCCGATGGTCGCGATGGATTTTGCGAAAGGCTTGACGTCCGCGCTCCCTCGAACACTTGCAAGGGTTGCTCAGTGGCAAGATCGACAGCTTCGAGCTCGAGGCGCGCGAGACGATGCATCCTGGTAACGCGCAGGGCGAGGTGATCGGCGGATGCCTGTCGGTGGTTGTCGCGATGATTGGGACGCCGTTCGAGCCGCGCTTCGACGGACGAATACTGTTCCTCGAAGACACGGGCGAGAAGGCCTATCGAATCGACAGGATGCTTGTGCAGTTGCGTCAGTCGGGCGCGCTCGGCCGAGTCGCGGGAATTGTTTTCGGCGCGATTCGCGCGATCGATGGCAATGAGCAGGAGACGCAGTTGATAGCGCGCTTCGCCGCCGAGCAGACTGCCGGCCTTGGATGCCCGGTGCTCTACGGCATCGAAGCGGGCCATGGCACCGAGAATTTTACGATTCCGTTCGGCGTGGTTGCGCGAATCGATTCAGCCGCGCGCCGGATTATTTTTACCGAGCCGGCCGTTACGCGGTAGCTGCGGTTTTTGGAGGATGGGCGTTGGGATGGAGTGAGGTCGAGCAGGCGTTCAACGACGCCGTCGAGCAGCGGGTGATCCCGGGCGCGACGGTGGTCGTGCGGCGCGGCGCGGACGTCGCGTTCGAGGGCGCATTCGGATTCAGGTCGATTGAGCCGAGCCGCTCGCCGGCGAAAATCGAAACCGTCTACGATCTCTCGTCGCTCACCAAGGCGCTGGCGACGACGGTCGCCGTGATGATCCTCGCGCGCGACGGCAAGTTTCGTCTCGACGATCGCGTGACGCGTTTTTTTCCGAACTTCGGCGTGCACGGCAAGACCGTCATCACGTTTCGGCATCTGCTGGCGCATTGCTCGGGCCTGGCGGCGTGGCGTCCCTTCTATCAGCGGATCGTGGAAATCGAAAAAGGCGGTCGCGTCAACTTCATGGCGAGCTACGGCGCCAAGGAGTTCGCCTACGAAGAGATACATCGCGAGAAGCCCGAAGCGCCTCCTGCAACCAAAACCATCTACTCGGATCTCGGATTCATCCTGCTCGGCGAGACGATCGAAAAAGTTTCGAGCCTTGCGCTCAACCGATACTGCCGCGAGAAAATTTTCCGGCCGCTGGGCCTGCGCGCGACTGACTACATAGACATCTCGCAGGTCCGCTCGCGGCGCCTGGAGCCGGTCCCCGACATGTTCGCGCCGACTGAAATATGTCCCTCGCGCAAGCGGCTGCTGGTCGGCGAGGTTGACGACGAGAACGCGTTCGCGATGGGTGGAGTCGCCGGTCACGCGGGGCTGTTCGCGCCCGTGCGCGAGGTCGATCGAATCGCGAGCGAGCTGATCGCGTGTTACGCGGGACGTTCGAATTTCGTGCCGCAGAAAATAATCCGCGAGTTCTGGACACGCGATGCGACCGTGCCCGGCTCGACCTGGGCGCTCGGATGGGACACGCCGTCGCCGGAACATTCCAGCTCGGGGCATCGGCTCTCGCCGGCCGCAGTCGGGCATCTCGGCTTCACCGGCACATCGATCTGGATCGAGCCGGAGAGTGAAATTGCGATCTCGATGCTGACCAACCGGGTTCATCCGCGGCGCGACAATCAGAAGATTCGCGACTTCCGCCCCAAGATTCACGACCTGATCATGGATGCACTCAACGGTGGCTGATTCCGGCAGCGCAGCGCGCCTCGCACGCATTCCAGCGTCCGTCAACCGCGTGCACCTGGTCGGAGTGGGAGGCACCGCGATGGCCGCGCTGGCCGGGATGCTGGTCGAGCGCGGATTTTCAGTCACCGGCTCCGACAATCAGCTCTACGAGCCGACCTTGTCACTGCTCAAAAATTCGCGAGTCGAATTGATGACCGGATTCTCGCCCGCGAACCTGTCGCCCGCGCCCGACCTGGCTGTCGTGGGCAACGTGATCGTGCCGACCAATCCCGAAGCCGTAGCGCTGCTCGCTTCGCCGATTCCATATCTCTCGATGCCCGAGGCGCTGTGGCATTTTTTTCTGAAAGACCGGCGCGTGCTGATGGTCGCCGGGACGCACGGCAAGACCACCTCGACTGCGATAATGGCGCACGTGCTCGAAGCCGCGGGGCGCGATCCCTCGATGCTGGTTGGTGGAGTCGCGAGCGATTTCGGATCGAATTACCGGCTGGGCAGCGGCGAGGATTTTGTAATCGAAGGCGACGAGTACGATACCGCTTTTTTCGACAAGGGCCCGAAGTTTCTGCATTACGGGGCTCGCGGCGCGATCATCACCGCGGTGGAATTCGATCACGCAGATATCTATCGCGATCTCGATCACGTGAAATCGAGCTTTCGCGCGCTCGTCGGGCAGATGGACTCGTCGCGAGTGCTCGCGGTCTGCGCGGATTTTCCGCACGCGCTCGAAGTCAGCGCAGGGCGCGCAGTCGCGGCGGCTCACCTACGGATTGCGCGAGGGCGAATATCGCGCGGCGGAAATCACGGTGGGCGCGGACGGCGCGAGATTTTCGGTGACGCGCGGCGGCGATCGAATCCATGAATCGATCCATCTCCCGATCGGCGGCCGAATGAACGTCGCCAATGCGCTCGGCGTTTACGTGCTGCTGAGCGCATTCGGAGTATCCGGCGACGAGATTGCCGCAGGACTGCGCACCTTCAAGGGCGTCGTGCGCCGTCAGCAGGTGATAGGAGAGGCGGCGGGCGTGACAGTAGTCGATGACTTCGCTCATCATCCGACCGCGATCGGCGTCACCCTCGAAGCGATTGCCGAGCGGTTCCCCGGGCGGCGGATACTCGCGGCATTCGAGCCGCGTTCAAACACGGCGCGGCGAAATGTTTTTCAAGATGCGTTCGCAGCCGCGTTCGACAGAGCGTCACTCGTCTACCTGGGCCCCGTCTATTTCAAGGAAAACGATCCAATCGCGCCGACCGAGCGGCTTGAAACCGCCGCGCTCGCAAGCGCGATTGGTACGCGCGGCCCCAACGCGTTCGCATGCGCGTCGAACGATGAGATCCTCGAGCGAATGCTAGCCGACGTCCTCGATGGCGACGTCGCATTGTTCATGTCGAACGGCCCGTTCGATGGATTGAAGGAACGATTCCTCGCCGCCTTGCGAGCTCGGTAGAGTAACCACTCAATCCGTCTGTCGCCCGTCCGTCATCCTGAGCGAAGCGAAGGATCTCGCGCGTCAACGCGTCTAGCTACGCCGGACGCAAGCGCGTCCGTCGAGATTCTTCGCTACAGCAGCTTTCGCTCAGAATGACACGAGAGGGAGCCAGACAGGTCCATTAATAGCCGAGCGCCGGATCTATCAGATTAAGCAGCGGACGATTCTCCGCGAACCTCTTTAGATTCTCAACGAATAGCTCACACGCTTTGTCCATGTATCTGCGATTGGCGCCTGAGATGTGCGGCGTCAGGATGACGTTTTCGAGATCCCACAGCGGGCTGCTCGCTTCGAGCGGCTCATGCTCGAAGACGTCGAGGCCTGCGCCACCAATCTTGCCTGCGGTCAGCGCCGTGGCCATCGCATGCTCGTCGATCACCGCGCCGCGCCCGATGTTGACCAGGTATGCGCCCGGCTTCATCGCGGCGAATTCCCGCTCGCCGATGAATTTGCGCGTGTGATCAGTTAGCGGAAGGGTGACGGATATGTAATCGGATTCGCGAAGGATTGCCTCGCGCTCGTCGGGACCGAAGTAGCGCGCGGGAATTTTGCCTTCGGGATCGCCGAGCCCCGGCGGACACCATCCGGTATCGACGTGCTCCGACGGGTTGCGCTTCAGCGCGATCACTTTCATTCCAAAGGCGGCCGCGAGACGCGCCGTCTCCCTACCAATCGATCCGTAGCCGATGATGCCGATGGTTTGCCCGCGGATATCGTCGACGCCCGACATGAAAGCGCCCGATCGCATCCACTCGCGACGCACCTGCGCTCGAATCGCGAGATGAATGCGATGAGCATACGCGAGCATCGATCCGAGCGTGTACTCCGCGATCGGTGTCGCATGAATTCCGCTCGCGGTAGCGATTGGGATCCTGGTGCCTTTGAGCGGGCCGCCGAGTACGTGGTCGGCGCCGGCGCTGAGAAGTTGAATCCATTTGAGGCCGGGCGCGCGAGTCGCGATGTCGTTGGGGACGCGAAATGTGAGCAGCACGTCGCATCCGGCACTGACGAACTCGCTCACTTCCTCGACCGTTCGGCATTGACGATCGGCCAGTTCGGCTCCTGGAGCCACATTCAGAATTGCGGTGCGATGCGCGGGTTGTAGCGCAACTGTCGATATGATTTTCATGAACGCCTCAAACTTTCGCACGGCGTTCGCACCTGCTTCAAGGAAAAATCGTCCGGCTTGAGGAGATCGCTCGGCGAGCCTATATTTGCAGAGTTGCTTGATCGTCGGGTCGATTGCTGAGCGCAATAAAAATGAAGCTGCAAAAGATACTCACGTTGGGAGTGGCGACGACCGCGCTGTTCGCGCTCTCTCAGTTTGCAATCGCGCAAAACCAGGACTCGCAAAACGGCTCGCAAGGCGGAGCCGATTCTGCCCCGCATGGAATTGCAGGGCAGGGCGGGAGCGACGACGCGACGCTCGAGATAGCGCCGCAGCCGGGCCTGGCCGCGCCGAAGCCCGCTACCCAGGAAATTCCCAGCGACCGGAATTTCAATCCCGGTGAGGACACTTCGTCGATCGATCCCAACTTCCGCCCCGGCACCGAGAACGGCACCGGCGATATCGACAGCAACCAAAACGGCAATGGTAACGGCCACGGTTATCGGAACCAGCCGCATGCGCGGCCCTACCTCGGCATCACCGTGCAATACATGACGAAGTGCTACAAGGGCGGCGAGGAGCATGGGCTCGAGGTACTGACGATCGATCCCAACAGCCCGGCGGCGCAGGCGGGTCTGCAAGCGCGCTCCGGAATTACCGCGGTCGGCGCCGCGCTTACTACACTCAGCGCATACATACCGGGCGGTTCGATCCTTGCGACCAAGGCGCTGGCGAAGTACTGGCGCGAGGGACAGGAGGGAGATCTGATTGTCGCGGTTGACGGCAACCGCGTGCGCGATCAGAGCGACCTGGAAACTGCGATGGCGCGTCTGAAGCCGGGCGACACGATGTACCTGACGGTGATCAGGCCGGACGGGACGGGCGAGCACCTGTCGCACAAGACGCTCCAAATCGCGGTGCGAGTCGGCGCGGTTGGCGAGCCGATCGCGAATGCGGCGCCCGACAGCTTCACGCACTGACCCTGATTTCATTTCGCGATTGTTCCCCGACGACGCTGCGTCGCCTCGTTGCGTAATTTTCATTCTTGAACCCCGCTGAAATCGGACCTACTATCGTGACCGAGCGCCGAAATTTGTATCGAGGTGATCGCTCATGCGAAGTCCGAGCGTCCTCATCGGCTGGCCGCTACTAGTCGTCCTTCTCTCCCCCTTCGCCGCCATCGCGGCAGACCCTTCCAATGAACACGCTTCTCCGTCGATAGCGGCACAATCGAACGACGCCGCGAATCTGCAACTACCCGTCGGCCAGCCGAGCGACAGTTCGAGTTTGAGTATTTCAGCGAGACAACCATCTCGATCGACGACGCTGGAAGTCGCGCCACAGCCGTCAGCGAAAGTTCCTGCGCCCGATAAGCAGGAGACCGCCGAGCAGCGCGCGTTTCGACAGTCGCGCGAAGACGAAATCGCCCGGCTCAATCGCAATTTCCATCCGCACGATCCGGATGACAATCACCACCGCCCATATCTCGGGATCGATCTCGAGTACACGACGCAGTGCTATCTCGGCATGGAGGAGCACGGCTTCGAAGTCGTGAACGTCTACCCCAACAGTCCTGCTTCGCGCGCAGGCCTGATCGCCAGAACGGAAAGCACACCGGCGGGCGACCTGAAAGCGCTCGGTAGTATTCTGCTACTCCCGATTGCGCCGATCACTTTCCCTCTCCTGCGCAAGTCGGGCGCCCTGGGAACTGGCGGCGACCTGATAATTGCGGTCGACGACGTGCGGGTGCGCACGCCGCAGGAGATTCGTTACGCGCTCGGCCATCTCAAGCCGGGTGATACGGCTTACATCACCGTGATTCGGCCGCTCGCCGGCGGATACCATCGCACGATGAGGATCGCGATTCACATCGATCACGAAACCGACGCGGCCGGGAACATCCTGCCGCTACCCGGAACCTCTCCGGGCGCCGCTCCTTCGGTGGCAACAGAGAGCGCCGCGAATTGAATCTCGCGAACGGCACGATGTATGCGTTCCATAGTCTTCAGGCTCAGAGAGCCGCGTTCAGATGGCGCGCGCTTACATTGGAACCTCAGGATGGAACTACGGCGAGTGGCGCGGCATCTTCTTTCCCCAGCGGCTTCCGTCGAAGCAATGGCTCTCCTTCTACGCGACTCGCTTTGATTCGGTCGAAGTAAATTACACGTTCTATCGGCTCCCATCGAAAGAAGCGTGTGCCGCCTGGTACGATCAGACACCCGAAAACTTCCAATTCGTGTTAAAGGCGTCTCGCTACATAACTCACATCAAGCGCCTGCGCGACGCTCGGGAGTCGTGGCACGGGTTCCTGGAGCGCGTCGCCGATCTGAAAGAGAAACTAGGCCCGATCCTGCTGCAGTTTCCCGCTAACTTTCGCGCGTCGGAGGCGAATCTCTACAGCCTCGACGAATTCCTCGGATACGCAAGCCGCGACGGCTCGCGACGTCTTGCGCTGGAATTTCGCGATCGGTCCTGCTTCGAGTCGAAGATGCTCCGACTCCTGCGCCGCCATCGCGCCGCACTCGTGATCTCTCATTCGAGCCGGTACCCGTTACCTGAAGTCAGGCCAACCTCGGACTTCATGTATTTCCGATTTCACGGTCCGCAGGAAATGTTCGCGTCGTCCTACTCCGCCGCCGCGCTCCGGAATTGGGCGATCCCCATGAAAAGATTCCTTGGCAGGCGACGTGACGTGTATGCGTACTTCAACAATGACGCTGGGGCCCATGCTCCGCGCGATGCGCAGGCGCTTTTGCAACAATTGCAATCTCGCGCTCGAGAACCGCATACCAGGCCAGCGAAAGATTTGGCGGCGTCGTAGCCCGCGGTAGTTCCTTCGTTCGAACAGTCGTTCAGTTAGCAAATTTCCTCCGCGGTAAAAACTTCTGCATTCTTGTTTTTGTCGCACCGCTGGATTGACCATCTGTCTTCATTTTACGGGCACATCCATTGCTTGATCTCTGCAAACATTTTTATACGACCCGGCTCGACCGAGCTCGGATGGAGATTAGCCAGATGGCAAGAGAAACCAGAACCCACGGTAGCGGCAGCCACAAATCGCACAACGGTCGCACCTCGCGCGGCAATGGAATGTCCAGGTCGACGACCTCCGGTCCTCGCGGGCGCCGCGGTTCCGAGGTAAGCGTCGAATGGCTCCGGAATTTTCTGTCAGAGATGCTCGCGGTGGAAAAGGGCGGCGTGAAACTCTACGAAAGAGCGTTGAGCGACCTCGAACATTCGGAACTCGAAGACAAGTTGTCCGAGTTTCTACGCCAGACCCATCGGCACATCGAGCTTTGCACCTCGATGCTCGAGGCGGTCGGTGCGGATGCCGACTTTCAAAGTCCAGGCGCTCAAGCCGCGGAGCATAAGGCGGAAGGTCTGATAACCGCGGAAGTGCCGCCCGAAATGCAGGACCTCAACAACATCGAGAATCTCGTGCTCGCCGAGACCAAGGATCATTGGAATTGGGAAACGCTCGCGTCGATTGCCCCGAGAATCGGCGACCCCGATCTGAAACGCGCGGCGACCAAGGCAATCAGCGAGGTTCGCCGTCAGGAAAAAACGCATGTCGACTGGAACGAGAAAACCTTGAGCAAGCTCGCGATGGAATCCGCGATGCGTCCTCCGGCTGACGAGATGAGCGAAGGTCAGGCGGAGGATCGGGACGAAGAGATGGATTCGTATTCAAAGGAATAGTGAAAAGAAAATGGCGACTGAAAAACAACGCACCGCGGCTCGTAAGAATATAAAAAAGGCCGCGGCTGGCGCGAGGAAAAAGAGAACCATCGCAAATTTACCATCGCGGGTCCGGACTGCTCTGGGAAAAAAGGGAGCCGCCGCCGCGCGAAAGAAGCGCTCTAAATAGCCTTTTGATGGCGACAGGTGGGTAGGTCTGCGCGAGAACTGTGCGGTAGCAGTTCGCGGTTCTCGCGCGCTTTTCTGCTATCATTTTTCATTGACGCCAGCGGCATGTGCGGTCCTCGCGCGCATCGCCGCAGGGCGAATTTGCGTATTCGGATCGCAAAACTTGCAACGAAGCCTCAAAGAAGCTGCCGGCGAACTCCAAGCGCGGCTCGCCGCCAATACCGAGCGCCGATTCCCGGTCATGGGACTGCGCGGCGCCGCCGGCGCGCTGATGATCCGCGAGATGGCGCTGCGGCTGCAACGCCCGATCGTCGCGGTCACGTCAACGGCTCCTGAAGCAGAGGCGCTCGCCGGCGAGGTCGCGTTTTTTCTCGATGAGCCTGCTGACGCCGACGCCGCCACTCGCCGGGTGCATCTGCTGCGCTCGTGGGAAGTGAAGCCGATGGCGCAATTGTCGCCTCCCACCGACGCGCAAGCGTCGCAGCTTGCGGCGCTGTTCGCGATGCTTCGACATCAGTCGCCGCTGATAGTCACGTCGGCCGAAGCGCTGATGACGCGCACGATTCCGCGCGCTTCCTTCAACGAATCGATTGTAACTGTCGCGATTGGCGACCGCCTTGACCTCGACGCTCTCGTCGAAGCGCTATCGGCGTGCGGCTACCAGCGGGTGCCGCAAACGGAAGAGGCTGGAGATTTCAGCGTCCGCGGCGGACTCGTCGATGCGTTCTCGCCGCTCTACCGCGACCCGATTCGCATCGAGCTCGAAGACGATGTGATCACCTCGATTCGCCATTTCGATCCGGACACCCAGCGCTCGGGCGCCGAGCTTGTCGAGGCTACGATCACTCGCACCCGCTACGTGCCGCAGGCTGCGTTGAAGGATCCCAAGATGCGCGAGCAGGTCGTGTTGCGCGCGGCTGAAATCGGCATGGTGCGCAAGGAGGCCGCGGAACTGGCCGAGTCGCTCGAGAACGGGCTGTTGTTTCCCGGCGCCGAACTGCTGATGCCGTATGCGTACGGGAGCGCGCTCGACAGCGTTTTCGACTACATGCCGCCGAACGCTCTCCTGTGGCTGGTCGATTCGGGGCGCGTTCTGGCCGAGGCGAATCGCTTCGCAGACATGGTTTCCAACGAGACGGAAGTAGCGGCGCGCAAGCCCGCGTTTCATCCTGCGCCGGATGCGCTCTTCCTCGGCGTCGACGCGTTCGAAAAAGCGCTCGGAAATTTTACAGCGGTCGAGGTCGGCTCGCTGGTGACGTTGGCCGCGCCGCGCGAGGGATGGGCGGTGCCGGTCGAAGTCAAATCGCAGAACGCGCTGCGGCTCGGCGCGAACCAACTGAGTGGAGTGCGGACTCCCCCGAGCTTCGAGCCGCTCGCGACGGAGCTGCGCGAAGTCCAACGTGGACAAGGCCGTTCGCTGATGATCGTCGAGGGACCGAATCAGGTAGCGCGGCTGCGCCGTCACCTGGAGGCGTATGACCTCGAGGTCAACGTCGAATGCAAAAGTCTGGCGGCGCTGATGGAATGGCCGGACTTCCGCCCAGCGATCATGGAAGGCGAGATTTCGGCGGGCGTCGTGCTGCAGGAAGACGGCCTCTACATCTATAGCGAAGAGGAAATTTTCGGCGAGCCACGCGCGCGCCGACGCCGGCGTCCGACCGCCAAGGGCGCGCTGCTCAATCTCGAGGAGCTGAAGCCCGACGACTTCGTCGTGCATATCGATCACGGTATCGCGAAGTACCGCGGTCTGCGGCACATGAAGGTCGCCGACGTCCAGGGCGATTTTCTCAACCTCGAATACGCGGGCAACGACACGATGTACGTGCCGGTCGAGCGGATAAATCTGGTGCAGCGATACATCGGCGGCGACAACGCCGAGCCGAAGCTCGACAAGCTGGGCAGCGGCTCATGGGAGAAGGTAAAGCGGCGCACGCGGCAGGCGGTGCTCGCGATGGCGGCCGAGCTGCTCGACATTTATGCGGCGCGCGAGGTGATGGAGGGACACGCGTATCCCGCGCCCGGCACGGACTACGACGACTTCGCGTCGCGCTTCGAGTTCGAGGAGACTCCCGACCAGCAGGCGGCGATCGACGACGTCATCCGCGATCTCACGCGCGTCAAGCCGATGGATCGCCTGATCTGCGGCGACGCCGGCTTCGGCAAAACTGAAGTCGCACTGCGCGCCGCATTCATCGCGGTGATGGACGGGCGGCAAGTCGCCGTGCTGGTGCCGACGACGATCCTCGCCGAGCAGCATTGGAACACGTTTCGCGAGCGCTTCAAGGATTTGCCGGTGCGGGTCGAGATGGTCTCGCGATTTCGCAGCCACAAAGAAAATAAAGCCGTCATCGAGGAGGCCGCCGCAGGCAAAGTCGACGTCATCATCGGGACCCATCGGCTGTTGTCGAGCGACGTGCAGTTCCCGCGGCTGGGCCTGCTGGTGATCGACGAGGAGCATCGCTTCGGCGTCGTCGACAAGGAGCGAATCAAGAAGCTCAAGAAGCTGGTGCCGGTATTGACGATGACCGCGACGCCGATTCCGCGCACGCTGCACATGGCGATGCTCGGCATCCGCGATCTCTCCGTGATTCAGACGGCGCCTCCGGACCGCCAGTCGATTCGCACTTTCGTCGCGCATTTCGACGACGCCACCATCCGCGATTCGATCCTTCGCGAGCTGAACCGCGGCGGCCAGGTGTTTTTCGTTCACAACCGCGTCGAGAATATCGACTACATGGCGAGCCATCTGCGCTCGCTGGTGCCCGAGGCCAAGATCGCAATCGCGCACGGGCAGATGAAGGAGCGCCAGCTCGAGGACGTGATGCGCGACTTTATCGAGAAACGGATTAACGTGCTGGTCTGCAGCGCGATTATCGAATCGGGCCTCGACATTCCCAACGCCAACACGATGATCATCAATCGCGCCGACCATTTCGGCCTTGCGCAGCTTTACCAGTTGCGCGGGCGCGTCGGCCGCTCGCGCCAGAAGGCCTACGCGTACCTGCTGATTCCCGGCGAGCACATCATCACCCGCGATGCCAAGCGGCGAATCGACGCTCTGCGTGAACTGGTCGAGTCTGAGAGCGGCGGCGGCTTCAAGCTGGCGATGGCCGACCTCGAGCATCGCGGCGCCGGCAACCTGCTCGGCCACGAGCAGCACGGCGAGATCGCGGCGGTCGGGTTCGAGCTTTACACTGAGATGATGGAAGAGGCGATCGCCGAGCTGCGCGGGCAGCCGAATCGACCCGACTTCGAGCCCGAGCTGCGAATCGCGGTGCCTGCGTACATCCCCGAGGTTTACGTCTCCGACGAGAACGAGCGGCTGGTGCTTTATCGGCGGCTCGCGCGAGCGCAGAGCGAGGAAGACCTCGGCGAGATTCGCGACGAAATGCGCGATCGTTTTGGTCCGGTGCCGACGCTGATCGAAAACCTGATCGCCGCGATGAACGTTCGGCGCCAGATGAAGCAGCTGATGATCCTGAGCGCGATTCTCAAGGGTTCGCAGCTCGAGATCCGGTTCCATCCCGACGCTCCGGTGGATACCAAGCTGCTCGCCAAGCTAGCCGATCAGAATCGGCGTACAATGCGGCTGACGCCGTCGTTCCAGGTGATCGCGCGAATCGAGGCCGGGGATTACGATCAATTGTTCGCGCAACTCGACGGCATCTTGCAGGCTCTGGCGGGCTGTGAAAAGTTGGAAAGCTGGTCCGCCGCGAAGGTTGGGCAGGCCCTCAATTAGATTGATGCACAACATAAGATCGTTTCCGCGAGCCGCCGCGCGATGCGTGGTGATGGCAGCTTCGGCGGTGTCGATTGGTATTGCGTTGGCGAGCGTGTTCTCGGGCTGCGCGATAGACTTTTTAAAACCCGAGTCCTACGCCTTCCTCAAGAACGCGATCGAGGTCCCACCGGGATCGGCAGAATCCCCCTCGACTGAGGGGACGCCCTCGTCCAGACCGACACCGCAGACCCTGCTTGCATCATCTGCACCCGCGCAACCGTCGCAACCGCCGCCGCCTATACTTCAACCGCCGCCGCCAGGGCCAGGCGCGGTAAACCCGTCGCGTGAGGCGCGGATGGTGCCGGCGTCGGACGCTCCCGGCGGCTTCTCGCTCCCTGACTTCGCATCGAAGAAGGAAGAGCAGCAGCCCGCGCCGCCTGCTCCTGTATCAGAACCAGAAACTGCGGATGAAGAGGCGGAAGCGAACACTCCGGCGGTCGACCGCGTGGTCGCGAGCGTCGACGGCGATCCGATCACGTTGCGTGAGGTGCAGGATTTCGCGTCGCAGCATGGCCAGCCGATCGACACCAACGATTTCGCTTCTTCGGATAGCGCCAAAACCGCGGTGAAGGCGTTGATCGGCGAGAAATTGCTCGAACAGGAAGTGAAAAAGTACGATGACAAGGTCGATGAGGCGCAGGTCGACAAGTACATCATGCAGTTGCGGATGGACAAGCATATGAGCGACGCGGAGTTCCGCTCGCAACTACAGGCCGCCGGGATGAGCTACGATGATCTCCGCAGGCACGCGCGGCTCGATCTCGAAAAAGCGATGATGATCGAGCAGGAGGTCCGCGCGAAAATAAACGTGCCCGACTCCGACGTCAAAGCCTACTACGATGCTCATCAGCAAGACTTCACGATTGCCAAGGAACGCCTCAGGCTTTCGCAGGTTCTGATCGCGCTGCCGCCCAACCCGACGCCTGAGCAAGTGTCCGCCGCGCAGAAGAAGGCCGAGATGATTCGCGCGCGTGCAGCCAAGGGCGCTGACTTCGGCGATCTCGCGCGCGTGTATTCCGACGACGACTCAAAGTCCAACGGTGGCGAACTCGGATGGTTCGCGCCCGCCGATATCAATGACTCGATCCTGGCCGCGGTCAAGCCGCTCAAGCCCGGCGATATATCAGGGCCGGTGCGCACCAGCCACGGCATTCATATCGTCAAGCTCGAGGAGCACGAAGTGCCCGGCGTCGTGCCGCTCAGCGAGGTCAAGACCGAGATTCGCGCGCAGCTCGTCGATCAGCAATCCAGTGCGCAGCTCGAAAAGTGGGTCGAATCCGATCTTGTGAAACAGCACTACGTCGAGACCATGTATTAGATGAGGACGCCTCCGAGACGAAAGACGCCGCCGCCGCTGTTGGCGATCAGCATGGGCGATCCGGCGGGCGTCGGGCCCGAGGTGATCCTCAAGGCGGCATCGGCCCTCGCGACCCGTCGCGGCGCCCCGTCGATCGTCGTGGTCGGCGATTTGTCCGCGATGCGCGCGGCCGCCGCCCGCCTGCGCGACGTGCCGGTTCCTCGCGAGTGGCGTCCCGGCGAGCCGCCGATTCGCCTGACCAAGGGACTCGGCGTGCTTTCGATTTCGAATTTATCGGCGCGCGCACTTCGCCCTGCCCATCCAGGCGTCGAGGGCGGCGGCGCCGCGCATGATTATATTGTAACTGGCGCGCGAATGGCGATGAGCGGTGAAGTCGACGCGCTCGTGACCGCGCCAATCAGCAAGGACTGGATGAACCGCGCAGGGCACCATTTTCCCGGGCACTCGGAACTGCTCGCGCATCTGTCGCGCACACGGTTGTGGCGCATGATGTTCGCGGGCGGCGAGCTGACGGTCGCGCTGGTGACTGCGCACATGGGATTTGCAAAAGTGGCGACTGCACTGACTCAGCGCAGCGTGTTCGATACTATTCGCCTGCTCTCGACGCATCTGCGCGGCGCACTCGGCGTGGCACGTCCGCGAATCGCAGTGCTCGGTTTGAACCCTCATGCAGGTGAAAGCGGGATGTTCGGTGACGAGGAAATCCGTGTGATCGCGCCTGCCATTCGGCGCGCGAATCGCGAGGGCATCGACGCGTACGGTCCGCTCGCGCCCGACACCGCGTTCATCCGCAAGGCCGGCGCGTTTAATTTCGATGCGGCGGTTGCGATGTATCACGATCAGGGTTTGATTGCGCTCAAGACGCTGGAGTTCGATCGCGCGGTGAACATCACGATTGGATTGCCGTTCGTCCGCACCTCGCCCGATCACGGCACGGCATTCGACATAGCCGGGAAAGGAATTGCGAATCCGTCGAGCATGATTGCAGCGATTGAATATGCATGGCGCGCCGCAGTGAGCCGCGACAAGATTGCGCGGCGGGCGGCCGCGTAGGAGCGATGGCCGATCGAATCGTCATTAAGGGCGCGCGCGAACACAATCTCAAGAACATCGATCTCGAGATTCCGCGCGATCGCCTGGTCGTAATCACCGGACTCTCCGGCTCGGGCAAGTCTTCCCTCGCCTTCGACACGATTTACGCCGAGGGTCAGCGCCGTTACGTCGAATCGCTGTCGGCGTACGCGCGCCAGTTCCTCGAGCAGATGGAAAAGCCGGACGTCGATTCGATCGAGGGGCTGTCGCCCGCAATTTCGATCGAGCAGAAGACCACCTCGCGCAATCCGCGCTCGACCGTCGGCACCATCACCGAAATCTACGACTACCTGCGCCTGCTCTTCGCGCGGGTCGGGCACGCGTTCTGCTACAACTGCGGCAAGGAAATCACCCAGCAGAGCGTGCAGCAGATCGTCGATCGAATCATGGGATGGCCCGACGGCTCGAGGATTCACGTGCTCGCGCCGATCGTCCGCGATCGCAAGGGCGAGTATCGCAAGGAGCTGTCCGAGATGAAGCGCGCGGGCTTCGTGCGCGTGAAGATCGACGGCAAGCTCTACGAACTGGGCGAGGAGCCGGTGCTGAACAAGAATCAGCGCCACACTATCGAGGTGATGGTCGATCGGCTCGCGATCCGCAAGGGAATCGAGAAGCGCCTGTCGGACTCACTCGAAGTCGCGTTCAAATACGGGCAGGACCTGCTCAAGGTCGAGCGCCTCGAAGGGCCCAAGAACGAGAGCGAAATTTATTTCAGCCAGCGCTTCGCGTGCGTCGATTGCGGAATTTCGTATCCGGAGATCGAGCCGCGGATGTTCTCGTTCAACAGCCCGCACGGCGCTTGCACCGAATGTTCGGGGATCGGATCGATCATGTATTTCGATCCCGAGCTGGTCGTGCAGAACGAGGACTTGAGCATTGCCGATGGCGCCATCGCGCCGTGGGCCACGATGAACTATCTGCAGCCGGTGCTCGACGCGCTCGCCAAGCATTACAAGTTCAGCCTCGATCAGCCGTGGAAGGAAATTCCCGCCAAGGTGCGCAAGGCGATCATGTACGGCTCTGGTAGCGAGGAAATAGAGTTCGCCTACCAGCGCGGGCACCATCGCGCCGAGTACTCGAAGACCTTCGAGGGCGTGCTGCAGTGGCTCGATCGACGCTACAAGGAGACCGAATCCGAGGGCGTGCGCGAGTTCCTCGAGGCGTATATGAACATGCGGCCGTGTCCAACCTGCGACGGCGCGCGGCTCAAGAAGGAAAGCCTGTTCGTGCGCTTCAACAACAAATCGGTTTCCGAAGTGACTGCGATGTCGATCAAGCAGGCGCTCGCGTTCTTCGCCGCGCCCAAGCTGAGCGCGCAGGAATCCGAAATCGCCAAACTCATCCTGAAGGAAATTCGCGAGCGGCTGAACTTTCTCGCCGACGTCGGCCTCGAGTACCT
The DNA here is from genome assembly GCA_963733715.1 of uncultured delta proteobacterium. GTDB lineage: Bacteria > Desulfobacterota > Binatia > Binatales > Binataceae > Binatus. The sequence goes on from CAVTEN010000023.1 coordinate 204,431, forward strand.
GACGCTCGACCGCCCTTCGGGAAGCCTCTCCGGCGGCGAGGGCCAGCGCATCCGTCTCGCCACGCAAATCGGATCGAGCCTCGTCGGCGTGCTCTACATCCTCGACGAGCCGTCTATAGGACTTCATCAGCGCGACAATCAGCGCCTGCTCGCGACGCTCAAGCGCCTCAAGGAACTCGGCAACACCGTGCTGGTGGTCGAGCACGATCGCGAGACGATGCTCGAGGCCGATCATCTGATCGATATGGGGCCCGGCGCCGGAATTCACGGCGGCTACATCGTCTCGCAGGGCACTCCCGACGACGTGATGCGCGATGAGAACTCGCTCACCGGCAAGTATCTTTCGGGGCAGGTCGAGATTCCCGTGCCGTCGCGCCGTCGCAAGCTCTCGGGGCGATGGCTGACAGTTAAAGGCGCGCGCGAAAATAATCTGCGCGATCTCACCGTCGCGATTCCGCTCGGCGTCTTCACCTGCATCACCGGCGTTTCGGGCTCCGGCAAATCGACGCTGGTGCTCGACACGATGTATCGCGCGCTCTCGCAAAAACTGAATCACAGCCGCGAACGTGCGGGCGCGTACAAGACGCTCGAGGGCGTCGAGCATCTCGACAAGGTCATTCACGTCGATCAAAGCCCGATCGGGCGCACGCCGCGATCGAATCCCGCGACTTACACCGGCCTGTTCACCCATATCCGCGAGCTGTTTGCGCAACTGCCCGAGGCACGCATGCGCGGTTACGGGCCGGGGCGATTTTCTTTCAACGTCAAGGGCGGGCGATGCGAGGCGTGCGAGGGCGACGGCATCATTCGAATCGAGATGCACTTTCTGCCCGACGTTTACGTCACCTGCGAGGTCTGCGGCGGCAAGCGCTACAATCGCGACACGCTCGAGATTCAGTACAAGGGCAAGAATATCGCCGAGGTGCTCAACATGACCGTGCTCGACGCGGTCGAATTCCTCGGCTCAGTTCCACCGATTCGTCAGAAGCTCGAAACCCTGCGCGACGTCGGCCTCGATTACATTCATCTCGGCCAATCGGCGACGACCCTGTCTGGCGGCGAGGCGCAGCGTATCAAGCTCGCCAAGGAACTCGCGCGTCGCGCGACCGGCCGCACGTTTTATATCCTCGACGAGCCGACCACCGGCCTGCACTTCGACGACATCAAGCGGCTGCTGGGAGTGCTCGGGCGTCTCGCCGACGCCGGCAACACCATCGTCGTGATCGAGCACAACCTCGACGTCATCAAGACCGCCGACTACCTGATCGATCTCGGTCCCGAGGGCGGCGATCGCGGTGGCCAGGTCGTCGCGAAAGGCACTCCCGAGGAAGTCGCCGGCGTCAAGGCGTCGTACACCGCGGGCTTTCTGCGCCAGGCCCTCAACCATCGAGCCGCCGCTTAGTCTGATTCGCTCGCCGCAGCAACGTCGTAGATAATCCGTCCGTCAACCACTCGCGCAAACGGCGCGAGCGCATGCGGCGACAACTTCCCGGTCGGCATGATGTGCTCGACCGTCCAATCGCGAATCACAAGATTGTCCGAGATGATTCGCCGATGGCATCGCCACCACAATCCCTCGGAGCACATGTAAGCCGTTCGCGCGCCCGCGGCAGTGTCCATCAATTCGCGCAAGCCATCTTCAAAATCCGCACTCTCCGTGTAGTCTGCGTACGATCGGAACGCAGGAAGCTGCCATGCAGTATGCGGCGAGTCGTCGCGCTTCGAACTACGTCTACCGCCGAGCTTCTTGATCCATCGATACTCGATGTTCGCGCGCTGGAGCGACGCGGAGAGTTCGGCCTGGTTGAATTGCGGCCATCGCTTCGAGCTGGGGAACGATCGCACGTCGGCGACGATCGCGATGCGATGCTCACCGATCAATTCGAGAAAGCGCTCGATCGGATGCGTCGAGTGTCCGATCGTGAAAATCAGCGCCGCCGGATCCTGCTGACTGGCGGCCCTATTGCGCGCTGGGGGCGTCGGGTGCTTTCTCCAACTGCGAGGTTTTGATCTTCGCGTCGCTCTGATTCGCGACCGCGACGACGATCATCGCATCGGGATGCAGATATTTTTTCGCGACCGCCAGCACGTCGTCCTTGGTGACCGCTCCGATCAGCTTCGGATACTGATCGGCGTAGTCTAGCCCAAGGCCGTAAAACTCAAACTGGATCATGAAGGACGCGATCGCGTTCTGCCGCTCGAGCCCCAGCGGGAAGCTGCCGATGAGAAACTTTTTCGCGCTATCCAGTTCGGCATCGCTGACCGGCTTTTCCTGGATCTCGCGAAGCTGCTGCAGGACCAGATCGATCGCCTCGTTCGAGCTCTCGTTCTTGGTCTGCAGGCCTATCGTGAACGCGCCCTGAAATTTGCCCGGCTCGAAACCGCTGTTGACCGAGTAGGCGAGCCCGTGCGCGCTGCGAACGACCTTCATCAGGCGCGACGAAAATTCGCCGCCGCCCAGGATGAAATTCATCACCTTGAGCCGGTAGAAATCGGGATTCGAGCGCTCGACGCCGCCGGAACCCATGATGATGTTCGCCTGCATCACGTTCCGATCGATCAGTTTCACGTGAAGCCCCGGCGGCACCGTGATTGGCGGCGGCTCCGGCTGCGGCGCGACCGTGCCCGAAAGGCCGGACAGCGCTTTCTCAAGTGATGCTTTAACTTCGTCGGCGGTCACGTCGCCGGCCACCGCGATGATCGCGCTGCCGAGCTTGTAGTAGTCGTGGTAGAAACCGCGCACGTCGTCATTGGTGAGTTTCGCAACCGAATCGGCATAGCCCGCGCCCGGATGCCCATACGGCGAGTCGCCGAACAGATCTTTCGTGAATTCCACATCGGCGGTATAGCCCGGTTGTTCTTCCGCCGCTTTGATTTGCGCGACCTGCTCGGCGCGTTTGCGCTCGATATCGGCGTCGCGAAGGCCAGGCTCCGTCAAAATTCCCGCCAGCAGCTGGAGCGTCTCGCCCTGGTACTTCTTGAGCGACGTCATCCCGGCAGTCGAATAGTCGCGGCCTGCCGAAACTCCGACCGAGCTGCCCATGAAATCGACTTTCTGATCGAACTCCGGCGCGGTGAGTTCCTTGGTGCCCTGCGAAATACATCGCGCCGTCAATTCCGCCAGCCCTTCCTTGCCTTTCGGATCGCGACGCGTGCCCGCATCGAACTCGATCATAATCGTCACCATCGGCAGTTGATGCTGTTCCGAGACGAGCAGGGTCGCGCCATTGCTGAGCGTCATCTTCTTGATGTCGATCGCATGCGACGGCGTCGCCACGAACATCAACGCCACGATCGCCGCGACGCTCGCCAACATTTTCATTCGAGTTGCCGCGCCGCTCATCGCAATTCTCCGCCGCTCAGTCCGCCGGCTCCGTGCGGCAGGACTCCCGTCGGCACCAACACGCCCTCGGTCATGTTGGACGCGACCATGTAGGTTTTCTCACGCGCTGCACGTCAGCCGCGGTCACTTTGTCGATTCCATCGAGATACTTGTCGACCAGATGGTAGTCGCCGAGCATTTCGTACACGCCGAGCTGCTCAGCCTCGCGCATGACCGAGTCCTGCCCGTAGACGAATTGCGCCTGTTCGAGATTCTTGGCCTTCTGCAATTCCTCCGCGCCTACTTGTGTATCCCGCATCGCGGCGAGTTCCTTCTCGACTTCGACCTGCGTGTCCGCCGCCTTGATGCCGGGCCGCATCTGCGCCGACACGACGAACAATCCCGGATCGAATGACGTCATGTCGTAGCCGGCGCCGATATCGACGACCATCTGTTTTTCGACGACCAGCTTCTTGTAGAGCCGCGAGCTCTGTCCGTCGCTCAGAATCTCAGACGCAATTTCGAGCGCGAAGCTGTCGGGGCTCGAGATATTCGGCACGTGATACGCCTCTTCGAACGCCGGAAGATTCGCCGCATGCTGCAGCTCGACGCGCCGAGTCCCGGTTTGCGGCGGTTCGAGATCCGTCAACGGCGGCGGCTTGGGCCCGTTCTTGATTCCCGCGAATGCCTCGCTGATCAGCTTGAGCACCTGGTCGCCATCGAAATCGCCGACCGCCACGATCAGCGCGTTCTGCGGCGAGTAATAAATTTTGTGATACGCCATCGCGTCCGCCAGCGTCAGCCCGTCAACATCGTGGAACCATCCGATCACCGGCCAGTGGTACGGATGCGCCACGTATGCTTCCGCGCGGACCATCTCGTCGAGTGCGTCCTCCGGATTGTCTTCGGTCCGCATGCGCCGCTCTTCGAGCACGACGTGCTTCTCCTTGTCGAACTCCTTGGGCTCGAAGTTGGCCATCCGATCGGCTTCGAGCGTGATCGGCACGTCGAGGTGATCCTTGTTTATCGTCTCGAAATAGTCGGTGAAGTCGGATTCGGTGAACGCGTTATCCTCACCGCCGTTCTGCTGGATGATTTGCGAGAACTCTTCGGGCCCGAGTTTCTTGGTGCCTTTGAACATCAGATGCTCGCACAGATGCGACAGTCCGGTCTTGCCGAATTGCTCGTTGCGCGAGCCGACGCGGTAGAAGACGTTGAAGGTCGCCAGCGGAGCCTTGTGATTCTCCAGCACCAGCACGCGAAGCCCGTTGGGCAGCGTCTGCGCCTTGACCGCGTCCGCCATTCCCGCGCGCGCAGGCCCCGAAGCGGCGATACATAGAAGGATAGTGAGCGCCGCCAGAACGAGACGGCGAGGATTGCCAAAGATAGTGATGCGCATAGGTATGGATCAATCTAAGTCTGCCGTTCGCCACCAAGTCAAGGAAGAAGTTCGGAACGCATGGGGTTCTTAAAATCCGGTTCCCCTTCCCTCGAGGGAAGGGGTTACGGGTTAGGTTCTTAAATTTGATTGCAGCACCCGTTCTTGCAAGAATCATTTACGACAATGCCCGAAATCCCCGAGAAAGCTCAGAACCTCTTCGAAATAAAGGGTGTGCTGACGAAGTTCATGCGGATGCTGTTTCCGCTGGAATTCCGCATCGACTCGATCGCCAACAGCGCCCCGATGCTGCCGTTCCACTACCCGCTGCTGCCGGGCGAAATGATCTATCTGCCCGAGCGGCTCGAGCCGTTCGGCACTCGCGGCGACGCCTACATCTACTATTTCGTCACCACCGCGCATCTCGCGGCGCGTCACGACTTCGGCACTTTCAAGCTGAAGCTCGCGGACATCGCGGGCTTCGAAGAGCGCGGCGAGACCGGCGTCGAGGCGATCGACAGCTTCGTCGCGTCATTCGACGATCCCGGCCTGGCTGGCGCTCTGATGCGGCTGGCGGAGTCGGCGCGAATCGACGCCGAACTCGCGCGCCGTTATCGCGGACTCGCACCGCGCATCGCGACGCTCAACCGTTCGCTCCTCGATCGGCTCCATCCCGAGTCGCTCAGCACGATGCTGGTGCGCGCGGCGCTCGATCTCGACGCCACTGGCGAACGTGCCCGATTCTCCGCTGGTGCGGATGGCGTCGCGTCACTTCGCGCCCGTTCGCGCGCGCGGCGCCGACGTCATGACCAGCGTCCGTCAGGTCAGCGCGCTCTACAATTGGCTCCAGGAGCTGATTCGGCAGGCGCGCGAGCGCGGCGAAGGCGATCCGCTCACCGAAGAAGAAGCGGAGCGGATGCGCAACGATCTGATCAAAGGAATGAAGGGCTCGGAATCGCAGACCGCCGGCGAAGGCGAAGACGGCGAACAAGGCGACGGCGGCGGCGAGCCCGATCAGAACGTCCAGATGGATGTCTCCGGCAAGCAGTCCAAGGGCGGACAGGGCAGGGCGCTCTCGCCCGAGGAATTGCGCAAGCTGATCGAGCAGGGCGCCGAGATCAAACCCTCGCAAGGCGACGGCAGCGCCGACGGCGACGGCATGTACCTGACGCAACTCACCGGCAAGCAGCTCAGCGAGCTCGAGCAGATGCGCGAGCAGCTCGGCGAAGTCGGCTCCGTCACCGGGCAGGGACGCCTGATGATCGGCCGCGGGCGCCAGGATTCGTACTACGCCTACGACGAATGGGATTACGTGCTGAACGATTACCGCCGCAACTGGTGCCGGCTGCGCGAAATTCCGCTGACGGGCGACGAGGGCGATTTTTTCGAGAACACGCTCGTCCGCTACGCCGAGATGCTGCCCGGCGTGCGCCGCAACTTTCAGCGCATCCGCCCCGCGTCGTATCGGATGGTGCGCGGACTCGAGGACGGCGAGGAAATCGACATCGACCGCACCATCGAGGCTCGCGTCGCGCGCCTGATGGGCGAGACTCCCGACGGCCGCTTCTACAAGGCTCGCAAGAAAGAAGCGCGCGACGTCGCGACGCTGTTCCTGCTCGACATGTCGGCCTCGACCGACGAGCCGGTCCATCGCGAGCCGCGCAAGCATACCGACGATGACGACACCGACGACTGGATGAAGGCATGGCAGCGCCGCCCGCAAACCGCCAATCGTCCGCGCCGCATCATCGACGTGAACAAGGAAGCGCTCGTCATCATGGCGCAGGCGCTCGAGGAAATCGGCGACGCATACGCGATCATGGGCTTCTCCGGCCACGGCCGCGACAACGTCGAGTTCTACGTGATCAAGGAATTCGATCAGGAACTGAGCGACGAGGTGAAGGCGCGCGTCGGCGCCGTCGAACCGAAGCGCTCAACCCGGATGGGCGCGGCGATTCGTCACGTGCGCGAAAAATTCAAGGACGTCGCCTCGCGCGCCAAGCACATGATCCTGCTGAGCGACGGCTTCCCGCAGGATTTCGACTACGGCCACGACCGCCGCTCGAACGCCTACGGCATCCAGGACACGATGGTCGCGCTGAAGGAACTCGAGCTCGCCGGCGTGCTGCCCTTCTGCATCACGGTCGACAAAACCGGCCACGACTACCTGCGCCAGATGTGCCAATCCTCGCGCTACCTGGTAATCGAGGACATAGCATCCCTCCCGCGCCAGCTCCCAAAAATCTACGAGCAAGTAATCCGCTGGTAGTTATCTTTCTGGTTCCCCTGCCCACTATGGGAAGGGGTTAGGGGTTAGGTCGTCGGCTCCCACCTCGATGCCCGCAACTTTTTCCTAACCTCACGTCAGCGCGCAGTATCGATCCTCAAATCGTGCCCTGTCATCTCCGCCGGCGCCTTGACATCGAGCATCCCGAGCAATCGTCGGCGCCACATCAGCGAGCGTCCCGCCATTCTTCAAGCGTCCCTTGAACTTCGGATCGTACAAAATCAGCGGCACCGGATTCGTCGTATGCGCGGTATGCGCCTGCCCGGTCGCGGGATCTGCCATGAACTCCGCGTTGCCGTGATCCGCCGTGATGAGCGCGACGCCGCCGCGCTTCTCGAGCGCCCCGATCACAACACCCAGCGCCGCGTCCGTCGCTTCGACCGCGGTCACCGTCGCCTCGAATTTGCCGGTATGCCCGACCATGTCGGGATTTGCGAAGTTCATCACGATCACGTCGAACTTGCCGCCTTCGATTTCCTCAGCGACCCGCGTCGCGATCGCCGCCGCCTTCATCGCCGGCTCCAGGTCATAGGTCGCGACCTTCGACGACGGAATCAGCGCGCGCTCCTCGAGCGGAAACGCCTTCTCGACCCCGCCGTTGAGGAAATACGTGACGTGCGCATATTTTTCTGTCTCCGCCACGCGCAAATTTTTCAACCCCGCATGCGCCAGAACTTCGGCGAGCGTGTTGCGCACGTCTTCGGGACCGAACGCCAGCGGCAGCGCGAACGATCGATCGTACTCGGTCATGCATACGTAGCCGACCTTCGGGATTCGCGGTCGCCGGAACTCGGAGAATCCCTCGAGCGCGATTGCGGCCGTCAGCTCGCGCGCCCGGTCCGCGCGGAAGTTGAAGCAGATGACCTCGTCGCCGTCCGCCATCGGCGCACGCGTGCCGATCACGTGCGGCTCGACGAACTCATCGCTCTTGCCGGCGGCGTACGAATTCTCGACCGCCTCGCGCGCGCTCGACGCCGCGACGCCTTCGCCTTCGACCATCGCGCGCCACGCCCGCTCGACTCGGTCCCATCGCTTGTCGCGATCCATCGCGTAGTAGCGCCCGATCACCGTCGCGATTCGATAGTGGGGCGGGCCGCCGTGCGCGTGGGGCGGGCGGCCGTGCCCGCCATCATGTCCGATCTGCTTCAGCTTCGCTTCGAGCTGATCGATAAACGCCAGCGCCGATCGCGGCGGCTTGTCGCGCCCGTCGAGCACAGCATGAACCGCAATCTGGTCGCGCCATTCGCCGCGGCGACGTCGAGCAAAGCCATCAGATGATCGATATGGCTGTGCACGCTGCCGTCGGAAAGCAGTCCCCAGATATGCAGCGTCGTGCCGTTCGCGACAGTCTTTTTAATCGCATCGACAATCGTCGGATTGCGCGCGAAGGCACCGCTCTCGATCGCCTTCGTGATTCGCATCAGGTCCTGGTAGATAACGCGGCCCGCGCCGATCGTGAGATGCCCGACTTCCGAATTGCCCATCACGCCCGGCGGCAGTCCCACCGCTTCGCCCGACGCGTCGATCTCGGTATGCGCCTGCGTCGCGTAGAGGCGATCCATCACCGGCGTCTTCGCCGCGGCGATCGCGTTCGACGCGCCACTCTTGCTGACTCCCCACCCGTCGAAAATTATCAGCGCTGCAACCGGCGGCCTCGTGGGCATCAGGATTTCCCGCGCTTGAAAGCCGCCGTGCCGGGGTACGTCGCCTTCGCGCCAAGCTCTTCGGCGATTCGGAGCAGCCGGTTGTATTTGGCATTGCGCTCGGACCGGCTCATCGATCCGGTTTTGATTTGTCCCGCGCCGGTCGCCACCGCCAGGTCCGCGATTGTCGTGTCCTCGGTCTCGCCCGAGCGATGAGAAATCACGCTGGTATAGCCCGCCGCGCGCGCCATCTCGATCGTCGCGAGCGTCTCGGTCAGCGTGCCGATCTGATTGACCTTGATCAGAATCGAGTTCGCGACATGCTCGTCGATCCCGCGTTTCAGGAATTTCGGATTGGTGACGAAGATGTCGTCGCCGACCAGTTGCGTCTTCGCGCCGAGCTCGCGCGTCAGAATCTTCCATCCCGCCCAATCGTCTTCCGCCAGCGGGTCCTCGAGCGAAACGATCGGATATTTCTTGAGCCACGCGCCGTAGAACTCGACCATCTGCTCCGCGCTGCGCGCGCTTTTGTCTCCGCGCGCGAACACGTACTTGCCGTCTTCGAAAAACTCGCTCGACGCCGGATCGAGCGCGATCGACACGTCGACGCCGGGACGATATCCGGCCTTCGCGATCGCCTCGAGGATCACCTCGATCGGTTCTTCGTTGCTTTTGAGATTCGGCGCGAAGCCGCCCTCGTCGCCGACGTTGGTCGAATGCCCGCGCTTCTTGAGCACCGCAGCGAGCGCGTGAAAAACCTCGGCCCCCATCCGAATCGCTTCGGCGATATTTGGCGCGCCGGCCGGCACGATCATGAACTCCTGCATGTCGACGTTCGAGTCCGCATGACGCCCGCCGTTGACCACGTTCATCATCGGCACCGGCATCACGTGCGCGTTGGGGTTGAGATACCGATAGAGCGGCACCCCATTCGCCGCCGCCGATGCGTGCGCCGTCGCGAGCGATACGCCGAGCATCGCATTCGCGCCGAGCTTCGATTTGTTCGCGGTGCCATCCATTTCGATCATCGTGCGATCGACCGCACTCTGGTTCGTCGCGTCCGCTCCCTTGAGCTTCGCCGCGATGGCGCCGTTCACGTTGGCGACCGCCTTCAGCACGCCCTTGCCGCCGTAGCGCTTCGGGTCGCCATCGCGCAGCTCGAGCGCCTCGTGAACTCCCGTCGATGCGCCCGACGGCACCGCTGCGCGCCCCAACGCGCCGCCGCGCAGCCGCACGTCAACTTCGACAGTAGGGTTGCCGCGCGAGTCGAGAATCTCGCGCGCCTTTATCTCGACGATTTCCGTGGATGCCGCCATCGACTCATCCTCACCGCATTTGCGGTCCCGCATTCTAGAGCAGGCCAGCCCAGCTTGTCACGCCGCAGGACTATTCGCCCGGTAGTACGCAATCGGCCCGAAGAAGTTTTTCGCACGCTTCAATTCCGTCGCATCGACGAATCCCGCCTCGTCCATCAGGAACGTCATCCGACCTTCGATCCGCTCTGCCACCGGTCCGTGGCGATGGATCAACTGTCCGTGCTCCTTCGTCCCGGAATGCACGCTGTGCTCACGAACGAAATCCAGCAGATGAAGCGAGCCTCCCGGTTTCAGCACGCGACGAATCTCGCCAAGCGTCGCCGTCTTCTCGTCCGCAGCCAGGTGATGGAACATGAAGGACGAGAACACGCGGTCGAACGACGCATCCGCATACGGCATATGGTCCGCGAAACCGCGATCGAACTCGATCGAAAGTCCAGCGCGATTCGCCTTGCGCTTGCTGACCGACAATGCCGCCGGGTCCGGATCGATTCCGACGACTTCGGCACTCGGGATGCGTTCGCTTGATAAAGATCGCCATCGATCCGGTGCCGCATCCGATATCGAGCACGCGGAATCCGGGTTTGATCTCCGCCTGTTCGATCAGCGGTTGCTTCGCCTTGTCCGCGCCCAGCAGCCACAGGAACGGATCGTAGAGCGGAAGCAGCCAGCGCTTCCCCAATGCCGGGATGTAACTTCGCTCGGCGTTATCCAGCGTTCCAGCTATCGGCATCACTCACTCCTTTACCCGCGCCCAAGTATCGTACTGGAATGGCAGTCTCGACCGCGACACCGCGTCTAAGTCCGATCCGAAAAGCGCGCGCTTTAGGTCGCGAAGAAACGATCTCCTTGAGCCGCCTTCCGACAAAATGCGCCGCCGCGCCGTCGTCGAGTGCGAGCGTCGCGGGGAATCCGCGCTTGATCAATCGCAACAGCACCGGCCGCCGCTCTTTCTCGCCATCGTAATGCGGACAGCATGCGCCACGCACGAATCCGAGGCCGTCGTTGAGGCCGCGAAACGGCATCCCGAACGAATCGGTCACGCCGTTTTCGAACCAGCAAATCGCACCCGCGCTGATTCCCGCCATCACGACGCCCGCGTTCCAGGCCGCGCGCAGGACTTTGTCGAGTCCATGCAAGCGCCACACTGCGAGCATGTTCGCGCTGCTGCCGCCGCCGACGTAGATGACGTCCTGATCCATCACGAACGATTTGAGGTCGCGAACGTTGCGCTCGAAGAAAGTGAGATGAGTCGCGGCGGCGCGCGACGGCGGAAACGCTTCGTGGAACCGCCTGATGTAGGTGTCGCTGTCGCCGCTCGCGGTGCCGACGAAACATACGCGCGGACGCCGTTTTCGCCGCGCGAGGCTCAAGACAAAATCGTCGAGCCTGGGGTTGCGCGGCTCCATCGAGAATCCACCACCGCCCATCGCCACGATATGCCGCTCCGCCATCCTCACCTCTCGCTAACTCATATCCAGCGAACCGTCGGGCTTGAACTTCGCGTTGGGCGCCCACGCGACTTCCCACGGGTAGCCGTCGGGGTCGGCGAAATATCCCGACACTCCTCCCCATTCAGCTTTCGTCGCCGGTTTGAGAATTGTCGCACCGGCAGCCTTCGCCGCGTCGAGTCCCGGCTGCACGTCTTCGGGGCGCTCGACGTTGATCGCGAGCGTGACTCCGCCGAATCCTTGGGATCGTACCGCGGGCAGCATCGCGTCTTGGCGAGCAGATCGAAGGGTAGAGCGCCAGAACTCCGCCGGCGGTGCGAAAGAAACTGATCTCGGACGACGATTTGCCGCCAGTTCCCATCCGAGCGCCAGATAGAATTTGGTCGAGCGCGCGAGATCGCTCACGCCAAGCGTCGCGATCGAGATACGGGCCGGCAGCGCCATTTCATTCCTCCGGTTCGTTTGCAGCTACTAGGGCATTTGAGTTGAACTAATATGCAACAGGGAATTCAAAGTTAAAATGCTCTCGACCTACCGTATTTCTATATTCGCGATGATCTGGATGCTCCTGCTTTGCGGAGCATGCACGGTGCGCGGCGATGACAGCGACTCAGTCGCCGGAACGCCCGACGCCAAGCCGACATTCGGGGTCTTCACCAATCCCCAGCCCGTGACGATTCAGGGATATAGCCAGGACGCGATGGAGCCGTTCATCAGCCCCGACGGCAACTACCTGTTCTTCAACAATTCGAACTCCGCAGCGCAAACCAACCTGTACTACGCGACGCGTATCGACGACCTGACGTTCCAATTCCAGGGCGAGATCGTCGGCGCCAACGCGCCCGGACTGAACGCGGTCGCCTCGATGGATAGCAACAACATTTTCTATTTCGTCTCGACCAGAAGTTACTCGCAGACTCTTTCGACGATCTTTTCGGGTAACTTTTCGAATGGGAGCCTCTCGAACGTCGCGATTGTTCCGGGAATTTCAAAGGACAAATTGGGCGACGTCAATTTCGACCAGTGTATTAGTCCCGATGGTAGCACGCTGTACTTCGTGGACGGCGTCTTCAACGGCGGCAGCGTTCCGCAACACGCGAGTATCGCGATCGCGAAGCGCAACGGCGATCAGTTCGCGCGCCTTAAGAACAGCGTCGAGATCATGCGCAAGGTCAACACGCACGGGCTCAACTATGCACCCGACATCTCGAAGTCGGGGCTGGAATTTTTCTTCACGCGGATACCAGGGCAGCCGCCGATGCCGCCGCCCGTGATCTATACGGCGACGCGCGCAAGCAAGTCAGTGCCGTTTGGCAAACCTCGGAAGATCGAAGCGATCACCGGATTCGCGGAAGCCCCCGCGCTGTCGCCCGATGAGAAATCGCTCTATTACCATCTACAAGTAAACGGGACGTTCGTCATCTATCGAGTCACCCGGCCGTGAGGCTACACCGCGCCGCTATCGCGCAGCGCGCCGATCTCTTCCCACGAGTAGCCGAGCTCGAGCAGTACTTCCTCGGTATGCTGCCCGTGTTCGGGCGCGGCCTCCGCTGCCGTCGTGACTTCGCCGTTGATCGTTATCGGCGTGCCCGACACGAGCACCTTGCCCGCGACCGGATGGTCGAGTTCGAGCAGGTATCCGTTGACGCGCGCCTGCTCGCTTTTCAGCATCGTGCGGTAATCGACGACCTCGGTCGCCAGGATGTCGGCGTCACAGAGTTCCTTGAGCCATTCCTTGCTCGACTTCTTCGGGAAGATCTCGTCGAGCACTTTCTGAATCTTCTCGCCATGAAAATTGCGAACGACGTTGTCCGAGTACTCGGGATCTTTTTCGAGATGCCCGATCCCGACAATCTTGCAGAACGACGGCCAGCGCTTTTCGTCGACGCCCGCAATACAGATGAACCCGTCGCTGGTCGGGAACGCGCCCCACACGCCGCGCAAAAACTGATGCCCGCGGCCTGCGCGCTCGGGCTCGACGCCGGTGATCGAAGTGTAATTGATCTCCATCCCCTGCATCGCGATCATCGTGCCGTAAATCGACGCGTCGACCTTCTGCCCCTTGCCAGTACGCTCTCGCGCGAACAATGCAGCGAGCACTCCGCTCGCCAGGCTGAGCGCGCCCGAATGATCCGCAACGAACATTCCGGCCGCCAGCGGCGGATCGGCCGGCATCCCCGTCTTCGCCATCACGCCGCTCGCCGCCTGCGCGAGAGTGTCGCGGCTCGGTCGCGTCACCCACGGCCCGCGCGGCCCCCACGAACTGCCCTGCGCGTACACGATGCGCGGATTGATCTTGCGCACGTCGTCGTAGCCGAGCCCGAGTCTGTCGAGCACGCCGGGCCGATAGTTGGTGACCAGCACGTCGTACGACTTCACCATCCGGCGCACCATCTCGATCGCGTCGGGCTTTTTCAGATCGGCGGTGATACTCCGTTTGCCGCGATTCATCGCGATGAAGTAATGCGACACCGTCGCGTTCTTTACGTCCGGTCCGCCGATCAGCGCGGTCAGCATCCAGCGGCTGAGATCGCCAGTTTCCTTGTTCTCGACTTTGACCACGTCGGCGCCCATGTCGGCCAAAACCAGTGACGCGAACGGTCCCTGGATTTCCTGCGCGATCTCGACGACCTTGATTCCTTCGAGCGGCTTACTCATTGCGGCTTCTCCTAAACGGTCGTTCAGGACTGGGATGCGCGGGCATTATCCCGCCGTTCGCCGCAAAATCTCAAGCGTCGATCTTGATGCGCGCCGTCGGTACGCTCATCGCCGATGGAACCGAGCATCTACGAATATCCCGACGTCTTCCGACGCGCGCATCTGGAGAGTCCCGGCGAGATCCCGGCCGAAGTTGTTTTTCTCCAACAGGTCTGGACGCGCCATCGCAAACTTCCGACGCGCCGCATCCTCGACATCGGGTGCGGCGACTCGCCCCACGGCCGTCTGCTTACGGGCGATGGCTTCGAGGTAGTCGGAATCGATCGGTCACCCGCGATGATCGCGGCGGGGCGGCGCAAGGCGAATGCGAATCTTCGCTTCTACCGCCGGCCAATTGAAAAGTTCACTCTCCCCGAGCGCTCCTTCGATGCCGCAATCTTCATGTCAGAAACATTTCCGGTGATCGTCGAAAACGCGGACCTGCTCTCGCATCTCAAATCGGTCGCGCGTGCTCTCAAGCGCGGCGGCTTGTACTGCATCGACATCGATCGCCACGATCCTCTTCCGCGCGTCCGGCATCGCACGATGTGGCGTGAACGCACGGCGCGAGCCGTCGGCGTGGCGCTCGACATCCGCGAGTTCCACCGCCCGATCCCGTGGCACTCGCCGCTGCACTCAATCTACGAACTCGAATGCACGATCAACTTCCCGGCAGGCGCGGTCACAACTCGCGATCTGATTCCGGTGCGCTACACGACTCCCGCGACGCTGGAACTCGCAGCGCTTGCGTCCGGGATGTTCAAAATGGTGGCCGCGTATTGCGACTTGTCATTCACCAAGCCGCTCGACAAATGTCGCTACCGATGGACAGGAGTACTTCGGCGCGTGTGAGTTCAGCCGTCGCCGAGATGATCGAAGAGATCGAGCGCCTCAACATGCCAGTCGCCGTCGAAGCGAAGAATATGAATCGAGCCAAGCTCGACGACGGGTTCACGGCGCGTGAGCTTTCGCACGATCGCGCGAATCACCCCGCGATGCGCCAGCAACAACGCGTCGTCATCGCGCGGGGTCCATAGAGCCAGCATGCGTTCCAGGCCGCGCTCGACACGATTGGTAAAGTCGGCGCGGCTCTCGCCCTCGGGATAAGTGTAGCTGGGCGCAAGTCGATCGGCGTTCCATCGCGCGAACTCGTCGGGATAGCGATCGCGAATCTCGTCGGCTGTGAGTCCTTCGAACAGCCCGAAGTGAACTTCGGCGAACTCGTCGATCGTGACGAGCGGCGCCGAGTCGCCCGCGACGATCCGCGCACCTTCAGATGCGCGAACTAGCGGGCTCGAAAAAACGCGGGCAAAGTGTGCGCCGCCGTGATTCGACTCGATCGCGCGGCGCACGCGGCGCATCTGATCGCGTCCCAATTCCGACAGCGCCACGTCCGTGCGGCCATGATACCTGATACTCGATTCGCCCTCGGTCTCGCCGTGGCGAACCAGGATGAAGCGCGAGCCTCGAATCATTTGCTATCGAAGAGCGGATTCATCACCAGGCCGGTAAGCAGCTTGGGATGGAAGTAGGTCGATTTCTCGGGCATCGTCGCGCCCGCGTCGCTCACCCGCTCGACATCGTCAATCGATGGCGGATTCATCAGGAACGCACCGTCTGCATGGCCCTGTGCAACCGCGCCGAGCGCGCCGCCGATTTCGATCGTGTATTCGATATTTCCGCCTTTGCGAATCTCGTCGGCACGCAGCCCGAAGATTCGATCGAACACCAGCGCGTGCAGAATCGACACGTCGAGGCGACGAACTTCGGCCGGAGCGTCGGGCATCGCGGCCTCCATTGTGCCCGAGCTACGCAGTCGCAGAATCAGATAGTTGGGATTCCCTTTCAGCGCCACGCCAATTGCGCCGGTCCCTGAGTCGTTCAGGCGCGCGCGAAATTGGTCGCGATGCGCGATTTCCTCGACCTCGAAAACTTCGCGCGCACGTTGCGTGAACGTCGCGATCGCGCTCGCGGGCAGCGATTTCACCACCCGATGCGTCGGCAGTATCACCAGCCCCGGATCGTCGCAGGCGACCAGCGTCATCATCGTGTAGTCGTAAGGTGCGGGCTCGCTCGAGGGGTTCTCGTGGCGTAGCGCGCGCCGATAGTTCAGCGCGGTTTCGTAGCGATGGTGTCCGTCGGCGATCAAGATTCGCGGCGATTCAAGTTCCTGCTGGACGACAGCGATTTCTTCAGGCGCCTCGATCAGTCGCAGCTCGTTGCGGATTCCCAGGTCATCGACGAGATCGATCAACGGCTCGCGCGCCGCGACCTGCTCGCGCAATCGATCGAGTTCGGGATGCGAGCCCGAGTACAGCCCGAAGATCGAACTAGTATTGATCTGGAGCGCGGTGAGCAGTCGAAGACGGTCTTCCTTCGCGGCGGGAAAGGTTTTCTCGTGCGGCAAGATACGTCCGCGATCGAACTCCTCGAGCCGAACGCGCGCGATGTATCCGGTGCGATGCAGCAGGCGCCCCTCGACGTCGAAGGTCTGCGTGTATTGAAAGATGGCAGGACGCGCCGACCGCTCGAGGACGCCCGACGCGAGCCATTCCGCGAGCGTTTTCTCCGCCGCGACGTAGCGGTCCGCCTCGCGCCCAAGTTCGAGCCGCACGACGTTGTACGGACTGCGCTCGTAGAGTTGATTCTGACGCGCGGCGCCGATCAGATCGTACGGGGGAGCTACCACGTGCGATGGATCTCCGACAATTTTGCGATTGTACATCAGCGCGCGAAACGGCTCGATCCGTTTGCCGAGCCCGCTCATTTCAACGCGTCTCCCGCCAGCGCTATCGCAATCTGACTTTCCGAAATCGCTCCCAATCTCACCATTTTCCACCCGCTCTGGTTTACCGCGACGACCGTGCTTGGCGCCGACGCCGTCAATTTCCCACCTTCAAGGTATACTTTAACTTTTTCGCCGAGGCCCGCGCGCGCTTGCTCGAGCGTGCTGGCGGGTGCCGCTCCGCTCAGATTCGCGCTGGTCGCAGTGATCGGTCGCCCGATTCCTGCGCTGAGAGCGCGCGCGACGGGATTTGGAGATACGCGCACGCCGACGCCGTCGGCTCCGGCCAGCTCCGGCGCGATGTCGTCGCGAGCCGGCAACACTAGAGTCAGCGGTCCCGGCCAGAATGCGTCGGCGAGCCGCCGCGCATCGATCGGTATTTCGCGCGCGACTGAAAACGCCATCGCAGTGTCCGCCGCGATCAATCCAACGGGTCGTCCGGGTTCGCGCCCCTTCACCTGGAACAGGCGTCGCAGCGCGATGGCTGAAAATGCGTCGGCGCCGATCGCATAGAAAGTCTCGGTCGGATAGACCACCAGCTCGCCGGCTTGCAACGCCGCAATTCCGTCTTCGAGGCGAAACATCGCGGCTAGCCGAGTGCACGGCGCGCGATGTCGCGCCGGAAGTGACGTCCCTCGAACTCGATCATTTCCGCCGCCTCGTACGCCGCGTCGACCGCAGTCGCGAGTTCCGGCGCCATCGCAGTCACCGTCAACACGCGCCCGCCGTCAGTCACCAATTGCCCGTCGCGCATCGCGGTGCCCGAGTGAAAAACCTTTGCGCGAATCTTTTTCATCGCCCATTTGATCTTGATGTCCGACGGGACGTTGCCTTCGAGCCGGTCCAGCCCGCGAATCGGGATGCCCTTTTTGTATTCGCCGGGATATCCGCCCGACGCGAGCACGACCGCGACCGCGCTGCGCGGCGAGAGCCTGATCGCAGCGTTGGCGACTTTGCCTTCAGCCGCAGCGAGCAGGTTCTCGGCAAGGTCGCTGTCCAGCCGCATCATCAACGCTTCGCATTCAGGATCGCCGAAGCGGACGTTGAATTCGAGCACGTTGATTCGATCGCCGTCGATCATCAATCCCACGAACAGCAGCCCGCGAAACGGAATACCGCGCGCGTTCATCGCGGCCAGCGTGGGGCCGACGACCTCGCGCATCACGCGCGCTTCCATCTCGGGGCCGAATTGCGGCACCGGCGAATACGCGCCCATCCCGCCGGTGTTGGGGCCGCGATCGCCGTCGAAGATGGCCTTGTGATCCTGGAAGGTGCCGAGCGGGATCGCGTTTTCGCCGTCGCACAGCGCAAAGAATGAAACTTCCTCGCCGGTCAGGAATTCCTCGACGATCACGCGATTGCCCGCCGCGCCGAAGCGCCGCCGTTCCATCGCGTCTGTGACGGCTTCCAGAGCCGTCGCCGTGTCGTGGCAGACGGTGACGCCTTTTCCAAGCGCGAGCCCGTCCGCCTTGACGACCATCGAGCCAGTGCGCGCGTTAACGTAGCGGCGTGCGGACTCGGCGTCGTCGAACGCTTCGAAGTCCGCAGTTGGCACGCCCGCCTCACGCATGATCGTCTTTGCGAACGCCTTGCTGGTTTCGAGCTGCGAAGCAGCGGCGGTCGGGCCGAATATCTTCAGCCCGGCGCGCGTGAACTCGTCGACGATTCCAGCTGCGAGTGGATCCTCGGGTCCAACGATTGTCAGATCGACGGATTTCGACTTCGCGAAATCTACCAGCGCCGCGACATCGGTCGGCGCGATCGGCACCGCTTCCGCGATCTGATCGATGCCTGGATTTCCGCTTGCGCAAAATATCTTCCAGACGGTCTCGCTCTGATGGAGCCGCCAAACCAGTGCATGCTCGCGCCCGCCTTTTCCTATGACCAGTACTTTCATCGCGCGCCTAATGCCTGAAGTGGCGCACCCCCGTAAAGACCATCGCGAGCCCGAACTTGTCGGCCGCTTCGATCACTTTATCGTCGCGCAACGAGCCGCCCGGTTGCGCAATCGCGGTGGCTCCAGCCTCTGCCGCGAGGGTCGGGCCGTCGGGAAACGGAAACAGCGCCTCCGACACGAGCACCGAACCTGCGAGTGCGACTTTGAGGCGCGCCGCTTTCTCGCGCGCCGCATACACCGGATCGATCCGCGAGGTCGCGCCGCCGCCAACCGCCAGCGTGCGATCTTCCGCGACGAACGCGATCGCGTTGGACTTGATGTGCTTGCAGACCTTGATGCCGAACGTCATGGCGCGCATCTCGGCGTCGGTGGGCGCTCGACGCGTCACGACTTTACCTTTGCGCGGATCTTCGATGGTCAGGTCCGGCGTCTGCACCAGCAATCCGCCGAGTACTTTCTTGACGTCGGGCTCGTTGCGATCCACCGCCTTCGAGTTGAAGGTCATCACGCGCCGATTTTTGTTTTTGCGCAGGAACGCGATCACATCGTCAGGATACGAGGGACCGATCAGCACCTCGGTAAACAATTCATTGACCGCGACCGCGAACTCCATGTCCCACGGGCGATTGGTGATGATGATACCGCCGAAGGGCGAGTCCGGATCGGTCGCGAAGGCCTTGTCCCACGCCTCTTTCAGCGTATCGGCGATGCCGACGCCGCAGGGAGTGTTGTGCTTGAGGATTGCCACGACCGCGCGCTTCTCGTTTTCGAACTCGAGCATCAGGTTCATCGCCGAGCTGATATCGACGACGTTGTTGAACGACAGTTCCTTGCCGTGAAGCTGATGCGCGATTTCCAGGAAACGGCCGTAGAGCGCGCCTGTCTGATGCGGATTCTCGCCGTAGCGCAGTGCCTGCTCGCGGTCGAGCGCAAGGTTGAAGGTCTCGCCGAGAGACTTGTCGCCGTCTCCGGTATGCGTTCCGAGATAGTTCGAGATTGCGGCGTCATACGCAGTGACGCGCGCGAACGCTTTGCGCGCCAGGCGCCATCGAGTGTCGGCGGTGATCGCGCCATGGTTCGCGTCGAGTTCCGCGGCAATCGCGTTGTAGTCAGCAGCATCGACGATGACCACGACATCGTCGTGATTCTTCGCCGCCGCCCGCACCAGCGTGGGCCCGCCGATGTCGATATTTTCGATCGCGTCCGCAAGCCGGGCGTGGGATGCCGCCACAGTTTTCTCGAAGGGATAGAAATTCACGACCACCATGTCGATCGGCTCGATGCTATGCAGCTGCATCTCGCGCTGGTGATTCTCGTCGGCGCGCCGCGCCAGGATTCCGCCGTGAATCTTCGGATGCAACGTCTTGACGCGGCCGTCGAGCATCTCTGGCAAGCCGGTAAAATTCTCGACGGTTCTGACTTTCACCCCGGCCTTTTCCAGAGCTGCGGCCGTGCCTCCTGTAGATACGATCTCAACCCCATGCCGCTCGAGCGCCGTGGCAAAGTCCGCGAGGCCCGCCTTGTCCGAGACGCCTAACAGCGCGCGCCTGATAACGACCTTTTCGCTCTTCATCGCTGTCTAGCTCCGAATCACGCGCGGTACTCGTTTACCGACCGTACACAGCATTTCGTACGAAATTGTTTGCGCCAGGCGCGCGACGTCGTTCACGCTGATGACCTCGCCGCCCGATTCGCCCCACAAGATTACCTCATCGCCGACCGATGCGCCCGCAATGTCGGTGACGTCGATCGTCGTCAGATCCATCGAGACCGCGCCGACGACCGGCGCTCGCGCGCCGCGCACGATCACTTCGCCGCCGTGCTGCAGTCCTCTGCGGTAGCCGTCGGCGTAGCCAACCGGCAGTACGCCGATCAGGCTCTCACGCGGCGCGACGAATGTATGCCCATAGCCGACGCCGCTGCCAGCTGGCGCGCGCTTGATTTGCATCAGCCGCGTCTTGAAGGTCATGACCGGCTGCAGCTCGACGCGCTCGCGCACGGCAGCCACGGGAGGCAGGCCGTAAATCGCCAGCCCGGGGCGCGCGAGGTTGAAGTGCGAATCGTATCGCAGCACGAGCGCGGCAGAATTCGCGACGTGAATAGTTGACGGCTGCATCCCGGATTCCTTCAACGTTTCGATCGCATCATTGAAGACCCGAAGTTGCCTATCAGTGATCGGACTCTTCGGATCGCCGGCGTTGGCGAGCAGCGTGCAGACGCCCTCGAGGCGCACCGCCGACGCGCTCCGCACCGCCTCGATCACATCGGGAATGTCCGCGGGCATCACGCCAAGACGGGTCGCGCCGCTGTCGATTTTTACGTGAATCGGGAAGTCGGTACGACCCGCCGACGCGGCTGCGCGGTCGAGCACCCCGATCATCGAGGCGTCGAATACGAACGGCGTCAGATCGAGCGCAATGATCTCAGCCGCCTGTTCGCCGAAGAAGCCCGCCTGCAGGTAGACCCGCGTGCGAACGCCGGCCTCCCGCAACTCGCGCGCCTCGTCGAGCGTGGCGACTCCGAAATGACGGCAACCTTCATCGATCAACGTGCGCGCGACCGTCACGGCGCCATGCCCGTAAGCGTCGGCCTTGACCACGACCATCAACTCGCCATGCGAGGCCACCGCACGCAGCACGCGAAAGTTCGAGCGCAGCGCGCCGAGATCGATCTCGGCGATGGTGGGGCGTTGCGTATCAATGCTCATCGGACGCTGAATTTCCATCTTAGCGCATGAGGACGCAAGCCGTCAGGTTCTTGTCCCTGTGGATGCGCTCGTCGCAGCCCACTCCCATCAACTTTGCGAGAATGCAATTATCACGCGAGATGAACACCGCCATCGTGACGGGTGCTAACACCGGCTTGGGCTTCGAGTGCGCTCGAGCGCTCGCCGAGACCCGCGACTGGCACGTAGTTGTCGCTTGTCGCAGCATCGAAAAAGGTCGCGAGGCGGTCAAGCGACTCGTCGCGCAAACCCGGCACAAAGAAATCGAAGCCAAAGAAATCGAAGCGATGACGCTGGACCTCGCCTCGCTCGAGTCGGTGCGAAACTTCGCGCGTGACTACGCGGCTGAGCGACGTCCGCCCCTGCGCGCGATCGTGTGCAATGCGGCGACGCAAATCGTGACCGGCAGAACCTTCACCAAAGATGGCTTCGAGACGACGTTCGCCGTCAACCACCTTGGGCATTTTTTGCTGGTGAACCTGATGCTAGCGCAGATGCCACCGCCGGCGCGGATCGTCGTCGTCAGCAGCGGTACGCACGATCCGGCGCAGACCACCGGGATGCCACCGCCGCTCTACCGACGCGCGCGAATTCTTGCGCGACCCGATGAAGATTCAAAGCCTCTCGACGACCCCCAGGGAACGGCGGGCCGGCGCGCATACACCACGTCGAAGCTGTGCAACGTGCTGTTCACCTACGAACTCGATCGCAGACTGCGCGCCGAGAAGGCCGTCGGCCAAAATGGCCCTTCGATCACCGTCAATGCGTTCGATCCCGGACTGATGCCGGGCACCGGGCTTGCGCGCGACTATGGCAGGATGGCGAGATTCGCGTGGCGATTCGTGCTGCCGGTCCTGCGTCCCTTCGTGCCTAATGTGAATAGCGCCGCGCGATCGGGCCGTTCGCTTGCGAGCATGGTCACCGAGCCCAGGTTCGAGCGCATCTCGGGAAAATACTTCCAGGGCGTGCGCGACGTGCCGTCGTCCAAGGACTCATACGATCCTGCGATGGCGGCGGAATTGTGGGAGTCGAGTGCTGCGATGGTCAAGCTGACGCCCGACGAGACGATTATCAGGCTCAAATCGACTCCCTCGGCAGCATAAGCGGTGCCGCGGAATACATATCCACTAGTATTCTCAGTTGATTATATTTTACTCGGCTTGACACTAGTAAATTACTAGTTCAAGCTTGAGAAAGCCGGAATCGATATACGAGTCGAGTCTCGGCCTGATCCAGCCTGACAGTGGCCCTTCGCTCGCCTTTGACCACGTTCCGCTAGACCAACGCCATTAGTACGTTCGCAAGGCTTGAGGAGCCCGCATGGCAGAACCTCGCAGCCAACCTGTCCGCGCCGATCTATCGGCCGGGTCTGAAAAATTGAGCTTGCTCGCCGGATTGACCGTCGGCCTCGCGTACTCGATCTTTGCCAGCTTTGTCGCGAACGCACTCACGCCCGTCAGTGGACGTCTCGTCGAGACGGATTCCTTCCGCCGCATAGCGTCCGGCCATTACCAGGAAGTTTTCAGCCTCGACGGCGCCATTCCTGTTGTGGTCGCATCGCTGATCGTTTTTGTTCTGGTTTGGTGTTCGATGCGCGTGATTCTCGAACATTGGAATCGTGAAGATTGGGGACGCATCGGCGCAGTAGATCGAAGCTTGTCCGGCGGACCGATGCTCACACCGGTGACGGTCGCGCCACTGGCGTCTGTAGTGAATAAGTAATCAATTACTATATCGAAATCTCAGTTCACTAAAGGAGAATGACTAATGAATGGAACAACTGACAAGATTAAAGGACGCGTCGAAGAAGCGGCCGGCGTATTGACTAATGACAAGAAGCTGAAAAATCGCGGAAAGGTGGATCAGGCCGCCGGCAACGTCAAGGATGCAATCGGAAAGACGATCGACAAGGCGGTTTCGGCGGTCAATCGCGACAAGCGCTAGTTCACGAGGGCGCTCGAAAACGTTGTATATATTCCGCTCGCAGTGACTGTCACGGTACCATCCCGCTACTTCTGATTCATTTCTCTTTAAGCGCCGAATCGGCGACACAACTGAGCATCGCCAGGGAAAGCCGCTCGACCTACCTTCGGGCGGCTTTACTTTCACAGTGCAGGGGCAAATGGTAAGAATGCGCGATTGCTTTTGTCTCGTGGGGAATCAAGCAGTTCGAAGAGAGGGACTCTGACTCAGGAGGGAATCATGCAGCACAAGATCCGTAATACTTTTATCTCAGCCGCGTCCGGACTGTTGGTTGTGGTCGTAGGACTTTCCGGATGCTCGATGTTTTCTCCGTCGAACGATCCGGTCGATTGTAACATCGTGAAAACGCAGAGAGCGGCTGGCCAGACCGACGCGCAGATTGCATCCAACTTGAGTGCTTCGGCGGATAAGGTCGCTGCCTGCGGCAGTGGCGCGGAGCACGACACCAACAAGCAGACTGTCGTTCCCGAGAAAGGATACTAGGCGGAGCACCGTCGCCCAGCCCGAGATTGTGATCCGCCGGAATCAGCGGGGTTTCCAGGCGTAACTGCGCTGGACGCCCCCGCTCATCCTGCGCTCGAGTCCGACCTTCACGCCCGCGGAGCGTGGAGGATTTACAAAAACCGCCGGCTCTGTGCGATACTCGCCGCCGAGGCATCAAACTATGACCAGCGAATATCGCATTCACGGGATCGAAGTCTCGCCGTACTCGGTGAAGGTCCGTTCGTACTTCCGCTACAAGGCGATTCCCCATCGATGGATTCCGCGGAGTCTCGACGCCGACGGCGAGTATCAGAAGTACGTCAAGCTTCCTCTGGTGCCGCTGGTCGTCACGCCCGAGAACGAAGGCATTCAGGATTCGACGCCGATTATCGAGCGTGTCGAGGCGCGTCATCCGGAACCTTCGATTCATCCCAGTGACCCGGTCGCAAAGTTTATTTCGGCGTTGCTCGAGGAGTTCGGCGACGAATGGGGCAATAAGTGGATGTTCCATTACCGATGGGCGCGCGAGGCCGACATCCTCTCGGCAGCCGGCCGTATCGCACGCTCGATGATGCCGACGGTGGACGACGCGCAGCTCGCCAACGGGATCGCGATGGTACGCGAGCGCATGGTCCCTCGCGTCTCTTTCGTCGGATCGAATCCCGCGACCGCGCCGCAAATCGAGGGCTCGTTCCGCGACACTATCGCGATTCTCGAACCTCACTTTGCCACCCGAGGCTACCTCTTCGGCAATCGTCCTGCGTTCGCCGATTTTGCGATGTGGGGGCAGCTCTACAACGCATGGACCGATCCGACGCCTGGTGCGATTATCAACGCGACCTCGCCGAATCTGCTCGCATGGATCCATCGTATGCTGTGGCCGAGGGCCGACGGTGACTTCGAACCGTGGTCGAGCCTGGCGCCGACTTTGACGCCACTTCTCGAGCGTCAAGTCGGCAGACTCTTCATGCCGTGGACGGTGGCCAATGCGGCTGCGCTGGCGAAAGGCAGCGAGGAGTTCAGTGTCGAGCTGGGAGGCAACACCTGGACTCAGAAGCCGCAGAAGTATCACGCCAAATCACTGGTAGCTCTGCGCGAGAAGTATCAAGCCGTCGGCGATAAGCGCGCGTTGGATCCTATTCTGGATGCGTCCGGTTGCCTGGCAGGATTGCGCGGCTAGGCATCGAGCTTTGTCACCGTGTCGATGTTAGTGAAGGCTTCCAGCAAGCTTATCATCTCGCTCGCGACGGCGGTCCTTCTATGCGTGGGCGCAGCCCTCGCGACGCCAGCTGCCATTTCGTCCGATGAGGCAACGCTCGAGCACAACTTCGACGCTCTTATTCATCCGGACGATATGCGCGACTGGATGAAGCTGCTCGCCGCTCAGCCGAACCATGTCAGCTCGCCGCACGACAAGGCCAATGCCGATCAGATCCTAGCCTGGTTCAAGGACTGGGGCTGGGATGCACAAATCGAAACTTTCTGGGTGCTATATCCCAAGCCTATAAGCGAGACGTTGGAACTAGTCGCACCCGAGAAGTTCAGCGCCACACTGCAAGAGCCACCGATCCCCGGCGATTCCAGCGCAACCGCGACTGATCCCGCGCTTCCTGCCTATGCTGCCTATCAGAGCGACGGCGATGTCACCGCCGGGCTGGTCTACGTCAACTATGGGATGCTCGACGACTACAAGATGCTCGAGCGGCTAGGTGTAAGTGTCAAAGGCAAGATAGTCATCGCGCGCTACGGCGGTGGTTGGCGCGGGTTGAAGCCTAAGCTGGCGTACGATCACGGCGCGATCGGATGCATCATCTACTCGGACCCGGCGCAGGACGGTTATTCCATCGAGGAGACTTATCCCAACGGTCCTATGCGCCCGCCTCACGGTGTGCAGCGCGGATCGGTGCTCGATATGGGGCTCTATCCCGGCGATCCGCTTACACCCGGCATAGGTGCGACCAAGGACGCCAAGCGCCTTAGCAGGTCCGACGCGCCGACCATCATGAAGATTCCGACGATACCTATCTCCTATGCCGACGCCCAGGTCTTGCTCGCAGCGATCCAAGGCCCTGTCGCTCCGCAAAACTGGCGCGGTGCATTGCCGATCACCTATCGAGTAGGACCGGGCCCGGCGCTAGTCCATCTGGCGGTCAAATCTGATTGGCAGCAACAGCCGATCTATGACGTCATCGCGATGATGAAAGGCTCGACCTGGCCGGACCAGTGGATCGTCCGCGGCAATCATCACGATGGTTGGGTCTTTGGCGCGACTGACCCATTGTCGGGTCAAGTCGCACTGCTTGCGGAGGCTAAGGCCTTCGGCGGGCTCGCCAAGCAAGGTTGGCGGCCCAAGCGCACGATCGTGTACACGAGCTGGGACGCTGAGGAGCCGATGCTCCTGGGCTCGACCGAATGGGCCGAGCAGCATGCGGACGAACTCAAGAAGAAGGTAGTCCTATACATCAACTCGGACTCCAACGAACGTGGCTTCCTGGGTGTAGGTGGCAGCCACGACTTCCAGCATCTGGTTAACGAAGTCGCCTCCGACGTGATCGATCCCGAGACTAGCGTTTCTATCGGCACTCGCCTGCGCGCGAAAATGCGGATAGCTGCTCTCTCGCCCACCGCCACCGAGCACTCGAGGGCCGAGGCTAAGATCGCCGCGGACCCGGACAAGGACTTTCCTATCGAGGCGCTTGGATCGGGATCCGACTTTTCAGCTTTCATCGATCACCTTGGTATACCGGTGCTGGACGTGGGTTTCTACGAAGAGGGACATTCAGGGGGCGTCTATCACTCTCGTTACGACACTTTCGAGCATCACACCCGTTTCGTCGATCCGGGATTCGTATATGATGCGATGCTGGCGAAGACGGTCGGCCGGATAGTGTTGCGCGTCGCCGATTCCGACCTTCCCCTCCAAAACGCGAGCGCTTTCGCAAACGCGGTCTCGGACTATCTCGATCAGGTGAAGAAGTTGGCCGATGACGAGCGGGAGGAGGCCGAGACCCAGGCCAAACTGCTTCACGATCGCGCGTTCCAGCTAGCTGCTGACCCTACTAAGTCAAGCGGCCTGCCCACGGCACTCGATCGCGTTCCGCATCTCGAATTCGCGGCCTTGGAAGACGCTGTCGATCGTCTGAAGCGCAGCGCCAAGGCCTACGACGACGCGCTGGCGAAGAACGGCTCACACCTATCCAGCCCTCAGATAGCCCAGGTGCAAGCCGTGATGTCGAATATTGACCAAACCTTGGCCCCCGAAAATGTAGGACTACCGGGAAGGGACTGGTATAAGAACCTGGTCTACGCACCGGGGCGCTACACGGGCTACGAAGCCAAAACCCTACCCGGAGTCCGTGAAGCAATCGAAGATCGCCGATGGTCCGACGCCAACCGCTACGCGAAACTAACTGCCGACGCATTGAACGCCTACAGCGACCGCCTGAACGCCGCAACAGCGGTCCTCAACGGCGGCTGAGGGTTTCATCGCGTCAGTGGGACTCCGAGACTTGAACCCCTAACGCTTTTGCGAGTTCGTTGGCGAACGGTTTGGCATGCTCGCTCGATTTGAATCCGGCGAAGTACTGCGACGGAATCGACACCAGCTTTCCATCTACAAGCTCCAGCCAGACTTCGCAGTCGCCTATCTCGCCAGTGGGCGAGGGGACGATCCGGACGCTTCGAACGGTGCCTGCCGCGCATAGTTCCTGTTCGCCGTAGCTGACGCGGCCTCCACTTTCAACTTTCAGCGGAGTGCGGCGGGTGCGCCAGGCGCGAATCGCCATCGCAGCGATCAGGCATCCTGCGAGAAGGAGAATTGGTCCAAACAACATCTGCGGATGCCGAAAAAAGTAAATGGAAACGCAAAGGTAAGTCGCAGCTCCCACGCTGAATCCCGCGACCATCAAGGCGGCCAGCATCGAGGACGGAACGAACTCGTATCCGTCGTCTCGGCGCTTTATCACGTAAGTTCCAATCTTTGCGCCTTCCATTGAACGAGTCTCAGTACAGCCCGCTTCTCTTCACATCGCGCGCGAGTGAATTAGCGAATTCCAACCCGAGCAACTGGCGGAGTTTCGGCGTCGCGCGTTCCAGCACGTGGGGCGGAACTTTTGCTATCTCGGAATCGAGCGGCCGAATCACCTTCAGTCCGTAGTTGATCAAGAGGGCCACGCGCGGCTCGCTGGTGTGATTTTGCGAAGTGTCATGCCACAGCAGCCCGTGCGAAATGATCGCGTCGCCGGCAGCGCCTGTTATCTTGATCGCCTCGCGCGCGAAGTCCTCGCGATTCGGCCGCGCGCATCGCAATTGACTGCGCGGTGCGACCAGGGTGGCGCCGTTTTTTTCGGTGAAGTCTTGCAGCATCCAGATTACTTGCGCCATGAGCGGCGGCCGCAATGCGAACGGCCCGCGCATCGCCCAGTAAGGATAGTCGATGTGCACCCCCATCTC
Organism: uncultured delta proteobacterium; assembly: GCA_963733715.1. Taxonomy (GTDB): domain Bacteria; phylum Desulfobacterota; class Binatia; order Binatales; family Binataceae; genus Binatus. The sequence goes on from CAVTEN010000023.1 coordinate 232,850, forward strand.
GGTCGCGCCCGCATACAGAATCCGCGCGGAGTAAGCGCCGAGCGTCATGTCGTCACCAAGCATCGCCTCGGCGATTTCGATAAGGGCAGGATGCTGCACGAGGCGCTCGAAAATCTCGCCGTGCGCGAGCAGCCCGCGAATGTGCTGCTGGCCGATCTTTTCATTGAGTTTGCCGAATGCGGAAGCAGACGGCGAGGCGGCAACTTCCAACGCGCGCGAACGCGCCTGCGCCGCATCGGACGCGTCGATCAAATTCGGCATCAGCACGAATCCCGGCCCGTCGATGAGTTGATCCACGATCGCGGATGTAGCTGGCATAGCGTCTCCTCGCGATCCATGAGGTCGATTTCGGAATTAGCACAACGATGCGGAGTCGATCGAACCTGGTATCAAACGCGGAAGCTAAATTCATACTAGGGGTTGTGGTTCGGTGGCAGTCCACCACTATCGGTAGTTTCGTTCCGTCAAAATTAATATTTCTAGCAGCACCGGTTTGACGCAGGCGCGCGAGAGCGTGGCGAGTATTAGAGTGGCGTTCATACTCCATCGTTACCACGCTAGCGACGCCGCAATAAGGCTGAAAAGTTCATCCGCTGAACTCGGGATGGGGAACGGCGTGGTAGACGTTAACCATCAGTTACGTGCAGAATCGTAACCGTCGAAATGGGGGACTCTACATCATGAGGCGGATACTGTTTGCGGCGTTGCTAGCGATGCCGGCGCTGGCGAGTCTTAACTCGACGGCGCTCGCACAGGGAACCAACTCCTCTCCGAGGACGATCGATGTTACCGGGCATGGCGATTCTTCGGCCAAGCCGGACATGATGACGTTGTCGTTTTCGGTGACGGCCCATTCGGATTCGGCGGACGTATGCACGCGCAACGAATCCGAGACGTCGCGGCGCGTCGTCGACGCATTGAAGGCGAAGATCGGCGATTCCGGCAAGATCACCACTTCTGATTTCTCGTTCAATCCGTCATTCGAGTACGGCAATGGGACGGCGACACCGACTCCTCAGTCAGTCGAGGAGCCGCCTACCTGGGAGTTCAAGGCCGACGTGAATCTTTACAGCCAGTCAATTGAACCGCTTGGCGATCTGATTGATGCGGGACTGGCAGCAGGAGCTGCCACAGTAAGTCAGGCGGGGCGCTCTGAGATGCCGCAAGAGCTGCAGGAAAATCTTCCGGAAACGCCAGGCGTTGCGACTGGTGCAGTTTCGAGCACGACAGGAGGTGTGAGTCGGCGGCGAGGCCCGTTGGTTTATTTTGTCGGCCTCTCGGTGGTATCTGACGGAGTATCTGCGTCCGATTGCGTTCGCAAAGGCACTGCCCTTATCTCGCGGGTCGAGGCGGCGCTCAGAAAGCAGATGAGCGGCGGGCAGGGCAAAGTTATGGTGTCGGATTTCAGTGTCGAGCAGCTTGGCCCGCCGCAGCGTGAGGCGATTCAGCAGTATCAACCTCCGCCTCTGCCGCAGCGGAAGGTTTACGACGCTCAGATGAATGTCCTGGCCGAGACCACGAAACTCGAGCTGCTGGGACCGATAGTCGAAGCTGCGACCAAAGCCGGAGCGGCGCGGCTCAACCAGGTCACGTTCTCGCTCAAAGATGACAGCGCAGCGCGCAAGGAAGCGATCGAGAAAGCCTCGGCCGACGCAAAGTCGAAGGCGGAGACGCTGGCGAGCTCGATGGGTGTGAAGCTCAAGGGAATCCTGCGAATCTCAACCAATGCGCAGGTTCGCCCGTACGTGGTTTACGGAAACCAGTATATGGAATCCGCGGCGAGGTCGTTACGGAGCGAGGCGGCGGTAGCGGCCCCGGAGGCAGCGCAGATGCCGGTAACGCCTCGCGACGTGGGTTTCGGGGCTGATGTGAATGTGACGTATCAGATTGAATAGAAGAGCTGACGTCGAATCGCGGTGCGCGCATTTTTTGACACCTCGCGGCCGTGGTCGTATAGTTAAATTGGCTGGGGGTGTGCGTTTACGCACTGAGAGCTCCTTCGGGAGAACCCCTTGAACCTGATCCGGGTCATACCGGCGTAGGGAAGCCTTTGGTGCGACGTTCGTGCCGCACCTGAGCCGCTTCCTCTCACCGGGGAAGCGGCTCAAAAATGCCGGATTCCATCGCAACTTCAATTACACTCAACGGCGATTCGTATCCGCTCGACGCCGACACGCCGCTGATCGCGCTGCTGGAGCGCCTCAACATGCGCCGCGGCCGCGTGGCGGTCGAGATCAACCGGGAGATCGTGCCCAAGGCCGATTACGACGCGACGATTGTGCGGGCGGGCGATCATGTCGAGATAATCAACTTCGTTGGCGGCGGGTGAGTGCAGAAAACAGAATCTTGAATCGCGCGCGGAAAAATCGCGCGCTGAATAAGGTTGACGGAATAAATTCCGTCCTACTGTCGGAAAAAAAATGCAAGACACTCCATTTGAATTGGGCGGAAAGAAATTCAAGTCGCGGCTGATTGTTGGGACTGGCAAATATCGCGACTTTGCCGAGACCAAGGCTGCGGTCGAGGAAAGCGGCGCCGAAATCGTGACGGTCGCGGTGCGGCGCGTGAATATCACGGATCGCGGCAAGGAAAATCTGCTCGACTATCTCGATCCCAAGCGCTATCAGATTCTGCCCAACACCGCCGGATGCTTCACTGCCGAGGAGGCGATTCGCACTTGCCGTCTGGCGCGCGAGGTGGGAGTCGGCGATCTGGTCAAGCTCGAGGTGATCGGCGACCAGCAGACGCTGTTTCCCGATGTTGCCGCGACGCTCGAAGCGGCTCGCGTGCTGGTCAAGGAAGGATTCAAGGTGATGCCCTACGTCACCGACGATCCTGTCACTTGCCTGCGGCTCCAGGAGATCGGATGCGTGGCGGTGATGCCGCTGGCGGCGCCGATTGGATCGGGCCTTGGAATCCGCAATCCATTCAACCTCGCGATCATTATCGAACAGGCGAAGGTGCCGGTGATCGTCGATGCGGGCGTCGGGACCGCGTCCGATGCGGCCGAGGCGATGGAACTCGGGTGCGACGGGGTGCTGATGAATACCGCAATTGCGGGCGCGAAAGATCCGCTTGCGATGGCGCGCGCGATGAAGCTGGCGGTCGAGGCCGGCCGCCTCGCGTATCGCGCGGGAAGGATCGAGCGCAAGCTTTACGCGACGGCGTCGAGCCCGTTGACGGGGCTGATAGGGTAGGGCGAGGAACCTAACCGCTATCAGGAATAATCGCCTGCGCGGCGGGCGGCAGGGGTGACCCCTGCACCCAGTGTGAAAGTGAGAAACGCAAAGTTGCGCGCGGCGCGCTACTTTGCTCTCAGGGGCGGTGACTCGACGGCGTGCGTCCAAGCAAGAAAAAAGATCTGCGCGCCGGGTTTCGGCTTTATCTGATTACCGATCGACGTGTCGTTAAGGGCGGCGACCTCGTCGCGGCTTGCGAGGCGGCTTTGTCGGCGGCACCGCCGGGGACCGTTGCGTTGCAGCTTCGTGAAAAGGATCTGCCTGCGCGCGAGCTCTACGGACTGGCGCTTCGGCTTCGGGAAATTTGTACACGCGCTGGTGCGCTGCTGATTGTTAACGATCGCGTCGACATCGCGATCGCGGCGGATGCTGACGGGGTTCATTTGCCGTTCGATTCGATCGGCGTCAGCATGGCGCGCAAGCTGCTCGGTCCTGAAAGGCTTATCGGAGTGTCGAGTCATTCGCCACCCGACGTATCGGGTGCCGCGCGCGAGGGTGCCGACTTCGCGGTCTTCGGGCCCGTCTTCGATCCGTTATCCAAGCCGGCGACCGGTCCGGCGTGGGGTGTGAGCGGCCTGAGGGCTGCGTGCATCGCGGGTGCGATTCCAGTATTCGCTCTCGGCGGGATGACGCCGGAGCGCACGCGCGAGTTGTTCGCATCGATCGATGAGACGCCGCGGCCAGCGGGAGTCGGATCGATCGGTGCGATATTTGCGGCCGACTCGCCGGCGCGTGCTACGGAGGAGATGCTGCGGGCGCTGAATGCGTCGTCGACTCGCCGGCAATGACCGTTTTCGCGGCGTCGAGAAGAGTGTCGGGCCGCGGCAATTCGCGGTAGTAGGGCGACGTGAAGATCCATCGGACGACGCCATCTCGATCGACGATAAAAAACGCGGGTATCGCGTTGTCGGGCTCGCCATTGCGATGGTGCTGTATCAGACCGAGCTGTGTAATGAGCGATTCGCTGGTGTCGCTCAGCAACGGGATTTTCGTGCGGAGGAATCCCGCGAGCATCTTCGATCGTTCGACCTGATCGGTGCTGATAGCAATCGTGTCGAGGCCGGCGCGTCGAAATTCATTTTCGTTGGCGTGCGCGGTTAGTTCGGCCAACTCGAATCGCGCGAACGGGTCGTAGTCGCCGCGATAAATATAAATCAACGTCGCGCCCGAGCCGGATGCCGGCCCGTGATGAATCGAGTCATTTTGATCGGTGAGCGCGAAGCTTGGGAATTTTTGTCCGACGGCGAGCTTCAACGTGAATGGCGGATTGAGCGTTGCGCGCAATATGTAACTGACAAATCTGCCCCCGCCTGCGCCGACTACTATGCATGCCAGGAATGCGAACAATCCGAATCCGAGCTTCGCGTGCGGGGAATACAGCCCTAGCGCGAGGCGCAGTCCTGCTATCGACAGCACCATCGCAGCTGCGAGGATCGCGAACGCGGGCCATGGGATTCGCTCGTGAATGCCCATCCACGGCACCGACCAGAACGACACCAGCACATATTCGTAAAGCCCGAAGCCGCTCGCTATCAGGATGAGAGAGCAGATCGCGCGCAATGGCTGGAATGGCGGGGTAACCCAGGGCTCGTCGTAAAAGTCCGGCGCGCGATCGTCATCGGGGTTGCGGTCGAGCGGTTCAGCGGTGGCCATCAGTTGAGCATCCGCACCTTCAACTCCTCTAAAGAGATCATCTCGACGCCCTCCTGCTGCAATTTTTCGTGGAAGGTTGGCGACTCGGTGCCAACGACCGCGACGGCGTCCGTGATGATGTGGAGTTTCGGGCCTACTCCTGTGAGCGCCGCGATCTCGCGAGAGACGCAGGCCTCGGTGTACACGCCGTAAATCACGATGTCCTGGTATGGGTGCAATACGAGCCGCAGGATGGCGCCCAAGTGAGGGTTGTCGGCAAGCTTCTCGAATTGCTGGCGGCGAAAAACGATTTCTCCCTCGTGATCGAGGACCTTTTGAATTTCATCCGGCGTGTAATCCCGATTTTCCAGTGTCAGCGGATGGAGAGGCTTGGTTTCATCGATTTTCTCCTGGCCGGGCGTGCCTGCCATGCAATGGTCGGGATACTGTCCTCCCCAGCTTTTCAGTTGCGGGTCGCCGGGAACGTGACAGTCGACCGAGCATACGATGCGCACTTTCATCTCTCGCGCGAGTTCGGTAATTGCCTTCCAGGTCGGCACGAGATTTTCAGCGCCTTCGATGTGAAATTTGCCGTCGTGCAAAACGAAGTCGCGCTGCGTATTGAGATCGTAAAAAATCGTTTGTTCGGCTTTCATCAGATTGACTCAGAAGTGTTCCGGCTCGTGCTGACGCCGATTGTCACATTCGAGCTGCAATGTGAGATGGTGGATGTCGAATTTGTTCTGCAGCAGATGACACATTTCGGCTAGCACTCGATCGCGGTCGGCGTCGGCCGCGACCACCGCATGCGCTGACAGCGCGATCTGCCGTGTAGTCAGGCACCAGACGTGAAGGTCGTGAACTTCCTCCGTGCCGCTGACTGCGAGCAGGTCGGTGCGCATCTCATCGAGGTCGATATGTCGCGGCACCGATTCCATCAGGATATCCACACCCTCGCGCACGAGGCCCCACGATCCGTATAGCACCAGTCCTCCTATCAATATGCTCACGGCAGGGTCGGCCTGCATCCATCCGGTGAAATAATTCAGCGCGCCGGAAGTCAGTACGCCAATCGAGCCGATGAGATCGGAAATGACGTGGACGAATACGCCGCGCATCGCCATTCCGTGCTGGTGACCGTGACCGCCGTGAGTCTCGGTCGAGGTCATCCACGCGGAAAAGGTATTCACGCAGATTCCGACGAGCGCGATAGCCATCACGGCCAGTCCTGAAACCGGGTGTGGGTTTCGCAGCCGCCCGAACGCTTCGATCCAAATGAAGACCACCAGCACCCAGAGGAACAGGCCGTTGAGCAACGCACCGAGGATTTCCGCGCGAAGGTAGCCGTAGGTTTTCGCCGACGATGCGGGCCGTGTCGAGATCCACAGCGTCAGCATGCCGAGGCACAGCGCGGCGATGTCGGTGAGCATGTGGACCGCGTCGGAAAGGAGCGCGAGGCTGCCGGTCAGGTAGCCGCCGATGAGCTCAGTAAGGAGATATGCCGACGTGACGCCGAGGACGATTAGCAGGCGGCGCTGATCAGACGGCGCATGCGCGCGCGGTTCGTGATTGTCCATCGGAGTCCGCATTGCTTAATCATAGTGGATCAGCGAGTAGCAGTTCACTGGCGCGAGGCGCTCGCGTCCCTTGAGCGCGTCCAGCTCGACCACGAACGCGCATCCGATCACGTTGCCGCCGAGCTTCGCCACCAGATGAGTCGCTGCCGCGGCCGTGCCTCCCGTCGCGAGCAGGTCGTCGACGAGCAGCACGCGCCCTTTGCCGGCCAGTGCGTCCTGATGCATCTGCAGCGACGCGCTGCCGTACTCGAGATCGTACGCCTGATCGTAAGTATGGAACGGGAGCTTGCCGGGCTTGCGCGCGATCGCCAGGCCCACGCCCAATCTGTATGCCACGGGCGCGCCGACAATGAAGCCGCGGGATTCGATTCCGACCACGGCATCAACTTTTCCGAGATAAGGCTCGGCCAACTGATCGACCACTGCGGCGAAACCGCGTGGGTCGGCGATCAGCGGCGTGAAGTCCCTGAACATAATTCCGGGTTTGGGAAAGTCCGGTACGTTGCGAATAAGTTTTTTGATTTCTTCGGCAGTCATCCTTGATTCCATCGCACAGGTCTCGCGGAACAGTCTCGCGTGCGATGGTCAAAGATACTAGCTGCCGGCAGCGGCGGCAAAGCTGATCCTATCGGACGTCGCGGGCTCGGGCAGATAGGCGAGCGGGTCTTTGGCGATGTTATCGCGCCGCACTTCGAAGTGAAGATTCGCGCCGGTGGTTCGTCCGGAGCGCCCGATCTCACCGATTTGCTGTCCGCGCTCGACGCGTGTGCCTTCGCTGACCAGGTTGCGCGAGTTGTGGCCGTAGACTGTGGCGTACTCGTCGTCGTGACGAATGATGACGGTGTTGCCGTAACCGTGAAGCGTTCCCGAAAAAATCACGACACCGCTGTCCGCCGCAAGGACCGGAGTGCCGACCGGCGCCGCGATATCGACGCCACTGTGCATCGCGCCGTTGCGGATTCCGAATCCCGACGACACCACTCCTTGCTGCACCGGCCATAAGAATTGGCGTGACGCGCGCTCTCCCGTGTACCGATGCACTCCGCTGGAGGCAGTTCCGATCGACACGGCTCGATATGCGCCCGGAATTGTCAGTACCTGGCCGACGCGCAACTCGCGCGGATCGCTGAGTCCGTTCGCCGCCATCAGGCGTCCGACGCTGACGCCGTATTCAGTCGCGATATGATAAACAGTCTCGCCCGGCGCAACGACGTGAGAGACAGGGCGTTGCGGACCGATTGGAAGGCTGCTCGAAGGCGTTGAGCTGTCGCCGCATCCGGCGAGCACGATCGAAATCGCGAGCACGACCATCACGCTCGCGCGCGAAATCCGTCGCGTACCGCTGGTTCCCGCCCCGGTCACTTCATCTGCCGTCCGTCACCGCCCCGCACCACATCTCTGCGGGTCCCCGTGAAATATGAAATTTCAATGCGTTAATCCTGGAAGCCGTGCTTGCCGGTCATCTTCACGAATCGGCACTCGCCGAAATATTCCTCGTTCCAGTGCCCGGTCTTGTGACTGATACGCACCAGGGTCTGGAGTTCATCTTCGCCAATCGGGGCGATCAATCGGCCTTGCGGCGTCAGTTGATTCAGTAGCGGCAGCGCGATTCCGGGCATTGCCGCCGTCACCATCACGACATCGAAGGGCGCCTCCTCGGGCCATCCATCCGAGCCGTCGGCGGTTCGAAGATAAACGTTGTTGACGCCCATCGAGTTGAGAATCACGCGGGCGCGATCGTGAAGATGAACGTTGAGCTCGACCGAATAGACTGCGCGCGCGAGCCGCGCCAGCACGGCAGTCTGATAGCCCGATCCAGTGCCGACTTCGAGAACTTTCTCGGTGCCCGTCAGTTCGGCGACCTCGCTCATCAGCGCGACCATGTACGGCTGCGAAATAGTCTGCGAGTCGCCGATCGGCAGGGGACCGTCGTCGTAGGCGTGGTCATGAAGCTCCGCGGGAAGGAATCGATGGCGCGCGACCGTGCGCATCGCGGTCAGCACGCGCGGATCTTTGATACCGCGGCGTTCGAGTTGCTCGAGCACCATCCGCTCGCGCGCGTTTTCGGGATCAGTCGCCATCGCAGGCATCATTATACAGATACGTCGGCCAACGATTAAGGTATCAAGTTCGGGTCAGCTTCGCCGAATGGGAGATACGAAAATGCCGTTTTTCGATTCAGCGGGCATCAGGATTCACTACCAGGACGTCGGATCGGGCGAGGCGGTCATGCTGGTGCATGGCTTCGCTTCGACGGCGGAGCACAACTGGGGAGGTACCGGATGGATCGCGGCGCTGTCGGAGAAGTATCGCGTGATTGCGCTCGACGTGCGCGGGCACGGACTCAGCGACAAGCCGCATTCGCCCGAGGCTTACGGCTACGCGAGCATGGGTGCGGACCTCACGCGGCTGATGGACCATCTCGGAATCGGGCGCACGATCCTGATGGGCTATTCGATGGGTTCGAGCATCGCGATCGAGCTGATGCTATCTCATCCGGAGCGCTTTCGCGCGATCGTACTCGGCGGAATCGCGTACGACGATGGTCTCGAAGACAAAGCAGACCGCGACGCGATCGCGCAGGCCTATCGCGCCGACGATCCAGCTGCAATAAAAAGTCCGGTAGCGAAAGCGTATCGGCGATTCGCAGAGTCGATGCCCAACGATCTGAACGCACTCGCCGCGCTGATCGACGCGGAACGGGCGCCGTTCGATCCCGCCAGGCTCGCGGCAGTTCGGATGCCGGTGCTGATCGTCGTCGGAACCAACGACGACGCGATCGGCGATCCGAAACCGCTGGCAAAGATGATTCCGGGAGCGCGCCTGGTAATGCTCGAAGGCCGCGACCACCTGACGGCGCCAGCCGATGATCGATTCAAAGAAGTCGTGCTCGAATTTCTCGGTGCTGCGCCGCGCTAAGCCGGTGAACTTCCGCGTTTCCTGACTATAGCAGAAATGCTATGCTATGCGGGCGCTGACGCGCGAGATCCTTCGCTGTGCTCAGGATGACGGAGAAAAGGCGAGCGGCTATTCGTGTCATTCTGAGCGGAAGCTGCTGTAGCGAAGAATCTCGACGGACGCTCTAGCGGCCGGCGTTTCGAGACGGCGAAATTTTATGACCAGGCGGCTGGATTCGGTAAAGAAAAAGATGCTTGCGGATCGTGAAGTCCGCAGGGCTTATGCCGCTCTGGACGAAGAGTTTGCGCTTGCGCGCGAACTGATCGCCGCGCGTGTTCGCGCGGGCTTCACACAGGCTCAACTGGCGCAGCGTATGGGTACTACTCAATCGGCCATAGCGCGGCTTGAGAGTGGCGCTCAGTTACCGAGTGTCAAGACGATTCTCCGCTTTGCGAAAGCTACAGATTCGCGGCCCGTCCTCAAACTACGGGCAGCTTGACGGAGCGCATCCTCCGCGCGAATGAAGCGCCCATTTATTCGGCACTGCACAAAAAGTTTGCAGCAAGTATGGCTGCTAGCCTCCGCTAATCGGCTGTCTGAGAAGAATTCTGGCCTTTTCAGTGCATTGCAAAATGAAATTGCTTGCATTGTAAGCTGCATTGTTCATCGATTGATCAAAAGTCGAGACAGCTTTTCGAACAGTTCAATTTGCAAAGCTATTGATTGCTCACTGTTAACCGTCCCTCACCATTCACCTTTGCACATCAAAGTGGCGCTAGTGGCATAGTTCCTGCTGCCGTCCGCGCAAGAGAGATCTGCTGGGGAAGATATAAGAACTAGCCGGGGACTTGAGAGCAACGCGCAACCCGAGCCCAAACACAAAGGTGTAAGGATGGCCGAATCAACAGAACCAAAGATGAAACCGACCTTGGGATTGACCGGAGTTACGGTCAATGCGATGGCGCTGATTGCGCCGGGAGCCTTCCTATGGATTACGTTCGTAGTCCAGGCCGGCTACGCATACCCGTCCGGCGTCGCGATGTGGGCGGGTATATTCGCAGCCTTGATGCTCGCATACGCCACGGCGGTGTCTTACTCGGAACTCGCCAAGCTCTATCCGGGCGCCGGCAGCTCCTACTTCTTTGCTGAGCAGGCATTTCTCAGCAAGACGAAGGCGTTCAAGTTTGCGCGCGTCGCCAAGTTCATAATGGGATGGGCGTCGCACCTGTACTACTGGGTCTATCCCGGCGCCATGGTTGCCACGATCGGGATCATGATCGGCTATATCGTCGGCAACTTTGCGCCCGACACTATGAACGCGGGCACACCAGGCCCTGTGTTCATGGCGCTGGTTGCGATCATCTCTGCTTTTGGGATCGCATACATTGCGTTTCGCGGCGTGAACGGATCGACGATGGTCAACATCGCGATCAATGCAATCCAAATCGCCGCGCTGCTGTTCTTCTCGGCATTGGCGATCGCGTACCGGCTGGGACATCCCGAAGGGTCGATGGGTCTTGCCCTCGACGGTACCAAGAAGGTGTTGCACTACGCCCTGAATGGAGACGCACCCGCACATGCGAATGCTTTGTCGGTCATCGCGCCGCACAACTTCAGCTACGTCATGCTGCAAGCGACGATCGCTATATTCCTGCTGGTCGGCTTCGAGTCTGTGACCGCACTCGGCGAGGAAGCCAAGGATCCGAAGAAAGATATCCCTCGCGGCGTTTTGCTCTCGCTAACTATCCAGGGTCTGTTCTGTTACATGTTCGAGTACTTCGCGGCCAACTACTTCATGAGCAGTGCCTACAGCCTTGCCGACGCGAAAGGCTCTGCGGCTCCTATTGGCGACATGATGACGATCATCGGCAATGCGCTGCTAGGCGGCCATGGCCAGGCGTTCATGATGCTCGAAGCACTCACAGTGTTCCTGGCGCTGATAGGAACTACTCTCAGCTGCATCAATACCGGTGCCCGCGTGACCTATGCGATGGGCCGCGACGCCGAAGTGCCAGAGCACTTTGGGATGCTGCATGGCGAGAACCTTACACCGCATCGCACGATTTGGACGCTCGCGGCGATTTCGGCAGTGCTAGGCGCATACGCCGCGCTTTATTTCTTCGCCGGTAGCTCAGCACCGGACGACAAGACGATCGCCACGCTGCCGCATAACCTGTGGTACGCGATCGGAATGAGCTCGAACGCATCGCTCACGGCTCTGCCGAACGGATTGGCGCTGGTTACCCTGATCTCAAACTTCGGAACATTTATCGTCTACGGGTTGACGAATGTGTGCTGCATAGTTGCGTACCGCGAACATCATATGTTCCATGGCGTGAAGCATATGGTGATACCGATTTTCGGTGCGCTGGCGAACTTTGCCTGCATGGCCTTCTACATCATTGGACCGATGGAAGGGCTCGGCAGCGTCAAGGAGCCTCTGATGGCAGTCGGAATTGCTGTCCTGTGGGGAGCCTATGGAGCTTTCTATTTCGTCCGCAACTCGAAGAAGCTTGGAAGGGATACGCTGACGGCCAAAGCTAATCCGGCTTGATCAGACTGAACCTCCACTGTGCGGGTGGGATCACCATCGAAGGTCTTACGGGGACCGGTGGGACCGCCCGCACGGGTTTTTCTGCAGCTAAAGGTGTCGCGCGGAATCGTGAATGATGCGGGGAACCTAACCCCTAACCCCTTCCCGTAGTGGGAAGGGGGACCGGAATGGGGTTCCGAGCGGGAAGGGGCGGCTACCAGTGTCCCCGAATGGGAAGGGGATCGGAAGCGGGTTTGCTATTGGACGATGACTTTTTGTACGGCGGTGATTTTCGCGTCGTCGCCGAAGGCGCGGCGGAGGTCTTCAGCCTCCTCCCATGCCTCGTCCTCGTCGTCGGTTTCGACCAGTAAACCCATCTGTTTGCCGTCATAGCTAACACTCACGTAGTGCCATTGGCTATCGAGCAAGCCGGGCTCTTCGTCAAAGAATCGGTCGACTGTCGCTGCGCTGCTGTTCTTATTCATCAGTCTCTACGCCTATGGGTTAGGGCCTATTGTTTCTCTGATAGTTGCGGTTAAGTCTCCGGGCTTGAAGGCGGCGATTACCAGCAGGAACTGCTCGAACGTCATGCCGAGATGACGAAATCCGCCCTGGCAAAAGAGAAATGCGTAAAGGTCAAGGACTTCGTCCCGGATAGCCACGGGCAGGCTCGGCGCCGTCGTTGCAATCGGAAAATCGCGTGGTCCCGGGCCATGGTATTTTTCATCGATGATCCTGAAACGCTTTGGTCCGATCGATTTGTTCCTGACCGCGGGTAATTGAGAAGGGCTGGCTTCTGGTGGCACTTTGGTTTCCTCCCAAAATATGTCGTCCGCTATTCGAGATGGCCGCGACCAGGCGCTTTGGATCGCCGAGATCGCTCCAGCTGACTCCCTTGACGGGTAGAACTGAGAACTCCGCTGGAAATGCAGCCAGTACGCTGGCAGAGAAATCCGCGGAAGGCAGTTGACGATAGATACTTTGAAGGATCTCCGTTTCGGCGGCGCCACCAAAGAACGGCCGGACTCCCGAGAGCGCGCTGTCCAATTCGGGCAGCGCTTTGAAGATTAAGGCGAGCAGGGTAGTGGGATTCGCGATCAGAACGAAGCTGTTCCAGAGATAGTTGCGGTCGTACAGTTGGCGCGCGACCTCGGGCGACGGTTTTTCCAGGAAGCGGCGAATCCGGCTGATCTTGCCGATGCCGGCACCGGGCAGCGACAGAGGAGAGCCCGGCTCGATCCAGCCGTATTCAGTCTCGGGACCGTCCGGCGCGATTCCCAGCAGTACGGTCAACTGCGGTGAGCAGTCGACTGCACGCATCGCGGTATAGACATGCTGCATGAAGCGGGAGTCGTCGCTGATGTAGTGATCGGAAGGAAAGATCGCAACGGGCCCCGTGTGTCCGGTCTCAGCCAGCCGGAGCAATGCGCACAGGATCGCAGGGGCAGTCCCACGATTCTCGGGCTGGATGAACAAATTTCGAGTCGGAGTTCCGCTGAGGAGCGGAGTGTAGAACTGCCGATGGGCCCGATTCAGCACTGTCAAGGTTTGCGAAGGAGGCACCAGGAGAGAAACCCGGCGAATGGTCTGCTCGAGGAGAGTCTTGCCCTCGAACAGCGGACAGAACTGCTTGGGCAGATGATATCCGAAAACTTCGCGGGTGAAGGAACTCAGGCGTACGCCCTCGCCTCCGGCGAGAATCAGCGCAGCGTAGTTGGAGTCATCAAGATTCGAGGTTGTGAGGAAGCGTGGTTCTGATTTTCCGTCTTGATTGGTCGAGCCTGCTCCGGGCATTTGACAATCTCTCCCTCGATGCTCGATCGGGCGCGTCAAATATAACTTTTTACCTAGGATTCAGCGGCAATGAAGCAAGCAGTATGCCGCGATATAATGTAGGCGGCGTATGCATAGCACTCAGGCGAAGTCGTGAAACAAGTAGTTTTTTCTTGGCTAGGACGAATTTCATGTTGCCGCCTGAGCTGATTGCATCACGATCTTGTCTGGATGGGCGTACTTAAGCGTCCATGGTCCTCCCGACACCGGTATCGGTAATTAATTCATGGTCGCTGGGATGTTTGTAAATATTACCTGCTACTATCCAAAAAACTTATTAGTTTTCAGACTTTTTGTTGGCCTTGCTCTTGCTGATTCAACTTGTGTCCTAGGTTCTCACGCAACAGAATCAACCTCCTAGCCTCAGAGAGATGTCGTCGTCCGATGAATGGCACAATCAGAACAATGCCCGGGAACCCCTACCCGCAGGGGGCGAACTGGGATGGGGCGGGCGTAAATTTTTCGCTGTTCAGCGAAAACGCGACCGGCGTAGAGCTCTGTCTTTACGATGATCGCGACGAAAATCTGGAAACCGGCCGAATAGCGATTACCGAGCAGACTGACCGTGTCTGGCATATTTATCTACAAGGGGTAAAGCCGGGTTTGCGCTACGGCTACCGGGTGCATGGGCCGTACGATCCGAACAATGGGCATCGTTTCAATCCGGCGAAACTGCTGGTCGACCCTTACGCCAAGTCGATCGACGGTTTCCTGCGCTGGGACGATGCGCTGTTCGGCTACACGATCGGTCATCCCGAAGAAGACTTGAGCCGCGACGATCGCGACAGTGCGCCGTTCGTCCCGAAGAGTGTAGTCGTCGATCCCTACTTTGACTGGCGCAACGATTCCCAACTGCACATCCCGTGGCACGAGACGATTATTTACGAGCTGCACGTGAAGGGCTTTACGATGCTGCATCCGGAGATACCGGCCGATCTGCGCGGCACCTATGCCGGCCTGGCGCATCCGGCGGCGGTTGATTACCTCAAGAAACTCGGAATCACCTCAGTCGAGCTGATGCCGATCCATCACTCGGTCGCGGATCGGCATCTGCTGGCGCGCGGCCTTTCCAATTACTGGGGCTACAACTCGCTGGGATTCTTTGCACCCGATGCGCGCTTCTCCGCGGCGGGGTCAGCGGGCGATCAGGTGGCAGAATTCAAGAATATGGTGCGGACCCTGCATAGCGCCGGTCTCGAAGTAATCCTGGACGTGGTCTACAACCATACTGCGGAGGGCAACCATCTCGGACCGACGGTCTCGTTCAGGGGTATCGACAACACGGCATACTACCGGGCGCTCGAGGGACAGCCGCGCTACTACATGGATTACACCGGATGCGGCAATACCTTGAACATGCGGCATCCGCGCGCGTTACAGCTGCTGATGGACAGTTTGCGTTACTGGGTAACGGAAATGCACGTCGATGGATTCCGATTCGATCTGGCGGCGGCGCTGGCGAGAGAACTGCACGAGGTCGATCGTCTCGGCGCGTTCTTCGACATCATTCACCAGGACCCGACCTTGTCGCAGGTAAAGCTTATTGCGGAGCCGTGGGATTTGGGCGAAGGCGGCTACCAGGTCGGCAACTTTCCGGTGTTGTGGTCGGAATGGAACGGGCGCTATCGCGACTGCGTCCGCGACTATTGGCGCGGCTCCGATCGAGGCATAGCAGAATTTGCATCACGGTTGACCGGCAGTTCGGACCTGTACGAATCGGGCGGCCGCAAGCCTTACGCCAGCATAAATTTTCTGACCGCGCATGACGGCTTCACCTTGACCGACCTGGTCAGCTACAACGACCGGCATAACGAAAACAACGGCGAGGAGAATCGCGACGGCGAGTCCAACAATCGATCGTGGAACTGCGGCGTCGAAGGTCCTGCCGGGGACAAGAGGGAGGTCAACGTATTGCGCGCCCGTCAGAAGCGCAATTTTCTTGCGACGCTCTTCCTGTCGCTAGGCGTTCCGATGCTGCTTGCGGGCGATGAATTCGGCCGCACTCAACGAGGCAACAACAACGCGTACTGTCAGGACAATGAGATTTCGTGGCTGGATTGGGAAAATGTAGATCTCAAGCAGCTTCAGTTTACGAAAGAAATTATCCAGTTCCGCAAAGAGCATCCGGTATTTTGCCGGCGAAAATGGTTTCAGGGAAAATCAATTCGCGGCGGCGATGTGAACGATCTAGCGTGGTTTCGTCCCGACGGAGAACAGATGTCCGATGAGGATTGGGGCGCAGGTTTCGCGAAGTCGCTGGGTGTATTCCTGAACGGCGACGAGATTCCCAGCGTCGATGCGGCCGGCCGTCGCGTGCTGGATCAATCCTTCTATCTAATCTTCAATGCTCATTGGGAGCCTGTGGAATTTGCACTGCCGCCTGAAATTTGGGGGCAGAGCTGGACTCGCGTCCTGGATACCAGGAACGGGGACGCGCCCGCGGAGGACAACTGGCAGCGAGCGGCGGGAACCAAAATCAACGTCGACTCACGATCGTTGGTCGTGATGAGCCGTGTTGCGTGAACCGCGATCCGCTATCTACTTACCGCATCCAGCTGAATAGCCAGTTCGGCTTCGACGATGCGGCAAAGATCATTCCGTACCTGGAAGAACTTGGTATTGACTATCTGTATTGCTCGCCCTGTTTGCAGGCTGCGCCGGGCAGCACTCACGGCTACGACGTCGTCGATCACTCGAAGGTAAGCCGCGAGTTGGGCGGCGATGAAGCGTACGATCGACTGTGGACCGCGCTCGATCGCGCGAACATGAGCCAGATGCTCGACATCGTGCCGAACCACATGGCGATCCATCGCGAAAATCCGTGGTGGTGGGACGTGCTGGAGAATGGGCCTTCGAGCGCGTACGCGGAGTTCTTCGATGTAGATTGGGAACCGCCGGAACGACGCATCCACAATACGGTGCTGATGCCGGTGCTCGAGGATCAATACGGCATCCTGCTCGAGGCGGGAAAATTGAAGGTCGTGCGCGACGGCGGCAACTTCGAAGTGCGCAACGGCGATAGAGTGTTCCCGGTCGCGCCGCGGTCGTTGCGCCAGATTCTTGCGCCGGCGGCGATGAAAAGCGGGAGCGATGCGCTCGCGTTTCTTGCCGACGGATTCGACGCGTTGCCGTCGCCGGCCTCGACCGATCTCACGAGCATCACGCGGCGGCATCGCGACAAAAAGTTGTTGGCCGAAATGCTGGTGAAGCTGCTGAACGAGGACGCCACTGCTGCCAGCGCGATTGACCAGGTCCTCGAGCAATTGAACTCCAACCCCGATCTGCTGCACGAACTTCTCGAGCAGCAGAACTATCGCGTCGCATATTGGCGCATGGCCGCGCGCGATCTCGGTTACCGGCGCTTCTTCGATATCAATTCGCTGGTCGGTCTCAGAATCGAAAACGAACGGGTGTTCTACGCGACTCATCGGTTGGTGATGCGGTGGGTTGCCGAGGGGCGCTTGAAGGGTTTGCGGGTCGATCATCCAGACGGATTGCGCGATCCGCTGGAATATTTTCAGCGCTTGCGGGCGGCATGCCCCGACACCTGGATCGTCGCCGAAAAGATTCTCCTCGGCTCTGAGAGCCTGCGTGAGTCGTGGCCGATCGAAGGCACCACTGGTTACGACTTTTTGAATATCGCAGGGCGATTGTTTGTCGATCCCGCCGGCGCTCAGCCATTGACGGACTTTTATCGTGACTTCACCGGTGAGTCGGCCGACTATGCCGCGCTGGTTCGCGCGCGCAAGCAATTTGCGATGCGCGATACGCTCGGCAGCGAAATTAACACGCTCACCGCGATGCTGCTGGATCTATGCGAAGCTGACCGCCTTCATCGCGACTACACCCGCCACGAAGCTCACGAAGTTATTCGGGCGACGATGGCGTGCCTGCCGATTTATCGTACCTACGTTCGCGAGTCCGGCGAAGTCGCGCCTGAAGATACCTGCCAAATCTCGACCGCGATCGAAGCGGCAAAAGCATACCGCTCAGACCTTGATGCGCGATTGTTCGATTTTCTGCGCGATATCCTGTCGCTACGAACCGGCGGAAAGATGGGCGCCGAGCTGGCCCTTCGATTTCAGCAGATTTCGGCAGCGGTGATGGCGAAAGGCGTCGAGGACACAGCTTTTTATTCCTTCAACCGGATGCTCGCGCTCAACGAAGTCGGCGGCGATCCGGATTGCTTTGGCGTCGCGCCCGCGGAATTCATCGCATGGTGCCGCAAGATGCATCGTCATTGGCCGCGCACCATGCTGGCGACGTCGACACACGACACCAAGCGCAGCGAAGATGTGCGGGCTCGGCTCTTTCTTTTTTCGGAGGAACCCGAGCGATGGAGCCGCGCGGTAGTCCAATGGGCCGCGATGAACGAGCGTCATCGCACCGGCGAGATGCCGGATCGAAATTTCGAATATCATCTCTACCAGTCGATGGTCGGCGCGTGGCCGATCGAAAAATCGCGATTGCTCGCATACGCGGAAAAGGCGGCGCGCGAAGCCAAGGTCCACACGTCGTGGACCGACCCGGTGCCCGCGTACGAAGATGCGGTGCGGAAATTCATCGAAGGCATCTACGACGATTCCGATTTCATCGAGGCGCTGAATAAATTTGTTGCGTCACTGATTCATCCCGGACGGATAAATTCGCTGTCGCAGACGTTGCTGAAAATTACCGCGCCCGGCGTGCCCGACTTTTACCAGGGCACCGAGCTGTGGAATCTCGCGCTGGTCGATCCCGACAATCGCCGGCCGCAGGATTTCGATCTGCGACGGCGAATGCTGGCCGATCTCAGGAACGCAACGCCGGAGCAGGTGATGGGGCGCTTCGACGAGGGGATGCCCAAGTTGTGGCTCATTCGGCAGGCGCTCGCAATGCGCAAGCGGCATCCGGAGTGGTTCGGCCCGCAGGCCGGAATCGAGCCGCTCGAAGTGCGCGGAGCCCGACGCGATCACGTCATCGCATTCATTCGCGGAGAATCAGTCGTGACGATCGTTCCTCGGCTGGTAGCGAAACTGGGCAGCGATTGGCGCGACACCGAAGTAGAATTGCCGCGCGGCGAGTGGATCAACCATATGACCGGCGCGCGATTACGTGGTGGGCGCATAAAACTTGCCGAGCTGATGCAGCGATTTCCAGTTGCGTTGCTCGCACGCGAAGGAACTTAGCCGTGAATCGGCGGAGTGTGTGGGCGCCGTCGGCGACGAGCGTCGCGATGGTCACAGCAAATGAGCGCGTCGAGATGCATCGGGCGAACGACGGATGGTGGCACGCCGAATTGAGTCCCGAATTGTCGCGCGCCGATTACGCCTTCAGCCTCGACGGCGGTCCGCCGTTGCCCGATCCGCGTTCGCCCTATCAGCCGAACGGCGTGCATGGTATGTCGCGACCCGTCGATCATTCAGCTTTCGAATGGCGCAACACGAAATGGCAGCAGGCGCCGCTGTCGTCGGCGATCATTTACGAATGCCACATCGGCACGTTCACGCAGTCGGGCACGTTTGACGCCGCCATCGAACACCTTGGCTATCTGCGCGATCTCGGCGTGACTCACATCGAGTTGATGCCGGTGGCCGAGTTTTCGGGTACGCGCGGATGGGGTTACGACGGCGTCGATCTTTTCGCACCGCATCATTCGTACGGCGGCCCGGACGCGATGAAGCGCTTCGTCGATGCGGCGCATGGGCATGGCCTCGGCGTTATTCTCGACGTCGTTTACAATCACCTCGGTCCCGAGGGGAGTTATATCGCGAAATTCGGTCCTTACTTTACCGATCGCTATCGCACGCCGTGGGGCGACGCGGTAAACCTCGACGACAGGGACAGCGACGAGGTCCGGCGGTTCTTCTGCGACAACGCGCTGATGTGGTTGCGCGACTATCGCGTCGACGGCCTGCGCCTCGACGCGGTTCACGCGATTTTCGACGCCTCCGCGATTCACTTTCTCGAGCAGCTCGGCGCGGAGGTCCATCAACTCGAAGCGGAAGTGGGGCGCCATCTGGTGGTGATCGCGGAAAGCGATCTCAACCAACCGCGAATCGTTGCGGCGCGCGAGGCGGGTGGCTACGGCCTCGACGCGCAATGGAACGACGATTTCCATCACGCGCTTCATACTATCCTTACAGGAGAGACGGCCGGCTACCTGGCTGATTTCGGTGCGATCGCGCAGCTCGCGAAATGCCTTACCCGCGGCTTCGTCTACGATGGTACGTATTCAAAGAGTCGCCGACGGAGGCATGGCAGGCCGGTGCTCGGGCTTTCGGCGCATCGATTTGTCGCGTTCATGCAGAATCACGATCAGGTCGGTAATCGCGCGACGGGCGAGCGTCTTGGGCATCTGGTGACGATGGATCAACTCAAAATTTCCGCCGCGCTTTTGATCACGTCGCCGTTTATCCCGATGTTGTTTCAAGGCGAGGAATGGAACGCGTCGAGCCCGTTTCAGTACTTCACCGATCATCAGGATTCCGCGCTGGCCGAGTCTGTACGCAAAGGCCGCAGAGCGGAATTCGCACATTTCGTCGCCCATGCATCGCAGGTTCCCGATCCCCAGGCATTGCAAACGTTCGAGCGAACCAGGCTCGACTGGGATGAGCGCGACCGCGGCGAACATCGCGAGATTTTCGAATGGTATCGCCAGCTCATCGGTCTTCGCCGATGCGTTCGCGACTTCGAGAATGGGGAACTCCAGCTGGATGCGGTCAAGTTCGACGAGGCGGCGCGATGGATATGCGTGAGTCGCGGCGAGTGTGTAGTCGTTTGCAATTTCGCGACGACTCCGCAGCGCATACCGATCGCGCACGATGCAAATTGCTTGCGCGTTTCGCTCGCGTCCAGGCCCGGCGTTCGAGTCGACGGCTCCGAGATCGATCTACCGCCGGTTTCCGTCGCGATCTTGACGCCTGAAGATGGCGCTCGCTCAACGGGAGGCAGCGAATGAGCAGTCCAATCGAGAACTATGCGCTGATCGGAAACCTGCGCACAGCGGCGCTGGTTGATCGCACCGGTTCGATCGACTGGTTATGTTTGCCCCGGTTTGATTCGGGCGCGTGCTTCGCGGCGCTTCTCGGAGACGAGACAAACGGCCGTTGGCTCCTGGCGCCGCAGGGAAACGTCAAGCAAGTTCGCCGGAAGTATCGGGATGGGACGCTCATACTCGAGACCGAGTTCGAGACTGAAAGCGGTGTTGCGACAGTCATCGACTTCATGCCAGTTGCCGAGCGCCCGGAGCGGGTCGATGTGATTCGAGTCGTGAAAGGCATCCGGGGGCAGGTGCCGATGCAAATGGAAATAATTTTCCGGTTCGATTATGGACTCACGATCCCGTGGGTGCGAAAACGCGACTATGGTATCAGCGCGGTCTCGGGGCCGAGCGCGATCGCGTTCCGAACTGCGGTTCCTCTGAGCAGCAAGGACTATACGACCTTCGGTGAATTTACTATCAGCGAAGGTCAAACTGAAGCGTTCAGATTGACCAGTTATCCTTCGCACGAAGACGAACCGGGCGAGGCGGATCCGCTCAACATGCTATCGACGACCGAACAACGATGGCGCGATTGGTCTGGCCGTTGCACTTGCCAGGGCGAATTCCGCGACCCGGTGCTGCGGTCGCTGCTCACTCTGAAGGCTCTCACATATAGGCCAACTGGCGGTATCCTTGCGGCGCCGACGACGTCGCTCCCCGAGAGTATCGGCGGTCCACGCAATTGGGACTATCGATTTTGCTGGCTTCGCGATTCTACTTTCACTCTCTACGCACTATTGATTTCTGGCTATATCGATGAGGCGCGCGCGTGGCGCGAATGGCTACTCAGAGCAATAGCAGGTCATCCCCAAGATACTCAGATCATGTATGGGGCCGCGGGCGAACGAATGCTCATTGAGTCCGAGCTTCCGTGGCTGCCCGGCTATGAGAAGAGCGCTCCCGTGCGTATCGGGAACGCCGCGCATCAGCAGTTTCAGCTCGACGTCTACGGCGAGGTGATCGACACCCTGCATGTCGCACGCAAGTACAAGTTGGAACGCAACGAAGACGCCTGGCTGCTCCAGAGTGCGCTGATGGATTTCCTCGAGTCGGGATGGAAGGAACCTGATGAAGGAATCTGGGAGGTGCGCGGCCCGCGGCGACATTTCACGCACTCGAAGGTGATGGCGTGGGTGGCAGTCGATCGATCGGTAAAAGAGATTCACCACGGCTTTGGCGACGGCCCGATCGATCGATGGCGGGCGCTGCGCGACGAGATTCATCGCGACGTGTGCAGCCGTGGGTTTGATGCCGAGCGCAACGCATTCGTCCAATACTACGGATCGAAATCTCTCGACGCGTCGCTGCTGATGATTCCGCTGGTGGGATTTCTGCCCGCAAATGATCCGCGCGTAGTTTCGACGGTCGCGGCAATCGAGCGGGAATTGATTTACAAAGGCCTGGTGCTCAGATACCCGACCGAGACCGGCGTCGACGGCCTTCCGCCGGGCGAGGGAGCGTTCCTACCATGCACGTTCTGGCTCGCCGATAATTACTCGATGGCCGGCCGTCATCAGGAGGCGCGCGATCTTTTCCTGCGTCTGCTCGATCTGCGCAATGACGTCGGCCTGCTGTCCGAAGAATACGATCCAGTTCTGCGCCGCCAGCTCGGAAATTTTCCGCAAGCCTTCACCCACGTCTCGCTGGTCAACACCGCCCACAATGTAATGCCGGTTCAAGGTCCTGCAGAACATCGATCGGAGAAATGATCGGACAGATGCGAGCGGATGCATCCAATGCCATATCGATGCGACTTCTAGCCTTGGTGCTTGCGATGCTCCTGGCCGGATGCCGCACCTCGCCCGCACCTGATCAGCTCAACATCGCGCTGGCAGTTTTCCCGGATGAAGCCGCTCGATATGAATCGTTCGTGGCGGACTTCGAGTCGCAGCATCACGTACGTGTGAAGGTGCTCGCGCAGACTTACACCGACATACTGCAAGCGATGCGGGTGCAAGCCGGGAGTCATGGATCGCTCGACCTGATTGAACTCGATCTCGCAATGCTTGGCGAGGCGCATAGCTACGCACAACCTCTCGACCAGGTCGTGTCGCCGACGGCGCGGGCGCTGTTTTCAAAAGAGGCGTGGGATGCGGCGACGATAGATAGGCAACTCTACTTTGTTCCGCACCGATTGATGTGGCAGGCGATGATCTACAACCGCATCGAGGTACCGAATCCACCCGCGACCTGGAACGATCTCGAGCGTTTCGCGCGAGAGCATCCTGGCAAGCTCGCGCTGAAAGGCGCGCGCTACGAGGGCGCGATCTGCGACGTGATGCCTTTCGTGTGGACGGCCGGCGGCAACGAATGCGCGCCGGATTCGGCTGGTTCGATCCGCGCGCTCGACTTTCTGCAGCAACTCGCGCCGGACTTGAATGACGAGTCCGCGGTATTTCGCGAGATGTCAGTACTCGAAGCGCAAGCTCGCGGCGCGGTCTGGATTCATTTCAACTGGCCTTTCGCGATTGGCTATCTGCACTCGAAAGGCTTGGCCCCCAACGTGAATCTTAGCGCGCCCATTCCGGCGGGGCCCGATGGCAGAGCAACGGCGCTCGGCGGCGGCTACCTTGCGATTCCGAATTCCGCGCCACATCCGAAGCTCGCAGCGGAATTTATTCAGTATCTGCTCACCAGTGATACGCAAGCGAAGTTGAGCCGCGAACTCGGATGGTATGGGAGCGTTCCGCCGGCGCCTGGAAGCGAAGACGCACTGCTCTACGCCGGGTACACTGCGATGCGACCGTTTGTGCGAGCACGTCCGACGGTCGATTGCTACGCTGATCTGAGTGATCAATGGCGGCGCACAATTCGAGCGGTGCTTTTCGATAACGCCGCGCCAGCTTCCGCGATTGCGTCGAACATTCTCGATGCGCACGACCGATGCGACTGCGCCGAATCCTCTTCAAGTGCCAACCTGTGAACGCCGCCGCCAAGAGACTTCGCATCGTCTTCGTCGTGGTGCCTTGCATCTTCATGATCGCGATGCTCGTTTTGCCCGCGTTGAACGGCCTCGTCCTTTCTTTCGATCACAAAGGTCCGTCGCTTGCCAATTACAGGATTCTTCTCGACGATTCGATGTTCTGGCGCGCGCTCGCGAACAACCTGCTGGTACCGTTCGGCAGCGTCATCCTCGAATTCGTACTCGGACTCGCGCTGGCATTGACGCTTACCGCGCGGCGCAGCCGGTCCGCAATAATCGAAACCGCCGCGATCCTGCCGTTTGCGATTCCCGAGATCGTTATTCTCACGCTCGCACGCTACATCTTCATGCCCCGCGGATACTTAAACGGCGCCATTGCGATGACGGGGATGCACGCGCTGCCGTGGCTCAGCCCGCGCAGCCCGCTCGCGATGCTCACGGTGATCGTGGTTGACGCGTGGCACGTGACCCCAATCGTGATGCTGATGTTGATGGCGGGTTTGCAAACGATCCCCGACGAACTTTACGAAGCGGCGCGCCTCGACGGCGCCGGAACGTTCGCCACGTTTAGGTTCGTGACGCTTCCCATGCTGACGCCGGCAATCATTGGAGCGCTGATCCTGCGCGGCATCGACGCGCTGAGGATTTTCTCAACTGTGCTTGTACTCACTGGGCCAGAGGGAGTTCCCGTACTTTCGACCTATTCGTACAGTTTGTGGGATGACGCGCAGAAACAGCACGAAGCGATGGCAGCCTCGATGGTCCTGGCACTGATGGTCACCATAATCGGAGTCGGCGGTCTCGTGGTTGCGCGCCGATTCTCGCGCGACGAAGGAGCGTTGGCGTGACCCCTCGAGCGAGAGACGATACTGCTGACGGCATTCTGCGGGCTGCGCGCTTCGCATTAAATGCGTTTGTCATTTTAGGTGCCGCGTTGCCGCTGTACCTTCTCGCGAAACAATCGGTGACTCCCGAGCTCGAGACCTTTGCCTGGCCGCCGCATTGGACGCCGCATCATCTGACCCTTGCTCATTTCATCAGTGTGTTTGCGGTCAACGAACTTCGCAGCGCGGTGCTGAGAAGTCTCGGCGTAGCGGCGGTCTCGGCTGCGATTGCGACTTTGCTGGGCGCGATGCTTGCGCATGCGATGGCGCGCAGCTCGTTCGCGCAGCGCGTCGGTTTTTCCACGGTGTCGGGGATCAGGCTTTTGCCGATGATCGCGGTGGCGATTCCGCTTGGGATTATTCTGGCGACTTTCGGGATTTACGATTCACCAACCGGAATCGGACTGGCTATCGTTCACGCCGCGATCGCGATTCCTACCGCTGCGCTGACGCTGTACGCCGCTTTCGTTGCGATTCCTCTAGAGATCGAAGAAGCGGCGTGGATCGACGGCGCGTCGCCCTTGCGAATTTTTCTGACAATCGATCTGCCGATGGCCCGCGGTTCGATCGCGACGGCGCTGATCCTCTGCTTCATCCTGAGCTGGGATGAATTTGGATTTGCGCTGCTCGTGCAACAGACCAATCGAACTCTGCCTCCGCTGCTTTACTACTACACCGTGTTCGGCAACGTCGGTCCTGCAAGTGCGCTCGCGTTGCTGATGATGATCCCGGCCATCTGCGTGGTTGTCGCGCTGGGTCCATCGTTACGGGGAGCGCTGACGGCAGGGAGTTCGCGATAGGGCGCCGCCGTCATGGCTGACCTCGTAGTTCGCAACCTGACGCGTCGTTTCCCTTCTGGCGGAGGTGTTTTTGACGTTTCCCTGTCGGTGCAAAGCGGCGAGTTCGTGGTCCTCCTCGGTCCTTCGGGATGTGGAAAGACCACCTTGCTTCGGATGATCGCCGGCCTTGAATTTCCTGATAGCGGCGAAATTCAAATCGGCGGAGCTAACCAACCCGGCAACACGACCCATCGCGAAGCGATCGCGATGGTGTTTCAGAATTTCGCGCTCTATCCGCACATGACGGTGTTTCAGAACATCGCGTTTCCGTTGAAGCTGCGACATGTCGCGCGCGAGGAAACCGAACGGCGCGTGAAGGAGAGCGCGGCCAAGGCGGGACTTACCGTCGATCTCAAGCGCTATCCGCGCGAGCTATCAGGCGGAGAACGGCAGCGCGTCGCGCTTGCACGCGCGCTGGTGCGCGAGCCGGAAATTATCCTGATGGACGAGGCGCTCGCGAGCCTCGACGCACAATTGCGCGCGTCGCTGCGGATCGAGCTGAAAGATTTTCAGCGCCGCACCGGCCGCACTTTCGTGTACGTGACTCACGACCAGGTCGAAGCGCTCGCGCTGGCGGACCGGCTGGTGGTGATGCGCAAAGGAAGAGTCGAGCAGGTGGGAGGGCCTCAAGAGGTTTTCGATTGCCCGCAGAGCGAGTTTGTCGCTGCTTTCGTCGGCAACCCGCCGATGAACTTCTTTATTGCGGAGAGGGCAGCTAACTGGAAGCCTCACCGTCGACGGCATCGATTTTAAAATCAAAGCGCCCGAGGGCTATGCGCAAATCAAGATCGGAATTCGTCCGAACGATCTGGGTCTGGAAGCCGGCGAGGGTCGCGTTGCGATCGAGGTCGTGGTCGAGAGCGTCGAATTCTCAGGCGCGACGTACATCGTCTATGCGAAGTTAGGAGGTAATCCGATTCGAGCGGAGTTGTCTCGACGGGTCGAAGCCGGCGCGCATCTGACCCTGTATTTCGAACCCGCGCGAGTGCATCTCTTTGATCCGTCGACAGGCCGGCGGATCGATCCTGTCTGATTCGCGCGACTATTCTACTTGATTATCGAAGGCGGGCCGCCGATTGTGACGTCTGCGTGGAGGAACATATCGTCGACTTTGATTTTGTTGTGCCTCGTGCTGCTGCCACGCCCACAATCCAACGGCTAGCGCACCGACAACTGCGGCACCGATCAGCGCGGAGCGTTGCGTGTTCGGATCGACGTACTGATTGTTCCACTCCTGCGACGGCACGCCTTGAGGGTAGTAGTTCTGCGGCGGGAATGGGCTGCGGCGAATATCCTTGCGGTGGAACGGCTGAGGTCGAAGGTCCATCACCCGACTGGTTCATGTAATCATTGAGGCTGCCGATGCCGGGCGGGATATTTGCTTGAGCCAATTGGATTGGAGGGTTAGCTTCGGCAGGCGAAGGATCGGCGAAGGCAGGCGTGGTCGACATTGCGCAGACTGTCAGAGCTATCAGCATCGCGAGCACGAACCTGCGCAATTTTGGTCGCTCGCAAATTTGACTTATCCGCAACACACACCCTCCCACTCCGTACTGCTATATAGACGCAATCGCTGATGGCTTGGTTACGGCGCGGGGACCTCGAACCATACGGTTCCGAGGGGAGGCAGCCTGAGCGACAGTGAATGGGGGAGTCCGTGCCAGGGAATTTGCTCCGCGGTCACCGCACCGGCGTTGCCCTGATTGCTTCCGCCGTACATAGTCGAGTCGCTGTTGAGAATCTCGCGATAGACGCCGGCGCGCCGGAACGCCGACGCGATAGCCTGCGCGCACGACCGGCGCGAAATTGCATACGCAGATCACCTTGCGGCCGCTGGACGGCGCGATACGCATGAAGGCGATCACGTTCTCATCGGTATTGTTGGCGTCGATCCACTGAAAACCCGACGGCTGATGATCGGCTTCCCACAACGCAGGCTCGGCGCGATAGATGCGGTTGAGATCGCGAATCAGGTTCTGCACGCCGCGATGGTCGGCCTCATCGAGCAGATTCCAATCAAGGCTGGCGTCATGATTCCATTCGCGCCACTGGCCAAACTCTCCCCCCATGAAGAGAATTTTTTCCCCCGGCCGCGCCCACATGTAACCGAACAGCGCGCGCAAGTTGGCGAACTTCTGCCAGCGATCGCCGGGCATCTTATCGAGCAGTGAGCGTTTGCCGTAGACGACCTCGTCGTGGGAGAGCGGCAGCATGAAATTTTCGAACCACGCGTAGACAAATCCGAAGGTCAGATCGCGATGATGAAATCGCCGATAGATCGGCTCCTTGCTGAAGTAGTCGAGCGTGTCATGCATCCATCCCATGTCCCACTTGAAGCCGAAACCAAGACCGCCGACATACACGGGACGGCTGACTCCGGGCCATGAAGTGGACTCTTCGGCGATCATCATCACGCCAGGATGGCGCGCGTAGATCTGCAGATTCATCTCCTTGAGAAATGAAATTGCCTCGAGGTTTTCGTTGCCGCCGTGGATATTCGGAATCCACTCGCTGCCCTTGCGGCCGTAGTCGAGGTAGAGCATCGACGAGACCGCGTCGACGCGAATCCCGTCGGCATGGAATTCTTCGAGCCAGTACTTCGCGCTGCCCAGCAGAAAACTCCGCACTTCGTTGCGGCCGAAATTGAAAATGAAGGTGTTCCATTCGGGGTGGAAGCCCTGGCGCGGATCCATGTGCTCGAATAGCGCGCTGCCGTCGAAGCGTCCGAGCCCAAAAGCATCGGTGGGAAAATGCGCGGGCGTCCAGTCGAGAATCACGCCGATACCATTTTGATGCAGACGGTCGACCAGGTAACGAAAATCGTCGGGCGATCCGTAGCGCGCAGTCGGAGCATAGTAGCCCGTCGTCTCATATCCCCAGGAACCGGTGAACGGATGCTCCATGACGGGAAGAAATTCAACGTGCGTGAAGCCGAGGTCCGCGAGGTACTCGACGAGTTGCGAGGCAAGTTCGCGATAGGTGAGCGGTCGGTTGCCTTCTTCGGGAACCCGCCGCCAGGAGCCGAGATGCATCTCATACACAGTCGGCCGGACTGCGCAATGGGTCTCGACTGTTGTGCTCTGACATCCAGGCGGCGTCGTTAAATGAGTAATCGGAGTGATATACCCTCGATGCGGTAGCGGGTGGGCATTCGGTAGCGAACGCGAATGGGTCGCTCTTAAGAGTCAGTCCGCCGGCTTTAGTACGAATCTCGTATTTGTATCTCGTGCCGGCCGTCAGATCGGGGACAAATATTTCCCAGACACCCGAGTTGCCGAGCATCCGCATCATGTCGAGGCGGCCGTCCCAGCTATTGAAATCGCCGACCACGCTGACGCCATCCGCATTCGGCGCCCACACTGCGAAAGAAGTTCCCTGTACGCCTTCATGCTCGCGAACGTGAGCGCCAAGCTTGTCCCAGATGCGTTCGTGTTTCTGCTCGGCCCACAAATGCAGATCGAGCTCGCCCAGCGTCGGCGGGAACGGGTAGGGCTCGCGAATGGTCACGACCAGGTCGCTGGGGTAGTGAACCCTGAGCTGATACGGGAAGACCTGACGACGGCCCGGTACGAGGATCTCGAACAGGCCCGGTTCCGGCCGCTTGACCATCTCGCGCGGCGGTTCACCGTCGACGAGCAGGAATATTTTCTGGGCGTCGGGACGATACGCGCGCACAATCACTCCGCGCTCGGTCGGATGCGCGCCGAGAATCGAATGCGGGTCGTGATGCCTGAGCGCCAGAAGGCGCTTCAGTTCTTCGGCGGGAATGCTGGAGACCGCGAAGTCGCCAGATTTCGCGATCGGCTGCTCATGCTCGCGGACTTTCATGGATACCAGGGTTGGGGACGATCAGGTTTTGAGTATTGATATTTTCCAGGCCGAGCAGTTGCCCCAGACTGAGTAATGGAATCAATAGCCAGTCGGGGCGATTGTTCAGTTCGTAGCCAAGTTCGTAGATAGCCTTATCCATCACGAAGGCGTCGAGCAGGATTTTGAGTTCATCATCAGTCTTCGGGATAAACGACGCATGACCGCCGGCTTCCAAATAGCCCTTCAGGAATGCCCATGACGACCAGGTCCGCCAGAAATTAGTCCACGGTTCCATGCCGGCAAAATCGAACTTGCCCAGCGCTCCGATTCTCAGTTGCTCGATGGTCGAGGTGAGGGCAGCGTAGTGAAACGATCGCAGCATCCCGGCCACATCTCTCAATCCGGCCCGCTTGAGGCGGCGCTCGCTCAACGGACGCGCCGGCTCGCCCTCGAAATCGATAATGGCGAAGTCACGGCCGGTGTACAGAATCTGTCCGAGATGCAAGTCACCATGAATGCGCATCCGATCGATGGTCAAGCGGCATCGAAGGAACGCGTCGAATCGTGCGGCGATCTCCCGCTGATGCGAGGAGATCAGTTGCGCTTGTTCGCGCAGATCTTTCGGAACAAGCGACGCGCGGCTATTGAGCAAGCGCATCACTCGCGCGAGCGAGTTCTGCATCGATTGATACGTCGAACGCTGGTAGAGGGTCGAGTAGGGCTCAGGCGCGAACTCCGGATCATCGGTGGTCGAAGTCAGCGCGTGATGAAGTTCCGCCAGACGCTTGCCCATCAATCGGGCTGAACCGAGATAGTGACCGATCAACTCTCCGGCCAGCGGGTCGGGTTCCTGCAGCGCCAGCAACTCGTAGAGAGTCTTGTCCGTCGTGGGCGGCGGTTCCGACCTGGTAGCGGCGTTCTCGAGGTAGCGATGCAATTCTCCGAGCGTGAACTGCCACGCATCGCCTTCGTTGGGCACGAAGCCCTGCAGCACCGCGATATTTTTTCGCTCGCCATTGCCGGAGCTGTAATCGATCCATCCGGCCAGGGGAGGGACGTGAGAAAACAACGCGTGGGTAGTCAGGAAGCGTCCAATCTCGAGGTCGGGATTTACGCCAGCTTCGATGCATCGAAAGAGCTTGATGATGAAGCGATCGCCGTACACGATCGAGCTGTTGCTCTGCTCCGCCTTCAAGACGCGCGGCTCGAGCGGCGTTTCGGGATCTCCACGCAGCTGATGAAATGCCTGGGTGGTGCCCGGCAGGAGCTCGCCCACCGAACCTCGATGGCGCCGGCGCCTGGCGATGATCTCAAGGAGAGTACTCAGAAAATCCGGATCGACTGCGGCATCAAAAAGGATTCCGTCGCTGTCGCCATTGCGCCGCGAACTCGTCACTTCGGCAATGACGTGTTCCGGCCAGCGCGACCGCAGATCGCGCGCTCGATCTCCCGTTGTAATAGCCAGTGGCAACAGGTAGGTCTCGGGCTCGCTGTTCGAGTATTCGACATTCAGCAATGTGAGGTGCGGAACAGCTGGTCCCTCCGCCATCGGCATCGCCTCCGCGATGTGAACGGCGGTGATAGGTCGGGTCTTTGAGCGAAACCATCGGCAATGCCGCAGGTAGGACGGTAAGAGGCGTTCGAGTTGTTGGCGAGATTCACCGCGCAGGAACCCGTCGAAACTCGCATTCATCTCGATGCGCGGAATTTCGTACTCGGACTGGTCGGCCGCGGTGGTTGTTTTTGGTTGTTCGATAGAGAACCAGAAGAAACCGTGCGGTCCGAGCGTCAGCAGGTAAGGCAGATCTCCGATCGGGGGGAAAGGCGTGCGGCCGAACAACTCGACCGGCGTCGTCCCCTTGAACTTGGCGAGATCTAGCTCGACGTATTGCACGAATCGCGAGAGATTGGCGACTACCAATATCTGTTCGTCTTCATAAGCGCGGATGAAGGCCAGCACATGTGAATTTTCAGGACTGAGGAACTCCATCGTGCCGCGCCCGAATGCTTTTATCTGTTTGCGCAGTGCGAGCAATCGACGCATCCACCACAGCAGCGAGTGTCGATTACTCTCGTGCGCTTCAACGTTGACGCTTTGGTAGTGATACTCGGGATCGATAATCACAGGCAGGATGAGACGCTGCGGATTGGCAGCGGAAAATCCGGCGTTGCGATCCGCGCTCCATTGCATCGGGGTACGAACTCCATCCCGATCGCCGAGGTACACATTGTCGCCCATTCCAATTTCGTCGCCGTAGTAGATGACCGGCGTTCCCGGCAATGAACACAGCAAAGCATTATTCAGTTCAATAGTACGTCGATGATTTCCGAGCAGAGGCGCGAGCCGCCGGCGAATACCCAGATTGACTCTCATTCGCGCGTCCTGCGCATAGGCGCGATACATATAATCGCGCTCCTCATCGGTCACCATTTCGAGCGTCAGCTCGTCGTGATTGCGCAGAAACAATGCCCACTGGCATGTCGGATCGATCTCGGGAGTCTGCGCCCAGATGTCGGTTAGAGGAAAACGATCCTCCATCCGCACCGCCATGAACATTCGAGGCATCAGGGGAAAGTGGAATGCCATGTTGCATTCCTTGCCTTCCGCCAGGTACGCGACGGCGTCTTCCGGCCACTGATTGGCCTCGGCCAGCAGCATTCGATTTGGGAATCTCGAATCGATGTAAGCCCTCAATTCACGCAGGAATGCATGGGTTTCGGGCAGATTCTCGCAATTCGTCCCTTCGCGCTTGAAGAGGTAAGGAACCGCGTCGAGCCGGAGGCCGTCGACGCCGAGACCCAGCCAGAACGAGATCACTCGTCGAATTTCGCGGACGACTGCCGGATTGTCGTAGTTCAGATCGGGCTGATGAGAATAAAAGCGGTGGAAGTAATAAGCCTTGGCCACCGGATCCCACGACCAGTTGGACGGCTCGAAGTCCTGGAAAATTATTCGCGCGTCCTTGAAGCGCTCGGGCGTGTCGCTCCAGACATAGTAATCGCGAAATACACTTCCGGCGGGTGAACGGCGTGCGCGTTGAAACCATTCATGGCGATCCGAAGTATGATTCAATACTAACTCAGTGACTATCTTCAGACCGCGCCGATGGGCCTCGCGCACGAATATTTTGAAGTCCCGCAAAGTCCCGCACGAAGGATGAACATTGACGTAGTCGGAAATATCGTACCCATCGTCACGCATCGGAGAAGGATAAAACGGAAGCAGCCAGAGCGTAGTGACGCCCAACGAGTGCAAGTAATCGAGCTTCGCGGTCAGACCGGGAAAATCACCGACTCCGTCAGCATTGCTGTCGTAGAAGGAACGGACGCGCAGCTCATAGAAGATGGCGTCCTTGTACCACAAAGGATCAGACGTCGAATTGTTTTCAGGCTGTTGGTCGTTGGGCACGAGTTGAACTCAGAGGCGTTCTTCAACGCGCAGAATATGCGCTGGTTCGACGGCGGGATCGAGCCGCACGTAGTTGCGACTGGACCACACATATTTTGCGCCGGTCAGCAGATCAGTGACTCGATAACTCCTGCCCGGCGCCACACCAACCACCTCCGGCGGCACGAACGCTGTGCAATGGTGTGGGTTTAGTGGATCCAGATTAACCGCGACCAGGATCACGTTCTTGTTATCCTGCGTCGCTTTCGAGAAAAACAGGATTTGATCGTTGTCGGTGGTTAGAAACCGTAGATTGAGAAACTGTTGCAGCGCGCGATTCTCGCGGCGAATCGAATTGACGCGCCCGATGAACTCCTTGATGTTTCCAGGCTGGTTCCAATCGCGTACCTTGATCTCGTACTTCTCCGAGTTGAGATATTCTTCGGTGCCCGGCACCGCTTGATTCTCGCACAGTTCATATCCGCTATAGATGCCGTAGGAGGGGGACAGTGTTGAAGCAAGTACGAGCCTCATCTTGAAAGCCGCTCGTCCGCCGGTCTGCAGCACCGGCGAGAGAATGTCGGGAGTATTGGTAAAAAAGTTAGGCCGAAAATACTCCTTCATCGGGGTTTGCGTGAGCTCGGTCATATACTCAGTCAGTTCGAACTTGGTATTGCGCCAGGTGAAATAGGTATACGACTGAGTAAAGCCCGCTTTCGCCAGTGCCTTCATCAATTTCGGACGCGTAAACGCTTCCGCCAAAAAAATCACTTCCGGATTGGTAGCCTGCACTTCATTGATTAGCCAGTTCCAGAATTGTACCGGCTTGGTATGCGGATTATCGACGCGGAAGATCTTCACGCCGTGCTCGCGCCAGAATCTCAGCACCCCCAACATCGCTTCGAACAATCCCCGCTGATCGGGGGTATCGAAATCGATCGGATAGATATCCTCGTATTCCTTGGGCGGGTTCTCGGCGTACTTGATGCTGCCGTCGGGTCGATGATGAAACCAATTCGGATGCTCGCGCACCCATGGATGGTCGGGCGAGCACTGGATCGCGAAATCGAGCGCCACCTCCATTCCCAGGCGGTTGGCCGCCGCGTTGAAGCGATCGAAATCGCCGATCGTCCCGATCGACGGATCGATCGCGGTATGCCCTCCGGCCTCACTGCCAATTGCCCACGGGCTGCCCGGAGAATTGGATCCACCGTTCAGCGAATTGCCCGGACCCTTGCGATTGGTGTGACCGATCGGATGAATCGGCGCCAGGTACACGACGTCGAAGCCGAGGTCGCGAAGCTCGGGCAACCGGCGCTCGGCATCCTGAAAAGTGCCAGGCTTGCCGGGCTCGCTTCCCTGCGATCGCACGAACATTTCGTACCAGGTTCCATAGCGAGCCTTCTCGCGATCGACGACCAGCTCCAGGATCGGTTCGAATCGCGTCAGACCAAACCGCTCGCCGACGCGTTCTGCGACAGGGGAAATCTCTGCATCGCTGATTATCGCGAGCGCTGTCGCTCCGTCGTTGGTTTTGCGCAATCGCGCGAGTGCTCGCTCGAGCAATTCGCGATCGGCTCCTCGCGCACTTGATAACATTTTCTCGACGAGTGCGATCCCCTCCAGAATATCGGACGCGACCGGCCGCGCCGCCTTCACTTTCTTGGTGAAGTCCGCAAGCCAGGAAGCAAACAGATCGGTCCACGCTTCGATCGTGAAAACGTAGCGCGCGTTGTCGGTGGGGATGAACTCACCGCGCCATCGATCGTTGTCGATCGCCGCCATCGGCGCTTCGTCGAAAACCTCGTCCCGCTTGCGCCGCCATTTGACCGCGGCGCGCAACACCTGATGCCCATCGCGAAAGATATCCGCTTCGACGACGCATGGCTCACCGGCGATCCGTTTTGCAGGATAACGGCCGCCATCAACCGAAGGCGTTACCTCCTCGATTATGATGTGGCTCAGCCGCCGGCCGGGCGAAACGGGCTGAGAATCAGTTCGTGTTTGATATGAAGACATCGTCAACCAGAATTACCACGGATGTCGAGTTCAAGTTTCGGCCCACCGTTGCAGCCGTCGGTCACTCACTACACTAGCTACAATTCAAGCCAAAATCATTTAGAAGTTTGAGGCAACCGGGAAATCAGTATTGCTTTGAATTCCGGGGTCAGATCGGAAACCGAAGCGGGAAAAAAATCTACCTGGATTCCGCGCGCCTGCGTGAACTCCTCGCCAAGGATTGTCCGGCGCGGTAGTTAACGCTGCTGAGTAGCCACTCCTTCTCATCGATTGGATCAATGAGAAGGAGTGGCTCGTGATCTGACTCGAGAAATTACTGATTCTGCTCGACCTTCTCGTGCGTCTCGTGCTCTACGTGCTCGTGTTCCACCTCACCGGGAGCCATCTTCGCATCATTGCTAATTTCGTTCTCGCGACGCTCCGACGTTCCGCTCATCCCATTCTCCACGGACTCGGTGGTCTTCCTTTCTTCGTGCTTTTGCTCGACTGCGCCAGGGACGACTGGGGCAGCAACGACCGGGGCGGGCACGACCTCCGCACCACCTTGAACCTCCGTGGTCTTGTGCTCGGTCTTCTCCTCAGTTTCCTGCTGCTCTACCTGGGCAAGCTGGATTGCCGAGCTGGCATCTTTGCGCGTGATCGTCGTACCGGTAGACGCCGTCGCGGTAAACGCGCTCAAGGTTACAGCGGCGAGTGCACCGACCAGTGTTTTTCCATATTTCATATCCATAATTTGATCCTCCTGCTGGTAAATTGGCTAAGAGCGCAATTAGTGATGCCAAGGAATCAGCAAGAATGGGACCGTGCAAAAATTCACGACAGGACGAAGGAACCGTCGGCCAGAGTTACAAAATCCTTTTCCGGATTCGGTAGCTCTGCAGATCTTACACGCCGCGCATCGCTGCTTAGAGCGATGCCAGCCGCTGCCGGAAGCTCTGTCCTTGCGGTACCAGCGATAGCCCTCGCGCTTGCTCGTTGAAGAGCCGCGCATAGGCGCCTCCGCGACGCATCAGCTGCGCATGCGTGCCGGTCTCGACGATTTTGCCATCGCCCATTACGACGATAAGGTCGGCGGTAACCGCGCTGCGCAGCCGATGCGCGATCATGAACACGGTTCGGCCGTTCATCAGCAGTTCCATCGCTCGGTGAATCTGGTTCTCCGATTCGGAGTCCACCGCCGAGGTCGCTTCGTCGAGGATGACTATCTTCGAGTCCTTCAGAAACGCGCGGGCGATCGCGAGGCGCTGACGCTGGCCGCCGGAAATCTTGAAGCCTCGTTCGCCGATGATCGTATCGAGTCCATCCGGCAGGCTTTCGACGAACTCTCGCAGGCTGGCCATCTCGAGCGCCCGCAGCAGCATTTCGTCTGTCGCTTCGGGGCGCGCATAACGCAAGTTATCCCTGATGCTGGCGCTGAACAGCAGCGCGTCCTGCGCGACCAGCGCGACGTGCTCGCGCAGCGACTTGAGCGTGTAGTGGCGCACGTCGCGCCCATCGATCAGAACGCGGCCGCGCGTCGCTTCATAGAAGCGCGGAATCAGACTCGCCATCGTCGTCTTGCCGGCGCCAGATCGGCCGACCAGAGCAACGCGGAATCCGCCGGGAACGTGCAGATTGAGATTCTCAAGGGCGAGCCCGGTGGAGGTGCCCTTGCGCGCGCCATAAGCGAATGACACGTCGTCGAACTGAACGGTCCCATTGCGCACTGCGAAAGGACGACTGAGGGCGTGATCGCTTATCTCGGGTTTGAGATCGAGAAAGCCGAAGATTCGCTCGATCGCCGCCATCGAAGCGGAAACCACGACTGACAGTTGGGCGAATCGTTCAAGTGGCAGATAGAGAAAACCGAGATACGACGAGAACGCGACCATCGTCCCGAGCGTCATAGTGCCGCGTATGATCATGAGTGCGCCGACCCAGATCACAACCGTCGGTGCCGCGCGAGTCAGAAGCTGAATCAGCATTTCCTGGCGCGCCGCGAGCTTCACCTTGTCGATCGTGCGTTCAAGCAGGATTTCGGTCTGACCGTGGAATTGCTGGACTTCGTGTTCCTCGCGGCAAAAAGATTTAATCGTGCTCGCACCCGCGACACGCTCGTGAACTTCACCGGCGATCTCTTCGACCGTTTCCTGCATCCGATGGCTCACCGATTTGATTCTCGGAGAGAAGAACCGCATGAACGCAACCCAGAGCGGCGAGATGCAAAGCGCCACGAGTGCGAGATGCCAATTGAGCGCGAGCAATGCGGCCACTACCAGCGTCAGCGAGATGGCGTCCATCCACACATCGATCAGCACTGAACCTACTAGCTCGTTGGCCTGCTGAACGTCATTGAGAACTCGCGAGACGATCGATCCGCTTGGATTCTGATCGAAGAACGAATGCGGCAGACTTTGCATATGCGAAAACAAACGGCGCTGAAGGTCGAAAATCAGCCGGTTGCCAGCAAGACCAGCCCAGTAGTTGCGATAAAAGCTGGCGAGCGACTGAAGCGCGTAAAGCGTCAGCATCACTATGCTTAACGCCGCTAGTTTGTTGGTAGGTGTTGCGGAGTAACCGCCCAGCCTGGAAAGGCCAACACACCAGCCGTCGATTGTGAGCATCAATCCGTCAAATTTCGGCGACGACGTCAACAAAACGTCGATGACGTACTTAAATGCAAGCGGAAATGCTAGTGGAAGCGTGAATTTGCCGATGCCCATCAGAGCGGCACCGACCACCAAACGCAAATACGGTCGGAGGCATCCGGCGAATCTAAAAATTACCGACCTTGAAAAATTTACCTCGTGCGGGTTCATACAATTCCTCAACAAGTTCCTGAAGAGGCAACGGGTGCGCGGGCAGGGGAAAAACGCGGCCTTGATGGGGAAGCAACCTACATGCCCGTAGACGGCCCTGATTGCGGGCGGGACTTTTCTCCTGCGAGTCCCTGCCTGTGAAATTCTGGACGTTCCATATCGTCAAGCCGATTAACCCATATGGGAAAGATGAACGCTCGATGACTGGCGGCTAGCGCAAACGCGTTGGCTCGGATTTCGCTTGAATTTGCGTCGGAGTGCTCTGTGGCCAAGCAAAAGATTAAAGCGAAGGCAGGAAGCGAAGCTGCCGTGAGCCACACTGCGCCTGCATCGCGAAGTGGCGGCCCGAGATCGACCACCACCGTCGGTGCGATCGTCATTTTACTGCTCTACCAGGGCTACACGCTGTCGATCGTCGGCATCGCGTCGCCATGGATTGCGAAAAGTTTTGCGCTGGATGAAGGCAAGCTCGCGAAACTTTTTGCCTGGATGGCGATATCGGCATTCGGCTCACTCGCACTCGCGCGCCTTGCCGATCGCGTCGGACGCCGGTTGGTGATTCTCGGCGCCTTGATACTCGCGCCATTGTTCTCCGCTGGAGCCGCGCTGGCTCCCACTGCCAACGCGTTCGCCGCGTGCGAGATAATGGTTTCCGCATTGCTCGGCGGATCGGTCTCGTCGGCGATCGTGTTGCTCGCCGAAGAACTTCCGGTCAAGCAGCGCGCTCGCGGGCAAGCGGCCGCAGCCTTGGCGAGCGCAATCGGCGGCGTACTTGGCTATCTGATCATTCCCGCCCTGCTGGCGTGGAATTATTCGTGGCGCTGGCTGCTGGCGCCTTCTGTAGCCGGCATAATG
Organism: uncultured delta proteobacterium; assembly: GCA_963733715.1. Lineage (GTDB taxonomy): Bacteria > Desulfobacterota > Binatia > Binatales > Binataceae > Binatus. The sequence goes on from CAVTEN010000023.1 coordinate 271,102, forward strand.
CTGGCAGTGCCGGTGGCCATGATGCTGCCTGCGCAATCGAAATGGTCGAGCGCTTCTTCGAGTGGCTCCGCGAAGCGCAGTCACTTCTACGATATTTTTCATCCGATCTATCGACGCCGATCGATCACGTTGCTGACCTGCGCCGCGCTCGACACGATCGCCGGCACGGCGGTAAACGGCTGGCTCTACTATCAGGCAGTTTCGATCCTCGGCCTCTCGCCAGTTGCAGCAAGCACGCTGGTGGTCACCGGGATGGTCGTCGGCATGATCGGATTTCCGATCGGCGCGTGGATGTCGGATCGATTCGGACGCGTGCCGACCGTGGTCTACGTGGGCGGCGCGGCATGGCTCGGCGCCTTCGCGTTCTACTACGGTCCGCCCGCCTTCGTGCAGTGGCCGTTCATCTACCTGGTCGTCGTGTATTGCTGGTTCAAAGTCGCCTCTGACGTGATGACTGTCGGCGCGAATTCCGCGGCGACCGAACTTTTCCCCGCGGCCCTGCGCACAACAATGATCGGCGCTCAGGGAATGACAGCGGCTGTGTTCTCCATGCTCGCGCAGGTTTTAATCGCCGCTTTGATAGGACCGCTGGGCGGACTCGCGCGCGTCATCCGGTACTTCGCGTTGCTCGGCATTCCAAGCGCCTTGATCTTCGGGCTCTTCATCGATGAAACGCGCGGTCTGACGCTGGAGCAATCGGCGCTCGAAGATAAATGGAACGAAGTCCGCCACGACCCGTGGCCATCGGAGGCTGAAAGCCCGCACCAGGCCGCCGATAAGGTGAGCGGATGAGAGAACGCCGGAAAATTTCACTCGCTGCCCGGAGCATGCGCGCGTTCCTGTTGTGTGCGATCGCTCTCGGCGTATTCTTCGCGACGGCCTACGCCGACGAACGCGCGCATTCCAGTAGCACGCCTGCCAGTAGCACGCCTGCAGCGTCGCCTACACCGACGATCGCAGCTGGTGCGTTGAAACCGATCGTCTTGATTGCGGGTGGCACTGGTTTGGTCGATCTCCCAACCGGAAAAAGTCCGGGAGTGCTCAGTTCGGCCGAGATTTACGATCCCGCGCTTCGCCGGTTTCTGCCGATCGCCCCGATGAACGAGCGGCGCGACCAATTCACCGCGGCTGCGATCGCTTTGGACAAGGTTTTGATTTTGGGCGGCATCAACACTTTGCTCGTGCCGTTGAACGTGTTTCCCGGACCGGCGATGCCGTGGATTTTGCGTTCCTCTGAAATTTTCAATTCGGGCAATGGCAAATTCGTGGTGGCGCCGAGCATGAAGGCTGCGCGGGACGATCCTACTGCCACGACTCTGCAAAACGATAAAGTTCTGATTGTCGGCGGCGATTCGCCGGCTGCCGAAATTTACGACCCGGCGACAAACGCCTTCTCCGAAACCGGTGCAATGGCGTCGAGCCGCCACGGCCAAACCGCGACGTTGCTGCGCGACGGCGGCGTACTCATCGCGGGAGGTGGATTCGAGAAACTCGAGATTTACGATCCCGCCAGTGGAAAATTTCAGTTCGGCGGCAAGCTCACCGACAATCGCCTCTATCATACTGCGACGCTGCTTGATGATGGCCTCGTTCTGATCGCGGGCGGCTGTCGTTTCGCGCGGAGCAGCGCGGTCGATACCAGCGAGATCTTCGACGAATCGAACCGAACGGTTCGCGATGGGCCTAAGATGACGCAGAGTCGTGCCGGGCATACGGCCACGCTGCTGCCCGACGGACGGGTTCTGATCGCGGGCGGGCACGGGGACAAGTCGTCGGAGTTTTACGATCCGGAATCTCACCAGTTCGTCGAGGGACCCGAGATGGTCGAAGCCCGTAGCGGACACACGGCTACGTTGCTGCCGGATGGAACCGTGCTGATCGCGGGCGGATGGGATCCCGACTACAAGCCGCTTTCCAGCGCCGAAATTTTCGATCCCGTCTCGGACCGATTCGTTACCACCGGGGAAATGACCGAAGCGCGCGCCGGACACATCGCGACACTCATCTTTGGACGCGAGCCTATCACCTGGATTCGGCCGACCCCGTCGGCAACTCCGACTCCGACGGACACTCCGACTCCGACCCCGTCGATAACTCCAACGATAACTCCGACGCCAACAATCAGTCCGACTCCGACGCTAAGTCCGACTCCGACTGACAGCGCGATCGCGACGCCATCTCGAACAGAAACGCCGCGCCGCCTTAGACGGATCAGATTTCGACGCGGACGCCGCCGGATTTTTCTTTCACTTCGATCGCGGCGCCGTTCGGAGACTGCCGCAGCACGAACGAGACGCGGCCACCGCCGACTCTCAGCTTGTCGATGCTGAGCCAGTCCAGCCAGGTAGGAAGCAAGTGTGTGTCGAAAATGACGCGTTGCTCGAATCCCAGCAACCGTATACCGAGCATCGCCTGCAGCATCATGAAGACGCTCGCCGCCGACCACGCTTGCGGATAACACGCAACGGGATATGGGACAGGGCCGAGACCAGTCTCGCGCCGGAAGCCACAGAACAGTTCCGGAAGGCTCGAAGTGTTGAGCTGCTCCGACGCGTCGAACAAACCTTCGAGAACCTTGACGACGCCAGCATGATCGCAGGCGCGTGCGAGTCCGAGCGCCGCCATCGCGTTGTCATGCGGCCACACCGAACCGTTGTGATAGCTCATCGGATTGTAGCGTTTTTCTTTTCCCGAGAGCGTGCGAATTCCCCAGCCGGAGTACATATCGTCGGCGAGCAGGCGTTTGCACATCGCGGCTGCGCGCTCGCCGTCGACCAGCCCGGTCGCGAGACAATGAGCACCGTTCGAAGTCATCACGCGGCATGGGCGCTTGTCGGCGTCGAGCGCCAGCGCGATCATGCCCTCGGGCTCGAGCCAGAAATCCCGCTCGAACGATTGCTTCAGCGCCGTGGCGCGGGTGAGGAGCCGATCCGCGACGCCACCGTGCCCCAGGCGCGCGGCGACAGATGCCACATCCATGCACGCCGCGTAAACGTAGCCCTGCACCTCCGCGAGCGCGATCGGAGGACGCGCAAGTTCGCCGTCTTTATGAAAGATCGCGTCCTCGGAATCCTTCCAGCCCTGGTTGGCCAGCCCGCGCGGAGTTTCGCGCAAATATTTGACGTATCCGTCGCCGCCGCGATCGCCATATTGTTCGATCCATCCGATAGCGCGCTCGACGTTGGGCCACAGCTCGTCGGCGAGCTGAAGGTCTCCGGTGGACTCGACGCAGCGTCCGTACAGCCACAGGAAAAGCGGGGTCGAGTCCACGCTGCCGTAGTATCTGCCGAACGGCACTTCGCCGGTCGCCGCCATCTCGCCGTTTCGCATCTCGTGCACGATCTTGCCGGGCTGCTCGTCGCGCGCTTCATCGACGGTGGTGCCCTGAAGCCTCGCAAGCGTCCGCAGAGTTCGAACCGCGATTTGAGGATAGAACGGAAGTATCGAGAGCGACGTGATTATGCTGTCGCGTCCGAACAGCGTGGCGAACCACGGAACGCCCGCCATGATGAACGCGCCCCTGCTGTTGCCCTGCGCAATAATCGAAGTCAGGTCGACGCCCGCGTGCCGAGTCATGGTGGCGAATTCGTTGTTGCTGGCCGAGATGACGGCCCAGTCGCTGCGGAACTCTGCGAGCTCAGCCTGCCGTTGCTCGAGCGCCGCGCCGAAATTTGCCGCGGGAGTCGCCGTTGCGGCGGAATAAGAAGGCGATTCACCCTTGGCCGTGATTTGGCATTCGAGCTCGCGGTTTTCACCCGGCTCGAGGCGTAGCACGAACACGGCGCGCTGATCGTCTATCTCTGCAGGGGCGCTATCGAAGCGAATCTCGGTCGAACGCACGGCGTTGTCGAGACCCCGGTAGCGAAGCAGGACCCGGTTGCCGTCAACCGACGGAGTCAACATTTCACCGCGGCGCTTGCGGCGAAGGCCGCGGACCTCGAAGACATCGGCGAAGTCGACGCCGTAGAAAAAATCGATTTCAATTTCGACCGCCGTGCCAATGTAATTATGCAGGGTCAGCCGATGGTACAGCGCGGCGCCATTGAGCACCCATCCGCGGTTCACTCTGATCGAGTTGCGAGGCAGCCAATCCGGCTGCCCTTTCTTTCCCAGATCCGCGTTGGTGAGAGTGGCGCGAAACTGCGCGCGATCGTCGCTCAGATATGAATTCAGAAAGTAAGGTGCGGCCCCCGCAATCAGCATCTCGAAGCGGCTCAGATGCCTCGTGTCGGACTCGAAAAATCCCTGCGCCTCGAGCGGTGAATCTACAATGTCGCCCGCCGTCTCGAAGACGGCGAAACTTCGCCCGTCCGCAAGCACCTGGCTCGCGCGACGCGACGCCAGCGACGACGCCAGCACATAGTAGTCGGAGCCGACTTTGACGACGGTCTGCGCTGGCTCGGGGGTAGCCCTGCGTTCTGCCATGATGCGTTATCGAAGCGCCACGAATCGAGAGCCGGCGCTCCAATAACAAGGCAGTCTAGCATCGACGGTTGGTCAGTCCAGCGTTTACCGTCTATCGGCCGACAGCAGCTTCCCGCGTTTCGAATTGCGGCGCGATCGCGTCCGCATCGATCAGCCGATGGTAAATGTTTTCGTATTTCGCGATCATCACTTCCGAAGTGAAGCGCTCCTCGAACTCGCGCCGGCACCGCTCGCGCGGAATCGAATCGATCCTGCCAACCGCGGCCACCAATTCGTCGGTTTCCTTCGCGAGAAATCCGGTGACTCCTGTCCTGATCACTTCGGGAACGGCTCCGCACGGACGCGCAATGACGGGAGTGCCGCAGGCAAGCGCCTCGATCATCGCGAGGCCGAACGGCTCGGGCCAGTCTATCGTGAAGAGCAACGCGAGTGCTCCGCCGAGAAACTCGCTTTTTTGCACGTCGTCGATCTCGCCGATGTATTCGATCATTGGCGGCTTGATCCGTGGCTTGATCACCTCGGCGAAGTACTCGCGGTCGACCGCGTCGACCTTGGCCGCGATCTTGAGCGGCACTCCAGATCTGAGCGCGACTTCGATCGCAACGTCGATACCTTTCTCGGGCGATATCCGCCCGATGAAAGCGAGATACTTTCCGCTTTGTCCATTGAACCGAAGCATGTCGCGCGGCATGCCGTGATACACAGTGCCGGCCCAATTCATCTGCGCCAATGGAGCGCGCTGAGAATCACTGATCGAGACAAGGGCCGCGTCGGGGAATCGATGGTACACAGGATGAAGGTCGGGGATGTCGAGGCGTCCGTGCATCGTGGAAACGGTAGGCACTCCCGTCAGCGTCGCAAAGGGGAATGACCAGTAGTCGATGTGCGAATGCACGATGTCGAAATTCTCGCGAGCCGTTTCGTAAACCTCAGCCAGCATCGCCAACTGCAACGACGCCCCGAGGTCGGGCTTCCCCATCAGACGCAGCGCTTGCGGACACGCGGGTACGAGATTCGCACGGGTCTGCGAATCGCCCGCAGCAAAGAGCGTCACCTCGTGACCACGTCGCACGAGTTCCTCGGTGACGTACGAAACCACGCGCTCAGTGCCGCCGTAGAGTTTAGGCGGCACGCTCTCATATAGAGGAGCAATCTGCGCGATGCGCAAGCGCCGGGAACTGGCGCCTCCAAAACTTCCGTTGGTATCCAAATTCATCTCTCCGCGCTTACTGCTGAAAAAATTTAGCGGCAAGAAAACTCCCCTTTGGAAAGCGCCAATGCGCTCCGAAAATCAAAAGGTGATGAGCGCAGGAGAAGCGAAAACTATGCCATCGACTCGTGTGAGGAAGAACTAGGCAACGCTTAGGACACGAAACCCGCGTCTTTCAACAATTTTTGGAAGTGCGAAAATTTTACGCAGTCGCTTCGCGCAAAACGAAAGATAGGTGTCACACTTTTTGGGTGTCGCAATTCCTCATATGGTGTGGTCGTTCGCGAATGACTCTCGTAACAGAAAATTAAAAAAGTTACATCGTCGAATTTGCGACGAGTGAATATCGCAAAAAATTCGAAATGGTCGGGGTGGCCGGATTTGAACCGGCGACCACTCGCACCCCAAGCGAGTGCGCTACCAGTCTGCGCCACACCCCGACGCGAGGAAGATTATATATCCGCTCCCGCCAAGACCACACCCGCATACGAGCAGGCGTGAGGCGATCAGACTTTCTTCTTCGGCGCGACGCGCGGACGCCATTGCACGAATGCTCGCATGTCGACCTGGAACGTCCACGCACTTTTCGACTGATTGATCAGGTGCACGATCTCGTCGCATATCGCCGCGGGCGGCACGAAGTGCGACGGATCGACGTCGGGCATCGACTCGCGCACTCGCGCACTGTCGACCGCGCCGTCCACGTCGATGGTGGCTGCATGCACGCCGAGATGCATGAACTCGTACGCGACTGACTCCGCGATCGCGCGCTGCGCCAGCTTCGATGCATTGTAGGCCGAGTATTGGGCCGGTCCGCTGCGCGACTCCGATCCCAATACAAAGATCACCGCGCCCGCTTTGCGATCGGCCATCTTGCCGATCACGGCCTGCGTGCAGAAGAACGGTCCGTACGCGTTGACCTTGAGCTGGAAGTCGAAATCCTCTTCGGTGATTTCGGTGAAGCGTTTGCGCAAGTACGCGCCCGCGTTGTTGATCAGCACGGAGATCGGGCCGAGTTCGCGCTCGACCGTCTCGACTGCGGCGACGACCTGATCGCGGCGCGACACGTCGGTCGGCGTCACGACTGCTTTGCCGCCTTGCGCCCGAATCAACTCGGCGGTTTCGTCGAGCTGCGACTTGGTCCGCGCGATCAGCCCGACCGCGTAGCCTTCTTTTGCCATCCGAAGCGCGATGTCGCGGCCGATGCCGCGGCCTGCGCCGGTTACCAATGCGACTTTTGTTTCCGACATAGCGCGAAATCTTAGCCGCTCGCGACGAGCGTGCAAACCTTATGCAGGCACACTGCAGATTTCACCTTGGCGCTACACGCGATCGAGTGGTACTGTCGAAGCATGAGTACCGCACGGCCGTCGCGATTGATTGTCGCAATTTTTGCAGCGCTCGCGATGACCGTCTTCGTGAACGCGAGGGTTGCGTTCTCGCAAGAGGATCCCGCGTCCGGCACGAGCGTCGATGCCAATTGGGAAAGCACCGGTCCCAGCATCGATGAGGACGCGGCATCGGCCGACAAGGTTCTCGAAATCCCGCAAGCGAAATGTGACAACGACGATACATCTGCCCCCTGCGACGGCTCAACCGCGGCCGGCAATGACGACAACGACCAGGCAATTAACGCTCCGTCGCCGGGCTCTCCGCCTCAAGTCTACGATGACGACACCGCGAGCAGCGCCGCGCCCGATGAGGATTGGGGCACTGCGGACGATTATCAGAACCAGCAGGTCTACGCGGTTCCGTATGCGGCTTATGGTTACCCGTACGCGGTAACGAGTCCGGGTCCGCTAACGATGAATCGGCCGTCGTCGGTTCCCGCGTCAGCGTACGTACCGATGAACCCGATGAGCAGCCCGGTGACCCAGGCCGCGCGCCCGCCGCTAAATCAGGGCCCGTGGATGACTCCGCCTTCGATGTCCTCGTTCAGCCGGCCTGCGGGCAGCCCGATGATGGGGATGGGGATGCCGCATTCGGCGTTCGCGTTCCATCATTAACAGCAGCTCGCAAGCCGTTTCATTTAGACCGAGTTCGCGCGCTATTATCTGTGGCCGATCGCGTCGCTATCGACGACGCCGGTGGGACGGGGTGTTTCATGCTGATAACGGTTGACGTCGGCAACAGCCATACCGTGATTGGAATCTACGAAGGCGAGCGCCTGCGAAATCACTGGCGCATCTCGACCGTTCCCGATCGCACGACGGACGAGCATGGCGCGCTGCTGAATACGCTGCTCGCGGGCGCGGGTCTCGAGGGCGGCGTCAGGCCTGAAGGCGTCGCGATCGCGTGCGTGGTTCCTCCGCTCAACCAGGTGATGGAGCAGCTGGCAGAGCGCTACTTCCATTGCACGCCACTGATGGTCGGTCCGGGAATAAAAACCGGGATGCCGATCCTTTACGAGAATCCCAAGGAAGTGGGCGCCGATCGAATCGTCAACGCGGTCGCCGCCTATGAGCGCTACTCATGCGCAACGATCGTCGTCGATTTCGGCACCGCCACCACCTTCGACTACGTGACCGGCAAGGGTGAATACGCCGGCGGCGCGATCGCGCCCGGCCTGGGCGTTTCGATGAACGCGTTGATCGAGCACGCCGCCAAGCTCTATCGCGTCGAGCTGGTGCGCCCGCGCGAGGCTGTCGGCCGCACCACGGTCGGATCGATTCAGTCGGGGCTGATCTTCGGCTACACCGCGCTGGTGGACGGTCTCGTCAGCCGCATCCTGAAGGAGCGCGGCGAAAAGGCGCGCGTCATCGCGACCGGTGGTCTCGCCGAATTGATTGCGCCCGAGAGCGAAACGATTGAAGAGGTCGACGAGTTTTTGACATTGAAGGGACTCCGGCTGATATTTGAGCGCAACCGGCGCTAGCTTTTGAGGGACGACTGATGAGCAAGCAGGGGCGGGTCGTGACCGATTCGATGATCGGTCTCAAGATGCCGGATTACTCGCGCATCTCGCCGCGCGTCGCGACTGTGCTTGGCCAGAATCCGAATCCGTTCACCGGACCGGGCACGAATACTTACATCGTTGGAACCTCGAAGCGTCCGATCCTGCTCGACACGGGGCAGGGCGTCGCAATCTACGCCGACCTGCTGGAGACGGCGCTCAAGGAACTGTCCGGCAGCACCGAACTCGAACGAATCGTGCTGACTCATGCGCACGTCGATCACCTGGGAGGCGTCAAGCAGGTCACCGAAAAATTCGGCGAGATGGAAGTGCTGAAGATGCCGTGGGAGGGTCACGACGCTCCCGCCGGCGAGATTTCAGCAATCGGTCACGACGCGGTAGTTCACACCGAAGGCGCCACGCTGCGCGCGGTATTTACTCCCGGTCACGCGCCCGATCATTTGTGCTATTATCTCGAAGAAGAGCGCGCGGTGTTTACAGGGGACGTCGTGCTGGGCGCAGGTACTACGGTCATTCCGGACGATACGGGAGACTTGGGCGAGTACATGGATTCGCTCAGGCGCTTGCTCGCGCTCGATCTCGAGACGATCTATCCGGCGCACGGCCCGGTCATCCGCAATCCGAAAGAAAAGATCGGCGAGTACATTGCTCATCGTGAACTGCGCGAGCGCCAGGTGCTCGAGGCGCTGGGCAATGGCGATGGGCCGCTCGACGCGATGGCAATCGTGAAGAAGATTTACGTCGATTATCCGGAATATCTGCATGCTGCGGCTGCAAGCTCGGTTCGCTCTCATCTGAAAAAGCTCGAGCGAGAGGGCCGCGTGGTGGAGCATGAAAAGCGTTGGAGCGTTAACTAGCAAGTCGTGCGAGCGTCACGCTTTCGGCGCGTCGCTCGCCGCGATGCTGCTGGTTCTGTTCGCCAGCGCGCTCGCCTCCGCACAGTCCAGCGATACCACGGCTTCTGAAACCTGGAAGTCCGCGGCCGCATCTGCCGCGGCTGCAAGTTCAACCTCCGCCGGTCCCACCAACCTGGTACCGACCCCGCGTGACGACGTCCAGGCCACGGTGCCCGACACCGCAGACATTTCACCCACCTCTTCGTCCCCATCGGGCGCTGCGCTCGATACGCAAGCGGCCGCGGATTCGCAGACATCCGCGGATTCGCAGCCACCGAATGAGAACAATGACATCGCGCGCTATACGGAAGAGCAGAGCGGGCTGCCGCCGCAACAGATGATGCAGCAGCAGTTCGATGACGACGGCGAGCTCTCGACTCCGTTCGGAATGAATTTGAGGGAAGCGAGACGCACGCTCAAATCCGGCGAGGAGGCGGACGGCTTGCTCATCACGACGGTGGAGAAAGGCAGCCCGGCTGCTGCCGTCGGCTTGCTTCCCTACAAGCACACTGTGCATGACGCGCTGGCCGGTGCGGCGGTGGCCGGCGCGATGTTGCCATTTGGGCAGCCCGCGATTCTTTTGCTACCAGTGCTCGATATCATGCAAGTCGGCGAGAGCTACGACATGATCATCGGCGTCGACGGATCGCGCGTGACCAATTTTCTCGACTACCAGGACCGCATGCGCGATCTTCAGCCGGGCGAGATCGTCTACCTGAGCGTCGTGCGCAACGGCAAACGCGTCCAGGTAACGCTGCCCGTGACAGCCACCACCCTGCAAGCCACCAAGTAAGTTCCTCCTTTACGCGCACGCTCGGTTTCTCTATATAGTGGAATTGGTCCGTCGAGGAATTTTCCCGGCGAGACGGTGTTGACAGGGCATTTGGTTTGGTTGTCTGCTCGCGCCTGGATCCGATAAGGACCGGGACTCCGAGTGATTCGAGCGCTCGTTCATTCGAGATTGCTCCGATGCGGGGTTGCCGGTACGCGGCAGCCCCGATTTTCTTTTTAGAGAGAGCAAAGGGAGCGCTCGAAAAATATGACGCAAGAAAAAGTTCGCGTGCCCGATCTCGCCCGCATGAAGGCCGCGCGGCAGCCGATCACGATGCTGACTGCGTACGATTTTCCGTTCGCGAGGATTTTCGACAACTGCGGCGTCGACGTGTTGCTTATCGGCGATAGTCTCGGGATGGCGGTGCGCGGCGAAGACACTACTCTCGCGGTCACGATCGAGGAGGTCATCTACCACACGCGTGCGGTCGTGCGCGCGCGACGCCGTGCGCTCGTCGTCGCCGACATGCCGTTCCTCTCGTACCAGGTGAGCCCCGAAGACGCGCTGCGCAACGCCGGGCGTCTCGTCAAGGAAGGCGGGGCGGAGGCGGTGAAGCTCGAAGGGGGCGTCGCGATCGCGGACGCGGTGTCGAGAATCGCGGCAGTCGATATTCCGGTGATGGGCCACGTCGGGCTGACGCCGCAGTCGATACATCGGATGGGCGGGCATCGCGTGCAAGGCCGCAAATCCGGCAGCGCTCCCGGATGCCGCGAGCGTTTGCTCGAAGACGCCGCCGCACTCGAAGCCGCGGGCGCCTTTGCGATCGTCGTCGAGGGTGTGCCGCCATCACTTGCGCGCGAGATAACGGCCAGCGTCGCCATTCCGACTATCGGCATCGGCGCCGGCCCTGAATGCGACGGCCAGGTGCTCGTGATGCACGATATGCTCGGCCTCTACGAGTCGTGCGCTCCCCGCTTCGCCAAGCCGTTCGCGCATCTGTGGAACGATGCCACGGCGGCAGCCAGTGCCTACGTGCTCGAAGTGAAAGAGCGTGCATTCCCGGCGCCCGAACATTGCTACGCCGAATCGAGGAGGACTTCGCGATGAACGTCATCACCTCGCCAGACGAGATGACCCGCTATGCCGAGAGCGCGCGCCAAAACCGCGAACGAATCGGGCTCGTTCCCACGATGGGCTTTCTGCACGACGGTCATCTGACCCTGATGCGCGAGGGGCGCCGGCAATCGTCGGTGCTGGTCGCGTCGATCTTCGTCAATCCGACGCAGTTCGGCCCCGGCGAGGACTTCGCACGCTATCCGCGCAATTTCGAGCGCGACTGCGCGATGCTCGAGACGGTGCCGGTGGACGTAGTCTTCGCGCCCGAGCCCGCCGCGATGTATTCGCCCAACGCGCAGAGCTGGGTTGACGCCGGCGACATCACCAGCGGCCTGTGCGGCGCGCATCGACCGGGCCATTTCCGGGGAGTAACGACGGTGGTCGCCAAGCTATTCAACATCGTCAAACCTCATCTGGCAATTTTCGGCGAAAAAGATTTCCAGCAGCTCCGCGCGATTCAGAAAATGGTCCACGATCTAAATTTTGATTTGGAAATTCTGCCGGTGCCGATCGTTCGCGAAAAAGATGGCCTCGCGATGAGCTCGCGGAACGCCTATCTCTCGCCGACCGAGCGCGAAGACGCACTCGCACTGAGCCTTGCGCTGCGCGCCGCCCGCGAAAAGCATCGCGCCGATCCATGCTGCGTCGAGGAAGTAGTGTTCGCAGCGACGCGGGTGCTCAAGCGGATGAAGGGCGTGGAGGTCGAATACGTCGAAGCAGTCGATGCCGAAACGCTCGCGCGTCACCCATCGCTCGACCGTCCAATCCTGATCGCCATCGCAGCCCGCGTCGGCAAGACGCGCCTGATCGACAACGTCGTGCTGCACCCTTAGGAGTAGCTCTATGTCTTCGCCCGTCACCTACCAACTAAAAGATTCCGTCGCCACGATTACGATGGACGACGGCAAGGTCAACGTGATGTCGGTCGCGATGCTCTCGGCGCTGAACGCTGCGCTGGACAAGGCCCTTGAGGATCGCGCGGTGGTGGTCTTAACCGGAAGGCCTGGGACGTTCTCCGCTGGGTTCGATCTGAAGACGCTTACCGCTGGCGGTCCTGATGCACAGAAGATGGTCACGATGGGCTTCGAGTTGGCGCATCGAATGTTGTCCTTTCCCACGCCCATCATAGTCGCGTGCAACGGCCACGCGATCGCGATGGGTGTGTTCCTCGTGCTGGCGGCAGACTACAGGCTTGGGGCGGACGGACCTTTCAAAATCGGCGCAAACGAAGTCGCCATCGGGATCACGATGCCGCATTTCGGCATCGAGATTTGTCGCCAGCGCCTGGCGCCCGCGCATTTCAATCGCGCCGTGATTTTCTCGGAGATGTACTCGCCGACCGACGCGGTGCCGGCGGGTTTCCTCGACAGGGTAGTACCCGCCGCAGAGCTACAAAACGAAGCGCAGAAATTGGCCGCTGGTCTGACCAAGCTGAACATGACCGCCCACGCCGCATCCAAGCTGCGCCTACGAGATCAAAGTCTGAAGGCAATCCGCGCAGCAATCGAAGCCGACGGCGGCATGCTGGCGCCAGTCGCCCGGTAATCGACAAAATTCGGTCATCTCGATGGAAGGCCGTACTCGAAGACCGAGATGCGCCTTTGCGAGGGCGGCTCAACATTTGTAATATACCGCCCCTATAGGAGCTTGCGATGAGTTGGTGCGACAAACTGGCTTCGACTCCGAGCGTCGGGTTGAAATTCGACAACCACTTTGCGCCAAGCGCGGAGATTCTAGAAGTACTGAAACCGATCCTCGCTCCACTGGTGAAGCGGGAGAGGGCTACATTCGTCATAAATCGGTTGGATCCATTTGCGCTCGAACTCACCACCGAGGACGGATTTCACTACGGTGTAGAGCCAACGCGAGTGTGGATCGATTTTCAACACCGAATGAGGGTCAAGCCTACCAGCGGGGGACCTCCGGTGGCAGAGCTGCTATCCCGCGCCGCGCCTTTTAGCGATCTTCTGCCAGAAGTATCGAGTCGGCTACTTGATGCAATGAAGCAAATTCTGGAAATCGCACCGCGCAAATTAGTCCGCGTAGGGATTGTTACCACAAGCCAGACTGCCCAAGAAGATCTTCCGCCCGGTATAGCTCGATTTATAGACTATATCGCTCGACCGTGGCAGGGGTTTGTTGAGCAATACTCTTTTCAGATTACGGCCGATCTGGGCAAGAACGACAGCTGGTTCGACCGCTGCAATCACGTTGTGATTAGACCGGAAGACCCAGAGCAATTGCTTACGCTTCAGTTCGATTGGCACAGAACATTTGTCAGCGAGCGAACGGCAACAATTGATTTGATAAAAGATGAGATCGATCGAGCTGCACTAGACTCGATGAAATATTTCGAAGATCTAGGCGAAGGAAACAGGTTCGATGAAGAACTCATCCGCAACCCGACTTAATTATCAAGATTCGGCGACCACGACCGAGCCCCCGAAGGCTGCTGCCTCGACTGGCGCGGTTGGCGATACAGTAAGTACATCTGTGGTGTCGGATCCTATAAGTAGCGGACCCGTTGCCACAGCTTCGCTCAAGGCTCCCGATTTTGGCGACCTTCGGATCGATCTATGCGATAACAGCCAGGTTAGCTGGCCGACTCAATGCCAGCCAGATTACCCCTGAGGAGCATGAAGCCTATCTTCGCGAGCGGCAAACTTTGCTTGACAAAAAGTTTGCGGGAGAAATTACGCGAAAAGAATTGAACAGACTTGAATATGTTCGGTGGAGTCTCGATAGAATCGAAGATGCCAAATATGGTGAAACGCTGGATATCTTGGATATGGCGATCTCACGATACGAGCAGTTTGGCGAAAATATATTAGAGCTTCAGCAAAACCTTGAGCAGAGAGTCGAAGCAGAACGCGAGAGGCAGAGGAAACGAAATCCGCGCCGATGACGTCCTTGCCAACAACTAAGGGAGACGACCTTGTTTTTCGATCTAGCGACCTTCCTCAGGGTCGACCGTACAACGAGTACAAGCCCTGGCTTCGACACGATTTCTTATGCTCTTGCGCATACTGCTCGATGTCAGAAGCCGAAGCGCAAGCCAGACGATTCACCATCGATCACTATGAACCGAAGAAGGCGCACCCCGAGCTGGTAGACGACTACGGTAACCTTATGTATTGCTGCGACGAGTGCAACATGAGGAAAGGCGACCGCTGCCCGCCGCTGAGCGCGCGCGAGAATGGCATTCGATTCTTTCGGCCAGACGCTGACTACTGGCAGGAGCACTTCAAAAGGAACGGGGCACGACTAGAACCGGTAAGCAAGGTTGGGAGCTTTACAATAGATGCGATCGATCTGAATCGGAAAGCGCTACGAACACTGAGAGAAATCCGGGAACGTTTAGCTCAATGCAACGAGCAAATATCGCAGGGTGTGTTGGCGCTGAAGCGATTCCGGATTGATCGGCTCCCTCCTCAAATACGAGCTAAGGCTCTGCAATACATCAAGCAAGCACTTAGGGTCGACCAGGACCTGACCAAGGCAATAGAGCACGTCCTTCGCGAGTCCGCAAAATCGCCGCTCCTTGACGAAGAGTCTGGGCCGGAGCTGCAAGAGCGAATGGGAGAACGTCAAGCCAGACTCAAGGAGACAAGAAGCACTTCATCCGGGAATTTGGAGGGCGAGAAGGAGAAAGGCCTAAGACGGTAACTCGCGAGCAATGGCGGGAAGGTTGGTCGACTCACGTCATCAGCAGGATTATGAGGCCGCCGGTTACTATGAAGCCGCCGCCGAAGATTATTCGGTCGTCGGGGATTTGCTTGAAGAACAGAAACGAGATCGCTTGCGACACCACGAAGAAGATCGAGATGTAGATGCCCATCAGGCGGTTGAAATCGACGCCGCTTTGATTGACCAGGATTCCGTACGCGAATAGCGCGAACGCGCCGGCCGCCAGCGAGTAGCCGTAGGAGTGCAGTCCTATACGGACGAGCGCATCACCGCCGACCTCGAGCAGCGCGGCAAGCACCAGCACCGCGAGAGTCTTTAGGATCAAGTCCGGACTGGCCTATTGCCTAATAATAATCAACCGGATCGATCTGTCGCTTCGCGCCCCAATAGAAGAGCATGTTCTCGGTCAGGCCCTGCCAGGTGAACTTGCCGGGCGGCATCAGCAGGCGCCTGAACATCGACTTGAGCGAGTAGAACTCCTTGGTGCATCGCCACACGCCTTCTTCGACTTCCTGCGGCGACATATTCTTGGGCACGAACATGCAGCGGAAGTTGTTGGTATATAGGTCGGCGTCGGGGATTATCACGCGGCCTTCGTTTTCGAGCTGCGTGCGCATCGGCGTGCCGACGCGCGGCGTCACTGTGTTGAAGAAAGCCTCGGGCGCCTTGACCTCATGCAGGAATTTCAGGGTGTCGTCGAAAATTCCCGGACGATCCTCTTCCAGCCCGAACAGGAAATTCAGCGAGTAGTAGATGCCGTATTTTTCGAGCTTCTTGAGCAGCTTCTTGTACTGCCCGGCGTGATTCTGAATCTTGTTCATCGACAGCAGGCTATCCTGGCTGATCGATTCCACTCCGATATTGACGTGGAAGATGCCCGCCTTGGCCGCGAGCTCGAGCAAATCGTCGTCGTGATTCGAGTTGATCGTCCACAGGCATGAGAACCGGATATTGAGCGGCTCGAGCGCCTTGAACAACTCGCGCGCGAACTTGTGCTTGCCGGTGATCTGATCGTCAATGAATTGAAACCGCTTGAAGCCGGTCACCTTCATGACCTGCTTGATCTCCTCGACGATATCCTCGATCGGCCGCGTGCGATACGCGCCGTCGTAGAACACCGGAATCTCGCAAAACGAGCATCGATACGGGCATCCACGGCTCGCCTGCACCGGCACCGCCTTGAACAGGTAGCGATTCAGCTTGAGCAGCTCATGACGCGGGCGCGGCAGGTTCTTCAGATCGTGCATTTTCTCGGATTTGTAAACCTGCTTGAGCTTGCCGTCGCGCCAGTCCTGCAGCAGTTCGGGCCACACCAGGTCGGCCTCTCCCTTCACGACTGCGTCGCAATGGTGGAGCGCCTCTTCGGTTTGCAACGTCGCATGGAAGCCCCCGAACACGACCGGGATACCGCGTTTGCGGAACTCGTCACCGAGCTGGTACGCCCGCAGCGACGCGCCAATGGTGGTCGTCATGCCGACCAGGTCCCATCCGCCGTCGAAGTTGATGTCCTCGAGGCGTTCGTCGCACAGCGTCACGTCGTAATCGTCGGGCGTGAGTCCTGCCATCAGGGGAATCATAAGCCCCATGATCAGCCGCCAGCGCGTCTTGTGCGGTGTGCCGTCCAGATGGACAGTCGTGGGTTGCACCAGGAGAATTCGTGGCTTCTTGCCGTTCATAGTTCCTCCGCCTGCAGGCCTAGTTTCTGCCTACAGACTCTCAGGCTTCATTGACGATTCCGTCCGACTGGTGATCCATATCAGCACCAGCGCGAATACGTACGTTCCGAACGCTGTTCCCCAAGCGAAGTACTCTAACCGATTGATTAGGGCCAACATAACGAGCAAATAGGCGAAATCGCGCCCGCTCCAGCGGTCTACCTTATCCAGCCATTCCGCCGCCTTCTCGCCCTTTATCTTGAAGGCACGCCACGTGGCGTAAGCGCACATCGCAAAGCCGCCGAGCAGGATTGGAATCAGGTACAGGTATGCGCGACTGTGTTCGACTCGGTAGCATCCGACCAGCAGGCCGATGAACACGGCGGCGTGAACGATATTGTCGGTGATGACGTCGAGCGTGCCGCCGAAATCGCTCTCGACCATCTTGAGCCGCGCCAGTTCGCCGTCGACGCCGTCGATCGTGATCGAAATCAAAAAGAAGATCGCGGCGAACAGCCGCATCCAGTAGTTCGGTACCGAGAACATCCACGCCGTAGCCAGCCCGAACATCGTGTTCGCGAGCGTGACCATGTTCGGCGTTGCGCGCGTATGCGATGCGAGCCAATAGCTGATGCGCCAGGAAATGCGCCGGTCGACCCATCGCGCCATCGGTGCGTCTTTGTGCGCCGATTCCTCGCGAATCGATTTCGCCAGCCGCAGTTCGGCTTCCTCGCGGTCCTCGGGCCGGCCGTTCAGCGCGAATGGCAGCAGGTTCGCGGCGGAAGCAGGCACGGTGGTCGACATGCCGCCGCGCTTGAGAATCTCGGCGATCGCACCGGTCGCGATTTCACCGCCGCGGTCATGATCGGTGCTAACTGCCCGATGTACCGACTGTGGATTCGAGGCGTGCGCGTTGAGAATCCGCGACAGTTGTGACTTCGCGAAGACCAGGTTTCCCGAAAAGGACACGCACGGCAGCGACGGGTCGATGCCCAATTCCTGCGCATTCCGATGGTTCAGAATCTCGCCGAACGACTCAACCATCGAGACCGTGTCCAAATTTTTGAACCGACCCATCGCGCGCGCGACGTCCGAATACCGCTCGCGCGGCGCCGCGACAACAAACCGTTTAATCCCAGCGCGCTCGCAGTTGATCATCAGCCGCTCTAAAAGCGGACGGCCGAAGACCGCATTATCCGCGCGGTCAGGTGCAGCGATTAGAGCAGTTTCAATCAATGACGTCCTACTAAATACCAGTTTCCCCCCGTACTCGATTTACGTCACGGTAACACAGCAGTAACGCCGGAGGAAGTAGCCTTGCTACTAACCTCATACCTCGATTATGAGTTCGGCTTTCATTTGAAGCCAGCTTTTTTCCGCCTGACCGACCGCGCAGCAACTTGGTTCTCTAGGGAACATGGTCGATCGAGATCGCGCAATTTCCGATCGCGCACTCTAGTAGGCAACGAAAACTAGAGGCTGCACGCCGTGGCTGGTAAGCTGACTGTTTCATGGGCACGATCACCGCTCTGCTATTCGATTTTGGCGGCACGCTCGACGGCCCCGCGCATTGGCTCGACAGATTTCTGGGCAGCTACCGCGCGGCCGGTGTTGATATTTCACGCACTGAGCTCGACCCGGCCTTCGATCACGCGACGCAAACCGGCTACAGCGCGACCAGGATAGTCGCGCGCTTCGGGATGACGGACCTCGTGCGATTCCTGGTCGGCCATCAGTTCGAATACCTGCGGAAGAGCGGTCCGGAGCAACTCCGAGCGACCCTCGAGGCTTCAGGCGCCGGCGGACGTCATCGATTCGTCGAGGCCGTCACGAATTCGTTTGTCCGCGAGACATCCGCAGGACTGGCGCACAGTCGCGACATCGTCGGCCCGCTCAAAAGCCGTTTCAAGATGGGTGTCGTGTCTAACTTCTACGGAAACCTCGACCGTGTGCTCGAGGAAGCAAAGCTCGATCGATTCTTTGCCGCGGTCGCCGATTCGTCGCGCGTCGGGATCTTCAAACCTGACGTGGGCATCTTCGAAGCCGCCTTGAAAAAAATACAATGCGCCCCTGAGTCGGTCGCGATGATTGGCGACTCGCTGGGCAAGGATTGCGCACCGGCGCGAAAACTAGGCATGCGCACAGTGTGGCTGTGCACCGAACCGCGAGGCGGTGAAGATTCTAACGCCGCCGACGTCACGATCCGAAGCATCGACGAAGTTGCGCAGATTCAATGGTGACGAAGTTACAGGGAGCGATCATTGCCGCCGGCCGCGGAGAGCGCCTGCGAATCTCGACCCGCGACGACATTCCAAAGCCGCTCGTCAAACTGGGCGGCGAGGCGATGCTGTCGCGTCAGGCGCGCGCGCTGCTCGACGCGGGCGCCGACTCGGTCGTCGCGGTGATCAATTCGGAGACGGCGCGCATTGCAGGTGAGATGGACCTGGAGATTCCGACCTCGATCCGGCTGGTCGTCCGCGATACTGCTAATTCGATGGAGACGATGCTCGCGCTAGGCGACCTGCTGGAGCCGGGATGGTTTATCGCATCGACGGTGGACGCTGTAATTCCACAGAATGAATTGGTGCGCTTTGTTAATGAGTCGCGGCGGAAAATCGAGGAGCGCGGCGACAAAAATCTGGCTGGTGTGCTGGCGGTCACGCGATGGCGCGGCGAGGCTAAACCGCTTTTCGCAGATGTAACATCGAATGGGTTGATCCTCGGGCTGGGCAACCGTCAGACTTCTATGGTGACGGCAGGACTCTATTTCCTGTCGACCGGAATTTTCGACTACGCCGCCGACGCGCGCCGCGCCGGACTGGACGCGCTCCGCCGCTTTCTCGCGCTGCTCATTGAACGCGGGATGCGGCTGGACGCGATCGAGATTGAAGGATCGATCGACGTAGATGAAGCGTCGGACCTCGACGCCGCACGCCTTGCAATACGGAAGATGCCATGAGCCACAAAGCTTTGGGAATTTATCGGGAACCCGAGTTTTCACCGGGAAAGGTCGAGGCTGACGCCGCGATTCTCGATGCCACGATGGCGGAGCTGAAGCACGAGGGCATCGATATCCAGACTGTGGACGCGGTCAGCTTTGCGGCGGGCGCACCGCCGCGCGCCGATCTGGTGCTGCCGATGTGCCAGGGGCCGCGCGCGCTCAAGCGGCTGGCCGCAGTCGAGCAAGCGGGTGCGATTGCGATCAACTCCGCGCTCTCGATTCGCAACTGCTACCGCGACTTGCTCGCGCCCGGGCTGGAGCGCGCGGGAGTGCCGACTCCCGTAGGCGCGCTGATTCCGACCGACGAGCCGCTCGATGCGCGCAAGCTGGCCGGCCTCGATTTATCGGCGGGCGTGTTCGTAAAGCGCGGAGACTTGCATGCGCTCGCGCCTGAAGATGTGCAGCGCGCCGCGGATCGAGCGGAGGTCGAAGCGATTCTCGCCGACTTCGCGCGGCGCGAAATTCGCTTCGCGTACGTGCAGCAGGAAGTCGTCGGCCGCGTCGTGAAATTTTACGGCGTTGGCGGCAGTGCTCATTTCAGCGTGCATCCGGAGGACGAGGAAGTGCCCGAAGCCGCCGTGCGCGCGTTGTCGGAGGCGGCTTCCGCGGCAGCCGGCGCGCTCGGCCTCGAGGCATGGGGCGGAGACGCAGTCCTGGGTGGTGATCGTTTTGCGATTATCGATTTTAACGACTGGCCCAGCTATAGCCGGGTGCGAGGCCCGGCCGCTCGCGCGATCGCGCGCCGTGCGATAAGTCTGCTAGGCCGGCCGCGTTAGAGTCGCGCTGGAAATTTTAAAAGAAGGATTCGAATCGCTATCCCTTGAAGACCACGACAGCAACCAACGGAAAACTTCCCTCGATCAAGACTGCAGTACCGGGTCCCAAGTCGAAAGAGATCTTCGACCTCGAACAGAAATATATTGCGCCCGGCCGCCAGCGAATCTCGCTGCTGGCCGGTCTCGCATTCGATCACGGCGAAGGTGCGACCCTCACCGACGCCGACGGCAACACTTACGTCGATTTTTTCGCCGGTGTAGCGGTCGCCAGTCTTGGTCATGCGCATCCGGGGATGGCGCAGGTGCTGTCGCATCAGGCGTCGCGGCTGACAGTTGGCACGTTCGCTACCAAAGAGCGCGCCGCGGCGTTCAAGGCGCTCGCTGAAGTGGCGCCTGCCGGACTGAATCGCGCGCATCTATATAGTGGCGGCGCGGAGGCGGTCGAAGCTGCCCTTCGGCTGGCGCGCTCTGCCACCGGCCATCATGAGGCCATCAGCTTCTGGGGTGGGTTCCACGGCAAGACCGGCGGCGTCCTCGGACTTATTGGCGACGAATCGAAGCAGGGCTACGGGCCGTTGCAGGGCGGGCAATACACGGTGCCCTACGCGGATTGTTACCGATGTCCGTTCAAGTTGAAGTATCCCGACTGCGGGCTTTACTGCGTCGATTTCGCGCGGCAGCAGATCAAGATGAGCTCGAGCGGCTCACTTGCCGCAATCGTCGCCGAGCCGATGCAGGGTACGGCCGGTAACGTGATCCCTCCCGACGACTGGCTGCCCGCTGTTAAATCCGTCGCGAAGGATTTCGGCGCGCTGTTGATCGCTGACGAAATGATCACCGGCTTCGGACGCACCGGAAAATGGTGGGGCGTCGAGCACAGCGGCACACGGCCGGATATCGTCACGGTCGGCAAGGGAATGGGCTCGGGATTTCCGGTCTCTGGAGTGCTGCTGAGCGACGAGCTGGGCAAAGCGGAGCCTTTCGGAAAGCCGAGCGCGTCGTCGTCGAGCTACGGCGGGAATCCGTTGGCCGCAGTGGCAGTGTCGGAAACGATCGGCGCGATCCAACGGGAGCATCTGGTCGAGAACTCACGCAAGGTCGGCGCGAAGATGCTGTCGCGGCTCGTGGCGCTCAAGGAAAAATACGAATTTATCGGCGATGTGCGCGGCAAGGGGCTGCTAATCGGAGTCGAGCTGGTGCGCGATCTCGAAACGAAGGAACTGCTCGGAAAGAAAGTCACCGAGCTGATTTTCGGCGAATGCCTGAAGCGTGGACTGGTCACGATGGCGTATTTTCCCAAGATTCGGATCAACCCGTCGCTGGTAATCACCGAAGCTCAAGCCGAAGCAGGCGTCGAAATCCTGGACGAAGTGTTCGCCCACGTTCGCGACCATGTTGACTGGCGCCACGCTTAGACTTGAGCGAAAATCTTTTTTCGATGTCCAATCCGAATGGCAACGCGGCGCTGTTCTTCGATCTGGGCGGCACTCTCGTCAAACTGAACGAGACGCGAGAGATTCCGCTCGACGCCAACGGCAACATCGTAGTCGAACTGCTGCCCGGCGTGGCTGAGAAGCTGCGCCCGCTGCATAACCATCTGATGTTCGTCGTGACCAACCAGGCGGGAATCACGCGCGGCCGCCTTAAAGCAGAAAAAGTCGAAGCGGCGCTCGCGCAGCTCGACCGTCAGCTCGGCGATATCCTTACCGGCTGGCTGGTCTGCCCGCATACCGACGACGACCACTGCGAATGTCGCAAGCCCAAGGGCGGAATGATCACGGAGCTGGCCGATTTGTACGGCGTGGATTTGGCGTCGTCGACGATGGTGGGTGATCAGGAAGTCGATAGGCTCGCGGGCGAAGCAGCGGGCGTTGCGAAGTTTGTCGCAGCGAAGGATTTCTTTGGCTGGACTTAATTAAATGTGAAACCCGCCTTGGGTTTCATGCTTCCTTGGGCAGGGGTAACCCCTGCACCTTAGTGAGGGAAAAATGAAAATCGGGCTACTCACTCCATTCACCGGCAAGAATGCTCATCCGGCGGAATTTGCACGCGTCGCTGAATCGCTCGGATTCGAATCGATCTGGGTGCCGGAGCATCCTGCGATGCCCGCAAATCCCAAGCAGCAGTTTCCCACCGGCGGTCCGATCCCGCCGCAGTACTTTACGATGGCCGATCAGATGATCGCGCTCAGTATGGCGGCTGCGGTCACCAAGAATCTGAAACTCGCCACTGGCATCTGCCTGGTTCCGGAGCATGAGCCGCTCGCACTCGCCAAGCAGTTCGCGACTTTGGACGCATACTCGGGCGGCCGCGTGCTGTTCGGCATTGGTGCGGGATGGCTGCGCGAGGAGAGCGATCTGTTCGGCGTCGATTTCCCCCATCGATGGACCGAGACGGCCGAAATTGTCGCCGCGATGCGCAAGCTGTGGACCGAGGACTCCGCCTCGTTCGAGGGCAAGTACGTCAAGTTTCCGCCGGTGAAGTCGCTGCCGAAGCCGGCGCAGAAGTCGGGACCGCCGGTGCTGATCGGGAGCCTCGACAAGAATGCCCTCAAGCGAGTCGCGAAATGGGCCGACGGATGGTGTCCGATCGCGCTCAACGCGGGGCAGTTGAAGACGCGCGTCGATGAACTCAAGCGCGAGTGCACAGCGGTCGGCAGGAATTTCGCAGAGCTGGATATCACGATAATGGGCGGAATCCGAGGCGATCGCGCGACGGTGCAGGATGGGCTGAAGGAGTTCGCGGAAGCAGGAGCGGGCCGATTCGTCGCGGGATTGGGTGATCTTACGTTCGAGAATTCAGAGGGGATGCTGAAGAAGATCGCAGCGCTGTACGTTTAGCGCTTTTTCTCCGTCATCCTGAGCGAAGCGAAGGATCTCGCGTGCCAGCGCGTCCGTGGGCATGGCGCCGACGCCGGAGCGTCGTCGAGATTCTTCCCTTCGGCTTCGCTCAGGGCTTCGGCTCAATCACGGCAGCCTCCGCTCAGAATGACAAGGATGAAATGAGCAGCGCGTGGATGACGCCGCGCTCAAATCTCGTCGCGGATTATTCTTGTCGCTATCACCAGCGCCGTGGCGCCTGCCGTGGACATCAGGATTGCGCCGATGAAGTTGTGCGCGCGCACGCCCAGGACCTCGAAGATCATTCCGCCGATCACGCCGCCGAGGAGGCCTAGCCCGATATCAGCGAACATGCCGTAGCCGTTGCCGTTGAGAATTTTTCCCGCCAGCCATCCCGAGATGAGTCCGATTAGAATCCATGCGAACATGATTCGCCTGCCTCCCTGTTTGATGTGCGTTCACTGGTCGAGAGAGCAAGAGCTCTGCCATCGCGATTCAGACGGATTTGCGAATGAATAGGTCTGAACCGGGCGCCTGCGATGCCGCATTTCGACTGCACCGCCATGTTGCGGCTGCGGTGCGGGTTGCGAGGCAACCCGCTTTAGCTGACACTTGTCGGCGCTGATGGCGAGTCCTGCAAAATTGCGCGGCACTATTTCCGGATTCGGCGAGGTGGCCGCCCGCGCACATCTTGCCGGCTGGCGTACGCGCGAGAATATCGCGATCGGCGCCATTCACGATCCCGTCTCGCAGCGGCGGCATGAAGCTATCCACCTCATCAAAAATGTCCGCGTGTATGACGACCTCGAACTGATGCTCGACGGCGAGGCTCCGGATTTTGTGGATGTCGCCAGCCCTCCCGGACTGCATCATGAGGCGGCGCGTGCGGCATTGGAAGCTGGCGCGAATGTCCTCGTCGAAAAGCCGCTGGCGCTTTCGCTTGGCGAGTTCGACCAACTGGCGGCGCTCGCCGCGGAAAAGCATCGCGTACTGATGTGCGTGCACAATTGGAAATACGCGCCGGCTTATGCGGCTGCGCGCCGGGCGATCGAGGCCGACAGGCTGGGCGCGATTAGATTCATCTCGGTTGATCGCCTGCGGACCGAGCCGGCCGGGGCGGGAGGTAGCGGCGGGAAGTGGCGGGCATCGTCGGCGTCGGGCGGCGGGATTCTAATCGATCACGGGTGGCACGTCTTCTATTTGATGAATTGGCTGCTGGGCGGGGAGGCGCCGATTTCGGTTTCGGCGCGGCTCGAGTCGCCGCCGGGCATGGACGTTGACGACGTTGCCGACGTGCGGATCAGGTTCGCGAATGGCGCGATCGGCCGGGCGCATCTCTCGTGGCGCGCTCCGGTGCGGCGAACGTCGGCCCTTATCTATGGAGAGCGCGCGAGTCTCGAAATCGAAGGGGATCGAGTGCTACTCACCGAACGGTCCGGGACAACCGAGGACCTCTCGGTGCCGGACATGGCCGACGACTCGTACCATTCGGCCTGGTTCGGCGGGGTGGCAGAGGAGTTCGAGCGAGCGGTCACCGAAGGAACCAATTCGCCCATCGCGAAGCGCAATCTGGCAGAGGCGCGTGTTGCAGCTGGTGCTAATCGAGGCATCGCGCAAATCGTCCATCAACAACGGCGTTGAGATAGAAACACCTGTTTCCGCTGTAAAATCAGATAGTTAAGACGAAATCGCTCCCGCGATGCGTTCCAGGATCGCGCTGACCGACTGACCGCTCGGACTGTCGCTCTTGACTTCCGGGATTGTGACGGTAAAGTTTCTATTGACCGAAAGGTTAGCCGCATTTTCGAGACGCGCAGATGACGGCAGCCCGAATTAGCGGGCGTTGGATAGATCTTTGTGGTTACGGGCGACGACAGAAGGAGTACGGGGCGTCACGGCCGGGATATGGGTGCATCGCAGATTAAGGTCGGCATCACGGAGCCGCGCACCGGGTCGCAGGACTCGCGCGACGAGATTCTGAAGGCAGGGATGCGGCTTTTTGCCAGCCGCGGGTTCCATGAGACCTCGATGTCGGAAGTGGCGCGCGAGGCCCACGTCAGCAAGGCGCTGATTTTCTGGCATTTCAAGACCAAGGAAGAGCTGTTCGTCGCGGTGCTGAACCGCCTGCTGGAGCCGTACTTTATCGATTTCGCGGAAGAAGCGGCCGCGATGGACGAGCGCCAGCAGATTCTGAAGCTGGTCGAGTCGTACCTGTCGTTCGTGCGCGACAACGCCAGCTCGGTGCGGTTCTTCCTGGCGCAGATGCTCCACGATCAGACGCTGTCCGAAGGTCTGAACGAGCAGGTGCTGCAGCTCTACTCCGGTTATCGCGCGATGCTGGTCGAGCTGATCGCGAGCGCGCAGCAGAAAGGGATCTGCACGCGGCGGACGGCACCGGAATCGGCGGCGGCGTTTCTGCTATCGGCGCTGAACGGATTGCTGATCGAACATTTATTTATGGGCGCAAATGCGATCGACCCCGAAGGGGCGGTGGCGATGGTGGGCGAGTGGTTGTTCGGTCCGTCGGGGACATCTTCATCGGAGGGCGGCGCACCGTCCGCCTGACTTTTTCCTCAACTTGATTCCAGGAGAACGCAAAAGCTATGCGCATTCCATTGAGACAGATGATCGATCTTGGCCGCTACATGCGCGCCAAGAAAAAAGCGGGTGAGAAATATTTTCCACTGGTGCTGATGCTCGAACCGCTACATGCATGCAACCTTGCGTGTATCGGATGCGGCCGAATCGTCGAGTACAAGGACACCATCCGCGACATGATGCCGCTGGACGAGGCGCTGCATTCGGCGGAAGAAGCCGGTGCGCCGATCGTCTCGATCTGCGGTGGCGAGCCGCTGATGTACAAGCATATCGCGGCGCTGACGCGCGGGCTGATCGAGGATCAGAAGCGTCACGTGATGATTTGCACCAATGCAATCCTGCTCGAGCGGTTCGTCAAGCAGGTGCCGCCGAGTCCCTACCTTAGCTTCAACCTGCACCTGGACGGGATGCGCGAGACCAACGATCGCGTGACCGACAGGGTGGGGCATTTCGACATCGTCGTGAAGATGATCAAGATGCTGAAGGAGAAGGGCTACCGCGTGCAGACCAACACGACGGTGTTCCGCGAGACCACCGGCCAGGAGCTCGAGGACATGGTCAAGTATCTGACCAGCCTCGGCGTCGACGGGATGCTGCTGAGTCCCGGCTATCACTACCAGGTGCTGCAGAACGACGAAGAGTATCTTCGCAAAGATGAGATGCCGGCGAAGTTTTTCAAGGTTCGCGACATGGCGAACGACTACAAGATCATCAACACGCCGATTTACCTCGACTACCTGGTCGGAAAGCGCGACATGCAGTGCAGTCCGTGGACGACGGTCACGCGCAATCCGCAGGGATGGAAGGGGCCGTGCTACCTGATCACAAACGGTCACTACAAGACCCTTAATGAGATGCATGCGGCGACTGATTGGGAATACTATCGGACCAAGCAGGATTTCCGTTGCCGCGATTGCAAGCTGCATTCGGGGTTTGAGGGGACCGTGGCGCTCGACTTCGGCAAAAATCTGAAGGACTCGTGGCGCATGGTGCGGCATTACGTGGCGTGACGTGTTCGACTTACACAGCTATCTAAAAGAGCGCACGCAGCTCATCGAGCGGGCGCTCAAGCAAAGCGTCGAGGAACCGACCGGCGCGGCGGCTCGCCTGCATGAGGCGATGCGCTATTCGCTGTTGGCGGGCGGCAAGCGGCTGCGGCCAGGTGCTCGCGCTCGCGTCGTGCGAGGCGGTTGGCGGCAAGGTCGAGGACGGCGATGGGTCTCGCGTGCGCGGTCGAGATGATTCACACGTACTCGCTGATTCACGACGACCTGCCGTGCATGGACGACGACGATATGCGTCGCGGACGCCCGACCAATCACAAGGTTTATGGCGAAGCGATCGCGACGCTCGCGGGCGACGCGCTGCTGACGGACGCATTCAAGGTGCTCGCGCTGTCGGCAGGACAAGAGTGCGTCGCCGGCACTCGTGCTCGAGACTGTCGCGGAGCTCGCGACTGCGGCGGGGTCGAGCGGGATGGTCGCGGGGCAGGTGATCGATCTGCTGGGCGAGGGCAAGTCGAAGACCGTCGAGGAGCTCGAAGAACTGCACGGCAAAAAGACCGGCGCGCTGTTCCTGGCGTCGGTGCGCGGCGGTGCGCGACTCGGCGGCGCGAGTGCGTCGCAAATCGAGTCGCTCGACGCATACGCGCGCGCGCTCGGGCTCGCGTTCCAGGTCGTCGATGATTTGCTCGACGTTCAAGGCACGCCGGAGCAGATGGGCAAGCGCACGCAAAAGGACGGCGAGCGCGGCAAGGCGACCTATCCGGCGATACTGGGAGTCGAGCGCTCGATGGATTTGGCGCGCGAGCTCGAGACGCGGGCGCATCGTGCGTTGCAGGGCTTCGGCGATCGCGCCGACGCGCTGCGCCATATCGCGACCTTCGTCGTGGAGCGCAAACTGTGACCGCGCTCGACGCAGCGGCGAAAATTGCGCAGGTGCATTCGCGCCAGGCGGTGCTGGTCGAGCCGGGCCGGATCGAATTGCGCGATTACGTCGCGCCGCGTCCGGCGCCGGGCGAGTTGCTGATTCAAATTCGATGCGCGCTCAGTTGCGGCACTGATCTCAAGACATTTCGCCGCGGCCATCCGATGTGGAAACTGCCGATGCCTTTCGGGCATGAGTTTTCCGGCGTCGTAGTTGAAGCGGGCGAGGGTGTGACCGCGTTCAAGTCCGGCGACGAAATCATGGCGGCGCCGACTGCGCCGTGTGGAATCTGCTTCTACTGCCAGCATGGGCAGGAAAATCTTTGCGACGACGCGGTCGGGCGGATGGTGCACGGCGCGTACGCGGACATGCTGATGCTGCCGGCGCATGTCGTCGCGCGCAACACGTTTCTCAAGCCTGCGGACCTGCCGTTCGAGGAAGCCGCGCTGCTCGAACCGCTCTCTTGCGTCGTGCATGCGAATGAAATGGCGCGTCCCGAGAAAAACGAGACGGTCGTAATTATCGGCGGTGGCGCGTTCGGCCTTTTGCACATGCTGGTGCTGAAGGCCGCGGGCGTGCGCGAGGTGGTGGTCGTCGGGCGCGGCGCAGAGCGTCTGAAGTGGGCGGAGAATCTGGGCGCGGACCGCGTCATCGATGCGCGCAGGGCAGACGCCGCCGCGGAAATCGCGCGGCTCAACGGCGGCTTCGGTCCCGATTTGGTGATCGAGTGTACCGGGCAGATCGAGGGATGGGAGGACGCGCTCGCGCGAGTGCGGCGCGGAGGACGGGTGGTTTTTTTCGGCGGATGTCCTACAGGCACCGCGCTTAGCGTCGATACGCGACGGATGCATTACGACAATCTGACGCTGATGTCGCCGTTTCATTATCGGCCGCGCGATGTGCGTCGCGCTTACGAATTGCTGGCGGGACGCGCGCTGAATGCGGGCGCGATCGTCAACGCGCGAATGCGGCTCGGAGAACTGGCGGAAGTCTTCGACATGTTGGAGCGCGGCGTGGTTCTGAAATGCGCCGTGATTCCATGAGGGGTGAATTATGAATCAGGCTGCTGAAATTGAAAACACGGCGATTGCGATGTCGCCGCATGACGAGTTCGTCGCGAAGATTGATTACACCGTCGATCGCGCCCAACGCGCGCTGCTCGCGCTGCAGAAGCCCGAGGGCTACTGGCACGCGCCGCTCGAAGCGAACGCGGAGATGAACGCGGAGTTCATCATCTTCAATCATTTCATGGACACGGTCGACGTCGAGACCGAGGCGCGCCTGAAGAAGCATCTGCTCGACATACAGAGTCCCGACGGGAGCTGGGCGCTTTACCAGGGCGGCGAAGGGTACCTGTCGACCTCGATCGAAAGTTATTTTGCGCTGAAGCTCACCGGCATGCGCGCGGGCGACGAGCCGATGGCGGCCGCGCGGCGGTGGATTTTGTCGAAGGGCGGAATCGTGAACTGCGGGACGCTTGCGCGCTTCTACCTGGCGTCGATGGGGCAGATAACCTGGGACGCGACGGCGGCGCTGCCGGTCGAGCTCTCGCTGTTCCCGAATTGGTTCCCGTTCAACATTTACGAGCTGGGCTCATGGGCGCGCGGAACGCTGATGGGACTGATGATGCTGCAGGCGGCGCGTCCCGAGAAAAAAATCGACTACCAGCGCGGAGTGCTGGAGCTCTACATCGAGCCGCCGCATTTCACGAAGTTCAAACAGCCGCGCGGAAAGAAATTGCTGTCACTTCGCAACGCGCTGAATTTCGCCGACAAGGCGCTGCGCTTCTATGATTCGCACAAAATAAAATCACTGCGCGCTCGCGCGCTGCGTCACACCGAAGAATGGCTCCTCGAGCATCAGGAGGCGAACGGCTCGTGGGGCGGAATCGAGCCGTGCTACCTGCTGAGCGCGATGGCTCTGAAAGCCAACGGCTACCGCAACGACCATCCGGTGCTGAAGAAAGCGATCGAGGCGTCGCAGGAACTGATCTGGCATTTCAGCGACTACGACATGTACATGCCGTGCGTTTCGGTCAACTGGGACACCGGCCTGGCGGGGCGCGCGTTGCTCGACTCGGGACTGCCGGGCGACCATCCGGCGATGAAGCAGACGTCGCAGTGGCTGATCGATCATCAAATTTTCAAGAAGGGCGATTGGTCGGTGAAGCGTCCCGATCTCGAACCGGGCGGATGGGCGTTCGAGTTCTACAACGACTGCTATCCCGACGTGGACGATTCGGCGGTGATCCTGTCGGTGATGGCGGACTCGGAAGCCGATGATGCCGCCGCCAGGGAGCGCGCAATTCGCGCCGGCGCGAACTGGGTGATGGGGATGCAATCGAAGGACGGCGGCTTCGCGGCGTTCGACGCCGACAACAATTCGACCTGGCTCAATCATCTGCCGCTCGCCGACGTGGAAGCGGTGACAGATCCGTCGTGTCCCGACCTGACCGGGCGCGTGCTCGAGATGATGGCGGCGGTTGGTTATCGCACTGAGCATCCGGTGGCGGCACGCGCGATCGAGTGGCTCAAGAAAAATCAGTCGCCGGCGGGTGGATGGTGGGGACGCTGGGGGATCAACTATATCTATGGAACTTTCTCGGCGCTGTCGGGCTTGCGCGCGATTGGCGTCGATATCAATGAACCGTGGATCAAGCGCGCGGTCGCATGGCTCAAGTTGAAACAGAATCCGGACGGCGGATGGGGCGAGAGCCCGCTGTCGGACAAGGATCCGGCGTGGCACGGGCGCGGGACCAGCACCGCGTCGCAAACGGCGTGGGCGCTGATCGGATTGATCGCCGGCGAGTCTGGAATCAGCGAGCATGCGATGCGCGGCGCACAATGGCTCTCAGAGCGGCAGAACGACGAAGGCGCGTGGGACGAGAGGGAATCGACCGGCAACGGATTTCCGAATCATTTCTATCTTCGCTACCACATGTATGCGCATTATTTTCCGCTGATGGCGCTCGGGCGCTTCCGAAAAAGACTGGCGGAGACGGCGTCACACTAAGCGGTTTGCAATGAAAGCGATTTCAATCCTCGGCTCGACTGGATCGGTCGGCGTCACGACGCTGGACGTGGTCGGGCGCTTCAGCGATCGGTTTCGCGTCGTCGCGATGGCGGCGGGACGCAACCTGGATCTGCTGACAGAGCAGGTGAAGCGCTTTCATCCTGAACTGGTCTCGGTCGCGACGCCCGAACTCGCGCGCGAACTGGCGACGCGCCTCGGTGCACATCGCGTGACGATCATGCACGGACTCGAAGGTGCAATCGCCGTCGCGACGCATCCTGATGCGAAGCTGGTGATGTCGGCGCTGGTCGGTGCGATGGGATTGCAGCCGACGCTTGCGGCAATCAAGGCCGGCAAGGATATCGCGTTTGCCAACAAGGAAGTGCTGGTCATCGCGGGCGAGTTGATCACGTCGGCGGTGCGCGAGAATCGTGTGCGGCTGCTGCCGGTGGACAGCGAGCACAACGCGGTTTTTCAATGCCTGGAAGGACGCGGACGCGAGTCGTTGAAGCGGATCATTTTGACCGCGTCGGGCGGCCCGTTTCGCGAGTTGCCGGCGGATAGGTTTGAGGCGATCACGGTCGAGCAGGCGCTGAAGCATCCGACCTGGGTGATGGGCAGCAAGATTACGATCGACTCCGCGACCCTGATGAACAAGGGTCTCGAGGTGATCGAGGCGCGCTGGCTGTTCGACCTCAAGGCCGGCGAAGTTTCGGTGGTGATTCATCCGCAGAGCGTGATTCATTCGATGGTCGAGATGATCGACGGCTCGGTGATCGCGGAGATGGCGATTCCCGACATGGCGATTCCGGTCGCCTACGCGCTCGCGTATCCGGAGCGGCTGCCGATGACGCATCTCAAGCCGCTGTCGCTCGCGGAAAATTCGCGGCTGACGTTTGAGGAGCCCGACCTGCGGCGCTTCCCATGTCTGCGGCTCGCGTACGACGCGCTGGCGGCGGGGAACACGATGACCGCGTGCCTCAACGCCGCCAATGAGGAACTCGTCGCGGGCTTCCTTGCGGGCCGCGTGCGTTTCATGGACATCCCGCGTCATATCGAGACGGTGATGAATCGGCATCACAACTCCGCGGCGCGAACGATCGAAGATTTGCTCGAGACCGACGGATGGGCGCGAGCCGCGGCGCGCGAACTTATCGGAGCGCGACCGGTCGCAGCCTGAGACGATGGCAACCGCGCGCGCCAGCGAGCAGGGCGGGGTAACGTCGTACGCGTCGAGCACTGTGCGTGACGCGTCGATACCGGCGGGAACTTTCGACGTCGCGAGTGCGTACGAATTCTGCGCGCGGCTGGCGAAGTCGCACTACGAAAATTTCACGGTCGCGTCGTGGCTGATGCCGCGCGAGATGCGTCCGCACATGTACGCGATTTACGCGTACGCGCGGATGGCCGACGATTTTGCCGACGAGCATCACGACCGCGCGATGCTCGACGATTGGGAGCGCGAGCTCGACCTGGCGTACGCCGGCACTCCGCGCCATCCGGTGTTTATCGCGCTCGCGGACACGGTGCGCCGTTTTGAAATTCCGCGCGAGCCGTTCAAGGATCTGCTCACGGCGTTTCGCTCCGACGTGGACTTCAAGGGCTTCGACACGCTCGACGATCTGCTCGGCTACTCGCGCTACTCGGCGAATCCAGTCGGGCGGCTTGGTGCTTTACCTGTTCGGCTATCGCGACGCCGAGCGGCAGCATCTGTCGGACCTGGTCTGCAGCGGATTGCAGCTCGCCAATTTCTGGCAGGACGTCGCAGTCGATCTCGACAAAGGACGAATTTATTTTCCGCGCCGCGACATGGAGCGATTCGGCGTGACGCCGGCCGACCTCGCGGCGCATACGTCGTCGCGCGAGTTCATCGATTTGATGCGTCACGAAGTCGGCGTCGCGCGCGCGATGCTGGTCGAGGGCGGGGAATTACACAAGCGCGTGGACAAGCGGCTGCGGCGCGACATCGTGATGTTCGCGGGCGGCGGGCTGGCGATATCTGCGCGCGATCGATCGCGTCAACTACGACGTGTTCCGCATGCGTCCGGAACTGGCGAAACTCGACTACCTGAAACTTGGATGGAGCGCGATCCGTGGACGACTTGAAGTCTGACGGCGGCGCCGCGGGCCTCGCTGACGTATCGCGCCGCGACGGCGCGTCGCTCGACGCCGACTACGAGCACTGTGCGCAAGTCACGCGGCGCTCGCGCTCGAGTTTTTACTACGCGTTCATTTTGCTCCCGACGGAACGGCGCCGCGCATTGCACGCCGTCTATGCGTTCTGCCGATTCATCGACGATATCGCCGACGACGAAGCGATTCGCGAGCCGGCTCTCCTGCTCACGCGATGGCGCGAGGAACTTGACCGCGTCTATTCGGGCGCACCGACGCGCGCTCTCTCCCGCGCGCTTGCCGACAGCGCGCGACGATTTAAAATTCCACGCGAACTGTTCGAGGAAATCATCAACGGCGTCGAGATGGACCTCTCGCGCAAGCGCTACCAGAGCTGGGAAGAGCTGCGGCCGTACTGCTATCGCGTCGCATCGGCGCTCGGCCTCATCTGTATCGAGATATTCGGCTATTCAAATCCGTCGGCGAAACTGTACGCGGAAAATCTCGGACTGGCGCTTCAGCTGACGAATATTCTGCGCGACGTGCGCGAGGACGCCGAGCGCGGACGAATTTATCTGCCGCTGGAGGACCTCGCGCGCTTCAACGTGAGCGAGCAGGAAATTCTCGGCGGCGTGTACTCGCCGAACTTCGTCAGACTGATGGACTTCGAGGCCAGACGCGCGCGCGAACTCTATGCGCTGGCGCAAAGCGAACTCGCGCCGGAAGATCGCGCGACTCTGCTGACGGCGGAGGCGATGCGGCTCATCTACGCCGCGCTGCTCGAACGCATCATCAATTCCAACTATCGCGTGCTCGACCGCCGTCACAGCCTGTCCGCGCCGCACAAGCTCTACCTGGTCGGCCGCGCGTGGGCAGAGGGGCGCATCAGCGCGCTGCGCGGATAGATGGGATCGGCGAAGAAAGATGCAGTCGTGATCGGCGCCGGATTCGCGGGACTCAGCGCCGCGGTCGCGCTCGCGGAGCGTGGCGTGCGAGTCACGGTGCTCG
Organism: uncultured delta proteobacterium; assembly: GCA_963733715.1. Lineage (GTDB taxonomy): Bacteria > Desulfobacterota > Binatia > Binatales > Binataceae > Binatus. The sequence goes on from CAVTEN010000023.1 coordinate 305,050, forward strand.
AAGGAAAGCCTGCGCTCGGCGGGCGTGCGTATTCGTTTGCCGATCCCGACACCGGCGATTTCGTCGACAACGGCCAGCACGTCCTGATGGGTTGCTACGGCGAGACGCTCGACTTCCTGAAGCGGATCGGCGCCTACGACCAGCTTGTATTCCAGGTGGATCTGAAAATCGAAATGCTCGCTGGTCCTGGGACAAAGTGCAGTGCTGAAAACGGCGCGGCTGCCCGGACCTCTGCACATGACGGCCGCGTTGTTCGGCTATCGGCATCTGAGTATCGCGCAGCGGCTGAGTGTTATGCGCGGCGGGCTGCGCATGCTCGCGATGAGACGATTCGGCGACGGCGAACTGCGCCGTCTCACCGTCGTGCAGCTGATGGATCACCTCGGGCAATCGGAACACGCGCGCCGATGTTTCTGGTATCCGCTGTCGATCGCGACGCTCAACGACGAGCCGGAGTTGTCGTCGGCGCAGCAGTTGGTCGAAGTTCTCAAGCGTGCGTTTTTTTCGCGCCGCCGCCGCGATTCGGCGTTCGTCTATTCGCGCGTCGGGCTGACCGACCTGTACTGCACTGGCGCGACGCGTTTGATCGAGCGCGCAGGCGGGACTGTGGTTCCGCACTCGATCGTCGAAATGTTGGAACTGGGTGCAGGAGGCAAGGTCGCAAGCGTGCGGCTGCGCGACGGGCGGCGAATCGAGGCGTCGGACTTCATCAGCGCGGTGCCGGCGCCTCAATTGCTCCGTATCCTGCCTGAGAATGCCGTCGCGGATCCATTTTTCTCGCGCTTCGCAGGTCTGTCCAGCTCGCCAATCATCTGCGTCCATGTGTGGCTCGATCGCGAAGTGACTAATTCACCGTTCATCGGCTTCATCGGCACCACTACTCAATGGCTATTCAACAAACGTCAGATATTCGCGCAGCGCGGCGAGGCGCATCCGGGTTACCTGAGCTTCGTGATCAGCGGCGCGCGAAAGCTGGTCGATCGCAGCAACGAGGAAATTCTCGATATCGTAATTAACGATCTGCACGCGATGATTCCAGCGTCGCGCGACGCCAAAGTCATGAAGTCGCTGGTGCTGAAGGAGAAGAATGCGACGATGGCGCCGGACCTTCGATCGCATGAATTGCGTCCGACTGCGAAGACGCCGATCGCGAACTTCTTTTTGGCCGGCGACTGGATTCAAACGCGAACTGCCGGCGACGATTGAGAGCGCGGTGATTTCGGGACGGGCCGCCGCGGCCGCCGTCCTGTCGCGCTCCGCCGAATAGCTATTGACTAATCGCATTGACTAATCGAATGACTACCAAGTTAGCACTGGTTACAGGCGGCAACGGATTCGTGGGATGCCACGTCGTGCGCGCCCTGCATTGCGCGCGGCGATCGCGTGCGCGTGCTGGCGCGCGAGAACGCGGATTTGAGTGCGCTCGATGGCTTGCCGGTCGAGATCGTACGAGGCGATCTCCGGTATTTCGATTCGATCGAGCGCGCCGTGAACGGATGCAACGAGGTTTATCACGTCGGCGCAGACTATCGGCTATGGCTGACCGACCCGGCGCCGATGTATGCGACCAACGTCGACGGCACCGAGCATGTCATTCGCGCTGCAACCGGTGCGGGAGTTTCGCGGATCGTTTACACCAGCACGGTCGGCGCGCTCGGGATTCCGCACGGCGGCGTGGGACGCGAAGATACGCCGTCGTCGCTCGCCACGATGCCCGGTCATTACAAGCGATCGAAGTTCATGGCGGAGCAGGCGGCGCTCGAGGCCGCGCGCGCGGGCGCGCCGGTCGTGATCGTAAATCCGTCGACGCCGATTGGTGCGCTCGACTTCAAGCCGACGCCGACCGGCCGAATCATCGTGGATTTCCTGAATCGGCGGATGCCTGCGTACGTCGAGACCGGGCTCAATATCGTCGACGTCGAAGATGTCGCGCGCGGTCATCTGCTGGCGGCAGAGCGGGGCCGAATCGGTGAGAAATATATTCTCGGCGGCGAGAATCTCACGCTCAAGGAATTTCTCGGACGGCTCGCGGCGATTTCCGGAATGCCTGCGCCGAAGATGAGAATTCCGTACGCCGTCGCGTTCGGCTACGCGCTCGGCGCCGAGGCGTTTGCGCGCACTGTCACCCGCCGCGCGCCGCGCGCCAGCCTGACCGAAGTGCGGATGGCGCGAAAGCGGATGTTCTTCGACTCGCTCGAAGGCGCGCGCGGAGTTGGGCTATTCGCCGGGGCCGATCGACGTCGCGATTGCGGCCGCAATCGAATTTTTCAGATCGAGAGGGACGGCGAAGAGCGCCGCGTAGGCTTGGGCGATGCATCTGCTGCTATCCACCATCGCGCTGCGCCCGTATGTGTTCATCTTCCTGGCGAGCTTTCTGTTTATCGCGATCGTGAACTTCGGTCTGCGCACGACGCTTCTTTTCACGGTGCTGACCTACGCCGTCTCGCTCGCGTGCGAGTGGTCCTCAATCCACAACGGATTCCCGTTCGGGCTCTATCATTATATTGACGCGACCCGCGCGCGCGAGATTTGGGTCTTCGGCGTCCCGTTCATGGACTCGTTGTCGTTCACCTTTCTCGCGTTCGCCAGCTACACGGTCGCGCTCTTGCTCAGTTCGCCTTTGTATCGGCGCGGTGCGGACGTCCGAATTCTCGACACCTGGAAAATCCGCCGCGCGCCGCGAGTCTGGCTGATGGCCGCGCTGTTCATGGTGATGGTGGACATGGTCGTCGATCCGTTGAGCGTGCTGGGAGACAGATGGTTCCTCGGCAAAATTTTCTGGTACGACCCGCCGGGTCCGCACTTCGGCGTGCCGATCAGCAATTATCTCGGATGGTATTTCGTCGCCGCAGTCACGATCGCGATTTTCCAGTGGCTCGACGCCGCCCTCAATCGCGGCTCGGCCAAGCCGGCCGGCCTGGTCCCTGCGATGAAGTCGCGCGCGCTGCTTGGTCCGCTGCTCTACGCCGGGATCGTGATCTTCGGAATCACGATGCTGTTCCGCATCAATGCGCCGAATATTGGATGGGCGGCGGTTTTTATCTATCTGCCGTTTACGGTGCTGGCGATTCATGTTCTCACCCGTCGCGAATCATGGGGCGACGCCGCCGCAATCGAGCGCCATCTGGCAGACTTCCCTTACGAGCGGGATCTTCCTGTCTGGAAGCCACCGAGCGCGCATACTCGCGAGCTGCGTAGCGTCACCGCGTAGCCGCAGCGCTTCCAAATTTTCGCCGAGTGTGGCAAGCGTCGATCGCCGAGATACGATCACGTCGGCAGAGGTGAACCATCATGCTGCTCAAGGACAAAGTTGCGTTGATCACGGGCGCGGGTTCGGGAATCGGGCGCGCCAGCGCACTTCGATTCGCACGCGAAGGCGCGAAGGTGATGATCGCCGACGTGCGCGCGGAGTCCGCGAGCAATACCGCGGCTGAGATCGAGAAAGCCGGCGGCGTTGCGAAGTCAGTCTCGGTTGACGTGCGCGTCGCCGCCGAAGTCGAGCGCATGGTCGACGAAACGATCCGTGCGTTCGGCCGCCTCGACATCCTGTTCAACAACGCCGGCGTCTTCGTGCCGAAAACCGTCGTCGACACGAGCGAGGAAGAATGGGACTGGGTCGTGGACGTGTGCCTGAAGGGCGTGTTCTTCGGCTGCAAGTATGCGATCCCGCACATGATCAAGCAGGGCGGCGGCGTGATCATCAACACCGCCAGCGGCGCGGGCATCGAGGGCGTGCCGAATCTTGGCGCCTACCAGGCGGCGAAGGGCGGCGTCGTGATCATGTCGAAGGGAATCGCGCTCGACTTCGCGCGTCACAAGATTCGATGCGTCTCGATTTGCCCCGGCGTGATCGAGACGCCGATCGCGGAGAACTGCAACACGATTCCCGCCGGCGCGTCGCAGCTGATGTGGGAGCGCACCGGCATCATGCATCCGCTCGGGCGCAACGGAAAGCCGGAAGAGGTCGGTGCGCTGGCGGCGTTCCTCGCGTCGGATGAGGCGGGATTCATCACGGGCGTCGCGGTGCCGATCGACGGCGGGTTCAGCGCGGGCGCTTTCGCGCCACCGGGTCGCGAGCGCGCTTCGTAGCATCCGGAGCCTGACCCTCGTACGCGATCGCCGTTAGCGCGTCGGCGATCGCGGCCGTCGCGCGCGAGAGGTTTCGAATCATCTTCGGCAACTTGAGCATCGTCGCCGGATTGCGGATCAGGTACGACGTCGCGGCGAGCGGCCGCACGTTGCCGTCGGCATCGGCCATCTCTGCTCCCACCACTTCATCGTCAACTTCGTCGAGCACTGCGCGAATCGCGACGAACGGAAGTCCGCGCGCGGCCGCTTCTGCAGCGATCGCGGCGGTTTCCATGTCCACCGCGATCGCGCCGGTGCTTTCCTTTGCGCGTCGCTTCTCGGCGCCGGTTGCGAGCACGCGATGCGAAGTCAAAATCGCGCCGGTCGAGTACGCGATGCCAGCGCTCGAGAGCGACCGGCCGACCGCGCGCAGATGCGAGTCGCTGACAGCGATCACTTGTTCGGCCACTTGACCGTCGCCATCAATCGTCAGTATGCGGTCGGAGAGGACGAGGTCGCCCGGCTTCAGTCCGCTCGACAGCGCGCCGACGACGCCGGTCCCGATTACCAATTCGGCGCCGGGCATCGAATCGAACGCTCGGCGCGCGGCTTCGGTTGCGCGACGATGCCCGATTCCGTGGCCGACGACCGCAAACTCTTTGCCGCCGATCTCCGCGCGGAAGCCATGCAAGCCGTCGAGCGCGAGCGGAGCGCGATTGCGCAGCCGGCGCTTGAAACGGCGCGATCTCGCGCGCGAAGGCGTAGAAGAGAAGAATCAATCCCGTAGTCTCATTTTGGCATTGCGAAATGACGCTTGAGTGGGCCGCTTCGATACTAGCAAAATCGACCCCGTGCTTTTCGATAATCGCGGTGTCGCCGTTTGAAGCGCCTCATCGTTAACGCCGACGACTTCGGCTTGTCGCCCGAGGTCAACGCCGGTATCACGCGGGCGCATCGCGACGGGATTTTGCGCAGTGCGAGCCTGATGGTCGCGGAGCCGGCTGCGCGCGCTGCCGCGGAACTTGCGCGCGACAATCCCGAGCTCGACGTCGGCCTGCATGCTGTCGTTTGCCGGGGACGCAGCATGCTTGACGGCTCTCGGCTCGGCGCGGCAGTGGGCGCGTCGGGCGAGTTCATCGACAGTCCGGTCGCCGCGGGCATGCGATATTTCTTCGACCGCTCGCTGCGCGCCGCGATGACCGACGAGCTGCGCGCGCAAGTCGAGCGGCATCTCGAGCTCGGTCGGCTACCTCAATCATATCGACGGCCATCTGAACTTCCACGTCCATCCGCTGTTCGCCGATATTCTGGTTAACCTCGCCGTCGAATACAAAGTGCCGTGCATCAGGCTCCCGCGCGAGCGCGTGATGACGACGCTGCGGCTGCGCCGCGACAATGCGACGCGCAAGCTGGTCGAGTCGGCGATCTTTCGCACGCTGTCGCGCCGAACGCGCCGCATGATGACGGAGCGCGGACTGACCTCGACCGACGCGCTGTTCGGACTCCATCAGAGCGGCAATCTGAGCGAAGACTATGTCGTGGGCGTGATCGATCGAATCCGCGACGGCACCACCGAGCTGTATTTCCATCCGGCGGCCGATATCGGTGGTATCCCGCCCGCCGCCGCCGCGCAGCTCGAAGTCGAGATTCTCACCAGCCCGCGCGTGCACAACGCGATCGTTCGAAACGGAATCGAACTGATCACGTTCGCCGATCTCGCGAAGGACAAACTTGCCGCTTGATTCAACTTTGCATCTGGCGTTGCCTGTGATTCGGCGAAACTTCCCGACCAGGAGACCACGTTCATGGCGGACGTAAAAATTCGGCCGGCGGTGCGCGAAGACCTGCCGCGCCTGACCGAAATTTACAACTACTACGTCATCAATACGCCGATTACGTTCGACCTCGAGCCTGTCACGCCGAGCAGCGCGTAGCGATGGTTCGACGAGCATACCGGCACGAAGCGGCATCGTATGTTCGTCGCTGAAGACGCGGGCCGCGTCGTCGGCTACGCGTGCACCGGAGCCGTTTCGCGACAAGGCGGCCTACGACACCAGCGCTCGAGACGTCGATTTACTGTGCGCATGACGCGACAGGGTCGGGGAATCGGCGCAATGATGTATCGCGCACTTTTCGACGCGCTCAAGAACGAGGACATCAATCGCCTGCTGGCAGGAATCACGCTTCCCAACGAGGCGTCGATCAAGCTGCATCGTAAGTTCGGCTTCACCGACGTTGGCGTCTTCACCGAATGCGGCCGCAAGTTCAACCGCTACTGGGACGTCGTGTGGATGGAGCGACCGCTCCGACTCGCCGGCGAATGAGTTGCTCGCGCATGGACGCGGTTTGAACTAGGCTTAAGTGGATGCGGGCGTGCGTCCCGCAATTTTTTCATTTTTAACTCCCACACGACTGCACCTATATAAGGAAGAGAGATCATCAGATGCGCGATCAGGATGGAGCTCCCCTCGCCGATACCACGCAGGATTTTCGCCTGCCGAAAACCGTCACGCCCAAGCGCTACGAAATTCGCCTGACACCCGACCTCAAGGCGTTCACGTTTCAGGGCGATGTGAACGTTGCCGTCGTCGTCAATGAAGCGACCGACGACATCGTGCTGAATGCGCTCGAGCTTGAGATCGACAAGGTGACCGCGGAGCGCGGCGGGAAATCTCTCAGCGCGAAGACCGAGATGGAACCGGCCAAGGAACGCGCGCATCTGCGATTCACCGAGAAACTTTCGCCGGGCGAATGGACGCTGAAGATTGCGTTTCGCGGAATTCTGAATGACAAGCTGCACGGCTTTTATCGCAGCCAATACCAGGACGCGTCGGGCAAGACTCATGTCGCCGCGACGACGCAGTTTGAATCTACCGACGCGCGCCGCGCGTTTCCGTGCTGGGACGAGCCGGAGCTCAAGGCGAGTTACAAAGTGACGCTGGTCGTCGATGAGGATCTTGCTGCGATTTCGAATGGCGGGCAGGAGAGCGAGCGCAAGCTGCCCGGCGGCAAGAAGGAGGTCGTCTTCAAGGAGACGATCCGGATGTCCACCTACCTTGTCGCGTTCATCGTCGGCGAGTTCGAAGCGACAGCGCCGGTCGATGCAGGCACGCCGCTCAGAATCGTTCACGTTCCCGGCAAGGAGTCGCTGACCGGCTGGGCGAAGCAGATTGGCGCGTTCTCGCTGAAATATTTCGCGGACTACTACGGCCTCAAGTATCCCGGCGACAAGCTCGATCTGATCGCGATTCCCGACTTCGCGTCGGGCGCGATGGAAAATCTTGGCGCCATTACGTTTCGCGAGACCGCGCTGCTCGCCGACGAAAAGACCGCGTCGCGCGCCGAGCTCGAACGCGTCGCCGACGTAGTCTCGCACGAGAACGCGCACATGTGGTTCGGCGACCTCGTCACGATGCGATGGTGGAACGGCATCTGGCTTAACGAAGCGTTCGCGACTTTCATGGAAATGCTGGCGGTCGACGCCTGGAAGCCGGAGTGGAAGCGATGGGAGAGCTTCAGCGTCTCGCGCGCTGCGGCGATGTCGATCGACGGGCTGCGCAGTACGCGCCCGATCGAGTACGAGGTGCGCAGTCCCGAGGACTGCCGCGCGATGTTCGACATCCTGACCTATGAGAAGGGCGCGGCGGTGCTGCGGATGCTCGAGCAGTATTTGCGCGACAATATTTTCCGCGACGGGATTCGCCTCTACCTGAAGAAGCATCAATTCGGCAATACGGAGACCGGCGATTTGTGGGACGCGCTCGAGGCCGCGTCGCGCGAGCCCGTGCGCAAGATGATGGACTCGTGGATCTTCCAGCCCGGCTTTCCGATGATCGACGTCTCGCCGTCTGCTGACGGCCGTGGACTCAAGATTTCGCAGCGGCGCTTTTTCTATCTCGCGGAGGACAACGAGCAGCTTTGGCATGTGCCCGTGATGGTTCGCGCGAAGACCGACAATGGCGTCTCAACGCACAAGGTTCTGCTCACAACTCGCGAGACGACCGTCGATATCCCGGGCAAAATCGAATGGACGCTGTTGAACGACGGCGGCCACGGCTTCTATCGCGTGCACTATGCGCCGGAATTGCTCGCGTCGCTCACGAAAAATCTCAGCGCGCTTCAGCCGATCGAACGCTTCGGGCTGGTTAGCGATACCTGGGCGGCCACCGTCGCGGGACTCGGCCCGCTGAGCGAGTTCCTCAAGATGGCGCGGCTGTTCACCAACGAGACCGACATCAACGTGTGGCGCGCGTTGATCGGCGCGTTCTCGTATCTCGACATGATCGCGTCCGACGCTGACCGGCCCGCGCTCGCCGCGACGGTGCGCGAGATCGTCGGTCCCGCCGCCGCGCGTCTCGGCTGGGAGCCAAAGCCGGGCGAGAGCGAGCTCGTGCGCCAGTTGCGCGGCACGCTGATCGGCGCTCTCGGCACGCTCGGCGACGATCGCGAGGTGCAAAAGCGCGCGCAGGAACTGTATGCCCGCTTTGAGGACAATCCCGAGTCCGCGGATCGCGACCTGATGCCCGCGCTGGTGAACATCCTCGCGTACTCGGGCGATGCCAAGCGTTACGGAGAGTTCAAGCAAAAGTTCAAGGCGCCGCGCACGCCGCAGGAAGAGCAGCGCTACTTGTTTGCGCTGGCGAATTTCCGCGATCGCGAGCTGCTGAGAAAAACCATGGAGATGACGATTGACGGCGAGGTGCGAACGCAGAACGCGCCCTACCTGATGCATTCGCTGCTGCTCAACCCCGCGAGCCGTTACGAAGCGTGGGACTTTGCGCGGGCGCATTGGGACGAGATGATTCAAAAATATCCCGACAACGCGCTGCCGCGAATGTGCGAGGCTGTCGTCGCGCTGCTCGATCGCGAGGATGAGGTGAGGAAGTTCTTCGCCGAGCATCGCGTGCGCCTCGGCGGCAAGATAATCGATCAGCACCTCGAGCGGCTGAGCGTCGCAGTCGGATTCAGGAATCGCGAAGGCAAAAATCTGCAGGCAACGCTCAAAGGACTAACCGGGGAGAAGCGATGACGGACCAATCGAAGCCGGCGGCCGCGACGATCATTCACGACGACAAGCCGTTGCATTTCGAGCGCGCGATCGCGGACTCGAATGCGGTGTGGCTCGACGCTGCGGAGTTGAAGCAGCTCGCGGGATGGGAGCTCAAGCCGGAGGGAATCTGCCGCGGCGATTTGTGCGTGCCGATTCCGCCGGGACGCGAGAGCGAATTCGCCTCGAAGCATGACGGCGCGACCTGGCTCAACTTCAGCGCGCTCGCCGACCAGATGGGCAAGCCGTGGGCGGGGGACGCAAAGAATCGCGTGTGGTACTTCGGCGCGGAGGCGGCAGAGCGCGGCAACGCGCTGCGCTCGCTCGAGGCTCCCGATTTCGAGTTGCCCGACCTCGACGGCAAACTGCATCGCCTGTCGGACTATCGCGGCCGGAAAGTTTTCCTGCTCGCCTGGGCCTCGTGGTGAGGATGCTCCCTTGACCTGCCCGGGTGGCAGGCCCTGTACGAAGAGCTCAAGGACCTAAACTTCACGATCGTCACCGTCGCGTTCGACAGCGGCGGCGCCGCTGCGGCGGGCCCGTTCATCAATGCCGGCAATCCTGCGCATCCTTCGTTGATCGACACGCGGCACGTGGTCGCCGAACTCTACAACATGGTCAACGTGCCGACTGCGGTTTGGATCGATGAATCGGGAACGATCGTCCGGCCCAACGAAGTCGCGTATGCGATCGACACTTTCCGCGCGATTACCGGTATCGATTCGGCGCGATATCTCGACGCGCTGCGCGATTGGGCGAAGAACGGCGCGAACAGCCGCTACGTCATGAAGCCCGACGAGGTAAAGCGCAAGCTCAAACTGCCGACCCGCGAGCATGCGCAAGCTGCCGCATACTTCCGGCTCGCCGAATATCTGTGCGAGACCGGGCACGCGCCCGACGCAGTGCCGTACTTCAAGCAAGCGCGGCAACTGCGCCCCGAGAGCTGGACGATCACGCGGCAAGCGTTCGCGATGGGCGATCCGGAGCGCGACTACGGCACGACCTTCGTCAACGAAGTCGGCAAGCTGCGTGGCAAGCTCTATTATGACCTGCTCGATCTCGATGGCTCTGGGAGCAATCCGGAGCAGGAGCAGGTCGCGAAGGAGGGCGCCGAGCGCCTGCGCAAATTGGTCGAGGGGCGCAGCGAATAGACGTCGGCACTCGACTAAATTTCAGCATTAACTAGGATGGCGCTATGGCGAAGGCGGACATCCTGATCGGCACGTCGGGCTTTTCGTACAAGGAATGGCTCGGCGGCTTTTATCCGGAGAAACTTCCCGGCGCCAAGATGCTCGAGTACTACGCTGAGCGGATGCCGACGGTCGAGATCAACTACACGTTCCGCGCGATGCCGAAATCCGCGATGCTCGAGGGATGGGCCGCGCGCACGCCGTCCGAATTTTCGCTTCGCGCTGAAGGCTCCGCAACGCATCACGCATTTCGCCAAGCTCCGCGACGTCAAAGAAACCACTGACACATTCATCGAGCGCGCGTCGGTCATGGGCGAGCGTCTCGCGCCCGCGCTGTTTCAGCTCCCGCCGGACTTGAAGCTCGATCTCCCGCTGCTCCAGGACTTTCTAGCGATACTGAAAAACCGGATTCGCGCCGCCTTCGAGTTCCGAAACAAAAGCTGGTTCGACGATTCGGTGATCACCGCGCTCGCAGACAACGGCGCCGCGCTATGTATCGCGGAAACAGAAAAGCTCGCCTCACCGCTCGAGCGAACCGCGCCGTACGTCTACGTTCGATTGCGCAAAGAGACTTACGACGACGCGGGCCTCGATGTATGGGTGAAAAATCTCGATCGGCTGGCCGCCGGCGCCGACGAAGTCTTCGTCTATTTCAAACACGAAACCTCGGCGCCCGATCTCGCGTCGCGCCTGCGCGCCAAGCTCGACCGCTCCGCCTAGCGCGCTCTCAGATTCTTTGCCTCGCTCGTTCGCTCCCCATAATCTTCCAGACTTATGGCAATCGAATATCGCGTGTTGGGAAAGACCGGGCTTCGAGTCAGCACCCTTGGATTTGGCGGGTCCGAGGTTGGCTACCAGGCGGTCGCACAGAAGACCGTCGATAAAATTCTGAATACCGCGCTCGATGCCGGTATCAACGTGATCGATACCGCCGAGTGTTATGCCGATGGCGAGGCGCTGATCGGCAAGGCGATTTCCAAACGGCGCGCGGAAGTTGTGCTGATGACGAAATGCGGGCATGCGCCGCTTGGGTCTGCGTCCGAGCGCGCGGGCGGTTACGCGACGCCGGATTGGGATCCCGCGATGCTCGCGCGGAGTATCGAGCGCAGTCTCAAGAATCTGCGCACCGACCATGTCGATGTCATGCAGTTCCATAGCCCGACCCTTGCGACTCTCAAGGACGGCCGCGTGATCGAGGTTCTCCACAAGGCGCGCGAGCGTGGACAGGCGCGCTTCGTCGGATGCAGCGCCGACGCGGATGAGGCGGTGTACGCGGTCGAATGCGGCGCGTTCGACACGCTGCAGATCTCTTTGAGTATCGCGGACCAGGAAGCGATCGATCGCGTGCTGCCCAAAGCGGCTGCGCGCGGGATGGGCGTGATCGTCAAGCGGCCGATCGCCAACGCGGCCTGGCGTCACGGCAAACAGCCGCCCGCCGACTGGTACACGCGGCCATATTGGGACCGGCTCCAGAAACTCGACTACGATTTTGTCCATCGCGGAGTCGAGGAGGCGGTCGCAATCGCGCTTCGATTCACACTCGGCACTGCGGGTGTGACGACCGCGATCGTCGGCACGACGCGGCCCGAGCGCGTCGCGCAAAATATCGCGCACGCCAATGCGGGACCATTGCCGCCCGCCGAGTACGAAGCGATTCGCGCGCGGTGGCGCTCAGTCGCGCCTTCCGATTGGACCGGCCAGCGCTAGTACTCGTTTATACTCAGGCTCCGGATCTCGATCGTCCAAATTCTTTCCACGAATCGCGTCACGCCACACTAAAACTTGCGGCGTCACTCCAGCCTTCACGGACAATTGTCAAACGCATCATTGTCCGATCCTGAAGGCATCATCGTTCGATAACCGCTGCGCTCGCCGCGATTTAACGATCGCCCGCATATCCTCCGTCGCGAGCTGCGCAGCTCAGAACCTGTCCAGGAAACACTCGAACAACGGAGGAAAGCATGAGGACATTACGAAAAAGGAAGTGGCCGGCCGTCATCGCGCTAGGTGCGATGCTTAGCGCACAAAGCGCGGCGCCGTTGGCGTTCGCCGGCCAGAAGAGCAGCTCTTCTACAACCACGACTCCGATCACGCATGTGATCGTGCTGATCGGAGAGAACCGCAGTTTCGACAATATATTCGGCACATACGTACCAAAAAGAGGGACGGTCGAGAATCTGCTCTCGAAAGAAATTGTGACGGCCAATGGTTCCCCCGGAATCAACTCAGGATTGGCCTCGCAAAATCTGGTGAATACTCCCCTGCCTGCGACCTACTTCATCAGCTCAAGCAACAAGACCGCGTACTCAACACTGCCCCCGCCGCATGTCAACGGTTCACCCAACGTGCAAAAGCCGCTGGGGTCCAGCGCGCCCTTCAACAGCACGGTCTCGGACGCGGAGCTCCAGATACTCGAACCCTCGCTGGAAGTTGCAGATCTGGGACTGCTGCGGACCGGAGCGACCGGCTTGGCGGCCTCGAGCGGTATCGTCGACACTCGAGTCACCGACGCGACAAATCTGCCGAACACCTCGTTTCAGATCACCGGACCGACTCTGCCTTACGATTCGTACACCGGCGACACGGTGCACCGCCTCTATCACATGTGGCAGCAGTCGGATTGCAACGTCGCCAACGCGACACTAACCAATCCGTCGGGCTGTCTGAACGATTTGTATCCGTTCGTCGGTCTGGCGCGTGACGACTCAAGCGGCAACTCGCTGGGATTCTACAATGTCCAGGACGGCGACGCACCGGTCTGGAAGCAGCTCGCGGACGAGTACGCGCTGGCCGACAACTATCACCAGGCGACAATGGGCGGCACTGCTGGCGATCACATGGAGCTCGGTACTGGCGATGCGATCTCCTGGACGACGTTCGGCGGGATGACCACGCCGCCGGCCTCGACGATCGCGAACCCGAACCCGGTCTCATCGACCTCGGACAAATTCACGGTCGACGGGAATTGGAGTGATTGCGGCGATTCGACGCAGCCCGGCGTACAGCCGATCCTCACCTATCTGAGTACGCTGCCTTACAAGCCAAACCCCAACTGCCAGAACGTCTTCTACATGGTGAACAATATCAGCCCGGGCACTAAGCCGAACGGCACGGTCGACACCGCCAGCATCACTGCGGGCAGCAAGGTGCCACCGTCATCGCTGCGCACGATTGGCGATGAGCTCAATGACAACAGCATTTCATGGGCCTACTACGGCGGCGGCTACAACGCGGCGGTGAACGTCGCCAACGGCTCGACCGATCCGACCGACCTCGCGATCGCGCCGAATTACTGCGACATCTGCAACTTCGAATCGTATGCGGCGGACATCATGGGCAACACGACGCAGCGCACGACGCATATCAAGGACGCGATCGACTTCTTCAACGACCTGCAGGCGGGCACCCTGCCGGCGGTCTCGTTCGTCAAGCCCGACAGCTTCGTTGACGGGCATCCGGCGAGTTCAAAGGCTGACCTGTTCGAGGCGATGCTGGAGAATATAGTCGATCAGATGAAGGACAGAGCCGATACCGCGTTGTTTGTTACAAACGACGAGGGCGGCGGCTATTGGGATTCCGGCTATATCCAGCCGCTGGACTTCTTCGGCGACGGCCCGCGCGTCCCGTTGGTCGTCGTTTCGAAGTACGCGAAGCACGGCGAGGTGGTGCACACCTACTATGACCACGTCTCGATCCTGAAGTTCATCGAGGCCAACTGGGGCCTGAGCCCGTTGACTTCCCGCAGCCGCGACAATCTTCCCAATCCGGTCAGCTCGGCAAGCAATCCGTATGTGCCGACCAACTCACCGGCGATCGGCGATCTGATGGATATGTTCGATTTTCATAGCAACTAGGATTGATGAGAGAACAGGGCGGCGGCGTCGATGCTGCCGCCCTGTTTCGCGTCGGATCAGGCAGCGCTAGCGGGGCGTTCGCCGCGCGATATTCAGACGCGCGAGGGTGTCCGCGTCGAGCGACCTCGCTGCTGACCGCAGCCTCGCCCAGGAGCAATTCAGCGATCGTGACCATCGCGATCAACGCGATCATCGAGAGCCACGCAAAACCGTAGCAGAGTGTCGCAGCGCTGTGTCTGATGCGTAACAGGTTCCTGTCTCTCCCAAGAATCTCTTATCGCGAAGCTGACTACTTGACCACTTCTTGACAACAAATTGTTACTGAAGTTGTTACAAACAGAACAAATAAGTGTCGATTCGGATACTTTAACTATTATGAAGGTCCGAGTCCGAGATCGGCATAGACAGCGTCGATGGTTTCGCGCATCCGAACGCCATGCAGCGCGGGCTCGTCTTCGGTCATGCCGTTGAAGACTGCGGCGAGCACCAATCGATTCTCCGGATCGGCGAAACCGACCGAACATAGATAGCCGGCGTGGCCCCACGTGCGCCGCGAGCATCGCGTGCCATACCATGCCGACTCGAGGCCGTAGACGTTCGAGTCGAGCACGACGCCGAGCCCGCGATCCAGCCGGTAGCCGAGGGTCTTGTCGGGCAGCCCTACCGTATGGCGCGCGGAGATCGCCTCGATAGTCTGCGGCGTGATAACTCCCTCGCCGCCCGCGAGCATCGCCTCGTAAAATCGCCCGAGATCGTGAATGGGCCCGCGGCCGTTGCCGCCCGGACGCTCGATCGCGACGGCTTCTGCGCTGTTCAGACCACGGCGCGTATGGATATAGCCCCGGCGGCTTGATGGTGCTGCCGAAATGCATCGGCGCGATTCGGTCGCCGTACTCGCGCCATCGCTCGGCCGGCATCCCGATCCACGTGTCGCTCATCCCGAGCGGCTCGAGGACTTCTTCGCGAACGTACTGGCTATACGGGCGGCCGTCAGCGGATACGCGGCGCACGATTTCAGCAAGCAGATACCACGCCGGCGCAATGTGGTAACCGGACGTTTGCCCTACGATCCATCCCGGCTCGATTCCCGTGTCGCAAATCTGCGCGATGATGCTGTCCCACGGGTCCGCAGTCCACGGACCGACTGCCGCGCGAAAGCCTCCGGTATGCGTCAGCACGTGGCGAATCGTGATGCGGTCCTTGCCCTTGGCGCCGAACGCCGGGATGTATTTCGCGACGCGATCATCGAGCGCAATTTTTCCGCGCTCCCAGACCTGGGCGAGGGCGACTACGGTGATCGGCTTGGTCGCCGACATCCAGAGCATGATGGTGTCGGGGGTCATCGGGACGCCATCGCGCGCCATTCCGAACGCAAGATCGGTGACGGACTTGCCTTCGAGCGAAACATAAAGCTGCGCGCCGACATGGAGCCCGCGCTCGATGCCCGATTCGATTGCCCTGCACGCGCGCTCAAGCTTCATCGGACGAGCTTAGGTCGCCGCGCCGATTCTTGGCAACATTGGGGCGCTCGCACTAATCTTCGTGCCGGGGAAAGGAGCTGCTCGAATGCCTAAAGATTTGTCGCGCGTGCAGACTGTCGTTATCGCAATAATGGAGAACCGGTCGTTCGATCATGTTCTCGGATATCTCGGCTTGCCTGATTCGGCGCATCCGCTGGCGGCGCGAATCGAGGGCATCCAGCATGCGCAGACCTACTACGCGCACGACACCTATCAGCCACGGGCGATCACCAGTCCGTCGCTGACGCCGGATCCTCCGCACGAGCGCGAGAATATCGACCAGCAGATCAATTCGATCCTGGGACCGATGCATGGATTCGCGCAGAGCTACGCCGCCTCGTCTCCGGACGCGGATCCGGCGCGCGTCATGGAGTACTGCATCAACGGGTACCTGCCTTCGACGGATTTTCTCGCGCGCAACTTTGCGATCTGCGACAACTGGTTCGCCTGCCTGCCCGCGAGCACGTTGCCAAATCGCCTGATGGCGATGAGCGGCTACGCCCTGGTGGACCACACGCCTAGCGGCTATTTCCAAATCACGCAGAATTTGTTTCACAACAATCCCGATGACCTCGTTTACGATTGGCTGACGGCGCGCGGCGTCAGTTGGCGCGTTTACCTCGGCGGCTATTCGTTCTTCTTCATGCAGATGCCGCGCATCCTAAAGCTCTACGAAGACGACGTGCAGGTGCAGAACTTGTTTCGGCCGATCGATCGTCTGATCGACGACTTCAAAAACGGCGATGTACCCCAGGTAGTGTTTATCGAGCCGCTGTACCAGGACGATTATCGCCGCGGCACGGCCGCCGCGTCCGACGACCATCCTCCGGCGTCTCTATACGGCGGTCAGCGGCATCTGAAGATCGTGTACGACGCCCTCGTCGCTGGAGACACATGGAACAACCTCGTTGCGTTCATCACGTATGATGAGCACGGATCGTTTTTCGATCATGTGCGGCCGCCCGCGATACCGACCGCGCCGCCTCCGCAAGCTTTATACAGCAATGGTTTCAGCACGCTCGGTGTCAGAGTTCCGGCGATTGTCGTCTCGCCATTCGTGCAGCCGGCGTCGTTATGCGAGCAACTCCTCGACCACACTTCGATTCTGAAATTTCTCGGCGAAAAGTTTAATGGCGGGAAGTACACCGACCTCGTCGATAACCGCGGCGTTCAAAGCGCATCGGTCACGCTCGACGACCACTTACTGGCGAACGGAGCGGCAGGATCGCCTCCAAGCATGGACGACTGAATTATGGGACACTATCTGCTTGCCCCTTTGGGCGTAACGAGTAGGCTGGGCATTCGTACTTTACATCAATATGCGACTTAATCCTGGGCCCTTCGAGCCATTCGTCTATCTGTTGCAGACGCCGGCCGTGTTCCGCGTGGTCGGACTGGGCGGGTTCGTGCTGTTCTCGATAATCGCGCTTTCGATCGCCGGCGCGCATAGCGCGGGCGCTGCCATCTTCGGGATCGTGCTGATGGGCGCACTTTGGTACGAGGCGAGCACTAATATCTGCCGTCGATGCCGGTTCTACGGCACGTGGCATTGCCTGGGGCAGGGGATGCTCGTGTCGAGGATGTTCCCGCGAATCGACGATCGCCTCGGCGAGACGGGCACGATACTACACGGCGTGCTGCTGGCTGCCTTTTTTACATACGGGCTGTTCTGGCTATGGCACGAGCCAATACTCGGATTTATCTTCACGCTGTGGGTCCCAATCGCGCTGGTCACAGCAACCGCCCCCGCCGGATTCTCGTGGCGCGCCCTGAAACCGAGCTGAGGCAGGGAACATAATCTAAAGTGAAACCCGCCGTGGGTTTCACACTTCCTTGGGCAGGGGTGACCCCTGCACCCAGTGATAAGATGAAAATGCGGGACTTCGTCCCTGTTAGAACTAGTTGAGCGAGGACGCGGGGCTGGGGCTGCTTCTCACCTCGCCCGTTATTTTACGGGAGAGGAGGCCGGCCGCATCGCGGCCAGCAGGTGAGGGTTCTGGGCCACATCACAAACGCCGTCTTCTCTTTTTCTTCCACGGAGAGTCACCAATGGAAATCGGATGGATCGGAACCGGGATAATGGGCGCACCGATGGCGCGACGGTTGATCGGCGGAGGCCATCGCGTGCGCGTCTTCAATCGCTCGCCCGAGAAGGCTCGCGCACTCGCTACTGACGGCGCGACCGTTGCCGCCGACGTCGCTGCATGCGTCGCGGGCGCCGACGTCGTGTTTATCATGGTGCCCGACACGCCTGACGTCGAGGCGACCGTCGCGAAGATCGAGCCCGCGCTCAAATCGGGGCAGTTCGTCGTCGACATGAGCACTATTTCGCCGGCGGCCGAGCGCACGATCGCCGCGCGGCTGAAGGCTGCCGGCGTCGCGTACCTCGATGCGCCGGTGTCAGGCGGCGACGTCGGCGCTCGCGACGGCACGCTCGCAATTATGGTCGGCGGCGATGCGGGCGCGTTCGAACGCGTTCGTCCACTGTTCGAGCTCATGGGAAAAAGGATCACTCATATGGGTCCGTCGGGCGCTGGCCAGATGACCAAGCTCGCCAATCAGATCGCAGTCGCAATCAATCTCGAGGCGGCGGCCGAGGCGATCAAGTTCGCCAAGGGCGGTGGTCTCGACGCGTCGCGAGTAGTCGAGGCGATTGGCGCGGGCGCGGCTGCCTCGTGGCAGTTGTCGAATCTTGGGCCCAAGATAATAGCCGGCGATTATCGGCCCGGGTTTTTTATCAAGCTGATTCGCAAGGATCTGCGGCTGGTGGTCGAAGCGGCCCGCGAATCGGGGCTCGCGCTGCCGGGACTTTCGCTGATGGCCTCGATGTTCAACGCCTCGGCTGCGCTTGGCCATGACCTCGACGGAACGCAGGCGGTCGCGGCGGCACTCGACAGATTGGCGGACGTGAAGTAGTACCAGAGTCAACCGGATTTTTTGGAGGCCTAAGATGGCAGACCTGCTGACCGAAGTTAAAGACCGCGTGCTTTATCTCACGCTGAATCGGCCCGACAAGCTCAACGCGATGAGCGCCGAAATGATGGGCGGCCTGGTGGACAACCTGTCGCGCGCCGCGACCAATCCTGAAATCGGCGCGGTCGTGCTGACTGGCGCGGGCCGCGGATTCTGCTCGGGCGGAGATATCGGCGGGATGCGCGAGCGTAACGAGAATGCGAACGCCGGCGCGACGCAAACGATCGAGGATCGCGTCGCCGGCCTGCGTCGCGGCGAAGAAGCGTCGTTGATGTTGCATGAGATGGCGAAGGTCACGATCGCGGCGGTCAACGGTCCGGCCGCTGGAGCTGGCTTGAGTCTGGCGATGGCCTGCGACATCAGGATCGCGTCCGATGCGGCGCGCTTCGGCACCGCCTTCGCCAAGGTCGGCTTCTCGGGCGACTACGGCGGCACCTGGTCGCTGACGCATCTGGTGGGATCGGCCAAGGCGCGCGAACTGTATTTCCTGGCCGACGTGATCGGCGCCGACGAGGCGCTGCGAATCGGGCTCGCAAATCGCGTCGTGCCGGCCGCGTCGTTCAAGGACGATGTGCATGCGCTCGCATCGCGAATCGCCAACGGCCCGACGATTGCCTACGGCTATATGAAGGCGAATCTCAACGCAGCGCTGAATCACGAGTTTAACGAACTGCTCGATCGCGAAGCATGGGGGCAAACGATGACGGGCCGCACCGAGGACCATCGCGAAGCCGTCAAGGCGTTCCTGGAAAAGCGCCCCCCAACGTTCAAGGGTAGATAGAGGGGCTGATTCGCAAACTCCTCAATCCGTCATCCTGAGCGCAGTCCGCGGAGCGAAGGATCTCGCGCGTAGCGCGTCCTGGCAGACGCCGGACACAGGAGCGTCCGTCGAGATTCTTCGCTGCGGCAGCCTCCGCTCAGAATGACAGAAGGAAAAAGCAGAGAGGTCACTGACAATGGACTTCAAAACAATCATCTACGGTTCGCGCGACGGCGTCGCGAAAATCACTATCAATCGCGCCGAGCGGATGAACGGCTACAACGAGACGATGGTCAAGGAGATGTGCGCGGCGATCGATCTCGCGCGGCAGGACGACGACGTGCGCGTGCTGATTATCACCGGCAGCGGGCGCGCCTTCTGCGCCGGCGGCGATATCAGCGGCGCGCCGGAGAGCCGCTCGCGATTTCATGGGCATCCGATGGGCCACATGCTCGAAATGCGCGAAGGGTTCCATCAGCTGGTCCTCTCGTTGCATCGCTTCGACAAGCCAGTCATCGCGGCGATCAACGGCGCGGCGGTTGCGGGCGGCCTCACGCTCGCGCTGTCGTGCGATTTCAGAATTGCGTCGGACCAGGCGCGGCTCGGTGATACTGCCCTCAAGTTTGCGCTGCTCTGCGATGAAGGCGGCGCATACCTTTTTCCCCGCTTCATGGGACTGGATCGCGCGCTCAAGATGACGTTGCTAGCCGAAGTCTACGACGCCAAGACCGCGCTCGAGCTCGGGCTCGTAACCGAAGTAGTGCCGCACGCGGAACTCGAGTCGCGCGTGAATGACTTCGCGCGGCGGCTCGCGGATGGACCGCCGTTGGCAATCAGGCTCGCCAAACGCATGATGTACAAGCAGCGCGAGATGACGCTCGAGAATGCGCTCGAAGACGCCGCGCTCAACGTGATGATTACCAACCCGTCCGAAGACGTGCGCGAAGGCACGCGCGCCTTCCGCGAAAAACGCAAACCGAATTTCAAGGGAAAGTAAAATTGCTGCCGCCGCTACAGGAGACCTCGTCCCGATGCCGATGAAGAAGAAAGATATCGAGAAGCTGCTCAAGAAACCGATCGTCGCTGTGGTTGCAGTCACCGCGCCCGACGGCGCGCCGCACGCCGTGCCGACCTGGTACGAGTACGCCGACGGGCAAATCGTATTTCACACAGGCGCGGAGTCGTTCAAATACAAATGCCTGGTGCGCGATCCGCGCGTCACGCTGGTGGTCGATACCAAGAAGGCGCCGTACAAGACCGTGGTGCTGAAGGGGCGCGCCACGCTCGAGGAAAAAATCGACGACAAGCGCACCGAGAGGATGGCGGTCGAGTACCTCGGCAAAAAGCTCGGCAAGGCGTACGCGAAATCGCTCAAGGGCAACAAGGTCGTGGTCGTGACCTTCAAGCCGTCGCACACGGTCTCGTGGGACTACAGCCAGGAGAGTCCTTAGCATCCGCGAGGGACGATCGGCTGAAAGCCCTGAACTGAGCTCTCCGCAAACTATGCGCGGGCCGGGCGCCGAAGATGCGCGCATCCGCCAAAGCTGCCGCCGCTGACAAGATGGTACAAGGCATCGAGTTGCCGCGCGCCCGTGCCCATCGCGTTCAGGAAGACGTTCGAGTCCTCGAGGACTTCGAGCCGCGGATCGACGCTCCGTACTTCGTTCGGATTGTGCACCGTCCACGAGAAGGTCGTGCCGAGTTGTCGATGCGCGGGACGCCGGGTGACGATCCAGGCGCCGAACGGACTCGCGTAGTCGAACGCGATTTCGACGTTCGCGCTTCGAGCGTCGGCCGCCTCCGCTTGCGCACGGAACAGCGACTCGACCTGCGCACGCCGCAGAAAATACAGCACCCCTTCCGCGACAACGATAGCCGGCCGGCCCGCGTCCCACGGAATCGTCGCGAACAGCTGCGGGTCCGTAATATCGCCAGCAACGATCCGCCGGCGTGGAGTCTCCACGAAGAACTGGCGCCGGATCGCGATCACTTCCGGCAGGTCAACATCGATCCAGCTGAATCGACCTTCCCCCACGGCCTCCAGTTCCTCGAAGCTTACGTCGAGGCCGCAGCCCAGGTTGATGCACATCCCGTCCGGGTGGCCTTCGAGAAATCGACGGACCGTTTGCCCGAACCATTGCGATCGAAGCACCACGGCCCGTACTTCACGGGCGTTGAGATTAAAACGTCGAGGATCGATTTCAAGTTGACGAAGGATTTCCAGCGACTTGTGAGCTTGGTACTGAAGGTCCGGCGCTTCCGTCGCCGCAAGCACTTTCGCCGCGAGCGTAATCAGCATCGTGGCCGATACGCCGGTCAGATCGGACGCGCTCGGAGCTGGCGTCTTACTAGTGCGGGAAATGTGGTTGCTGAGCGGTTCCATCGACGCTCACCTTTGCGACGAACGCCTACGCAATAGCCGATGCGCCCGGAGTACTACAAGGGGCTGACAACCCAGCTGATTGTCGGGGCCTTAGGTCGCTTTGCGGGCGGACTGCGCGCCGTCGGCAGCCAACCAGCTCGCAACCACCCGATTCAGCTCGGCGGGATTGTCGGCCATCACCCAGTGATTCGATTTGATGACGGAGCGCGTCGCGTGTGGAAGTACTTCGAAGTTAGTTGCTTCTTGCCAGCCGGCACTTTCGTCAGCCACCACTAAAAGAGTAGGGCAGGAAACTCTGCGTATAGTGTCGGAGTGGTCCTTGCCTGCCGCAGCGCACACCGCGATCAGCGTCTCGCGCGAAATGCGTGCCCGCAGCATTCCGTCGGCGCCGCGAACCAGGCCGCGTTCGAAAGCGCGCGCCAGGTCCTCGTTCCAGTTGGTATATTGCGGCAAGTTTCTCACCGCGTTGGTAGCTTCGTCCAACGAGCCCCAAGGTCCCAACTCGCCCGCGAAGGTGGCGTCGACGAACATCTCAGCAGGGATCGGAATGCCGGACGCCGGCGAGGGGTCGAGCAGCAGGAGCGCGTCGATGCTTTCAGGATGCGTCGCAGCGATCATTGCCGCCAGCTTTCCGCCCCACGAATGCCCGCCCCAAATGGCTCGCCCCTTCACCAAGTCACGACTCACCGAGTAAACCAACTCGGCGAGCGGCTCCATTTCCCAGCTCGGCGCATCGGTGCTGCCGCCGTGGCCGGGCATATCCACCGCGATCACATGCCGGGTGCCGATCGCGCTCATCAGCGGCTTGAACCAGCGCGCATTTCCGCCCACACCATGCAGCAATATGATCGGCGTCCCGTCGCCACGGTGCTCAATCCCGGTGATCACGATGCCGCCGTGCTCGATCCGAAGCTCAGTAAATTCGGGCATGGAATCGCCTCAGGGTTCAGCTCATACCGCCTGTAGGACTATTGTTACGAAGTGTGGAGCGAAGCAAATTGCGGATGGATTACGATGTTAGTTTGATGAATTCTTGTTGGCGATTACTTAAGCACAACTAATCGATATAAGCAAAAATTCTTGAAAATCTAGGCATGTTAGAAGTTTCTACAAATCGCGCGTTTAGAAAGCGCATGACCAGTCTTGTAGCAATTACCTGCTACCTGTTTGTTTATATATGCCTTTGTGTTAGTAATTCACGGTATGTTGAAGACAAAGAGTTCATCACGAACAACCGCTGCGCCACGCGCCCCGAAGGCCAAACCCGACATTTCGCCCGCGCGAGCGAAGACCCCGAATTTCGGCGAAGTGATACGCGCGAAGCGACGAGAACTGGATCTCACGCAGGACGAAATCGCTGCCAGGATCAAGATTTCGACCCCGTATATCGGGCACCTCGAGTCAGGCAAACGGCATCCCTCCGACAAGATCGTTACCAAGCTGGCTGACGTGCTCGGCCTCGACAACCGCGAACTGTTTTTTCTCGCGAACCCGCATGCAGAGGCGTTATTCTCTGAACCTGTGGGCACCGAGGGCTCGAGCTGGGAACAATTTCAGAAGAACGAAAAACTTCAACGCATCCACAACGTCACGCCAGACGAAATGCAGCTCCTGGCGCAGATAGCGCTGATGGGCGAGGTTCAAGCGCCTCGCGATCTGATTTACATACTCACCACTATTCGGCACGCAGTCGGAAGGTAGCTGACGCCTCCGCGAACTGAAAAACGGCGACGGTCTCTCCCTCCGCCCGAATAGTCACTCCGCCTCTTGCCAGCGACACAATTCGCGCGGCATCGAATAGCTAATCATCTACGTAGCAGTTCGTTCATCTGCAAGTAGTAACTTGCTAATGCACTCATCATTCTTTGCTATCTCATTCTTCAGCCTCAGTTCACTATTTGTGTAGTTATCTAAGTCAATATCTGATTGCCTATCTGAAGTAGAGTCCTCGGCGGATCGTTGGATGCAGGCGGAAGTTGATGGTCGTGTCGCAGTTAGTGCGGGACACGATGGAGGAGGGTAGGCCATGTTTCAACGCAGTTACTACCGAACGATCTGGATCTCCGATGTGCACCTCGGCACGCGAGCGTGCAAAGCCGGCGCGTTGCTCGATTTCCTGCGCCACCATATTGCAGAGACCCTCTATCTCGTCGGCGACATAGTCGACGGATGGAACTG
Source organism: uncultured delta proteobacterium (assembly GCA_963733715.1). Lineage (GTDB taxonomy): Bacteria > Desulfobacterota > Binatia > Binatales > Binataceae > Binatus. Next base: position 329,023 of record CAVTEN010000023.1, read on the forward strand.
GGGACCGTCGTGGCACTGGAGTTCCGCGCAACAAGAACTGGTCGACGAAATCGTGCAATGGCGTCGCGGCGGCGTGAACGTGGTATTCCTGCCGGGCAATCATGACGAGGGTAAGGTCGGCCTGGTTGAGGAACTGTTCGGCCGCATCCCTACTTTAAGTTCGTTGATTCACGTGACCGCCGACGGTTCCAGGATGCTGGTGATCCATGGGCATCAGTTCGACGGCTCGCTCAATCTGAATCGGCTGCTGCCGATGATCGGATCCACCGCATACGCGCGCGCCCAGCGGATCCATGACTGGTACAATCGGAAGAGCGAACAGGGAAACGACGAGGGGCGCTCGCTTTCCGACTATCTCCGGGAGCCCGCCCGCAAGGCCATCGAGTTCCTGACCGACTTCCGCGATCGAGCTGTCCTTGCGGCCGCTCGCGACCACAAAGCCGACGGCGTTATTTGCGGGCACATTCATCGTTCAGATCATCGGCTGATCGGAAACGTCTTGTACGTAAACGACGGCGATTGGGTGCACAACCGGACTGCCGTTGTCGAGGAGCGCGACGGGACGCTGCAAGTCCTGCGATGGAGTCCTTCACCGCAGAACATTTCGGTTTCGGCGCTGATGCCGCAGGAGGCGACTTCGTGACAACTCACCGACAAGAATGGACGAGTCACTCGGATTCACGGATCGATCTGATCTATTTCGATGCGGGCGGCGGACATCGCGCGTCGGCGACCGCACTGATATCGGCGGCCCGCCAACAGCATCGTTCGTGGAATATCAATCCGATCAATCTGCGCGAGCTGCTCGAGCCGGCCGATGTAATTCGCCGCCTCACCGGCGTGCGCGTCGAGGATTTCTACAACTCGCAGCTCAAGTACGGTCTTACCATCGGCACCGGCGCGCTGCTGCGGATTACCCAGATGCTGATTCGGCAGCTCGAGCCGACGATTATCAAACTGCTGGCGCGCCATTGGCAGCGCTCGCGGCCCGAGCTGGTGGTCTCGATGATCCCGAACTTCAATCACGCGATTTTGCAAGGACTGCAACAGGCCGACGCGATGAATCGACGATCCGAAACTCCGATGGTTACAATTCTGACCGACCTCGCCGACTGTCCGCCGCATTTCTGGATCGAACGCCAGAAGCAGTACCTGGTTTGCGGCACTGAAGCCGCGGCGGATCAGGCGATCGCGATGGGCCATTCGGCGGAGCGCGTATTTCGCACCTCGGGGATGATCGTGCGTCCCGAGTTCTATCGGCCCATCGAGATGAACCGCGAAGCCGAGCGAGTCCGGCTGGGCCTTGACCCCGAATTATCGACGGGCATCGTGATGTTCGGCAGCTACGGCTCGAGTCAGATGGCGACGATCGCCAAACGAATCGAAACCGCCCAGCTCAAGACTCAGCTCATTTTCATTTGCGGTTACAACGACAAGCTGCGCGAGCGTATCGAAAGTATGGGCCTCCGTTATCCATTTCATTGCGTGGGTTTCACGCAGGAAATTCCCTACTTCATGAAGCTGGCGGATTTTTTCATCGGCAAGCCGGGTCCGGGTAGCATCAGCGAGGCTCTGGTCATGGCGCTCCCGCTTATCGTTGAGCGCAACGCCTGGACGATGGTGCAGGAGCGCTTCAACACCGATTGGATCGCGCAGAATGAGTTCGGAATAGTGCTGCCCTCATTTCGGGAAATCGCTAGTGCGATTTCGACCATGCTGAATCGCGAACACTTCATCCGCTTGCAAGCCAACGTGAAAGCGTACGACAACCGCGCGGTGTTTGAGATTCCTGAAATTCTCAACGCAGCTGATCTCTCATCATCGATCCGCAAACTGGAGCTTCGGGCGCACAGCAACTGCGAGGCAGTTCGCATCAGAAATTCACTACGGCATTTGACCAACGTCCGGGCTGCCACCGTTGCTTCGCTTCTGATCGCGTTCTCTCTGGCTGTATCGGCCGCGGCTTGGGGCAACTCGATCGCTGGCGCCGGCGCCTCAGATTTCGGCGGGCTGCAGTTCAACATCTTGAGTGCCGATGGCAAGCAGAAGATCGGAGCTACCCGCTTCACAGTTTTGCGAAGCAACTCGACCGAAGAGATCAAAGGCGACACCAGGTACCTCGACGGCGAGCGCGATAGTGAGGATGTGCGGCTCGACATGAAAGACGCGCGCTCAACGCTCAAGCTTGACACCTATGAGCACTCATTCTTCAACGCCGACGGCACGCTTCACATGGTCGATATTCTGAACGCTAAGTCTGGGGTCGCGTCGTGCACGAGTTACACGTCGGGCAAGACGAAGGTGCGCAAGTCTCAGCTTGACGTACCGGCGGATTCCTATGCTGGTGCGTCAGGGCTGCTGATGATGGTCACGAATCTTCGGCATGGGAGTCGTGAAATCAGGTTTCACGCGTTCGCATGCGCTCCCGGTCCTGAGATCTTCAGCGTCAAGGCGTCGCTTCCCGATCGTTCGGAGCATTGGCCTTATTACTCCGGCAATCTGTTCCGGATCGATATGCGGCCTGACCTCGGCGCCTTGAACCTATTGATCGCGCCGTTCCTGCCCACCATGGACGCGTGGTTTAGTCCGGCAGACAATTGGAATTACGTCGGCGGCGAGTTCGACCGCTATTTCCGCGGCCCTCACGTGCTGACAGTCCGAGTCCCACCATCGAACTAAGTGCGCCGTCACAATTCTGCGCATAACTTTTAATCCTCCTTCTTTCGATCGTTCACACATCCGCTGAACATCGCGCGCTATTCATTCGCCTGCTTCGATCGGTAATCACGCGACGCAGAATCGCGGTCGCTCGCTGATTCTGCGCGCACATCACCAAGGAGGAACATCACTGTGGACTCTCGCAAAAAATTCTTGAACCTTGCGCCTGCCTTGCTGGCTGGCGCAATCCTGCTCGTAGCGGCTGCTTGGCCGGCGCGCGCTCGCGCCGCATGTCAGCTCGGCAACGGAGTCGAACACGTCGTTTACGTCGAGTTCGACAACGTCCATTTCACTCGCGACAACCCGAACGTGCCGTCCGATCTCGAGCAGATGCCCCATCTGCTGAATTTCATCAAACAGAACGGCACGCTGGACGCCGGCGATCACGCGGTGCTGATCTCCCACACCGCCAACGACATTCTCACGACCCAGATCGGCCTGTATTCCGACGACGACGGCATCGCGGTCGCCAACAATTTTGGCGTTTTCGATCCTGCCGGCGTCGCATTCCCTTCGTCGTTCTTCTATTGGACCGACCTCGTTAAAGACATCACCCCAGCCACCATGGACAGCACCTTCGCGCTGACTACGCCGTCGGGAGAAAATGTTCCCGCGCCGTGGGTGCCGTTCACGCGTGCCGGATGCGACGTCGGCGCCTACTCGACTGCCAACATCGTGCTCGAGCGATCGCCGTTCGACGTCGCCAAGGTCTTCGGCAACCCCTCATCACAATTGTCCGAGGCGGAGCCGAATCGGACCAACGACTTCATCGGTGAAGCGATCCATTGCACTCAAGGCAGCTCGCTTTGTACGACAGCAAATGGCGGCGTGAACGATTTGTTGCCGAGCGAGCCCGCTGGCTATACCGGCTACCAGGCGTTGTTCGGCGCGAAGTACATTTACCCGGTGCTCGGCAACCCCAATGACTACAACGGCAATCCGTTGAACTCGTTTCCCGGTTTCGATCCGGTCCCGGCCCAGACGCTTGCGATGGTCGAGGCGATGCTCAAGAAGGGCATCCCCGTTGTATTCGCGTACATCGCCGACGCGCACGACAATCAGGAAGGGCACAGCCTCTCCACTGAGGGTACGTTCGGTCCGGGCGAAGCGCCTTACGTCAAGCAGCTTAAGGATTACGACGCCGCGTTCGCGACATTTTTTGCCAATCTCAAGAGCGAGGGAATTGATCAGAGCAATACTCTGTTCGTCTTCACTCCTGACGAGGGCGATCATTTCGTCGGCGCTGCCCCGACCAATCCCGGCTGCGACGGCGTGACCACGCCCTGCACCTACGCGACTTCGCCCGTCCCCGGTGTCGGCGAACTCGACATCAACTTGAACGGACTGGCTGCCGCCGCGGGTGATTCTACCCCTTTCTCGATTCACACCGACGATGCGCCCACCGTCTACATCCCGGGCCAGCCGCCCCCTACCGACCCCTCCGCGCGAAAGCTCGAGCAGACGATGGCCGGTCTGACCGCGGAAAATCTGCATACCGGGTTGACTGAGAATCTGATGGTGGCGATGGCTGATCCGGTCGAAGAGTCGATGCTCCATATGGTGACGCAGGCCGATCCTGCACGCACTCCCACCTTTACGTTCTTCGGCGATCCCAACTTCTTCTTCCTGTCCGGCGGCAGCACAACTCCGTCCGTTGGCACTGGCTTCGCCTGGAATCACGGTGACATCCAGCCGGAGATCGCGCGCACCTTTATCGGCATCGCAGGTCCGGGCGTCAACAATCTCGGCGTGACTGACAATTTCTTCTCCGATCACACCGACGTGCGGCCGACGATTATGTTCCTGAGCGGACTCACCGACGACTATCAGCATGACGGCCGCGTTCTGATGGAGCTGATTCAGCCGAACGCGCTGAGCGCCAATCTTCATGCGCATCACGAGACGCTGCTGAGGCTCGGACAGGCGTACAAGCAGATCAACGCGCCGTTCGGCCAGCTCGCGATGAGCACGCTTGCAATCTCGACGCACGCGCTTCAGAGCACGTCGATGAACGACGCGACCTACACGCAGCTCGAAGCGCAGATCGCCGCGTGGACCGTTCAGCGGGACAACCTTGCCGCACAGATGAAGGCGTTAATCGAAGGAGCTGAATTCGGTGGACAATCGATCGACGAGAAGCAGGCGAAGTCGCTGATCTCCCAGGCGCAGAGCCTGATCGATCAAGCGTCGAGCGCCGCCGCGTCGCTCTGATCTTCCCACCTACGCTAGACCCGGGCGGAGCGGCTCAACCTCGCCCCGCCCGGGTCACCTCGCATCCTGGATTCAGGGGATGAACTAAAGCTCCTGACCCACGACAGACCAGCCTCTCAGCGGTCATTGATCTTGCGCCTGATCGACGAAATGTGAGAATTGTGCGCAAAGGTTACACTCACATTGGCCATTGGAAATTCGGGAGGTTTCCATGGATATCGGCGAGCGGCGCGATGGCAACATTCTGATCCTTAGTCCCGCCGGACGAATCGACAACGACACGAGCCCGGCCTTCCAAGCCAGACTGCTCGCCGCTTTGACTCCCGGTGCGGTGGTACTGGTTGATCTCTCAAGCATCGAGTACGTTTCGAGCGCCGGCTTGCGAGCGCTGATGATGGGATCGAAGCAATCGAAGGCGGCGAATGGCCGGCTCGCGGTCGCTGCGCTCGGTCCTGTGGTCAAGGAGATTTTCGAAATCAGCCGCTTCTCGCTGGTGGTGCAGGTCTTCGACGCTCCGGCGGACGCACTTGCGGCTTTGCGCTAACTCGCGGACAACTGCACGGGGGTAACTGCCGATGTTGATCCGTTTCTGGGGAAGTCGCGGTTCGATCCCGACTCCCCTCGGATACCGCGCCGTGCGAACCAAGCTCCGCGAGGCGCTGCTCGTCGCGCGCGGCCATCGACTCGACAGCCTCGAAGCGATCGACGATTTTCTCGCCAAGGAACTTCCGTTCTCGATTAGTGGCACCTACGGTGGCAATTCGAGCTGCGTCGAGATCGAAACTGGCGGCGATGAATATGTGCTTTGCGACCTCGGGTCAGGGGTGCGCGAGTTCGGAAACGCGTTGCTCGCTAAGCATGGCCCCGCGAAGAAATCCCGCTTCAATGTTTTCCTGTCGCACACGCATTGGGATCACATCATGGGGTTCCCGTTTTTTACGCCGTCGTACATCCCCGGCAACGTGATCCGGATTCACGGATGCCACAAAGAAATGCGCGAGGTTTTCATTCGTCAGCAGTCGAATCCCTGCTTCCCAATCGATTTCCGATCGCTCGGCGCAACCATCGAGTTCGTCGAATTGGAACCGGGACGCACCTACGAGATCGGCGGCCTGTCAGTAACCGCTATCCGGCAGAACCATCCGAGCGATTCCTACGGCTTTCGCTTCTCAAAAGATGGCAAGTCGATGGTTTACTCGACCGACTCCGAGCACAAGTTCGACGTTCTCACCGAGAACTATCCGTTCGTCGAATTTTTCCGCGACGCCGACCTGTTGATCTTCGATGCGCAATACTCGCTCGCGGATCAAATCTCGGTGAAAGAGGATTGGGGACATTCGAGCAACATGATTGCGGTGGAAATCGCGCAACTCGCACGCGTCAAGCACCTCGTGATGTACCATCACGAGCCTGTCTTCGATGACAAGATGATCGAGAAGGTGCTGGGCGAGACGCGGCGCTACGCCGAAATCAACGGATCCCCGAATAAGTTGACCGTCACCTCCGCGTACGACGGACTCGAGATTGTCATCTGAGGACAAGGCCGAGGAACAGCCTGCTCGACGGCTGAGCTGGCCGCGTCGAATATTCGCAGAGCCCGGACGCACACCGGCGCTGATGGTGCTGGCGCTGCTGGTGATTGTGCGCGCGCTCGATCCCGCCGTCGTGCAGAGTCTAAGGCTGCGCGGCTTTGATTTCCTCGAAGAGCTTGCGCCGCGTAAGTATCAGCCGCTGCCGATCGAAATCGTCGCGATCGACGACAAGAGTCTCGCGCAATTCGGCCAATGGCCGTGGTCGCGGGCGCGCGTCGCGCAACTCGTCGACAAGATCGCCGCGGGCAAACCGAGCGTGCTTGGCGTCGATATTATCTTCGCCGAGCCCGACCGCCTTTCGCCCGGACGCCTGGCCGACTCCGATCCTGAAATTCCCGCCGACCTTGCGGGCCAGCTCTCCAAGTTGCCCTCGCACGAATCCAGCCTCGCGGCAGCTCTGCGCAGAGTTCCCGCGGTATTGGCGGTCGGAGTCAGCAACCAGGCAGCCTACGCCGCGGCGGCGCCGATGCGCGTCACGATGGTCCTCGAATCGGGCGCCAATCCTCGCCCATTTCTTTTTACTCATCCGGATATGCTGCGCAGCTTGCCTGAAATCGCGGCGGCGGAGCGGGGACAGGGTTCGATCGAATCGGAGACCGATCGCGACGGCATCACTCGCCGTGTGCCCTTGTTCATCGTCACCCAGGGAAACCTGGTGCCGAACCTCGCGCTCGAAATGCTGCGGGTTGCGTCGGGCGCCGGCGCTCTCGGAATCGTCACTGGAAATGAAGGCGTCGAGGGCGCGCGGCTCGGCGCAATGTTTCTGCCGACTGATCGCCGTGGCCGCATATACCCGTATTTCACACCCTCGTACGACGCCCGCTACATCTCGGCCGCGGACCTGCTCGACGGTTCCTACGATCCCGCGAGGCTGCGCGGCGGCGCCGTGCTCCTGGGATCGAGCGCGCTTGGATTGACCGACCAGGATCAGACCCCGCTCGGCCAGATGCCGGGGATCGAGGTTTGGGCGCAAACCCTCGAATCGATGCTGACCGGAAATCTGCTTCGCCGCCCGGCGTCGATGAACCTGATCGAGATCGCGATCATGCTGGTCGCAGGACTCGTCATCATTTTTGCGTTGCCTTACGAGAGCCCGCGAATAGCTGGCACCGCGCTGCTAAGCCTCGTCGCGATTCTCTTCGTCTCAGCTCTCGCCAGCTTCAAATTTTCGAAACTCCTGCTCGACGGCGTCTATCCCGCATTGTCCTCGATGCTCGTGTTCGGCGTCATGTTGTCGGAGAACTTGCGCGTCGCAGAAGCGGGGCGCCGCCGACTCGCGGCCGAGCTGCAACACGAGCGTGAAATGGAAGCTCGGCTGGACGGCGAGCTGAACGCAGCCCGAGCAATTCAGCTTGGCCTGCTCCCGCGGCATTTCCCAGGCCCGCCCGATCGATCCGACGTCGAGGTCTTCGCTTCCATCGAGCCCGCGCGAATGGTCGGCGGCGACCTCTATGATTTCGTTTTGCTCGATCCGGAACATCTCTCTTTCGCGATTGCCGACGTGTCAGGCAAGGGAGTGCCGGCCGCTTTGTTCATGGCGATGACGAAAGAGGTGCTGCACACCGCGACGTTGCGTTATCGGAGCGCGCTCGACCGTGTGTTCAACGAGGCGAACGACAAGATTTCAGCCGCGAGCGAGGAACTTGGCGCCGGCGGCACCAACATGATGTTCGTGACGGTGTTCGCCGGAATCCTCGACCTCACGTCGGGCATGCTCGTTTACGTAAACGCCGGCCACGACTCGCCGTTCGTGATGCGCGCGGGCTCCGAGCCTGAAAGTCTTCCGCTTGCGGGAGGACCGCCGCTCGGCACGGTCGACGACTTTCAGTATTCGATCGAGCAACGTCAGCTTGCGCCCGGCGAGATGGTGCTTGCGTATACCGACGGAGTGACCGAGGCTCAGGACAACAACCAGACTTTGTACTCGGCCGCGCGATTGAAGCAGTTGCTCGCGTCAGCGCCGACGACGGGCGCGAAAGCTGTAATCGATTTCGTGCGCGACGATGTCCGCCGTTTCGCCGCAGGCGCGGAGCAGGCCGACGACATTACGCTGCTCGCGGTCCTCTGGCTCGGTCCCATTTCCTCGAGTTGATCAGCGTACGGTGATTTCAACGCGTCGATTTCGCGGTTCCGCCACCTGGTCTGCCGTCAGCACTGCGAGATCGAGTTGCCCGCGGCCCGCGACCGAGATCGATTTGGCACTGATCCGGTCGTGCTCCAGCCGCTCGCGAATCATTACCGCGCGGCTCATCGAGAGCTGCTGATTGTGCGGCACGGTGCCGAGAGTGTCGGTATGCCCGATCACCTCGACCTCGTACACACTTCGGCGTTTGATATCCGCGAACACGGCCAGGTACTGGCGCTTCGAGTCCGGCGTCAAAATGTCGCTGTCCTTTTCGAAGTAGAGCACGAAGTGGGCAGGCAGGATTGGCTGGGCGGAAAGAGCGTTGCCGAAGATCTGCTGAACCTGCGCCTGGTCGACTTTCACCGGCGCGGCGACACCTCCTCGTACTTCTCCGGCCGCATAAGGATGGTCCAGCAGAACCGACTTCTGGCCGTCCTCGATTGTCACCGCGCCCGAGCTGCCGTCCGGATTTGGCAGAACGACGAAAAGCGATTGGCGGCTGGAACAAGACGCCAGCAACAGAAGAAGCGGAATCAGTGCAATGCGCCGCATGATCAGCGGTTGTCTTTGACTTCGACTACAAACCGGGTTCCGCGCACGCCGAGAATTGCCGTCGGCGTTTTGACCTTCATCGCTCCGGGCGAACTGCGCGCGATATCGCCGGAGATCATCGAGAGCGTACCGCGGTTCATGTCGGCCAGCATCGAGCCTTTGAAGTTACTCGAGTTGAACTTGTAGTCCTCGAGCACGATCTGACTATCCGGGCCGCTCGACATCACGGTGTTGTCGATGAAGGTGATTCCGATCGAGCCGTCGGGCCCCGTCTCGATGGTGTCCTTTTCGTAGAGTGAATCACCGACCCGCGCTACGATGCGGGCACCGCTGCGCACAATCTCGGCCTGTCCTGATACCGTCTTGATTTGCCCGACCTGGGAGTTATCTGCGTTCGCTGCGGAACCGACGACGGCCAGCAGTGTCACGATTAAGCCGAGACGGAAGGCCGCGCGCCAAGCTCGATTTACCGGATTCATTTGGCCTCCCTCCCGAATTCTGACACGATTCGGCGTGCAGATTATCGCCGCGTGGCGCCAGAAGCCAGCCATGGCAACCGCCGCAATAGGCCGATAATCTGATGCGATTAACGATGCAATCCCGCCTTATCATCCGATCCGATTCCAGCGCGCTGGCCGAGGTGGACGGCTTCGTCGCGACATTTGTCAAGGAACATGCGATCGCCGCCGATGAAGCATCGCGCATCTTCATCTTACTCGAAGAGCTGATCACCAACCTGATGAAATATGGATATCCGGATCGACCGGAGTGCGGACGCGCCGAAATCGTGCTCGCGCTCAACGACGGTCGCTTGGAAATCGAATTTGTCGACGATGGCTGCGCGTTCGATCCCCTCAAAGCGCCGCCGCCCAATCTCGAAGGGCCGCTCGAAACCAGAACCCCCGGCGGACTCGGCCTCCACATCCTGCGTTCGCTAACCGATGAAGCGCGCTACGAGCGCCGCAACGACAACAACGTGATTTATCTTTCACGAGTTGTAGCGCAGCCCAAACGTCCCTGACGCAAATCGAGGCTTGTGCATCATTCCTAAGAAATCAGCAGGCAGCACGAAATCAGCACGGAGTCGGTGGTTCGAGCATCGTCACGAAACCCTGCTGCCGTTCCCCTTGTTCGTCCGGCGCGTCGCCCGATGGGCTGCTCTGGCATTCGCGGTCGTTGTGGTCTCGCTCGCGGTCGGCGTCTGCGGCTACCACTATCTCGACGGATTGCCGTGGGTTGATTCGCTGCTGAACGCGTCGATGATCCTGGGCGGCATGGGTCCGGTCGATCCGCTCAAGACCACCGCCGGAAAAGTTTTCGCGTCAGTGTACGCGCTCTACAGCGGGCTCGCGTTGATCGCGGTGGTAGGAATTCTGCTGACGCCGATCCTCCATCGCGTGATGCACCAATTCCACATGGAGTACAAAGAATAGATCGAAGGGCGGCCCGCAATCGGACCGCCCTCGAATTTTTCGCCAGTGGATCTTCAGTACGGGGCGCTATGCGGCGACGCCATAGCTTTGTCGGCGGCGCTCAGCGGGAAGTCTTCGCCGTTCTTCAGCTTGGCCATCAGATCTTTGATCTCGTCAATTTTTTTATCGTAGGTGGCCTGTGTCAGCGGCTCCTGCGACCATCCCGCGCGCGCAATCTTGTCGTGCTTCTTGGCCTCCGCGAGTTTTTTCATCAGCGCATCCTTGTCCGCCGGCGACAGGCTCGATGCCATCTTCTCGGTCGCCATCGCGCCCGGCGCGGGCTGCGCGAACGACACCCCCTGCAGGAGCGGTGCGCCCGCCCAGGCCATCGCTACCAACGCTACGATCGCGGTCTTCCGCATGCCCATAATTTCTCCTTCCTCCCGATGGTAGCGTCCGAATGTGGCCGCTCCAGTTGGTCTGTCCTGCCAAATGGACGTTACCGAAGCATTAACGACTGGTTGACGAAGGGTGAAATAAACTCGTCAGGCAGACCCGCACGAGCGTTTGGAATCATCTGAAGTATTTTGATATGTATCTAATTAGATATGTGTCAAAGTAGTTGAGCTGCTTACGATGAATCCGCGACAGCCAGAAATCATGCTTCAGTTCTGCAAGGCGATGGCCGACGAGAGCCGCCTCAAGATAATTGGCCTGCTCTCCACCGCCGAGCACAGCGTCCAGCAGCTCGCGTCGATCCTCGAATTGAGGGAACCGACCGTCTCGCATCATTTGGGTATGCTCAAGCAGCTCGACCTCGTAAGACAACGCGCCGACGGCAATTTTCGCTGGTACCGCTTGAATGAAGAGGTGCTCGGACAGATCAGCCGCACCGTCTTCAGCCGCGACAGTATCGCCCGGCTGGCGATATCGGCCGAGGCCCGCGGCTCCGACAGAAAAATCCTCGACATCTTTGTCGACGGACAGCGTCTGCTGGAAATTCCGGTCAGTTACAAAAAACGACTGGTAATCCTGAAGTGGCTGGTCGGTTTCTTTGAGCCGGACATTAGTTACACCGAGTCGCAGGTGAACGCGCTCCTCAAGCTGCACCATCACGATTGCGCGACGCTGCGCCGTGAAATGATCGGATGCGGGATGTTGGCGCGAGATAAGGGTATCTACCGCCGCAGGCCGGAATCCGCATGGCGGACCACCCTTAAATAGGCGATTTCAGCCCAAGTAAGCCCGTGCCTTTCGGAACGCAATAGGTAAATTTGCACCGAATCGCAATTAGTCTGATTGACATCTGCGTCCCACCGTTCTAATAGCAACAATAGGTGTGAAAAGTTCACACCAAGAGGCTTTTAGTCGAGACGAAAGAAAACGTTTCATGGCTCGTTACGGAGGTTCGAAATGCTATTGGGGACATTGGGGATTCGCAAATCGGTAGTCGTCGGGGGCATTGCGTTGCTCGCCCTCGCGGCCATGAGCCTGCCTGGGGAGGCAGGTGTCAAGCCGGGCGACTTCATCACTCCGGACAACTCGGCACAGGTGAAGGATCTCGTTTCACCCGGGGTGTTTTACAGAGTCCAGCACGGCATGACGATGAAGATCGTGCCGACCGTGCGCGTTGATTGGCCGCCTCCTTATAAGGATGCGACTGAAAAGTATTCTTCGCAGGTGGCGCTTTCGAAAGATCACCGCACTGTCATCGGCTACGTCGCTGGGCAGCCGTTCCCGCTGATCGACGCGAACGATCCTGACGTCGCGACCAAGGTCGTTTGGAACAACGTGTTCCGGCCGATTCAATCGGACGACTACGATCTGCGATACTTCGACTGCGACACGGTTTACAGCGGATACAATAAGCCGTTCTTCGAAGTCGCGTATGGACAGCTCGGGCACTATGCCGGTTACGATCTCGTCGGTCGAACCGAAGTCGAGCCGCTGCCAACCGATCCTGACTTCAAAAAGACCAACCGCCTGTGGCTATTCCTGCTCGGCCCGCAACTCGCGCCCCAGGATGCCCGCGGCACCAGCCTCCTGCGTTATCGCTACGCCGATCCGAGTCACGGTGACGACACCTGGGCCTGGAACACCGGCTCGCGGCGCCTGCGCCGTCTGAACGAAGGGCTCAATTCGAGCGCGACCGGCGCGCAGACCTGGGATCCCGATCACTATTCGGGCTTCAATCCCAAGACCGAACAGTACAACTACAAATTCCTTGGCGAGAAAGAGATGCTCGCGACGGTTGACGCCGAGCATTCACCGGAAATTCGATGCGCCACTGACGGCGGCGCCAGTGCGTGCCCCGAGCGTTGGCAGATGCGCCACATGTATATCGTGACGGCAGAGCCGCGCCGCATTATGGGCGGCCAGGGTAACTCCCAGGCGATCGATTCCAAGACGGTCATCTACATGGATTCTGAAATGTGGTTCGAGCCGTACATCGACACGTACGATCGTCGCGGCGAACTGTTCCGCAACCACGTTTACTGGCTGGCATATCGCGACCGTCCAGTTCCGGACGCCAAAGTCGCCATCTATCCTTTCAAGCGTGAATTCGTCGTCGGCGCGTCGTCTCAGGATGTGCAGAGCAGTGAGGCCACCATGTGCTACCTGCCCGGCATCGAGACGCCCGAGCGCGAATGCTGGTACATCAACATGGGCGCGGTGGACCGCGCGTTCTTCACCACCGAAGCGATGGTGAAGATGTCCGAAGTCGGACACATGTAGCCTGACGATCCTGATTGCGAAAACGCCGGCAGGAGCATCCACTCCTGCCGGCGTTTTCTTTTCTTCATTTGTGAAAGTGGCACAGACTTTAGTCTGTGATTCTTCCGGTAGATGAGGAGAATCACAGACTAAAGTCTGTGCCACCTAGCTCAACAGTACATAAGCGGCGCCGCCCACCAGCACCAGCACGCCCGGATTGACGTGGCGCCAGAGCAGGATCGCGAACACCACGACGGCGATCGCCAGGGTCTGCGGGTTCACGATCGACAGCTTCGCGATTGCGTACGTTCCCGACGTCATGAGTCCTATCGCCACCGGCGCCAGTCCGCGTTGAATCGAGGTGCGCCACGGCCACCCGCCCAGATGCACCCACCATCGATTCACGAACAACGTGATGATGCAGTCGGGCAGGAAAAATCCGATTCCCACCACCACCATGCCGGCCCATCCCGCCAGCTTGTAGCCGATAACCAGCACCATCAGCATGTTCGGCCCCGGCGCAACCTGCCCGAGGCTGTAGATGTTGCGGAACTGCGCGTCCGTCAGCCAGTGAAATGTATGCACCGTCATGTGCTGCATCTCGGGCAGCACCGCGGTGCCGCCGCCTACAGCCAGCACTGACAGCAGCGAGAAGACCAGGAACAGATGTATCAATCGTGTCATGCGGTTTTAGATCTCATTTGCTAGTGACGAAACCAGTGATGACGCGGGCCGCGATGGAACGGCAGATGTTCATCCTCCGCGCGCGGTTCTGAAACGTGCGGGCGATACAGCCAGACCGATATAGGCCCGACACCCAGCAGCACCACGAACAGCGGCAGTTTGAGGAAACTGACCGCGAAAAAAGTTACTGCGATAATTGCGATGTCGGGAAGCTGGCGAAATTGCCGCCGACCGATTTGCAGCGTCACCGCCGACAGCAGGCCGACGGCCGCAGCCGCGATCCCGAGCAGGAAACGTTTCACGTCGGGGTTGTCGTGATTCGATTGATACAGAATCCCGAGCACCATCACGACGATCGATCCCGGCAGCAGCATCCCGATGACCGACACCGCCGCGCCTGCGATGCCGCGCAGATTGTCGCCCATGATGATCGCCATGTTGACGGCGTTGAGCCCCGGCAGCGTCTCGCTAATCTCCATCGCGCCGAGAAATCCCTCGTCGTCGAGCCATCCTTCTTCACGCACCAGGTACTCGCGCAAATAGGCGACGGCGCCGCCGCCGAAGCTCAGCCCTCCCGCGAGCAGGAAGATCCTGAACAGGGTCAGCAGGCTCGGATGAAGATCGGGCTCACTCTTGGTGTTTGAGACTGGCGTTTCCGTATCCGTAGATAAGGGCGGTTTTAGTTGTTCCACGCTGCACCCAGTCTGTGGCCCGCGATTGCAAGGCCGTGTAGAAAAACTCGGAAAGCTCCCGCTGCTTGCGACGCACCGCTTCGGGACTGTCGAACTTCAATTGATAGGCGAACTCCGCCACTATCGGCGTATTAGTCGTGCGCACGCGCCATACCGCAAGGTTCGCCTTCGCCTGGAGCTTGTGCCCGAAGTCCAGCATCCCGAGATCGACCATATATTCCTGGATCGAAACGCCGTTCACGATACTCAGCGCCGCCTTCGGATTCGCATCGATCTTCTTGAGTGCCGGAAACGCGTCGGCGGTAGTCTCGAATCGTTGCGTCAATATGATGTTAGGCGTGTCGAGCTCGCAGTTGTGCGAATACACCAGCCGCATCCCGAGCGCGCCATCCTTGGGCAGGAGGATCTCCTCCTTGAACTTCATCGTGTACTCGCACGGCAACAGCGGGCGAGGATCCACCGCCAGCGCCACCTTCTTTTCCGGATGGCGAAATTTGAGCACCAGTTCGTGATGCGCGTCGGGAACGCTGTGATGGTAGAAGGTGCGTTTTCTCAGGATGAAGCCGTGATTGTAGAGCTTGAAGTGGGGAGTGTCGTAGAAGACCACCTCGCGCTGATGGGGCTTGATCGCTTCGTCCATCTTGCCGAGCTTGATGCCGAGCGACTTGGCCGCGTGATGCCCCAGTTTCCAGAATTTGTGAAATGCTTTCTCGTCGGGAAACAGGTCCGGCTTCAGCAGCAGCTTGTATTCGCGATACTGAATCTGGTCCGACGGTACGATCGGTTCGTAAAGCTTTGAACTTTCGGCGTTCGTATTTATCCCCAATTTTTCATCCGTTCGCGAGCGTCGCGCCGGAAGTCCCGCCTGTCCGCATCAGGGCCGCCGCGGCGTATCCCCCACCCATTTCCCCGATCCCCTCGAAGTATCAGTCTGATGTGTCGAGGTCAATTATTACTGATTTTCTGACGCGTACGAAACTGTTACTCAGTCGTTAATGAACACAGAAGCCACTTTAGCCGAGCGCATCGCCGCCGCCATTCCACGCGGCGTCAGCGTGCCGATTCCCATCCTTGCGCACCACGCGTCCGGCGCGGAAATCTGGGACGCCGACGGGCGCCGTTACATCGACTTCGGCGGCGGAATCGCGGTGCTCAACGTCGGTCACCGCCATCCGCATGTGATGGCCTCGGTGCAGGCTCAGCTCGAAGCCTTCACTCATACCTGCTTCGGCGTAACGCCGTACGAGTCGTACATCAGGCTGGCGGAGCGAATGAATCAACTGGCGCCGATCTCAGCACCAAAGAAATCCATCTTTCTGACCACTGGCGCAGAGGCGGTCGAGAACGCCGTCAAGATTGCGCGGCATGCGACCGGCCGCTCAGCGATCATTTCGTTCACCGGAGGATTTCACGGACGAACGCTCATGGCGCTCGCGCTCACTGGCAAAATAAATCCGTACAAAGCGGGATTCGGGCCGTTTCCCGCCGACACCTTTCACGTGCCGTTCCCCGACGCTTATCGCGGCGGCAGCACCGAGAAGAGCCTCGCCGCGATCGAGACGCTGTTCAAGTCGTCAGTCGAGCCGTCGCGCGTCGCCGCGATTATCATCGAGCCGGTGCAAGGGGAGGGCGGCTTCAATGTCGCGCCATTCGAGTTTCTTCGCGAGCTGCGCGCGCTATGCGATCGCCACGGCATCGTCTTTATCGCCGACGAGATCCAGACCGGCTTCGGTCGCACTGGCAGGATGTTCGGCGTCGAGCACGCTGGCGTCGAGCCCGACCTCATCACGATGGCCAAAAGCATCGCCGGAGGATTCCCGCTCTCCGGCGTGATTGGCCGCGCAGCAATCATGGATAGCGTCGCACCCGGCGGTCTGGGCGGCACGTTTGCCGGCAGTCCCGTGTCATGCGCCGCGGCGCTCGCCGTGCTCGACGTATTTCGCGACGAGCACGTGCTCGCGCGCGCGGAAAAGCAGGGCGTGCTGGTTCGCGCGCGCCTCGAGGTGATGCGCGAGCGCTTCCCTGTCATCGGCGACGTACGCGGCCTCGGTGCGATGCTCGCTCTTGAGCTGGTCCGCGACCGCGTGACCAAAGAGCCAGCCCCCGAACTCGCAAAACGTCTGGCGATAAGTGCATCCGAGCGCGGCCTAATCCTGCTGACCGCAGGAATCCATGCGAACGTTATCCGAATCCTGGCGCCGCTGACGGCGTCCCCCGAATTGATGGACGAAGGCATGACGATTCTGGAGCAGTCGATCGCCGACCTCGGCTAGCGCTGCGCACTTAATTCATATGAAATATGGCCGATGAGGCTCCCCGACGTTATTGGAATCGGGCCCCCGCGCACCGGTTCGACCTGGCTCTACAACGCACTGCGGGACTCGGTGGACATGCCCGCGGGCGTTAAAGACACGCACTTCTTCGAGCATTTCGATCACAAGGGAATCGAGTGGTACGCCAGCCACTTTCGCCACGCGATCGGCGACCGAAAAATCGTCGAGATTTGTCCCGGCGTATTTTTCAGACCGCAGGCCCGCGAGCGCATCAAGCTGAACATTCCAAATTGCAAAATCATCGCGACCATGCGCGACCCGGTCGAGCGAATGTATTCCGTGTACAAACTCCAGCGTCACTACGGCGTAGTGGGAAGTGGAACGCTCGACCAGGTGATCGAAGCCTCGCCAAATCTCGGCGGCGCCAACCGTTACGCGTCGCAGCTCGAGTCATGGTTCGATAGCTTTGGCCGCGAGAATGTATTGGTGACGATTTATGATGAGCTGCGCGCAGAACCGCAGGCGTATCTCAATCGGGTCTGCGACTTCATGGGCATCGCGCGTGTCACGCTCTCGCCCCGTCCCGATCTTGGCAGCGATATAAACTCGTTCGCGCGCGCGCCGAAAAATCGCCGGCTTGCCCGTCGCGCGAGCGCCATCATCGACTGGCTCAACAGCCACCGTGCGTATCGCGTGCGGTTCGCGCTGCAGCGCGCGGGAGTATGGGAATTCTGCCAGGGCCGCGGCGAGCCGTATCCGCGTCTCACTCCGGAGCAGGATGAACGTTTGCGCGAGCGCTACCTGCCGGAAGTCGAAGCGCTCGAAAAATTGCTCGCGATCGATCTCTCCGGATGGAAAGAGTCACGCGCCCCTCGGACTCCGAGGCTGGCACGAGGATGAGCCAGAACGTGAAGTACCGGCTGCCAGAGTTTCTCGGAATCGGTCCGCCGCGCACCGGCACTACCTGGCTGCATAACGTGCTCGAGGGCCACGTCGATCTGCCTTACGGCGTCAAGGAGACGCTCTATTTCACCACCTTCTATGACAAGGGCTTCGATTGGTACGCGCGCCATTTTCGCTACGCGACCGGCGAGCGGAAGGTCGCCGAGGTTTGTCCCTACTTCTTCGACACCGTGACGCTCGATCGCATCAAGACGATCATGCCGCACTGCAAGTTCATCGTCACGATGCGCGACCCGGTCGATCGCCTGTACTCGATGTACAAGGCGCTGCGTTATTCCGCCGAGGCCCGTCGCGGAGGCTTCGAGCACACCCTGAGCGTCTGGCCCTCGATGGCGAAGGGCAATCGTTACGCGTCACATCTCCAGGGATGGTGGGATCACTTCGGTCGCGAAAATGTTCTCGTCACGATGTATGACGAGATGCGCTCGGACCCGCAGCGATATGTGGATCGGGTGACCGAATTCGTCGACATCGATCGAATCTCTCTCGCCGACCGGCCGCAAATAGGCGACGACGTAAACGCATTCAAGCGCGCTCCCAAAAATCGAAGACTCGCGCGCAAAGCGTGGAAGGTGAAGTACTGGCTCAAGGGCCGCCAGGCATATGGCGTCGTCAACCTGCTCGAGCGCACCGGTGTGTGGGATTTCTGTGCTGGACGCGGCGAGCTGTATCCTCCGCTGACGCTCGAGCAGGACGCGCGCTTGCGTGCGCGCTATCTGCCCGAGGTCGAAGCCCTCGAAGAACTGCTCCGCATCGATCTCTCATCATGGAAAAAGCCTCGCGCCGGCCGGTCGCGCCAGTCCTCGACGGAGCCCGGCTCTCAGCGGCTAGCGGTGGGATGAGCCAATTGTCGCCCCGTCGGCTGCCCGAGATTATCGGCGCTGGTCCCGGCCGCACGGGCACCACATGGTTGCATCGCGTGCTCGAGGGGCGGGTCGATCTGCCGCACGGCGTCAAGGAGACGCAGTTCTTCAACACGTTCTACGACAAGGGCATCGACTGGTACGCGCGTCACTTTCGCTACGCCACCGGCGATCGCAAAATCGCGGAAATCTGTCCGTATTTTTTTCATCCGCTCGCGCCCGGCCGCATCAAGACCCACATTCCAGATTGCCGCATTATCACCACGCTGCGCGATCCGGTCGATCACACTTTCTCAGCCTACAAGCTGGTGGTTCATTTCGCGTGGGCGCACGGATCGTTCGACGAGGTCCTGAAATCGCGTCCCAATCTCGGCAGCGGCAATCGCTACGCGTCTCATCTCAAGACGTGGTTCGACTTATTCGGCCGCGAGAATGTGCTGGTCACGATGTATGACGAATTGCGCGCGCAGCCGCAGTCGTATCTCGACCGCGTAACTGATTTCATGGACGTCGAGCGCATCGCACTTTCCGCGCGCCCGGAAATCGGCGATGATGTCCATTCGTTTGCGCGCGCTCCCAAGAGCCGCAGACTCGCTCGCAGCGCGCGGAAGATGATGTACCGGCTGCAGGGTCATCAGGCTTACGGTGCGATCAACCTGCTCGAGCGCGCGGGCGTGTGGGATTTCTGTTACGGACGCGGCGAGCCTTTCGGCCGTCTCACGCCCGAACAGGAGCAACGCCTGCGCGAGCGCTACCTGCCGGAAGTCGAGGCGCTCGAGGAGTTGCTCCGCATCGATCTCTCAGCATGGAAAAAGCCGCAGGTGCGGCGCGCAACGGTTGCGTAAATCAATGGCGAACTCTCCCAACAGCGCGCGCGATCTGCGACTGCCCGACTTCATCGGCGTCGGCCCGGGCCGCACTGGCACGACGTGGCTGCACGAAGTCCTGAAGGGCCGCGTGAATCTGCCGGCCGGAATCAAGGAGACCGATTTTTTCACCACCAACTATTCCAAGGGAATCGAATGGTACGCGCATCACTTTCGCGACGCCGACCGCATCCGCCCGATTGGCGAGATCAATCCGTACTTCGGCTTTCCCGAAGCCGCCGAGCGCATCGCGATTCATATTCCGCGATGCAAAATCATCTGCTCGTTCCGCAACCCGGTCGAGCGCATCTACTCTGCGTATAAACTCTGGCGTCACTACACGCTGACGAACGATCCGCTCGATAAGTTCCTCGTAAAAGTTCCGCAGGTGATCGAAGTGAGCCGCTACGCGACGCATCTGCCCGACTACCGCGCGCGTTTCGGCGACGACCGCGTGCTGGTGCTGCTCAACGACGACCTGCGCGCCGATCCGCAAGCGTACCTCGATCGCGTTTGCGATTTTATCGGCATCGAGCGCTACCCGGTGCCTGCGTCAGCGGGCGAGGGTGAGCTGATCAATTCGATTAACGACCTGCCGCGGTTTCCGCGCGTCGCGCGCAAGGCGCGCCATTTCATGTACTGGCTCGAGGAGAAACAAGCCTACGGCACGAGCAACTTTCTCGAGCAAGCAGGCGCGTGGAGGTTGGTATTCGGCGGCGGCCCAAAGTTTCCGCCACTCGATCCGGCAATCGAGGCGCGCCTGCACGAACTGATGCGCCCCGAAATCGACGCGCTCGAGCAAATGATCGGACGCGATCTCTCCGCATGGAAGAGTCCTCGCGCCAGGAGCAGTGCCACCGTCACGCGCGCTGCTTCACTCCAGGAAAGATAGCGGTCCGCGATGGCAAAGGTGTCGGTAATAATTCCCGTCTACAATGGCGCCGCTACGATTGGCCGCGCGCTGGCGAGCGTGTTCGCGCAAAGCTTCACCGACTACGAAGTTGTGGTGGTCAACGACGGCTCGACTGACGATACCGCGTCGGTGCTGGCCGGCTACGGCGATAGAATCCGGGTCGTGACGCAGCCCAATCGCGGGCTTCCGGCGGCGCGCAACTCCGGCATCCGCGCGTCGAGCGGCGAGTACGTTGCTTTCATCGATGATGACGACGAATGGCTGCCGCAGATGCTCGAGCGATGCGCGGCGGTGCTCGACCAGGATCCGGAATGCGGGCTGGTCTACGCCGGAGCGCTGAAGGTCGACCTGGCGGGGAGGCCGATGCGCGATCAAAGCAGCGAGAACGAGGATGTCGATTCGCCGACGATGGAGCAGATGCTCGCGCGTCCATGGGTTGTGGTGCCGAGCCGCGTCATGGTGCGTCGAGCGATCCTCGAGCGATGCGGAGGATTCGAAGAGCGCTGCGTGACGGCCTGCGAAGATGTTTTTTTTCTGCTGCGCGCGCGCGAGTGCGGATATTTCCGGCGGGTTCCCGAGTTGTTGGTGCGCAAGACTACACGCCCGCTCTATCCTAAGGCTCTGAAGCGCGAGCAAGCCTGCGAATTGCTCGTTCGGCTGGTGCACGAACGTTACGGCGAGTCGGCCGCCGGTTTCATCCGCGAATACCGCCGGTCGCGAGTGAAGGTCATGAAGCACATGGCGCGCATGCTGATGCAGGAGGGGCGCCGCGCCGACGCCCGCCGATGTCTGGCGCGCGTCATCTACTATCAACCGGCGTCGCCCAAGGCATATCGTCGATATTTGAAAACCTTTTTTCCGGTTCGCACGCCGCGTACTCGTCGAGCACTGAAAATCCAGCAACGCCTGATTGACCGATGGCGTCATCACCAAATTCGCAGCACCGCGGACGCTCTCCGTGCGTCTCGGTAATAATCCCGATTTACAACGGCGCCGCGACGATCGATCGCGCGCTCAAGAGTGTCTTCGATCAGACCTTCACCGACTATGAAATCGTGGTCTGCGACGACGGATCGACTGACGACACGCCGTCGGTGCTGGCGAAGTACGGCGACAAACTTCGTGTCGTGCGCCAGCCGAATCGCGGGTTGCCTGCTGCACGCAATGCGGCGGTCGCAGCTAGCCGCGGCGAATTGCTCGCGCTTATCGATCACGACGACGAATGGCTTCCGCAGAAACTCGAGCTCGCCGTCGCTGCGATGCGTTCCGATCCCGGAGCAGCGCTGCTGTATTCCGACATGATCGTCGTGAACGAAGCCGGTGAGGAATTCCGGCGCTCGCAAATCGGCCCGGAGACTGCGCATGCGCCGACGATGGACGAGATGCTCGCGCGGATATGGCCGATCACGCCGAGCACGGTCGTGATGCGCCGCGACGCCTTCGATCGCGCAGGCGGCTTCTGCGAGCAACTCATCAGCGCCGAAGACATCCACTTCTGGCTGCTGATGCGCGAGCAGGGGCACTTCATTTTCTTGCCTGACCGCCTGGTCCGATTCACCTACGGCCAGTTGTTCCCCAAGGTGTTGAACCGCGACATCGGCCCCGACGCAATTGTCGATCTGATTCGCTGCCCGCTACGGTGCGCGCGCCGACGGGTTGGTGAAGAATTTCATCCGCCATCGCGTGCGAATGATCGCGAACGCAGGCGTGGTCGAGATGAGTCGCGGGAACATGGAAGGCGCGCGTCGATGTTTCATCCGCGTGCTGAGATACGATCCGCGCCATGTGAAGAGCTACATGCGAATTGCACGGACGTTCCTGCCTGCTCCGATCCGCCGCGCGCTCGGCGGGAAAGCATCGCGCGGAGTTGACGCTCCTTCCTGAATTGCCTCGCCCCACGTGGGGAGAGGCCGACGCTCGTATCGAGCGGCGGGTGAGGGACCGAATTTATCTGAAGATTCCGGACGTGCGGTGCAAGCAGGCAACCGCGCCGCACGGGATGTCCCTCACCCTAACCCTCTCCCCACGTGGGGCGAGGGAATAAGAAGGAGGGGCCATCAGCCAGAATCATCGCGCGCGGGAGATTTGCGCTTTTGGCTTTGCCTCAGGCTCTTCCGACGCCGACGAGATCGAGCCGTAGCCGATTGCGTTGCTGATGTTGCGCCAGTTTACCAGGGCTGCGATGCGATCCTTCTTCACGCGATGTTTGTAGTGCTCTACCTTGTCGAGTACCGAGTCGATCAATGTGTCTGACAGCAGGCGCGGCTTGAGGCCCAGGTCGATCAGCTTGGTGTGCTTGGCGTTGTAGTAGTGGACCTCGGCTTCGACGCGTGGGTCCGCGATATGCTGAATCTCGACGCTGCGGCCCTTGTGCTTCGCCGCTGCCTGGATCAGGTCGGCCAGTTGTCCGACTGAGAATTGTTCGGTGAACTGGTTGAAGACCCGGTACTCTCCGGGCTTCGCCGGTTTCTCGATCGCGATTTCGATACATCGCATGGTGTCGCGGATATTCAGGTAGCCGCGCGTCTGGCCGCCTTTGCCGTGAACCGTCAGCGGATGCCCGATCGCTGCCTCGATACAGAACCGATTGAGAACAGTGCCCCAGATTCCGTCGTAGTCGAAACGCGTCGCGAGCCTCTCGTCGAGCATCGTCTCGTCGGTTTCGATTCCGTACACAACGCCCTGGTTCAGGTCGGTCGCGCGGAGGCCCCAGATTTTGCACGCGAAGTGGAT
Source organism: uncultured delta proteobacterium (assembly GCA_963733715.1). Taxonomy (GTDB): domain Bacteria; phylum Desulfobacterota; class Binatia; order Binatales; family Binataceae; genus Binatus. The sequence goes on from CAVTEN010000023.1 coordinate 352,335, forward strand.
ATTGTGCGAGTCGTGAACTTTGGACAGGTGATAGAACGAGCCCGGCTGCTTCGGATACGGGAGAGTGTCGGTTCGGCCGTTGTGCGTGATCTCGATAAAGCCTTCTTCGATATCGATGTTGGGCGTGCCGTACTCGCCCATCGTGCCGAGCTTGACCAGGTGGCATTCCGGCACATGCTCTCGAATCGCGTAAACGGAGTTGAGCGTGCCGACGAGATTATTGACCTGGGTGAGCACCGAATGCCGCCGATCGATCATCGAAAATGGCGCGCTCCGCTGCTCGCCGTAATGCACGATTGCATCGGGCTTGAAGTCGCGCACCACGCCGCTGATGAATGCGTAATCGGTCAGATCGCCGACTGCGATTTGGATCGATTTGCCGCTCGTCTCGCGCCACGCTGCGACCCGATCATGCAGCGGCGCGATTGGAATCAGGCTCTCGGTGCCGCCTTCGAGGTCCCACAGACGCCGGCTGAAGTTGTCGACCACGCATACGTCGTAGCCGCGCTTGGACAGGTACATCGCCTGCGGCCATCCGAGATATCCATCCCCACCAGTTACAATCACCCGCATTGGAAATGCCTCCACCGTAAAAAAGTGAATCAGCGATACGCCGTCTATTTATTCCTGATATGCGCGATCAGATCGAGCGCGCCGCGAGCTTCCGCCCGACAGACTCTGCGCGAGCCGATGCGGCAGCCAGGTCCGCATCCAGCGCAAATAGTTCTTGAGCCGATACGGATCGACCCTGATAGCGCGCGCGAACGCAGCCCGAGCCCGCGGACGATCGCCGTCGCGCAGCGCCTTCAGACCGATCGTCGCGAGTATACTTCGCGGCGCTCGCGCGCGCGCGTCCACCAGCGGTGCCGCCGAAACGCCGTAGCGCTCCTGCAGATACTTCTCGAAGACATGCAGCGCTTTCGAGTAGTCGGGCAGCCGCTTGAGCTGCTTGGGGAACCATGCGAACCGCCACGTGATCAGCGGCTCGTCGATATAGCTGAACGGCCCCTGCTCGCGCATCTTGATCCAGAAATCGACGTCCTCGAAGCGAAAGCTGGCGCCCTTCAACGCGTCGCGATAGCCGCCGCACCTGTCGTATGCGGAGCGCCGGACAATCGCAGCACTCGGCATGATCGGCCACAGTTGCGTCAGCAGCTCGTTCAGAGACGGAGCATGATCGAAGCCGTTGCCGACCAGGGACGTGTCGATCGGCACGCCCTCGCTGTCGGCCAGCGCACAGTTGCAGTAGACGAGCGAGAGGGCAGGGCCGGCGTCGAGGGCGTCCACGCCACGCTCGAGAAATTGCGGCGTCCAGACGTCGTCGGCGTCGAGGAAGGCGAGATACTCGCCAGAGGAATTCCGCGCGCCGTTGTTGCGGGCCGCCGCCGGTCCGCTGTTTGCCTGCTCGATCAGCCGCGCGCGCTCGCCGTATTCTTTGACGATCGCGAGCGTGCCGTCAGTCGAGCCGTCGTCGACGCAGATGATTTCGAAATCCTGCAGCGTCTGCGCGATGACGCTATCGACGGTGCCAGCGATAGTCGTGGCCGCGTTGTACGCAGGGATGATTACAGAAACGCGAGGCACTGTGGTTGGGACTCGGACGAAAGCCCTCGCGACAGGTTACAGCCAAGTGGCAGCCTGCTCAACGGGCCAATACTAAGGTGCAGGGGTTACCCCTGCCCAGGGAAGCGCGAAACCCACGGAGGGTTTCGCTACGATAAAGTTCCGCCTCCGCGCTACGCGCGGCGTACAGTCGGTTTGCGGAAGGTTCTGTACGTGCGCCCTTCGGCCAGGCCGAACCGGTTCAGCATCCGGTAGACCGTGTAGCGCGACACACCCAGCAGCTCGGCCGCGCGATGGCAGTTGCCCTCGGTCGCCTGCAGTGCCCGAATCAGCGCGAGCTTCGAGGCTTCGCGGATGACGGCGTCGAGCGAGTAGGGCCACTCCTTCGCGGTGTTGCTGGCTGCGCCCTCGACCACGTCCTGCGGCCCGTTCGGAAGCATCGCCTCGGCCGGGATGCCCACCGCTTCAGGGGTCGCATCATCGTGGTTGAAAGGCAGGTCGTCGATATCGATCCGATCGGTCTCGGTCATCAGTACGGCGCTCTCGATCGCATGGCCGAGCTCGCGAACGTTACCGTGCCACTGATTGGCGCATATTGTATCCAACGCGGCGCGCGAAACCTCTTTTACGTTTTTGCCGAACAGCCGGTTGTAGTGCTCGATAAAATGAGCGACGAAGGCCGGGATCGCCTCTCGCCGTTCGCGCAGCGGGGGCACCAGGATCGCGGCCGCATTCAGGCGGTAGTACAGGTCGTCGCGGAATTGACCCGCTTTGACCATCGCACGCAGGTCGCGATTGGTGGCCGCGACCAGCCGAATATCAACCGAATACGAGCGCGACGAGCCGACCGGCTGGATCTCATGAGTCTCGACCGCGCGCAGCAGCTTGGGCTGCAGGCGCAACGGGAGCTCGCCGATTTCGTCCAGGAACAGGGTTCCGCCGTTGGCCGATCGAAAATAGCCGAGCGAATCCTCGCGGGCGTCGGTGAAGGCGCCGCGCACATGGCCGAACAGCTGCGATTCCGCCAGCGTCTCGACCAGGTTCGAGCAGTTGAAAGTCACAAACGGGCCGCCGGGCGCGGAGCCGAGCGTATGGAGCGCTCGTGCCACAAGTTCCTTGCCGGTGCCGGACTCGCCGTTAATAAGGACGGTTGCTTTGTAAGGGCTGAGGCGTGAAATGGTTTTCAGTACCTTGCGTACTTGCGCCGACCGCACCACCATCCCCCCAACCCGCTCCGAGCCATGCGCAAGATGCTCAAGACTGAACCAGTCGCACGCGGCAGCCGTCGGGTCGGCGCGAAGATTATTCATCGCAGCCGCGACCGGCGATCCGTTCGCCGAGTACTCTTGAAGGCGCATCTTTTGGTTCCTTCTCCGCTGCTTAACTTCGACCTACAGTTAGTTACCAAACCTTCTCTACTAGTTGTAGGATTTTGGATATAATCGAGCGGCGCATGGTGTGTCAAGCCGTCGCGCCGAGATTTTACCGACTGCCTTTAGCAAACGCGAGCCCCTTTGTGCTTTGGCTTCTCCAGTTCATTCGCGAATAGCGCTGCGAATCATGACGTGGTTTCGCTCCTATTGATAGCCCCGCTCGCGCTTGCGTCTATTTGCTTTAGCTCGCCAACCAAGTCCGGCAATCATCGCCTTTAACCGGCTGAAAAATCAAGCTTTCGGAGGCTTATCCACAGTCAGGACTAACTGTTGTCCCGTAGGATATTTCACCTTCATTTGGCGAAAATTATCGCATAAATGAGAGGTTTTTTGAGCATCCAAATGAGCGGTCCAAGCAGATTATCGCGATAGGCGGGATCACCCGCGATTGCTATTAGTAGCCCCGGAGGAAAATTAAGATGAGGATAGCAGTCACCGTCGCTCGGATTCTCCTGGGCCTGGTTTTCTTTGTCTTCGGCCTGAATGGCTTCCTGCACTTCATGCCTAATCCACCGCCTACACCCGCGGCGGGCGCATTCTTCGGTGCGCTGATTGGGACCGGATACATGTTCACGTTGGTTTTCCTGCCGCAGGTTGTAGGAGGAGCGCTGCTTCTGCTGAACGTGGCAATGCCGTTTGCGCTGACAATTCTGGCGCCGGTGATTCTGAACATTATTCTGTTCCATGTTTATCTATCGCCGGTGCCCATGCAGTTGGTGATCGCGTTCATTGTGGCTGCGCTCGAGCTGTTCCTGGCATGGTACTATCGCGCCAATTTCGCGCCGCTCTTCAGCAGCACGCCGCGCCCATAATCGGGCTCGCTGAGCAGCCCGACTGTTTCCAACGCTCTGAATTACCTGTAAGCATTGGAATCTCTCGGGAAGAGCCGGTAGCTCAGGTGGTAGAGCATGTGACTTTTAATCACAGGGTCCTGGGTTCAAGTCCCAGCCGGCTCACAAATAAATTCAGCTCGGAGTTTGCGCGATGAGCGATATTGAAAAAGTTCCTTCGACCAGCAACGGTCAGCAGGAATTCGATTTCGATCCCGAGGCGTTGCGCGCCAAATACCGCGAGGAACGCGACAAGCGCCTTCGACCTGACGGCAACGAACAGTACGTCGAAGTGAAGGGTGACTTCAGCCGCTACGTGGACGATCCTTATGTCGATCCCGGCTATACCCGCGAACCTCTGACCGACACGGTTGACGTTGTAATCATCGGCGGCGGCTTCGGCGGCCTGTTGGCAGGTGCGCGACTGCGCGAGGCCGGCGTCAAACATATTCGGGTCATAGAGAAGGGCGGGGACTTCGGCGGCACCTGGTACTGGAACCGCTATCCCGGCGCGCAATGCGATATCGAATCGTACATCTACCTGCCGCTGCTCGAGGAAACCGGCTACATGCCCGAAGGAGAAGTACTCGTACGCGCCGGAAATCCTGGCCCATGCGCGACGTATCGGCGAGCAGTTCGATCTGTACCGCGACGCATGCTTCCAGACTCAGATCAAAGCGCTCACCTGGAGCGAGGACGAGTGCCGCTGGATCGTTACTACCAACCGCGACGACCGCATGCGCGCGCGGTTCGTCGTCATGTCCAACGGGCCGTTGAACCGGCCGAAGCTACCCGCGATTACGGGTATCGACAGCTTCAAGGGGCACACCTTCCACACCAGCCGCTGGGACTACGGATACACGGGGGGAGATACCAACGGAAATCTGCACAAGCTCGGCGATAAGCGCATCGCAGTTATTGGCACCGGCGCGACGGCCGTCCAATGCGTCCCGTTTCTCGCGAAGTACGCACGCCATCTGTACGTCTTCCAGCGTACCCCTTCCTCAATAGATGAACGGGGGAATCGTCCGACCGACCCCGAATGGGTCAAGACGCTGAAGCCGGGATGGCAGAAGCATCGGATGGAGAATTTCAACGTGCTGGTCACGGGCGGCTTCCAGGAGGCGGACCTCGTCAACGACGGATGGACCGACATTATCCGCAACCTCGGCGGCCTGCTGATTGCGAGGAACCAGAATTCCGAGATATCGCCGCAGGAGATCATGCGGCTGGCGGAGATCGCCGATTTCAAGAAGATGAACCAGATTCGCGCGCGCGTCGACGCGATCGTCAAGGACAAGCGCACGGCGGAGTCGCTGAAGCCGTGGTACCGGCAGTTCTGCAAACGCCCGACCTTCAACGACGAGTATCTGCCCGCATTTAACCGGCCCAACGTCACGCTGGTGGACACGATGGGCCGCGGCGTCGATCGCATCACGGAGAAGGGGCTGGTGTTCGACGGAGTCGAATACGAGGCGGATTGCATCATCTTCGCCACCGGATTCGAAGTGGGCACCGCCTATACGCGTCGTGCGGGCTTCGACGTTTACGGCCGCGGCGGCAAGGCGCTTTCGGAGAATTGGGCGAATGGTCTGAAAACACTGCACGGCTTCTGCAGCGTCGGATTCCCGAACTGCTTCCACATGGGAGTCACGCAGAATGCCTTGACGGCCAACTTTCCGCACATGCTCGAGGAGCAGGCGCGGCACATCACCGAGCTTATCCGGCACGCAAAATCGCAGGAGGCGCGATGTATCGAGCCTACGGCAGAGGCCGAGGCCGAGTGGGTGGCGACGATCAAGGAAAAGGCGATGAACAACCAGGACTTCCTGGAGGCGTGCACGCCCGGCTACTACAACAACGAAGGCAAGCCCGAAAAAGGCTTCGGGCTGGCGGGCGAGCTATACGGCGGCGGCCCAGTCGAGTTCCACGACCTAATCCGCAAATGGCGCGAAGCCGGCGAGATGAAGGGTTTGCGATTTAGTTGAACCTGCCTTGCCGCCCGAGCAGCTTTTTGCAAGCATTGACCCTTCTATAACGAGGATGTTATCGTCGTCGGTGTGGCGGGGTGGCTGGTCGAGGAGCATGGGACGCGAGTCCGCGAGTTCATTCGTGCCTTGAGCGATGATCGCGCGTTCAAAGAAGCCCGCGCTCTAATCGACTTGCTCGCCGATCAAGGCAATCGGCTCCGTCCACCGCGTTCGAAACCCTTGGGTGGCGGCCTTTTCGAGATGCGCGGACGACAGGTGCGTATCTTCTACACCTTCAGACTAGGGCGAAGGATCGTGCTACTCGACGCGATGATCAAGAAACGCGACGACATCCCGCCCGAGATCCTGGCCCGGGTCCGGGCACTGAACAGTCAGGTGCGTTGAAGGAGCATACACTAATGGCTAAGAGCGATTTCATGAACTGGCTTGATCGTGAGACCGCGCGGCGCGGAATCGATGAAAAGGAAATCGCCGCACTCGTCGACCAGATGATGGTCGAGGACCAACTCACTGCATTGCGGCTCAAGCGCGGCATTTCGCAAGCTACCTTGGCCCGCTGGATGGGCGTCAAGCAACCGCTAGTCGCTCGTATCGAATCCGGTGGCGTAAAAAATTTGACACTGGCTACTATCGCGCGCACCGCTGCAGCTCTGGGTGGGCGGATCGAACTCAAAATTCGTCCGGCCAAGCCCGCGGGGCGCGCCGGCCGACGCGCGATCGCGCGTTAAGTTCGCCGTCGACTTCGACCTGAATCGCTACAAATCGCGGCTCCGCTTCAGGAGCGGGGCTTCGCCGACAGCTGCATGATTGGGCGTACCTCGATGGAGCCGTGTTTCGCCATCGGGATCTTTGAGGCCAGGTCGACCGCCTCGTCCATATCCTTGGCTTGGACCAGGATGAAGCCGCCCAGCTGCTCCTTGGTCTCGGCGAAGGGGCCGTCCATGATGGACAACTTGCCGTTGCGGACGCGCAGGGTTCTGGCAGTGGTCGCAAGTTGGAGGGCGTCGGACGCGATGTAATGCCCGCTACTGCGCAACTCTTCATCATAGGCAATCGAGTCACGGTCGAGCGTAGCGCCTTCAGCCGGGGAAAGCTTTTCCATCGTCTTCGGTTCAACGTAAACGGCACACAAATATCGCATAGGTAATTCTCCACAGCGCTCGAATTTATCGCGCACTATCTAGTCGTCCGGCGGAGACGAAAATCGACAATGACGTCGCTCACGGTTGCTCGACGTTCAGCCGCTCGGACTGTTTGCTAGAGTCGCGAAAAAGGCGCGGGCCGTATTGCACCGCTATCCGGAACGGCCGGATTACCCAGTAGAGCGGGAATAGCGACGCCGGCAGTTGGATGAGTTCGTAGTCGCCCATCGTCGGCGCCAGCATCCGTCGGACGACGTAGCGCATCCGCGCGCTGCGTGCTCTCGATCGAGCGGATCGGAACCGCCCATGGATCGAAGCGTGACCGTCCCGGGCCGGCTCCGCTGAACAGTTGGCTCGCGACGCGCCTTGCCAACGATTCAACGGCGCGATCTCGTCGAGCTATCGCTACAACGTCAGCTTGAACCGGCGCGGCGGCCAGCTCGTATGCGAGCAGGATTCCTGTCAGGAACATCCTGCGGCTGCCGAGCGCGGTCGCTTCTTCGAGCATCGCCATCAGATCGATCGCGGGACTCGCGCGAATCGTCTCGGCGACGTCGCAAATCGATCCGAGCGCGACCCATCCGTGTTTTGCTGCATGGACGCAGATGTAGAGCAGCAGGTCCGCGGGCGCGATCGCGGTCACGGTGCCGAACTCGAGATCAATCGCGTGCGCGCGACCCCAGAAGGATTCCTCGTCGGGGGCGAAGCGGAACGAGCGGGGCGTGACCTTCCAATGAACATCTACTGCGCCCATCCCGCCGCCTGCAAAGAAGGCATCCTCGCATTCCTGAAAATAGCCAGTCGCCAATCCTTCGCGCCTCGTATGCGGAGACAAATATCCTTCGGCGGTCAGAACATTCGCGACCCGCGGCAAGTCGGCTTGCCGCACGAGAATGTCCAGGTCGACGAACTGACGAAGTTCGATCGATCCGTATGCCATGGCGGCAAGCACCGGACCCTTGAAGCTGACCGCCGGAACGCCAGCGGCAGCGAGCAAGCTCATCAGCCGCACGAGTTCCGCCGCCAGATGGCGGTTGTAAAGAATTATCAACTGCCACTGCTTCCGCAGCTTCGCCATGGCGTCTGCCGGAACCGCAGCCGGACATTCAAGATTCAGGTAGCGATGTACGAGAGGGAGCACGGCATGGCGTTTTGCAATGTCGATGACGCTATCCCAATTGCGTACGCGCGCCGCGAGATCGGATGCCAGCGCAGTACGCCCAGGCGTCACCGCAGTCGTCGCGCAGCACAGCACGATCGCCGCCTCGGTGGTCATAGCGGAATGATCGAGGAGAGTGTCTGATCCCACTAAGTTTTCAACATTTCAACACTAGTAGCCTGGCGAGCATCCTGCGACTCCAGGCCTACGAGCCCGAGGCGCGCGAGTTCGCAGACTGCGTCACGAATCTGCTCGCCGGGATTTAGACAGGAAGTGTTCGATGAACGATTGTTCATGTATCGGTGAGAGCCGCGATGCAAGGCTGGTAATCGCAGTTGCAACAGAACCATCGATAAGGCGTGGCGATTGAGAAAGGGCCTCAGCCTCGCAGTTTACACTCTATTTCGAAGCAGTCTTTCAGTTAAATGTTCTCGGCGACACCGTCTTCTGCAGTTTAGGCTAGCCAAAATGAGCGCAGGCGCGTTGCTTTTGCGTGATTTTCATGCTCGAATAGCGCCCGTAGAGATTCATTTCTTATGTTGAGCTTGTCATCGGATGCGTTTGCGTCTGACAAGTCTATCCGGTAACTTGACGGGCCATTAGGGGAGAGCCAATAAATCAATGACAAAGCGTGAGACGGAAGTCGAGATGAGTGGAAAAAACGAGCCGCGTAAGCCATACAAGAAGCCTCAGCTAGCCATCTACGGCAAGCTGGCCGAGTTGACCGCGGGGGAGACTGGATCGAAAGCGGACCCGGGCCATACCGCACCGACCCGGCGCTGAGTCACTTCACAACTTTATAACGTCCGCGAACGGATTATTCCGGCGCTATGGACAAACATGGCTGCGATTAGACTGTCGGACGGGTCTCGGATAGCCGTCTCGGGAGGCCAGATCTCGTGCGATCTTGCAGGCGAGGCGGTCATCCTAAACCTGAAGAATGGCACCTACTACGGTCTCGATCCCGTCGGCGCCAGCATCTGGAGTCTTATCCAGGAGCCCAAAACCTTCGCCGAGATCCGGGAGGCCTTGCTGGGCACCTATAATGTGAACAGCCCGGAGCTCGAATCCGATCTTCAAGAGCTTCTAACCCAGTTTTCAGAGCACGGATTGATCGACGTCCAGGGATGACCGCCATGCGCAAGTTCTGGCATTTGAGCTCAGCCGAGCGGGGGCTGCTGCTCAAGGCCGGTATTTTGCTCGCCGTGTATCGGGTCGCTCTGTGGGTGCTGCCATGGAATCGCGTCGCCGTTTCGAGACCGTCGCCCGGCGAATCGCGCGCCGACCGATCCAGCGTTGAAAGTCTGGAATGGGCGGTCCGCACCGCTCGCCGGATGGTTCCGTTCGCCACCTGCCTGACTCAAGCCCTGGCTCTCCACCATCTGCTCGCACGCGCGGGATATGAATCCAGCATCCACATAGGCGTCGCGAAAACTGCAGGCCGCGGTTTTGAGGCTCATGCATGGGTCGAGCGCGCGGGCGTCACGTTGCTGAGCAGTCCGAGTGAGGTCGCGCACTATTCGCGGCTGCTTGCTTTGCGGGCGCCATCGTTATGAGCGAGAGCTCGCTCGAATCAACCGGCGGCAGGCACTTCGGCTCCGCCCGGGTCGGAATCGATCCGGTCGAGCAAGTGCACCTGATGGAGAATCACGATCGCTCCTATCTCCTTTGGCGCGACGCTGCCTTCAAGAACCGCATACTGGTACACATCGATGCCCACCACGATATGTGGTGGATTGACGATAACCGCTCTCTCACGATCGCGAATTTCATTTGCGCAGCGCTGCGGGAGCGAATCGTCCGCGAAGTTTACTGGGTTGTGCCTGATGGCACGTGGGAGAACCCCGACGGCCGGAAGGCGTTGAGCAACCATCTGAAAGAGCTTCTGAACACCTACCGCGGCGATTCAGCTGGAGTGAAGTGGGAACATCATCGCGTGCGCGCTTCAGTGATGGGTTGCCCGCTGGTGATCTGCTCGCTGGATACGCTGCCGGCGTTTTCCGAGGATGTGCTGCTGGACATTGACACTGACTATCTGACTATCCCGAGAGTTTCGTACCGCACTGAGGATGTGCTGGACCCGGTTCCGTGGCGGTCGCCGGAAGAATTGACGGAGATTCTGCGTTCGACGGCGCTCAGCACCGACTTCGTCACGATCGCGTACTCGGTTGAAGGTGGGTACACGCCGCTCGCGTGGAAATATCTCGGTGACGAACTGGCTACGCGGCTGGGCCATCCGGATCAGAAAGATATGGCGGACGCGTACCTGCGGATGCGCGAAGGAATCGTGGCGAGGCTCCGGGGCGAGGTCGCGCAAGCGGAGAATTGTTTCCGCGCCGTGGGTGACAGACTTGGAGCCGCGCCGTACTTTCAACTGGCGTATCTCATGGCTGAAGCCGGGCGTCCCGAAGAGGGCCGCCGATTCCATGAGCAGGCGCTGGCGATCGATCCCTCATATCGCACCGCTTACGCCGGTCCCGGGATACCGCTCTACCGGGCGAAAAATAATGATGCATCGGAAGCTGCGTTCCGTCGCGCACTGCTCCTGGATCCCGCCGACGCTTATCCTCACCTGGGATTGGGCTGGATCGCGGCTCGACGTAAGCGATGGGCGGAGGCGGAGAAAGAGTTTCGCGCGGCCCTTGCGCTTCAGCCGGATCTAATCGACGCGCATCGCGGTCTCGCCAAAGCGTTGGAGAAGCAACGCCGTCCACAAGAGGCGATCGAACCTTACCAACAATTTTTGAAACTCGCGCTACGCGGACATCAGCCTTTGAACGAAGTGATCGCCACCGATCCAAGCGCGGGGCTCTTGCTCGATTCGGATCACGGGCGCGTCCATGCGTCACTGGCGCGAATCTATGAAGGCAACGGCGACACCAAGCGGGCGCTCGCAGGCTACAGGATTGCGATCGTCGGCGGCTACGATCGCGTCTGGATTCGCTGGCGGATTGCGCGTCTGTACGCCATCCGTCAGCAGTGGCGCGAAGCGCGTGAGCACGCCTTTGCGGGACTCCTCCTGATTCCGATTGCGGTTCGCCGTTCGCTTTATCGGAAGTTTCGATTTCCGATGCCCGCCACCTCTCGCCGACGCGGGCCGCATATGAATGCTGACTCGCATCAGATGGCAGTGTCGTGAGCCGGGCTCTATCCGACCGAGCTTGAAGACCGGCGACACGCAGCCAGTCGCCCGGCGATCTCGCGGACAAGAAATTCTGAATTGAAAACGACGTGAGCGGTATCGTCGCCATATTCAATCTCGACGGCCGCCCGGTCGAGCGCCAGCAGCTCGAGCCGATGCTCGACGCGATGACGCATCGAGGTCCTGATGGTGTCGGCCGCTTTTGCCGAGGGCAGGCCGCGCTCGGTCATGCGATGCTCCGCGTCACGCCCGAGTCTTTCGAAGAGGTCCAGCCTCTGTGCGATGAGACCGGTGCGTTGCATCTCAGCTTCGACGGCCGCATCGACAATCGCCGCGAGCTTCGCGAGCTAATCGAAGCGGCAGGTGCGCAGGTCCGCTCCGACACAGATCCGGAGTTGGTTCTGAAAGCCTATCACTCGATGGGCGAAGACTGCGTGCGCAAGCTGCTCGGCGATTTTGCGTTCGTAATCTGGGACTCGAAGCAGCGCCGCATGTTCTGCGCGCGCGACCATTCGGGAATCCGACCGTTCTATTACTACTGCGACACCAGGACGTTTCTCGTGGCGTCCGAGCTGCAACAAATCCTGCATCATCCCGGTATCCCGCAGGAGCCGAATGAAGGCCTGGTCGGTGAGTATCTCGCCGGCAGGATGATCACCCGTGAGGAGACTCTCTATCGCGGCGTCATGCGACTGTCGCCGGCGCACATGATGGTTGTCACCGAGCGCGGTCCGCGAATTTCGCGCTACTACGATCTCGATCCCTCGCGAGCCATCAGGTATCGCACCGACGACCAGTACGCCGCGCACTTTCTCGAAATCTTCAAGGACGCGATCCGATCCCGGATGCGCGCGCGCAACGGCATCGCGTCAGAACTCAGCGGCGGTCTCGATTCGTCCTCAATCGTATGCACGGCGCAATCGATGATTCGGGCCGGAGAGATCTCGGTGCCGAAGTTCGAAGCCTTCTCGCTCGTTTATGACGAACCGTCAGTCGACGAGCGCGTCTACGCCAATGAAGCCGCCTCGAAGTGGGACCTTAAACTAAACTGGATCCAGCCCTACGAGATCGACATGCAGGCGTCCATCGACGGCGTCCGCCGCTCGCGCGAATGGGGCGAGCATCCCAACGGTCCGCAGTTCCGCAATCTTCGGCAAGCCGTCGCGGACAAGGGGATGCGGGTCTTGATGACGGGCTTGGGCGGCGATCAATTCCTGACTGGCAGCGAGTACTACTACGCGGAGCTGCTGTCCGAGTTTAAGTTTGCCGAGCTCATGCGCGTGTTAAAAACGGACGAGCGCTTTGGAGTTCCTGGCACGCCCGGGCATAACCCTCTCAAATATCTTCTATGGTGGGGCTTGCGGCCGATGCTGCCCGATAACCTGCGCCAGCGTCTGAGTGACATAGTGCCGCGCGAACGTTTTCCGGCGTTCATCCCGAGTGAGTTCGCTCGTCGAATAAACTTGATAGGCCGCCTGCGCGCGCTTCCCGAGAGGCCCGCTGGCATGTCCTTCTCGCAGCGGAGTATTTTCGAGGAGTTCGTTAACGGATGGATGGTCCACGTGATGGAGCGCGAGGACCGCAGCGCAGCGCAGGTGGGAATCGAGGAGTTGCATCCGTATTACGATCTGAGGCTGATCGAGTTCTGCCTCGCAATCCCCGAAGATCAGCGCGCAGGCACCAATTGCATCAAGTACGTATTGCGCAATGCGATGAAGGGACTGCTGCCTGAGAGCATTCGTACCAGGCTCACCAAGGGCGAGTTTTCTGAGACGTTCGTGCGTTTGTTCGATCGCTTCGGCGGCGCAGATTTCTTCGATCATCTTACGATCGCCGAAAAAGGGTGGGTGGATAGCAATCTGACTCGCAAGGTGGCGAAAGAACGGCTGAGTAATTTTGCGAATTCAAATCTCTGGCCGCTGATGAACGCATTTGCAATCGAGGTCTGGTACAACACCGTCTTCCGCGACGGCGGCGATCTGCTTACACGGGTCGCCCCACGGCGAGCGCCGTCGCGCTAGCGATTGCGGAACCTCGAGGCAAGTTGCTGTCGAAGAAGAATTTTGCAGGAAGGCCGTTGCTGTTCTGCGTGCTCGCCGGTCTGGCGTTGTCATTCACGCCGATTGTGATTGCGAGGCTTACGACCGGGATGTGGGCGCTGGTTCAGCCGGAAGTTGAATATTATCTGCAGATAGCGGGGCAAGCTTATTACAATCATCTTTCATACATCAGCGATCCGTCGGTGCCGGACGGGATCATCTTCTATCCATGGCTTCCGTTCGGTCCCGCCGTCGCTCTAGCGCGAGCGCTAGGACTCAGTCTCTTTTCTGTCGGACCAATCTGGATGCTTTTCGGCGGCGTCGGCACCAGCGCAGGACTGTATTTCGTCTTCTGGAGATTTCTCGGACGGCCGTGGCTAGCGGCGGGGCTCGCAATCTTCTGCCTTTCAAGTCTGCGCTTCAGCGCTTCGGTCCCGCTGAACTATCAGTTCCATGCCATCTTACGCGGCTTGCTGATTCATCCTTATGGAAAGGTGGATCTGTCGCCGATTCCAATCTGGGAGTGGCGACGGGTAGTTGATCCCACGTTCGATTTGCCGTTCCTCTTCGTTCAAATCGTAGTTGTCTCGATTGCACGGGAACGTCGAAAGGGCATCAGCGTCTGGCTCTCCGGTCTGCTCTTCGGGCTCATGTTCTACATTTATTTTTATATGTGGACGCTAGTAACTGCCGCGCTGTGCCTCGCGATGCTGCTGGATACAACTCGGCGCAAGATATACGCGCAGACATTGCTGATAGGTCTTGCTCTGGGAGCGCCGGAAGTGGTGCATCTTTTTCGATTAAGAGCGATGGCCTCGACTGAAGCGCTGACGCGGTTCGCCGCCTTTTCTGCTGCCGGTTCCGAATATCTGCCAGGCCTTCCCTGGTTCTCTATCATCGCAGTCGGAGTAATGGGACTTTGGATCTGGATAGCCGGGAAGTTCGAATTGACTTACTTGTGGAGCTTGGCGGCTGCAGGAATTCTGCTCGGCTGCAGTCCTCTGCTGACCGGGGCATTTCTCCACGCGTATCACTGGATCTGGCTGATGCTGCCGATTCGAATGATCCTCGCGCTGATAGTGATTGCGATGGTGGCGAAAGAACGACTTCGATGGCTTCCGGTATTCAATTGGGCGTTGCCGACGTTGCTGGTGATTTACCTGGGTGGCGGAATATATCTGACTGCGATCACTTTAACGCGCACCGCTGATGGCGCCGCAAAACTGGAAAATTATACGAGATACAGATCGCAGCGACTGGTTGCCGGCGTGAATCCACTCGTCCCTGGTTCCGTTATCGCCGGGGATGATCGATTCTCCGAGTTGGCGACGATCGGCGAAAATCAGCGCGCGCTTAGCGGGGTCTTTCTGAATGCCAGCATGTCGGTCGATGACGCGACGTGGCGATCGAGATTCTCCCTCAATGCATTTCTCAACGGGACAACCGATCGTCTGGAATTCGAGCGAGCGGCGAGTCTCGAATTGGAGACCGGGCTTTGGAACGCGCCTGGGATTACGCCGGAACTGCTGGCGCCCTTCATGCGCACCTACGATGAGGTCGTACGCGATCCGGGCAAGTTCATAAGCGCCTTCGCGGTCCGCTACGTGGCGCTACCCGTCGAACGTCCTCCGCCCGCCTATCTGCGCAGCGGCTGGACACTCCTACAACCGGGACCTTATTGGCAAGTTTGGGAGAGAAAGGATTGAAGTTTCGCTATCGCGTCTATGGACTCACGATCGAATCGGACACTCGTTTCCCCGAGCTTTCGAAAATCGAGAAGCCAACCGATCGGATGGCGACGGACGTCCGAGTCCGTCTGCATGCGCCAGCCTCTACGCCGCCCGTAATTTGTGAAGTACTGAAGACGACGACGCTGCTCGACGGTACTCCGTGGCTCACTTCGGCAAGAGTCGGCGATGGCTATCTGCTCCGATTTGTTGCGATGGCTGATTTCGTATTCGACAGTGCCGGCAGCGAACTCACATGCTGGCACGTGGAGCCCGGGGTTTCGGCCGATACCGTCCGCCATCTGGTGCTCGACCAGGTGTTGCCGATGGTCCTGAATCGACGCGGCCGCGAAGCGCTTCACGCCACCGCAATCGTCACGCCGAAAGGGGCTTGCGCGTTTTTCGGGCCCGCGGGATCCGGGAAGTCTACCCTTGCGGCCAGTTTCTTTCTCGCTGGATTCGGCGCGTTGGGCGACGACTGCCTTCCCCTGGTCGAGCAAAACGGATCGATACTGGTGCTGCCAGGTTATCCCGGAATGCGTCTCGGGAGTGATGCGATCGAAGCGCTTTCAGCGGGGGCCGGCGTCACGACGCCCGTGTCCGACTATACTTCGAAGCGGCGGGCACTCGAGTCGCCCAGCGCGAAAAACTTTCCGCGCGAGGCCGTTTTGCTCAGCCGAATTTTTCGAGTAGTCCGTCCCAAAGACGGGGAGCCGCAAATCTCCAGCCCCGTGATCGAGCCAATCGAACCTCGCGAAGCATTCATCGAGCTGTTCTCGTCTTCATTCCTGCTCGACTTCACCGACTCCGAGATGCTCGCGCGCCATTTCCAGCTGATGGAAAAAGTTGCGGCGACGGTGCCCGTTAGACGACTTAAAGTACCGAACGACCTGACCGCGTTGGGTGCGGTTCGCGAGGCCGTTCTCGCCGATCTGGACGCCTGAACTCTCTGGTTTCTGCTATTTAGTTCGACGTCATGCTGAGTCCGGTCAATCGATGGTTCCCGCAGAGCGCCACTAGCGACGCCCGCGTGCTGCTGACGACGCGCGCACTGCGTGGCCTCGCCGACGGCGCAGTCAGCGTATTGTTGCCGGGCTACCTGACGGCGATCGGATTCAGTCCGCTGCGGATCGGTGCGATCGTATTCGGCACGCTGCTCGGCTCGGCGGCGCTCACGCTATGGGTGGGGCTGGCGACTGATCGGCTGGGCCGGCGTCGAGTCCTGCTTGCGGCGTGCGCGCTGATGCTGCTGACGGGAATCGGATTCGCTACCACGACGAGCTTCTGGCCGTTGTTCATCGTGGCTGTGGTCGGCACGCTGAATCCTTCCGCCGGCGACGTCAGCCTTTTTCTGCCGGTCGAGCAGGCGGCGCTGGCCGAGGCTGCTGAGGCGCGGGATCTGACTGCAATGTTCGCGCTTTACAATGTCGCGGGCGCATTCGCCGGGGCGTTCGGCGCGCTCGCCAGCGGCGTGCCTGCGATACTCGCGGCGCGACACGGATGGGCACTAGCGCCGGCGCTGCGGTCGGGCTTCGTCGCCTACTCGATCCTCGCGGTCATCGCCTTCACGTTCTATCGGCGTCTTTCACCGGACGTCGAGGTCGAACGCTACCCGGTCAAGCGCGCGCCGCTGGAGAAATCGCGCGCAATCGTCTACCGGCTATCAGCGCTGTTCAGTATCGACGCGTTCGGCGGCGGATTCGTAATTCAGTCGCTGCTGGCACTGTGGCTGTTCCGCCGCTTCAATCTCTCGGTGCAGACGGCGGGTGCATTTTTCTTCGCGGCCGGATTGCTCGGATCGTTTTCACAATTCATTTCGGCGGCGCTCGCCGCCCGGTTCGGCCGTATCAACACGATGGTGTTCAGCCATCTGCCGTCGAATTTGATCCTGATACTCGCCGCGCTGATGCCGACGCCGGCGCTCGCGATGGGATTTCTGCTGCTCCGCTCGTCGACCTCGCAGATGGACGTTCCCGCGCGCCAGTCGTACGTGATGGCGGTGGTGCCGCCCGAGGAACGCGCGGCCGCAGCGACCGTCACGAATGTGCCGCGCAGCCTGGCGTCAGCGTTCGCGCCTCTTCCGGCGGGCGCGATGCTGAATCATTCGTCGTTCGGATGGCCGCTGATTTGCGCGGGCGCGCTGAAAACAATTTACGACATCTTACTGCTAATCCAGTTCCGCGCAGTAAAACCCACCGACGAATTTTAGTTTCAGCTAGCCGTCTGGTTCCCTCGCCCCACGTGGGGAGAGGGTTAGGGAGAGGGACGTCTGTGCGGCGCGATTGTCTGGTGCGCCGCACATTCTGAATCCAGAAAAATTCGGTCCCTCACCCGCCGCTCGAAGACGAACGGCGGCGGGGCTTCCCCCTCGTGGGGCGAGGCAATTAAAGAGGCTAGGCGCGCAAGACGACCATGCCGTCGCGGATTGCGAGACGGCCTTCGCCGCTTAGCGTCTCGAAGAAGATTGCCGCCCCGTCGCGAGCCAATACTCGGACCGTCAGCGTCGAGGGCATCATTACCATCGCGCCGAAACGCGCCGTCACTCTTTCTACTCGCGCAGAATCCTTGCCCGCATCGCTCTCGACAATTCGCGATACTGTAAGCGCCAGCGTTGCGGTTCCATGCAGGATTATCTCGGGCAACCCTGCCGCGCGCGCGACCGACGCGTCGGTGTGTATCGGATTAAAGATACGCGCGCACTCCGTGTAGATGTGCGCCATGCCCGCCGGCACATCGACCTGGCATTCCGAAAGCGGCTCGCCCGCTTCGACGATCGGCGGCATGGGTGAGGGCGCGAGCTTCGCCGGAAAATCCGGTCCTCTGACTTCGACGCCGCGATAGATCGCGCCATACCAGCTCGTGCAAACCGGCTTCCCTGCATCATCGACGGTGTCGAGCCGCGTGACCATGTACGCGCCCGGCTTGCGCCGCTCGACGCCCGCGACCGTGAGCTGCGTAGTCAGCCGCTCGAGCGGCCGAATCGCGCGATGCAGCACAGTGTCATGCGTCGCGTGAACGCCGCGCATGGCCTCGTCGCGCGTGAGCGAGGTGGATTTTTCGAACTGCGCGCGCATTGCAACCTGCACCGGCCACTCGAAGCACACCGGGAACATCGGATGCGCAATCACTCCGCGAACGGTGTCCATGTAACAGGGCATCGCGTCGCCGAGCGCGGCGGCGAACGCCATCGTCCAGCGCGAATCGATTTCGCAGACCATTGGCGCACCTGCGCTTCCGACGATCGAAGACTCAAGCGGCATGACAGCTACTTCTACCCGCCACCCGGCCCCGCGTCCACATCATGGCTATCGAGCGTTCGGGGAATTTCGGCAGCATCTACACGCTGTCGCTTCAATCGATGCGAGTACTTGCACGATCGGCGTGACCCCGAGCGGAAACGGGTCGGTGTCGCTGCAATCTTCTGCTTCGATGTCTAGAAGAAGCTGCCGACGGTACCCTGACCGTCAAGCTCGATGTACTGAGGACTATTTTGCGCCGAGTCGGTGAAGGTCAGGCCATTCTGATCGTTCACCTTGCCCGTGACCAGCGGATGGAACACGACCTCAAGCTTGCACGAACGGCCGGGCGCCAGCGGCGAGCCGGAGCAATTGTCGCTTTGTATCGAGAAGGTTTCGGTAGCGACGATACTGCTAAAGGTGATCGAGTCTGTTCTGGATTTGTTGGTAACAGTTATGGTCAGCGGTGCACTGGCGGCGGTGGCGACGACCGGGCCGAAGTCGTGCTTGTCAGGTTTGAGTTTCAGCTCCGCACCTGAGTCTGCGGCAACCATGGCGTGACCAGCGACCATAGCCGTCGCAAGAGCCAGCACGGCGACCAGAAACGATCCGACAGGATGGGTCAATCTGAATCGGAGCATGTTGTTCCTCCCCCGAGGACGCCAGCGTTACATATACAATTTGTAATGAAAAATAACTGCTTTGCAAGGGCTCTCGACTGACGCCCGGTTGCACGCCCGATCCTTCAGACATCGCGCGAATTTGAGTAAGGTGGAGAATCGTAAGGATTGGAGGGGTGGCCGAGTGGTTGAAGGCACCGGTCTTGAAAACCGGCAGGGATGAAAGTCCCTCGTGGGTTCGAATCCCACCCCCTCCGCCAACGACCCCTGATGGCGAACGTGCCATCGAAAGACTCATTCTCGACGCATGAATAAAAGTTGCCGATTTATCCCGGTAAGTTCGGGTATTTTCGGAAAACGCAAACAGCTCGGCTCTCGAAATCGCGGGAAATGCGCGGGTTTTCGGCGGCTTGATATTTGCACCTCACTATTTGGTCCCCCTGGAGAACGAAATAGTGGACGCCAAACCAGTCGATGAAAGAATGGTACTTGTGGTCGATGACGATCCGGGTATCCGGGAAAGCATGTCCGACCTGCTTCATACGAAAGGCTATTCGGTGTTGCAGGCGGAGAACGGTCAGAGGGCGCTGGATATATTGAAAAAAACTCCGCAGTTCCCATGTTTGATTGTGTTGGATATGGCAATGCCGATCATGGATGGCCGCGTATTCCTCAAGCGGCGCGCGCACGAGGCTGCCCTGCGCGACATTCCAGTGGTGGTAGTTTCCGGAAGCTCACAAACGGGAGCACCACTTCCGGGAATCGGTGGTTACTTTCGAAAGCCGGTCAATGTTGACCGGCTGATGGAAGTCATCGATCAGCAGTGCTGAAGCGCTTTCTGATTTCAGGTTGTGTTGCCCGACCAGATCAATCAACCGTGGCTTGCCGAGATGGGTCCGGGGAGGCACCCCTGCCTATCGACGTCGAATTCCGCGGCAAATTGATCGAAGACCGAATCCGTAAATCGTGACTGCGGCGTACGTCGGGCAGAGTACCGTCGTCGTCGGTTCGAGGCCAAGCAGTTCTTGGTAGAATGCTCAGGCTCTCGCGAGCTCCTCGTCGGTGGCTCCCTTCGGCGCCGGTCGGGACTCCGGCTCCCAAGTAGTCGCTGCTTTGGTGAGGCCACTCCTGTGGCGCCTATCCTTTTTGGCCGCGATATCCCCAATTTTCTTGATGATTTCGACGAGCCTTTGGAATCAAAGATTCCACCTGGCAATAATTGACACGTAAGTGCGCTGTGTGTCGCGCCGAAACACGCCCGCAGCAAGCTTCACTCGGTTCAAAGTACGGATTTGCCCCCTTCCCTGCCGCTACCCGACGTCGATTCGCCATCGCCTGGAGAGATATTCGAGGTAAGCTTCCCCGCCGCATGTGTCAGCCCTGGCGGAAAAGGAAGCGGCCAGATAGGGCTGCCTCCCAACTTCATGCGATTTCTATGATTCGGCTCAATGCTCGCTGCGAGGGCGTAACTTTCTGACTACGGTAGGTCAGTGCAAGGCAATGGCGGCACCGGAAGTATTTCCACCCAAGGTACAGGATCGCGACCCGTTTGCCGCAGCCTGGGCACAAAAACCAGAACCGCTTCCATCCCGGGCCACCATTCGTTTGATCAAGTGAAATAGGGTCTTCGATTTCTTCCGATTTGCCACCTGGCTCCACAGCATTGTACCGCAGTACAACCCGAGACAGTTCGGTCTCTACGCTGATCTCTGCAATCGTTTTCCCCTCGCCATTCACTCCATGCAAGGTCCTTTTGCCCTCCAATAGAACTCCCTGGCGTTTCCATTCCCGGATGTCGATTCTTATTTGATCGTCGGTGGTCGCTTTTGCCATAGAGTTATCGCCTGCCTCAAAGGTATGAGAACTTACTTTGAATGTTCCAATCGCTGAGTTCCCG
Source organism: uncultured delta proteobacterium (assembly GCA_963733715.1). Classification (GTDB taxonomy): domain Bacteria; phylum Desulfobacterota; class Binatia; order Binatales; family Binataceae; genus Binatus. The sequence continues at coordinate 373,114 of CAVTEN010000023.1, forward strand.
ATCGGCATGCTGAACAAACGAGTCACGACCGACAGTTCGGCCGCCTCGGCGGATCTGGTGAACATGCTTCGGCGTGGCTGTTCCCGGAACAAAAAGACTCGCGCACTGAGGGGACGCCGGAGTGATTGCCGCCGTGTCTCTTCGCGGCTGCGCGAAACGCGCGTCCTTACATCTATTCGTAATCCAGAGTCACTCTCCCCCACCCGCAATTGCGGCGTTCGCGGTGTACACCGCCTCTCGAATCTTGCGCACGGCCGCCGTTTGGCAAGCGCCCGGCGGTGTGGAATCGGAAATCAGTTGAGCGAGGGCTGTGCCCGCTGCGCGGATAGCCTCAAATTTTTCAGCATGTCCGGCATGCGGCACGTAATATGAAACCCAATTTTCCAAGTCCTTCTCTGACATGCTCTCAACTCCAGTTAGGTTGAGCGCAGGCGTTTCCGCCGGCTTTGCCGTTGCCTCGATCGCCTTTTGACCTTGATGCTCCAACACCCGAGGTTGGGTGGGTACTTCCATCCCGTTGTCGACGAGTATCTGGATCGCCTCGGCGAACAGGTCGAGCATTTCCTTCCTGCTCGGCTCGCGCCTCGGTGGCGCCGGGTTCACGTTCACCGTCACGCCCGGCTCGTTGGGGCCGAAGTCTGCGCGAACGCGACGTTCGAGATACCAGGCTGCGCGAGCGTCGTCCGGCTCCTTGTACTCGTCGACAAGCTCCGCGTCGGGTCGTCCCTGAGCGTCCCGTAGAATTTCGCCCGTCATCGGGTCACGCTTGAAAACGTAATTCCCGTCACGGTCGCGCATCGGGACCTTGTGCCAGCCGCCGACTATCGCGAGCCGAACGGTTCGAATCGCCATCAGCTCCGCTTGAGCCTCGGCGTCTCGCACAGCCGTTAGAAAATTGTAGTACTTCCCCGCCGTGGATTGCTCCCCACGACGCATCCAGTCGAGAAACGTCGCCATATGTACACGGCTTCGACCGGCCGCCGCGGTACGGGTGCCGCAATTGCGGAGAATGTCCACAATGATCTGTTGAACATCGGGGGTTAATTTCGACGGTCGACCGGCCATGCGAAGTACATATTAATCGGATTCGCCGGGACAGGTTGGAAGATTCAAAAAATAATCCGGCTATACACGTGGCGCGGAGGCCGTCGTTCGGAGAATTTTCGAGAAGCCGTTATCGGAATATCGATATCGCGCTAACACCTGAACGCCCTTAACTGTGGTGTTCGAAATCGTTCTAACACCGAAGGAAATGCGGAAATGGCACAAGGCCGCTGATTTGAGTCAGCGCAAAATGGGTCAGCGCCTTAAAATCAGGGCCGCGCATCTCTCGTACCGGGAGAAATTCGCCCGAGCGCCGATTGTTAGTATCGACCCGTATTCATTCCAAGGGTTGTCATTTCCCCGAAGGTCTCGGAGTCTTCCTAGGCCTGTTCCAATACGGAGACTTGCAGCGGGGACAGACTCGCGGCTCTTGGCCGGCTTCTCGCGGTAACCATTCGTGTCCGCATCGCTCGCAACGATAACCGGACAATTTAACCTTGGCCACGCTGTCTCCTCCACCGACCTCGCTGCAACATATTCCTTTCAGACCTTGCTTCGTAGTATACCTTTAAGTAATATACTGGAGCGTAAGCGGAGACTATGGGGACGATGGTGAAACAACCAGCCGCACAGGAGGCAAAAATGAGGGGCAGCCTAGACTATCGCGAAGGACTTCTTTGTGTGCTCATCGAAAACGGGATCGAGCCGAAGGAGTGGTACCCGGTTCATGCAGACGGAGGAGGTGGAGGCCCGGACGCTGCGTGGGCCGACCGGTCACTCGCACTGATTCCGCAGGAAGGCATCTACGTGGACGAAGAAGGAAACGTGTTTCAGTTGTTGAACAAGGGCGAGACGAAGCCAATCGAGGTCGAGCATCTCCCAGGAAGGGAGAAAACTGAACTCGAAGAGCTACTCGAGGCTTCGTTGAATGGAAAGAAGCCGCACGGACCAAAACGGAGATTCGAAAAAGGTGCAGCGAAAAAATCGAAACAACGGACGTAAGCGGCAGCCCTTCCAACTAACGGCGCAGCGCTTCAGTTACTCAGGCCGAAGACAACCGCGGCTGCTCAGCCCAGCGCTGACGCGACCAACGGCGCGGCTGCCGAAGATCCCGTGCAGCTGAATCTCCGGCAAAAGCTGGCCGAAGTTCGCCGCCGCATCGGCTACGTCCAGAAGCGCGGCCACAACGAGCGCTTCAACTACAGCTACGTGACCGCCGCCGATATCGCCGGCGCGGTCGGCGACATCCTCGCCGAACTCGGAGTGGTGGTCATCCCCAGCCTCGAAGAGATCTCCTACGAATCGGCAGCGGGCCGCGGAGAGGCCACACGGATGGCGCGCGTGGTCATGGCCTACACCTTCGCCGACGTCGACAGCGGCGAAGAAATCATCGCGAAGGTCGCGGGCGAGGGACTCGATGCCGGCGACAAGGCGCCCTACAAGGCGATGACCGGAGCGTTGAAGTACGCCCTGCTCCAATCGTTTCTGCTGGCCACCGGCGACGACCCGGAGGAGGAACGGGTCAGATGCTCGCTTCACCACGCCGAGTTCCGGATCGTCCGATCACCGCCGAAGAGGTTCGCGAACTGCAGCAACTGATCGACGAGACCGGGACCGAGCTCGAACGGGTGCTGGCCTACTACAAGGTCGCCTCGCTCGAGCGAGATGACCGAAGCCGCCTACCGGCGCGCGGTCGAAGTGCTCAACCGCAAACTGGCCAAACGCGGCAATCAGGAGACGCGCTCATGCCCAGAATTGAGCGGCTGCATCAGAACACTCCCGAATGGCACCGCTGGCGGATGCAAGGGATTGGGGCCAGCGACGCTCCGGTGATCATGGGCGAGACAGCCTTCAAGACCCCGAGAACGCTGTGGTCGATAAAAACCGGGCGTATGCAGGAAGATCCGGCGGGTCCGGCAGCGCGGCGTGGTCGCGAACTGGAGCGGTTCGCCCGTCGCGCGTACGAGCGACAAACAGGAATCCAGATGGAGCCACTGTGTCTGGTCCACGAAGAGTTCGAGTGGATGCGGGCGTCGCTGGACGGGCTGAGCTTCGACGGCTCCACGCTCCTGGAAATTAAATGCCCGCTCAGCCTGCGGGATCGCGCATCAGCACAGGAAGGTCGTATCCCTTCCCAGTACCATGCGCAGCTACAGCATCAACTGGAGGTCTCCGGAGCAGAACGGGCGCACTACTGGTCCTTCCACGGGACCGACGGAATCCTGATCGAAATACGCCCCGACCGGGAATACGCGAAGCGGCTGGTAGAGGCAGAGGCCGCGTTCTGGCAGCTGGTGAAGGAAAACCGCTGGCCCGAACTGGCCAACGAGGAACTGGATCTGAGCGCGGATCCAAAATGGCGTCACGCCGCCCTGCGTTACCGTGAAGCCAGCTCGGCTGGAAAGCGCAACTCGAGGAGCACAAGCTGCGCGCAATGCTCGATGGCGATAGCGCGGCGGACGTACGGCGGCGTCGAAGGTCCTTGAAGAGCTCGCGCAAAGGCGCGGTGTCGCCTACTGGTTCCGCGAAGCTCTCGCGGAGTCAACCTCGAACCCTACCGTAAACCGCCGGTCGCGGTCGTGAAGATCAACTTCATCGAGCCCAACCAGCAATAGACCGTCATGCAAGAATTTTTCGGCTTTCGTAATTTCCGCCAGTTCGAGCGCACCCGCAGAGAGATCAAGCTGCCCTACGATCTGTTGAACGACATCCGTTTCCGTCAGCTTCCCGACGCCCACAAGGCCCACCTGATCTGCCTGCTGCTGCTCTCGGCGCGAATGAACAATCTCCTGCCCAACAGTCCCGTCAAGCTGGAGCGGCTGATCGGGGCGACCGAGCCTTTGGACCTGAGCGCGTTCGCCGACTTCGTCGACTTCGCCGACGGTGGAAAAGCCGACCTGGCAGGACCGCTTTGCGAACCGGCGCGTGCCCGACAGCATGCGCGCGGCAGTGCTGGTGCGCGACGGCGGACGATGTCGAAAATGCAGGAGGGCGATCAACCTGGAAATGGATCACATTGTTCCGGTCAGCAAAGGGGGCAAGACCGAAGAATCGAATCTGCAGACCCTGTGCCGACGCTGCAACCGGGCCAAGTCCAAGAAGCTGGTTCCCGGGTTCTGAAGATGAGTGCGGCAGGCGAATCACCCCGCAGCATCGCGGTCGAGCTGGCCCTGCTGTTCCTGCGCGAACTTGAGCCCCTGGTCGCAGAAGATCCGGAGCGGCTGGTCTCGACCGAGGCGGTACTCTCCTTTGCCGCGGTCAGGCGCGCGGATCCGCTCACCTGGCAACACTGGCGCAGGATTCTCGAGAAATACGAAAAATCGGACTCTGATCGAGCACATGCTCGGCGAGCCGGTGCCCGTGGATCACGGCGACGGCGGGTCCGCTGCGGACAGACTGATCGGACTTGTGCTCGAGACCGGAATCGAGTTCTTTCACGATCCTGACCAGCACGGCTGGGCTTCCATTCGCGTCGATGGCCATTGGGAGAATCACCCGATCCGCTCCCGGCCGTTCCAGCTCTTCCTGCTGCGGACCTATTACCGGGAGACCGGCAAGAGCCCCGGCGCGCAAGCAATCCGCGCCACGCTGGAGCTGTTCGAGGCGAAAGCCCTGTTTGACGGTGAGGAATCTCCCATCAATCTGCGGGTCGCAAATCACCGAGGGAAACTTTATCTCGACCTGTGCGACCGCGCCTGGCGGGCGGTCGAGATCGACGCCGAAGGTTGGCGGATAGTAGATCGACCGCCGCCGAGATTTCATCGCACACGCGGCTCCCAGCCGCTGCCCGCACCCGAGCGCGGCGGCAGTCTCGACGAATTACGCCGCTTCCTGAACGTCGACCATCAGGGCTGGACTCTGATCAAGGCCTTTCTGGTCGCGGCGCTGCGTCCCGGCGTGCCCTGCCCTATCCTTGTCGCCAAGGGTGAGCAGGGAGCGGGAAAGACGACCGCGTGCAGAATAATCAGCGCGCTGATCGACCCGCGCACCGGGTCACTGCGGGGCGTACCCCGTGAAGTTCGCGATCTGACCGCGGCGGCAAGGAATTCCTGGATCGTATGCTTCGATAACTTGAGCCACCTGCCGGAGGAACTCGCCGACGCAGCTTGCCGACTGGCCACCGGCGGCGGTTTCGGTGGCCGGGAACTCTATAGCGATCATGACGAAGCGATCTTCGACGCCACCCGTCCCCTGGTGTTCAATGCGATTCCCGACCTGGGTGCCGCGCGGCCCGACTTTCTCGATCGCGCAGTGATCGTGGAGTTCCTCGACATGAAGCCCGAGATGCGCCGCGACGAGGCGCAGTTCTGGCGCGAATTCGAGGAGGTACGACCGCGAATCCTGGGTGCACTGCTCGATGCCGCCAGCTGCGGGACTTAGGAACCTGCCCAACGTCAGGCTCGATCAGCTGCCGCGGATGGCCGACTTCGCGCTCTGGGTAAATGCGTGCGAGGAAAGCCTCGGAATGAAACCAGGCGAGGCCCTGACTGCCTACCAGGCCAACCGCGCCGAGACGCGCAACCTGGCGCTTGAGTCCTCGCCGCTGTACGAACCCCTTCGGGAGGTGGCGCGGGCCGGTTTCAGCGGTACCTCCAGCGAGCTTCTATTTCTTTTGAGCAAGCTGGCGAGCGATAGCACTCGGCGCTCGCAGCGGTGGCCTAAGGCACCGAACGTGCTCAGTAACGCTCTCCGGCGCATGGCGGGTAGCTTACGATCTAGCGGGATCGAGATCTATTTCAATCGTGCGGACCACCAAGGCAGACGCGTAATATCGGTGAAATCGGCTTCACTGGTCGCACAAAGATCGTCAGCATCGTCAGCACGTCAGCCTCTTAAAAGCGACAGTATTTGATGAATGGAGCGTTTTGACCCGAACGAGCGTGCCGAAAAAAGCTCTTCAGGACGTGTGTTCGCACGCTGACGGTGCTGACAATGCTGACGATGATTTACCTCTTTGAAAACACTTCAGACCGAGAGTAAGGGGATCCACCGAGCCCGAATCCTCGGCGAACGCACCATATTCCGGCTCGAGTGGAAAATGATACACCACGATGCGGACGCCGCCGGCACGGGTCTGCCAGAAGCCGTCCGCTAGCGGCGGGCGTCCTATCCTCTTATCCCGACTACTCTCACGGAACCCGCACACGTTCTTTCGCTCGGCAAAGATTGCCCGCTTTGCGCTGAATCCAGCCTCTCAGAATCGGAGGAGTCGTGGCGAATAGTCGTGCCGCAAGATTGTGTATCTGGTGCAGGGTTTCACTGCGAAACTCCGGGGTGTTGCCGAAAATGAAGGGCTAAAGCGATTCGCGGCTACAATTGACCGGCGACGATAGCCGCGCCGCGAAAACGAGCGCCGCGGACCGGGCGAATGCACGACGCTATACCCGCGTCAGTACGCGCAGGCGCGATTAAGCTGAGTGACCTCGATGACCCTCGGCACATCTGGATGATTCGGACTTAGTGGCTCATACCTGCGTTGCCTGACGACATTTTCAGAGCCAAGGGAGAATTTTATGAAACGCAAGACCGGAATCGTTTGGTCGCTGATGTTCGCATTGTTGGCTTCGGCTAGCCCGGCGCTGGCGAACGCCATAACGTCAACAACGCCTACGCTTGCATGCGGTGGATCCAGCCTTTTGGTCGATGGGATTGATCTGAATTCTGACAGTTATGTCGTTATGTTTTCGGTGACTTTCACCCCGCCCTCAGGTCCAGCGACAACGGTGAGCGGTTCCGTACCCGTTACTGCGGACGATGCTGCTGGAGACTTTACCGTAACCATTCCCCTGCCTCCAGCACCCAGCGGCACATCCACCGTCACAGGAACAGTCGAGCTATTCGACCTCACTACCAGCTTCAGTTTTCAGGGGCCGGTTGATTTAGGACAAATAGGCACCTTGGATTGCCCCGCTCCCGCCGGCGGATGTCCAGCGACAATCGGATTCTGGAAGAACAAGAAGAAACATCCGTTCCCGACTTCAGTCCAGAGTTCGGGTCTCACTATCGGCGGGGTCACGTACTCGGCTTCGGACTTGTACTTGATTCTGAGCGCCACCGGTGGCAACGCGGTAGCGATTCTCGGCAAGCAGTTGGTTGGCGCGCTGTTGAACCTCGCTGCCGGTGCTGCGCATAACATCACCGCGGACGCCGCGATCTCCGACGCTGAGAGCCTGCTCATGACCAATAGCCTCAACCTGCTGAGCTCGTCTGTTCCGCCGAGTTCCATGCTGGGTAGTGAGCTTCTCGCGGATGAGAAAGTTCTGGACGGTTATAACAGCTCGAATTTCAACACTTGCTCGGAGGGCTCAGGCCTCACGACCGGACCGTAGACAATCGATTGGCGAGAGGGGCCGTGCATCGCACGGCCCCTTTTTTCACCCAGATAGCTGCGCTCCCACTCTTTTACGCATTACCTCGGTGTCTTTCAGATCGGCCGTGTCGAAGTGTTCGACAGATCCACCGATGTCGCCCCCTTGGGATGGCCTCGCTGAAACCTATGAACTCAGCTCTCACGGAGTTACCGAAGTGGGGCGATTTCTGACGGTACACCTCTGCCGGGCGATTCTGCGTGAGCGGCGGGGTCCGACCCGTGCCTTACTGGGTCCGGCTGCTCTCGGCGCGAACGAACAATCTTCCGCTCCGTCCCTCACCACGGTTTCCCTAGCGAGCGACCCCGACTCTACCGAAGTCGATGATGGCGGTTGCATGGAGGATTATGGAGCGACGCGCTCGTGTCTCGAAATATGGGTAGGTGGCGGCCGACAGCCCCACTACTGCAAGGGTTGTCGCAAATAGCAATAGCCTTGCGCTCCATTGGCCGAGATCACTAACGGGTAAACCACTCACCGCAAAAGTAGCCATGACGGCGTAATGCGTAGGCGCCTGCCAAAGATATATAGAATACGACCAGTTGCCGAGAGCTACCGAGGGGCGGGAGTTCAGAAGCTTTCCGAACGCATCCGTCGCGTTGAAGCCATAGTAAATGAGGCCCGGGAACGCGCCTACGATAAGGAAATCCAGGTTCGTTATCGTCGCCAGGCCCACGAATAAAACTGCGAGAATCAGCGCCCATTCGCGTGGGAATCCCGCGTGGTTCGAATTCGCCCGATAGAGAAGCGCGCCGAGGGAGAATTCGGAGAGTGTGCGGACCAGTGCGGAAGTTCCACTGTAGAGATTTAGGCTGCCGCCCTTAGCGATGCAGAGTGCAGCCAGGATGGCGACGCAGCAGGCCGCCATGAAGCCCGGATGTTTGCCTGTGACGAGCAGGCCAGCAGAAAAGACGAAAAAGATATAGGCCTCGGCTTCCGTGCTAATGGACCAGGATGGGTAGTTCCAACTTAGGCCGGACCATTGTTGCAGCAGAAACGGCTGGAGCACGAGCGACCTGCCGGAAAACGATATGAGTCTCACCCGAGCGCCGGATAAGCTGACCATTGTCATCATGCTCAGCATTGTGAGCGCGAACAAAGGGTAGATCCGAGCAAAGCGGGCTATCGCGAATTTTGACCAGTGCGCGCGCCAATCGGACGCTAATTCTCGTCCATAAACATGGGCCATCACGAAACCACTTAGTATGAAAAAAAGATCAACCGAAAGATACGCCCGACCTACGAACGGCAGCCGCGCTTGTGGCAGAAAGAATAGGTTGAAGTGGAATGCCATCACCGCAAGAGCAGCAATGCCACGTAGGCCATCCAGGGAAGGAATCCGGTTTTTGACCGGGATTTCCGTTTTGACCTCCGGTTCCGGCTAACCGCGTTGACCCGCTTTTAGCAGGCCTTCGCCGTTCCCGGCATTTTCACCGAGGTTGATTTTCCAGCGACCAATAGCCGCTGCGCGTCTTTGGGCGTCGCTGTCTCGTTCTCCCGCGCGCTGGTTTATGCATTGTTATTTTGGCCAGCCCCACAAGAGTTTTGATGTTCTGCGCGACCTGGAGCGAGCGTTCGTGCAGCACATTTAAGCACGCTAAGAAGGGCTTTCCGTGAATCTTGCCAAATCGTCCTTGCCGGGGCGAGGAACTTAAAAGATATGACTGATAGCGCGTGTAGGCACGATCTTGGCAACATCAGCGTTTGGAAGTGTAAGGGGGCGTTTCGCAGCGGGGCGCATGAAATATGCGACGGGCGCGCGAAAGCGCTTTCGTATGATGACCCTCAGGTGCGATAGTCCTCGCCGGCCGATGAAATCTACCAGACAGTTGGAACGATTATGGTTGCGAACTCGAGACTGACTCGTTCACAGGTCCTTGTTTCCGCATTAATAGGGCTCGGCTTAGTGACCGGAGGCTTCCTGACTGGCTGGCATCTAAGCCGCCGGCCAATTGGTCTCGGCCATCCGGTACACTACCTCAGTCACAAGGGAGACGCCGAAGAGCAGGTTCGCGCGGCGGTCCTTACGTCGTTGAGAGCATTCCAATCAGGTTATTCGAAAAGGGACCCGGCAATCATTTCCTCGTTCATGGAGCAGCTCTTTCCGAAAGAGGGGGACATCCTGGTATTGGGTACGGACTCTGGCGAATGGATTGAGGGTTATCAGCGAGTAGGGGACTTCATCGCAGGTGACTGGCGGGGCTGGGGCGATGTTCGGCTCGACGTAGACAACGCGATGGTTTCCGCCGACGACGATGTGGCGTGGTTGACGACTATTGGAACAGTCAGCTCTGGATACTCACCTCCGCGCAACATTCGCTTCGCGGCGGTGCTGACTCGAAGCGACGGTCGGTGGCTGTTCCGCCACATCCAGTTTCAATGGGACGATAGCCCTGAGACCTTGGCAGAACTGCTCCACCGATCGATTCGCGGTCGAAATTCAGCGCGATAACGTTCTCAGGATTTAAGCGCGCGGGCTCTTGGCAAAGGCGAACGACTTGAGAGGAAAGCAGTCACGATCCCAAGGCAGCTCTTTTTGCTCGGGCGGCCGATGCAGTAGTCTCCAGCGTCTCGGGCTTCGATTTGTAATAAGCTTCGATCCGATCGCGGATCATGATGGCTGGACGTTCAAAGACGAAATAAAAGACGACGCCTGTCAGAAAGGTGAGCGAGAGCACCAAGCTGGATCTGATTGCGCCGCGATGCAAATCGGCGAGCCACGAACGAACTAGTACATCTGCTGTGGTGTGCGTCAGATAGACGCTGTACGAACAGAGCGCGAGGCCTTGGATCCCACGGCGAACCAGCTGGGCAGAGATTTTCGATGGCTGCCACTGAAGGTCGTAGGCCAGGCGAAGCCACGCGAAGAAACCAATTCCCAGCAACGTGTCCCAGTAACTGCGTAACACGAGCGCCTGCGTGGGAGTGCACAAGGGCATCACGAACAAGACAATAGGTACTAGAGGACTTAGCCATAGTGCCGGTCTTTGGAGACTTGCGAAAGTGCTCGGATACTCAACAAACAGGTAGGCGAGCCACAAGCCGGCAATCAGCTCGTCGCAGTGAAAGTGAGTCATGAAGAACCATTCACGCGTCGAGAGATGCATGGCCTCCAGAAAGAAAACCCTGAGTAATGTCGGAACGAAAAACATGATTGGCAGCAGATAGTAAAGAGTCTTTCTTCCCAGGGACCTATCAACAATAAAAACGACCAGGGGAAGCACCAGGTAGAAGTGTTCCTCGACGCACAGGCTCCACGAGGGGCCAAAACCAGTCATACCCAGATAGTTTTGCAGGAACAGCCAATAGTACCAAGGTAGCGCCGGCTGAGGCGGCTGCAAGAGCACTCGATCCGCCAGGTAATAGAGGCAAAGCGCCGCAAGGTATGGAGGGATCGTTCGTAACCAGCGCGACCGCCAGAAGCGCCACGGAGAAAAATCAGGTCCGCTCGATGAGCGAAAGTAAATTCGTCCGACCAGAAATCCAGAGAGTACAAAGAACAGGTCGACCCCCGCACCCAGTGCCGAAAGGATCGGAATGCCGGTCAGCGTCACTTCGTGAACCAGAAATACGCCTGCGATCGCGCCCGCTCTGAGTAAATCGAGTCCGAAATTCCTGTTGGCCGTCGGCTGGGTCTTCACTGCACTAACTACCTCCAGGCGGGCAGGGCGGGGCGCTCACCCATCCCGCTCGCGGAGTCACTCGGAGTGAACCGAGTATGAAAGGTGTGGCGCTTGCCCCAAGCGATCCAGCGGCTTTCGTAATAGCGGCCCGATAGATGTGCTAATCCGAAGCTCAGCGCGAACGAAAGTGGGCGCTTGCTATATTTGACGAGGTTACCTCCAGATCCGAGCCAGCCATAATAGGTTAGCGGATGTATTACATAGAGCGCATAGGAAATCTCGGCGATATAAGCCAGAATCGCTGTTTGCAACCAACGCGTCAGTCGGCCGTCTAGTTGAAAAATCGTCGTACCGACCAGCCCCGCCGCCAAGTATGGCCGCAGGTAGTTCATTGGTTCGCAAAGCGGACAGCACGCTACTAATAGCAATCCTCCCATGATCCAGGGGTTTGCCCGACTGAGAAATTCGGGAATAGATTCTCCCAGCATCCCGGCGTAAACCAACGCGAGACAAGCTCCAGCCAGGATTTCATCAACTCGATACAACGTGAAAATAGATACCGGCAGGTGGTGAGCAATTCGATTCACAGTAATCGCTATGCACAGGGGTGCTAGCATCACCAGGCCTTTTCGGCCCAACAAGGCGAAGAGGACCGCTATGAATAGGTAGAACTGCATCTCGACGCAGACGCTCCAAAGATGGCCGGTCAATCCCAGGAACCAATAGGGCGGAATGTTCGCAAAGAAGAATAGAGTGGCCAAGTAATAGGCGCTCGATGCCGCCATCAGCGGTAGCACGATAAGAGAATAGAGCCACGCGAGCGGAACAATCCGGCACAACCGACGGATTACGAAATTGCGAACGCTCGGATCATGAATCAAGGTGCTTGTGATCAGAAACCCGGAGAGCGCAAAAAACAGGCTCATCCCCAGCACACCGGCGGCTTCATTAAGGCCAAGACGCTTTGGTCCGAGTGGCAGCATATGGGCAGCGAGCACAACCAGGATACTGATTCCGCGCCAACCATCGAGCATCGGCAGCCGCGATAATCCAGGTTGTGTCCGAGACACTTCACGGTCCGATGGTCTTGCTGTGGTCTGGAGCATAGAACTTAAACTAAAGTCTCGTCACGTATGCCACTATTCGCGGCAAACTACCCTTGCTGCAGCTCTCCGCAGCTTGCCCACAACCATGTCTCTCGTAGGTATGCTCTGAACAAAAAATTCGGAATATTTACCGAGCCCCAAAATATCCCGAGAGAGCCAATCGCGAAACTCGGTGCGGTCTAACACGTCCGTAAACGCTCGAAATATAACGTTCTCGTAATACGCCTCTCGAAATTTAGCCCTATAACGCGCATGCCAGGGCTTAACAGTCCCGATTAGGTGCACAATATGACCAGTCAAAGGATCTGGCTTCTCGTACTGTACCGTGTTCCATGCTTCATTGATGAGAAGAATACGATCTTCGAGAACCATGTTGAGAGCGTCTGATCTTGCGAATCCAGATCGTCGAATCGTTCGATACTGATTTTGACCAAGCTATCTGCCAGCCGTTCGCGCCGCCAAGCGTTGAGTTCTATGATCATGAAGCCGCTGTTGAAGTAGTTCGCCTCCTCGCGGAGGCCGAGTCGTCGCTTTAAGACCGGATCAACGGGATTGATTCGTACACTTATATCACGCACCGCAGCAGCTACATTGTCACCTAGATCCATCTGAAACGCTTCGGTCAAGTCGCGCAAGACCAACAAGTCGGTATCAAGATAAATGCACCGCTCGACGTTTGGAAACAGCTCGCCTATGAAATAGCGAGAATAGGCCGCTTTACTTTTCAAATACGCCGTTGAGCGGAAGCTTTGCACTTTCTCTGTGGTGATCTCTGCGAAATTCACCCCCCCGCAATTGGGATGATTCCAGGACTCTCGTAGCTTCGCTTTATCGGCTTCTCGTAACCCTGCACTGATCACATGGACGTTGAGCAGCCTCGTCGCATTCTCAAGCGCGGAACGAACGGTGACAGCCATTCCCGGCAGCACGCGCCGATCGCCACACAGCGCGATGTCAACACTCATTGTGCACGACTCCCTCGTAAACTTTGGCATGCGCCGGACCTTGCGAGCGGCAACAATCGAGAAAAATCATTGGGGTGGAAATCAGCACCCAGTCGACGTCAATTTTCGCCAGGTCGGCTTTCGGATCATCTCAAACTCAGTGGTCGCCGCTCGGGGAACCGGCGGCGCCCGCCGCCCTGACAGCGCGCCGATGGTCGATTGCTTCGATGGTGAAACGGCCAATCTCCTGCTCCATCAGCGTCCTCCCCAACTACGTGACGCTTACGATCCACGTTCCTGCTCAGCAACATCATGCGTAGGTAGTTTTGGCCGAGCGCTCACTGTTTGGATGTTCTGCGCGACCGGGGCGCACTTTTGGGCGGTGCTTTTCACCCCACCGACGAGCGCTTTCGGTGAATCCTGCCGCTCGTCTGCAGCGAAACGGGGAAGATAAGAAAACGAGTAGATTGCCGTGCGTACGCAACATCAGCGCTTGGAAGCTGTAAGGACTAGCGATGAGCGCAATTCTGGGTTTGAGCGGGCTGGCCGAGTCTGTTCGCTTCAAGCGGGAACACTGGCCGGGTCTGGAGGAACGGGACTACAGGATTTCGCAGGGATTCGACGCCGCAGCTGCGCTCGTCGTGGACGGAGTCGTGGTGGCGGCTGCGGCCGAGGAGCGTTTCAATCGGCGCAAGCAATGCGGCGACTTTCCCGTGCAAGCAATCGACTACTGCCTGCAGGAGGCTGGGCTGCGGATCGGCCGACGTCGACGAGATCGCTCATTGCTTTGATTACGCTCCGTTTGGCGAGATTTTCAGTCTCGACGCGACCAGCTCGATGCTTTACGAAGAGGTTTTCTCCAGGCAAGCGCTGCTCGCGCAGGTTAGCCGGCACTTCCCGGAATTTCCCGGCGAGCGCGTTCACCAGGTAAATCATCATTTGAGCCACGCCGCGAGCGCCTACTTCACTTCAGGGTGGGATGAGTGCCTGGTGGTCGTGCTGGACGCGATGGGAGAAACGCAAAGCGGATCGATCTTTCACGGCAGTCGCGGAAAATTAGAAAAGCTGCGCGAAATTTCCGCCAACGATTCGCTGGGCATTCTTTACTCGCTGGTGACCTATCATCTCGGTTTCGATTTTAATTCCGACGAATACAAGATCATGGGACTCGCGCCGTACGGCGATCCGCGCGCAGTTTGAGGGCGTTTTTCAGCAGATGCTCGAATGCCGTCCGGACGGCACCGTAAGAATTCCAATCCTCCGTTTGAACCGCACCCGGGACGAGCGCGAAAATTACCTGCAAACGCGCGACTGGCTGTCGCGAAACCTTACGCCTCGACGCGAGCCGGGCGACGAGATTACGCAGATACATTGTGACGTCGCGGCAGCGCTGCAGGCGGCTCTGAATCGCGCGATTCTTCATATATGCGGACATTTCGGCGCGAGTACGGGACTGCGCAAAATCGCGATGGCTGGCGGGGTGGCGCTGAATTGCAGCGCGAACGGAAAGTTAACGCGCTCCGGGCTTGTTCGACGAAGTCTATGTGCAGCCGGCCGCCGGCGATGACGGCGCTGCACTCGGCGCGGCACTGCATCGCGCGTCACTGAAAGGCGAGGTCATCAACCAGAGATTTCCGTACCGTTCCTTGGTCCGAGCCATCCTTCGCGCGAAGTCGACGCCGCGCTCGAGGCGTTCGCTGGCGCAATTGAGGTTACTCGGTTCGGGAACCGTCGAAGAGACCTGTCTCCGGGCTGCAGAGAATGATCCACCAGGGAAAGGTCGTCGCCTGGTATCGGGGAAGAATGGAGTACGGACCGCGCGCGCTTGGCAATCGCAGTATCCTGGCCGATCCGTCGAATCCGGAAATGCGCGATCGGGTCAACGCGATGGTCAAAAAGCGGGAAGGCTTTCGACCGTTCGCGCCCGCCGTCTCGATAGAAGAAGTCCACCGATGGTTCGACGTTCCGGCGATGACGGCGCTGCCTTATATGATCGCCACGGTGAACGTCCGCGAAGAGTATCGCGCGACGCTGCCCGCAATCACCCATGTCGATGGCTCGGCGCGCGTGCAGACCGTTGCGGCGCATGACAACCCGGCGTTCCACTCCCTGCTGAAAGCGATAGGGCAGGTTAGCGGCCGCGAGATAGTGCTGAATACGAGCTTCAACGTAAAAGGGCAACCGATCGTAAATACCCCGCATGAAGCGGTTGAGACTTTTCTCGGCACCGGAATCGATTGCCTGTTCATGGAAAATAATCTCGTTAGCCGCGCATAAGCCGAGCCCCATGACGATGACTATTCCCTTCAATGGCACGACGGCCGTTTCGCTGAAAGCGTCAGACCACAGCAGGTTCGACCAATGGAACCGAACTGAGGTCGAGTTCGACTGCGGGAAGCTTGTCCACGATCTCTTCGACGAGCAGGCGCTCCGCACCCCGGAGAAAATCGCGATTATCTGTCGCGATCGGGTTTTGACGTATGCGGGCCTGCGCGAGAAGGTTCATCGACTCGCCCGCCGTCTGCGCAGAGCTGGGGGTCGGTCCGGAGACTGTAGTCGCGATCTTCATGGAGCGATCGATCGACATGGTGGTGGCGATGCTCGGGGTTCTCGAGGCGGGCGGAGCCTATCTTCCTCTCGATCCAGGGTTTCCGCCTGAGCGTGTGCGCTTCATGCTCGAGGACAGCGATACGCGTGTCATTCTCACTCAGCAGCGTCTCAAGAATCGTCTTGGCGATTCGCGCGCGATCGTCGTCAGCCTTGATGAGCCCGACGTCGATGATCACGCGGCCGACTCAGCCGTATCCGCTCACTCAAATCCGGCGGCATATTCGCTCGCTTACCTGATGTACACCTCCGGGTCGACGGGAACGCCGAAGGGCGTGATGGTCGAGCATCGAAACGTGCTGAATTTTTTCGCCGGGATGGATCGCATAGTCGGCGTCGAAGAAGGAGTCTGGCTGGCCGTGACCAGCATTTCTTTCGACATTTCCGTGCTGGAACTTTTATGGACCCTTAGTCGCGGTTTCACAGTCGTGTTGCAGAGCGGCAGGAACGGCCTGGCTGCAACCGGCGACTACTCGATCGCAGTCTCAAATCGCCCGGCATCGCGTAACTCATTTCCAATGCACCCCGACTCTCGCCAGGGCGCTGATTCGATTCCCTGAAACGCTATCGGCGATGAAGCTGCTCAGAAAAATTGTTTCTGGGCGGTGAAGCACTTCCACTGTCGTTGGCAAATCAGCTTGGCGAAGACGCTGGGCGCCGAGATCTTCAATATGTACGGTCCGACCGAGACGACGGTATGGTCGACCACTCACAAGCTGGCAAGATCGGCTGATTCAGTTCCGATTGGCAGACCTATAGCGAACACCCGCATTTACATACTCGACGAACAGGGCGGATTGCGCGCGCCGATTGGCGCCGCGGGCGAGTTATATCATCGGCGGCGCAGGTGTTACCCGCGGCTACTGGCGACGTCCCGAGCTGACGGCCGAGAAATTTGTCGTCAATCCATTTGAACCTGAGCGGCGCGAGATGATGTACCGGACCGGTGATCTCGCCAGGTATCGCGACGACGGCGAGATCGAGTTTATTGGCCGAACCGATCAGCAGGTAAAGATTCGCGGCTTCCGGATCGAGCTCGGCGAGATCGAGACGGTTCTAGGCACCCATCCCGCGGTGCATGAAGCGGTGGTGGTTGTTCGATCGCGATCGGGCCGACAACCAGCAGCTGGTCGCATACGTCGTTGCCAAACTTGGCCTTACTATCAACGAGCAGGAACTGAAGATGTTCGCGCGGCAGAAATTGCCGGAGTACATGGTTCCTTCGGCAATATCGCTTTCTGGACGCGATGCCGCTTACTCCCAACGGAAAGACTGACCGCAAGGCTTTGCCCGATCCGAATTTTAATCAATCGAAGAAAGCACGAAGGATGACCACGCGAGCACAGAACTGGAGAGAGTCATCGCCGAGCTTTGGCAGGACGCGCTAGGTGTCGATGCCGTGGGCTTGCAGGTCAATCTCTTCGACCTCGGCGCTAACTCTCTCAGCGTGGCGGAGGTTGCTACAAGTCTCAGGCAGAACTTGAAGCGTGAGATACCTCTTACCGACTTCTTTGCTTACCCGACTATTGCAGCGCTCGCTGCTCACCTGAGCGGCGCGAACGGCCGGAATGGAAATTCGATGGACCAACGAGATCGGGGTGCGGCTCGGCGACAGGCACTGCTTAGGCGTACGCGGGCGACAGCCCATCCCGTCTCGAACCAAACCGAATGAAGGAACCTGAGAACATTTTCGCTGGGCCATCGATCGCCGTGGTCGGGATGGCCGGTCGATTCCCCGGGGCGCGCAACTTGACCGAGTTCTGGCGCAATCTCCGCGACGGCATCGAGTCGATCAGTGTACTTGGCGATGAGCAGTTGATCGCGGCGGGCGTGACCGCGTGCCGAGCTCGAAAATCCGGACTACGTCAGGGCAGCGGCAATTCTCGACGACATCGATCGCTTCGACGCCGCCTTCTTCGGATTGAGCCCGCGGGATGCTGCGATCATGGATCCGCAGCATCGGCACTTTCTCGAATGTGCCTGGGAAGCGATCGAGAATGCAGGATGGTCTGCTGACGAATTCCCGGGACGAGTCGGCGTTTATGCCGGATCGGGCATGAATACCTACCTGATACACAACCTCCTCGCTAACCCCGAACTTGTCGCGAACGCGGGGCTGTTCCTGTTGAAGCAAACTGGCAACGACAAGGACGTGCTCGCGACGCGTGTCTCCTATCAACTCAACCTGACGGGTCCCAGTCTTGCCGTGCAGACTGCGTGTTCCACCTCCCTGGTCGCAATCCATCTGGCCTGCCAAAGCCTGCTGAATCATGAGTGCGATATGGCATTGGCGGGTGGAGTTACTATCGAAATACCTCACGGGCTTGGTTACCTCTACCGGGAAGGCGAAATTCTGTCGCGCGACGGCCACTGCCGATCATTCGACGCGGCTTCCAGCGGGACCATCTTTGGCAGCGGACTTGGCATTGTAGTATTGCGGCGTCTCGAGGACGCGGTCAGAGATGGCGATTTCATCCACGCGGTAATTCGCGGAACCGCAATCAACAACGACGGCGCCCGGAAAGTCAGCTACCTGGCGCCGAGCGTTGCGGGCCAGGCCGATGCGATCGCCGAGGCGCTTGCGGTCGCAGATGCCGAGGCCGACTCGATCTCATACATCGAGACTCATGGAACCGGCACCACCGTCGGCGATCCAATCGAGATAGCCGCTCTCACGCGTGCGTTTCGCGCGAGCACCGAACGCAACGGATTTTGCGCGATCGGTTCGCTGAAGACGAACATCGGACACCTCGACGCTGCCGCCGGCGTGGCCGGATTCATCAAGACGGTGCTCGCCCTCGAACATCGGCAGATACCGCCCAGCCTTAACTTTTCACAGCCGAATCCACTGATCGATTTTGACCACAGTCCTTTCTTCGTGAACACCAGGCTTCGCGACTGGGAGAGCGATGGCAAACCGCGCCGCGCCGGAGTGACTTCGCTCGGGATCGGCGGCACCAACGCACACGCGATCCTGGAAGAGGCACCGCATGCAATCGCTTCGGGTCCTTCGCGTCCCTGGCAGGTGCTGACTCTGTCCGCGAAAACACCGACGGCGCTGGACGCGATGGCGCAGAACCTTGCGGACCACTTGGAGGATAATTCGCCAAACCTTGCGGATGTGGCTTTCACCACTCATCTCGGCCGCAAAGCTTTCCGGTTTCGGCGCGCGATTATCTGCAATGATTCGATCGAGCGCAGCCGATATGATCCGCCGAGACGATCCGAGAAGAGTCGTTTCCAATTCAGCGCGCGAGAACGAGCGTCCGGTGATTTTTCTCTGCACAGGGCAGGGATCGCAGTACGTCTCGATGGGTCGCGGGTTGTACGAATCCGAGCCGGAGTTCAGATCCACGATCGATTTCTGCGCCGACTATCTGTCCCCCTTCATCGGCGTCGATCTGCGTACTATTCTGTTTCCATCTGAAACCGGATCGAGCGGAGCCGCCGAGTTACTCAATCAGACGCGGCTTACGCAGCCTGCTCTATTCGTTATTGAATACGCGCTGGCCAAGCTGTGGTCGTCGTGGGGCATCGAACCCACGGCGATGATCGGCCACAGCGTCGGAGAGTTGGCCGCCGCGTGCATCGCCGGCGTCTTCTCGCTCGAGACAGGTCTGCAGATCGTCGCGGAACGTGGGCGCCTGATTCAAAGTATGCCCGGCGGATCGATGACCGCCGTCCCTCTGCCTGAAAGCCAGGTCATTCCTCTCCTCAACGGAAAGCTCTCATTGGCGAGCGTCAATGGTGATGAGCAGTGCGTGATCTCAGGTCCGGACCACGCGATCGGTGACCTCGAGAAATCGTTGGCAGACAAGGGGATGGAGTATCACCGTTTGCGGGTTTCGCACGCTTTTCATTCGAGCATGATGGATCCAATCCTGCGCGAGTTCGCGGATTTCGTGCGGAAGTTCGACTTCGCGCCGCCCCGGATTCCATACATTTCAAGCGCGACGGGAAATTGGATTACGCGACGCCGAGGCGACCGATCCCGACTATTGGGCCAGACAGCTTCGCCAGACGGTTCGCTTCGCGGACGGCATCGCCGAGGCGCTGAAGACCCCAGATGCGATTCTTTTGGAAATTGGTCCCGGCAATACGTTGAGCGCCTTGTGCGAGCAGAGTCCCGAGTTCTCGGCCTCGCATGAAGTAATTTCCTCGCTCCGGACGCGAGGCGACGGTACCAGTGACGAGGAATTCATCGTACGCGCGCTCGGGCAACTGTGGGCGGCCGGAAAAAAGATTGATTGGAAAGGCTTCCATGCTCACGAACGGCGCCGGCGGCTGCCATTGCCAACCTACCCGTTCGAACGCGAGCGTTTCTGGATCGAACCAGGACCGAAGGATCGAATCGGTTGCTACCTCGTCCAGCTGAGTCCGGCGAAGGAAGTCCGCGAGATTGGATTTTTCTCCCCGTCATGGAAGCGCGCCGATCTGGCTCAGAAAGAGCGCGGACAGAAAGTTGGACCGTGGCTCATCTTCGAGGACTCGCAAGGGTCTCGGCGCCCAGATAGCTCAATTGCTTCGGCGCCGCGGCGAAGCAATGCATAGCGGTGCAGCCCGGGCGCAGCTTTGCGCGACTCGCTTCAGACAGGTTCGAGATCGACCCCGAGAACGCGGCTGACTATAGAGGCTACTCTCAGAGATCACCGCGCAGAGAAAATTCCCGCGCACGATCGTGCATCTATGGTCAGTGTGCGATTCCCGTCCCGGCAAGGACTCGCTCGGCGATCTGGCCGCAGGCGGAGACGATGAGCTTCTACAGTCTGATGTTTCTCGGTCAGGCTCTGGGAGCCATCGACCTTGAAGGTCCGGTATCAGATTGCGGCTATATCCAACAGCCTGCATCAGAGTTGCGGAAGAGCCAATTCTGAGTCCTGACTCGCGCGCTGCTGGCAGGTCCGTGCGGTGTTATTCCTAAAGAACTGACCAACGTTCGCTGCCGCAATATCGACGTGGAGCTCGCAGTTAAGTAGCAAGCGACGACGATCTGAAGGAGGCCGCCAAGCAGGTCGTCGCGGAACTTCAGTCGGATGCGAGTCGACTCGCCCGTCGCATATCGCAAGAACCGGCGCTGGGTGCAAACCTTTCGAAAACTCGCGAACTGAAAAATCAGCCGGCGATCGCTCTTCGAGACAAGGGCGTATATCTGATCACCGGCGGCCTGGGAGGAATGGGCCTGGTGCTGGCGGAATCGATAGCAAAGTCGGTTCGGGCCCGGCTCGTTTTGGTAGGGCGCAGCGCTTTTCCGCCAAGGGAGTCATGGGACGAATGGTTGGATACGTCACGGCGAACGGATCTGACCGCTCGACAGATTAGAAAAATTCGCGCAATCGAGAGTGCGGGCGCCGAGGTGATGGTCGTTACTGGGTGACGTTTGCGATCCCGAGGCGATGCAACGAATCGCGGATCAGGTTCGCGCGCGATTCGGTGGCATCAACGGGATTATTCATGCGGCCGGCATGCTGGACGATGCTCCGATGTTGCAGAAGGATCGTGCGAGCGCAGCGCGCGTACTCGCGCCGAAGGTCCGCGGCACGCTCGTGCTGGAGTCGGTCTTTCAGCAGGAGCCCATCGATTTCTTCATTCTGATGTCGTCCGTAAGTTCGCACCTGGCGCCAGCGGGCCAGGTGGACTACACAGCCGCCAACGCTTTCCTCGACGCCTTCGCTAAGTCTCGATCGACAGGCAAGTCCTCGCTTCGTTTCGATCCAATGGCCCCGATGGACAGATGTCGGAATGATGGCCATGGATTTCAATGCTCATTCCGACGCTAGCTCGGTTCATCCCCTGCTAGGTGAAGCGAAGCATGAAGGCGAAGACCGAACTACCTATTCCACGATTCTAAGTCTCGAGAACGACTGGATAGTAAACGAACACCGCTTCAGGGGTAGTACGGGGCTCTTCCCTGCCACAGGATACCTCGAAATGGTGCGCGCGGCGATGGCGGATATGACCGGTGCTTCGGCGTTGTCGATCAGCGACTTTTACGTCAGTCAGCCTTTAAAGGTGGAGCCGAACTCGACGCAGCCAGTGCGGCTCCTTATGCGAAAAGCAAGGCGAGGGCTACCGATTTTCCGCGCAAACCCAGTCTGGTCCCTCGCGTCAATGGATCGAATGCGCGTCCGGTGCGACAGCCGCCAGTCACTTCGTCGCAGCCAACTCACTATGATATCGAAAGCCTCCGCCGGCGATGTAACTCTCGCATACTTGGGCTGGATCGTCCGGCGCGAAACGAGGCGCAGGAACGCTACATCGACTTCGGGTCGCGATGGCGGAACCTCAAGACAGTCTGGCTCGGCCGCGATGAGGCTTTGAGTCGTACTGGAACTCCCCGCAGAATTCGCGACCGAAGTGGACACTTATCGGCTGCATCCCGCATTGCTCGATATGGCGACTGGCAGCGCGATGTTTCTGATCAAGGGCAACGAAGCGACCGGCTATTTGTATGTGCCGATTTCATACGGCAGCATTTCGATTTCGGGTCCGCTCCCTGCGAGTTGTTACGCATATGTGCGCAGCAAGGCGGGTACATCGATCGACAACCCCATAGCTACATTCGACGTTTCCATCCTGGATCGGAACGGCAATTGTATAGTTGAGGTTCGCGATTTCTCGGTCCGTCAGATCCGTGACGTCTCTCTCCTGGAGAGCGCAAGTCCTGCAACTAGCGCTGAACCGGAGAACGATCCAGAGTTTGACGCAATCGAGGCGCATGAGACGGTGCAAATGGTCGCATGGGATCTCGTCGGATGAAGGTGTCCGAGCCTTCGAACGTGTTGTCGCCAGCCCGCGCAATTCCAGCGTCGTCGTCTTTCCATCCGACTTCGTTGCGTACATGGATAGCCTCGAACCGCGTCATTCTGCTGTGGCTTCAGAGAGACTCGTCGCAGCTCCGTCCGACAGTTCGAACGAAGAGATCGAAGTAACGCTGACGCGCTGGTGGAAAGAGCTATTAGGTGTCGAGACCGTGGGTATCCAGGACAACTTTTTCGATCTGGGTGGGCAGTCTCTGACCGGGGTCAGACTGCTCGCAAAAGTGAAGAAGAAGTACGGCGTCGATCTGAAGCTCGCAACGCTCTTTTCCGGCTCCTACGATCGAAAAACTGTGCGCGCTCGTTCGCAACCAAACCGCCCCAGTCACCTTCCATTCCCCGATGCGCGCGCCGTCGCGTCCTCTTGAGCCGCAGAGCAATCCGCATTCGGGAGTGCTGATCGAGATCCGGCGCGGAGGCCCACGTAATCTCTTTCTTGTACATGACGGCGAGGGCGAAATATTGCTCTATCTGAATTTGGCGCGCCGCATGCCCGACGATCTGGCAGTGTTCGGCATCGAGCCTCGACGCCTCGCTGGAGTGCCTCTCGCCCACGTGAGCATCGAGGACATGGCGTCATTCTACGTCGAGGAAATACGCAGGAAGCAGCCCTACGGTCCATATCTTCTAGGAGGAATGTGTGCGGGAGGCGTCATCGCTTACGAGATGGCTTCGCAGCTCATTCGCTCCGGTGAAAGTGTCGAGCTCGTAGCCATGCTCGATGCCGTCGTGCCAGGAATCCAGGAGCGGCCGGGGCGCACTACGGAGCAGCGCCTCGACCGCTTGAAAGGAGCCGTTGCGCATGCCCAAAGGAGCGAGGTAGGGCCTTTGAAGCGTGCCGGGATCATCTTCGGTGCAGTCTCGAAAAAACTGGTGAATGCTGTGCTTTGGGAAATCTCGCATCGCGGTCGAACAGTTGTCGGCGCGCGTTCGCTTTCGGTTGTTGCGCGTGCTACTTTCGCGCGAGCTCGAGTGGCCCAGGTTCGTCCCGGAACTCAGCCTGCGTGAGATCTATGATGGCGCTGCGGCACGCTACACACCAAAGCCGCTATCGATTTCGTCGATCGTACTTGTGCGGCGCACGGACGGGCGAAGGTGAGGATACGCCGTATCGAGAAATTTACGCCGACCCGACGTTCGGTTGGGGCGCTGTCGCGCAAGAGCTTGGCGGTAGTCGA
Source organism: uncultured delta proteobacterium (assembly GCA_963733715.1). Taxonomy (GTDB): domain Bacteria; phylum Desulfobacterota; class Binatia; order Binatales; family Binataceae; genus Binatus. The sequence goes on from CAVTEN010000023.1 coordinate 396,799, forward strand.
CGTTGACGGCGGTCATATTCACGATGCTGCAGGAGCATTTCGTCGATTCGTTAGCCGAGGCGCTTATGCCGTACCTGCAACAAGAGGCAGGCCAATCCGTGCACGCCCGCTCGAAGTGGCTAACCTATGAACGAAATAGACGTGGCCATCGCTATTGTAAGTTATCAGGTCCGCAGAGCTCACAATCGGCTGCCTGCGTTCGATTGAAGCCGAGCGATCTACTCCGCGGGTTGCGTATTCGCGTCGTTGTCGTCGACAATGCGTCCGGCGATGCTCCTGCGATCGCCGAAGCAATCGAGGCAAACTCCTGGTCGTCGTGGGTGACTTTGGTTCGGGCGCCGAGAAATGGTGGTTTTGCGTACGGCAACAATCTGGCATTTCGGATTGCGCGTGACGACGGACCGCCGGATTACTTTCACCTGCTCAACCCTGACACGCTCGTGCGCAAAGGAGCGATCGGGGCGCTGGTGCGGTTCCTTGAGGCGCACCCCGATGTTGGTATTGTCGGAAGCAGTTTCGAAAATCTCGATGGCAGTGATTGGCCGATAGCGTTTCGTTTCCCATCGATCCTGAGCGAGATCGAAAGCGGACTTCAGCTCGGGCTTGCATCGCGTGTTTTGCGGCGTTGGGTAGTCGCGGTTGAGATGAGCTCGGAGCCGCAGCCCGTTGATTGGGTGCCGGGTGCATCGATGATGATTCGCCCCGCGGTGTTCGACGCAATCGGTGGCTTCGACGAGACCTACTTCCTCTATTTCGAGGAGACTGATTTTTGCCTCCGAGCAAAGAAAGCAGGCTTCCCGACTTGGTACGTACCCGAGAGTCGGGTAATGCATATCGCGGGACAAAGCACCAAGGTTATGGTGCGCAACGCGGCGTCGAAGCGATTGCCGTCTTACTGGTTTGAGTCACGGCGTCGATATTTCATGGCAAGCTACGGTACCGCCCGTGCGATGGTTGTCGATGTTGTCGCGGTGCTGGCCCATGCGGTCGGCCATTTGAAGCGCATCGCGCAGCGACGCACGGATCGCGGGGTTCCTCATTTTCTAAGGGATCTCGCGTACCACAGTGCTCTGTGGCCGAGAAATCGCAAGTTTTGCGCGACAAAGCGCCATGCCCCGGGCTTTTGAACGGATCCATTCTCCAGCGCACAACGCATTCGCCTGCCGTGTTCCGCCGATTTGATTCACCGCATCCGTCGCCGGCGGATCAGTGGATAGCGACGACGGAGAAGGGTGGCAGAGTCAAGGTGACGTTCTGGCCCGAGGTGGAGAGGCCGCCCGGCAGCGCGCCGACGTAGACATCGTTGGAGTTCTCAGAGTTGTCGGTGATGCCATTGGTGTTCAAGACGGTCTCGGCGGTCTGGGGCATCGTACCCGAAGACGGGAACTCCACCGTCAGCGTGATCGGTGAGGCGGTCGTGTTCACCAGCGCCGCGCTCCACGCACCTGCGTTCTGGTACGCGTTGATGACGGTTCCGCTCGGAGCCTTAACCGGATAATAAGCCCCGCCGATCGCGCTGTTGACTACTTCCTCTGCCATTGCAATCGGACGCAGATGCGGGAAGGTAGGTCCAAAGTCGCTGTCGAGGTCGTGAACGATACCCCAGATAGGCGCGGTCACGCCGCCGCTGCCGAACTCGACCTGGGTCAGAGTAAACTCATTCTGAATCGGAGTTCTCCCCAGCTGCTGACCCATCAACCAACTCTCAGCCATCCATGCCGCCGAGGGATAGCCAGCTTCGCTCAGGTACATCTGTTCGGTATTGCCGCCGCCCGCGCTATAGGCACTCGGCCCGGTTTCATAGAAGGAGACGGTATTGTTCGAGCCGATTTGTCCGTAGTCGCTATAGGTTCCGCTGTTAATGCAGCCGGTGCCCGGAGGTCCGACGAGATGGCGGCAAATAACCAAAGAACGCGGTGGCATAGGCTGCCGCCTGCGCATCAAGACTGCCGCTCTCCACCGGGATGGCATTGCCCCCGCCGGCATAATAGGGCGCGTCGGCGGTTCCATACTGGCTGGTATTGGGAATCGGGTAACCGGCCGTCGTCGCTCCAGTAAGTTCGGTAGCTATAACTCCGCTGTTGCAGGCCTGGTTGCCAAGAACATAGTGAATCCGGTTGGCAAGGGTCGGGCACTGACTGTTCGCCTGCGTGCTCATGATGCTGAAGTTGCGTCCGGCCTCCTCACCGTAGCCTGCCGAGATTGCCGGCGCCATATTTGATATACCTGCTGGGACTGCCGCTATTCCATTCCTCGTTGCTCTGCTCAACCCAGATTGACGGGAAGTTGTAAGTGGCGAGTGCCGTGCAGGCATTGTTGATAAAGGTTTTCAGGTCAGCGTCGTTAAACATATTGCTGATCGAAATCCACGGCACCGCATTTAACTTGGCTGACAGCGGGTATAAATCTGATGCAGCATAGGTCCACCCTCCATTGCCGCCGCTCCCTGCTACCGCTGGTCCATGCTGAAAGTCGCAGGTTCCAGGAGCGTCCGGAGACCCGCCCGCGCCGCCTGGCGCACAACCGCTGATACCCTCTAACTGCACGTCGTTCGCAGCCAGCGTTCCGCCGTCCATGATTCGCAGCGAGCCAAGGTTCATCGTGCTCAGGGTCGTAACCATCTCATCGCGGAACCCGGTGGTGGAGTTTCCAGGCCTGCCCAGGTACACGTCATCAACGTAAATGGTCGCACCGGTTTCCGCCGTGTTGTTGGTCCCGGTCAACCTGAAGAACATTTCGCTTTGACTCGAGCCGGTATCAGTTCCGGTGAAGGGGTACACGTACTGATGCCAGTTGCCGTCATTGGTCAAGCTGAAAGTATGACTGACGTTCACGCCACCAGGTCTGCTCAGCGAGACGGTGACTTGAGGGCTGCTGCTCGCGGTGCTGCTGCCCAGGGCGTAGAAGGCGATCTCGAACGGACCCACCACCGGATGCCACGGTCCCGCTTCGGGCGCGGTTAAGCAAGTGTTGGAGCCGCCGCAGTCGGCGTTTTGATTGGCTACGGTGCAGGCCGTCACATTGTCGTTCGAGCACACACCCCCGATGGTGGTTACAACATCCCAGCCATAATGAACCGAATGGCTGCCTCCACCGGAAACGTTGATCGCCAACGACCCCTGTCCGTCAAACGCCTTGGCGGTGGTGAGGTCTGATTCAGCATCGTCCGCGGTCCAGCCTCCGAGATTGCTGTTACCCTGAATGCCGCCATAAAGATCGGTCCCGGTGAGAACCTCTCCCACTCCAGTTCCAGCAGCTAAAGTCGGACAACTGATCGACCCGCCGGAAGAATTGTGGCAACTCCCGAAGGCATAGGAACCACCGGTGGTGAAACCAGTGATCGTGAAAGTATCTCCGGCGGCCGCACCCGTTCTGACTGAGGCCAGCGCCCCGTTCCAGTAATTTGAACCTTCGCCATTATCACCACTATCACTGAAAGTGCTGCTGGTCGCTCCACTGCCAATAATTATCAAGTGCGAATCAGTGATAGGTTCAAATCCCGGGTTATCAAACATGTTCTGCATGAAATCGCCCGGACCCCCGAGATCATTCCCGCTCAGATTCGCACCCATCCGATAGACCCCGGTCACAGCCGGCGTCGAGGTTACCACCGCAAGTGGAATCCCTCCGCCATGTTGCCGTCGCAGTCGGGATTGGCGTTCCTGCCGTCGCCGTCGCGGTTGCCGTAGAGGTTCGCGTCACCGTTGCAGTCGGCGTCGGAGTCCCTGTGGCAGTTGCCGCCGAACTTTGCGTCGCAGTTGCGCTCGCAGTCGCCGTCTGGGTCGGCGCCGGCCCTGAACAAGTTGGGCCTGTTGCGCTAAATATCCACGCACCAGCCTGACCTGCAGAGCAACCTGGACATGGTGCGGACTGGTAGTACCATTGGCTTCCATTATACTGCCAGAGGTCGGTACCATCCCACGCAACCTCAGTAACGTTCGCACTATATCCGTCGGTGACGCCATTCACGTAGATCGCGCCGCCCGCCATTGTGTAGACATTGCCAAGGTTATCCACGAGCTGGGCTTGAGGCGGCATAAGACTACAAAACGCTGACGGTGTAGGCGATGGCGACGGAGTCGCAGTCGCTGTTTGGGTTACCGTGGAGGTTGCGGTCCGGGTGGCAGTGGCAGTTGTCGTGGCTGTCGGTGTCGAAGTTGCAGTTGTCGTCGCTGTCCGCGTCGCGGTGGCAGAGGCAGTCGGCGATGCGGTCGGCGTCGACGTTGGTGTCGCTGTCGCCGTCCCGGTTGCCGTCTGAGTAACGGTCGAAGTCGCCGTGGGCGTAGAGGTTGCGCTCGCGGTGACTGTCACAGTAGGAGTCGCCGTCGAAGTTGGCGTGGCTGTCACGGTCTGGGTCGCCGTCTTAGTACTGGTCGAAGTCGCTGTCGGCGTCGAAGTTGGAGTCGCGCTCGCCGTGACCGTCACCGTGGGAGTCGCCGTGGCGGTGGGGGTCTTGGATGCACCTGCCGGCGGTTTTTTAATTCTAATATGTTGTGAAGAGGCCAAGGTCTTCCCATGGGTTTTCAATTCTGCTGTCAGATCGTATTGACCTGGCACAAGTGCTCCCATGCTTAACGTCATGACAGAAGAAGACGGGCTCGGATGGACGGAATCAGAGAGCACTGTTCGCCCATTCTGGCCGCGCATTCTAAGCAGCAATCGACATTGGTTGAGCGGAGTCCCCGCCGAAGGTCGGACGGTGATACCGACTTGGACAATTTGCGACTGACCAGGATTCAGTATTCCGTCGGTGGGATAAAGCACCGAGACCTGCACCGCCGGCGGAGTCTTTCGCATGCGCGGCATTTAACGATAACGACGAATCTCGGGAAGTTGATTCGCTTGCCGCAGGAAGTCCGCCAAACCCAACGACAGCCGTCAGAATGACGGCAAAGAACGACGCAAACAGTTGTGCACCCTTCAGTTTTAGCACCTGGTTCCTCCCCGATCGTCCGGTGCTGGCTGCGGGGCGACTGGACACGCCTCGACGCTGCATCTCCCCCGGATTCCGGCCTCGTCGGAGCAAGCGACATGCCATTCGCCTACGGTTAGTTTTGCTTCTCTACGAGATGTAGCACTATGCAGCCAACGTGCTCTAAAGTGACTCAAATTGAAACTTCCTCGTTCAGTTAGTTGCGTTTCCGCAACACTCTTGTGCCGCGGCCCGGCGCGGTAGTTTGAAGGCGTCTTGCAAACAAAAGGTCAGCACCCGGAGACCATCTGGCTCTAAATCCTACTATTAGTAGCATACCGTTTGCAGTATTGAGCTGATTGAGCTTCATCTCTCGAAGCGAGTTGCGAGTTCGGCGAACTGTTCCCTTAGCTACGGACGCACTGCCCCGAAGGAGAGCGCTTTCACGTTGCCGGCTTTGGAACCGACATGGAAAGCACTTCTCCTTCAGGGAGATCGTTGAACGTCACTATCCACCAATAGTCACCGCACCTCCCGGCGGATCAGTGGATAGCGACCACGGAGTAGGGTGGCAGAGTCAAGGTGACGTTCTGGCCCGAGGTGGAGAGGCCGCCCGGCAGCGGGCCGACGAAGACGTCGTTGGAGTTCTCAGAGTTGTCGGTGATGCCATTGGTGTTCAAGACGGCCTCGGCGGTCTGGGGCATCGTACCCGAGCAATACGACGAGTCCAGGCGCTACAGAAACAT
>CAVTEN010000024.1:0-63611 GCA_963733715.1 uncultured delta proteobacterium
TCAAAAAGCGGGCGAGCGTACCATTGAAGTCAGACAGTGCAAGCGACTGACCAGATGCCCTTGATCCGTTCTTGCAGAGGTTAGCGGCAAGCGATAACTCCCGATTAGCAAGGTATCCGAGTGGCAAATCCGATTGCGCGAGTGCTGTCGCCTGCCGCGGACAGCGAGCCCACGTCTGCCGGCAAGTGGCTGGTGGCCGCCTCTGTGATGATCGGCACATTCCTTTCGGTCATGGACGCGACCGTCGTCAACGTCGCGATGCCGCACATGATGGGCAGTTTCGGCCAGGACCTGCTGACTATCACTTGGGTTTCGACTGCCTACAGCATCGCTGAGATCATCATGATCACGATGTCGGCATGGTTGACCACCCTGCTCGGCCGCAAGCGGCTGTTCCTAGCGTCGATGGTTCTGTTCACGGTCGGCTCGATATTGGCGGGCACCTCGAAGACCCTGACCCAGATGATTTTTTACCGCGTAGTGCAGGGCATCGGCGGCGGAAGCCTGATGCCGTGTTCGCAAGCAATCGCGCGCGAGACCTTTCCGCCTGCTGAGCAAGGCATGGCGATGGCGGTTTACAGCATGGGCGTCGTACTCGCGCCGGCTATCGGACCGGTCATCGGAGGATGGCTGGTCGACAACTATGGCTGGCAGTGGGTCTTCTACATCAACGTGCCGTTCTGCATCGTGGGTCTGATGATGGTCAGCACGTTCGTGCACGACCCTTCATACTTGAAGCGCGGCGTCGCACGCATCGACTGGACGGGGATCGGCCTGCTGACCGTGGGACTCACTATGATGCAGGTCGTCCTCGAGCGGGGCGAAGAAGTCGACTGGTTCTCTAACCATTGGATCGTAGCGGGCGCGGTTGTCGCCTCCGCCGCGCTGGTGGCGCTGGTCGTGTGGGAACTCTACACCGACGAACCGGTAATAAACCTCCGCTTGTTTCGCAACGTGCCGCTCAGCGTGGGCTCGAGCCTCGGGATGGTGGTCGGCTTTGCGCTTTTTGGATCGAGTTTCCTGCTGCCGCAATTTACTGAGACCTTACTCAACTACCCGGCGTACCAGGCCGGAATGGTCCTGATGCCTCGCGCGGTCGCGATGCTGCTGACGATGCCTGTGGTCGGACGCCTCTACAATTACGTAAGTCCAAGAATCCTGATCGCGATAGGCATAGTTGCTTTGGTCCTTGGTTACCGGCAGCTCAGTCACTTCACGCTCACCGTCAGCTTCGCCAACTTCATGCCGATCCTGGTGATGACCGGAATCGGTATGGGCGCTTCGATGGTGACGATGAGCACAGTCTCACTTAGCACCGTCGCGCGCTCTCAAATGACCGGAGCGTCGAGCCTCTTTACGCTGTCGCGGCGCGTTTCCGGCAATATCGCGTATGCGATGCTTGCGACGATGCTATCGCGCCGCTCACAGGTTCATCGGTCGGAGTTGGTCGGTGGAGTGAATGGCACCAATCCCCTGTTCCGCTCGACCGACGCGCAGTTTCGAAGTGTTCTCAGCGGTTACGGAGTCGCGTCGACGCCCAGCCGCCGATCGGACCTCGCGATGCTCGGCCAGATCGTCAACAATCAGGCGACGATGATGGCCTACAACGATTGTTTCTGGCTGATGGCGGTGATGCTGGTTGCGGTGCTGCCCTTCCTGTTCCTTTTGCCTAAGACCGGTGTGCCAAAGGAAGCCGAAGCGGTGGTCGAGTGATCGCGGTTCGCGCTTCATCTATCGCCTGCTTGCGCAAACCAAAATACAACGCGATCGCACGATCCGCCTCGAACAGGCGATAGGTTGAAAAGTCTGGATCGTTGCGCTGCTGGCTCGCGAGCATCCGCATGTCCTGATGCGTGAACACCAACTCCATGTCGAACTTCGCAGCCAGCCGCGCGATGACTCTGCCGCCCAGCCAACCTGGAATATAGTCCTGTGCGTATCGCGCCCACAGCCACGTATGGTCGCGATCGATCGGCGTCGCGCTGGCGACGAACTGCACGCCCTTGGTGACGCTGATCGTCGCGAGGGTTGGTAAACGAATCGCGTAAGTGAAGTTGTACTTCGGCTGCATCCAGCCAGATCGTTCGTGTTGCAGTGAGACCTTCATTCGAATGACAGCGTCGTCGAGCCGCGCTTCCTGCACTTCGACGCGAGTTCCTGCGCCGGGGATAGTCGCTCGATGAACGAACGGCACGTGATGCATGTCGCCGAGGTTCTCCATCACGCGTAGGTATGAGACGGGATACTCGCGCTGCACGAAGCTGGTTCGTGGACCGGGATCCGGAGCTTCGGGGAACCACGGGATTTCCGTGGCGGGTTCGGAATCACCGTACCAATACCAGACGAGGCCATGCTCCTCGCGGACCGGACGCGTCGGCAAATCGAAACCGCGCGGCACCTGCTGGCCTTCGCCGTTGGCGGGAATCAGCACGCATCGGCCGGCGGAATCGAACCGCAGTCCATGGAATGGGCATACCAGGCAATCGTCGCGGACCCATCCGAGGCTCAGTTGCGCGGCGCGATGAGGGCAGCGGTCGACCATGCACACGGCGGCGCCGCTATTGTCGCGCCACAACACCAGTCGCTCGCCGAGGCGCGTGACGCCGACGGGTTTGCGCCGTCTCAACTTCGAGCTGTCAAAGATCGGGTACCACTGATTCGGAATATAGTCATTGGGAGTCATTGATCCTCCTGATCGGCACCAGGGCTATGGCGCGACGATCCATTTGCCGGCCTCTGATGCCTGGGCGGTGGTGAAGACTCGCAGTTCTCCCGGCATCAGAAAGCGAAAAGCGCCGACCAGATGCCTGATCCAGGCGACGTCGGTCACGACGGCCGCCCGTTCCCAACGGGAAAGATGCTCAATTCCGAGTTTGAAATCTTCCCATTCGGCGCCGAAATCGATTCCGGTGAATTGGGAACCAAGATCGTAGTAAAGCCGCAGCTTGGCATTTCGCTTCAGCGCCTTGTCTATTGCAGGTATCACCACCCCCAGATAGTCCTTTCTCGTCACTTCGCCCTTCGCCAGAATTCCCAGTACATTTTCGGGAAATCCTTCGATAATCTCGATCATAGTGCGTGACCTCTCGTAGTAACTGAGATCGCTTCGGTACGAGGAAACAATCCGCGCACGGCAATCGCGGTGCCGCGGCGGATTTCGTTGCGCACCATCTCGGCGCTGATCGCGTCATTCATCAGGTAAGCGGTCATCCAGGTGAAGCAGACGCCGTAAAGGACGGTCGCTGCGGGCATGGGTTCTATGTCGGATCCGAGAATCCCGTCTGTCCGGTATCGTTCAAGCAGCGCGGCGAGCTGCGTCACCAGTTGCGTGTCGCCTTCGAAAAGGCGCCGCCCGACTGTGGTCGGCTCGGCGATCGCAGCGCCGAAAAGTTCGCGCCACAGCCGTCGGTCGTCACGCGTGAAATCGTCGAGAAAAATCTCGGTGAACGCGCACGCGGCCGCGACCGCGTCGCGCGGTGGGTCGTCGAGGATCTTACGCCCGCGCACAAGCAACGATTCCGTTTCACGCCTGACGATCGCCAGCAACAGGGCGGACTTGGATGGGAAGTAGTTATAGATCGTGCCAACTGCGAGGCCTGCGCGGGCCGCTACATCTTCCATTGCGACTTCGGCGTAGCCCTTCCTGGCGAACAATTTCTCGGCCGCCTTAACGATACGGCGCTCGCGCTCCAGCTTCTGCCGGTCGCGGAGTCCGACAGGCCGTTCGTCTAAAGATGAATCCATTCATCATTCATATCGCCGATCAAAGCTCTTGTCAAGGAAACCTGAATGGATTCATCTTTGGACGAGAAGATGCACGAGCGTAGGGTCGAATTCGGTAGCTGATCGACGATCCCATGTTAGCTCTAGATGAGCACAAATGGCACCAGCATCGCGGTCTTCGCGTGCATAGGCGTCTTAACAATTTCGCGCGTGACATGAGGTGGGAGAAGTGATCTCCCAAACGTGTCGGTCCTACAGGTCTGGCGCTTGAGGGCACGAGGGGTTTATCTTCAGTTGTCGCCCGAAAACCTGACCAAACTTCCTAACTCTGAATTTACGTTCAAGCAGATGATCGATGGCGCGGTGTCGAAGGGGGTTCAGCGCAAAGACATTGGCCAAAAAACCGGTCGCACGAAAGGGAAGCTTGACACCGCATGGAATGCCCCCTGGATTCGCTGTGTTGCCGCGACTCAATTCCAACAACGCGGCGGAGTCTTGCCAGTGAGGAGAAATCAAATGACGAAGCTCGAAAGAATTTTGGTGCCGATCGATTTTTCCGAACCCTCTCTGAGAGCGCTCGACGAGGCCGTCGAATTCAGTCGGCCGTACGGTGCTGAACTCATATTGATGTTCGCCGTCGAACGCAGCTACTACGAGTCGCCAATATTGGTCCCCGATTCCGGAGCGCTTCTCGAACAACAGGCGCGCGCAGCTGAAGAGAAGCTCGAGGAAATCTGCAGAGGCTTGGGCAAGCACGGCGTCAACTGCCGCACGCTCGTAGAGTTCGGTGTCCCCTACCAGGCGATCGTTGATGCAGCAAAAAAGGTCAACGCAAGTTTGATCGTCATGTCGACGCACGGGCGGACGGGATTGGCGCACGTTCTCATTGGCAGCGTCGCCGAAAGGGTCGTGCAGCACGCCGGTTGTCCCATTTTGTTGCTTCGCGGCTTGCCATCATAAATTCGGCGAGTTGCGGGAACGGCTCAACGTTCCTGGAACTGCGAAATTCATCCTGAACCGCACCCCACGGAGGTGGCATTTGGAGCTCTCAAATGACAACTACGGCTCAACAAACGATTTCCTCAAAAGCTGAAGCGATACCGGACTCAGATTCCATCGAAGGCGTGGTCGTCAACAAAGCCGAATAAATTCATCTGTGTGTGAGTGAAAGAACCTGGGTTTCCGGCCGACAGGAAATCACGGTCAAGTAAAGCGGTTGGTTATCGAAAGAACAGATGATGCCAATCGCCGGCTCAGCCAAATCCTAAGTCTGCTAAGATGAGCTGCGAAACGCCTTAGTACGAGCACCGAGAATTTCCGGTTCACGGTGATTCACGCCGGGTACTTCCGTTGACAGACGATTCGGATTTCACGTCGGGCGGTCGGAGTTCGACGATATCATTTTGAAATCTGTGGGTGAAGTTTTTGCAACCGACAAGCACACAGGTGCCGAATGGCTAATGCAGAAAATGCGGTTGCAAAAGTAAGTCGCATTGCAGGCAAACCGGTCGCCGACGCTGAGCTGGAAAGGCTTCAGCGCCAATCGTTCAGCTACTTTCTGCATGAGACGAATCCGGACAACGGGCTGGTAATCGACAAGACCGCGGCGAATTGGCCTGCCAGCATTGCAGCTACCGGCTTTACGTTGGCGGCTTACCCGGTGGCCGTTGAGCGCGGATTTATGCCGCGCGCCGCTGCGGTAGAACGAACTCTAACCACGCTACGTTTTTTCTGGAACAGCCCACAAGGCCCCGAGCCCGACGCCACCGGCTACCAGGGCCTGTACTATCACTTTCTCGACATGCGAAGCGGCCGGCGCGCCTGGCAATGCGAACTATCGACCGTAGATAGCGCTTTTTTGCTCGCGGGTGCTTTGACAGCGGGAGTTTATTTCGACGCGGACACCGCCGATGAGCATGAAATCCGCACCCTCGCGGACCGGCTCTATCGCCGCGCGGATTGGCAATGGGCGCAAAACGGTGGCGCAACGCTTACCCACGGCTGGAAGCCCGAGAGCGGATTCTTCAAATACCGTTGGGAAGGCTACGACGAAGCGATGCTGCTGTACGTCCTGGGGATGGGCTCGCCCACGCATCCGCTGCCCGAGAGCTCCTACACGGCGTGGATTTCGACTTACCGATGGGAGGACTGTTACGGTTACGAGTACCTCTACGCCGGGCCGTTGTTCACGCACCAGCTCTCACATCTATGGATTGATTTTCGCGGCATCCAGGATGCGTTCATGCGCGTCAAGGGCATCGACTATTTCGAGAACAGCCGTCGCGCGACCTATGTCCAACAACAGTACGCTATAGACAATCCACTCAAGTTCGCCGGCTATGGCCGCCATTGCTGGGGAGTTACCGCGAGCGACGGTCCCGGCTTCGACACCATCAAGGTGGGTGGCATCGAGCGCCAATTCTTCGATTACGTGGGACGGGGCGTGCCGTACGGCCCCGACGACGGCAGCATCGCGCCGTGGGCGGTAGTGACATCGCTGCCATTCGCGCCCGAGATCGTGCTGCCCACGATCGACTACTTTATTAATCAGGTTAAACTAAGCGCGCATAACCCTTACGGCTTCAAAGCGACTTTCAATCCAACCTATCCAGTAGAATCGAGCACTTCCTGTGGATGGGTATCACGATGGCATTACGGAATTAATCAAGGACCGATCATCTTAATGATCGAAAACTATCGTACCGGCCTATTGTGGCGCTTAATGCGAGACTGCCCTTACATCGTAGGCGGTTTGCGGCGAGCGGGTTTTCGCGGGGGTTGGTTATGAACCCAGTAACAGAAAGGAATTTAACTATGAATACAGAAACTCTTTCTCCGGAACTTCTCCACAAGATGGATTCCTACTGGCGCGCCGCCAACTACCTGTCGGTCGGTCAGATTTACCTCTACGACAATCCGCTGCTTAAGGAGCCACTGAAACTGTCTCACGTTAAGCCACTGGTGGTCGGACACTGGGGCACGACGCCGGGCCAGAACTTCATCTACGTGCATTTGAACCGGGTCATCAAGAAATACGACCTCGATATGTTCTACATTGCCGGTCCCGGTCATGGCGGCCCAGCGCTGGTGGGCAACACTTACCTTGAAGGCACCTACAGTGAGATCTATCCCGAACATCAGCCAGGACGAAGCCGGGCTCAAGAAGCTGTTCAAGCAGTTCTCGTTTCCCGGCGGTATCTCCAGCCACGTTGCGCCTACGACGCCGGGTTCGATTCACGAGGGTGGCGAGCTAGGGTACTCGCTCAGCCATGCCTTCGGGGCGGCGTTCGACAATCCCGATCTGATCGTTGCCTGCGTTATCGGCGACGGTGAAGCGGAAACAGGTCCACTGGCGACCGCATGGCAGTCCAACAAGCTTCTGAACCCCATTTCCGACGGTGCCGTGCTGCCGATCCTGCACCTCAACGGCTACAAGATCAGCAATCCGACAGTGCTCGCCCGCATCGAGCATGAGGAGTTGGAGCAATTCTTACGAGGCTGCGGTTGGACTCCCTACTTTGTCGAAGGTGACGAGCCGGAGAAAATGCATCAACTTATGGCCAGTGCTTTGGAAAAGGTTATCGAAGACATTCGGCAAATCCAAAGCAATGCACGGAAGAAGAACGACACCATTCGGCCACGCTGGCCAATGATCGTTCTGAGGTCACCCAAGGGCTGGACGGGGCCAAAAGTCGTCGATGGCCTACAAATCGAGGGCACGTTCCGATCGCACCAAGTGCCACTTCTCGTTGATCCCGAACATCCTGACCACGTCAAGCTGCTAGAAAGCTGGATGAAGAGCTATAAGGCCGAGGAACTTTTCGATAAGCATGGCCGTCTGATACCGGAGTTGGCCGAACTGGCACCCAAGGGTGATCGGCGGATGGGCGCCAATCCGCATACCAACGGCGGAATTCTGCTGCGCGATTTGCGTATGCCGGACTTCCACGAACACGCCGTTGACGTCCCGTCCCCCGGCGCCGTCGACGCCGAGGATACTCTCGTGCTGGGCAAATTCCTGCGTGATGTGGCCAAGCTGAATCAGGAGGAGCGTAACTTTCGCGTCTTCGGCCCCGATGAGACGCTCTCGAATCTTCTTGGCGCGGTTTTTGAAGTCACTAACCGTCAATGGGACGCGCGCGAACTTAAGAACGATGAATTCCTGGCACCTGCTGGTCGCGTGCTCGACTCGATGCTCAGCGAGCACCAGTGCGAGGGTTGGCTCGAGGGTTATCTACTGACTGGGCGGCACGGCCTTTTCAACAGCTATGAAGCCTTCATTCGAATCGTCGACTCTATGTTCAGCCAGCACGCCAAGTGGCTGAAGGTGACGCTGGAACTGCCCTGGCGCCGAAAGATCGCTTCGCTGAACTATCTGCTCGCTTCTCACGTCTGGCAGCAGGATCACAACGGCTTCACGCATCAGGACCCCGGTTTCCTCGATCACGTTATCAACAAGAAAGCCGATATAGTGCGCGTCTACCTGCCGCCCGATGCCAATTGTCTGCTATCGGTCTTTGATCACTGTCTACGCAGCCGGCACTACGTCAACGTCGTGGTAGCAGGCAAGCACGCACTGCCCCAATGGCTGAGCATGGAAGCGGCGGTCGTCCATTGCACGGAAGGAATTGGAATTTGGCAATGGGCCAGCAACGATCAAGGCTCCGAGCCGGATGTGGTGATGGCCTGTTGCGGAGACACGCCCACGCTGGAGATCCTTGCAGCCGTTTCCATCCTTCGCAACTTCCTGCCTGATCTGAAAATCCGGGTGATCAACGTCGTCGACCTGATGAAACTGCAGTCTGCGAGCGAGCATCCGCACGGGTTAAGTGAGACGGATTACGATTCGCTCTTCACTAAGAATAAGCACATCATCTTTGGCTTCCATGGATACCCATGGCTGGTCCACCGGCTGACCTATCGCCGCACTAATCGGAACCTGCACGTCCGGGGCTACAAGGAAGAAGGCACTATCACCACGGCCTTCGATATGAGGGTGCAGAACGACTTGGACCGATTTCACTTAGTGCAAGACGTAGTGGATCGCCTACCGCATTTGGGTGCCAGAGGGTCCTATCTAAAGCAGAAGATGCAGGACAAGCTCATCGAGCACAAGCATTACATCGACGAGCACGGCCAAGACTTACCGGAAATCCGCAACTGGAAGTGGCAGGCGTCGAGCACCGACAACGCGGTCCCGAGATCATTCGACGGAGAGTCGCCAAGGCAGGAAGATAGTGAGTAAGACAAAGCACAGTCATCAAAGTTACGAAGGTCCAGACAGCGACGGGGTTAACCGCGGTTTCCATCGTCCTTACTGGAAGCATGCGCATCATGACTGGCGTTTGTGGGTCGCTGTGAGTTTGATGCTCGTAGCGCTGCTTACCTATGTGATGACCGGCGACTTGGCGTGGTGGCCTCGCAGCCAACGGCAGCAGCCCCTTTCAGGCGCCGTCGCAAAATAGCAGAGCCACCGTCTTAGCCACGCTTGGCGTAGCTATCAAGGTCAGTCGGCGCTTTATCGGAGAGATTTTGGCAGGAGTTAAGACATGGCTGCTGAGAATAGTTCTACTGAAGATATTAAGACCTTAGCCGCTTCGAATGACTCCGCGCCAAACCGGCTCAAGGCAATTGTCTCTAAGTCCAATGGGTCAAAGCCCAGCGTGGAGGAGATTCGCACGCGCGCTTACGAAATATTCCAGGCGCGCCACGGCGGACCCGGAAGTGAGATTGGCGACTGGCAAAAAGCAGAGGCTTCGGTGTCCGCAGATACGACCAAGGTTGATGCGTCCAAGGCCGATGCTCCCAAGACAAATGGAGCCAAATCAGATGCGGTCAAGGGTGTGCAGATGCCCGCTGATACCGGGACGATCCAGGATGCGCTCACCAAGTTCCATTCAAGCATCGAGCATGGACTGACTCAGGAGGAAGCGGCGACCCGGCTCAAGAAGGACGGCCCGAATGCCATCGAAGAAAAGCACATCAGCCCGCTCAAGCGGTTCCTGACGTTTCTGTGGGGGCCTATCCCGTGGATGATCGAAATTGCCGCTGTACTCTCCGCCGTGGTTCGGCATTGGGAAGATTTCGTCATCATCTTTTTCATGCTGGCGCTGAATGCGGTGGTCGGCTTCTGGGAGGAATTCAAGGCCGACAACGAGATCGAGGCTCTGAAGAAGCATCTCGCGCTGCATTCGCGAGTGCTCCGCGACGGCAAATGGAGTGACGTCGAGGCAAAGACCCTGGTGACCGGGGACATCGTCATGGTCAAGCTCGGCAATGTCATCCCTGCTGACTTAAAGCTGGTCGATGGCGACTATCTCAGCATCGATCAGTCCGCGCTGACCGGTGAATCACTGCCGGTCGACAAGAAGCAAAACGACATCGCCTATTCAGGATCGATCGTCCGAATGGGCCAGATGAACGGGTTAGTCACCGCGACCGGAATGAACACGCTCTTCGGCCGCACCGCGCGCCTGGTCGAGAGCGTAAAGACCGTCTCCCACTTTCAGAAGGCGGTCCTCAAGATAGGCAATTTTCTCATTCTGATCACGCTCGGCCTGGTCGCGTTGATCCTGACTGTAGCGCTGTATCGCGGCGATCCTCTGGTCGAAACCCTGCTATTCGCATTGATTCTTACTGTCGCTGCGATACCAGTTGCTTTGCCCGCGGTCTTGTCCGTGACGATGGCCGTCGGCGCATCCGTGCTCGCGAGAATGAAGGCTATAGTGTCCCGCCTTGCTGCGATCGAAGAGATGGCCGGCATGGATATTCTCTGCTCGGACAAGACGGGTACGCTCACGAAGAACGAGCTCAAGCTGGGCAGTCCTGTGATTTTCAAGGCGAGCAACGCGCAGGATTTGATCCTTGGCGCGGCGTTGGCGTCGCGAACCGATGGCGGCGATGGCATCGACGAGGCCGTAATCAAAGGTCTCAGCAACAACTCGGTATTAGAGACTTACCAAATTACTCATTTCACACCTTTCGACCCAGTCAGTAAGCGAACCGAGGCCGAGGTCAAACACGACAACGCCACTTTCAAAGTCTCAAAGGGAGCGCCGCAGGTAATCCTGGACCTTGTCCATCTTGACGCGGACGCGCGCAAAAAAGCTCAAGACCAGGTTAACGATCTGGCGAGCAAGGGTTATCGCACGCTGGGCGTCGCGCGTACCGACGCGCAGGGAAAATGGGAATTCCTTGGACTATTGTCGCTGTCCGATCCTCCCCGCGACGATTCAGCTTCGACCATCGCGACCGCACGAAAGATGGGATTGCAGGTGCGCATGGTGACCGGCGACAATCTTGCAATTGCCCGCGAGGTATCGCTCGAACTCAAGCTCGGACCGAACATCGCGGTTGCCAGCGATCTTTTTCCCGACGGCAAGTCTGATGATAGCACCAAGATAGATTCGGCCGACGGTTACGCGGAAGTTTTCCCCGAGCACAAATTCAAAATCGTCAAAGCGCTTCAGGCTCGTGGGCATATCGTCGGGATGACCGGCGACGGCGTCAACGACGCGCCTGCGCTCAAACAGGCCGATTGCGGAATCGCGGTGAGCGGCGCGACGGATGCCGCTCGTGCGGCCGCGGACCTGGTGCTCACGGCGACCGGTCTCTCCGTAATCACCGCTGCGATCGCGGAAGCGCGCAAGATTTTCGAGCGCATGAACAGCTACGCAATCTACCGGATTTCCGAGACTATCCGCGTCCTGCTCTTTATGACGCTCGCGATCGTGGTGTTCAACTTCTACCCGGTAACCGCAGTCATGATCGTGCTTATCGCGGTCCTCAATGACTTCCCGATCATGATGATCGCTTACGACAACACCATCGTTGCTCCGCGCCCGGTCCGCTGGGACATGGAACGCGTGCTCACGGTCAGCTCGGTTCTCGGCGTGTTGGGAGTTATCTCGGCATTTGGCCTCTTCTGGATCGCAGAGAAGTACCTTCTCCTGCCGCGGCCTGTTGTACAAAGCCTCATGTTCCTGAAGCTGCTGGTCGCCGGGCATCTCACCATCTACATCACGCGAAGCGCTGGAACTTTCTGGAAGCGGCCATGGCCCAATTGGCGTTTGGTCGTTGCCTGCGAAGCAACCCAGATCATCGGAACATTAGCCGCAGTCTACGGATGGGGCATGACGCCACTCGGATGGAAATATGCGCTGCTGGTGTGGGGCTATGCGCTGGTGTGGTTTCTCATCAACGACCTGGTGAAGGTTGAGGTTTACCGCTTGATGCATCTTGGGACTGCGAACCATCAGCGCCATTTGGCAAGAGTCAATGCCAGCCTTCATCCGGCCGCACAAGGCAACGCTGCGGCCGTTACCGCCTAATAGCAGCCCCAGTATCACCACTTAGTTCCGAAACTCCGCAACTTCACAAAGGATCGAATTAATCGTGAGCCTCAACGAATCCGAACTGAATCATTTCCCGGAACCTTCAACCGCGGAGCTTCCGCCTCATGCGACTACCTCGTCGCAGCCTTCTAATTCACCGTCACCGATGATGCGGGCCAGCACGTGGACGAGGGGGCTCGAATCGATGTTCGTCCGCCGTCTGGTGGTGGTCGGAGTACTCGGCGTACTGGTGATGATCGGGCTTTTTCTGTCGAACTATTCCAGCGAAAAGGCCCTCTTCTACTGGTGCGCGATGTTTCCCATCTTCGGCGTAGCCTGCCTTGCACATGAACTGGCTGCCGGACGGGCGTATGAAATCGCACTGTGGCGAATGCTCATGCGTCAGGCGCTGCATTGGGTCGGACCGATAGTCGCGGTGAAGATCCTGTTCATGCAGCATGCACGGGGCCAGATGGCGACCGATGCGGTCGCTTTAACGGTCATCCTATTACTAACGGTGACCTGTTTTCTCGCGGGCGTTCACTTCGACAGTAGCTTCTACTGGGTCAGCGCATTTCTCGCGCTGGCGGCGGTGATTGGCACCGAGATCGAAACTTATCTCTGGTTCGCCGTGGTGCTGCTTCTGATCGCAATCGCGATCGCGCTGGTGTCGGCGATGCTGCTGCGCCACGGTTCCAAGGTCGGCGTGGCGCCGGCGCACATTCCGACCTCCTGACGGCCGTCGCCGCGACGCAGTGGCAGTGTGCTCCCGGAGTCTGAACAAGGATAACTATGAACTACCGCAAGAGATTCGTCGTCGAGCCTGGCGCAAAGGTCAGGCTCGATAGGATTGACCCGGGATTCAAAGACAAGCACGACGAATCGCACAAAGACGCGACGCCGGAGATCCAGAAACACGTCGAGCGCCTAGCCAAGGCGCAGTATCTGCTCTACGCCGACGGCAGCAAGTCATTGCTGGTCGTTCTGCAGGCGCTGGACGCCGGCGGCAAGGACGGAGTCGTGCGCCACGTGTTCACCGCAATGAACCCGCAAGGGACGTTGGTCGCTAGCTTCAAACAGCCGAGTAAGATCGAACTCGCCCACGACTTCCTCTGGCGCGCTCACCTGCACACGCCGGCCAAAGGGCAAGTCGTGATCTTCAATCGGTCGCACTATGAGGATGTGTTGGTGGTGCGGGTGCACAAGATGGAGCCGAAGTCGTTGTGGTCGAAGCGCTACGATTTGATCAACGACTTCGAAAAGATGCTTCACGACAACGGCACGCGCATCCTCAAGTTCTATCTACACATCAGCCCGGAGGAGCAGCTAGAGCGCTTCGCGCGGCGGCTCGACGATCCGATGCGGCAGTGGAAAATCAGCGAGGCCGACTACTCGGAGCGCAAGCTGTGGCCGAAATATATGGAGGCGTATGAGGCAGCCATTGAGAGGACGAGCACCAAGCAGGCCCCGTGGTATGTGATCCCGTCCAACCACAAGTGGTTCCGCGACCTCGCCATTTCCGAGATCCTCGCCGACACACTGGAGGACATGGATCTGAAGGTGCCGCCGACGCGGGTGGACATCGCGGATGTTCGTCGCAAGTATCACACCGCGGCCGCGCTACAGGCGCAACGAGGTCATAAGCCCCCGAAGGCTTCGCGCGGGCAGTAAGCGGCTTGCCGGCCGGAGTCGCCTCCGTGGTGACCACAAACATGAGCCAGTGTCAACGCGATGCTCGAAACTAATCTGCTTTCCCGCCTCCGCTGACCGCACGGCTCCCACAGCTAAAGCTGAACGGATTCATCTTTATTGCGAAAGAGCAAGGACCGGCGCTGCCACGCTCTAGAAAGCGCCCAGAAGACCCAAAACTCCGAAACACAAGATGAGCAGTAGCATTCCGGTGGGGAGCCCAGGCACAGCCCATTCCCGACTGGTGATTCCCAGCCGGCTCGCGGCGACGATATTGGGTATGTTACCGGGAATAAGCATTCCCCCGCTGATCAGCAAGCCAAGCATCGCGAAGCGTTGCTGATTGCGGCTGAGCGCGGGCCCAATCTCCACTGCGGCGAGAGTAGCGTTGTCGACTACCGCCGAGATCGTGTTGAGCCAGAAAAGCAACGCGCCTGGAAGATTGCGCACGTAGGCGTCAACCACGGGCCGGAGGCCGGATGAAAGTCCGACCAGGCCGACGATGAAGATATAAACCTTACCTCCTCGAATTAGGACAGGAGCCCACGAATCGGTGTCCGCGACGAGATGCATCGCGGACCGGCCTTTACCTTCCTGTAGAAAGAGCGTTGGTATCGCGACCAACAGGATCCCCACGAAGACGAACGGCCCTAGAAGCCGGGCCAAATACCAGAAGTCGGCGTGCAGCGCGGCCAGAACCAGTGTACTGGCCGGCATTCCAAGAGGCGTCGTGACGGCGCCCAGCCCGATCGCAAAGCATCCGAGTACAGTCGCTGCAGTCTCTGAGACTCGATCCATCTTCAGCAGGGAGATAGCCTCCGCAAAAACCAACGCGGCCACCACCGCGGTGATGAAGCCAGCCAAAAGGCCCAGAACAATCGTCAAGCCAAAGCACAACCAGCGCTGGCCAAACATTCTGACTGCTTCAGAGAAGAGCCGATCGAGGTATCTTTGCATCAAGCGGAACACGATCCCGAATCCGAGGACCGCCGAGGTTAAACCGATAGGCTCGTGCAAAGCCGTTTTGACCACCGCGGCGCTAAATTGCCCCGTCACGGCAGAAGTGATCGTCCCGACGACCAGAAAGAAAAGCTCGACGTTGCGTTCGATCGGCTTAATCAAGATTGGGCCGAGCAGAACCGCGAGTATCGTCAAGAAAGTCAGGCTCAGCGGAATCATGTTCCCGCAAAGTAATGCAGCAAAGATGAGATCACGCAAACCCAGTAACTTCGGGACTCTCCATGAAGGAAACCAGGAAGCGTCGCTCGGGAATGCGTGAGGTGATTCATCACCTCACCCGGTCTCCTCTTCGTCTCCATCTAGAAAATCGGCAAACAGGTCGCGCTGCTTCGGATTCGCCACTCGGACTCTAGAGCGCGATGCAGGGCTCAATCCGAATTCCGTTAAGAAAGCGCGCATCTGGTCGAGCGCTGTATGAAGAATCGCCAGATACGGCGATGGCATCGGGTAGCCGCTCGGCGATTTGAATATCAGGCCGAATTGCTGAATCTGTTTCGCCGCCTCCGCCCATCGGCCGTACGCGTCGCGATAGCCACCGAGTGCGGCGCGATCCAGCCTCGAGATTATCCCGAGCGCAAGAAGCTCCTTGCTGACTCTGCGCCACTCTTTCTTGGCGACCTTATCGAGGTGACTGGGGCAGGGTGGGATCGCCGGCTCGGGGTCGGGTTCGTTCGAGTTCAGCTTTCGCTTGCCGGGATTACCTCTGAGCAATTTCAGATTAGTCGGCGTTGGCGGTGGTCCTGGCGTCTTCATTCTCGGCCCCCTCCTCCATCACTTCGGCTTTCTGGCCGGTGAGCTTTTCCCATCGCGAGATCGCTACGTCGACAAAGCGAGGCTCCAACTCGATCGCATAACAGCGGCGCCCGAGCTGCTCGGCCGCTATCAGCTGAGATCCGCTCCCGCTGAATGGCTCGTAACAGAGATCATTTGCACTCGTGTGCAACTGCATCGGGATTGCAAACAGCCGATTCGGCTTCGAGGTCGGATGCTCGTTGGTTTCGATCTCAGCGCTCGGGACTTCCCAAACCGTGGACGGATACCCGCCCTCCTGCCGGCGTTCGATCTCGGGCTTCTGGCCTTTGATCCCGCCGAACATGCACGGCTCGTGCGCCCACATGTAAACCGAGTAGGTCAGCACCGGTCTGCTCTTCACCCAGATAATCTGCTGGTGCATGAAGGAGCCGACCTCGTTCCAGACCGTCTCGAGCATCGCCTGGCGTGAGCTGGCGTGCCAACAGTACCAGGCTGCGTTCGGTGCGATCGCGCATTCGATCGCGGCCATGATGAATCTAAGATAGAACTCGCGGCCGAGCTCGGAGTTGCTCTCGATGTCCGGAGATGGTGCTGCTTCGCGGTACTGGCCCGACCAGTCTTTGTTGCGGTTGGCCTTACCGCGATTTGCCCTGGTCGCCGGATGCGAGCCACCGGTATAGCCGACCGCGTAAGGCGGGTCGGTCTGGAATAACGCGGCCCGTTCTTCGCCCATCAGCCGCGTGACGTCTTGCGGGCGCGTAGAATCGCCGCACAGCAGTTTGTGCTTGCCGAGTTGCCAGATTTCCCCCAAACGCGCCACTGGGGTTACCGGAAGCGCGGGAATCGCGTCCTGTTGGGTCTCCCTCGCGATGCCGGCCGTTCCGTCGAGCAACTCGCGCAACTCGGCGCTGTCGGTTTGGACGAAGCCAGCCAGGTCCTTGAACGCTTGCTTGTCGGTCTCGGCCATCGCCGCCAGCGGATCGAGTGTCGCGAGCAGCTTGTGAGATTCGGCTTCGTCGACGTCGAGTACCAGCACAGGCACCAGCTGGTCGGGTGTGGTTTCCGCACGCAGGTGACCGTCGATAAGCATCAGGCGGCCATCGGGCAACTCGCGTGCAAGGAGCGCGTCTGCGTATCCGATTTCCTCGAGCACGCCGCGCAGAGCCGCCGCCTGGCGCGCTGGATGCCGCCGCCAATTTTTCGGGTTAGGCACCAGCTCGCGTGCAGCAATCCGGCGCAGTTCTAGAATTCGATCGCGAATCGTCTTGCTTGTGATGTCCTTCACTCCCACCGACACCCCCTAGACCCTAACCTGCGGAAGCACGCGTTTGCTTGCTAAGCGGTCAACGCTCGACCGATCGTAGAGATTTGATCCCCCTACCCCCGCATGTCTTCGTTCGACGCTCCGTTCTCACGATGCTCGTCGCGTGCTGCTCAAATCTTCCGTCGTCTCGTCCGACTGGACGAAACGCAAATCGCCGTTAGTATCAGCCACGTACCTTCGACCCTTCGGGTCGTAGCAGACCTCTCCAGGATTGTATTTGCGGGGCACGGCCAACCGGCGATCACGCTCGATTATTCGCATCTTTTCGCAGGCGCGACTGATGATCAGGCCAACGGGCGGAACAAACTCGCGCGGCGATTCGATGATTTCTCGCAATACCTCACGAGCGACATCGTAGTCCAGCTGCTCAATAAATCCGGCGTAGAGCCGTTGAGTTTCCTCTGTCGGTTTCCAAGACGGATAAGCGGCTATCAGCATTGCCACCAGATTGAGGGCCTCGATTCTTTGCATCGTCTTCCTCCTTGGCTTCGCGAATTAATCGCTTCGATATGTCAGTCGAGGTTTCGTCTCTCGCTTCGTTGGCAATGATTTCGTCATTCCACCGCGCACCGTTCAGATACTTGGCTGGCAATGGAATGAAATTTAGGTCAATTGCCCGAAATCGGGTCCGAATGTCGGCCAATATGCGTAAAGACAACTGCTTATTTGGATTGAGTTTGCGCCAAGCCTCTTCCGCATCTTGCTTAGCCTGTCGCCGAGGATAGGCTTCGAAGAATTCTTCGAACTGTTCGGCAACAAGATCCAGATCAGAATTAGGATCGGAAGTACGATCACGATAACGATCTGTCGATGAGCGACCGTGACCTTCTTGAGTTTCACTTGCACGCATCTGTTCGCGAATGTTTTCGAATGTTCGCAAAAACTGGTGACCGGGCTCGAGGAATTTGCTCTTCTTCGCGCGCGGCCGTTGGAACCTAGTGAAGTTAATCAGCTCGCCTATGACTTTGCTCTCAGTCAGATAGAAGCGTGCGATTCCCGATCGGATCAGTTCGTCCAGGGCCTTTTCGATCCGCACGCGTTTGATTGACTGGGTCAGCAGAGGGAAGCAGACGCTGCGCACGATGGAGGGGTCGGAATTGAAACGACCATAGTCATCGCTGACGACGAGCAAACGAAAGAATAACCTCTCAGCGAAATCTGAGAGTTCCGCCAGCGTACGGCTCGCGAGAATCGAATCACGGAGCCAGCGATTAGGCATCGTTGACTCCTCTGGCACCTCCGGACGAATCACCCTTGAGCGCCTCGCCACCGTATCTGATTGAGGAGTGATTCTCAGAGTGTTGGTTCGCTTTCATTGCTGCCCGATATTCGCCTTGGCCACCAAGTCGTCGAGTGCTGACATTGGGATCCGCAGACAGCCGCCGAGCCTCACCGATGGTATCTCGTTGCGCTGAATCATCTCGTAGATTTTCGATTTCGACATGTCCAGAAGCTTCGCCGCCCGGACCGGCTTCACAAATACGAATTCGTTCTTAACATTATCCACTGCTTCCTCCGCTTTCCGCCCGACTTGCCCGTGGGCCTTTGATAAGGTATCTATCATCTTCATCCTCACACTCCAAACGTCGTCTAGTGTGAGGAACCGTGAGGAAGAAAAATGCCAACGTACGACCCTTTTCAATTCGCGTGGCGATGTTCCGAACAAGGGTACGAGTGGAAACAAGGGAAATTCTTCGTCATCGGAGACGGCTCCGAGCACAAAGGTCCCGCGCTAGTTTCCGTCGGCCAACTCGATCGGGTGTTCGTGCCCGAGCCTGAGCTGTTTCTGAAGTTCGCGGCTGTCGACCCGGACCAAGACAACAAGATTCTGGAGTTCGCGAGCAGTTATGGGCTGCTCGGTTCCTCGCCGCTTTGGCTGTTTCCAAAATCACCATCGAAGAGCGTCAAGACCACGAACATTTGCGGAGAGCTGAGATCGCACTGGCATGAACATCTGCATTCCATGAAAGCCGCGGTATCGCTCTGGGAGGCGCTTCGCAAAGAAGACATGAAGTTGCTGTCTCAATGCATTCTGTGGCGCGGCGCTGATCGCGTCGACTACAACTGGCCTCCATCATCGGATTTTTCCACACCCTGGAGTACGCACGTAACGATTGCTTCCAAACAAGTAGATCCAGAGCTTCTGAATCGGTTTAAGCCCGGCGACGTGGAAATTCCCGCCCGACTCTATCTGCAAGCGGTAGTCAACAAAAACCTCAAGAAGCTGGTGGCACCCAACCTCCTCTGGATGGTTCCGGACCGCAAAAGGATGGGGCTCTATATCGTGCCGGACTCGTTGATCGGGTGTCTTTGGCTCCAACTCGCCGGAGCGATTGCTGAACTTAGGAGATTTCGTACCTGCGACGGGTGCGGGAAGACAATGCTCGTCGCGTCCGAAGGTTCTGGTTTTCGAACCAATCGAAGGACCTGTTCAGGCGCTTGCCGAGTGCGCCTATACGCTCGCCGGAAATTAGAAGCACGCCGCCTGCGAAGTGAGAAACTCCCTATGCGAGAAATTGCAAACCGCCTCGATACCGGAGTCGAGCAGGTCAAGCGGTGGATCGCCGAGCGCTAGTCTGATGGCGAAGCGCGGAACAAACGAGGGGTCGATCTTCAAGCGCAAAGATGGCCGCTGGGTCGGCTCTCTCAATCTGGGCTGGGAAGACGGTAAGCGCAAGCGACGACACTTTTACGCTGCAACAGCCGCGGAGGTGCGAGACGAACTGCTCAAGGCTCGCTCCGATCAATCGCGTGGTCTTCCGGTTCGGACGGAACGACAGACCGTCGAACAGTTTCTCGATCATTGGCTGAAGCACACTCTCAAAGCGAAGGCGAAGCCGCGCAGCCACGAGAGTTTCTCAGCAATCACGAGACTTCACCTAAATCCGGCCTTGGGAAAGATTCAGCTCCAGAAGCTCACGCCTCAGCACGTCCAAAAGCTGTTGGACGACAAGAGCCAACCCTACAAGGTGAAGAAAAAGAACGGCACCGAAGAGACAAAGCAGGGGCGCTCACCGCAAACGATTGCGAATATCCGAACCGTATTGCGGAGCGCGTTAGCGCAGGCACTGAAATGGGGATTGGTCGCCCGCAATAGCGCAGCGCTCGTGACCCCTCCGCGTATCACCCGCAAGAGGATCGAACCGCTCGATCCGAAGAGCGCTCGCGAGCTGCTTAAAGTGGCAAGGGGTTCGAAGTTTGAGCCGATTTACGTGACAACACTTACGCTTGGTCTCCGACGTGGCGAGGTGCTTGGAGTGCGCTGGAGCGACGTCGATCTGGAAAAGCGCACTCTTCACATCAGCCAGTCGCTGCAGCGTTTGCTCACCGGCTCCGACGTAAAGGGTAAGAAGAGCGCTCTCCAAACGACCAAGACGGATGGGAGCCGTCGGTCGATTGCTCTTCCCGATTCAGTGATCCGAGCGCTGAAGGCCCGGCGCGTCAAACAAGCTGAAGAGCGCCTCGCAGCAGGCGCGGAATGGAAAGACTGCGGTCTCGTATTCACAACTGCGACCGGTCGAGCGGTGGAACCAAAAGTTCTTCATCGCGAATACAAGTCGTTACTCAAGAAAGCGGAGCTTCCGACCACTCTGCGATTTCATGATCTGAGGCACAGCGCCGCCTCACTGCTCCTTGCTGAGGGCGTCCACCCGCGTGCGATCATGGAACTTCTCGGACATAGCTCGATCACCGTGACGATGAACGTTTACGGTCACGTTATGCCTGCCATGATGCGCGATGCAGCCAACAAGATGGATGCGATTCTAGAAGGGTAAATTTGGCCCATCGTACCCTCACGAATCGACCCCGATCGCTTTGAGTAGGCGTTCCGACTCTACAATCAGCAGCAACAGATCTGCCAGGGTGATCGGTCGGGCATGCATTGTGCAAAGCCGAACTGGAAACAGACGATAGAACGCCTCTTGCACGTTCTCCTTTCGAAGAAACACTCTTCGAAAAACACCTTCCCAGTTATCCCGCCTGCATATGATTGTTACGTAGTCTGTGAAGTCGGCATAGGCGATCAAATCCAGTTCTGCTTCGCCATGCTCAAGCGCTGCTGATCGTTTGGTCTCCCAATCCCTCCGCATCTCGCCCGGAACCTGACGCACGAACCATTGTTCTCCAAACCTAGTCACCATGACCTCGCTGATGAACTTCCTCATTCGGCTCTCGAGCGTAAACAAGAGATCGTAGGCGAAACCCATCATCGATTCGTCAGCTTCGGAATCTATCGCGAAGCCGCCCCGGTGCTTGCGGACTGTGAGCGGCAGAGACTTGGGTCGTAGTTTTGCCGCGTCGAGAATAAGGCTGAATGCCGGCACCGGGAAGTGAGTGAGTTCAAGGTTGAACCCTTGGCCAGCGTAGAAGTCAATTCTTTCGAGAGGCGTTTCATAGATTTGTGGGGGAATTGTTAGATTACGCCAATCGCCTAGAGACGGGCGAAGAATATCTGTCAGGTGTGATCCGAAGGGCTGCAAACTGTTTAGGGCGTTTCCGATTCCGTTCAGTTCGTAAGCGGCTCTGAGCGAACTCAAGGGGGAATCAACATTGATCCAGGCGGCTCCGAAAGACTGCGCTGCGCTAATAAAATCCGCTTGCAGTGCAATGGATCTTGTCGCTCCTTCCTGTGCGTGGAGAACGTTCGTAAGTGAGACAATCTCCTCCATTGCTGGCATACGGAATTTATCCATAAGTTGCACAGAACTGATTGCAAACTGTGCGATCCCGCCGAGTACAGATCTCCGGGCGTACTCAATCGCTTTTGCTTGTTCGACAAGATCAATCGCCAAGGCAGAGAGTGGAGGGTTCGAAAGCACGCTGCTCGCAAGGTCAACCGCACTGAGCGATAGGCGCGCTGCTTCGGCCGCTTTGGAAATGACATCCAGCTGACTGCTGTTTGCAATCCGATTGATCTCGAACAACCTCTCGCTTTCGACCAAGAACCCGCGATATGGCTCGAGCATTCGCGAAGTTCTGAGCAATTCCTCTTGCATGAATTCGGTCGCTGTTTTGCCGCCCATCTCCTCCTCCCCGTCTCCGTGGCTGTCAAATTGGCTGTCAAACTCTTCCCAGCCGCGGACAATTGCAGACGATTTATTGATTTTATTGGTGATCCCAGCGGGAGTCGAACCCGCGTTCCCGACGTGAGAGGCCGGTGTCCTAACCACTAGACGATGGGACCATCGTCGCGCGCTTTGGCGGCGCGCATTGCCAAGTCACTTGGCTGAGGAGGTAGGACTCGAACCTACAATCGCCTGATCCAGAGTCAGGTGCCTTACCAATTTGGCCACTCCTCAGCGCAGCCCTGAAATATAACCAACGGCCATCGCGCGCGCCACCGCGTCTTCGCGAGGTTACCTGACGGCGCTGTGGCGCAGCGTCTCGGCGTGACGGTTGACGAGCGCGTCGCATCGCGAGAGCAGCGCGGGATCGGAAGAGTGCCGCTCGATCATGTAGCTCAGCTCGCCGAGGTCGTGCACGAGCAAGCGCAGGCATCGCTCGTATTCGTCGGGCGCCTGCAACGCCTTCAGCAAATCGGACACGAGATCTTCGAGTTCGGTCTCCTCGACTTCGAGCGCAATCTCGAGCGCGCGATCGAGCTTGATTCCCGGCGTCGCGTCGGACTGCGACTTTTCGAGCAGCGCCCGCAGCCGCACGATAGTCGCGTCTTCGAGTGAGATGGGACTAGGCTTGTCGAGCATCGCTTCCTGGTCGAGCACCGTCGTGACGAGATCCAGCGCACCGACGTGGCGGGCCTCGTCACGCGCCATCCCGAACCAGAAATCCTGCAGGGCCGGCTCGCTCGCAAAGATCTTCGCGAAGCGCGCGTACAGCGCCATGCTTTGTTTTTCCAATGCGATGGTCGCATCGAGGACTTCACGCGTCGTCGGCATCGTGGATGGATGATACCTGCTGGCTTCCCGCGCGGTAAAGCGGGAATGCGCCATCGAGCATTCTCAGAACGACAGTTCTGAACCTGCTGCCCCGGAGCGCAGCAGCTCCAGCAGGCGCTTCATCGCGATTCGCGACTCGATCGCGAACGGTACCGTCGCGACAAGATAGATGAAGGCCGTCATCGCGATCACCACCATTCGCACGCCGAAGGGACCGGCCACCGGTGAATCGACGCTCACTGAACTCCACGCCAGGAAAACTATTATGCCGATCCAGACGGGAATGACCGGCCACACCAATCGCATGTTGACAGCCACCATCGTCCCCAAACCGTCGCGCCGGAAGTTCCCTTCGATAATCGGGATGAACGAGTTCTGGTACCCGACGACGCGATGGATTTTGAAGCGGCTGCCCGCCACTCTGCCCTCGAAATATCCACGCTTGGCGGAAGACGGCCATCCCCACTTCCTCGGCGGTTCGACGATCTCCTGAAGGACGCGGGCGGCATGCGCAGGGCTCATTGGCGTCGAGAATTCGAATTTGCGAAACGGCGGCCGAAGATACTCGCGCAACCGACCTGGATCGAAATCAGTCCCAGCGATCCGTTCAGCTTCGAACATTGCGTCGAAGGTAACCGAAGCGTCGCGCTAAAGCACGGGGGTGGAGTTCAGTGAGACTGTTCGCCGGGCGACGGAGTCGCGCTCGGTGTCGCAGTCGCGGGACTTGACCGCACACGTGTGGCGAGATCTGTCGGAGTGGAGCCTTCGGATGGAACAGGCGCGGACGCGAGAGAAGGGACTGGAGAAGAACTTATGGAGGCTGGGGACGGTGTCGGCGTCGTGGGCGTCGACGTCTCGGCCCCCGCATTTTTTACCGTCACGCTTAGGAGCGCGTCATTCTGGTAGCAGAACCATACCGTCCTCTTTTCGTTTCTGGTGGCAGCCTCGGTGGGCGACAGGACGATCTCTGCCAGGCCTATCGTGAAGACATCGGCTGCGAGTTCGCCGACCGCTATCGGTGCCTTACCCGCCACGCCGTAGCCCTTGGTGTAAAGCAAGTATAAATCGCAGATCGTGCCGCCGCCGCCTTTGCTCGTAGTGACCGGCGAGCCCAGCTCCTGCGTGACGGAGGAGCGGCTGTCACCGGGATGGAACTTCCCCAGATCGACAGGCGTTGGACGCGTCGCCTCCATGAATACGGAGCAGCCGGAGACAAAGCACAGGACGAGAAGTACGTACCTGAGACGTAGAGACATATCCGGAAACCCCTTTCTAATGGTTGCTCGAGTCTGCCGGCGCATTGGAGCCGTCGTAAGGGACTTTGCCGACGCATACATAGGACGGTACATAACCGAAGCTGAAGAGAGTCAGCATGAGTTGCCGGCTGTGCTCCAGCATCGTGACGTTCGCTCGCGCGAGCTCATCCAGGCGGGATTGGCATGCGTCGAGACCGCGGGCGGCAGCTGTCACGATCTTCTGATGGTTGGCAGGATCGTCCTGAACCCCCTCCCAGGTGCTGCACCCCATCAAACAGCAGAGCACAAGAGACAGCATCAGGACTCGCATTTCCGCATCAGGTTGACAGAAACGTAACTGCTGGACAACAACGCAGTCGACGAATTGGCGAGAGCAGTCGGGAAACACGAAGGCCCGACCACATTTTGTGCGATCGGGCCTCCGATTTGAGTATTCGTAACTGCTATTTCGCGAGCTCGGTTGCGCGGGTCTCGCGGATGACGGTGACCCGAATCTGTCCGGGGTACGTCATGTCGGTTTCGATTTTTCGCGCGACGTCGCGCGCCAGCATCGAAGTGTCCTCGTCCGAGATCTGGCTCGGCTCGACAATGACGCGCATCTCGCGGCCGGCCTGCACGGCGAAGCATTTCTCGACGCCCTTGAACGACTTCGCGATCGTCTCCAGATCCTCCAGCCGCTTGACGTAGCTCTCGAGCACCTCGCGCCGCGCCCCCGGACGCGCACCGGAGAGCGCATCTGCAGCGTCGACAAGAGGAGCGAGAATCGTCTCGGCTTTGACTTCCTCATGATGCGCCGCGATCGCATTTACGATCTTCGCCGATTCGCCGTACTTGCGCGCGATCTCGCCGCCGATCAACGCATGCGATCCTTCGACCTCATGCGTCAGCGCCTTGCCGATATCGTGCAGCAGTGCTGCGCGGCGAGCCTGCTTTTCATTGAGCCCAAGCTCAGCCGCCATCGCACCGCAGATGAACGCCGCTTCGATCGAATGCATCAGCACGTTCTGCGCGTAGCTGTAGCGATACTTGAGCATCCCGAGCAGCTTGACCAGCTCGGGATGGATTCCATGCACGCCGACTTCGATAATCGCGCGCTGACCAGCCTCGCGAATCGATTCCTCGACCTGCTGCTCGGCCTTGCGCACGACTTCCTCGATCCGTCCGGGATGAATCCGACCGTCGGAGATCAGCTGCATCAGTGCGACCCGCGCGATTTCGCGACGAATCGGGTTGTGGCACGAAATTACGACCGCCTCCGGCGTGTCATCGATGATGATATCAACGCCGGTCGCGGCCTCGATCGCTCGGATATTGCGTCCTTCGCGGCCGATGATGCGGCCCTTCATCTCGTCGTTGGGGAGCGCTATCACCGAGACCGTCCGCTCGGCCACGAACTCGCCCGCCAGCCGCTCGATTGCAATTGCGACGACTCGCTTGGCGCGACGATCAGCCTCCTCGCGCGCCTCTTCCTCGACGATTCGGATGTGCTTGGCGGCGTCGGTGCGCGCCGAGCCGATCATCTCGTCCATCAGCGAGCGCTTGGCTTCCTCGCGCGTCAGGCCGGCTACTGCTTCGAGCTTGGTGCGAGCCTCGTCGATATGTGCCTGCAGCACTTCTTCTTTGTCGGTGAGACTTTTCTCGCGAGTGCGCAGACTCTGATCGCGCCGGTTCAGATCGGCTTCGCGCCGTTCGAATGCTTCCTGGCGCTTTTCGAAAGTTTCTTCGCGTGCTTCGAGCTTTCTGTTCGATCGCAGCAATCTCGCGCCTGCGATCGCGCATCTCGCGTTCGGCGTCGGCCTTCGCGCCGACCACCATGTCCTTTGCCTTGAGTTCAGCCTCCTTAACTACTAGCTGGCTCCGTTTTTGAGCCTCCTTGGTTATTTCCTCGGCCTGAGCGCGCGCGGCCTCCAGGTTAACGGCGTCGTTACGCTGTTTCGTTATTCCCCAAATGTAAAAGACCGCGCCACCAACTATGAATCCCAGGATTGCCATGATTAGAGCCACCCGGGTTTACCTCCTTCGTCCGTGTTCGGCGTGCCAGCAGTGGCGCTTCGCAGGCACGATGAACTTCGGACTCGGTCACAATGAAGTTAAGCCGCCGGTCGAGCCCCGTCTCGGGGATTCGATCGAGCAGCTGGAATGAAAAGGCGAGCCCCACAGTGATCGCTTCGTCGCCGAGTTGGCCGATGAAACAATCATAGTGACCCCCGCCACGGCCCAGTCGCTGGCCTTCGAGTCCGAAGGCAACGCCGGGAACGCACACGAGAATTTTCGCGAAACTTTTGCTATCGAGAACTTCCGCCGACGCAGGCGGCTCGAGGATTCCGTACGCGCCGGGGACAAGCTTGGCGCGATCGCGAACGCGTCGCGCGACTATCGCGCCATTTGCGGTATCGACGCGCGGATAGAAGACGGCGCGGTCCGATGCCAGCGCGTCAGCCAGGATGAGGTCAGTTGAAACCTCGTTGCCGATCGCGGCGTATAGAACGATTGCAGATGCGTCACGGTAGTGCTCACTCGCGAGCACCTTCCGTTGGACGATCTCTGACCATGCCGCCGCACGCTCGCCGGGAAGCGAGTCGCGGCATGCGATCATGATCGCGCGAAGCTTTTTCTTTTCGTCCGCCACAGTCGTTGCCATGGCGGGAGCGGGTTTAACTGTCGATTGCGCCGTTTCGTTTTTCGTTGCCGTCACGCGCGCGTGTCGTTGTCATTCTCGAACCGGCTGACAGCCGGCCTGTATCCGCGAAACGTTTCGTCGCGAAAGCCTTCGATGCGGTCGGAAAATATCGCACGGGCCTCATTCTTGTAAGCACCGCGTTTAGGCTGCTCTCGAGATCCACAATTCCCGCCCCCGTCCGAATCGTTCACCTCTCGGATGCCGCGCGACGTTTCGACGGTTCATACTCATTCTCCGTCGATAGCCGCGGACAGCCGTTTATTCATCGCCGCGATTTGATCCACCAGCTCCTGATGCTCCCGGCGCAGGTGTTCGAGCTCCTCGGCGAAATTTAACGCAGCCAGGATTGCCAGGTTCACTGAATTGATCGACTGGCTCCCGGCGCGGATATCCTTAATCTTCTCATCGACCGTCTCAGCCACGGACCTGACCCACTCATCGCCCTCATCGCTCGCGACGGTAAGGCTTTGTCCCATGATCTGGACGTTGACGCCCTTCATCTTCTATCCAAGATCGATCCCGTCGAAGCGGGTGAGGATTTTTTCGATCCGCATGCGCACGTCGTTGCGCTCATTTTCATGCTGCAGACGTTCGGCGCTCAATTGCTTCACCTGGCCGGACGCGTCCGCATAGCGTTTTTCCATTTCCGCCAGCTTCAGCGCGAGTTGCTCATTTTCCTTGCGCAATTGCTGAATACGCGCGACGGAAGCTTGAATTCGTTCGTCTAGTTGCTTTAAGACATCTGTGGCCATGAGAGAGAATCTTCTACCTTTAGTTTAAATTTCGATAAACTATGCTGTCAAGCTGCATAAGAACCGCTGGCACTCTGCTCCCCTGCCTCGTCAGTTGCAAACAGGGCGTCGACAAACTCGCGCGCATCGAATTCGCGCAGGTCCTCAAGCGCCTCGCCGAGTCCCACAAACCGCACCGGAATCTTGAGCCGTTCCGCCACCGCAACCACCACTCCGCCCTTCGCCGTGCTGTCGAGCTTCGCCAGCACCACTCCCGTCAGCGGTACCGCGTCGCGAAAAACCGACGCCTGGCTGAGCGCATTCTGACCGGTGTTGGCATCCAGCACCAGCCAGGTCTCATGCGGCGCACCGGGCAACTCGCGCGCGACAACGCGCGCAATCTTTTTGAGCTCCTCCATCAAATTAACTTTGGTTTGGAGGCGCCCTGCCGTGTCGATCAATACAGTACTCGTCTTGCGCGCGACCGCCGCTTTGACCGCGTCGAACGCGACTGCCGCGGGGTCCGAACCTTGCGATTGCTTGATAATGTCGGCGCCGGCGCGATCGCACCATACTTCGAGCTGCTCGATCGCGGCCGCGCGGAACGTATCCGCCGCCGCGACAATCACGGTGCCGCGCTCGGCCTTGAGCCGCGCCGCGAGCTTCGCGACCGTCGTGGTTTTGCCGACGCCGTTGACGCCGACCAGCATAATAACCAGCGGCGCATCGCCGGAGTCGGCGGGCGCGCGGTCGGCGGACATCATGATCGTGGCGATTTCGGCCTTGAGCGCGTCGCGGATGGCGTCGGGGCGATTGTCATTGCCCAGCTTCGCGCGCACCGCGGCTGAAATCTTCATGCTGGCCTCGACCCCAACGTCGGCGGCGATAAGAGCCTCCTCGAGGCCTTCGTAAATGTCGTCGATTTTCGCGCTGCCGGTAAGCGCAGCCCTGATACGCGCGAGAAAGTTCTCGCGCGTCTTGCGCAGCCCGAGCCCGATTCTGACCGGCTCTCGAACAGTCGGCGGCGGCGCGACATAAGGCTCCGGCTCACGCGGCGGAGGTACAGGCTCAGCTGGAAAGTTCGGAGGTCGGTTCCGGCGCGATCTCGGGCGGCGGCAGTAATGGCTCAGCTTGCGGCGCAGCCTCGATTTCCAGATGGGTCGGACGCGACGGCAGCGCCTTGCGCAGACTCCATTGAATCAAAACTCCAATGAAAATGAGGCCCGCACCGACGCCAGCGGCGATAATCAGAATGAATGCGATAGAAAAGGGGCTCACAGGTTGATCGTCCCGGGAAAATAAATTCTGAAGAAACTTCGATGCCAGAATAACAGTAGCGGTCTTGTTCCGAAACCCGCAGCAACAGCTCGTGTCATCCTGAGCGTAGCGAAGGATCTCGCGCGTAGCGCGTCATGTGCATGCTGACGCCGGCCGCAAAGGCCGTCGAGATTCTTCGCTACAGCAGCTTCCGCTCAGAATGACACAAAAAAAGACGATCCCATCGTCGGTGATCTTAACACTGGGTGCAGGGGTCACCCCTGCCCAGGGAAGCGTGAAACCCACGGCGGGTTTCACATTCGATTACGTTCCCCGCTATAACGAAATGAGGGCCGCGACGAAATCTCAATTCACGCGGACCCCATCATCAAGGGAGATCTGTAATGGCCAAGCTCAAGGGCAAGGTTGCAATCGTAACGGGCGCGAGCCGCGGCATCGGCAAGGCAATCGCGGAACTGTTCGCGAAAGAGGGCGCGAAGGTCGTGTGCTCGGCGCGCACGCTCAAAGAAGGCGAGCATCCGCTGGAAGGCTCGCTCGAAACTACGGTCGCTGGAATCAAGAAAGCCGGCGGCGAGGCCGAGGCCGTCACCTGCGATGTCTCGTCGGAAGCGGACTGCGAGAAGCTGGTCGAGGAGACGCACAAGCTTTTCGGACCGGTCGACGTGCTGGTGAACAACGCGGCGCTGACCTATTTCATCCCGGTCAAGGATTTTCCGCCGAAGCGATGGATGCGATCGTTCGCGGTAAACATCCACGGCCCGTTCATGTTGAGTCACATGGTTCTCAAGGACATGGTCCCGCGCAAGTCCGGATCGATCGTCAACATTTCGTCAGGCGCGGCGATCGGACCCGGCCGCGGACCATATAAGACCGCGACTGTGTTTCGCGGCGGCGTATGCTACGGCGCCGAGAAGGCCGCGCTCGAGCGGTTCACGCAGGGACTCGCCGAAGAAGTTTACGACGACGGAATCTCAGTGACGTGCGTATCGCCATCACAGGTCGTCGCGACTCCCGGCACAGTGCATCATCATCTCGTCACCGGACCCGACGATCCCACGGGCGAGCCGGTCGAATGGATGGCGCAGTCGGCGCTGATCCTCGCCACCGAACCGCTCGACAAAGTCACGGGCCTGGTTACATACAGCCAGCCCTTGCTCAAGCAATTCGGCCTGATCGAAAAAGGCATCGGCATCGGATTCGATCGCAAGGGCAGCGGGTACAGTTTGATTTAACTGCGCACGATTTTAGTTGTAAAAAAACGGCGCGACGATCACATGATCGTCGCGCCGCTTCGTCTCTTCTTAAGCTGCTTGCGGGATTCTCAGCGAGATGATTCGCGACACGCCCGGGCGATCCATCGTGACGCCGTGGATCTGGTCGGCGCGCTGCATCGTGCGCTGGTTGTGCGTGATCACGATGAACTGAGAGCGGGTCTTCAGTTCGGCCATCAGGGTTGTGAACGCAGCGAGGCTGAACTCGTCGAGCGGAGCGTCGACCTCGTCCATCACGCAGAAGGGGCTGGGGTTGAGCAGGAACAGCGAGAAAATCAGCGCCATCGCGGACAGCGCCTTCTCACCGCCTGACAGCAGGCCGATCTCTTTGACCTTCTTGCCCGGCGGCTGCACGAGGACGTTGACGCCCGCTTCGAGCACGTCACCGGCGTCGGTCAACTCGAGGCGGCCCTTGCCGCCGCGCAGCAGCTTGGGGAACAGCTCGGCAAAGTTTTTCGCCGCGCCTTCGAAGGTCTCGGCGAAGCGTTTGCGCGCCTCGCGATTCAGATGCGTGATCGTTTTGGTCAGGTCGTCGAGCGCACTTTGCAAGTCGGCGCGCTCGGTGCCAAGAACTCCTGCGCGTTCCTCGAGCTCCTGGACTTCGCTGTCTGCCGCCAGGTTAACCTCGCCGATTCGTTCCATCTTGGCGCGCAGCTCGACGATTCGCGCGTCGTCATCGGCCGCGACTCGGCCGTCGAGCGCGGGAACTATCTCGGCCGCCATCGCGTCGAACTCGGCGCCGAATTTTTCGACGAAGGCTCGCGCCAACTCCTCGCTGAGCGCGCGGGCGCGTTCACACTTGAGGCCGCATTCGGTCGCGTCGGCTTCCAGAGCCGTCAGGGCCTCTTGCGCATTCTTGTAGTCGGCGCGGCGGGCTTCCAGTTCGTGCTCGGACGCGTCGCATTGCGCACGAAGGCGCGAGAGTTCCGCTTCAAGTTCGGTCTCGCGGGCTCGAGCCGCGACATCCTGTGCAGAAAGATTTTCGAGTTCGCGCTCGAACTCGGCGCGCTCGGTATGCGATCGCTCCAGCGTCGCGCGATGCTCGTCGATTTGCGCTTCCAGCGCTTCCGCTTCCCGCCGCGCGTGCGCCAGTTCACTCTCGAGCGCGCCGAGGCGGGACTTGCGCGCCTCGACCTTGGAGGCCACTTCGAGCATCACGGCGCCAATCTCTTCGGCCGCCGTGCGCAGCATCGCGATCTCGCCGGCCATCGCGCTCAGGCGTGCACGCGCCTCCTGCTCGATCTTCGCCAGCTCTTCCAGCCGCGCGTTCGAGTTGATCACGAGTTCCGCAAGCTCGCTCAGACGGTGGCGCGAATTGCCGCCGTGAGTACCCGCGAGCGCGACGGATTGTTCGGCGCGGGCGAGAGCGCTGCGGCGTTCGTTGGCGGCGCGCTCGGCTTCGCGCGCCCGGGTCCGGCCCTGCTCGAGCTGGGAGTCGGCGCGCTCGCGCTCAGCGCGGACTGAAGCGAATTGGCCGACACGACTGCGATGCTCTTCTTCCGCGCGCGCGAGTTCGCGCTTTTCCGCTTCGATTGCGGCGAGGTCCACGGCAGCGTGATTGTCCTCGGTGCTGCCGCCGCTGATCATCCGACCCGGCATCACCAGGTCGCCGTCGCGCGTTACAAAAACGGTTCCGTGACCGTTGAGATTCGACGCGGCCAGCGCGGAATGCAGATCGTCGGCCAGCATCACGTGACCGAGCATCGCTTCGGCGACTGGCGAGAAGCGCGATTCGATTTCGAGCATCTCGAGCAGCCGTCCGGCGATTCCGGGCGCATCGATTGCCGGATGCGCTGCGATTGCGGCGTCGGGCTCCTGCACGAAGTCCATCCGGCCGGCGCGATTCTCTTTCAGGATTTCGATTGCGCGGATCGCGAACTGTGGCGATTCTACTATCACCGCGTCCATCTGAGGGCCGAGCACGGCTTTGAGAGCGGGCTCCAGCGCGATCGGCGCGCGCACGACCTGTTTGAGAATCGAAGGATCGGTGGCAGGACGATCGCCGTTGAGCGATTCGAGAATTGTGCGGAGTCGAAGGTCGACACCGTTGGACGAGTGATTCGGTTGAAGCTCGCCGCGCGCACTCAGCACGCCGCGCAGCGAATTGACCCGCGCCGTCAGATGGTCGAGCGCGGTGCGCGCCTCGATCTCGCGCTCGGTCGCCGTGCGCCGCGATCCTTCCAGCTCGGTTGCTACTGCGCGCGACGCTTCGAGGTCGGCTTCCGCCGCGCTCATCAGTTCACGCGCGGTTTCGAGCTCCGCCGCGAGAGCAGGACCTTCCAGCGTCGTCGCTTCGAGCCGCTTTTCGAGATCGGCGCGCTCACCCGCGAGATCGCCGAGCCGGCCGCGAATCACCGCGGCCTCGCGCACGACGTCCGACAGATCGTCCTTGCATTCTTCTCCGCGGCGCTCGGCATTCTTGAGTTCGATGTTGGCGGCTGTCGTGCTTGAGCGTGATTTCTTTCAGCGCTGCGTCGGCGTCGCCGCCGCCCGCTGCGATTTCTCGCGCGAGGGTCGCGCCCGCCTCCGCGCGATTCGCTCGCGCGAGCGTCGCCTTCGATTCGAGCTCGACCAGCCGCGCGCTCAGATCGATTTCGAGCTGCGCGGTCGCATCGAGGCGCCGTTGCAAAAATCCACGCGTGCGCAAGCGCTCCTGCGCACCATTGTGAAGATTTTCGAGTTCGCGCTGCGCACCGCCGAGTTCCGACCGCGCCGATTGCGCGGCAGACGCTGCGCCCTCGACCTGCTCGCGTATCGCCGCGGCGCCTGCGCGCGCGCTGTCGAGCACGCTCTTCAATTCCATGTCGCGGTTGGTCTGAGTCGCCAGCTCTTCACGCTGATCGATCAATCGTCGCGCGGCCGAATAACGTTCGAGCTCGCCGAGCTCGGCTTTGACGACCTTGTAGGTCTCAGCTTTTTTCGCTTGCCGTCGCGCGAAGCTTAGCTGACGCTCGATTTCACTCAGCACATCGTCGACGCGCGCGAGATTTTCCTTCACGCGCTCGAGCTTGCGCTCGCTCATCTCGCGCCGGCCCTTGAACAGCGACAGTCCAGCGGCCTCCTCGACCAGAGTGCGCAGCTCGTGCGGCTTGGCCTGGATAATTTCTTCGATTCGGCCCTGCTCGACCAGTGAGTAGCCGCGACTGTGAATCTGCGCGGCCATGAAAAATTCGGTGATGTCCTTCAAGCGGCACGGAATCTTGTTGAGCAGGTATTCCGATTCGCCCGAGCGATACGCGCGCCGCGTGACCGCAACTTCGCTGAGCGCGGAGTATGGCTCTGGAAGCTGACTACCTTCTTCAGCCTCGAGCACGAGCGAAACTTCGGCCATCCCGGCCGCGGGATTCGACTCGTTGCCGGCGTAAATAAAATCCTCGACGCTCTTGCCGCGAAGGCGCGTCGGGGCCTGCTCGCCGAGCACCCATCGAATCGCGTCAACGACGTTCGATTTGCCGCATCCGTTGGGACCGACCACCGCGGTCATCCCCGGCGCAAAACCTATCGTCGTCGAATCGAGAAAGGACTTGAAGCCAAGTAATTCAAGGCTCTTAAGACGCATGCTCCCTCCGCCACAACCACATCCGCCACGTCCCCAGAAGCTTACACTAAAATACCCTCAGAGGGTCAAGAGGATACGCAACATATCGTGGGTCGGGGGATGGGTATCCACAGCGAGTAGTGGAATTGGGGGGAACGGGAAATCACTTTATTGAATGTGAAACCCGCGGTAGGTTTCACGCTTCCTTCGCCAGGGGTGACCCTGCACCCGGTATCAGGAGGCGCTAATCCTGGATTAGTTCGGTGTTCCAGTACGCGCTGTCTACCTGCGACAGGTACGGCATCCATTCGCGGTAGCGGCGCAGGCTGAACATCTCGGACGAGAACGGCGTCCATTCGGGGCGGCGCGGCCGGCGGAACAGATGCATCCCGGCTTCGTCGGGGGTGCGGCCACCCTTGCGGCGATTGCAGTGATGG
This sequence comes from uncultured delta proteobacterium, assembly GCA_963733715.1. GTDB lineage: Bacteria > Desulfobacterota > Binatia > Binatales > Binataceae > Binatus. The sequence goes on from CAVTEN010000024.1 coordinate 33,931, forward strand.
CACGAGCATACGATGTTCTCCCACGTCGACATCCCGCCGCGCGAGCGCGGGATCACGTGGTCGAGATTCAGCTCGGTGCGTGGCAGCTTCTTGTGGCAATACTGGCAGGTGTTGCCGTCCCGGGCGAAGATGTTGAAGCGCGAGAATCGCACGTGGCGCTTGGGCACTCGCTCATACGCCGTCAGCAAAAGGACGCGCGGAACGCGGATAAAGCCGTTTACGATCCCCAGCCGCTCGTGCTGGACCTCGATCGACAGGTCGCGCCAGCTCTCGAAGTCAAACGTGTGATACTGCTCATCGACGGCCTTCGCCACGCCCTGATAAAGCAGCGCAAACGCGCGTTTGACTGACGTAACGTGAACGGGGAGATAAGAGCGATTGAGAACGAGGACCTTGCTGTTCAGCAGGCCCGCTCCCGGGAGACTGGGCGCAACCATGTCGGCCGCAGCAGACATCCCCATGACCAGTATCGGCCCCATGATACCATGTCAAGATAGCTGTGGATTAAAAGCCTGTTATTGATTCGCTTATCGAGCTTGCTTGCGGAGGTCCGGCGTGCCTCGTATGATCCTGCACAAGTTGTCGACGCAAAGGGTAAAACGATGTCCCACCGGATGCGGGTACTTTCCTGAACGCTCGCGAGGCCCACGCGACAACTCCCGGCGCATCACTTTTGCCTCAGCGATCATCTTTGATTTGCCGGAATAGAGAGTCCATCTGTGAAACGAGAAATTGCAATTAACGCGTCCGCACTCGAAGTGCGAGTCGCGCTGCTTGAAGATAACGAGCTCGCCGAATTCTACCTCGAGCGCAATCGCCAGGTTGGGCTTGCGGGAAATATCTATAAGGGCAAGGTCACGCGCGTGCTGCCCGGGATGCAAGCGGCGTTCGTCGATATCGGTCTCGAGAAAGCTGGCTTCCTGCACGTCTCCGATTTTCACGACGGCGTCTCCGCGCTCAACAACGTCGCGGAAGTGCTCGGCGAAGAAGACGTCGAGACCGAGCCTATCGGCGAAAATGAATTTGCCGAGGCGGATCCGAGTCCCGCCGACGAGGCGGTCGACAACGCTGATGGCAACGGCGACGGGAGCGAGCCGCGGCCGGCGCGCGGACGCCGTCGCGGGGGTCGAGGGCGGGGGCGCAGCCAGGTGCCGAATCGCTCGCGGCTCCCTATCGAGCAGCAACTCCGTCGCGGCCAGGACATCATCGTACAGATCGCCAAGGAGCCGATGGGCACCAAGGGCGCGCGGCTGACGTCGTCGATTTCGCTGCCGGGTCGGCATTTAGTGTTCACGCCTACCAGCAATCACATCGGAGTGTCGCGGCGAATCGCGAGCGCCGAGGAACGCGCGCGTCTGCGGCAAGACGTCGGGGAACTGAGACCGGCGCAGGGCGGGTTCATCGTGCGGACCGCGTGCGAAGGCGTCAGCCGTCGCGAGATTCAGCGCGACGTCGCATTTTTGACCAAGCTGTGGAGCTCGATTCTGCGCAAGAACGAGAGCATGCCGCCGGCGTCGATCCTGTACAGCGATCTCGACGTGGCGCTGCGGGTAGTGCGCGACATGTTTTCCAGCGAAGTAGACAGGCTGTGGTGCGACGATCCGACGACTTACAGCCGGGTGGTGCAGTTCGTGCAGAATTACATGCCGCGGCTGCGGGCGCGCGTGTCGCTGCATGACGGGCCGCAGCCGTTGTTCGATCGTTTCAATATCGAACCGCAAATTGAGCGCGCGCTCGATCGCAAGGTATGGCTCAAGTCGGGCGGTTACCTGATTTTCGATCAGGCAGAAGCGCTCACTGCGATCGACGTGAACACCGGGCGCTTCGTCGGCAAGCGCAGCCAGGACGACACAATCTTCAAGACCAACCTCGAAGCGGTCGAGGAAGTTGTGAAGCAACTGCGGCTGCGCAATATCGGCGGAATCATCATCGTTGATTTTATCGACATGGCGCGCGAGGGCGATCGCAAGAAAGTCAGCGACGCGCTGGCGACGGCGCTCAAGCGCGACAAGGCGCGGACCTCGGCGCTCAAGATTTCCGAGCTGGGCCTGGTGCAGATGACGCGCAAGCGCACGCGCGAGAGCCTGGAGAAATTGCTGACCGACACGTGCCCGCGATGCGAAGGGCGGCGCGTCGTCAAATCAGTGCCGACGCTCGCCGCCGAAGTGCTGCGCGGGATTCAGCGCGAAGCGGTCTCAAAGTCGGCGGGCGACATGCTCATCGTCAAGCTGAATCCGGAAGTCGCGCGCTACCTGTACGATCACGGCGCGAAAGATCTCGAGACGCTCGAGCAGCGCCTGTCGACCAAGATAGTGCTGCGCTCGAACGATGGCATCGAGCTCGGCGCGTTTGAACTCGCCCGCGCTCCCGCCGCTGCCTAGCGAGGGAAACCCGCGCGAATACTGTCCTTGATCGTGCTCATCAGAGGCAAAGCATAACTGCTTTTTCTCGTCATGACGCATGCTCCCCGCCGAAATCATTCACTTCCGGGAATTCCGGGGTGCCTGCGGTGTGAAAAGATCGTGTATCGCCAATCCCGCGCTCGCGGGAGAAGAATGCCGCGCGGCGTGCAATACACGCGAGTAGGATCGTGATCACGATCGGCGCCAGCGGTTTCGACTCCGTAAGCGCCAGCCATCGCGCGAAGAGCGGCAACAACCAGGTCATGAAGAGGATGGGTTTCTCCCATGAAAGAAATCCGCGCCGCATGCCGTCACGCACCATCCACGCAATAGGAAGCGCGAGCAGCACCAGGTCGTAATCCATGACGTATGGCGACACGAGCGGCGTCGCGGCTGCCAGCGCAGCGGCCTTGATCTCGAACGGTACGCGATGCGCCAGCCAGATGCTGACTACGATTGTGCCGCTGATCAATGCGGCGACCGTCTGGGCCGCATACGCTGGGGAAGGCCCAAACCCCAACAATCGAATCCCAGCGAACACGCTCTGCATCTTTCCGAATCCGACGTCGCCGTTTTCGAGTAGCTGATGGACCAATACCGGAACGCTCCGAAGGAACGCGGCCCAAGTCCCAATTCCCAGGATCATTAGCGAGATCGCGGCAAACGCGATTGCAGTGGATGCAGCCGCAGCAAACGCGCGCCATCGCCGGGTCGCGATCAACGCCAATGGCACAAGGAGGCCAATCTGCGGTTTGAAGGTGAGAAGTCCGAACATGACTCCGGCGCGAATCGGTTTCTTCCTGAGCAAAACCAGCCCGGCGCCGAACAGCGCTGTGGTGAGGAATCCATTCTGACCCGCGAGCGCATTGAGCGGCGTCCCCGGAAATGCCAGTGCTATCCAGAGCGCGTCTGAATTCGGAATGATGGCCAAAATGACGGCGCAGTATGCTGCCAGCGTCGCCAGCAGCCATACCAGCAACGACCAGCGATAAGAGATCAGCGACAGCGGCAAATCGACGACGATAAAGGTCGGCGGATAGGAGCAGCATGTGTAGCCGAGCTCGTCATTGTGGACTGCGGCCCTTTCCGCGGCCGACAGTCGGTCCGGCACGTACACGTCTTGCGGGCGACCGTTAAGTGCCAGGGATGACGCTGCCCAGGAAACGACGAAATCGGGGCCGGGGCAGTCCTTCGTGGACGTTTGTGCGAGTCCCACGATCGCGAAGCCGAGATACGACAGAAACAGAAGTCTCGGAAGAACGATGAAGCAGAGGCGCTCGACCCAGCCGGTGCCGAAGAATTGGTAGCGCCGTCTTCGCGCGCTCCGATCACCCATCAGGTCGGCGTTTCCTTCGGTCGGCGTCCTCATCCCCTCTTTCGCGCGATCGGGCTGCCTACGCGCGGCGCACGACCGGCATTTTTTTGCAAAATCCCCTCGGAGCCTAGGGGATTATAACGATATGTACCGACCGGGCAAGGAGTACTGCTGCGCCCCGACGATGGCATCAAGCTCGCCCGCGCCCTCGCGGCTGCCTAGTCCCATCTTCCGAAACGATCTAGGCTAAAGGGAGCCGGTCGGTCTGCGGCTCTCGGATTCTGAATATTCAATTCGGTGCTGAGAGGCCGAGAAATCTGTCGCGGCTGACCATTTGTCCCTGCGTGAGAATCGCCAGTGAGAATTAGCAATTGGCAACTGAATGTCGGCGTAGCGATGATGCTGACGAGCCTGTTGCTGCTGGCATCGTGCGCGACGCAACAACCGCAGCCGGCGCCCGCACCTGTCGTCGCGCCTTCCCCACCTCCGCCGGCGCCGCCTCCGCCGATCAGCGCGCAGCCTTCGAAGACAGTCAGGGCGTCCTACCAGGGAAGGCAAGCGGCCGGGCGTCCGACCGCTAGCGGCGAACCGTATGACCCCGATGAATTGACGGCAGCATCCAAAATTTATCCGATCGGCTCAATATTATTGGTAACTAATCCCGCGAACGGTAAGTCGGTGAAGGTGCGGATCAACGATCGCGGACCGCATGTGCGCGGCCGGAGCCTCGATCTCTCCAAGCGTGCGGCAGAAGAACTCGGTATCACCGAGAAAGGTGTCGCGCGACTTAAGGTCAAACGTCTGAACTCCAACCCGGCGAAGAGCGAATCCACGAAATCCACTCTGGATTCTGCCTCGGCCTCGACTCCCTAATCATTCCTTGTCAATGAAATTAAGGGGGTTGTCCGTCCAATCCTCGACGCTTTCGCGCGGGATTTCTTGCAGCAGCATCGATGCCGCGGTTCTCGTTAGCGTTTTTCGGTACTTTAGTGCTTTGATGCGTCGGTGAACGGCGATGGCTAAAAGTAGTTCAAGGCCGGAGACCGTGGACACGAACGCCGAGGCGGCTCAGCCCGGACAAACCTCGGACCAGCCCGAAAAACTAATCGAAGAATTGCGCGAGGCGATCAGAGTTCGCGACGATTTTCTCGCCATCGCGACGCATGAACTCCGCAATCCGCTGACACCAATTCTGCTTGGCCTTCAATTGATTCGCGCGGCTGAAAAGTCCGGCGACAGTGCGAAGCTGATGCACGAGCTCGATCGACTCGAGCGGCAGATCAAACACTTCGTTGCGCGGACCAATACGCTTCTCGAAGTTGCGCAAATCACTTCCGGCAAGTTCCATCTGGACCCTTCAAAACTGAATTTGTCCCAGCTGATCGCGGAAATCGTGAACGACTACATGCCGCTTGCAGTTCGCATTGGCTCAAAGCTGAGCGTCAATATTCAGAACAACGTTACAGGCTGGCTCGATCGAGTCGCCGTATCGGGAATCGTGGAAAATTTACTTTCCAATGCGATAAAATACGGCCAAGGCAAACCTATCGAAATTACTTTGACGGCGACCGTCGAAATGGCTCAAATTGCCGTCCGCGACAACGGCATTGGCATTGACGAGAAGGACAGAGCCCGCATATTTGAGAGATTCGAACGAGCGGTGGGACGCCAGGTTCAATCCGGCTTCGGGATTGGTCTCTGGCTCTCGCGCAGCTTCGTAGAGTTGATGGGCGGCTCAATAACCGTATTCGGGGAACCGGGCGCAGGCTCGATTTTCACCGTCTCCTTACCGCTTGGATCTGAGGAAAACCATGAGTAGCGATGTCCGGCCGCTTAGGCGTGTACTTTCCGGGGTTAAAGGCCTCGACGATATTTTGCACGGCGGTTTCTTCGGAGGCGGTCTGTACATCATCGAAGGACCGCCGGGAGTCGGCAAAACGATTCTCGGGAATCAAATTTGCTTCAATCAAGCTGCAGCAGGAAGCAAGGTTTTGTACATGACGCTGATCGCCGAGACGGTCGGTCGGATGCTGCTGAATATCAGAGACCTGAAATTTTACGATGAAGGAGCGGTCGGCAACGGCATCTTCTATGTCAGTGGTTTCAACGCGCTGAAAAAAGATGGGTTGTCGGGTTTGCTCCATCTGCTGCGCCGGGAGGTGGCGGCGCGCAAGGCGACTACGCTGGTGGTGGACGGGTTTGCATCGGCGTCCGATCATGCCAAGTCGCGCGAGGACTTGAAGCTGTTCGTGCAACAGTTACAAACGCAGGCGGACGCCGCCGACTGCACCGTTTTTCTACTCACGAATCCCAGCGAGCAGAAGCCGTCATCCGAGGAGACCATGGTGGACGGTATTATCAACCTGGGCACCACGGTCCACGAATGGCGGTCGGCGCGGGAACTGTGCGTCCGCAAATTTCGCGGCAGCGGTTATTTCGAGGGAGTTCATTCCTACAACATCACGGATGACGGGGTCACGGTTTATCCGCGGCTCGAAACGCTGATCACCAGGGATTCTAACCTCAACGGTGAACTAAAGAGAATTTTGTCCGGAAATTCCCGCCTCGATGCGATGCTTGGTGGTGGATTGCCCGCCCGTTCGGCGACGATGGTGATCGGACCGTCCGGAACCGGCAAGACCACTCTGGGCCTGCAATTTCTGGGGCAGTCGAGCGCGGAGGAGCCGGGTCTCCTGTTCGGATTCTACGAAACACAGGAGAGAATCCGCACCAAGGTAAGCGCGACATGCCCGCAGCTCCTAAAGCAACTCGATGCCGGTCACGTACAAATTCTGTGGCAGGCGCCGACCGATCAATTCCTGGACGAAATTGCCGACCGGATGCTTCGCGAGATCAGAAAGAGAAAGGTGAAGCGTCTGCTAATCGATGGTCTCGGCGGTTTCAAAAAAGCGCTCCGTTCGAGGCCGATCGAGCCCTTCTTTTCCGCCCTGGTCCATGAGCTGCGCGCGCAGGGTGTCACTTCGATCTGCACCGCGGAAGTTATGGAAATCGTGGGACCCACTATGACGGTGCCACTGCAGGGACTGTCCGACGTGACCGACAATCATATCCTGCTCCGCTTTATCGAAACGGGCGCGAGCTTGTTCAGGTTGCTTTCGATACTCAAAGTGCGCGACTGCGCGTTCGATTCCGATCTGCGAGAACTCCATTTCGCTACAGGCGGTCTTGAACTCGCCGAAAACTCCGCGAGCGCCAAATCAATCCTGTTCAGCGCTTCCAAGAGACCCGGAGCCGAGGTGACTCAAGAAAAATAAGAGATGAGTTGCAGCGGATGGAGAAGATCAAAAAGGCTGGCCCGGCCGGCAAAACTATACTGATCGTTGACGATGAATTCGGGGTCCTCGAAGTCCTTGAGTTCATCCTGAGCGATGCCGGCTTCACCGTGGTGTCCGCGCTCAACGGACAGGAAGCGCTCGCTCGCCTCGAAGAGACCAGGCCGGATCTGGCCATCGTGGATTTCATGATGCCGATACTCGACGGCAACGCAGTGATCAAGGCGATCCGGTCAGACAAGCGGCTGCGCGACATTCCAATAATTCTCGCCAGCGCATTGCCGGAAAAGACAATCAGAGAGCGCTGCGACGGTTACACTACCTTCCTGCGCAAGCCCTACAAGACCGAACAGCTCATGGAAGAAATCTCAAAACTGCTCGACCACGCAGGCGGCAAGGCTGTCCCGAAAATCGTTCGCTGAATGACGTCGCCCAACCGACCATGCGAAAGGACGGCACTCGGCAGAAGGAAGGATGGTAGTGCCCTGATTTAAAATCGGGACACTACCGGCGAGCGGGTTTGGGGATCACAGACCGAAGAAGAGCGTGACGCCCTGGGGCGGCGCTTCGTAGCCGGGGCCAGATCCGTAGTAGTAAGGATCAGGTGCCGCGTAGTAGTTCGGCTGAGGCGCGTAGTAATAGTTGTCCGGCTGCTGATACGCGTAGTAATTGCCGCCACCGCGGTAGCCGCGATTGTCGTTATCGCGATGCTGATCGCTGGCGCGACCGCGATCGCCGCCGCGGTGGTTGTCGTCGGCGCGAACCGGGCCTGCCGCGAAGCTTCCAACCACGAGGGCAAACCCGACGGCCGCCGCGATCCTGCCTATCCTGGAGCGCAATTCAATTTTCGATTCTTGCATAGTGACACTACCTCGCGGGATCGATTCCCGCTTCACTTGTTGGCTGCGGTCTGTTTGGCGGCCGAGGCCTTTTCACGGTTGCGGAACAGCGAGTCGGCGCTCTTCTTCTGCGCATCCGACATCGTGTTGTAGAGTGCCTCGAACGGCGGAACGAATTTCTTCATTCCACTTTCATGCGCCTCGATCACGGATTCATAGGACTTGATCACTTCGACCGCGTTCATCGACTGCGAGTCTGCGGCCCGCTGCTTCTGCAGGTCCACCATCGCCTGTGCGTTGTCGCGCATCACCATGGCTAAAGCATCCCATTGCGGCTTCTGAGCCTCGGTGATGTGGAGCTTCTTATGCAGATCCCTGATGCGCGCCTCGACGGGCGTCGCGCCAGCGGAATCCGACGCCGGGGCCGCCATGGCCTGCTGCGCAGGCGACTGCGCGTTCGAGGCCGCAAATGCGGGGCTGGCGAGAACGATAGCGCCGAGTAGAGTTGCCGCCGCGCCAGCTGCGCGTGCGGCCCGATTTGTGAAAATGGTCATGATAAACACTCCTTGTCAGTTGCGATTCCTGAGACGTTGAGATACTGCGCGGCTGACTCTCAGTTTCCGCCCTCATCAAAGAGCATTACCATCCGTATTCGGCCAAGAGGTGCCGGGCGGCACGTGTAAGCGCGCAATAAAATTTTGTATTCGTCCGGTTGGTTCTTCATATAACCCTATTCCACTTGTAGTGGGCACATCCTGACGTGTAGCGACGAATAATGGTTATGCATTAGGGGGTGAACTCGCGCCTGATAAGCGAGCGAAAAAGTGAAAAGAGGCTGATTGGACCTGATTTTCGGGCCGACGTAACCTAGAGGTGCGTACAGCTCGTTCGCGAACAGTCCCCAAGGAGCGTCCCGGTGACCCTGGTAAATATAGTAGTGATCCTGGTCGTGGTCGGTTTGGTGATGTGGCTAATCAATACCTACATCCCGATGGCCGGGGCTATCAAAAGTCTGCTCAACATAGTGGTGTTCGTGGTGCTGTTAATTTGGATATTGCAGGTCTTCGGTCTGATCGGAGCGATCCCCGGACTCAAGATACCGCCGCTGAGGTGATCGGCGAGCAGGGGTGACCCCTGCACCTCTGTTTAAACTTTTCCTCAGCCGGAGTCGGCGACTGAGGTGGCGGCCGCGATTTGGGCTGCGTCGCGGATCTGGCCGAAGTGGATTTTGCCGAGATCGAATTCCTCGAGCGCCTTGACCATGCTGGTCAGCGCTGCTTTGCAGGTCGGAAGATTTTTTCGCGCGCGGCTGAGCGGATTGCATCGCGCAACGATGAAATTTTTCAGATAAGGATGCATCAGGCCCCGTTTCTTTCCGGCTGCTACCAGTTCAACCGCCAAGTCGTCTGCGCGCTCGACCTGGGACGCGCGTTCCTCGCGATCCTCGATCGAGTCTTTGAGCGATTTGGTCAAGAAAGTGTCGACGCGGCTGAGCAGTGGCGCGTAGACGCCGCCAGAAAACCGCGATTTCTTTTCGTACAGCAGGCCGAGCGTGATGTAGTGCGCGCGCTCGAACTCGAACGCGAAGTCCTTCTCGGCGGATTTGGGACGCTCCTCGAGACGCGCGCGATACATCCGGATGACTTCGAGCGCCTTGTCGCGCAGGTTGTGCGCCTTCTCGGTGTTGAGCGCGAGAATCTGAAAGGCGACCTCGGGATCCGGTATCACGATCGCCGGAATCATCTTGGCGCCAGACTTGACCGCGGCGGCGCGACGATGGTTGCCGTTGGGCGTCCAGTAGGTCCCGGCAGTGTAAACGGCGACGATCGGCTCGGTGAAACGATCGAGCTTCTTCATCACTTCGATCATGCGTTTGAGATGCGCCGGCGAAAGATCGCGCTGATATGGGGTCGCCTCGACTTTTGCCAGCGGCAGCATCGCGAACAGATGCCAGTGGTCGCCTACAGGCTCCTGGTAAGCGGCGAGCGGCGCACCGCCGTCGGCCTCGATCGCAGCTGCCAGTTCAGTTACCGCGGCCGGGAGCTTTGCGTCGCGCGGAGAAATCGCTAATTCCACCATGCTCAAGTTTGTAGTTGATGGACGGCCTCGCGGACAACCGGAGTTTAATGCGGAGGCGGCGCGGCGGCGTTGACAGCGACGATATGAAAGCGAACGGTCGCTTCGTCGCCGGCCAGGAGCGTGTGGAAGAAGACGGCCGGAACCTTGACGTCAAAATCTTCGTAGTTGAATTTCACCTCGCCGTCGCCGGTGAAGACGCCGTCGGCACCGAGCGTCGCATGCACCGATATGGTCATCGCGTGCGATTCGCCGTGGAGGGTCAGGTAGCCGGTGACGATCGCGGTGCCTTCGGTTGCGCTGGTCATGACGATCCCGACGACGCTGCTGCTCTCGAATCCGATGGTGGGAAATTTGTCGGCTTCGAGCGATTTTTCGGTGACGTATCGATCGCGCGACGCGTTGTAGCTGTTGTAGCTGCTCGAGTCGATCAGGATTCGTGCCCTGGCGGTTCGCGAAATGTTGGCGCGATCCAGGCTCACCGCGCCGTCGATAATCCGGAAGGTGCCGGTGGCATCTCCGCGGATCCAGGCGGCCGGCTGCGCGACCGTCACGCTGACGGTGCTGCGGTCGGCGTCGATCTTGAAACGCATCAAGGCTGCGCCGGCCGCGCCCGGCTCGAAAGCAATCAGCGCGAATGCGGCGCCCAGCATTATCAGTGCGCGAGTGAAGACGCCGCGAATTTCATTTGCGGATTTTTTCAATTGGCACATTCCCCTTTCACTTTTCCTGCGATCAGCCGAAGCGGCGGCGCGCGATCGCAACGCCGATAAGAGTGTAGATGATTCCGAATCCGAAATTGACCGCGGACGGAATTATTGCGCTCGACGCGGCGAGGTTGCGGATCATCAAATCGTTGAACGCGTGCATCGCCCACGTGGTCGGCAGCGCGAGCGCCACCTGCTGCATCCAGGCCGGCTCGAAATCGATCGGCCACCAGCACCCGCCAATGGCGGCCATCGTCATGATCACGATTGCACCAACGGGCAGAACGGCGTCGCGCGTCTTGCCCACTCCGGCAACGATCAAGCCGAAGGCCGCGCCGGCGAAAGCGACCGCAGCCGCGGGCATCATCAGCGCCGCGGGAGTGCGGCCCAGCGAAATTCCGAACAGCACGTATCCGGCGGCGAACAGCACCGCCATCTGGATGAAGCCGACGACGAAGCGCGCGAGCAGCTTGCCCGTGAGCGTGGCCCACAGCGGCGCCGACGCGGACCGCAAACGTTCGAGCGTGCCCCAATCGTGCTCGTCGATCAGCGCGAGCGATACGCCCATCAGCATGCCGATCAAAAGAAAAGTGACCGCAAACCCCGGCACCTGGAGATCGAATGCGTTGAAGCCCGCAAACTGGCCGACTTCCTTACCGGCCGAATCGACTTCAATGAATCCGAGCGAGCCTGGAATCGAGAGGCCCGGATCGATTGCCGGAACCTCGGGAATGTTGAGGAGCGGAATTTTTGGCGCCGGCGGCAACTCGGGCAACTTGAGATCGATCGGCGGAATCTTGAGCGCGTTTTCCAGATTGGACCGCGCATCTCGAAGCTCAGCCACAGGTGCAAGGTTGATTCCACCGAGATTCAGATCGGCGGGCAGCGTCGGGATGGCCGGTGGCGGCGGGATGTCGGCGGCGTGGCTGCCCGCGAGCTGCTTCAATTGCGCGAACCAGCTCTCGAACTGGCCGTGCGCTATTTCGAGACGGTTCAAATAATCCTTGAGCTCGTCGAGTTTCGCCTGCTGCGCGGTGGTGTCGGCGTCGATCTTCCGCTGGATGCGATCAAGCTCGGTGTTAAGCGCAAGCCTGGTTTGTTCGCGCGCGGTATTCAGAGCAGTTTCGATGTGCGCGCGAATCTTCGGCGCGATCGCCGCGCGCGACGCGTCGGCCTGCGTGGCCATGCGAGCGGCTTCGGTACGGGCTTGCGCGGCGGACTCGCGCGCCTGGTCGAGCTTGTGGGTAAAGTCGCGCGTCCGGTCGGCGGTTTGGCCGCGCGCGTCGGCGGCGGCGCCGGCGGTGATTTTTCTGCACAGATCCGAAAGCGCCAGTTCGACCTTGATAGTCTGCAGGTACTTGACCGGATCGGTGTAGAGAATGAGCTGCGCGACGCGGCCGTGTTCGATTGCGTCGGTGGTTCCGGCCGGAATGACTATTCCGACCACCGCCAATTTTCGCTCGCGCACAGTCAGTTCGGCATCGCGACGGCTCGAAGACCGGATGACGGTCAGGTCCGGCTGATTGCGCGATCGCGTCGAGGATCGCGCGCGCGATGGCGCCGTGGTCTTGGTCGAAAATAGTCACCGTATATTCGCCGCGCGGTGCCGTTCGGCCGCCGTAAATTTTCGCGAGCGAGAAGCCGGCCGCAGCGATGACGGCGATTGGCGCGACCAGCAGCATGAACAAGCCGACGCGGTCGCGCCGGATGAGCAGGAATTCCTTGGCGATCGTCAACCACACCGCGCGCAGCATCATCGCCTCGGGAAAACCTGGCCGCTCGAATTGGGACGTGCCATGTTCATGGGGCGTCGCGCAGCGCGTGGCCGGTGAGTTTCAGGAACGCGTCCTGCAGATTGGGGCGATGCACATGGAATTCGATCACCTCGTCGCCAATTTCGACCGCGCGGCGAATGACGTCGGGCACCTGTTCGAGGTTATTCAACGTAGCCGCGGCCGCGAAGCCGTCGACGACCGCCCATGGCATTTCGCCGACGCCCGCGATCCCTTTCGACCACCCCGGCGGCAGCGCTTTTTTCGTCATGATTTCAATTCGCGGTTCCGTTCCTGCCAGCGCGATCAATTCGCGGTCGGTACCCTGCGCAACTATCTTTCCGTGATCGATGAGTACGATCCGATTGCACAGCCGTTCCGCTTCTTCCATGTAGTGCGTGCTGTACAGGATCGCGCCGCCGGCTTGAGCTGCCTTCTCGACGATCGCGAAAATTCTTCCGCGCGATTGCGGATCGACGCCGACGGTCGGCTCATCGAGCATGATCGCGGCTGGAAAATGCATCATGCCGCACGCGATATTGAGGCGGCGCATCATGCCGCCGGAAAATTCGATCACCTCGTCGTCAGCACGATCTGCCAGGCCGACTTCGTCGAGCAAAGTGCGCGCGTGGCTCAAAGCGTCGCTCGACGCCATTCCCTGGATTCGTCCCCAGAACATCAGGTTCTCGAGCGCGGTGAGGGTCGGATACAACGCAAGCGATTGCGGCACCAGGCCGAGGCTTCGACGCGCCGGGCGCGGATCGGTGGCGAGATCGTGAGTAGCGATCGAGGCGCGGCCGGAGTCCGGAGAAATCACGCCCGACAGTATCGAGAGCGTCGTGGTCTTGCCGGCGCCGTTGGGACCAAGCAGGCCGACGATCTCGCCGGCGTTAACGCTGAACGAGACGCCGTCGAGCGCCAGGCGGTCGCCGTAGCGCTTGCGGAGATCCTCCGCGCGAATCATGGGCCCCGAATTCATCGACAGTGAACCACGGACGCACGCGATTTCAGATCGGCATTCAGCGGTAGCTCACCATCTCGAGCAGATTGCCATCGGGATCGAGAAAATAAATACAGTCGTGATCGCCCCAGTCGATGGGCGCGGCGCTCTCGACTCCGGCCGCGGCGAGACGTTCGCGCGCGCCTGCAAAATCGCTCGCCTTCACCTTGAACGCATGATGACCGCGGCCGAGCGGATGCGCGATGAGCGCTTTTCGCGCGCCGTCGTCGAGCGGCGATCGCTGTACCTCGAACAGGGCAAGGTTCTGGCCGCCGCAATCGAGCAAAACCTGATCGCCAAACCGGTTAACCACCTCAAGGCCGAGGACACCAGTGTAGAAATGCTCAGCGCGCGCGAGGTCAGTCACCTCGATACCGAAATGATCCAGCCGCTCGAGTTTCATCGCGGGCACCGGATCAGATTATCCACGAGTATTGATAATTAGGAAGATGCGGCGACAGGATGACCCTCGATATCGAGCAGCTTCGACGCGACTACACGCTCCTTCTCGCGGCGAATGAAAGCAGGATCGAAGGTCACGATCATAACGGGCAAAATGGTCATCGCACCAAGCATCGAAACGAACATCCAGACCGCCAGCAGCAGGCCCATCTCGGCGTCGAAGCGGATGCTCGACCAGTACCAGAACAAAACCGACGCGACCAGAGTCAGCGCGGTGAATGCTACTGCCTTTCCCGAGGTGACGAGGGCAGTATAGGTGCTGAGCTTGAGATCGTGCCCCTCGGCAAGTTCCTCGATGATCCGACTTACTATGTAGATCGAATAGTCAATTCCAAATCCGACGCCAACAGTGACTACTGGCAAAGTATTTATATTGATACCTATATCGTGAGCGCCCATGTAGGCATTGATTGCTGCATTGGCCAGAGCCAGCGGAAATAGCAAATAGATACCGGCCATGAATGAGCGATAGGTCGCCAGCAGGATTATGTAGATAGTGGCGAACGCGAGCACGTTGAGCAGAAGATCGTTGTCGATGATTTCCTGATTAGCGGCCGCGAGCTCACCGATTATTCCTGCCGCCAGAGCAAAATGGACTCCCGGCACCTGATGCTGGGACTCATCAAAGAACCGCTGCGTGCGCAGCACCACTCGCTGGACGTTCTCGCCCTCGCGATCCTTCGTATACACCGTCATCTGGGTAGCGTCGCGCCGCGGAGTAATGATGTACGCAGTCGAGAGCGGAGACGCTCCCGCCAGCAATCCACCGAGCAACTGTCCGGTCCCGCGCGCCGTCGTCGGCAGCACGTTCCACTTGGGATAGAACTCCCTGAGCGCCGACGCGCCGTTGGACAGCAGATCGGCAACTGAGAATGTGCGCCCCACCGCTGGGTCGCGCTCCATATAGCGTTCGTACTCGTCCATGACGTGGTACAGCTTCGGATTGTTGAGCGAATTCGCGCTTGGATAGCTCCGCGACGACGACGAATTGTTCGATCGCGCCGAACTCGTCCTGGATCGCGGCCATCGAGCGATTGTACGGCGAGGTGGGCCACAGAATTGGCGATTCGGACGACGGGTCGCCGACTTTCAGGCCGGTCCAGAAGAAAGCGCACAACGCGATCGCCGCGAGCGTTCCCACGAATGTCGCGATGCGGCCCGATCGCTCGAGCATCGGCCTGGCGATCGACTGCAGCATCCGTTTGAAGAAGCCACCTTCGCGTTTTTCGATCACGTCGATGTGCGGCGGGTCGAGGTAGTAGTAGACGATCGGATTGAGTATCAGCTCGCTCACGATGATCGCGGCGATCCAGAAGCTGGCCGTGACCGCCAGCTTTTGCAAAAACAGCACCGGCACCAGCAGGATGACCAGGACGCCGAACGCGTCGGCCAGGATTCCCGATAGCGACGGAACGAACAACTCGGCGAACGACGACAGGATGGCCTTTTGCTTGTCGCGCAGGCGGTAGAATTCCTCGTAGTACCGATCGTGCATCTGCACCGAATGGCTGACGGCGCGCGCGGTTATCAGGAACGGGATGACGAGCACCAGCGGGTCGAGTCCGTAACCGAGCAGCCGGATGAAGCCGAGGCCCCAGATGGCGCAAATGACGCCTGAGATCGTCGGCCGCAGCGCGCCGCGCCAGTCGTGGAAATAGAGATAGAGCAGGATCCACACCGCGAGCACCGTCGCGACGAAGATCCAGAGAAATTCCGGCGTGTAGTGATACACCCATCCGTAGAGGATCGGTTGTCCGCCGTAATAGATATGCACCGTATCGTCGCGCTCAGGCAGGACGACGATCTTCCGAATCTCATCGAAGATGCGCGTGTAGTCCAGTCGCGATTCGAGAAAGCTGCCCTCGATCACCGCGGCCCTATCGTCGAGCGAGACGAAGCGGCCGAAGACCACGCCGGGATTTTTGTGGACGTTGCTTTCGAGTTCGTTAAGGTCGGATTGGGTCGTGGGAAGGTCGCCGTTGGGCAGCACCGGAGTATTGACGATCACGCCGCCGGCCAGCGGGCGGAAATAACTGGCGGTCGCAAGCGATCGCACCGATCCGTGCTGGATCCCGTAAACCAGATCCATATTCTGCGTCATGTGGACGATCTTCTTGATGATCTCGGGGTTGTAGATCGTCCCCTCTTTCGCCTCGATCATGATCGTGACGTTGTTGACGCTGCCGAAGTATTGGTCGTATTTGTGCGCGACCTGGATGAACGGATGGTTCTGCGGGAGCAGATCCCCGAAGCTGGTGACGAGCTGGGTCTGCGCCGCGAAGTATCCGAAGAACGCGGTGAGCGCGCCGACGACGGCCAACACGAGGAAGCGCCATCGCAGAATCCATTCACCAAAACGGTACCAGGTCATCGCGTTCTCCGAATTCCCATTGTTCGCGCGTTCGCGATCATCCCTGACAGAAGCGCCAGGTTTTGCCGCCGTCCTCGGTGTAAAGGATCGTGCCGTAGCCGACGATCCATCCGTGCTGCGCGTCGAAGAACCGCGCCTGGCTGAGCGGGAACGGTATCGCGGGCACGGTAGTATCGTGCGCCCACGCGCCGTTGGGCTGCAGGCGCAGAACGGTGCCCGTCATTTCCGGTGGTGATCCCCTGGTCGCCGCCGAACAGATCGATCGAGAATAGCGGATCGCGCGCAGGAATCTGGGTCGCTCCCGGGACCAGCGTGTCAGGCGGCGCGCCCGGCTTCTCCGCCTGATGGGCAAAGCGCCAGGTCTTACCGCCGTCGTCGGTCTGGATCACCCATCCTTCAAGTCCGCACGCCGCGCCATGCTTTTGATCGCGGAACGAGACGCTGAAAAAACTCGGCAACAGAAAATCCAGGAAGTGCGGGTCGTCGTTGATTCCAGCCGCGCGCTTCCATTGCGGCAACAGCGATAGCTGCTGCTCCTGCCAGGTCTTGCCGCTATTTTCCGTCGCCCAGATTCGCCCGAGCTCGCCCACCACCCATCCATGATCGACGTCGACGAAACTCGCGCTGTAGAGAACGGGCTCTTCGTACGGCAGCGCGTAGTCCGCCAGCTCCGGCGGAAATATGTGTTGCAACTGGCGCTTGATGAAAGTCTCGCCGCCGTTGGTCGTGCTCTCCACGAGCGCGCGGTCGCCGACAAAGAAGCCGTGGTTCGTATCGGGAAACGACATGCCAAAAATGAAAAGATGGGTCCGCGAGTTCAGCCGCTTCCAGGTCTTGCCGCCGTCGCGCGTGCGCATGATGAGGCCGTCCTGCCCGCACAGGTAGCCGTTCTGATCGTCGGTCATCTGGATTCCGAATACGCCGAGCTGGGTGCCGATATCGATACGCTTGAAGGTACGGCCGCCGTCCTCGGTCAGCAGCACCTTGCCCCGATCGCCTACGATAAAAGCGCGCGTCGGGCTGGTCGGCCATACGTCGAAAAATTTGTCGGTCAGGGTGATATTGCGCAGCGGCAGCGGCGGCACCGCAACTTCGCGATGGCACGCGGCCGTCGCCAGCGCGACTAGCACGAAGAGCGTCTTGATTAAGCTGTATGCGCGGAGTTTTCGCTCCATTCGGCCGATCCTATGGAAAAATTTGGCTCTATACTCAAGCAAACCCGCCAGCTTAGCAAGCCGTATTCTGAGCGCGAAAAATCGTGGCCAAAAATCACAGATCCGCAAGCAGCAGGCCGGTCAGGTACTCGCCCTCGCCGTGACCGAGCAGCACCGGATGGTCGGCGCCGGGGCCGAGATGTGCAATCAGGCGAAGAGTGCGGCCCGCGTTGGATGCGGCAAATCGCACGGCGCGGACGAAATCGTCGGCGCGAAAATGCGTCGAGCATGAGAACGTCATGAGACGCCCGCCCGGCGCCAACGCGCGCATCGCGACAGTATTGAGCTCGACGTAAAGGCGTCCCGCACGCTCGGCGTCGCCCCGGCTGCGCGCCAGCGGCGGCGGATCGAGCACGATCAGATCGAAGCGATTCGCCGTCTCAGCCATGAACTTGCCCGCTTCGCCATGCACCAGATCGACGGCACTCGCGGGATACTTATTCAGCTCGAGATTCTGCCGCGCGACCTCGAGCGCCCGCGCCGAGGTGTCAACTGCGACGACTTTGCTGGCGCCGCCCACCAGCGCCGCGAGCGAGAATCCGCCCTGATAGCAGAAAGCGTCGAGCACGCGCGCCCCGGACGCGATCGAGCCCGCAGTCGCGCGGTTGTCGCGCTGATCGAGGAAATATCCGGTCTTCTGTCCGTGCTCGAAATCAATCTTGATTTTAATTCCGTTCTCGACCGCAATGGTTTCGGTTACTGGTTCGCCGGCGAGAACCGCAGTGCGATCGTCGAGGCCCTCCTGCTTTCTCACCGCGCCATGGCTTCGTTCGATGATCGAGCGCGGATGAATCAATTCGTTAAGCGCCTCGACAATCGTATCGCGCATCCGATCGGCGCCCGCGGTCAGGATTTGCACGACGAGCACGTCGCCGAATCGATCGACGACGACGCCCGACAGCCCATCGCCGTCGCCGTTGACGAGACGGTACGCATTCGTGTCGTCGCGGAGGAAACGCTTTCTCAGTCCGAGCGCGCTTTTCAGCCGGCGCGCAACCAGCTCGTCGATTGCGGGCGTCTCTCCCCACGCAAGCATCCGGATTGCGATCGTCGTCGCAGGATTGCAGTAACCCATGCCGATCAGCTCGCCCGCCGCATCATGCACAGCGACGAGAGCGCCGGCCTCAGGTGACGGCGGGTCAATCCGGTCGATTGCCTGCGAGAAGATCCACGGATTGCCGCCGCGGACCGGCCCTTCCCTGCCGCGCTTGAGGATTGCGCGCGCGAGCGGCTCGCTCACTGTGGCGGCCATGACGGCTCGCCGTCGCGGACGAAGTCGCCGCTGCGGCCGCCGCGCTTTGCGACCAGCCGGACTCCGCCGATTTCCATCGCGCGATCGATAGCCTTGGCCATGTCGTAAATCGTCAAGGCCGCCGCGCTCACCGCGACCATCGCTTCCATCTCGACTCCCGTGCGCGCGTCGGTCACTGCGCGAGCCTGGATTTGCAGCGTAGAGTTGGCGGCGTCGGGATTGAAATCAACTTCGACGACTTCGAGCGGAATCTGATGGCATAGCGGAATCATCTCATGCGTGCGTTTCGCCGCCATGATTCCCGCGATGCGCGCGGCTGCGAGCGCCTCGCCCTTTCTTGAGTTTCCCTCCGACGATCGCCTGCAACGTCGCCGGCGCCATCCTGACCTCGCCGCGCGCAATTGCCTCGCGCCGCGTGACCGGTTTCTCGCCGACATCGACCATCCGGATTCGCCCGCGCGCATCAAGATGCGTCAGCCGCGCACGCCGCGTTCGCGATTTTGTTTTGCCCGCCATACGAAGGAAGTGATCAGTTGATCACCGCACATCTGTTACGCACGGTAGTCACCGCCCCTGAGAGCAAAGTAGCGCGCCGCGCGCAACTTTGCGCTTCAAACTGGGTGCAGGGGTCACCCCTGCCGCCCGCCGCGCAGGCGATTACTCCTCTGCGTTATTTTCATCGCCACTTTCTTGATAAAGATTATGTTGACCGCCCCCGCATATACAATAAACTCTTGATTCTCGGTTCGACCAAACATCTCAAACCATTGCGCAGACGGTTCATATGGCCTGACGAAATCAACAAGGTCGTAATTCTCGGCTCCGGTCCCGCCGGACTGACTGCGGCGCTGTATACGGCCCGCGCCAATCTGAGTCCGCTCCTGATCGAGGGGCATGAGCCCGGCGGCCAGCTCACTATCACCACCGACGTCGAGAACTATCCCGGCTTCGAGCATGGCATCCAGGGCCCTGAAATGATGGACGTGTTCCGTCGCCAGGTGACTCGCTTCGGCACGCGCTTCATGAGCGGCGCGGTGACCGAGGTGCGCTTCGGCCAGCGGCCGTTCGAGCTGGTCGCGGACGGCAAAGTGATCAAGGCCGAGGTCGGTGATCATCGCAACCGGCGCGACAGCTAAATTGCTGGGAATAGAGTCTGAAAAGCGCCTGATGGGTTATGGCGTGAGCGCATGCGCCACCTGCGACGGCGCGTTCTTCAAGAACAAGGATGCGATCGTAGTCGGCGGCGGCGACACCGCGATGGAGGAAGCGACCTTCCTGACCAGGTTCGTCAACAAGGCCACCGTCGTGCATCGCCGCGATGCGCTGCGGGCGTCGAAGATCATGCAGGATCGCGCGCGCAAGAATCCGAAGATTGGTTTCATCTGGGATTCGGCGATCGAAGAAATCCATCGGCGAGCAGAAAGAGGGCGTCAGCGGCGTCAAGTTGAAAAATCTCAAGACCGGCAAGTTCACCGACATGAAGACCGACGCAGTGTTCGTCGCGATCGGCCACAATCCCAACAGCGCGCTCTTCAAGGGCCAGCTCGAGATGGACGAGATCGGCTATATCAAAGTGAAGCCGGGATCGACCTACACCAACGTCGAGGGCGTGTTCGCCTGCGGCGACGTCGTCGACAGCGTGTATCGGCAAGCAGTCACCGCCGCCGGCACCGGATGCATGGCAGCAATCGACGCCGAGCGCTGGCTGGAAGCAAAGGGCGAATAAGCACTAGACTCCTCTCCGCTCTTAACAAGTAGGACGGAATTTATTCCGTCTCCCGTCCGCCCCGAATTTTCTTGATTCGATCGCGCGTGACGTAATCCACTACTGTCATTCAGAGCCGCCGCGGCGAAGAATCCCGGATTCTTTCTCCGTGATTCAGAACGCCCGGCATCCGCCCGAATGCCGCCGCGCAGACAGGGCACCCTGTGCCTAGGGCTCGGCTCAGACACTCCACAGACACAATTCGTGCGTCCGCCTCCTGGAGAGTTGCAGGAGGTGCAGACACCGTACGCGGGATATGTTGTACCGCCAGCCCGCGCATGAATGCCAAATAGTAGGTTAAAGCTACAATACCAAGGGCAAAAGGATATTAGTTTTGCCTTGACGTAATATTAGCAACCGCGCAGAGTCGCCCTAAATTCATCCAAAAGGAGAAACGCATCATGAAAAGAACAAGTGTAACGGTTATGGCCTTGTGCGTCACGCTGCTGTGGGTGGGGGCGGCGTACTCCGTAACCGGGGGGATTCCCACGTGCCAGGCCAATCTGACGGCGGAAACCGGGCTGTACAATACCTGTAAAAGCAGCCTGATGACGGAAACCGGGCTGGATAGTACCTGCAACACCAACCTGATGACGGAAACCGGGCTGGATAGTACCTGCAACACCAACCTGACGTGCGATCAGAGCATCCTGAACGGCAGCAAGACGTGCGTTACCCAGGGGTTTTTCGGCGGGACACTGAAATGCGGATCGGGTGGCATGTTCGACACCAGCGGCTGCTTTGCAACACGGTTTACCGACAACGGCGACGGTACGATCACCGACCATCAGACTGGTCTGATGTGGGAGCAGGCGACAGGAACGGTCGGCACCACCCTCACCAGCCCCCCCGTGACCGACGTGAACAATACGTACACGTGGTCGAGCACCGGCACAGCCCCGGACGGGACGGCGTTCACGTCGTTTCTGGGGACGCTGAACAACGGCGCGGCCCTGTTTAACAACGGTCACCCAAGCCCCATCACCGGCTGCTTCGCGAATCACTGTGATTGGCGCATGCCGTCGATCGTGGAACTCCAGGGGATCGTGAATGCCAGTGACTCCCCGACCATCGACCCCATATTTGGGCCCACTCAGTCCGGCCACTACTGGTCGGCCACTACCCTCGCCACCGATGCGTCCTCCGCGTGGGGCGTGGACTTCAGCATTGCCGGCCTGAGCGCCGACCCTAAGGCCGGCGTCAACGACTACGTGCGTGCAGTGCGTAGCGGCTTGTGATCGATTATTCGGTGATTGGTGTATTGATTATTTGGTTTAGGGGTTTGGGGGCGTAGAACCCAAACTCGCCGATTTTTTTGAAATGGCGCCTGCAGCCGCGTCAACGCGCGACATTTCGCCGCAATCGAGGCTCCCCGCGCCGAATCTCGGGCCGAGCACCAGATAGCCGATCTGGTTACCTCGAAATTATCACCTATGCGCGCCGATAATTCGGCCCTTGTGTCTCTGCAAATGTCCCCCTGAGTCTCGTCAAACGCTGCCCGATTCAAGTGCAACGATGCGACGCGCAGGTTGTCGCCTGGATTGCGCTGCCACGTCGTCCCGATCCGCGCGAAATAAGAGATTGTGCGCCGCAACAGACAATCGCGCCGCACAAATGTCCCCCACCCTAACCCTCCCCCCACGAACGGGGGAGGGAACCAGACTGCGAACTCGCATCTCCCTTTTTTGTGTACGTCGAGCGCGACGCTGAGCGGGGCGGGGTCGCCAAGCTGTTATTGCTGTGATAACAAAGCGCTCTATGGCGCCAATTTCATTTCCTAAAGATTTTTTGTGGGGTACCGCCTCCGCGTCTTATCAGATCGAGGGCGGGTGGAACGAGGACGGCAAGGGCGAGTCTATTTGGGATCGCTTTTCGCACACGCCTGGCAAGATTAAGCATGGCGATACCGGCGACGTTGCGTGCGATTTTTATCATCGCTACGCCGACGACATCGCGCTGATGGCAAATCTTGGACTCAATGCCGCGCGAATTTCGCTTTCATGGCCGCGTATCATGCCGACCGGCAAGGGCCCGGTTAATCAGAAGGGGCTCGACTTCTACAGCCGCGTCATCGACGAGATGCTCAAGCGCAACATCCAGCCGTGGGTGACGGTCTATCATTGGGATCTGCCGCAGACGCTCGAGGACGCCGGCGGATGGCCGAATCGCGACCTCGCCGAATATTTCCGCGACTATGCCGGCATCGTGGCCGACGCGCTCGGCGATCGCGTGAAGCATTGGATGGCATTCAACGAGCCGTGGATTTTCACGATTCTCGGCTATCACCTGGGAATACATGCGCCGGGACGCCACGAAATAGACAGCGCGATCAAGGCGACGCACACCGTAAATCTCGCGCAGGGCATGGCTATCAAGGCGATCCGCGAATCGAAAAACCATCCCGAGGCGGTCGGCACCGCGTTCAGCATGTCTCCGGTGCATCCGGAAACCGGGTCGCTCGAGGATCGCACGGCGGCCCAGCGATGGCATCGATTTTACAACATGTGGTTCCTCGACACCGTTATGCACGGCAAATATCCGGAGGCCTACCTGCACGGTTCGGTCGAGGATCACGTCGAGATACGCGCCGGCGACATGGACTTGATCAAGGCGCCGCTCGACTTCATCGGGATCAACCTCTACACGCGCGCGGTGGTCGCTCACGATTCGACCGATCGCTACATGGGCGTGAAGCAGGTGAGGCCCGGGCGGCGAAGAACTCACCGAGTTCGGATGGGAAGTCTATCCGCAGGCGCTCTCGGAAATGATCCTGCACATCACCAAGGACTATCCCGGAATCCCGATCTACGTGACCGAGAACGGATGTTCATACGGCGACGGGCCGGGCGCCGACGGCAAGGTCAACGACCAGCGCCGCGTCAGCTTCCTGCGCCGTTTTATCAGCGAGGTCGGACACGCGATGAAGGCCGGCGCCGACGTGCGCGGCTATTTTCTGTGGACCTTCACCGACAACTTCGAATGGGCCGAGGGATTCCAGCAGCGCTTCGGAATCGTGCACTGCGACTTCAAGACGCAGCAGAGAATCGTGAAGGAAAGCGGTCACTGGTATTCGCGACTGGCGCGCACCGGCGCACTCGATTTCGACCCGGTCATTTAATGGAGCGCGCGCAGCGCGCGGTACCCAGATACCGGAACCGGCTTCGCGTGTGGCGCGAAGCTGTCCGAGGCTCCGTTGTCCTTCCGTCGCTAACGCTCCCGTCGTCAGGATGACAGATATCGCTGCTCGCGATCGCTCGGCTTCGCATGCAAGAGTGACGAAGACGGTCTGTCGATACGCTGCTCAGGGGGCGCGATGAGTGGCGGCGAATTCCTGATGTGGCTGCATCTGTGCGCGATGGCGTCGTACGTCGGCGCGCAGTTCGCGGTCATCTATATGCTGATTCCGGCCGCCGAGACCGCGCCCAACGAGGCTGCACGTCGCGCGAGCCTGATCGCGGGCTTCAAGTTCTACAACCCGTTCACGATCGGCGTGCTGGGAATTATTGTGATTAGCGGGGCTATGCGGCTGACGGACTTGAAAGCGTCGATGAAGTTCGACTACTTCGCGCGGATCGGTTCGGCGCTGGAACTGAAGTTGCTGCTGGCTTTTCTGCTCATCTTCATCCAGACCTACATCACGTTCGGACTGGCGTTCAGAATCGGCCGCCAGGAAGAAGTGGCCGCACACGGCGACGGCGATGCGTTCACGGTCGAACAGCTCAACTCGATGCTGCGGCGCATCCGCGCGATGGCGTGGGTCACGATCGTGCTGGCTTTCGCGGTCATTTGGGTATCGCTCACCATGGTCGCGCGCGCAGTGGACGAGCCTGCGACCGCGTCACGCATCTCCGCGCGCGCCACATCGGGTCGTGCATCGCGGGTACTCATGCACCCTGTTGCATCCGAGATGTGGGCGACGCGCGTCATGACTTAGTGCGCGAGCGCGAGCAGCGAGCCGACGATGTACGCGACGGTGATTACGCCGAAGATTGCGCCCGGCAGTTCGTTCAGCATGCTGTACTGCGCGAACCGGATCTCTTCGCTGACCGGAGCTTCGACGATCGACGTGATTCCTGCGAACCTTGCTTCTGTGGTTGATGCGTTCATTTCAATTACCTTCCGTAAATTCTTTGGACGACCTCAGGCCAATGCCACCAGCGAGCTGATGACGTATCCGAGCGTGATCAAGCCGAACACGATGCCGGGCAGTTCGCTCAGCAAGCTGTTCTGTGCGAGCCGGGTTCCTGCAGTGGCTTCAGTCGCTTCGTTGATGTTGGTGATTGCCGAGAGAGTTGCTTCGTTAGTGGTTGCGTTCATTTTCGGTCCCTCCGTATTCGTTGACTGACAGGGGGTAAAGCAAGTCACGTACCATCGAAAAAACTCTCGATTTACCAATGACTTTCCAAAGACAAGCTTCGCGAGTACGCAGTCGATAATTAATGAAAAGTTATAAAAATCAATGGGTTAGCTCGAATCGCAGAATGCGAGTCGGGAGAGGGCCAATCTTTGATTTTCGCAGCAAATTTCCTTTTTCGCGAAACGATGCAACTGCGGACGTGCAGCTATTATGCTGCGGCGCGGCTGGCGCTCGGCCCTCTTTGATCCTGTTCGGCGCATCTGCGAAAGTGAGTCTTTATGGCGAGTGAAATGAATCAGGAAGCGCCGCAATCCGAACGGCAAAGCAACCGGAGGATTGAAGCCGACGACTGCGATGCTCCTCGCCGACGCCGTCGCGTCGCCCGGCGAGCATCCGCATTTCGTGCGTAGCCTGGCGCTGCGCTTCGCCGAGACCACGATTTTCCTGGTCGCCGTCATCGGCGCGATCGCGTTGGGACTCGGGATCACGGCCTACTTCGCCGAGCATCACTACGTGCTCGCATACCTGGTCGCTTACGCGGGCTTTCGATTTTCCGATTTGATTGTTCGCGAAGATGCCGAGGACAGCCCGCCGCGCGAGGAGCTCAGCCGGCGAATCGCGGTGCAGCTTCCAATCCTCCTGGTGTTTGCGGCGGCTCCGTTCGAGCGCACCTACGTTTACGGCGGCTCGGCGCCGGCGTGGGCCAGCGCGCTCGGACTGTTACTCGAGCTGCTCGGGATGTGGCTCGCGCTGGGCGCGCGCATCCAGCTCGGATTTTTCACGTCGGGCCGGACGCCCGAGCATCCGGTGCTCGTCACGCGCGGTTTTTATCGCTACCTCAGGCATCCGATTTACGCGGGCACATTCCTGGTGACGTTCGCATGGACGATCATTTACGGCGCGCCTGTCACCGCAGTCCTGACGCTGATCATCGGAGCGATTCTCGCGCAGCGGCGGATAAAGTCGGAAGAAGCAATGCTGCGTGCGCGATTCGGCGAAGAGTACGACGACTACAAGCGCGAGACGGACGCGCTGATTCCGGTCAGTCTGGTAGCTATCAGCGACTGCGCGCGTCGAGCTGGCAGCGGCATTTGCGAGCAGTAGTCGTGCCGTCGCTGGCTGCTCACGAACTTCGCGCCGCATCCCGCGCATTCGCGAATCGATTCTCCCGGCTTCAGGCGCGTCGCTAGTTCTGCTTCTTCGGAAGAGTCGGTAGTCTAGACCGCTTCGCGCTTTGGGTTCTCCGGCGAAGCACCGTCGGCGACCAGCCTGTCCGTTCGCGCCCATCAATGCGAGTTCGTCGGCGCGATTGTTGATCGGATCGACGCCGTGTCCGCGCACCCATTCGAATCGCACGCGCCGCAACTTTGTTTCGGCATCGAGCAGCGTCCACAAGTCCTGATTCGCGTTGCGCTTCCAGTTGAGCGTCATCGATTTCACGACGTATTGGCTGTCACTGCGGAGAATCACTTCGGCGCCGCGCTCGGTCGCGCGCAGGCCCTCGATCGCGGCCAGTCAATTCCATCCGATTGTTGGTGGTCGCGTCTTCGTGGCCGTTGAGTTCGGTCACGACGCCATCAGGATCGCGCACCACGACGCCCCATCCGCCCGGCCCGGGATTTCCGAGGCAGGAGCCGTCGGCGTAGACGAGATATTCGCGAGAGTTAAGCGCCACGGCCGAATTCTAGCTGAGGCCGCGAGCTTTTCGCAGCCGCGCGAACCAATCGAGATATTGACGCGCCGCCCGCTCCCACGAAAAATCCGACGCGAAGCAGTTGGCCATCAGCCGCCGCCACGTCGCGCGGTCGCGGAACATCGTCACCATCCGATCCAGCGCCGCTACCATTTCTGCCGCGTCGAACTTTTCAAAGACAAAGCCGTTGCCGGTCCCGCGCGCGGGATCGAACTCGCTGACGGTGTCGCGCAGTCCTCCGGTGGCTCGCACGACCGGCGCGGTGCCGTAGCGCAGCGCGTACATCTGCGTGAGTCCGCACGGCTCGAATCGCGAGGGCATCAGGAAGGCGTTGCTGCCGGCCTGGATTCGATGCGCCATTCCGTTGTTGAACTCGATTATCGCGCGAAGTTTTTCAGGGTAACGCTTCTCCGCGTCTTTGAAAAATTTTTCGAGCTCCGCGTCGCCGCTCGCGAGCATGACGAGTTGCAAATCCAGGCGCATCACGGCGTCGAGCGCGTCTCGCAGCAGGTCCACGCCTTTCTGGCCGGTCATGCGCGTGACCATCCCGACTACAGGCCAATCTTCGCGGTTCGGCAGCCCGAGCGAATCGCGCAACGCACGCGTGCATTTGCGTTTGCCGTCGGGCTTCGCGGGCGTGTAGTTCGCGGCGATTTCGCGATCGGTGGCGGGATTCCATTCGTGGTAGTCGGCGCCGTTGAGGATTCCCACGAAATTTTCGCCCTTGTCGCGCAGCACTCCTTCGAGTCCAAAGCCGAGTTCCGGGTCGGTGGTAATTTCGTGCGCGTAAGTTGGGCTGACAGTCGACGCGCCGTCGCACAGCACGATTGCGCCCTTCATCAAATTCAGATGGCCGTAAAATTCCAGGCACGCGGGCGAAAAATATGACGCGTCGAGATTCAGCAGCGCGAAATCCTCGCGTTTGCCGATTCCCTGGAAAGCGAGATTGTGAATCGTGAAGACCGACAGCGCCTGCTTGAACATCGGGCTAAGCGCCGCCGTCGGCGCGCATCGCAATCGGGACGGCCGACTGCGTGCCAATCGTGCGCGTGCGCTACGTCCGGCGCGATTATCTCCGACGATGCGATCGCTGCGGCGCGGCCAAAGAAGATGAAGCGGCGCATATTGTCGGGATAGTCGTTGCCGTTCTCGCCGTAGATTCCGGGCCGGCGGAAAAATCCCGGGTGGTCGATCAGGTACATCGGCACGCCGTGCGAATCGCTCGCGCGCAATACGGAGAAACGTTCGACGCCCGCGCCGAATCGCATCGGGATGTTGCGCAGGACCGGCGCGGTCTCGACGTTTTCGATAATCGAAGTGTAGCCGGGCACGATCAGCGACGGGTCTGCGCCTGCCTCTTTCAATGCTCCTGGCAACGAGCCAATCACGTCGGCGAGGCCGCCGGCTTTTGCGTAGGGCGCGGCTTCTGCCGCAACGATAGCGATTTTCACAGGGTCGAACTGGAGTCTGATCCCTCGCCCGTTATTTTACGGGAGAGGTTAGGTGAGGGTTCTGGGCGCATCGACAAAGGCGAAGAAGGATCGGGATTCTTCGCTGCGCTCTAGAATGACACAAAAAAGGATGAAGAAAAAAAGCAGGCGAGGCGGCGCGCATGCATCTGGAGCCGCGAACATGCATCTCGCTCCCAGAACCCTCACCTACCGGCGGCTGCGCCCGCCGGCCTCCTCTCCCGTGAAATAACGGGCGAGGTAAGAGGAGCGGCGCTTCGCTCCCATAGATGGAGCGAAGCGGTTAGTTCAGGACGGTTCTTTCGGTTCGCGCTGTCGCCGGCGTTGGTGCGACGGCTTCGGCGCCCGGCTTTACGGCGGCGTCGGTGCCGTCGCGCAGGGCGTGGCGGATGACTTCATCGACGGTGTCGACGAAAATCATCTCGAGCTCTTTGCGCACTTCGGGCTGGATGTCTTCGAGGTCGCGCTCGTTGCGCCGCGGCAGAATGATCGTCTTGATGCCGGCGCGCCTTGCGGCGAGCACCTTCTCCTTGATTCCGCCGACCGGCAGCACCTTGCCGCGCAATGTAATCTCGCCGGTCATCGCAACGTCCGAGCGCACCGGCCGGCCGCTGAGCAACGACGCCAGCGACGCAGCGATCGTCACGCCGCCGGAAGGCCCGTCCTTCGGGATCGCACCCGCAGGGACGTGAACGTGGATGTCGGACTTGTCGTAGAAGTCCGGCGCGATTCCAAGCGCTGCCGCATGGCTGCGCACGTAAGACAGCGCCGCCTGCGCCGATTCCTTCATCACGTCGCCGAGCGAGCCGGTGAGGTTGAGGCCCTTCTGCCCCGACATCCGGGTGCTCTCGATGAACATTATCTCGCCGCCATTTGGAGTCCACGCCAGCCCGGTCGCAACCCCCGGCTCCTGCGTGCGTTCCGCGACTTCCGAGAAGAAGCGCGGCGCGCCGAGATACTTCTGCACGTCGTCGCCAGTGACGACAGCCGGCGCCGTTTCGCCTTCGGTGACCGAACGCGCGATTTTGCGACAGACGCGCGCTATCTCGCGCTCGAGATTTCGAAGTCCGGCCTCGCGCGTGTAGCTGTGAATTATCTCGCGCAGCGCGTCTTCCGAGAATTCGATCTTCTGATCGCCGAGTCCGTTCTCGTTGAGTTGCTTGGGGATCAGGTGGCGCTGCACGATTTGCAGCTTCTCTTCCTCGGTGTATCCCGGCAGCTCGAGCACTTCCATCCTGTCCCGCAGCGCGTGCGGCACCGGATCGAGCATGTTGGCGGTGGTCAGGAACAGTACTTTCGAAAGATCGAACGGAACATCAAGGTAATGGTCGGCGAACGTGTTGTTCTGCTCGGGATCGAGCACCTCGAGCAGCGCCGATGCCGGATCGCCGCGGAAGTCCATGCCGAGCTTGTCGACTTCGTCGAGGATGAACAGCGGGTTGTTCGAGCCCGCATTGCGCAGTCCCTGGATGATTCTGCCCGGCAACGATCCGATGTAAGTGCGTCGATGCCCGCGAATCTCGGCCTCGTCGCGGATGCCGCCGAGCGACAGCCGCACGAATTTGCGCCCGAGCGCTCGCGCGATCGACTTGCCGAGCGAGGTTTTGCCGGTGCCCGGAGGCCCGACGAAGCACAGGATCGGTCCCTTGGTGTCGTTCTTGAGCTTGCGCACCGCGAGAAACTCGAGGATGCGT
>CAVTEN010000025.1:0-90487 GCA_963733715.1 uncultured delta proteobacterium
TTGCGATTAAACCTTCAGACGATGAAGTCGCGCGCGTGGTCAGCGGACTCGAGAGGATCGCGCACTTGAAAATAATCCCGACCGTGAAAGTCGACCCAGCGCTGCTCGGCGGCGTGATGGCGGAATTGGGCGGAAAAATCTACGACGGCAGCCTTGCAACTCGCCTCGAAGAGGCAAAGCGCCGGCTCGCGGGCTAGGCAGGAAAAAACGACATCCATATGGCAGAAATCCGACCATCAGAAATCAGCGAAATCCTCAAAAACGAGATCAAGGGTTTTGAGGGCAGCATCTCGGTGCGCGAGACCGGCCGCGTCCTCTCATGCGGCGACGGTATCGCCCGAATCTACGGCTTGCAGAACGCCGCGCTCGCCGAGCTGCTCGAGTTCCCGCATCAGATGTACGGGATGGTGCTGAACCTCGAAGAGGACAACGTCGGCGCCGTGCTCTTCGGCGACCCGCAGGCAATCCAGGAAGGCGACGAGGTCAAGCGCACCGGCAGAATCGCTGAAGTGCCGGTCGGCGAAGGTCTGCTCGGCCGCGTCGTCAACGCGCTCGGTCAGCCAATCGACGACAAGGGCCCGATCAAATCGACCGAGACGCGCCGCATCGAAATCAAGGCGCCCGGTATCATCCGCCGCCAGCCCGTCAAGGAGCCGCTGCAGACCGGCATCAAGGCTATAGACACGATGCTGGTTATCGGCCGCGGACAGCGCGAACTGATCATCGGCGATCGTCAGACCGGCAAGACCGCAATCGCGATCGACACGATCATCAATCAGCGCGGCCAGGGCATGCATTGCTTTTACGTCGCGATCGGGCAGAAGCGCTCGACCGTCGCGCAGGTGGTCGAGAAGCTCACCAGCTCGGGCGCGATGGAGTTTACTACCGTCGTCGCCGCGACCGCTTCCGAAGCCGCTCCGCTGCAATACATCGCGCCTTACGCCGGCTGCACGATGGGCGAATATTTTCGCGATAAGGGCCAGCATGCGCTGCTGGTTTACGACGATCTCAGCAAGCACGCGCAAGCCTATCGCCAGTTGTCGCTGCTGCTGCGACGCCCGCCCGGCCGCGAGGCGTACCCCGGCGACGTCTTCTATCTGCATTCGCGATTGCTCGAGCGCGCCGCCAAGATGAGCGACGAGATGGGCGCCGGCTCGCTCACCGCGCTGCCGATAATCGAGACCCAGGAAGGCGACGTGTCGGCCTACATCCCGACCAACGTCATCTCGATCACCGACGGCCAGATAATTCTCGACAAGGATCTCTTCAACTCGAACGTGCGTCCCGCCGTCAACGTCGGCCTGTCGGTTTCGCGCGTCGGCTTCTCGGCCGCGGTCAAAGCAATCAGGCAGGTTGCCGGATCCCTCAAACTCGAACTGGCGCAGTACCGCGAGATGGCGGCCTTCGCGCAGTTCGGCTCCGACCTCGACGCGTCATCGCTGCGCCTGCTCGCTCGCGGCGCGCGACTGACCGAGATGCTCAAGCAGGGTCAGTACAGTCCGCTGCCGATGGAAAAAGAAGTTCTGATCATGTTCGCCGCCAAAGAGGGCTACCTCGACAAGCTCTCGGTCGAGCAGATTCGGCCTTTCGAGATGGGACTCTATACCTACTTCGACGCCCGCCATGCGGACCTGCTGGCAGAAATCCGCGATCAGAAAGCGCTCTCTGACGATCTGATAAAAAAACTCAAGGCCGCTCTCGACGCCTAAGAACAACAGTTCCTGGCCGAAAACAAAACGGCCGCGCCCGCGACGGCGGCGTAGCTGCGATAACGCTCGACGATGGCATCACTCAAGGCAATCCGGCGCCGGATAGCGTCGGCCAAATCGACGCAGCAGATCACGCGCGCGCTGAAGCTGGTTTCCGCCGCGCGGCTCCGACGCGCTCAGGAAGCGCTCGTCAACGCACTGCCATACAGCGAAGCGCTCGCGCGCATAGCCGATTCGCTGCTGACGTCGGAAGGAATTTCGGTCGGTCCGGTCGAGGGTGCGCAAAAAAGATCGTTGGTGGTGGTGGTCGCGTCGGATCGCGGCCTGGCCGGCGGCTACAACTCGTATCTGTTCCGCGCCGCCGAGGCCACGATGCGCCAAATTCGCGGCAACGGCCTCGACATCGAGCTGTTCGCAGTCGGCAAGAAGGCCGTCGATCAATTCCGTCGCACGAACGTGCCAGTCGCGTTCTCGCGAGTCGATAATTTACCGCGCCTGGCGACGATCGCACTCGCGCGCGACATCGCGGCCAAGATGCTCGCCGACTACAGCTCCGGCGCTATCGACGAAGCCGGCATCGTCTACACTCATTTCCAGTCCGCCATCGTGCAGAAGCCGGTTTACGAGCGCCTGCTGCCAATCAAGCCGCCGGGCGACGCGGGCATCAAGCCGGGCGCCGAAGTTGATGCCGCAATCTCGAAATCCGACGCGCCCAAAATCGACTACCTGGTCGAGCCGTCGCGCGAGGAACTCGTGCCGGTCGTGCTGCGCGGATATCTCGAGGCGAGCGTTTATCACGCGCTGCTCGAATCCGAGGCCAGCGAGCAGGGCGCGCGGATGACCGCGATGGACGCGGCGACCAACAATGCCAACGACATGATCTCGTCGCTAACGCTCGAGATGAACCGCGCCCGCCAGGCCCAAATCACCCGCGAGCTGATGGACATAGTAGGCGGCGCCGAGGCCCTCCGCTGATGATGATGATTTTTTTATCCGGTCTTTCTTCCCCTCTCCCTGGAAGGGAGAGGATCGAAGGTGAGGGTCCGAATTCAGCGCGCAATCTTTTGCGCGCGATTCAAGATTCTGATTCTCTTTCTTCCTGGAGCTGTGCTTGATGCTCAGCAACCTAACCCCTAACCCCTTCCCGAGCGGGAAGGGGGACCGGATTAATAGAATAGGAAATCACAGTTATGAGTAGTCAGCCCTCCACCACTCCCGGAAAAATCAACCAGGTCCTCGGCAACGTCGTCGACGTCGAGTTCGGCGCCGGCACGCTCCCGCCGATCTTCTCCGCCCTGCGCGTCAGCAACCCGTCCATCAGCGACGAGGTCGGCAACCTCGTGCTCGAAGTGCAGCAGCATCTCGGCGAAAACACCGTGCGATGCATCGCGATGGACTCGACCGACGGCCTCGTGCGCGGGATGGAAGCCGCCAACACCGGCGCGCCAATCTCGGTGCCGGTCGGTCCCGGCACGCTCGGGCGCATCATGAACGTCACCGGCAGTGCGATCGATGAGCGCGGCCCGATCCAGACCAGCTCGCGGATGCCGATACATCGCGACGCGCCGCCGTTCGCCGACCAGGCCCCAGAGGCGGAAATCCTCGAGACCGGCATCAAGGTGCTCGACCTTATCTGCCCATACGCACGCGGCGGAAAGATTGGACTGTTCGGCGGCGCCGGCGTCGGCAAGACCGTCACGATTCTCGAGCTGATCAACAACGTCGCCAAGCAGCACGGCGGCGTGTCGGTGTTCGCCGGCGTCGGCGAGCGCTCGCGCGAGGGCAACGACCTCTATCGCGAGCTGACAGAATCGGGCGTCATCTCGAAAACCGCGCTGGTGTACGGCCAGATGAACGAGTCGCCCGGCGCGCGCGCCCGCGTCGCGCTGACGGGAGTGACGGTCGCCGAATATTTCCGCGACGAAGAAGGCAAGGACGTCATCTTTTTCATCGACAATATTTTCCGTTTCGTGCAGGCCAACTCCGAGGTCTCCGCGTTGCTCGGACGCATGCCCAGCGCCGTCGGCTATCAGCCCACCCTCGGCACCGACATGGGCGAGCTCGAAGAGCGCATCACCACCACCAAGAAGGGCGCGATCACCTCGGTGCAGGCAATCTACGTCCCCGCCGACGATTACACCGACCCCGCGCCTGCGACTACTTTCACGCATCTGGACGCCGTCACCGCGCTCGATCGCAAGGTTTTCGAAAAGGCGATTTTCCCGGCGGTCGATCCGCTCGGCTCGACCTCGCGAATTCTGGATCCGCAAGTCGTCGGCGAGGAGCACTACAACGTCGCGCGCCGCGTGCAGGCAATCCTGCAGCGCTACAAGGACTTGCAGGACATCATCGCGATCCTCGGGATGGAAGAACTCTCCGCCGATGACAAGACCGTCGTCTCGCGCGCGCGCCGCGTCGAGCGCTTCCTGTCGCAGGCGATGTTCGTCGCGGAGCCGTTCACCAATCAGCCCGGCAAGTACGTCAAGCGCGAGGACACCGTGCGCGGCTTCGCCGAAATCCTCGACGGCAAATGCGACGACCTGCCCGAGCAGGCCTTCTACCTGGTCGGCACTATCGAAGACGCCCGCGAAAAAGCCGCACGCCTGGCACGCGGCGAGTAGCGCTAATCTATGGCTTCGACGTTCCCATTCAGACTGCTCACTCCCACCGGCATAGTCTTCGAAGGCGATGCGGCCGAAGTCTCAGCCATCGGCCCGCTAGGCGAATTCGGCGTCCTGCCCGAGCACATCAACTTCATAACGTCGCTCGTCCCCGGCGTCCTGGAAGCGCAATTGCCCGACGGCACCAAGATGCACTGGGTGGTATCCGGCGGCTTGGCCGAAGTGAAAGACAGCGTCATGACAGTGCTCGCAAACAGCGCCGAATCCCCCCAGACCATCGACGCCAGCGCCGCGAAAACCCAGGTCCAGGAAGCCGACGAAAAATTCTCAAATATGAGCTTCTACGATCCCAACTACCCCGCAGCCCAGGACGCCCTCAAACTAGCCGAAGCCCGCGTCGAAGCCTCCGCGATGAAAATCTCCTCGCGCTAAAATCCACCGCGCGATGAATTGAATGTGAAACCCGCGGTGGGTTTCACGCTTCCTTCGGCAGGGGTGACCCCTGCACCCAGTGAAAAGTGAAAAGAAATCGCGAAATGTCGAGGACGACCTTTCGCTCTGTTATTGGGGGGACCGAGCACCATTCCTTTCTTACGATTGTTCCCCTTCCCTCGAGGGCCCGAAAACAGGGGTTAGGGGTTAGGTTCCCTGGGCATCATTCGCAACGCCCGCGCGACTCTTTCTTCCCCTCTCCCTGTTAGGGAGAGGATCAAGGTGAGGGTCCGATTACAGCGCGCGTTTCGCGCGCGAATCATGATTCTGCTTCCTGCGACGACGCCCGCGTGTCAGCTGAATGCCCTTGGGAGGATGAATCTGCATTCTGCGGCGATCGTGCAACGACGGCCCGCCGCCGAATCGTGCTGCATAGACTGTCCGTCATGAGAGGACAATTTCGTTCGCGCGTTGGCTACGACACGATCTCAGATCGTGATCATCGAGTAGTCGAGTCGGATCATGCTTCGAAGACGAATTTGCCGAACCACTCGACGCCATCTACCAGACTCCGCAAAGTCGGAAGCTGCCGTTCAACCGCTCGGCGAGCCATCTCTACATCGACCGACGTCTGAATAGCCCTCAGCTATTGCGCCATCGTCGCACGCAGACAAACCCCTTGAACGAATCAGTAGATTTGCGTCACCAAGTCTTTAAATAGTCGACCTCATTTTCGGCGCGCTCCCACATAGCGTCATCGCAGCCAGGCCGCTCGGCACGGACTGGTAGCGGCAAGATATAAGTAAGAGAAAAGTCCCCGCTAGAATAGTGGACGCCGATGTCTTGTAAGCCATGGTGGTAAGCACCCCTCACACTCGTCCCGCCGCGCGCAGCACATACAGCGCATCCGCCGTTACCCACTCGTTCCGCCGAGCGTTTCCCGCGCCACCCCAGTCTACCGTTATGTCGGACGCTGCGGCGGCAGCAGTCCATCATTTTCAAGCATGAACTATTCAGCCTGACGCTAGCGCGCCCGGCATGGTACCCATAGAGCATGGACAACACTCACGACCCTCCAAACTTGCCGGATTCAATCAGGCGCTCGACGGTTTCGCGAAAACAAAATTTGACGGAACGAAGCTACCCTTGGTGGTGTACACTCCGCCGAACCACTAATAGTGGTATAAATCGCCAATGAAGCACGCAATCCAGGTCGACCTCATCCACCAGATCTTCGACGCCATCGATCGCGGGACGCCGCCGATGGCTGAGCGATTCACGCGCAACGATACTTCCGCATACACCGCGCCGGATCGCGCCGCGCGTGAACGCGAGGTGCTCTTCCGCCATCATCCGATCGTCGCCGGCTTCAGCTCGCAGATTCCCAATCCCGGCGACTACCTCACCGAGGATCTCGCGCCCGTGCCGATCCTCGTGGTGCGAAACACTTCCGGCGATCTCCGCGCCTTCGTGAACATCTGCCGCCATCGCGGCGCCAAGCTGGCCGACGGATGCGGTCATACCGCGAAGCTGTTTTCATGCCCCTATCATGCGTGGAGCTACGACACCGACGGCCGCCTCGTCGCGATTCCCGACGACTACGGATTCGAAGGTCTCGATCGCGCCGCCAGCGGCCTCGTCGCACTTCCGGTCGCCGAGAAGTACGGCCTCATCTTCGTGACGCCCGCGCCGGGTGATAGCAACAACATCGACATCGACGCGATACTCGCCGGGCTCGGCGAAGACATCGAGTCGTACGGCATCGGCGCGATGGCGCATCAGGAGACGCGCGTGGTCCGTCGCCGGATGAACTGGAAGCTGATGAGCGACACGTTCTGGGAGGCCTACCACATCAAGGTGCTGCACGCGCAGAATGTCGCGCCGCTGTTCGTCAAGAACCTCGCGATGTTCGACGCGTTCGGCCGCAACACGCGCTACATCGGCGTGCGCAAATCAATCGAGAAGCTGCGCGACCTTCCGCAAGAAAAGTGGGACCTGATTCCGCACACGACCATCCTGATGAACCTGTTCCCCAACACGATCCTCGTGATGCAATCCGACCACGCCGAGGTTTATCGAATCTTTCCCGCCGGCGCGCACGTGGGCGAGAGCATCGCGACTATCAGCATTCTCGCACCCGAGCCGTCGCCAAAATGGTCGCGCACGATGGATCTGCTGCTCGGCGTGGTAGATCAGGACTTCACACTAGGCGAAGGCATCCAGCGCAACTTCGAATCCGGCGCAGTCCGAAAAGTAATGTACGCCCGCTACGAAAACGCGCTGGAACATTTCCACCGCTCAATCCGCGAAGCGCTGGGCGAACCCTGAATGGCGACGCGCAAACGCGTGACCGGCGGATGCCTTTGCGGCGCGCTGCGCTACGAAGCATCCGTATCGCCCACCGACGCGCACTACTGTCACTGCCGGATGTGCCAGCGCGCGTTCGGAAATGTATTTGCGACGTTCGTCAGCTTTCCGCTCGACAAATTCCGATGGGTTCGCGGCCGGCCGAAGATGTATCAGTCGTCGAAAATCGCGCGGCGCGGATTCTGCGCGCGATGCGGCACGCCGCTGGTCTTCCGCAACGTCTATCGCGACCACCGAATCGGAATTTCGATCGGCAGCCTCGACCATCCCGAGCTGGCGCCGCCCGAGATTCATTGGGGCATCGAGTCGATAGTCCCGTGGTTGAAAATCGCCGACCGCCTGCCGCGCAAACACACGATGGAAGATCCTTTCGTCGCCGACGCATGGACACTCGCGAAAAAGCGCACGCGAGTCCGCAAAGGCGGCGCTGTCTAAGCGCCGACTAGGAAGATGGAGCTAGTTTCCTTAGTGGGACTCCTAGTTACTGAAATAGGTATGGTACACGACTATCTACGAATAGGTTTGGAGGACGGCTCTTGGTTGAACATCCTTAATAGATTTCAGATCGAGGACGGTGACTCTTCCACGCTCACTCGAACAAAAGGTGAGCGCTTAGTTTCTGTGAACCAGACTACAGAAGCGATCGAATTTAAATTTGGCAACGGAATGGCTATTCGCGTTGGCATCGCTAACGATGACTTCTTAGGCCCGGAAGCGATGGTCTATGCAGATCCAAACGGCAAAACGTTGGTCTGGAACTAGAGGTCCTCGCGAGAGTTAAGGTTCAGGCGTTACCTGCGCCCCGCAGCGACGCGTCCGTGCTGAATAGATGTAGTAGTAAGTATGAGCGTTCGAAAAAAGGCTTTCTACGCATGGCTATTCGTGGTGGTAAGCTTCGTTGCATCAGCCATGCTCGACTTTCGTTTCTTTCTGTACGTCGAGCCTATTTTAGTACTCGGAGCAGGTATTTATACGACCACTTTACGATGTCCGAATTGCGGCCAATCGATATATAAGCGCCGAAAGAAACTTTGGGGTATGGAGGCTATATACTATGGGGGTAACCCGCTTCCGCGACGCTGCTCCTGGTGCGGACAAGATCTGAGTCAGACCACAGCAGGTACCGGTTCAGTACGCAAACCCAATGCTGTATAGCCGCAAACTCAGGTGCCAATACGGAACACTGGCACTTCAAACTCAGCTCGGTACCGGCTCGCTCTCGCACTCAATCGCCATACGATTCGATTGCTCGGATCAGAATCGTCGGTCGGGCGGCAGTCCGGCGCGATCATGAACGCGACAGGAATCGATCCCGACGAATCGCTGATCGAAATCTGGGCGGCGCGCCACAAAGTCCAGTCCCAGGTCGTGAGGCTATGCCAGTGTCCGCGCGTCGTGCGGTTGATGCATTCGAGTTCGAGCGCCACTTGTTCTCCGGGCGGCATAGGTTTGTCGACGTGAATCGAGCCGGTAAGCGAGCCGCCGATTTGTCCCGGCACCGACGCCATCACGAATCGCGACTCGCCGTATTCGCGTACGCGCCGCCGCATGCGCATCGCCCAAATCAGCATCACGACACCGACCAGCGGGAAGATCAATGCCGGTATCGCGAAGTAGTCGGCGGCTCGCAGCGCGCGATGCGGCGCGATGAAAAAGATCGGGAACGTCGCGACGCACCAAGCGATCGCGATGATCGTCAGGCGATTCGCATTGCGCCTCGCAGAAGTGCGGACTTCGCCGCTTGCCCAGTCCTCGCGCCACATCCATGGCGCATTGGGATTCGCTGCGCGCAAACGCTCCGAAGGATCAACGGCACGCGAGTGGAAGCGAACCCACCAGATCGCTCCGATGCCTGCGCCCGCGCAAGCAATCGCGATCGACCCGGCCAGCGCCGCCCGTTCCCAATTGCCTTCGCGCGCCCGAGTGCCCGCGACCATCGCAGCGAGAAGCGCCGCGACGCACAATGGCGTGCCGAAAAACTTGATAAAACCGAGTACGAACCGTTCAGGATACGTCTTCAACTGAGCGCGGCGAGGCGGTCGAAGAAATCCGGAAACGTCTTTGCGACGCATCCTGGCTGTTTGATCTTCACGCCGCCGAGCTTCAAGCCCGTCACCGCGAAACTCATCGCGATTCGATGATCGTCGTAAGTCTCGATGGCCGCCGGATGCATCGCGGACGGCGCAATCTCGAGGCCGTCATCGTTCTCGACGACCGTCGCGCCAAGCCGCCTCAGTTCGGTGGCGAGCGCGCGGATGCGATCGCTCTCGTGATGCCGGATGAACGCGACGTTGCGGATTATCGTCGGCGACGACGCGAACGGCGCAATCGCGGCGAGCGTCGCGACCATGTCCGGCATCGAGTTCATCGCAACGTCGACGCCGCTGAGCTTGCCTGTACCCACGACCTCGACATGGTCGGGATGCCACACGACGCGCGCTCCCATCTGCTGCAGCACGCCAAGAAAACCGACGTCGCCCTGCACCGAGTTCGACGTGAGACCCTCGATTCGCACGCTGCCGCCGACAAGAGCCGCGGC
Organism: uncultured delta proteobacterium; assembly: GCA_963733715.1. GTDB lineage: Bacteria > Desulfobacterota > Binatia > Binatales > Binataceae > Binatus. The sequence goes on from CAVTEN010000025.1 coordinate 9,669, forward strand.
CGCCGCAAAGTAGCTCGCGCTCGACGCGTCCGGCTCGACGACGAAACGCTGCGCGCGATACCACTGGCCGCCGGGCACCACAATCATGTCGTCTTCGACGGTGCTATTCGCTCCCCATGCCTCCATCAGCCGCAGCGTCATGTCGATGAACGGCCGCGCGGTGTCGCCAATCACTTTGAGCTTGAGGCCAGCTTTCCAGATGGGCGCCGGCATCAGCATCGCGGACACGAACTGCGACGACGCGCGCGCATCGACCGAAGTCTCTCCCCCTCGAACCGCGCCCGGGACGCATCGACTATCACCGGCGGGCAGTGGTTGTCGCGCTCGCTGTAGACGCTCGCGCCCAGCCGCTGCATCGCGTCGAGTTGCGGGCCGATCGGACGCTGACGCATCCGCTGATTCCCGTCGACGCGAAAACGCCCGTCGCCGAGCGTGACCATCGCGACGATGAAGCGCATCACGGTGCCCGCTCCCCCGACGAAGATGTCGCCGCCATGCGCCGGGATCGTCCCGCCGCGCCCACTGACCGTGATTCTGCGCGCCGGCTCGTCAATCTCGACGGTGAAGCCCATCACCCGCAGCGCCTCGCTCATGTAGCGCGTGTCGTCGCTCAGCAGAACCGAATCGAGGACCGAGCGCCCCTGCGCCAGCGCCGCCAGCACCATCGCGCGATTCGTGATGCTCTTGGAGCCGGGCAGCACGACGCGGGCGTCGAGCGGACCCGCCAACGGAGTTATTTCTTTTTCAGTATCCATTCCAAATTTTTCATTATCCATTTCAGACTAACCGCTCGCATTGACCGCTCACAAGCACGGGCGCCCACGTAGACCCGCGTTAGCGGACTATTGCTTCATCTTTGACGCTACGATTACATTATCCAACGTTACTGGCAGTAGGCTCAGGGGAGGTCGAACGCGATGAGACTCATCAAGCTGATTGCACCAACCGCGATGATTGCGACGCTCGCGTTATTCGCGCCGCACGCCGACGCGCAAACGATGGGCGAGTATGCGACCACGACTGCAAGTGTCGGCAGCGGGACCAGCTCGATGGGCAGCAGCATTGGATCGTCGTGAACTCGGTCAACTCGGACAGCTCGGGCGACCTCGGCGGAGGCTCGAGGACCTGGGGCGCGAGTTCACTGGGCGGCAGCTTCGAAGAAAGGGCCGGGGCCGCATCGGGGTCTAGCGGAGGCGCAGGTTTCGATGCGCGCGTCGGATCATCGGGGAGCGGATCGGAGTCGCGCTGGCCGACGCCACAGATTGAGGGTAATCAGGACAGATTCTCCGATGCCGAGAGATTCAAGGATCAGGATCGGTTCCCGGTACGCGACGACGCGTCAGCAGATCGCTTTCCGGCGAGCGCGTTGGATCAGAATCAGGGGCTCGATTCGCACTACAGCTCCTCATCGGGGCTCGACGGCAGCCACAGTTCGTCCTCGGAGTTGGACGGCAGCTACAGCTCGAACTGACGCTTTCCCGGGTCTGGCTACGCCCGCGCCTCGACATTGCGACGCAAGCGTTCCCTGCTCGCAGCCGGCCACACGTCGTCTATCTTGTAAGCTGTTTCGAAGGCGGTCGCTCCGTCAGGAAGTCTCACCCACGGCAGCTTGCTCCGCGTGAAGATATGAACGTCGGGCGTCACCGCGTCCGGGTTATCCAGCGTGCCCGCGCGAACGAACAGCGCCTCGCCGCCGGGCGCGACCGCGTAGCGGCTCCAGACGTAGGTGCCGCACTTGTCGCAGAAGAAAGCCTCGTGATCATGGCCGGTGCCGCCCTTTGAGTACGACTGATTTCGGCGTTGCACCGCTCCCTTCCACGAACTTCTTCTCGATCCAGATATTGATCACGAAGCCGCTGCCGGTGACGCGCTGGCAATCGCGGCAATGACAGGCGTGAACAATTAGCGGACTGTTAGTCAGCTTGTAGCGGATCGCTCCGCATGAACATCCACCTTCGAGATTCATAGTAGCCTCCTTGAACGCATTCGGGACTGCCCTGATCGACACGACCTATCAAGGCAGTCCCGCGCTTCAGCTATTCTTCCTGATGGCAGACAGCTTCGATGTTGTTGCCGTCGGGATCCTTCACGAATCCGCCGTAGTAGTTCGCATGGTACTCAGGCCGGAGGCCCGGTTTGCCATTGTCCTTGCCGCCAGCAGGCAGAGCGGCGGCATAGAACGCCTGGACGGCAGCGCGGTCCTTGGCAACGAATGCGAGATGCACAGGTCCGTTCGTTTCGCCCTTAGCCTTAGCGAACCATAGGGCAGGCGCGTCCTTGGGGCCGAAGCCTAACATTCCGTCGGCGTCGTACTGCACGCTGAAACCAAGGGGCGCCAGCGCCGCGGTGTAGAAGCGCTTGCTCGAGTTGAGGTCCTTCACCTTTACCAAGACATGATCAAACATAGCTTTCTCTCCTTCTGCTGAATTTTTTTCAGACTCTATTCCTTGAACCTTTAATTCCGACTGCGCCACGCGGGCATGTCCGCCAGCATCGCGCGCGCCATTTCAATCGCTGCCGCGCGGGTGATCCCTTGAGAATCCACGTAAAAGCCTACATTGGTCTCGAGCACCTTTTCGTAGGGCAGCAGCTCGCCGCGCGCGTCGGTGCAATAGCGGCAGTAGGGACGTGTCACGTCGCCGAGCGCGAAGTCTTCGGGCTTCTCCATCGGCATTCCGCATGAACCACAAGCGGGACATTTTTCAGCCATCGTCTTACCTCCTTCTACGGTTTAACCAGACTCATAAAGTGATTCACCAGGGTGTCGCCCTGCTCGGCGATCACGGAGTTCCCGGTGGCGAATACGTCCCGATTGACGAGGTAGTGATGCACCAGGCCAATCCAGGTGTTGAACAGCAGCGGCCGCTCGATTTTGCGCGCGCGCCCGGCTTTGCGCTCGCGTTCCAGCGCCTGGAACAGTTCATAGGACACGGCGGCGTGCAGCAGCATCAGGGTGCTGCGCACCTTCGGCGGCAGCATCGGAGCCTCGGTCACCAGCCGCGCGTAGAAGGGCTCGAGATCGGCGAGCACTCGCAGATGCGCCTGCAGCACGGCGCGCAGTCCAAGGTCACGCTCGAAGGCCTGCCGGAACTCGGCAGACAAGCGGCGCCCGAACTCATCGATCACGGCGATCACGAGGTCGTCGCGCGTCGGGAAATGCAGGAACAGCACGCCATGCGACATGCGAACCGCCTTGGCGACGTCGGCAGTGGTGGTATTCACGATACCCTTGCGCGCGAACAGCGCCATGGCCGCGTTGACCAACCGATCCCGCGTCACCACTTTCTGTTCCTGTCGAGTCGCTGCCTGCATCGTTCGTCCTTCGTTGACTGAGTATCTACTCAGTGAGTATGCACTCACCATACGACTGTGGCGCGATTCTGTCAAGAGAGAAGATGGATGCGTTAAATGCGCTGAAGATTAGGAGTTCAGTTCGTCGAGCAGAGTCTTGGCGTCTTTCAGGTCGGGGGTGTCGAAGCCTTCGCTGAACCAGCTGTAGATTTCCGCGAGCATCGCGCGCGCCTCGTCGCGATGCCCCTGCTTTGCGAGGAGCCGCGCGAGGCTGGTAGTCGCGCTTAGTTCCGGTGATTTCGCGCCTTGCTTTCGGGCGATCGCAATTGCTTGTTGAAAACGGGCCTGAGCCTCATCGGAGTCGGAGTCGCCCCTGCGCAACAGGAATTCACCTTTGAGCCGATATATCTCCGCCTCCAACCAGAGATTTTCACGATCGTCGGCGGCTCCGATCGCGTTGTTCAGAGTATCGACCGCATCGTCGAGTCGACCTGCGGCACAGTATGCCTCCGCCAGCCAGTAAAGAAATTCCGAACGGTTGATCTCCGCACCGGAAGCGCGATACTCGGCAAAGCCGTGTTGCATTTGTTTGAGTCCTTCCTCCCCGCGTCCCTGTTCAGTCATCGCCACGCCGAGAATAATGTTCGCGTTGGCTAATCCGTAGGCGGACCCGTGCTCGGCGCAAATTGAGATCACATGTTCGGCCGTCGTCTGAAGCGCGCGCGCGTCCCGCCGATGGTGCTGTACATAGCAGAGGAAAATTTCAGCAAAAATGAGACTGAACGGATCAGAAAGCGCTCGCGCCACCTCGACCGCTCGATGGTTAATCCTGAGTGCCCGATTCGGGTAGCCAAGAAACCACAGCGTCCAGGATAGTTGCGACCGGCAGACGACCTCCATATCAACGCCGAGCGGTCGCAAGCGTTGAGCACCGCAGAGGGAGAGAGCAGTTTCGAGATGCTCGCGCGCGAGCTGAAATCGTCCCATCCGATGCGCAGTAACTCCGAGAGCCTGATGCGCCTGCAGGAGGAGCGTCGAGTCGCCGGTGCTCTCGGCCCGAAGTAAAAGCTCCTCGCCAATCTGGTATGCCGATCGGAACTCGAGTCGCTCCAGATGATTGACCCACAGCCCGTACAGGAATGGAAAGAGCTGCGCGAGTTCGCCAAGCTGCTCGCAGAGTTTCCGTCCCCGCGTGTAGGCGCGCTCGACTTCCGGAGCGGCCCAGCCTTTAACCGACATCAATGCGGGGCCGATAGCCAATTGGAGCGCGAGTTCCCGACGATCCCGTTCCGGCGTCTGCGGCAATTCGCCGAGTAGCTCGAGCGCGTTGGTGTAATGACGCTCAGCCTCGACCATCGCGTAGCGCAGGGCCTGCCCGCTCGCCTGCTAGCTGGAAATATTCGATCGCTTTGTTCCGATCGTTGGCGCGGCTGTAATGATGCGCAAGTTCCGTCGCAATCTCGCCTGCGCGTTCGCCGTGAGCCTTTCTCCTGGCGCGCGGCGATCCGGCGATGCAACTCGACACGGTGTCCGGCTGGCATCCGTCCGTAGAGCACATCGCCATACAAGGCGTGATGAAAGCGAAAACTTGAAGCAACGGTGCCGTCCGGCCATTCACTGATGCCATGGTCGTTAACGAACTGTTCGTGACGCGACAATCGTGTGCAGATGGCTTCGACCTCGCTGAGGGGACGTTCGAGTGCCGCGGCAACCGCCGCCGCAGAGAACTCCGCACCCACTACGCTCGCGGCTTCCAGTACTCGCTGCGCGTCAGGGTTCAGGCGCTCAAGGTTGCGCTCGATCATCTGGAGGATGCTGCGCGGCGCTTCGATCTTGTGCGCATCGAATAGCGAGCCGTGCTCAAGCAGGTAGTCGACCACGTTGACCATGAAGAGCGGATTTCCGTCGGTACGCTCATGAATCAGCGACGCAACCCCGGCCAATGATCGCGCAGTATCGTTATCAGCAAAGCGTCTAGCCAGATACGCCGCGACATCTGTTTCGCTCAGCAACTTGAGCCGCAGCTCCTCGCAATTTCGGTGAAGCTCGAGCTCCTGCTTCATCGCGCGCAGCGGGTGATCGTTCGCGAGCATCTCGGTTGGTCGATACGTCCCGAGAATGAGCAAGCGCGCAGGCTCAGCTCGCCGGGCGATCGCCGAAATCAGTTCGAGCGTCGAAAAATCGCTCCAGTGGAGATCTTCGAGCGCGAGCATCAGCGGCGTTTCCGCCGCGAGGGCCTCCAGCGCCTGCGCCATCTCGCGCAGCATCCGCTGTTGAGTAACTCCTTGAGCAGTTGCTTGCAGCTGTTCCCGATCGGCGTAGCTCAACAACGCAGGCATCTGCGCGAGCCAGGTCGGCGCGAACTTGCGCAGCAGCTCAACTACCCGCTCACCGCCGGCTTCCTGACAGAGGCGAGTCAGCGCCTCGAGCACCGGCATGTACGGCTCGCCTGCGCCGTACTGCTCGACGCATTGCCCGCGCCCAATCCGCGCGGCACTACCGCTGAGAGAATCGAGGAAGGCTCTCACGAAGGTCGTCTTGCCGATGCCCGCTTCACCCGCAACAAACACAATGCGCCGCCGGCCCTCGATTACCAGCGCAGACCAGCTTTGCAATCGCGCGAGCTCCGCCTCACGCCCGACCACGATCGGCGCGGGTGCCTCCGCCATGGAGGGCACCCTAACGGGAGTGCCGTTAGCTGCCGCCATCGTAACCCTGGCGACAAATCGATAGCCCCTGGCCGGAACGGTAACCACGAATCGCGGCGCCTCGGGATGGTCGCACAAAGCCTGCCGGACTTTTCGCACCGCGGTGTTGATGCTGTTCTCGCTGTCGACGAAGACGCCCTTGCCCCAGACGCGCTCGAGGATTTCCTCGCGCGTAACGAGCTGTCCGCGGCGCTCGACCAGCAGGCATAGCAGCTCGAGCGGAATCCGCTGGAGTGGAACGACCACGTCGCCGCGGCGCAGCTCATAAGCGCCGCGATTCAGCACAAAGTCCTCGAACTGGAAGAGATCTTCGGGCATTTGGCCCCCGGCTGCGGAGTCTACTTCCGGCGCGCGCGAGCGTATAGCCGCGCGGCCCCGACGAGTTCAGAGAGAGTTCAGGAGAAGTTCAGCCCCAGTCCATTGGCGAGCGGCTCAGGTTGCCTGAACATGGCGGAAACACGAAGGCTGCCAGGCCAGGTCGCTACGGTCGGCGGTATGAATAAACAGCGCGGCAACGCGCGGAACCAAGGGAGGCGGTTATGAAGAAGATCGGAAGATTCATTTTCAGCGGCTCGCTACTGATCGCCAGCGCAACGATGCTCTGCTCGGTCGCTGAAGCGCACTCGCACTCACCATGCCAGAAGGAGCCGATCACGCCGGCTCAGGAGACCGTAAAGGGCAACGGGTTCCTCTGCGTGGGACACGGCGACGTGAACGCGCGACTCGAAGTAAGCGGACTGATCCCGGGCGACGTGTACACTTTTTGGTTCATCTACGTTCCTGATGGCACGGCATGTGCCGCAGACGAGGCCACCTGTTTCGGCGCAAGCGCTACCGGTGGCCAGCAGGATGCCGTGCCGGCCGAGGCCTTCGGTCGCCTCTCGGACGTGGTAGCACCCCGAAATGGCACAGCGACGCTCTCCGGCGATGTTCCTGATCTTGAGCTCGCCAGCGGATCGCAAGTATGGCTTCTGCTGAAAGGACATGGAGCGGTGAATACCAGTGACGATCTCGCGCGAGCCCGTCAGTTGCTGACGCCTGAGGATCCGACGGTTGGTGCGCCAAATCTTGGCATCATCGGCGGCGCGGCGGCGGACAATGCAGGGTTGGCGATCTTCAATAACTGATCCGGAAAGAGTTGCAGGCCCGGGGACTGGAACCCCGGGCCGTCGAGATGCGAATCTGTCCGCGTGCCGCAGCTATATCCAGCGATCGAACCTTACGATCACGGCATGCTCGAGGTTGGCGACGGCAATCGCATTTATTGGGAGGCGTGCGGGAATCCACGCGGCAAGGCGGCGGTCGTGCTGCATGGCGGTCCCGGATCGGGATGCACGCCGTGGCATCGCAGGCTGTTCGATCCATCTGCATATCGAGTTGTGCTGTTCGATCAGCGCAATTGCGGACGGAGCACGCCGCACGCGAGTGCGCCCGATGTGGATCTCGCGAGCAACAACACTGCGAACCTAATCGCGGATATCGAGCGATTGCGCGAGCATCTGCGCATCGAGCGATGGCTGGTGCTCGGCGGATCGTGGGGCAGCACGCTCGCGCTCGCCCATGCGGAACGGTTTCCGAATCGCGTCACGGAGATAATTTTGTTCGGCGTGACGACCGGTCGCCGCAAAGAGTTCGATTGGTCGTTCCGCGGCGGCTTGGCCGATCTCTTCCCGGAGAATTGGAAACGCCTGCGCGACGCAGTGCCGGCCGCGATGCGAGAAGGCGATATCATCGAGGCGTTTAGCAGACTGCTGCACGATCCGGATCCCGCGATTCGCAATCAAGCCGCGCTGGCATGGTGTACGTGGGAATCCGCGACGCCGGCGTGGCCGCCTGCGATTGGGATGTCACCGCGGTTCAGAGATCCCGCATTCAGGATGGCGTTCGCGCGCATCGTGACTCATTACGTCCGGCACAATGCGTGGCTAGAGGATGGCGTCCTGCTTCGCGACGCGCGCGCAATCGCCGACATTCCCGGCATCATGGTGAACGGACGCTTCGATCTGCAGGCGCCGATCGGATGGGCCTACGACCTCAAGCGCGTGTGGCCGCGCGCGAAGCTTGTGATCGTCGACAATGCCGGCCACGACGCATCAAACGCGAGCATCACCGGGGAATTGATTCGCGCAACCGACGAATTCGCCAGCAAGACCTGAGAACAGAGCAGAAAGACCGAAATTGGGGGTCGGGAAATGCAGCGATTGAACTCGTCATGTTCTCGAATTGCGCTCGCCCGGAATCTGTTCGCGATTGCGATACTCACGACCGCGTTAATTTCAATCGATCACGCGCGCGCGACAGCCGCGGCCGCTGCTATGGGCAACGAATCCGCCGCGGTGAACAAGTTGTTCAAAGAATGGGACACGCCGAGCTCTCCGGGATGCGCAGTAGCGGTGATGAAGGACGGGCGCATCACGTATCAACACGGGTACGGGATGGCGGACCTGAGTCATGACATCAAGATCACACCCGACACGGTTTTCTACGTGGGCTCGATGTCGAAGCAGTTCACCGCAATGGCCATCTTTATGCTTGCGCAGGAAGGTAAAATCTCGCTCGACGATCCAATCCGAAAATACGTCCCCGAGGTCCCCGACTTCGGAACGCCAATTACCTTGCGAAAAATGCTCACTCTCACCAGCGGCCTGCGTGACTATGAGCAGTTACTCTGGTTCGATGGATGGCGGCTCGATAGCCCAGACGAGCTCACCGACGGCGATGTCTTGTACATCGTGTCCCGTCAGAAGGAGCTGAATTTCCCGCCTGGCACCGACTGGTTATACAGCAACACGAACTATGAATTGCTTGGCCAGGTCGTAAGTCGCGTCAGCGGCGAATCGTTGCGCGAGTTCACATCCAAACGGATCTTCGAGCCGCTGGACATGATGCACACCTGGTTTCGAGTGAGTCATGGAGAAGTTATCAGGGATCTGGCCACTCCCTACGAGGAGGACCGCGGCGACTTTTTCGTGAGTATCCCAAACTACGACACAGTTGGGGCGACCAACGTGGTAACAACGGTCGGCGATCTCGCCAAATGGGATCATAACCTCTACACGGGCGCGGTAGGGGGACCCGCGCTGGTTAGACAGTTATTGGAGCCCGGCAAGCTCAACGATGGAACTCCGTTGATTTACGGAAATGGATGGTTCGTGAATACGCTCGGCGGTCTGAGTCTAGAAGAGACCGGAGGTGCAGGTGACGCGGGTTACATTGTCGATATGACCCGCTTTCCGGAGCAGCGTTTGTCAATGGCCGTGTTGTGCAATCTCGCAGGAATCGACCCGGAAGATCTCGCGAACAAGGTCGGCGACATCTACCTGAACGGCAAGGTGAGCGCCGCAATTGCGGCGAGCAAGGGCCCTCCCGCCACGACGGCTCAAATCACACCGGAGCAGGCATCCAAATACGCGGGAACGTACATCGCACCAGGCGGTAACTATGTCCTCCGCATCGAACAACGCCCCGATGGTCTGTGGGCGCATTGGTTCTGGGGTCCCAGTTCGATCGACTCCGAACTTGAAGCTCTGAGTGAGAAGCGTTTCCGCTTTCCCAACGTAGGCGAAATAGATGTCGGCGATGACGGGAATGTTCGCATGATCGAAAAGTCCTCGGGAGCGCGGCTCCGGCCGCGGTCTGTGCCCTATACGCGAGTTCCGCAATTCAAGGCGAATGCGGCAGACTTACGAGAATTCGCCGGCGAATATTCGAGTGAGGAGATCTATGTTCCATACTACGTTACTTTGGCCTCGGACGGACTCGTGTTGCATCCGCCGAAGATGCCGCCGAGTACCCTTTCGCCACTAACGAAAGATGTGTTTTTCTGCGATGGGATGCGTCTTCGGTTCACGCGTGACTCGAAAGGAGACGTATCTGGATTTCTCATGAGCGGGCGCTGGAATCGAGTACAAAATTTGAAGTTCGAACGTGTAGGGCATCCTTAAGGATTCAGTGCGTGCATCAGAATTAGCAATCCGCGCGTTGGCGCCCCGCGCTACCTACGAGTTAGAACAGCGTGCCGATGAAGTGTTCTAGCTCCAGATTGAACTTCACGATCACGCGGTCGGAGCCGCGGGTCAGTCCTATGCCGGGGCCGACGCTGTATTCGATTCCGCTCGGCAACGCGCCTCTCAGCACCGGGAAGATGTAGTGCTGCTGCGCCTGCAGCGGATCGTTGTCGTCGATCAGGCCGACTGCGCCGTAGAACTCGAGGCCCGGCGAAATCTCGCGCAGGTAGTTGTAGTAGATTCCCGCCGCGTAGCCGAACTCGAGTCCCTTGTTCTTGTTGGGTCCGACGAAAGCCGCCTTCTCGAAAATCGGATTGAGTGAGATTTCGAATTTGCGGATGTCTTTCTCGATGATTGGTTTGAACTCGAGTTCGAGCTGGTTGTCGTCGAATTGCGGCGTCCGATGCCATTCCAGCTCGAGGTACCAGCCCAAATCGACCGGCAGCTCGCCCTGCTCGAACAGGCTGCCGCGCACGCGAAACTTCGAGCCCGCGTATTGAAACGACTCGGCGTTAGGATGCGCGAGATTCAGATACGCTGCGCGCCTCGACGTGGTCAGTAAGGCCGTAGGTGAGTTCGAACGCCGTGCGATACATCGCCTGGCTCGGGAAATCGCCGGCCGAAGTGCCGTCGCCGCCGTGGTTGTGGCCGCTCGGCACGAAGCTGTTGAGCGATTCGAGCTCGACCATGCCGTTACCCACGGTCTGATACGGGTACACCTCGAACTCGAACGGATCGACTTGCGCGGATGCATTCGCGGCGATCATCAACAGCGCAGCGGCGAGAACGATCGCGCGCAGGTTCATCGCGGTGACGACGACGCATGCGAGGATTTCTCGTCTGCGATCCATCGCGTGATCGCGATGCGCTCGCCGGATGTCAGACGCGCCTCGAGGATGCATCGCGAGGTAGTACCACGGAGGCATCGCGCGACTTGCGATCAGACGCGCGACCTCGTCGAGCTTTTGATCTTCGGTGCCGGGGTCCGATGTGTAATCAGTCCATGACGAGAAGTTGAGCCGCCGCCGCCCTTCGTCGACATCGTGATGAATCCACCATGAGAGCGGCGCGACGGCGCTGTACCATGGCCATCGCGTTTGGTTCGAATGGCAGTCGTAGCAGCCGCGCTCGAGGGCATCCTTGACGATCGGCGGCGCGGACAAGTCGCCTTGCACGGCTGGATTCGAACGATCGGGACGCACGAACTGTGCTATCAGGATTGCGATTGCTGCTGACAATAGGATCGCGCGAAATGCGCGACCCGTCACAGTCTCAGCGCGAGACAATCTCGCCTTTGACGGCCCCGTGACTGAAGTCGTCGAAGAACGGGTAGGTGCCGGGCGGGAGCGCCGGGAGATAGACGGTGATCGTCTGTCCCGGTTGCACGACGCGCTCGCGATGCAGCTCGAAGCTCTCGAACTCTACGGCCGCATCGCCGGCGTTGGTCACCTGCAATTTGACGGGAGTGTTGGCGGGGAGAGCCAGGTTCGCGGGCTCGACGGCGCCAGCATGAAAGCGGAGCTGGGAAGAGTCGTCAGCCGCGCGCGCCGACGGCGCAGCGAATAGGGCGAGGATTGCGAGGGAAACAATCGCGGTGGCTGCGATGTTGGGGGCGGTTTTAATAGTCACGGCTCGATGCTCCTGAGAGTGAGAATGATTCTCATTTACATCGCCATGCCGCCCGTTGTCAAGCTCGCAGCTTTGCGATTCTTCGTGGCATCGCGACAACCTCGTCAACGCGTGAACGTGTCAATAACACCTTGCCACGACACGAAATTTGTTGACTGAGGCGGCAATGGCGCGTAGTTCATATAGCCTGCTCAGTAATGGGGCAGCCGGCGCTCTCTCTCTTGGAAGGCGCCGGGAGGGAATCGCGCCGACGGGGACTCGCGCGCGATTGGAGACGTCGTTGCTCGGAAGGAAGTTGACGGCCAACCGAATAGCCAGGGGAATCGCGGCGTTCACGCTCGCGATCGCGTTCGCTTTTGCGGCGCCGCCCAACGCGTCGTCGGAAACCACGCTCCCGTTCCCGCGTCCGGCAGCGATTCAGCCCAACGTCGATTTCTGGGTCGAATGTTTTCACCAAGTACTCGAATCACGATTTCGTGATCATGGATCGCGACAACGTCCAGCGCATCTACCATGTCTTTATTCTTCCCGGTGACGGCCGGCCAACCGCCACTGATATCGAGTGGGCGAACTCTTACCTCAAAACAAAATATGGCGACATTCTCAATCGCCTCGCGTCAGGCCGCGAACCGGCTGACGACGAAGAGCGCGAAATCGCCGCCATGTTCAAGGGCGAGCCGCTGAGCGACTATGCGGCTGCCGCGCAGAATTTGCGCGTGCAGGAGGGGTTGCGCGAGGATTTCCATGACGGGCTCGCTGCGGAGCAAGTACTACACGCCGTCGATGGAACGGATTTTCCGCACTGCGGGACTGCCGCCCGAGCTGGTGACTCTCGCGAGCGTCGAGTCGGGCTTCCATGGCGCGTCGCGTTCGAGTGCCGGCGCGGTGGGTATCTGGCAGTTCACGCGCGACACCGGCAAGCACTACATGAAGATCACGCGCTATCACGATGATCGTCTGATCCCGGAGCGCGAGACGGTCGCCGCGGCCAAGCTGCTGCGATCGAACTACGACACGCTCGGTGATTGGCCGCTGGCGATTACCGCGTACAACTACGGCACCGGCGGAGTGGCGCGCGCGGCCGGAATTTACGGCGGCGACTATTCCGAAATGGTCCAGCACTACCAGGGACCGCATTTCGGCTTCGCGGTGAAGAACTACTACGCGGAGTTCCTCGCCGCGTTGCAGGTACATCGCGACGAGGAAAAGTATTTCCCCGGCATCGAGGACGAGCCCGCTATTCGGCCCGCGCCAATCAAGACCGATTTCGCACCGCCGCAGCGCTCGAAGAAGTCGCACGCGTCACATGCTGTGCACCAGGCCTCCGCGAAGACGCGATCAACGAAGACCCATCACTCGAAAAAGACTCTCGCGCAGAAGACCTGAACGTCAGGCGCGCGCGCTCGCGTCGGCAACCTTGGTATGCGGGCTGATCGCGCGATAACTCGGGCGCTCGCGCAGCCGCTTCAGGTACGCATCGACTTTCGGGAACTCGTCGAGCTTCATCGCGTCGACGTCGAGCACCATCGCGACCGCCATGAGTGGCACGTCGGCGAGCGAGAATTCTCCGCACAGCGTATCCGCCCGCGCCGGCTTGGCCGAGCACCTGTTCGATAAACGGCAGATCGCGCGATGCGCAATAGCTCGCGTCCCTCGCTCCATATCTGGCAGCATCGCGCTTTTCGGGCGGGCTCCAGTACGGCATCCAGATCGAGCGGGATGCTGCCGATCAGCATCGCCTCGTCGGCGAAGTTTTCGATTTCGCGCACGCGCATCCGATCCTTCGGATCCGACGGCATGAGGCGCGGCGGGCCGTAACGTTCCTCGAGATACTCGTCGATCACGGTCGAGTCGAAAATCACCAGCTCGCTGTCCTCGAGGTACGGCACCTTGCCGAGCGGATGCTTCGCGAGCATCTCGGGCGGCTTCTTCCAGAGATTTCCGGGTGGCAGATTTTCGATCCGATACGGGATGCTCTTTTCTTCGAGCACGACCTTGGTCTTGGAGGCGTGCGTCGAGCGCAGCGTGCCCCACGGATAGTCGCGTTCGGTGGTGTAGAGAACGATCACAGCGTTACTCCTCGGTGAGTGTTTGGCGCGACGGATCTTAACATCGAGGGCTCGAACGGAGCCATCGCAATGCCGCGCCACAAGGATGCGCGCGTCTGTTATCGTTTAGCAGATGCCACGCACGGCGACGCAATCCCCGCAGCTCGCGGTCCTGGCCAAACGGCTGAAGGATCGGCTCGGCAACGCGCGCCTTGCGCAGCAGGCCCTGGCTGCAGTCAAGGAGCGCGCGCCCGACGATCAGTTGGCGCTCGCATTTCTGACCAAGCTCGCCGAAAATTCCGCCACCGCGCTGAAGGACGTTCTGCGCGATCGCGACGGCAGGCAGCGATCTGATCTTTTGCCTCGGCTCGTCGGAACTGATCGCGACCGAGCTGTCGCTGGCCGGACCGGAGTGGGCGGAAATTTTTCTCGATGCGCGCGCCCAGACTATCGACGGTCTCGTCGCCGCGATGCGCACCGAGCGCGCCACGATCGACGCGCCCGATCGCCAGACCGCAGCCGCCGCGCTCGGGCACTTCATGCGCCGCATGATGGTCCGGGTTGCGATCGCCGATTTGCTCGACCGGCTGAGCGTGGGCGAGACGGCGCTCGCGATGTCGGAGCTGGCCGACGAATGCATCCGCACCGCGCTCGACCTGGCGACCCGGTTTCTTGGCGAACGCGCGCGCGCGGTTGGACCGTTCTGCATCCTCGCGATGGGCAAGCTGGGCGCGCGCGAGCTCAACCTCAGCTCGGACGTCGACCTGGTTTATCTTCACGCGTCCTCGGGCGCGGCTGGACAGCTCCGAAGCGGCGGCGCGCCTGGGCGAATGGTTCACCGAAATTTTGTCGGCGCGATGCTTTCGAATCGATATGCGGCTCCGGCCCGGCGGGCGTTCCGCGCCGCTGGTGACGCCGATCGACGGCGCGATCAACTACTACGAGAACCTGGGCGAGCCCTGGGAGCGTGCCGCGCTGCTGCGTGCGCGGCCGGTCGCCGGCGACCTCGAGATCGGATTTCAACTGCGCGCCGAGCTGAATCATTTTGTATTTCGCAGCTACCTGGATTTCGACACGCTGCGCCAGTTGCGCGCGATGAAGCATCAGATCGAGGCGGAACTGAAAACGCCCGCGATGATCGAGCGCAACATCAAGCTCGGCCGCGGCGGAATCCGCGAGCTCGAATTTATCGTGCAGGCGCTCACGCTGATTTACGGCGGACGCGATCCGCGGCTTCGAATCGAGCAGACCGTCGCCGCGCTCGAGAAGCTGCGACGCTCTCGGCTACCTGCCGTCGAAGCGCGCGCGCGAACTGGCCGACGCGTACCTGTTCCTGCGCGACGTCGAGCACAAGCTGCAAGTCGTCGCCGGCCTGCAGACGCACGTCCTGCCTGCCACGGAAGACGGGATGCGCGCGCTCTGCGGCGCGGATGGGTTTTGGCAAGGGACCGGCAGCGCTGAAAAAATTCAGCGATCAACTGAAATCTCATCGCGCGCTGGTCGAACTGCAATTTCGCGAGACTCTCGCCGGTGGCGACGAGGAGTCGACGCGCTCGGTCTCTTCTTCCGCGGAACTGGCGTGGAACGCGGCGCTCAATCCCGATTCCTCGACCCGCTACCTGCGCGAACTTGACTTTGCGCGCGCCGACGAAAGCGCGCGGCATCTCGAGCTGCTCGCGCGCGGACCCTCGCATGCCCCCACCAGCCCGCGGCGTCGCGAGCTGCTCGAACGCCTCGGCCCGATGCTGATGGACGAGATAGGCAGGCTGCCCGATCCCGATCTCGCGCTGATGAACCTGGCCGAGTTTATCGCCGCGATCGGCGCGCGGACCTCGTTCCTTGCGCTGCTCGAGCAGCATCCCGCGACGCGACGAGTTCTGCTGCGGCTGTTCGCATCGAGCGCATACTTGTCGACCATCTTCATTCGCCATCCCGACATGCTCGACACGCTCGTGCGATCCGACCTCGCCGCCACGCGGCGCAGTCCGGCCGAGTTGCGTGACGAGTTGGCGGGCTTGATCGCGGCGAGTCCGGACTTCGAGAGCAAGCTCGACGCGCTGCGCGCATTTCGGCATCAGGAATTCTTGCGTATCGCAATCGCCGACCTGGCCGGCGATCTCGAACTGTTCGACGTCGAGCGCGAGCTGACGACGCTCGCCGAAACGGTGCTGGACGAGGCGATGGCGCTCGCGCGAATTCAGACCGAGGCCCGCTTCCCGATTCCCGCCACGATGCGCCTGTGCGCGATTGCGATGGGCCGGCTCGGCGCCAGCGAAATGTCGTACAACTCGGACCTCGATCTGATCTTCGTCTATGACGATCGCGCCGAGGTCGCCGCCGGCAGCCGCGAGATCGCGTCGCGAATCACGCAGAAGCTGATCGCGATTCTCGAATCGCGCACGCGCGAGGGTTACGCCTACAAGCTCGACCTGCGCCTGCGCCCGTCGGGCAACGCGGGCCCGCTGGTCACGTCGCTGGCGGGATTTCGCGACTATCATCGGCAAAGTTCCGCGGTCTGGGAGCGGCAGGCGCTGGTGCGCGCGCGCGTGATTACCGGCGACCCCGAACTGGCCCGCGAGGTCGAAGCGGCGCGCCAGGAATTCGTGTACGGGCGCGGGCTGAGCGCGGATGAGGTCGGCGAAATAGCGGCGATGCGTCATCGAATGGAGATGGAGATCGGCGCCGAGGACAAGACGCGGCTCAATATCAAGCAGGGTCACGGCGGTCTGGTGGACGTCGAATTCCTCGCGCAGATGATGGCGCTCAGTCACGGCTATCGGAATCCGGAACTGCGCGTGCGCAACACGATGGAATTGCTCGAGGCGCTCGCCCGCCTCCATCTGCTGTCAGCGGCCGACGCGTCCGTCCTCGAAGACGACTACCGCTTCCTGTCGCGCCTGGAGAATCGCCTGCGCATCGAGAGCGACCAGCCTTCCTGGGCCGTCCCAACCGCGGTGATTAGCCTCCGCCCGCTAGCCCGCCGCATGGGCTTCGAAGGCGCAGACGGGGCAGCGAGACTGCTCGCCGAACTAGCGCAACGCCGCAATCGAATCCGCGCAATCTTCGAGCGATATTTCGCGGCGGCTAAGGACAATTTGTCATTGTGAGAGTCTATGAGGGTCGGACGCCACCGCGAGCAAATTTTGTCATCCTGACGAAGCGAGCAAGGCGAGCGGATGGAAGGATCTCGGACAGCTTCGCGCCAGCGAAGCCGGTTCCGGTTTTGAAATCGCGCAGCGGTCCTTACTGATTGCTTCGCGCGAGCCTCCGAATTCTCAACGGATGCAACCCAGAACCGGTACCGGCGGTGCTTGCGCCCCGCTGTCCGAGATCCTTCCTGCCGCTCGCGTTGCTCGCTTCGTCAGGATGACAACAATTCGCGAAGGAAACCCGACTACTCAAAATCCAGCTTCACTCCCGCCAGCACGTTTATCGTAGGTGACCTGAAGCCGAACGCCTCGGAATAGTTTCGGTCCAACAGGTTATTCACGCGCGCGAAAACTTCTTCGTTGGTCACGTGTTTGAGCGGGATTCCTATCGTGTATGACACGACCGCGTTGACCAGGTTGTATGCGGAGTGATTCGCAATCGGCGGAACTCCGGTCACGGTGATGTCGTCGCGATCGCCCACGAAGATGTAGTTCACGTTGGCGGTGATTTTATCGTGAGGCAGGAAATTCCCGCTCCGCACGTATTCCAGCAGCGCCGACGCCGTATGCTTCGCCACTCGCAGCGGACGCGGCGGGGTCAAAAACGCTGTGGCAAAAGGGAGCGGGGCGTCGGCGTGCGTCTCGTCGAGCACGGTCACGTTGCCGCTGAGCGTCAGACCCTTGGCTATTGTGAGGCTCGGGACGATCTCGACGCCCTGCACGTCCACGCGCGAGGCGTTGCCCGCTTCCGATCCAAATTCACACGTCGGGCCGACCTTGCACGGCACGGTGACGATCAGGTTCTTCACGCGGCGCGAAAAGTAGGTCGCAGTCAGGGAGGCGCGCTCGCCGAAGTTGGTGGTGAATCCGCCGTCCCACTCGCTTGAAATCTCCGGCTTCAAATTGGGATTGCCGAAGCCGGGGAAGAACAGCTCGTTGAATGACGGCGCGCGAAAGCCTTCGCGTATAGCTGCCGCGCAATGTGGTCGAGATTTTTGTGATCGGAATCGCGACCGACCATGCGGGGCTGACTTCCTTGCCGAACTGGCTGTTGCCATCGACGCGAAATCCGCCGGTGACAAGAATGTGGCCGTCGAGAAAACTGCCCTCCTGCTCGAGGTAACCCGCGTATTCCTGGCGGCGTGCCCGGAACAGGCTTACCGATGTGAGCAATTGCGGCGGGGGCGGATTGAAGTTTGCGAACTTGAAGATGCCATCCGAGCGGACCCATCGATCTTTGAAATCGAATCCAACCAGCGTGCGAAAGCCCTCGAGCCGGGGCCAGGTGAACACCGTCTCGATGAGTCCGCCGCGAGTCTCGTCGGGAATGCGATCCTCCTCGCTGCCTATGAAGCCTAGATAAGGGGTCGAGGTCGCGCGCAAATCCTGGCGCACAAAATACGCGTTCGCGCGCACCAGCACGTATTCGCCGAAGTGATGCTCGATTTCGCCCTTGAACAACATGAACTCGTTGCGTTGGTGCGCGGTCGGATCCAGTGGAGAGCCGGAGGCTACGTTCAAATTGGGCAGGCTCACGTTCGACGCGATGTAACGCGCGAAGCCCCGCAGGACAGTGTCGTCGCCGAGGTGGTAGTCGAGCCGTCCGTTGAGCGAGAGATTGTCGGAGTTGTCGTTGACCGGGCGAAACCCTTCGGTCGAGAAGTACGATACCGCGCCCGAGTAGCCGAGGTTTCCCTCGGCGCCGCTGACGGTTGCAACTTGCCGGCTGGTTGCTCGATTGCCGCCCTCGGAAAGCAGGCTCGCCGTCGGCGGCCCCTCGCCCTCCTGTGAGAGCAGGTTGATGACGCCGCCGATAGCCTGCGATCCGTACAGCGAGCCGCCCGCGCCGCGCAGAACCTCGACGCGATCGAGATTGTCCGTAGTCAGGTTGGCCAAATCGAAGCTGCCGGTCGCGCCCGCGTTGACTTCGACCCCGTCGACAAGGACCAGCGTCTGCGACGGCGTCGCGCCGCGAATCGACACGTCGGTAACTGAGCCGGGCGAGCCGCTCTGCGTGACCTGCACGCCGGGCACCTCGCGCAGCACGTCCGCGACGCGTTGGATCTTCTGCTCTTCGATTTGCGGAGCTTCGACCACCGTGATCGTCGTGCCGATCTCGCCGATTGGCTGCGGGATTCGCGTCGCGGTGACGACGATCGGATTCAGCTTCTGCGCCGCTTCCTTATTGGCTGGTGTCGCCGGCGTCTTCTTCTTCGACGATGCGGACTCCGTTCGATTGGCTGGCGAAGCTTTCTGAGTTTGAGTTTGCGCTGGCGACGACGTGGACGCCGGCGTTTGAGCGCGTGCGATCGGTGCATAAAGCGCCGTCGCCAACACTATCGACAAGATCAAAATGAGAAACCGCATGAACTCCCTCCGAGTTCAAAGGCTGCCAGCGCGGTGGAGGAGATCAGGTTTCACCTGAAAGAAAAAACCCGACCACTCGCGAATCGAGGGATCGGGCTTCAGGAAATGCGTACCTGAGGCCACCCTCCCCGCGGAAGGCAGACAGTTAGTGACCCGGCCGGTCTCCTGGCTTGGGGTTCATCCTCGGGCCCGCCTTCCCGCCGAAGCGGTGGCATGATGGGCCGTCGTCCCCCCACACAGTTGCGGGGCAGCGCCGGATTTAAACCGGCTTCCCGTGCACCGGGTGCGACGCCGAAGTTACGCGCGGCACGGATGGTAGTCAACCACGCGCGAGCCGCGCGAAAATTTTCGTCAGCGCGAACCGCGATCGTGTACGCTCGATCATTCGCATGGGCACGACAACGCTAATCACCGGCGGCGCGCGCAGCGGCAAGAGCATGCAGGCGTTGAAGCTCGCGCTGCCGTATCAGCGCAAATTTTTCATCGCGACCGGAGAGGCGCTCGACGACGAGATGACGGCGCGAATCGAATTTCATCGCACGACGCGGCCACAGGATTTTGAAACCGTCGAGGAGCCGGTGAATGTCGTCGCGGCGCTCGAGAAGCTTGGCAAAAGCGCGGACCTGGTCGTGCTCGATTGCCTGACGCTGTGGGTATCGAACCTGATGCAGTGGCACAGCACGGACGATGGCCCCGATTCTCGCCGAGGCGGACAGGCTTGCCGCGGCGCTGAAGAATGCGCACGTTCGCGAGTATCGTCGTGACCGATGAGGTTGGATCGGGAATCGTGCCGACCGATCACGCGGAGTCGCGCCGCTTCCGCGATCTGCTGGGATGGACCAATCAGAAAGTCGCGGCGGTCGCGGACCAGGTGCTGCTGATGGTCGCGGGCTATCCGATCAAGGTTAAGTAAGGCGCTCACGACGCCATCGTGACGAGGACCGCTATCTCGACCAGCTCGCCGCATGCGCCGATCAAATCCCCCGTAACTCCTCCGAGCCATCGCCGGTAGAACGATCGCATCGCGAAGACGATTGCGATCGCAACCGCGATAGAGACTGTGATCGTATGCAACTCGCCAAGCATCAACATCACCACCATCGTGAAGATGGCGACGACCGTAGTTCGTGCGCCTGAGATCTTGCCGCTGAGCAGCGTCGATCCTGAGCCGGCGGTGCGCAGGTACGGTAGTCCCGCGGCGATTCTGAGCATCGCCCACCGCGCGAGCATCGGCGCGAAAATCAGGGCAGCGTATCGGCGATGACCTGCAAGCGTCGAGAGTGCGAGGATTTTCAGAGTCAGGTCGAAGAAGATTGCGCTCGCACCGAACGTCCCGACGCGGCTGTCATGCAGGATGTCCAGCGCGCGCTCGCGATCGCGTCCCGCGCCGAGCGCGTCGGCCGTATCGGCCAGTCCGTCGAGATGGACCGCGCCGGTGATGACGGTGAGCGAGATGACGATGAGAACCGAGCGAATCACCTGCGCGAAGAAAAAGGCGAGCAACCAATCCTCGCCGACGAGTGCGACGCCGATTAGAAAACCGACAATCGGGAACCACGCGAAGGATGCGGCGACGGCCTCGTCGGATGCCGGACAGCGATCGATCACCGGCAGAATCGTGAGGAAGCTGATCGCGAGCGGCAGTTCGGCTAGAAAGCCGCCTTCCGATGGCGGCGCGCTCGCGTCGTCGCTCATCGAACTTTGCCGGAAACGTCTGCGCTCTCGAAGGTCGCCATGTTGTTGAGCAGGTCGAGCGCGGACTCGATCACGTTCATCGCGAGCGCGGCGCCGGTGCCCTCGCCGAGTCTCAGATCGAGATCGAGAATCGGACGGAGCTTGAAGTGATCGAGCGCGAGCGCATGGCCGCCTTCGGCCGAGCGATGGCTGAAAAAAAGATGGTCGAACAATCCCGGATGAATCTTTTCGGCGACCGCGGCCGCAGCTGTAGCGATGAAGCCGTCGACGACGACCGGGACTTTCAAGCCAGCGCCGCCGATGCATACCCCGGCCATTGCGGCGATCTCGAAACCGCCGAGTGCGGCCAGCATCGACTCGCCCGACGCG
This sequence comes from uncultured delta proteobacterium, assembly GCA_963733715.1. Taxonomy (GTDB): domain Bacteria; phylum Desulfobacterota; class Binatia; order Binatales; family Binataceae; genus Binatus. The sequence goes on from CAVTEN010000025.1 coordinate 30,932, forward strand.
AGTGCCGCGCGATGAATCTCGAGCGCGCGGGTGACCACTTCGATTTTGCGACGGACGCCGGCGTCGTCGAGGCCGGTGCCGCGCCCGACGATTGACTCCGGCTGGATCCCGGTCACCGCGCAGAGGAGCGCGGCGGCGGGCGTGCTGTTCGCGATTCCCATCTCGCCGATACCGATCAGCGTCGCGCCGCTATCGGCGAGCTCGCGTGCGATTTCGATTCCAACTTCGAGTGCGCGCGTCGTTTCGTCGGGTGTCATCGCAGGGCCGTCGAGGAAGTTGCGAGTGCCGGCGCCGATGCGTCGATACGTCACACCCGCGAGCGGCTTGGCACTGGTATCGACCTTGACTCCCACGTCGACGACTTTCAGTGAATAACCGAAGCGTCGTGCGAGCACGCTGATTGCAGCGCCGCCAGCCGCGATGTTGCGAAGCATCTCGGCCGTAACGGCCTGCGGAAACGCGCTGACGCCTTCGTCCGCGACGCCGTGATCGGCGACGAAGACCGCGATCGCGCCGCGCCCGGATTTCACCGACTCATCGTGACGGATAGCGGCATAGCGGCGCACGAGTTCCTCAAGATGTCCAAGGCTGCCAGGCGGCTTGGTCAGAGAGTTCAGTCGCGCGTCAGCAGCCCACGCCGCTTCGTTGTCGACGGGCAGAATCGAGGCGATGGTTTGGGTGAGGAGGCTCATGCAGACGCGATCACGTCGCGAGATCCTAAAGCTAGTGAGGGCGATTTCATACCATAGGTTGTGGTTCCGCGGCGCCGTAGCACTTTCGGTAGTTTCGTTCCGTCAAATTTTGTTTTTCGGATTAGGCTACTCGAGGAAAAAAATCGCAGGCGAGAAGGATTGTGAGGAGAGGTATGCATAGCGGGCCAAGATAGCACGAGAGGTGGGACTCCGTCAGGCTGAAGGGTTCATCCTCGCCGTGGGACAGCAGACAATTGTTTAATGCGGAACCCGCCGTGGGTTCCGCGCCTCCTTGGGCAGGGGGTGACCCCTGCACCCGGTACTAATCGCAAAATGGCGAGGACGTCATTTTGCTATCAGGGTGGGGGAGGAGGAGCCGCGGGCAGGGCCGCCCGCGCCACTAAATCAACCGAGTCTGCCAGCCTTGAAAGTGCCGCGGGCCGCCGTGCCTGCGGCCCTTCTCATATCACCCGTCGCCGCCTCGATTCGCGCCTAGGCGTCGTGACGATGCGAGCGACCGCACCCCTAACCACTCTCCCTTCTTCTTCAGGAGAGTGGGAACCGGGCGCGGGAGAACTACGGGGCCGCTTACCCAATACTTTCGAGCAGGGATTTTGCGTCTTTCAGGTCGGGGGTGTTTAAGCCTTCGGTGAATTGATTGTAGATTTCGGCGAGCGTGGCGCGGGCTTGGTCTCGTCGATCGGTGTCGCGCAGCAGACGCGCGAGGCTGATGGTTGCGCGCAACTCCAGCGACTTTGCGCGCTGGATCCCCGCAACCTCGATCGCTTTCGTAAAACTATTCTCCGCTGCGGATGCGTCCTTAGCCTGTAGCAGAGTCAGCTCGCCCTTGATTCGATGGACTTCCGACTCGACGTAACGCTCCTGATTTTTCTCGACGAGATCGGCGGATTGAGCGATCAACGCAAGCGCCGTATCGATCTGACCGACGCTCGCAAAGCCCTGCGCGAGGATCGATCGCGCCCACGTATGAGCCAGCTCGTAGCCGACGTCCGCAAATCCGGATTCACTTGATGCGCGGTCGGCAGTTTGACCGAATTTTCCCTGCGCGGCCGACCCTATCAATCGATAGGCGAGTATTTGCGCCTCGAGGAACGCCAGGCCGTGCTTGCGCGCGAGCGACAGCGCCTCGGTTGTCGTTTTCTCCGCTGCCTCAAAGTCGCGGCGAATCGTGTAGTACATGCCGAGTTGCGATAAGCACCACGTCAGCGTGAACGCAGATCCGAGCTCTCGTGCGCGTTCGAGCGACTCGTCGGCTCGCTTTGTCGCCTGATCGGGATAGCCGAGGATCCACAACGTGATCGCGTCGTAGCATAGGGCACTCATCAAAGGATCCTGATCAGCTGGGGCGAGCCCAGTGGTTATATGCGGTTGGCGGGCGTGGTAGCCGGTACACAATTCCAGACTCGAGTGCGCATCGGCGAAGTCGCCCATGAAGAACTTGCTGAAGCCCGATAACAAATGCGCGTCAGCCTGCATCGCGTCGTTGCGGAATCGATCCGCCAGCACGATCGAATTCATCGATGTACGCAAGCGCCGTCGGGTGTTCGCCGCGGACGAGATGAAAGGAGTGCAATCCGCTCAGCACCCTGTACAGCCGAGGGTCTTCCTCTTTCTGCTGGCATAGTTCGCGCGCGCGGCGGAAGGCCTTCCCGGCTTCGGGGACCCACCATCCCCTGGTCACCAGCAGGGCGGCGCCGTAGTCGATTTGAAGATCGAGCTCCAGCTCGGTGCGTTCCGGGGAATCCGGCAATTTCGCGAACAGCTCGATCGCATTTTCCAGACGGTGCAGCGCGCCCTGGTAGCCGCTCTGCGAGAGTTCGCGCTTAGCCGCCATCGTCTGACATTCGACCGCTTTTTCGATATTCGAGCTGCGGGCGTAATGGTCGGCGAGCTCGCTAAGATGGTCTTCGATCGAATCCTTGAACAGCTCTCCGATTGCGGCGCCGATCCGTTCGTGAAGTGTCTTGCGGCGCTCGATCAGGATCGAGTTATAGGCCACCTCCTGCGTCAGTGCGTGCTTGAAGGTGTACTCGATTCGTCGCCGAAGGCGGGCTGCTCATAAATGAACTCACTTAGCTGCAGGTCGTCGAGCATCAGTGCTAACTCATCAGCCGAAGCGGCTACCACTGCGCGGACCAGACTTAGCGGGAACTCCTTGCCGATCACGGCGAGGGTTTGCAGCAGATCCTTATCGGAAGGCGACAGACGATCGATACGCGCGGCCAGTATCGCGCGCACCGTCGGCGGGATCTTCAAGTCCGCGAGCGGCTTGGTGAGGCGGACGGCAGCGCCGTCGCGGACCAGCGCGCCGTCGTCAAGCAGCACCTCGACGGTCTCCTCCATGAAGAACGGATTGCCCTCGGTGCGCTCGATGATCAGGCGCTTGAGTGCTTCGATGTCGTGCGCCCTCACCCGCTCGGCGACATCAATCGTCCCGACCCTTCGGCTCCGCTCAGGGCAGGCTCTCCCGGCTGGCGCCTTGCGACTGGGTCGCAGGCGCGGGAGAGGTGAGTAACGCGGACAGCATCTCGTCGGCGCTCTCGCGTCCGAGCGGATCGAGGCGCAGTTGCGTGTAGTAAGTCTTGCTGCCCCATTGATGCGAATATTCGGGCCGGTAATTCACCAGCAGCAGGATCTTCGCGGTGGCGATCGAGTCGGCGAGAATGTTCAGCAGCGCCTGCGTCTCGTCATCGATCCAGTGCAGGTCTTCGAAGATGACCATCAGCGGCTGGTTGAGGCTCTCGCGCAGCAGGATACGCTTGATCGCGTCGAGCGTGCCGCGCTTGCGAATTTGCGCGTCCATCTGCGCGAGCGGGTCGGGATCTTCGGCGATTCCGAGCAGACCGTAGAGGTAGGGGATTGTGTCTTCGAGCGCGCGATCAAGGATTGCGATTCGGCCGGCAATTTTCTCGCGACGGGTCCGTTGATCATCCTGCGACGCAATCTTGAAGTAGCTGTGCAGGAGGTCGATCAGCGGCAAGTAGGACGACGCCTTGCCGTGTGAGACTGAGAAAGCCTCGAGCACCATCCAGCCGGCCGCGGTGGTGGCCTTGAACTCGAACAACAGGCGCGACTTGCCGACGCCCGCCTCCGCTATCTCTGCGACGATCTGTCCGTGTCCCGACTTCGCGCGCCCGGCCGCGTGGCGCATCGCATCCATCTCGCGCTCGCGGCCGACGAACTTCGTGAACCCGCGTCCGGCCGAGCGTTGCAGCCGCGTTCGCAGCGGGCCGAGTCCTGTAACTTCGTACAGGTTGACCGGATCGGTGAGGCCTTTGATCCGCGCCGGCCCCAGCGGCTTGAGAATGAAGTAGCCCTCGACCAGCCGGCGCGTGCTTTCCGAGATTGCGGTCGCGCCGGGGTCGGCCAGGGTCTGCATCCGCGACGCGAGATTGGTGGTATGGCCTATCGGCGTGTACTCGACGTGACCGGCTCCGGTGGCGATAGAGCGCACTACGACCTCGCCGGTATTCACGCCCACCCGAATCTGAATTGGCGCGCGGCCGTCGGCGCGAAGCCGATCAGCATAGCGGCGGATTTCTTCCTGCATGCGAAGAGCGGCGTAGAGTGAGCGCTGCGGATGGTCCTCGTGCGCGACGGGAGCGCCGAACAGTGCGAAGATGCCGTCGCCGGTGCTCTGCACGATGTACCCGTCGTAGCGCCGGACCGCGTCGATCATCAGCTTGAGCGCGGGATCGATAATCGCGCGCGCTTCTTCGGGATCGAGATCCTGCTCGAGCTCGGTCGATCCCTTGATGTCGGCGAACAGGGCGGTGACGGTCTTGCGCTCGCCATCAGATGAGAGCGCGGATGCTTCCGCAGGCGCGGTCACGCGCACAGCAGGCGCGGCAGATTCGACCGGAGTCGATAATGGCGCGGCGACGCTTAGCGCCGTGCCGCAATCGGAGCAGAACTTCGCGCCGAATGCGTTATCGGAACCGCACTTCGAGCATCGATTCGACAACGGGCTGCCGCACTCGGCGCAGAACTTCTTGCCCGCTTTGCTTTGAGTTCCGCACTTCGCGCAGCGCATATAGTTGTCCTATCGAGGGAAGACCACTTTTGTAGCACCTGCCGCTCGCGAAGGGATATATACACGCGGGCGCCTTTACTCGCGCGAAGGAGGCTTGTCGGGGGAATCCTCAGGGAAGATCGAGAGCCAGATTGAATGGTCGTCGATCTTTTTCAGCAGAGATTCGGACGCGGGCGAATTGCGGTTGTCGGCGTCATTCCACGAATCGAAATGAATCAGCGATTTCGGCGGCAGCCGCTGCGCCCAATCTTTGCTCGCGAGGATGGGACGGTCCGGAAACTCGCGGACATAGCCCATGCATAGATAGGCAATGGGAGTGACGTCGGCCGGGATGCCGAAGATTTCGGCGAGCGCGTCGTTGCGCATGATACTGACCCATCCCATGCCGAGGCCCTCTGCGCGCGCCGTCAGCCACATGTTTTCGACTGCCAGGCACGCCGAGTAAATTTCGACGTCGCGGATGCTGGTCTTGCCGAGCACGGCGGGGCCGAAGCGGTCGGGCTTGCAGGTGACGATAATATTGAGAGGAGCTTCGAGGATCCCTTCGAGTTTCAGCGAGAGATATTTGTCGCGGCGCTCGCCGCTGAACTGGGCCGCATTCTTCTGGCGCTCGGCTTCGAAAACTTCCTTCACTCGGCGACGCTGATCGACGCTGCGCACCAGGATGAAGTCCCACGGCTGCGTGAAGCCGACGCTGGCGGCATGATGGGCCGCGATCAGCACCCGCGCGAGCACGTCATCCGGAATCGGATCGGAGATGAACTCGCGGATGTCGCGACGGCGGAAGATCGCCTCGTAAAGGCCGCGCTTGAGTGCGTCCGGGAATGCGTGGCGATTGGGTGCGTCTGTGGGCATTTAGGACTTAATCTTATGTGAAACCCGCCGTGGGTTTCACGCTTCCTTGGGTAGGGGTAACCCCTGCACCTTAGTACTAAGAAAAGATGCGGGACTTTGTCCCTGTTTAGGAAGTTAAAGGTCCAGCTTCTCCTTGTCCGTCGAACAAGGAGAAGCTGGACCGTATACCTCGCGGTCAGGCGGCGGCCTTTTTGGCTGCTGCGAGGGCAGCTTCGTAGTTAGGCTGCTCCGCGACTTCCTTGACGTACTCGACGTAGGTCACGTTGTCGTTCTTATCGACGACGAAGACGGCCCGCGCGAGCAGGTGCAATTCCTTGATCAACGCGCCGTAGCTGGTGCCGAAGCTTGCGCTGCGCCAGTCACTCAACGTGGTGATCTTGTCGACGCCTGCCGCGCCGCACCATCGCGCCTGCGCAAACGGCAAATCCATCGAGACCGAGAGAATCTGCACGTCGCCGGGCAGGTTGCTCGCCTCGAGGTTGAAGCGGCGCGTCTCGGCGTCGCATACCGGAGTGTCGAGGGAAGGGACGGTCGTGATGATTTTGACCTTGCCCTTGAACTGATCGAGCGTCGCCGGCGCCATCCCTTTGCCGACGACGGTGAAGTTGGGTGCTTTTTGTCCGACCTTGATTTCGGGGCCGACCAGAGTCATCGGGTTTCCCCGCATCGTAACGGCGCCTTTGCGTTCTTCCGCCATGAGCGAATTCTCCTTGATGATGAAATTGAAAATAAAATCGAGAACGAGTCAGAGACTAGCGGCGTCGGTCGAAGAGGTAAAGCAGGAACCTAACCCCTAACCCCTTCCCTCGAGGGAAGGGGAACCGGATAGAAAAGGACGGGCGCGACCTCTCCCGCTTCGGGAGAGGTAAGAGTTACAACATTCTGATTGCGATCCAGATCAGGGGAACCAGCACGAGGATGCCGTTGATTAACCCGGTAGCGAGTGCTCCGGTCGAGCGTTTGGACGCCGCGCTCAAATAGCCGGCTGCGTAGATGATCCGCGCGATCACGAATAGCAGCCCCAGTAAAACTCCGAGGTGATAGTTTACACTCAGCGAGAATATCCACACCGCGGGGAGAAACACGATCAGGGCCTCGAGCGTGTTCACATGCACGCGGTTGTAGCGCTCGAAATCAGGATTGCCGGTGGTGGCGGGCGCCACGACGCCATAGGTCTGCCGTGCGCGTCCAACCATCACGCCGAGTATCGAGTATTCGAGCAACGCCAACAGCGTCACGATCGCGAGTTCATGATAACCCTCCATTCAGCTTTCCTCCCCGTGCACGATTTGCGGCAGTGGCCGCTCGGACGAAGGTACTCGTGACGATTGAAAAGAGCGAGACGTGGTGAGCAGGCATGGCGGTTGATCCGCGGAACCCTCACCTACCTGCCGCGTCGCGGCAGGCCTCCTCTCCCGTGAAAGCTCCCCCTCACCCGCGCCTGTGGCGCGACCTCTCCCGCAACCAAGCGGGAGAGGCGAAAAATAGGTTGCGCGGAACGCAACATCCTAACTGGGGCGAGGTCAGCGGCGGCGGAATTTCGATTGACGTTCGGCTTCGAGAGCGTCGGCGGCTTCGCGCGACGGACGTGCCGGCATCCATCCCTTAGTGTAGTCGACGTCTTCCCAGGTTCGATCATTCGCGTCCCAGACGTAGGGCAGCTCGACGATGGTTGCGGGAGTGGTGATCGTTTCGAACGCGCGCATCGCGTCGGTCACGATTCTCCGCTGCAGATCGGGTTGATCGGGCGGACCGGTCTGATGGCCAAGTGGAAAATTTACGAACACCGCGCGCGGCGGCTTGACTGATTGAGTGATGTCGATCGCGGAAGTCATTGAGAGCGTGGGGATTCCCGCTTCTTCGACTGCGCGCGCGATCAGTCCAACGGACTGATGGCAGACGGGTCATGCGGGGACGAGGAAGAAGGCGTCGGCGTGCGCGCGCTTGAGCTCGTCGACAATTTGCGGAGCGAGTTCGTCGCGGACTTTGCGCGCCGAATAAATTCCGCCCATGAAACTGAACGCGGGATCGACCAGTTCGCCGATGACGCCGGCCGCTTCGAGTTCGCGCATCCGTTCGAGCGGGAAGACGCAGTTGACGTCGCGCTCGGCGTCGCGTGTCGGATAGCCGAAGTGCCACACGCTTAGTTCGTCGCGGCGGGCGTCACGCGGGATGCGGCGATACGATGCGTCCTCGCGATGGAAGCGCGGCTGATCGCGATACATGATTCCGCCCGAACTCATCAGCGCGATCTTGCATTTGCCGATCGGTTTTGCGAGCGGCGTGAATGGCGCCGAATCGTTCTCGACCCATCGGTATGGAATGAAATCGTTGTAGAGATCGCGCGTGCGAGAAATGTATGCGACCGGCATGCGACTCACTCTACGATCGAGGCGCAGGACTCGGCAAACGGGAGTGGCCCGCGCTGTTGCGCTGACACGTCCTTGAACTCGCCGTGCGGGGCGCCTTGTGCGCGATATATTTATTCGGATGAGTGGATGGAGCGTTAGAGCCTCAAGTCATAAACAAGCATCACATATTTATTTAATAGATGTCTAAGCAATAAAAAGGTAAACGATGCGTCCGATATCGACGGCTGGGTCGAAATAGGTTTACGCAAGATGATTGACTCTGAGCATGCTTTTCTGCGATGAGTTGTCCGTTAAGGTGTCCCTGGGGGGACCACGATCAGCTTTCGCGTTCCTGATTTGAGCGAGGCAGGCCAGAAGCCTTTTCTGGCGCGAGTTTCCAGGGAGGGACGGCAATGCACGTATCACTGAGGCACACGCGACGCGTGATGCTGGGCGTCGCGATGTGGGGGCTGGTTCTCGCCGCCGCATCGGGAGCCAGTCGGGCGGATGTGGTGGCGGGCGCGGGCGGACCGAAGGGTCCGCAAGGACCGGCGGGAGCAATGGGTAACATGGGACCGGCAGGTCCGCAGGGTCCGGCTGGACCGGCGGGCCCAATCGGAATGCCTGGAAACGTCGGGGCTACGGGTCCATTAGGACCAGCCGGCGAAGTGGGTCAGCAAGGACCGCAAGGTCCGACCGGACCAATGGGAGCGATGGGACCGGCGGGATTGACGGGACCCTCCGGAACTAGCGGCGTCCAGTTCTACACGCTGGGCGGGGGCGACTTTGGCAGCAACGTCGAGCTGCTGTTTAACTTCACCAGTGAACTGGCGGGTATGGACTTCGCGAGCGGGTTCGGGACCAGCCCGATTTATTACGGTCCTGGCAATGGCGCTGACACGATCCTGAAGAGCGAAGCGGTGCCAATCGACGCATCGACCGTAACTCAACTCTGGGTGCATACCAAGAACGCGCCGGGTGCAAATCAGAGCTATACGTTCCAGCTATGCAAGAACAGCGACTGCACCAAGACGGGAGTAGCCTGCTCGATCGGTAATCCTAGCCCTGGTTTCCCGGACCTGACCGGGTGCAACGATTTGTCTCACAGCCTGAAATTCCAGGCCGGTGACACGATCGCTTTGAAGGGCACCGCATCGCCTGGTGCGGCGCCGACGGAAGTGTCGTGGATGGTGGTCGTGCATCAGACCGGTGGGGATGTCCCCGTCGTGGTTGGACCGTGAGCCTCCGAGACAGGGGATTGAGAAATGCCGAGTACGCAAATGGTAACCGTCAGGGAGGGGACGAGAATGCCTCAAACTTCTAGGAACGCGTGGCGTCGGCTCGTCGGCGCATCGGCGGCTGCGATGTTGATAGCGAGTATATCGGTGGCAGCAAGCGCGCAAAGCCCGGGGATGATCGGCGTACCAGGTGTGCAGGGTGAGCCGGGACCAACGGGCCCGCAAGGCGCCGTAGGTCCGGTTGGACCGCCGGGGCCATTGGGGGCGCAGGGTTTGACCGGTCCCCCAGGTGCGCATGGAGTGAAGGGGCCGACAGGACCGATCGGCAACGTTGGTCAGCAGGGACCGACCGGACTAACTGGTTCGATTGGGCTGCCGGGAACTAACGCCCCCCTGACAAACGACAATGTCGAGATCTTGAGCGGCGGCACGCTCGGCGCAACTATCGGCGCGCGCGCGCAAATCCAGCTGACCCCAGCCACAGGATCCGGTGGATTGCCTAAAACCCCGATCTATATGGGGCCGGGAAACGGCGCTTCGGGAGATGGTGTCTTCTCTTCTCCGCCTGAGCCGGGCGCTAGTCCACAGGGCAGTGTCCAAGTACCAACTCCGGGCGGTACTGCGTTCAACCTGCAAGTCTCGATCGGGCCGACCGGTCCAGGTGGAATGGGAGGTGTCGGCGGCTCATACCAGTTTGTCGTATGCAATGAGATGTCGTGTGACCTGATGGGTCTGGAATGCATGAGCAAGCAAAATACGACGTTCCCTACTGTGCAGACTTGCGCGGATGATACGGACGCTCTGGTCTTTGCACCGGGTGACACTCTGTCGATTCTCGCCTTCAACAATGAAAACTCTGCCAACACCGTTGACGTAAGTTGGTCGCTGGACTTCGCAATCGGTTCTGGGGACGCTTTCTGATTCTGATGTGCGAGGAGGAAAGGTAATGAAATCGCGATCAGAATGCAGCACGGCCGGAAGGCAACAGTAAATGGAGGGCGTCAACATGCCTGCTTCCTTTAAGTTCGCCTGGCGTTGGATGGTCGGTGCGACCGCCGCTACGATACTTTGTCTGGCGGCTCTTCCAAGTGTCGGCCGAGCCGAGTCCGCAATGCAGGGCGTGGTTGGCGATCCTGGGCTTCCGGGCCCGCAAGGACCTCAGGGTGCTCCCGGCATCCAGGGACCTGCGGGAGGCCAGGGCGATTCGGGACCTCAGGGACCTCAGGGTGCTATCGGGCCCACGGGACCTACGGGCCCGGCAGGAATTATGGGTGAGGATGGAGTCCGCGGGCCGACCGGGCTGATTGGAACAACTGGGGCAACCGGCACGCCCGGCATCTCGGAACCCAATATATCGGTCTTCACCGGTGGCTCGCTGGGTACGTTGGGATCTTTGAACGGAACCGATCTGTCGGGGAACAACAGCGTCGGTAGCCCCGGCACCATCCTGATACTGGGACCGGGCAACGGTTCAGACAGTGCCGCCCCGCCGGCAAGTTCAGCAAATCCCGAAGACGCCGAAGTGATCATGGCCGAGGCCGGAACTGCCAAGCGCCTGTTTGTCAACGTGGACAACGATCCCGGAACTCAGATGAACAATGGGATCCCGAGCACGTTCTCCTTCTTCCTATGCAATGGAAATGGCTTCCCCGACGAACTGTGGGCTTACCTGCTTCATGACGGGACCCGACACGACTTGCAGCGATCTGACGGACACCCAGACATTCGCGCGGACCGACGAAATGAGTCTGTGGGCATTCGCCGACTATCCTGGCGCAAATCACGCCAATGTGAAGTGGTCAGTGACGTACGATCACGGCGCTGGGATCATCATTCCGTAAACGCAATACGATCGCACTTTTGTTAAGGAAGACCCCTGGGTAACTCCGGGGGTTTTTCTTTGGTGATGCTCTACTTGAAGCGCGGCAGAACTCCCGCGCCGAACCTCTCCAGCGAACGGCGCGCCTTGGCAGGATCGAGCCCGGGCAACTGCGTTACTACGATCAGTTCCGTCATGGGAGTCGATTCCAGAGTCTCTTCGAGCCGTGCGGCCACTTCGGACGCCGTTCCCAGCACGCTGGTGCGTCTCAGCCGCTCCGGGTCGGGACGAATCAGCACCTTGCTCTGGTCGGTGGTGCCCGCCGCGGCCGAAAGCCACTTGCCGTAAAGCTCGGCCTGGTACATCAGCGCGTCGCGCGTGTCGCGCCATGCCTGCTCCTCGCTGTCCGCGATGTAGACCACGCGGCTGTTCACGATGCTGTAGCGCGCGGCGTCCTTGCCGGCGGCCTTCATCGCCTCGAGATAGATGCCGATTTCCTTGCGTCCGCCGACGCATGCGAATCCGAGATCGAGCGCGGCTGCCCGCCGAATCGACTTCGCCGCACCTGCTCCCCACAGCAGTTCTGGATGCGGCTGACTCACAGGCCGTGGCAGCACGCGCACGTCTCGGAACTTGAAATACTTGCCGTCAAAACTGAATCGCTCGCCCGTCCATGCGAGTTTGAGAATCTCGATGGTCTCCAGCGTGCGGCCGAGTCGCTGCGCGCGCGGCACGCCAAAGCCCTCAAACTCTTCGGCGCGGTAGCCAAGACCGATTCCCAACCGGAGCCGGCCACCAGAGACGACGTCGACGAACGCGGCATCCTCGGCCAGCTTCAGCGGGTGAAGAAACGGCGCCAGCAGGACGTAAGTGCCGATAGTGACGCGCGTCGTGCGCGCCGCAATAGCAGCAGCCGCGGGCATCAGCGTGGGCAGGTAGCCGTCGTCGGTGAAATGATGCTCCGTGAGCCAGATGGAATCGAAGCCAAGCTGCTCGGCGGCTTCAACCTGGGCAAACGACTCGCGATAGAGATCGCGAAACGACAACGTCGAGCCGGGCGGATTGCGGAAATCGAGCTGATAGCCAACTTTCACCTTGCGCATTGTTTACCTCATGGCAGTCCGAGCGTCTTAGTGTTCAGCAGAAGCCACATCTCAAACTTGCTAGGGTCATTCACACTGGTTATCTCCGACGGCCGCACAAGGATTATGACCGCTCGATCGCGTCCCTCGTGCGCGGGAATCAATACGGCCGATTTGACTACGTGCTTGCCTGGTTCGATGGCTTGAGCAACGTTGAAACTGATGACCGCTTGCCCGCGCGATACCGTCAGCACTGGATCGGAAAACTGAATACCTATGTCCCATACCTGCGCACCGAAATTGCCGGGCGCCGAATCTGGAACGCCAACATTGACCTGTCCCTGGCGATTCACCCAGAAGGGACCAAACATTAGGTCATAGTGGCTCAGGTCGAAGTTCAAGGGGATTGCGTCGGATTCGGAGCTGATAGGCGGCGGTGACGCTGCGGCGGCCTGATCCTCGGACAGCTGATATGCTCCATTCATTCCCAGGACTCTTCGCAGTCGATCGTCCTTAAGATGAGCCACAAAAGGATCGTCATTCGCGTCCGCGAAGATGAACTCGATCCGATTGAGTGCATCAAGACTCTCAAGCGTGCCCAGGATCGAGCGCAGTTGATCGTTGGACCCGACAATTCGAGCGAATTTCTCGACTCGTGGTCGCTCGAGTTTCAGTCGTCCGTCGACAAGGAATCCCTGCCGCTCCAGAAGACGGCGGAATTGGCCAAGCTGGCTTCGGATTGAAACGGACGCGGCGCCCCATGGCCCGAACGAAGACGCCAGCAGCGCGATCGCCACGCTGGCCGGTATCGCTCGCAAGTCCATTCTGCCACGCGCCAGACCCATATAAATGGCCATTGCCAACAGCCATATGGCGAACAGGTACAGGCAGTATCGCTCAGGTGTTACGCCGTACTCAGCGATTCGTTGCCAAACCGCCAGCGTCAGCAACAGCGTGGGGATTACCATCAGCCAGAACCATGAGCGCATGAACCATCGCACCGGGCGAAATCCAACTTCGCGCCACGGATAGGCGACCATGTAGCTAACAGTGCCGATAATGCCGAAGACCAGCACTAAGTGTCCCACTTCGCCCTTAGGCATATTCGCGGTGATGGCTATCTTGGCCGCATAGATATGGAGCATCACGGCGTAAACAAGGACCAGAGGCACCAGCGCGAAGTTAAGGACATAGAAGACCGCCTTTTCCATCAGGTCAGGCTTGGCCCCGGCGACGAACGGCTCGTCCGGATTTGTAGGTATCATAGCCAGTGCGAACAAAGGTCCTAGCAGCGACGCGCCAGTCGTCCATAAGTGCTCGTAAACCGAGCTGGCGACGGGAACCTCGAAGAGGTATCGGCAACTCTCAAGCAAAAGCGACAGGCCGCCGCAAACAATGATCAGCGCCACCACTCCCATCACCGCGGCGATGCCGAGTTGAAGGTCGAACTGCCAGAACGATTCAATCTTCGCGCCGCGGCGCAGGTGCGCGGCGACCATCGTCGCCAATATCAGGCCCCCTACAACCACAACGTCCTGCGTGTAGACCTCGCCATGAGAAAACTGGAGGAATGCGGCTACGGCGGCGGCAACGACTCCTGCGAATACGCCTGCAATAGCGCTAATACGGCGGGAGTCCGCCCAGAGCGCTGCGATCAACCCCGCCAGGGCCGCGCCTGCCGACGCAAAGATAACCTCGCCCTCGAACCGATCGGACATCGAAATGAAGCCTGCGATTTGAAGGTTCAGCAGGACGGTCAGAACAACGGACACTGCCACCGGAACCGGGAACCGTCCGATCGAACGAAGCTGCTCAGGAACCCGAGACAGTAACTTCAAGCGCCCTCTTTCCGTCTCCGCTCAACGGGTGGAGAGGCCGCCGTCGACGATCAATTCCGTGCCGGTGATGTAGGATGCGTCGTCGGACAGGAGGAAGACGATCGCGTTTGCGATTTCCCACGGCGTGCCCTGGCGGCGCATCGGGATTCGCGGGGCGACGGTGCTCTCGCGATCGCCGACGAGCCGTCGGACCATCGAGGAATCGATCAGCCCGGGCAGAATCGTGTTGACGCGGATGTTATCGCGCGCGTGCGAGACCGCGGCCGATCGCGAGAGCCCGAGAATCGCGGCCTTGGTCGCCTCGTAGGAAATCTGCGTGTTGCTGCGGAGCGCGGCCATCGACGAAACGTTGACGATCGCGCCGCCGCCGGCTTTCGCAATCTCGGGCACCGCGTAACGCATCATCAGGAAATGGCTGCGGAGGTTTACCGCGAACATCTTGTCGAAGTCCTCAGTGGAGGTCTTCAGCAGATTGCCGCCGACGGCGATGCCGACGTTGTTTACGAGCAGGTGAAGCGATGAGAACGCGCGGGTGGTCGCTTCGACGGCGCCGCGGCATTGATCCTCGATGCTCACGTCGGCGGCGACCGCCTCTGCGCGACCGCCTTCGTCACGAATCGCGGCGGCAGTCTGCTGCGCGAGCTCGAGCGAGCGATCGGCGACCATCACCGAGGCGCCTTCGCGCGCGCACATGATCGCGGTGGCGCGGCCATTGCCGATCGAGAGTTTCTCGCCGGCCTTCGCGGGTCCGTCCGCGCCGCCTCCGACGATTAACGCTACTTTTCCAGTGAGCCGAGCCATGATCTGCCTCCTGCGATGTCTCTAATTTGTGTCGCCGCCGTATAATGAGTTTTCTATCGACGGATCCCGATAAACGCTGCCCGACAGAACTATCCGCGGCTCGCTGGAGCAGTTTGTTGAGATCGCATGGAGCAGCGCCGGATGCGTTAAGAATACGTCGCCCGGTTCGCCCGTCATCTCGACCACGCGGACCTCTTGTCTGTCGATCATGGTGCTCGAATTGATGAATCGTCGCACGCGATCGGTCTTTCCGTCGAGCGAGAACAAGGCCTTGGCCCACGGGGAATTGCGGATCAGAGCCCTGCGCGCGTCGGCCGAGCGTATCCGCTCAGCGGTCTTATTGGCCAAGACCCTTTGCAGGAGACGATGCGATCCCGCGATGAAAAGGGTGCCTCCACCGCCGTGGCTCAGCTTTACGAGAGAAACGAAGATCCGTACCGCGTAGTTTCCTTCCAGGCCGCGCACTACCGGGTAGTCCAAATGCCAACCCTCACTGGGAACGTCCCATGGCTCGGTGGATTCCGGAAACGCGACCAGCATCGAGAAGCGTCGCTCGGGTCGTTTCCAGTTGCGAGTGCCGAACAGGCTGTCGAGCGCCTCGCAAACTGCAGGGGTGGCTATCCGGTGGAAGTTCAGAGACTCGGGCAAATCTTTGAGCCCGATCATTCTCTGCGCCTTCCAGGTATGCGGGTCGTTGCGGCGAACTTCGGCTCGCCGCTCGACCGTATCCCAGACGCGATCGCACATCTCCCTTACCGCTTCCTGTGCGACGGCGCCCGGAAGGCGTGCTATGCCTGAGCGATCAAACTCCTCGCGCTGTTCCGACGTAAGCATGGCTCTGATTCTATTTCCATGCGCGAAGGTTATTCCGCGGCGGGGCGCGCGGTTGGAAAGCGCCGCACGTATTGCAGGAAACGCGCGAGTGCGCGGTCGGCGTCTATTAGAAGGCCGTCGTGAAAGCGGATGGTCTTCATGATGGGCTCGTCTTCCTGGATCAGGCGGCGAAAGAATGCCTCGCCGATCTGAAGACGCTGCTCCCGCTCGGCGTCGTTGCCCTCGGCCTTCGGCGTCGCCGTGATCGACCATCCGTGTGTGCGGCCGTCTGGCGTCGGCGTCCCGGTCGCCATCGAGAGAATCGCCATGCCGTTGAGACGTCCCGCGAGCGCGATCGTGTTGGTGCCGGTCACGCGGATTCGCTGATCGAACACGCCGAGGTTGGGATCCTCGAAGCGCACGTCGTACTGGATGCGGTAGTCGCCGACGTCGATTGCGTCGGGGTCGCACTCGATCTTGAGTCCGTGCAGGACGCGCAGATGCTGAAAGTCCATCGAGTTGGTGAAGGGCACCCACGGCTCGACCGGGAGATCGAAGGCCTCCGCCGTGCGGATGTCGAGATCAGGTTCGGCGAAGTCGACAAATTCGGGCACGTCGAACAGCGGCGTGATTCCGTTGAACGCCCAAATCAATCCCCACTTTTCGGCGGTCGGAAATTTGAACACTCTCGCCGCCTTGGGAATCTTTTCGGAAGCGGGAATTTTCGTGCATCCGCCGTCAGGGCCGTATTGCCAATGATGGAATGCGCATTGTATGTCGTTGCCGACGACTTTGCCCATACTGAGATCGGCGCCGAGATGACGGCAGTACGCGTTCATCACGACGGCCTCGCCGTTCTCGCCGCGATACGCGATTGCACGGCCGTCAAGGAAATCGCGGCCGATCACCTCGCCGGGGCCGACTTCCTCCGAGCGCGCGATCGCGTACCACGACTGATGGAATCCCGCCGGCTTCTTGTTGCGAGGCTTGATTGCACGTGTGCTCTGCGTGCGCGGTATAGCGGTGGTAGATGCCATCGTCGGGACCTCCAGCGGTGAGCGCTTGCAGTGATCAGCGATCAGGCGGCTGCGGCCGCGGACCTGGTGTCGAACTTCGGAAGCTGTACGAAGAACAAGACGCAGTCCTCGACGACTTCGAGTTCGCGGCCGGTGTCGGCGGGATCGACGCGGAACGCCGAGTGAGTGTCGAGCACCTCGCCGGAGGTGACGTCGCGAATCGCGCCGCTCTCGACAAACAGCAGCTCGGGCGCGCGATGGCGATCGACCTGGTGACGCGAGCCGCGCGTCGCTCGAATCTCGCCGATGTTCAGAGCGCGCTCACCAAACGTCGCCATATGTTTCAACTCGAAGCCAGGATCGCGCGTCGCCAGCCATCCGAAACTGTCGGGATATATGATGACCGGGTCTAGATAGCGGGGCGGCGGATACTGGACGGCGCGACCGTTGACGTCCTCCCAAATTGCCTCGTAGCCGTCCTGGCGAACGACACGGCCGTCGGCAGTGTGGCGGGTGAAGATGCCGCCGTCGAAGCGGCCGAGGCCGGATAACTTTTTGTAGCCATCGGTCAACTGCGGATAGCCCATGAAACCGTAACCGGCCGACCCGCCCATCTGGAGGAGCAGGATGATAGACACGCCGGTGTCGGATTGTGGGCCGTAGAAGGTTCCCTCGGGAAAATAGCCGACCGTGCCGGCCTTCAAATCTTTGCCGGGGGCATAGTTCATCGCGCCTTCGAGGCAGAGACGGACCTGGTCGAAATTGTGGCGATGGCGCGGCGTGTAGTAGTCGCCGGTGGTTCGCACGATACTCAGTTCGAAATTGTCGGGCGTGCCGGGCGTGCCATGGAGCAGGCATTTGAAGTCGATCCCGCCCGAGCGATGCCCCGACACCTTGCCCCATTCAACCTCGGCAGCGTGTATCGTTTGCATGCTGTGGGGTTAGCGCGGGCGTGTGCGCTGCGTCAAGGATTACGACGCGCTGGCGACTGGGTGGTGTTCCTTCAGGATCGCGCCGCAGGCCGCGATGGCGGCGAGGACGCCGTCGGCGACGTGGCCAGCTTTCACGGTTGCCAGAAATTCGTCGACGATTTTGTTCCAGGTCCCAGCCGGCGCGAGTGCGTGAGTCTCGTGATCGGCGATGATCTCCACGTAGCGCTCGCCGAGCGAGACGAACAGCAGGATTCGGTGCTGCTGGGCTGGAGCTGCAAGCACGTGCGCGTTGAATTCGCGATGCGCGAGTTGCCAGGCGTGCGCGTGCTTGATGCGTTTGGGCACGATCGAGAGCCGGGCCGGCAGCCATTCGAGCAGCAGCGTCATCACGATCAGGAACCACATTTGGATCGCGATCACGATGCGGCTGGCGATGTCGGGCCGAATCAAACTGACGAGCCCGCCCAGCACAATCGCGGCGACAGCAGCCGATGCAATTGGATAGAAAGAATAGCGATCGCTGACGCGCGTCACGACGACGCTGAGATTTGCCGCCGTGCTTTGGCCGATCTCGGCAATCGCAGCATCGATGCGCTTGTGTTCGTCGGGCGTGAATGGACTTCTCGCTTTTTTCATTTTTCATTCACCAGCTTCCCGAAGCACCGCCGCCGCCGAATGAGCCGCCTCCGCCCGAGAAGCCGCCACCGCCGCCGGAAGATCCTCCTCCAGAAGATCCTCCAACATACCGGCCCTCCGAATCCCGGCCATAGCTGTCAAGCTGCCGGACACGTCCTGTAATGATTGCCCACACGAGAGATGGAACGTAGATCAACGCCATACCTGTCATCATGATGACTACAACAGACAACAGGACGGCGACTGGAACGGGAACCCCGGATGTATCGGGAACCCCAGATGTATTCGGTACGCTCATCGCGGGTGGGTTACCCCCGAGCGCCTGGAGTATCGACGTGGTGCCGAGCAGTACGCCGGCGTTGAAGTCGCCGCGCTTGAAGCTTGGCAGGATGTAGTTCTGGATTATGGTTGCGCTGATGGCGTCGGTGAGTTCTCCTTCGAGGCCGTAGCCGACCTCGATTCGAACTTTATGATCCTTAGGTGCGACGATAAGAATCGCGCCGGTATTCTTGCCCTTCTGGCCGATGCCCCAGTAGCGGCCTAGCTGGTAGCCGTAGTCTTCGATCGAAAATCCTTGCAGCGAATCGAGCGTGACGACCACTACCTGCTCGCCAGTCGCGCGCTGATGCGCGGCGAGCATGTCGGTGAGTTGGCCTTGTGTGGAGGCGTCTAGGACGCCCGCATCATCGACGACTCGGCCGGTGAGTGGTGGGAATTTCGGCTCGGAGGCGAGGGCGGATGGCGCGAGAATCAATAGAAGGAGAATGGGGAGCAGCCATTGCGTGCGTTTCGGATTCACCAGCTTCCCGAAGCGCCTCCGCCGCCGAAGGATCCTCCACCGCCCGAGAAGCCGCCACCGCCTCCTCCAGATGAAGATCCTCCTCCGCCGAACCCGCCATCCGAATCCCAGCCATGGCTGCTGCCCCACTGAAAGTTGTTATCTGATCCAGCCAATGCGGCCATAACAAGCACAGTGCCAATCAAAGGGATGAGGAAAA
Organism: uncultured delta proteobacterium; assembly: GCA_963733715.1. GTDB lineage: Bacteria > Desulfobacterota > Binatia > Binatales > Binataceae > Binatus. Next base: position 50,057 of record CAVTEN010000025.1, read on the forward strand.
ACAACACCAGAGCCACCGATGCCTTGCGGTCTGGAGGGTGGAAAAGACTTCCAAAACCTGCAGGCGCGGTCGCCGGTTCGCCAACCCATGTCGGTTCGCCTTCGTCACGAGGGTTACCGCCGAGCGCGCGCACCATCTCCGTGGCGCCGGCCAGGACCCCGAAGTTGAAATCTCCGCGCTTGAAACTCGGCAGGATGTAGTTGTCGATTATCGCGCGGCTTTTCGCGTCAGTCAGTTGTCCTTCGAGGCCGTAGCCGACCTCGATTCGAACTTTGTGCTCGTTGGGCGCCACGATCAGCAGCGCGCCGTTATTCTTGCCTTTCTGCCCTATGCCCCAGTAGCGGCCAAGCTCGTAGCCGTATTCCTCGATGGGATATCTCTGCAGTGAAGCGAGGGTCACGACGACGACTTGATCGCCGGTTGCGCGCTCCTGCTCGGCCAGCATGTCCGTGAGTTGTCTTTTGGTCGAAGCGCTCAGGACGCCCGCATCATCGACGACGCGTCCGGTGAGCGGTGGAAATTTCGGCGCGGAGGCGAGCGCAGGTGACGCGAGGATCAGCAGCAGAAGGAGCAACGCCCCCGCTGCTTTAGTGCCACTGTTCGCCCATGCGCGAACGCGCATTAGAACTTGACCTGGGGTACCTGTTGGGCTTGCTCGGTGATCGTGAACGTCTCGCGGACTTTCATGTCAGGGTAGAGGATCGATGCTATCCAGCGTTGCGGGATGGTCCTCAGCGCAGTGTTGTAATCCTGAACGGCGAGGATATAGTCGCGGCGCGCCACCGTGATGCGATTCTCGGTGCCTTCGAGCTGCGATTGAAGGGTCAGGAAATTCTGATTCGATTTGAGGTCGGGGTAGGCCTCGGCCACTGCGAGCAGGCGACCTAACGCGCCGGTGACGGCGGCCTGGTTCTGCTCGAACTGGTGAAAGGCCTGCGGATTCGACAGGATGTCCGCCGGAAGCTGCATCTGGGTCGCATGCGCGCGCGCTTCAGTCACTTGGGTCAGCACCTGCTGCTCCTGGTGCGCATAGCCCTTGACGGTTTCGACGAGGTTCGGGATAAGGTCGGCGCGCCGCTGATACTGATTCAGCACTTCGCTCCAGGCGGCCTTAACCTGCTCGTCGAGGGTCGGGATTTTGTTGACGCCGCATCCTGATAGGCCATCGAGCACCAGCCCAAGAATCAGCAGGAGAGCTAGCGCGCGAAGGTGCTTCAAGAGCTTCAAAATGGAGGACGAAATGGTCAGGCGCCTTCGCGGCTCTTGAAGCGATGCTGATGTGGTTCGGGCGGCATAGTCAGTAGCTCGCGAGAATAAATCTCACCGAGATACTCAATCAGGTTGCGCATCGAAACTACCGCAGTCGGATAGCCTTCATCGTCGACCAGCGGAATGTGGCGGAAGCCTTCGAGCACCATCTTGCTAAGCGCGAAGGCAACGTTGGCGTCGGCCGGGAGCGTGAAGGGATCGGGGGTCATCGATGCGGACACCGGAGTGTGGATGAGATCGAGCGGCTGGCCCGCGACCTTCATCAGGATGTCGCGCTCGGTGAAGATGCCCGTGAGGCGGTCGTTCTCCATCACCAGGACGCACGCGCGCCGCTCCTGCTGCATCAGGTGAATCGCGTCGGCGAGCGGGCTCGAGGCAGGCACCATCAGCGGCGGCTGCGAAACCACCTCGCTGAGGGCAGTGTTGGCCAGCGCGGACTCGAGAACCTGGGGTCCAGGATGTTCGTCGTCGAATAGCTCGCGGTCATCGTCGTCGCCAGGCATGGTCAGCCCTCCGATGCCGTTATCGGCAAGCACAGCCTAGGCTGTTCCACAGTTTAGGGCAAAGGGCGCGCGCGACGCAGTTTGTTTGATGGTTTTCGGAGGCTAGCCTGACACGACGATCATTTCCTCGACGTCTCGAAGGCGATCCTTGCCGAAAAAGATCTCGTTGCCGATATAAAAGGTCGGCGAGCCGAAGGTGCCGCGCTCAACCGAACGATTCGTATTCTCGATCAGTTCGTCCTTTACGGGCTTAGTCTCGATCAGCTCGAGGATTTTCGAGGTTGGTAGCCCAGCCTCGTCGAGCTCGGTGCGAAACACGTTGAGGTCGTCCATCTTTTTGGGGTCCGCCCACATATTCCGGTACATCTCGTCGACGTAGCGCTCGAACACGTCGAGCGTACGCGCGGCGATCGCTCCACGCATCATCATCAGGGTGTTCACAGGAAAGAAAGGATTGCTCTGAAAGCGCGTAATCCCATGGCGCTTGATGAAGCGGCTCATCTCGAGCCGCTCGTACTCGGGCTTGTTCTTGATGCCAACCAGGCTTTGCGCCGGCGATCGATTGTTAGTCATCTTGAAAACGCCGCCGAGCAGCACGGGCACGTATACGAACTTCGCTCCCGTGCGCTTTTCTATTTCCGGAATAACGAGATGGCTCAGATAGGCGTTGGGACTGCCGAAGTCGAAATGAAATTCTACTTTGACCATAGCGTCACCATTTTTCTCCGAAGGGACGGATTTCCAGCTCGAATGTCCACGCGTCGCGCGGCTGCTGATAGAGCTGCCAATAAGTCTCGGCCACGGCGGCCGGCCTCATGAGGCGTGCGGGATCAAGGTTCTTCATCGCCTCGTCGCCCTCGCGTTCCCTGATTCGATCGCGGACCCATGCGGTATCGACGCCAGCGTCGATTACGAGATGCGCGACGTGAATATTTTTTGGGCCGAGCTCGCGCGCGATGCTCTGAGCAACCGCACGCAAGCCGAATTTCGCAGCCGCAAAGGCAGCGTAGCCGACGCCGCCGCGCAAACTGGCAGTGGCGCCCGTGAAGAAAATCGATCCGTGCCCGCGCGGGATCATCAAGCGCGCCGCCTCCCTGCCGGCGATGAATCCGGAGTAGCAGGCCATCTCCCAGACTTTGCGGAACACGCGGTCGGTCGTCTCGAGCAGTGGAAAGTTGACGTTTGCGCCAATATTGAAGATACATACCTCGAGCGGCGCGTGCTTGTCAGCGTCATTCAGAAAAGCGGTGAGGTCATCTTCCTTGCGGGCGTCGAGCGATCGCGCAGAGATTCTGCCCCCGCCCGCCTCGACCTCGGCGACCAGAGGCGCAAGCTTGTCGCCCTGGCGTCGGCCAGCAAAAACGGTGAAGCCTTCCGCAGCGAATTTTTTTGCGATTGCGCCGCCGATGTAGTCGCCCGCTCCGATCACTGCCGCAGTGGCATTTCTGTGTTGCAAAGGAATTCCTCCTTCCGTCTAGGAACGGCGGACGGTTCCGCGCGGTTTAGCACGCTTGATCACTCGCTTCGCCGTGCTCTTCAATATCAAATCTGAAAGTTCTTCATCGTTGACCGCGCGCGCGAGAATCAGCGCGCCGGCCATGCAAGCGAACGTGGCGATCGCGTCTTCGTACCGGCCCTCTTTGCCGTCATCGGGCATCAGCCGCGACAAAAATTCGAGGTCGTCCTTTATTTCCCGGGTGAAAGCCTGACGAACGCGACGCGGTTGCCTGGCTATGTCGGTGCCGAGCGCCGCGACCACGCAGCCGGTACCGGGCGCGTCGCGATGAGCGCGCGACAGGTAGCCGTCCACAATCTCGGGAAGCGCGCCCATCCCGGGATTGCGTTCCAGCGCGCGCCGCCAGATACGCTTGCTGCGGGCCAGCGCGAAACGAATCGCCTCGACCGCGATAATCTCCTTGGATCCGAACTGGCTGTAGAGCCCGCCGTGAGTGAGGCCGGCGTCTTCGGTTATCGCGTCCACGCCGGTCGCGTCGATGCCGTGCTCGCGGAACAGACGCGCGGCAGAAGCCAGGATTCGTTCGCGGTTCTGCGCAGCTTTTTCTTTAGAAACCCGCATCCACCTCTCCGACATTTGCGATTGATGCTTGACTCATATGATTACGAGCGTCATTAATATGCCAAACATGGCGGCCGTCATCAATAGGCGGATCAGTAGGCAGGTTGAGCATGAGCGACTCGATTAAATCGGACAAAGTGTGTGTCGTAGTCGGTGTCGGCGAAGGCCTTGGGATGGCGCTGGCGGTGCGTTTCGCGCAAGGCTACAAGGTTGCGCTCATCGCCCGGAGTCCTGAGGTCATTGGAAAGACCGCCGGGGAGATCAAGTCGGCCGGCGGTATCGCTCTTCCAATCCAGAGCGACGCGACGATCGAAACCGAGATTGCGGACGCGTACAATCGCATCAAACGCGAACTGGGTCCGGTCGAAATTCTCATCTACAACGGTGGCCGTCGTCCGATGGGCCGTCTGATGGACACAACTCCCCAGGTATTCGAAGAAACGTGGCGACTGCATACCTTCGGCGCATTTCTGTGGGCTCGGCAAGTAGTGCCTGAAATGCTTTCGCGCGGCAGTGGCGCGATTCTTATCACTGGCGCGACGGCGGGCGTCAGGCCGTGGCCGACTTCAGCAGGTTTCGCGCCGGCCAAGTTCGCGGTGCGGGGACTCGCCGAAGTGATGTCGCGCGACCTTCATCCGCAGGGCGTTCACGTCGCATACGTGAACGTAGATGGCGGCATCGATATGCCTCTGCTCAGAAAGTTTCGTCCCGAGACCAAGGACGAAGACCTGCTCAAGCCGTCGGCGATCGCCGATGCATTCTGGTACCTTGCGCATCAGGATCGGAGCGCGTGGAGTCACGAGCTCGACGTCAGGCCGTTCAAGGAAAAATTCTAGCTAGGAGCTGCGAACCACTTCTATGGCCGATGATCTAACTCTTTGGGGAGTAGGGACCAGCCGCACGATGCGGCCTCATTGGATGCTGCTGGAACTAGGCCTGGAGTACGAGTATCACGCGATAGGTTCGCGCACTGGGGAGACTAAGACCGACGAATTCCTTCGGATCAATCCCCGGCATAAGATTCCAGTCCTTCGCCATGGATCTTTTATACTTACCGAAAGCGCGGCGATCATTCAGTATCTTAGTGAGACCTTCACCAGGCCTGAATCGATAGCTGTGCCGCGAGATACTGAGAGCCGCGCCGCTCTCAGTGAGTGGTGCTATTTCATCGCGACGGAGCTCGATGCGGGCTCACTCTACGTGATGCGGCGCCACGTAGGACTCGAGCACGTCTATGGCGCGGCGCCAAAGGCGGTAGAGGCGGCGAGAAGCTACTTCATGGAGAATGCCGAAGCGATGGCTCCCAGGATCGCAAGGTCGGGAAAATATCTCATGGGTGATCAATTCAGTGTCGCCGATATCCTTCTGATGACTTGCCTGGATTGGGCGGTCACGGACCGAATTCCCCTATCCGATAGCTTGCACGAGTATAGATCGCGTGTTGCTGCCCGGCCGGCGTACCGGAAGGCTCTCGAAAGAAATTTTCCGGCGCGAGGGTAGATCAAATGAAGCCGTTAGGGCACCAGGAGTAAGCAAATGGCCGGTGCGCTTGAGGGAGTCCGAGTACTTGATCTGACGACGATGGTCGCGGGCCCGGTCGCGACCATGATGCTAGCTGACCAGGGCGCTGACGTTATCAAGGTCGAATCGCCGCGCGGCGATCTTATGCGTCATTTCAGCCGTGGCCGCAACGGAATGAATGCGTCCTTTCTAAGCTGCAACCGGAACAAGCGCTCACTAGCCGTCGATCTCAAGTCAGAAGATGGTCTCCAGATCCTTAAGCGGCTGATAGCTACTGCACAGGTATTCGTTCATAACTTCCGTCCCGGAATCGCTGAGCGGATAGGTCTCGGCGAAGAAGTAGTAAGATCTGTTCGACGCGACATAGTCTACGTATCGATCACTGGCTATGGGACCAAGGGGCCCTATGCCAACCAGCGGGCCTATGATCCTGTGATCCAGGCTATGTCCGGCCTTGCGGATATTCAGCGCGACAGGGATACCGGGCGCCCCAGGATGGTGCGAACAATCATAGCAGACTACACCACCGCTTTGACGGCAGCTCAGGCGATAACCGCCGCGCTTTTTGCGCGCGAGCGATCCGGCGAAGGTCAGCACGTGCGGCTCTCGATGCTCGACTGCAATGATTTCCTACCTGTGGCCAGAGGCGATGCCCAGCTTGACCTTTATAGGTTCAGAGACCGATCCCTCGGACGGCGAGTTGGGTCCCGATCTCGTATTCGCGACGCAGGATCGCTATATAACCGCCGCGGCGCTGTCGGACGACGAATGGGCCGGCATGTGCCGTGCGCTTAATCGGCAGGAACTCATCGAGGATCCCCGCTTCAAGACCGCACGCGATCGATCGATAAACGCGGTGGAGCGGCGCACGATAACCTCGACCGAGTTGGAGAAATGGCGCGCCGATGAAATCCTGCCGCGGCTGCTCGCCAACGACGTTCCATGCGCGCCGGTCCGCAGCCGTTTCGAACTGCTGCAGGACGATCAAGTCCGCGAAAACCACATCCTCGAGGAGTTTGAGAGCAAGGAATTCGGGAAGGTGCGAATGCCGCGGGCGGCGGCGCAATTCGATCGCACGCCTGCCAAGGTCCGCACGCTGGCACCCATGCTGGGCGCGGACAATGCGAGCATCCTCGCAGATCTTGGCTACGGCGCAGACGACATCGCGCGGTTTGAAAACAGTGGAGTCCTACACACTCAATCGAAGAAGGAATCGGCTGGTGGATAAAAATAATCCAGTTGCAATCGTGACCGGGGTAGGTCCTGGGACAGGGGCGGCGATCGCTCGCCGCTTCGCGCGCGGCGGATATTCGGTTGCGATGCTAGCGCGGAATCGCGATCGGCTCGCCTCGCTTGAACGCGAGATCGCGAACTCGTACGCGTATCAATGTGATGTCACAGACGAAATGCAGCTCGACAAAACCCTGGACACGATACGCGCCAAACTCGGTGCGCCCAAGGTGTTGGTTCACAATGCGGTTGGCGGCGCATTCGGGAACTTCATGGAAATCGATCCCAAAGTGCTCAATCAGAACTTCCAGGTGAACACGATGGCGCTGCTGTATCTCGCTCGGCGCCTCGCACCCGCGATGGTCGCCGCGGGAGAAGGCGCTATCATCGCCAGCGGCAATACCTCGGCTCTTCGCGGCAAAGCCAGCTTTGCCGGGTTCGCTCCCACCAAGGCCGCGCAACGGATCCTCGCAGAGTCAATGGCCCGGGAGCTAGGACCCAAGGGTGTGCATGTCGCCTACGTTCTGATCGACGCGGTCATCGATCTGGAGTGGACGCGCAAGCGCTTTCCTGACGCTCCCAACGAGTTCTTCATCAAACCCGCTGCCATAGCCGACGAAATCTGGCACGTCGCGCATCAGGATCGCAGCGCCTGGTCATTCAATGTCGAGATAAGGCCATTTCGCGAGACCTGGTGAGCTATAGGTCTTGCCTAAGAGGTACTTCTCATGAGTGACCTGCGAATATTTTCTTACTTGCCTAACCCACGCATCTGGAAAGCTACTATTGCGGCGCGTCTCTGCGGCGTCGACGTCGAGGTAAGAGGAAGCTCGCCTAAGGAATTACAATCATGGCTATGGGACTTTGACGCGCATCCCCTATCGGGCAACGGTCTGACGACATCTGCTGACACTCAGACTGGCAAGGTCGGTTTCTCTGGAACTCTGCATAAGACTGCCGCATTCATGGAGGCTCATCCGTTTGGCACAGTCCCAGCCGCCTTCAGTCCTGACGGGAAGACCGGGATTTTCGAGTCTAACAGTATCATGCGAGCTGTGGCCCGCCTCGGTGAAAAACGGTTCCCGCTCTATGGCCGCGATGCCTATGAAGCCTCGCGCATCGACAGCTTCCTCGATGCTAGTCTGGTGTTTGCGCGCGACTCGCAGATCTATCTGCTTTCTTTGATCAGCGGAACAGTGTCGCCTGAGATTCACTCGAGAATGCGCGACGGATTCAAGGTCTACCTGGGTGGAATCAACCAAGCGCTGTCGCCCAATCGCGACTTCCTGGTGGCTGCGAATATTTCCCTGGCGGATATCTGTTTCGTTGCCGAATTGGTCCTGTTTTTCAACGAAAAGGCGAGATCCGGAGAGTTACAAAAGAAAGGACTCGAGCCGATTCTGCATCCTGGCGTCGATGGTGAATATCCGCGGGCCTTCGCGCACTTCTCCAGGCTGCGCGCGCACCCGGCGTTCGCGCCTGACGTGGAGCCGTACTTAAAGAAACTTGAATCATCGAAACGCAGCGATGCTGAACGCTCGCCGGCGCGCTAGTCAGAAAGGAAAATCCTCATGAACAAGGTACGTTTCGAAACATCGGACGCTCTAGGTCTGCTGACTCTCACGAATCCGCCGCTCAATCTGTTCAGCATGGAGTTAATAGAAGATCTTCGTGCCGCAGTGACAGAGGCTAAGAACAGGCCCCTGAGAGCATTATTGGTGCGAGCCGAGGGAAAGGTGTTTTCCGGCGGCGCCGACGTGAGTGTGTTCAAGGGTAAGACTTCCAGCGAAGCTCGCAACCTGTTCACCAGCCAGCTTAAGCTGATTGCCGACCTCGAAGAGTTACCCTTTCCCACGCTGGCCGCAGTTCAAGGCCTATGTATCGCGGCCGGGCTGGAACTTGCGCTCGCGTGTGATTTGATCTGGGCGGCTGCATCGGCGCGTTTCGGTCAGGCTGAGGCGTCGATTGGAACGACGACTCTTCTCGGCGGTGTTCAGCGCCTGGCCGAGCGCGCGGGACCAAGCCGAGCCCGCGAGATCATCTACACGGCAGACCAGTACGATGCGGCTACCTTTGAGCGATGGAATATTGTGAACCGGGTCGTTCCCGATGAGACCTTTGAATCGCAGACGAGGGCATTCGCCGAGCGTCTTTCCAACGGCGCGACCCTCGCCTATGCGGCCGGCAAGCGGATCGTTCGAGCTTATCTGGATGGTGGCATTCGCGCGGCGGACAAGGTTGTGAACGCGGTGGCTCCGTCGCTCTTTGACACTGAAGACATGCGTGCCGGAGTAGCTGGTTTGCTCGAGCATGGCCCGCGTGCTTTTCGCGACAAAGTAGTATTTCGCGGACGCTAGCAATCAGCCTTTGCGCGTCGATTCATTCATCATCCGAATCATCGCCTGAGTCGTAGCAGTGTCGTTGAGCCGCGGAAACGGTTCGTCAGGGATAGGAACATCGAGGAAGCGGCAGAGCGGCGCCCATCCTTCACGCACGTCGAACTCGAGCAGACGCGCGGGATCGACAGAATCGCGGACTTCTTGATTGTGCCGCTTGAACACCTCGATCGCGTGGGCCTTATCTTCGAAGCGGTTGTCGAACGTTTCAACAAGAATCGACTTTCGGACCATCTCGCTCTGCTGCCGAACGAGCTCGGGCGCATGGTCAGGCGCCGGGAATTTCATCGGTTGGTAGATGGTATTGATCATGCTCGCGTACCACGCTTCCGGATCGCGAACTGACAGCAGCACTTTCGCGTCTGAATAGTGAGCAGCAATTTCGCGCCACCATCGCGCACTCGGCCAATCGACGGTCGCATGGAAGCCGCTAAAGAGCTGGTCCCAATCCATCTGATCCTCGAATGCCAGCCGATGCCACATCGCGATATGTTCGGGCCGCCCAAATACCTCCGCCATGTGATAGCAGGGTCCGAAGCCAACCTTTTCGAGCGCAGTTTTAAGTGAGAGAGTGCCGGTTCGTCCGAATCCGGCGCCGACTACCTTCAATGCCATGAGTACGACTCCTGCCCAAGGGCGTTCGAGTCACACTACCATGTCGGAATTAATTGGTGGAGCTGACGCGGATCGAACGCGCGACCTCCTGAATGCCATTCAGGTTAGGGCTATTTTAGGCTTATATTCCTAGACTTTTCATATTAGCAAAAACGCTAACTTCCAAGCCCGTTCAAGTCACGGTTCTAGGCTTGAACACCAGTCATAAACACTGGATATATATAGGCTTTCGTATATAGTCAGGATACAGATCAGAGTTATAGTTTTGTAGTAAACCGCTAATCCAATGCGTTGATTCTGACATTTCGCCTGCCTGCCTCATCTGCTAGCAATCTGCTAGCAAATCGGGTAACCTGACTTTATTGGAGAAACAAAAGATGGCGATCAATTTAGACACAATCGAGATTCGCGATAAGGTTCAGAAATCTACCACTACCAAGCCCGCCAGTATCGACGCCCGCGCAGAACCGGCGCCACCATTAACCGACCCTCGAATCAGGACGCTCAAGCAGCCAGAACGTGGCAATTCGATGGTGCCTGATGGCATTGTTCCAGGTTTGTATCTGCGAATTTCCCAAGGCGGAAAGAAATCTTGGCTGGCAACGTACCGCATAAAAGGCGACAGCAGGATGGTTTACCATACTTTTGGTAACTATCCAGGATACGACACTTGGCAAAGCCCGCGATCTCGCTCGACAGTATCGATCACAAGCCAAGCTTGGGATTGATCCACGGCCACAAGAACAGCCGGTTATCGAACTACCGACAGTTGCCGATCTTTGCACTGACTATATCGACAATCACGCCATACATAAGCGGAAAGCCTCACAGTACGAAGACAAGGCCATGATCGAGAACTACATAAAACCAAAGCTAGGTAAGCTGACTATTGCTGCGGTTACAAGGTTCAATATCGAGGCTTTACTCAATGAAATAGGTCAGCCCAAGAAAGAGAATCATCCTTACCGTGCTAACCGTGTACGATCATTGCTCAGTACCATGTTTAATCGAGCAGTCGAGGTACATAACTGGTGTACTAGGAATCCAGTTATAGGAACGATCAAGTTTCCTGAACACGCTCGAAAGCGTTATCTCAGTGCTGAGGAAGCATCACGGTTGATTACCGCGTTGAGTAACTACAAGGATCAGACAGTAGCTAATGCGATCTTATTCATGCTCTTTACTGGCGCTAGGTCAGGTGAGGTTTTGAGTGTTACTTGGGATCACTTTCTCGATACAGGTGACAAGGTTATATGGAGCAAGCCATCAGCCCACACTAAGCAGAAACAAGATCATCACGTACCGCTGAATCCTTACGCTATCGAGGTACTTAGACGGATCAAGGAACATAACGAACCGGATCAGGTTCAGCTATTCCCAAGTAGAGACGGTAAGACGCATCTGGTAACTATAAAGAAATCTTGGAAAACGATACTAACGGCGGCTAAGATCGCGGACCATCCCGAATTTGGCAGGTTCCGTATCCATGATTTGCGACATTCGTTTGCCAGTCTGCTAATCAACAAGGGTGTATCGCTTGACGTTATCGGCCAGCTCCTAGGCCATACCAAGATCTCGACAACGTACAGATATGCACACTTAAACACTGCCTCACTGAGTGAGGGAACAAACAAATTAGCTTTGGATTTTCCAGTCCGTGAGGTTTCAACCCATGAGTGACATTGAAATCCGAATAGGTGCGGGCATAGCGCTTACTTTACTGCTGTTTTTTCTCGGCAGAACGCTTGTATGGTGGTACTTTGGAATTGATAGGGCACTGGAGCTGCTCGCGTCGATTGATAAATCCTTGAAGCAACTGCCAGCGGTCCAACGGTCTACCTATCGCAAAGAAGCCTGAACATACGATTCAGAACATATGCCCTGTCAGCCGGAAACGGCTATTCAGGGCATTTTCATATGTCCGGTGGCATCTCTGCCTAGCCGGAATACTCGGAAGGCTTAAAAGGGCTGTAATGAGGGAATTTAAATAAAAGAAAACCCACAACTGGGAATTAGTCAGTTATGGGTTAGCAGAGGAAACTCCGATTGTTTTCATTGTGGTGAATGGTCGCTGCTAGGCGAGTACAACCGGTTTAGTCGGAATGGACGGGAGACCAACTAGGGCTAAGTGTTACATTTTATTCGGAGATTTGCAAGTGGGCGGCTAAGGACTTAGACAGTTCAGATAACCATTCAATCACCCCATAGTTGCATTTCCTTCCAATTTCCGTTACAAACGTAAGTACTGCTAGGGTTGCTTCATTGTTCACTCAGTTCTCAATCAAAGCAGTCAGACGTAAGGCGCTATACTTCACATTGGAAGTAACTTACCTATCAGGACAATCGGTAACACTAATTGATCCTGACCATAGTACGAATGGAATGGAGAGGGAAACTAAAACACTCCCTCTTTATTAAATCGTCATTGTCATTCCGATTTAATCGGACAGACTCCAGGCCTCAACCTTCACAATATAAGAGGTTTGGATTTACAAAAATAACTGTACTCGCATTCCATGCGAGTACGACAGCCTTCCTAGGCTGTCATTATAAGTAATATATAGGAACCAAGGGAGAAGATTAAAGAATATGAAATCAGGGAAAATAGAAGAGAATAAATATGTAACCTATGTCTGTGAACTGCTAGAACATGTGCTCTATCCTAGCATTGGATTAGAACAGAGAGACTTACCAACGGTAATGAGCCTCAGACGCTTGTGCGCAAAGTTTGCCTATGATCTGAAACTTAGTGTCAAACAGCGAAGCTTCATACATTACCTGTCATATAAGTACTTAGGAAAATAAACAATGTCAATATTATCAGATGAACAGATGCAGGACTTTGAGGCTATGAGCAGGATTCATGGTGTGGAGTTTGCTATTAAATCTGCTGAGAAGTATTTACAGAAGAGACTCAGACGGAAAGGACTTAGGAAGGATGAGCAAACCGCCTTACTAGAGGCATTGCGTAAGGAATTGTCAGCTACGGAGAGTTAACTACCCTTAGAATCTATCCACACATCCACAAGCACAGTTCCGGTCTCTGCCGTACATGCCAGACTTACAGTCGGACTTGAATAGTTGGTCAGGTAATTACCTGACACAAATTCATATCCAAGAGTAGCACTGGGCGTTGTACTTGAAGGCTGACCGTTAACAAGTCCAGGAATGCAATTCACTGAACCATCACGCGCATGCATGGTCCAGTATAATCGTGTTGGGTCGAATGCTAGTACCTGAGTATTGGTAGTTACAGAGACTTGAATATAGCTTGGACTGCCTGTCACGATCTGAGCCCTAGAGACACCGGACATAGATATTACACATAAAAAGATATAAGCGATGAGAAATGTTTTCATTAGACTGGTACCACTAGAGTTTTGATTTGGGCTGACCAATCCGCTAGAAGTCCTTGAATGTTAGCGGTTGGTATTTTGAGATTTGTAAGATTATTGGTAACGTAGGTAGCATCGACCAATGATTTGATAAACTGTTCCTTGATTGCTGCAACCTTTTCTCTGAGAAGGATTGCCTGATTTCTTGGCAATAGTAATCCGAAGGTATCGACGCGACGTGCCTGTAATTCTGTTTCTAGTAGAATAATTGTCATCGGCACTAGTGAGAGATCAAGGCCACTGATGCCTATAGCTGCTGACATGGCAGCGAAATCTGTCTGACCACTAAGATAACTGGATTTGGCTTGCTGTATATTGAGCCTGATACGCTGAGCCTCTAACTTTGCCTCTGCTCTTGCAGTAGCCGCAATCTCACGACCATGAAGTTTGCTTGACGCGATGCCATAGTAGCCATCGGCTAGGTTTGTATCCATGCCAGCGGCGGTTAGACTGGCTACATACTGCGCATCTGCCAGTTGGTTCGTGTTGTAAAGTGTATCAATCTCACGTCGATACAAACCTAGCAGCGTGTCTAATTTCCGCTGGGCAACGGTGAGAATTATCAGATTGATAGCTGTAGTTCCGTAACCTATATTTGTCAGGTCAGTATTTAATTCCGCTTCAGAGATAGTGCCCAGCTCGGATGAACGTATTACCGATGCAACGTAGCCCTGTCTCAATGCCGAAACTGATTTATACTCGTAAGCATTTAACAGAGTCGGTATGTTTGTGTCGCTGATGCCGGAATCTTCTAGTAGTAACTGCACCTGATTTCTGTCAAAAGGCGCGTCTGTGTAGAGATTGGTTAATTGTCTAGGATTGAGTGGCCTAAATGCAGTTGCTTTAGTCGAATCAACATAGTCAGCACGAACACCGGCATACGCGAGCAACGTATCGGCCTGCGTATCAGTGATCTTACGGCGCGCATATTGTCCCAGGGCTGGACCGATTGCAGGAACATAGGGTCTGAACTTCTGATTGACCTGATATTTGCGATTCGCACCTATTGACGCTTCCCAGTACGGACCATGCAGATTCTTGCGGATGTCTTCATAGGCTAGTAGCTCGACTAGTAGTACGGCATTGTTTGACCATAGGCTACTCATTGGGTAACCGAGAAACTTAGCCAAATCGCTTAGAATATGAATGCCTTGACCTATGATCCAAGCGAATCCGAATGCCCTGAAGCCTCTATCTTCTGCATTATCAGGAGTGATTGGACCACCGTTCTCTATAACCGTTTCCGTTAATTGGAAAACTGATTTGGGTAGTAGATCGACCCAATCACTTGTATGTGTAGTTAGCGATAGAAGGGGTGCCTCTAGCTGCTTGAGTATCGTAGTTGCCGGTGTATTGCTGCCAGTGATAAGCTTGCCAATCTCATTATTTGCATAGTCGAATAGCTTGGCGAGTAAGTCCTTGAGGTATGAGAGAATGCGATTCGCTTCGGCTGGATCAACACTGCCGAGATACTTTAATACCTTGATTGTTTCTGGCGCGTAGCGAGATGGATCAATTCTTACTCTTGCAGGGTCGCCAAGAATCTGACCGACCTGCGGATCAATGATGCCTAACTCTACCATCCGATCCAAGAGATCCTTACCGGCAATGTCCAAATCATTGATCTCTTTAAGTTGCTCTACAATTCCGCTTACGTTGAACGTCTCGGAATTGGTTAAAGTGTCGTTTATGCCTGATAATTGCTGAGCGATAACTGTAGTGTTCTTGTCTGCATCAGCAGGCAAAGCAGCTACTGACGTATTTATATTATTCAGCGCATGGACTCACCGGAGTTAAATCTATGGGTGTACTCGATTTACCACTGCCTGAAACCTTAATCGCTTGCGAGATCTCATACAGGAAAGCGTTCACTTGCCCTACGTATCCCCCTAGCTGAGTGCATGTTACTGGATCGAGATTCGTAGGTTGTCCAGTAATGCCCTGCGCCAGTTGTGAGATCTGATATCGGAGATAAATCAGATTCTGACTGATACAGTCGAGACCATTAGTTAGTTCATCTCCAGGATTACCAACAGGAATACACGGTGGAGGTGTAGGTGGAGGTGGTGGAGGTGGTGGAGGTGGAGGTGGAGGTGGTGGAGGTGGAGGTGGTGGTGGATTCTGCGGCTGGATCGGTGTAATCGGAATTACAGGATTAGCTTTGCAAGTCTCCGTAGCTGGGTCCCAAGTAAAACCCTCTGGACATGTCGGAACCTTTTGAACCGCGAGCACTGCGCATAGATGATCCAGTACGCTGGTCCATTGAATGAGATCCTGACCGTCGCCATGCTGGAAATTAAGTTCTGCAACTGGAACGTCGCCATATCCATCAGGGCAATCATCGCCCTGAACAGTTGGCGAATCCTGTGGAGCTATCACCGCTGGTAACGATGAACCGTCTCAGTCCGATGTGGATGCTAACGAAGAGTATTATTGGGATCGGGCTGAAGTTAACCGGCGTGCGATAGTAGCCAAGTGGCAGAGTATCCCAAGGTGCGAAAAATGCGTGATACTGAGTCCATCCGCCTTTCTCGATTTCGTATGTAAAGACCACGTAGCTAAGATTCCCAGGATGAACCAGTGTGCTTGGGAAAGTAGGCTGTGGGCCTAAGAATGGTGGTGGTGGTATATTGTCGGTAGCCATTTAATCGTTTGCAACCTGATACCAGAAGAAACAGCCACAATTGAAACTCTCTTTCGAGGTTAGTGCCTATTCAGATACGCTATCCTTTGGGAATGATGAACATAGGGAACGGTGAAAAGTTCGTAGCACTATCAAACCCGCTGCATCCGATGGCGCTGAACAGTTTGGCAGGAATGAAAGGATTCGGAGTGTTATTGTTATTGCCGAGAGATGTAGCCAGGATGTAGATCAATCCAGGTGGCGTACCTCTGTCAGGTCGGATCGCTTGTGGTGGTGGCTGCAACGTTCCTAGCACTTCATTGGAATACCAGAAGCCCCATCCTTCACCAGCGAATCCGCTGACATAGATTCCATATACTTTGAATGTTCGGCCTTGGCTGTCATTGTTGAACAGTGAGACGGTGATATAGTTGCCACCGCTTGGCTGTGGGTACGGGAGCCTAGCACCACTGACACCGAGATTGTCATCGAACCAATCAGGTGCGGGACGCGTAAGAACGCCTAAAGGATACTTTCCCGATGCGTCAGACATTAGAACTACTCCGTAGCCTAAATGCCTGAGCCAGTTAGGATCTGTTCTGTAATATGAACCTGTCCGCTAAATCCAGGTGTAGTGACAGCGTAAAAAGCTAGAGTAGGTAGATCGTTATCCTGTTGGAAGTGATATTTGAGTATCTCCCCAGGAGGTACGAGCACACCGAAAATACCTGATACGTTACTTGATGTAGAAATAACGGCATTGTTAGAACCTGTATTCGAGAATTGAATCCAGATCCTAGCGCCATTATTAGTTACAAGCGTGGAAACGGATGGACTAAGAGCCACATCCGATTCACGTATTATGCCTTCAAGATCGCTATCATACTCCGCAAATAGCAGTTGTCTACAATTGCGGTATGACATACTAACCTGTTACTGAACTGGAAACCTGTACTAGGTCTAACCAGAGTTCTTCTGCTGTGTCGGCACTGCCTGCGAATATTTCTACTTGAGGTAATGCTGTAGTAGCGAAAGTAATAAACTGACCACTTGCTCCATATCGAGCATACTTATAGTCATAGCCGTCATAGCTATTAACCATAGGTACTCCAGGACGGTAGGTTTGTGATCCGCTATTCGGAATTAATCTAGCTGCGATGCCTGTAGGAGAATAAGCACGCATTCCTATGACACTGTAAGTGCCAGGATCTAGCGAAGTGTCGAGAGCGAATGTTACTGAAGTCCAAGCATTAGCTGTAACTGTGGCTGAAGCTGTAGCGTGAACTGTGATAGCACCCAATGGGCTAGCAGGACGTACAGGTCCATCGGTGAAAAACACTAGGCTTGAAACTGTTCCAGGTGAACCTGAGTTCTGAGCAGCAAAGAAATCTAACTCTTCATTGCTTCTGACCTGTAAGGGGTTAGCATAAAAGTCAGTAAATCTAACTGGAGACTCTGCCCCTGTAGATCTATTTACTGGAACTATGTCTATGAAAGGTTGAACACGTAAGCTAGCTGATTGTAACTGTCCGCGAATACCACCTGACGCTACAACTACAACACTGGACATCTTGTTCAAGTTCTGAACTAGAAATCCATTATTAGTCTTAGGATAGATGTTACTTGTTACAGCATTTACTTGTAGTAGTGCTGTACCGGACGCAATGCTAGAGCTGTATAATTCGAGGTGATTCATATTATATCAACCTCTTATAGAGTGCCACGTAAGGCAGATACTTGCTGTAGGTATGAAGTTAAGCGAGTGATATTCTGTGCTGAACCTCTAGGGCCTCTAGGATTCGTTCTGTTCAAGTTAGAAGTGATTGAATCTAACTGAGGCAAGAAGGCATTCATAAATGCAGTTTCTTTGCTGGTCTTTGTGGTAGCTGAAGCTACGTACTTCTGTTGGCTTGAACCGTTAACAGTCGCTGTGAAAGCAGTAACGTCAACGTTCTGAAGCCCTTTAACGAAGTTGTTTTGAGCAGCCTGACTTGATACAGCCGCTACCCAGTTAACTGAAGCTGCTGCCGCTTGGAAAGGATCGCGCGTAGGTGAAAGAACGCCAGTAGACCATTTAGTCCCTGAACGCTGAACGCCTGCTGTCCAATTTGCTACTGCCTGAGCAGGAGTCTTTGTTTGTCTGATTGTAAGTGCCATTTTAAACCTTGTGTGCCCATATCGGGCTGCAAGGTTCGCAACTGGCTATTAGCAACGTGTTATGTCTGTGGGATGCAACGTCCGCGAGATACACTTTTGGCTAAAGCCAAGTGCGAACGTTGCTAATAATGGACTGTATACTAGAAGTATGATAAAGTCAAGTCTAGTAGGTATTCAAATGGCTATACGTATTAATGCAAATCAACAAAGAGAAACACAACTTCTTATGGAATGGCTATTATCATTGGGTAAGACCACTGCTTGGAAAACACATGTCAATGTAGGGGCTGAAATGTTACAATACAATGGTAAACCTTTCGACGCCAGCCCAACAGAAAGCGTTCGGAGTCTGGAACAGTTGGGCAGATGCCAGGGTCTTCACTGGTACTGAGGTACTGTTAGTCGAAGCTAAGATCGTAGCGACTGGTACAGCATATGGTGAAATCTTAGATTATCTAGACCAGTACCCTAGTAGCTCTGACTACAAACAGTACTCAACTTATCCAGTCAGGGGCGTAGTTCTGGCAGCGTATGTTAAAGACCGTACAAGAATGCTGTTTTCTAACTACGGTATCCAAACTGTAATCTTCACACCTGTATGGGCTGGAGACACGCTAGCTAATAAAGTCTTTACTGGAATCGGGACTTAGTAGATCACGTAGTACGATCTATAGAAGTTGATTCAATGTAGATAGTCCGACAATTTAAACTCGATTCAGAGTGATACCCACCCCGTATCGAAAACCTACCCACCCATTTTCAATTTTTATTTTGATTTTCACGATATAGTTTGCGATTGCAAAGCCGGTCAAACATTTTCCAAGTTACTACTAGGACTTGAATTAGTCACTGATTAGTGTCATATTGGTATGTTTCGCTAATGAGGTATATTTATGTTACTCTATAACGCACTAACTCAAATTTGTTCCCAAGCCGGTTCCATCGCAAGACGTCCTAACGGTGTAATGCTTCAAGTGACCGACCGTATGAAGCTTCTGACTTTTAACTCTGGCAGGGCATACCGCTGGACTCCCAAGACAAGAGACCTGTTAGCGGATGACTGGGAAGTTATTTCTATAGAGAGACTTATAGAAGAGACTCGCTTAATGCAGGAACAGGCCGAACTAGACCAGTCTGAAGGGGCTGAATCCAATGGCTAGTACTACGATCTTTGCCCTATTATCCGAACCTTTCGAGTATGTTGATCTTGCACATTCAATGTCTATGACCATTCAAGTTACAGCCTTTGAAGATGGATCAGGCTTGATACATCCGACTAATCCAAGCCCAAAGCATGTACGTCAACATATCGATCAGAATGGATTAACTGAACCGCCAGCGTCAGGAACGCCGATAGGCGTGCAGGTTCCAGTTCTCAGACTGTTTGGATCAAGAATCGATAAAGCGAGTCCCTCACCGTATTGGGACATCAGCTCCAGGACGTTACAGGCACAATTGCTGCCACTTCTGGACGTACAGGCTGGAAGTACCTCCGACTACCGCGTTAGAAGCCCGCAAATCGGCTACCAGCTACGGCAAAGTACCATTGCTGACACCGATCACGGTCAAGATCACAGCGAATGGTGCGCGACCGCAGAAACGGTATTCTCTGGAAGTTCTCTAAATACATTGGTCATGGAAATTGGATGCAGTGCGGGGAATCTGGAAGCGTGAGGCTGACTTGGAAAACTGTATAAACGAGGCTAGCAAGGTAAAATGTGCTAGCACTGTGATAGCAAATCGCCGAATGTGCCCAATTCGAGGCAGAGGGTTCAAACCGCTGATGATAACCAAGTCCTTGTGTGCGTTGGGTTTGGAGTGGTGGAGCTGACGCGGATCGAACGCGCGACCTCCTGAATGCCATTCAGGCGCTCTCCCAAACTGAGCTACAGCCCCACCGTTGGCGAGATTTTTCAGCTAATCGGATACAGGACATGGAGTCAACCGACCGGTTCAATCAAAGCCGTAAAGCGCTGCGACGTTGTCCGACGTCATCTGGCGGCGCTCGTCGTCGGGCACGCCTTCGAAGTCGCGCGCGATTACCTCGAGCGAGTTCGGCCAGGTCGAGTCCGAATGCGGGAAGTCCGACCCCCACATCAGGTTTCTGACGCCGATGAAATGCCGCGTTACCACACCGACGCGATCGTCCTGAAAAGTTGCGGCGACCTGCCGTCGAAAATAATAGCTGGGCGGATTCGCGATCGTCTGCTTTTCGAGATAGCGATATTTCTCAAAGGAGTGGTCGAGGCGCTGGAGAAAATGCGGAATCCACCCGATGTCGTTTTCGACCGACACCAGCTTGAGATTGGGGAAACGTTCGAGCACGCCGGCAAAAATAATTTCGGTGAGTGATCGCTCGACCGAATGATGCAGCGCCGGGTAACCCTTCATCACGCTTTGAAAATCGCTGCCGCCGCGCCGCTCAGTCAGTATATGCAGACTGATTGGCGTTCCGAGATCGTGCGCCGCCGCCCAGAATGGATCGTATGACGGGTCGCTGTAGGGACGCTCTGCCGGAGCCGCGCCCCATATCATCGCACCGCGCAGGCCCTTGCTCACAGCGCGCTTGAGTTCCTCGACGCCTTCGAGCGGATCGTCGAGCGAGACCATCGCGACTCCTGCCAGGCGGCCAGGGCTATGCGCACAATACTCCGCCAGCCAATCGTTGTATGCGCGAAAGCACGCCGCACGCAGCTCGCCGTCTTCCATTTGAAACAGCCGCATGCCGAGGCTCGGATACAACACCTCGCCCGAGACGCCGTCGCGCTCCTGGTCTTTGATTCGCAGGTCCGGATCCCACGCGCTGGGACGGACGCCCGGGTAACCGGCTGCCATTTTTTCCGCAAAGTCTTTCGGATCGACACCGGCGACGGCGAATCCTGCAACCGGAAACGGGCGGAGTCCCTCGGCGACAAAGAAGTCGCCTTCGCGGCTGCCGGCGTGCTTGATGATGCGTGGGGCGCGGTCGAGAAAGCGCTTGTCGATTCGCGCGGTCCAGACGTCGGCGGGTTCAATCACATGCGAATCGGCGGACAGGATTTTCTGCGCGTGCATCGCGGAACCTCCTCTAATTATCGCAAGCCTGATCGCCGTTTAGCGCCGGTGGCGGATCGGCGTCAAGCGCGCGTCATTCGCGGGCGCGATCGAGCAGTTCGCGGGCGGCGCGACGGAATTTGTCTGACACTTCGCCGCCTAGCATGCGCGCGATCTCCTCGGTTCGATCGCCGGGTTCCAGAACTGCGACGCGGCTGCGAGTCGAACCGCGCCGCTCTTCTTTTTCGACGGTGAGGTGACGATCGGCGAACGCCGCGATCTGCGCGAGATGCGTGACGCACAGAATCTGATGGAAGCGCGAGAGCTGTTTCAGTTTCCGGCCAACCACCTGGGCAACTGCACCGCCGATTCCCGCGTCCACCTCGTCGAAGATCATCGTCGCGACACCACGGCGCTGCGCCTCGAGGCGTTTGAGCGCCAGCATCACGCGCGAGAGCTCGCCGCCCGAAGCGATTCTGAGCAGCGGCATCGCGGGCTGGCCGACGTTCGGCGACAGATGAAATTCGACGGTATCGATACCGAACGGACCGAGCGCAACGCCGCCGTGCACGAAGCCCGCTTCGTCTGAGGTGAGCGCGCCAAGGCGCGGTTCGAAACCCGGCGAGCGCATCCCGAGCGACTTCAGTTCGGTTTCCATCTTGCGGCCGAGATCGGCGGCAGCGCGCTTGCGAATCGAGGACAGTTTGTTTGCGTGCGCGACGAGATCGTCGAGCGCCGCCGCCATCGCCGCCTCGACCTGCGCTTTCGACTCGCCGATTCCTTCGAGCTCGCCAATCTCTGTTCGCGAACGCTCCAATGTTTCGACAGCAGTGTCGATTGAGCCGCCATATTTACGCTTGAGCCGGGTCAGTTCCTGGAGGCGGTTGTCGATCTCCTCGAGCCGCGCGGGATCCGCCTCGATTTTGGACGCGTATGCGCCGAGCGCGCGCGCTGCCTCCTCGAGGTTGGCGCGGGCCGACTTGATCATCTCGAGTGCGTCGCCCAGTTTCGGATCGAGCGCTGCCGCTTCGAGCAGGCGCACTTCGGCGCGCGAAACCGTTTCGGTCGCCGCGCCGTCGGCACCGTACAGCGCCTGCTCGGCCTCGAGCGCCGCGTCGGCGAGCTTGCTTGCGTTGGAGAGTACGGTTCGCTCGCGCGACAACGCTTCGTCCTCGCCCGCGACGAGTCCGGCGCGTTCGAGTTCCGTCGTACGAAATCTTGCGAGCTCCAACAAATCAGCGCGCTCACGCTCGCGTCGGTTCAGTTCATGAAGTCGAGACTGGATTTCTTCCGCGCGCGTGTAGCGTTCGCGATACGAGGCGAGTTCGCCGTCGAGGTTTGCGTAGCGATCGAGAATTTCGCGGTGGCTCTCAGCGCGGAGCAGCGAATGCTGTTCGTGCTGTCCGTAAACCTGGACCAACGATGCACCGATTTTGGCGAGACTCTGTACGGTGGCGAGTTCGCCGTCGATCGTCACGCGCGAGCGTCCACCACCCTCGGCAATCACCCTGCGCACGAGCAACTCCCTGCCAACGCCGTCGCGTTTGCGCGCCTCCAGTTCAGGCATCGCGGCCTCGCCCTCGAGTTCGAACAGACCCTCGACGATTGCTTCCTTCTCGCCGGCGCGAATCATATCGGGCGACGCGCGCGATCCGAGCAGCAATCCGAGCGCATTCAGGATGATCGTCTTGCCGGCGCCGGTCTCGCCGGAAAGCACGTTGAGGCCGGCGCCGAACTCGAGATGGGCTTCTTCGATGATCGCGAAGTTGCGTATGTTCAGTTCGAGCAGCATCCGGGAAGCGCGCGGCTATCCCCAGTGGAGCTTGTCGCGCCAGATTTCGAAATACGGATGAGCGGACCGGATTAGCGAGACGACGTGCCTCCCGCGATGAACTTTGATTACGTCGTCCGGCCCCAATTGCGACGACTCCTGGCCGTCGACGGTGAAAGTCGTGTCGTGATCGGGCGCCTTGACGTGAATCTCGATTTCGTAAGTGTCGGGCAGCACCACGGGCCGGTTGCTGAGCGTGTGCGGACAAATTGGCGCGAGCACGATCGCGCCCAGAGTCGGATACACGATCGGGCCGCCCGCGGAGAGCGCGTAAGCGGTCGAGCCGGTGGGCGTGGCGATGATCAAGCCGTCGGCGCGATACGAGCAGAAGGCTGTGTTGTTGGCGATCACGTCGAGTTCAAGCATCCTGCCGAGCGGACCTTTGCCGACGACCACGTCGTTGAACGCCTGGAACGATTGCGGGATTTCCTCGGACGCGCGATCGACGATCGCCTCGAGCATGATGCGTTGATCGACCTCGTAGTCGCCCGCGAGCACACGCCCCAACGCTGCGCGCGCTTCGGAGATAGTCACTTCGGTCAGGAAACCGAGGCCGCCAAGATTCACGCCGAGGATCGGAGTGCCCTCCGACGCGACCATCCGCGCGACGCCGAGCAGCGTGCCGTCACCGCCGAGCACAACTATCAGGTCGGCACGATCGGCGAGGTGATGGCGCTCGACGCCCTCGGCGCCGATTTTCTTTGCAGTGTCCGAATCAGCAATCGGGGTCTTGTGCTTGGCGCGAAGAAAACGGGTCAGGATTCGCGCGATTTTGATCGCTTCGGGCCGCTCGCGCTTGACGACTAGGCCGACTGTCTTTATTGACCGCTTCCCAGACGCCATCAGATGCTCATCATGCGCTGAAATCCGGGGTGACGCGAAAGCATTCTGGGCGCATTCTCAGTTTCCCTGCGGAAGCTTCGGAACCTTATATGCAGTGCCGGCGGCGGTGGGATTTTCCTTGCCGTACACTATGGCGACCGAATCGATGTAGTAGCCGGTGGCAGTTTCGGTCGTCTGCGCCTTGCTCGTCAGTACGACGATCGCGTCCGCACCGGTTTCGCAGGCCTTGCGCTGCACGGCAGGCAGCACGTCGGCCTCATCCGCAAAACGATTTCCCAAGGCCTCGACGATCGCGACCTTGCGAAAATCTTTCAACGGTTCGTGCCGCAACACCGGCATGTTGCAATCCGGCGGCTTGGCCGCACGACCGGAAGGTTCCACTTCCGAAAGCGTCACCTGCGGCGGCAGCGATACGACGTGAGCGCATCCCGCGGCGGCAATCGCCAGTATAATGATCGCGATTCGCACGAGTAATGAAGTATCCACCGATGGGTGTCGCGGGCAAGAGCGCTTGCGCCAATCCCGCCGCTCGCTTTGGGCGTTCTTTCATATAAAATCGCGATGCGCTCGCCTCGATCAAAGGCCGGCGCGCAAAGGCAGCATCTCAACGATGACAAAGATCGGCAAACCCACCCGTCCATTGCTTGGCGCTCATATGTCGATCGCCGGGGAAGTCGGCGAGTCGCTGAATCGCGGCAAGCAGGTCGGCTGCGAATGTATCCAGATTTTCACCAAGTCGTCGCGGCAGTGGGCCTCGAAGCCGTTCACGAAAGAGGAAATCGAAACGTTCAAACGCAATCGAATCGAAACCGGCATCACGACCGTGATCGCGCACGATTCTTACCTGGTTAATCTCGGCGCGCCCGATCAAGCGATGCGGCTCAAGTCGGTCAATGGCGTTATCGACGAACTGAATCGATGCGAGGCGCTCGGCGTAGACATTCTCGTCGCGCATCCCGGCGCTCACGTAGGATCGGGAATTGAAGCCGGCATCAAGACGATTGCCCAGTCGATCGACGAGGCGCACGCGGCGTGCAAAGGCTTCAAGGTAAAGCTCGCGCTCGAAATCACGGCAGGTCAGGGCAGTAACCTGGGCCATACCTTTGAGCAGATGGCGCAGATTTTTGACGCCGTCGTCGAGAATGAGCGGGCTGCGGCTTTGCTTCGATACCGAACACGCATTCGCCGCCGGTTACGATATTCGCACGCCTGAAGGATATGAAAATACATTCGGCGAGCTGGATAAATTCGTCGGTCTCAAAAGGCTTGCCGCATTTCATCTCAACGACTCGATTAAAGACTTCAATTCACACGTCGATCGACATCAGCATATCGGGAAGGGCTTTATCGGACTCGACGCGTTTCGCCGGCTGCTGAACGACGAGCGATTTTTCGGACTGCCGATGTGCCTCGAAACACCCAAGGGACCCGACATGAAAGAGGATATCGAGAACCTCGCGACATTACGCAGTCTGTTTGCGAACTGACTGTTCGACTGATGCTTAAAAGAATACTCACTGGAGACCGTCCGACCGGGCCATTGCATCTCGGGCATTATGTAGGATCGCTGCAAAACCGCGTACGCCTTCAGGAAGAATACGATACCTACTTACTAATCGCCGATATCCAGGCGCTGACCGACAACTTCGAGCATCCTGAAAAACTCGAAGCGAATATCTTCGAGGTCGCGCTCGATTACCTTGCGGTCGGTATCGATCCGGAGAAAGTGAAGTTCGTCGTGCAGTCGATGGTTCCCGAGCTGACCGAGCTGACGATTTATTTCATGAATCTTGTCACGACCGCGACGCTCGAGCGCAATCCTACGCTCAAGGACGAAATCAAGCAGAAGAATTTCAGCAAGGGTTTGCCGGTCGGATTTTATACGTATCCAATTTCACAAGCCTCGGACATCACGATCTTCAAAGCGCATCTCGTGCCGGTCGGTGAAGATCAGCTACCGATGATCGAGCAGGCGCGCGAGATCGTGCGACGCTTCAATCGCATGTACGACAAAGTCCTCATCGAACCGAAGGCGCTCGTCGGCGAAGTGGCGCGGCTGCCCGGGACCGACGGCGGCGCGAAGATGGGCAAGTCGCTCGGCAATTGCATCTACCTTGGCGACCCGCCCGACGTCGTGCGCAAGCGCGTGATGTCGATGTACACCGATCCGACGCGGCTGCATCCGACCGATCCCGGCCACATCGAAGGCAATCCGGTTTTCACTTATCACGACGTGTTCAATCCGGATAAGTCGGAAGTCGAGGACCTGAAGGAGCGCTACCGCAAGGGCACCGTCGGTGACGTCGAGGTCAAGGAGAAGCTGTTCAAGGCGCTGAACGCTTTCCTGGAACCGATTCGCGCGCGCCGCGAGCAGTTCGCGTCGAAGCCAGAGCACGTGCGCGAGATCATCGTCGAGGGCACGCGCAAAGGGCGCGCCGTCGCCCAGGAGACGATGGCCGAAGTCCGCAGCGCGATGAAGATCAGCTACAAGTTCTAATCCACTTTATTGAATGTGAAACCCGCGGTGGGTTTCACACTTCCTTCGGCAGGGGTGACCCCTGCACCCAGCGTTAAAAACAAAGATGCGGGACTTCGTCCCTATTAGAACTTTTTCTTAGGGAGCGGTCCTGTTTTGCCTCGCCCCCTGTGGGGAGAGGCCGACGCGCGTCCGCGCGCGGCGGGTGAGGGACGAAACTTCCGAGATTTCGTTAGTAAGACTTCGCGAAGTATGCGCGCTCGGTGGCCGGCTCGCCGCATACCAGGCACTTGCCTGCGACGCCGTCATTTGTGAGCGGTATCGCGCGGCAAGTTGCCTTGGTCTCTTCGCGAATCTTCGTCTCGCAGACGGGATTGCCGCACCAATAGATGTCGGCGAATCCGCCGCCGCCTTCACCTTCCATATGTTTGCGGAACATCGCGTAGTCGTCGAACTTTCGCGTGTTCGCGACCATCGCAGCTTTCGCCTGCGCGTAGAGATTTTTCTGAATCTCGTCAAGCAGTGCGCTAATTGTTTGCGCGATCGTGGCAAGCGACGCCTTGCTCTTCGATTCCGGCCCCGACTTGTCGCGCCGCGCGAGCACTGCTTCACCTGACGCCACGTCGCGCGGTCCGATCTCGATTCTCACCGGCACCCCGCGCA
Source organism: uncultured delta proteobacterium (assembly GCA_963733715.1). Lineage (GTDB taxonomy): Bacteria > Desulfobacterota > Binatia > Binatales > Binataceae > Binatus. Next base: position 76,689 of record CAVTEN010000025.1, read on the forward strand.
TCTCCCAATCGTTGAACTTGAATCCCGGCGTCATTCCTTCGCGCTCATCGATACGCGCGCGGATTCCCGCTTTCGTCAGCGCTTCCAGCGCGGTACGCGCCGCGGCGAGCACGGTCGCACCCTCCTCGGGTTTGCGAAAGATCGGCACGATGACCGCCTGCGTCGATGCGACCGTCGGCGGTAGCCGCAGTCCCTGGTCGTCGCCGTGCGCCATCACGATTGCGCCCAGCAGCCGCGTCGATACGCCCCAACTCGTCTGCCACACGAACTGCATCTGATTCTGATCGTCGAGGTAGCGGATCTCGAACGGCTTCGCGAAATTCTGTCCGAGAAAATGCGAGGTGCCGCATTGCAGCGCGCGCCCATCGCCCATCAAGCCCTCGATCGAGTAGGTCTCGACCGCGCCCGGGAATCGTTCGGCCGCGCTCTTGCGTCCGACGATCAGCGGAATCGCGAGAAAGTCCTCGACGAACTGCCGATAAACTTCGAGCATCCCGAGCGTCTCGCTCTGTGCTTCCTCGGCCGTCGCGTGCGCGGTGTGCCCCTCCTGCCAGAGGAACTCCGTGGTGCGCAGAAAAAGCCGCGTGCGCATTTCCCATCGCACGACGTTGCACCATTGATTCAGCATCATCGGCAAATCGCGATGCGACCTGATCCACTGCGCGAACATGTGGTTGATGATCGTCTCGGACGTCGGCCGCACGACCAGCGGCTCTTCGAGCTCCTTGCCGCCGCCATGCGTGACGACTGCGAGCTCGGGCGCGAACCCCTCGACGTGTTGCGCTTCTTTTTGCAGGAAGCTCTGCGGGATGAACAGCGGGAAGTAGGCGTTGCGCGCGCCGGTCTTTTTGATGCGCCGGTCGAGCTCGTCGCGCAGCGCCTCCCAAATCGCAAAACCATCGGGACGAAACACGATGCATCCGCGCACCGGCGAGTAATCCGCCAGCTCCGCGCGCAGACAGATGTCGTTGTACCACGCCGCGAAATCCTCGCTGCGCGGAGTTACCTTCTTGTCGTTCTGCTTTGGTGGTTCTTTCGCCATTCGTCTTGCGTGACGACTTTGATTATCGTCAATTGATACAGTCTCCGGATAAAACCGGCTGGAATCAACTTAGTCTGGAGCGTGCCCGAGGTGAAAGTCACAATGAAGCTGAGATCCCGAATAGCTGCCGTCGGACTTGCGGTAGCGACTGTCATCGCAGTGTTCGGAGCGGCGTCAGCGCAAAGCGACGCAAATAATTTCGCTGTGCGGACGATAGAAGTTGATGGCAACGGCGAGACGCGCACGTCTCCCGACACCGCCGATTTGGATCTTGCGATTGATACTCATGCAAGGACAGCGGAGGAAGCCGCCACCAGTAACGCCGCGCTGGCCACAAAAGTGATCGACGCGCTCAAGGCAAAGCTCGGCGACAAGGGCAAGATTACCACCGGTGGCTATTCGCTGGATCCCGAGTACGATCAGCGCCCGAACGCGAAGCCGACGATCATCGGCTACAACGCACAAAACACCGTGACGGTTAATACTCGCGCGTTGGACCTCGTTGGCGCGCTGATCGATACCGCGATTGCGGCGGGCGCGAATCGCGTCAACTCGCTTAACTTCAGCGTCAAGGACGATACCAAGGCGCGCACCGAGGCGATCGCGATCGCAACTCGCGACGCGCATGCTCAGGCCGACGCGCTCGCGTCTGCCCTGAATGTGAAGCTCGGCAAAGTCCTCAAAGCGACGACGGTATCGCAAGAGCGGCCGATTCCGATTCGCATGGGCAGGGCGATGGCGATGTCAGCGGCTAGTGTCGCGACGCCGGTCGAACCCGGCGAGGTCACTGTGCCGGCGACGGTTTCTCTCACCTTCGAGATTGAGTAGGTTCTGCAGTTATTGCGATGCTGAAGCCTGGCGATCCCGCTCCGCCATTCGATCTCGAATGCGCTCTTGATGGGCGTACCGCCCGCTGCAGTCTCGCGAAGATTTCCACCGAACTGGTTCTGATCTTTTTCTATCCGCGCGATTTTTCGTTCATCTGTCCGACCGAGGTCACCGGCTTCAACAAAGCGCTGAAGGAATTCGCCGCCGAGGATACGGCCATCGTCGGCGTCAGCATCGACGACGTGGACAGCCATCTTCGATGGGCGCGCGAGCTCGGCGGAATCGGCTACCCACTGCTCGCCGACCCCGACGGCAGTCTCGCGCGCGCCTACGGCGTCTTCGACGAGAGTGAAAAGGTCGCGTTGCGCGCGACGTTCATCCTCGATCGCAAACGCAAGGTTGTGTTCGCCGCGTCATGCCCGTTGAACGTCGGGCGCAGCGTCATCGAGACGCTGCGAATCGTGCGCGCGCTCCGCACCGGCCAACTCTGCCCCGCCGATTGGACGCCGGGCGTCGAGTTCGGCCCAACTGATCGCGACTTCTAGGGCGAGCTTGGCCACAGTCGATCCCGCGCAAAAAAGGCAGCTCTTCGAGCGGCTCTCGAGCATCCGCGAAATTGTTTTCGGCGTGCAGGACGGCGTGCTGACCACCGCCGGCGTGCTATGCGGACTCAGCGGCGCCGTCTCACAGCATTCGCAGGTCGCGCTCGCCGCGCTGGCCTCGACCGCGGCCGGCGCGCTCTCGATGGGTGCAGGAGCCTATCTGGGCGCGCGCGCGGAAGCCGAGGTGCTTGCGCGCCGAGCTCGATGTCGTACGCGCCGACGCCGCCGAAAAGCCGTACACCGTCCAGGAAGGATTGCTCGACGAGCTGTGCAAGGAAGGCCTCAGCCGCGAAGCCGCCTTTCGCGTCGTCCGGCTACTCAGCACCGCGCCCAAGGCTCTCGAATCGACCGCCGAGGCAAAAATGTTCGGGCTCGGCGGCCCGACTGCTCGGCAGGCCCGCCCTCGACGGACTCGTGATGGGCATCGCATTCCTCGTCGGCGCGCTCGTTCCGCTATTGCCGTACATGCTGATAACAATTCCGCGCTACGACCTTGGCGGCGCGCTCGTCGCAACCGCGCTCACCCTGTTCGGTGTCGGATATTTCGAAGGATGGCTCGCGCATCGCAACGATCGCTGGCGCTCGGGCGTGCGCTTCCTTGCAATCGCGATGAGCGCGGCCGCCGCCGGCTATCTGATCGGACTCGCGATCTCGCCACTCGGTGCAACCGCAGGCTAACCTTGTTTGCGTGAAAATTCCTGCGTACTCATCGCTGGCCGCATTCCTGGCGCACTATCACGCCCTCAAATCGGCGCGCGTCCCGCGGCTCCGACGACGAAGCAGCTGTTCGCCGAAATGTCGGCGGCGATCGCGACACTCGCTCCTGAAGCTCGTGCCGCGCTCGATTCCACCGACGACACTGGCAGCGCTCGACGCCATCGCGAGCGCGCCGAACTCCAACTCCGCCGCGAGCTTGTCGCGCGCGGGATCATCGCCGGCTGAACGATGCTCGCTTACCTGGTACGGCGAATAGTCTTCGGCGCCGCAGTCCTGATCGGAACTTCGATCATCACATTCGCGATCGCGTTCGTCGTTCCCGCCGATCCCGCGATCGCGATGGCCGGGGCGAAGGCCGATCCGCAAACTCTCGCAACCATTCGGACCGAGCTGGGTCTCGATCAGCCGGTCTACGTCCAGTACGCGCGCTACCTCGACCGCGCGATTCACGGCGACCTCGGCCGCTCGTACATCCGCCGCGAGAACGTGACGACGCTTATAGCTGATCGTTTTCCCGCGACCGCCGTGCTCGCCGGCGCCGCGATGGCGGTCTCGTTGATCCTCGGAATCGCGATGGGCGCGATCGCCGCCGCGTATCGCGGCCGCGCCGCCGACAACGTGCTCCTCGTCATATCGCTCGCGCTCGTGTCGATCCCGGTGTTCTGGCTGGGCACGATGCTGCTGATCGGCGTCGCCGCTACCATCCGCTCGTTTCCGCTCGGCGGCTATAGCGGCGCGACCAGCTTGATCCTGCCGACTCTGACGCTCGCGCTCGGCTCGGCCGGCTACTATTCGCGCGTTCTGCACACCAGCCTGTGCGACGCGTTCGATCAGGATTACGTGCGCACCGCACGCGGCAAGGGTCTCTCGCGCGCCCGCGTGATTTTCAAGCATGCGATGGCCAACGCGCTGCTGCCGCTGGTCACGCTCGCCGGTCTCGATCTCGCGGGACTGCTTTCGGGCGTCGTGCTGACCGAGACGGTCTTCAATTGGCCGGGAATCGGGCGCCTCGCAGCCGACGCGATTTTCAATCTCGACATCCCGGTGATCATGGGCACCGTGCTGTTCTCCGCGTTCCTGATTGTCGTCGTCAACCTGCTCGTCGACCTGCTTTACGCATGGCTCGATCCGCGCATTCGGCTGGCAGAGACCGGATGAATATCCGCCGCTACGTGACGCTCGAAACCGTCGGCGCCGCGATGGTCACCGTGCTCGTGATCGTCGCGATCTTTGCGCCGATGCTCGCGCCGCACGATCCCACGATCGTCGTCGCGCCGACCTTCGGCGATCCCGGCGCGCCGTCGCTCAAATTTCCGATGGGCACCGACGAGCTCGGCCGCGACGTGCTCTCGCGCATCATCTTCGGCGCGCGAATCTCGCTGACCGTCGGCGTCGCCGCGATGGCCGTCACGATGACCATCGGCATCGCCATCGGCCTGTGCTCGGGATTCTTCGGCGGCGCGGTCGACTTTCTTCTGATGCGTTTCACCGACCTGATGCTGTCGCTGCCGCCGCTGCTGCTCGCGATGGCTCTGGTAGCGGTGTTGGGGCCGAGTCTTGCGCACGATCTTCATCGTCATCGGCCTGGTTTCATGGACGTCGATCGCGCGCGTGGTGCGTGCAGAAACGCTTTCGATGTCCCGGCGCGATTTCGTCGTCGGCGCTGAGGCTCTCGGCGCGCCGTCGCGCCGATTGATCGCGCTGCACATCCTGCCGAACGTTTTGCCGATAATCATCGTGATGGCGGCGCTGCGAACTTCCGACACCCTGCTGCTCGACGCTGCGCTCAGCTTCCTCGGCCTCGGCGTGCCGCCGCCAACGCCGAGTTGGGGCCGCATGATCGAAGAGGCGACGATTTACTTCCGCACCGCGCCGTGGCTCGCGACGTTTCCCGGTCTCGCGATCTTCTGGGCGGTGCTCAGCTTCAATCTTCTCGGCTACGGATTTTTGCGCAGGCGCTCGCAATGACATCCTCGAAAAATCATCGCGGCTCTCATCGCGATCGCGCTGGCGGGATGCGGCGGCGGTCCGCCTCCGCTCAATCTGCCGCCGCATGCGATGGTCCTGCGCCTCGCGGATGCCGACGACGTCCCGACCCTCGACCCAGCCGCCGGCTACGACACCGTTTCATGGACTTTCGAGCAGGCGATTTTCGACACGCTCGTGCGCTACGGCGACGGCAACATCGAGCTCGAACCCGATATCGCGACCACTTGGGAGAGTTCGCCCGACGCGACGACTTTCACATTTCATCTGCGCGCCGATGCCCGCTTTTCCGACGGACGCGCCGTGACCAGCGGCGACTTCCGCTATGGAATCGAGCGCGTGCTGAATCCCGCGACGCGCTCGCGCGGGATGGAGTACTACCGCGGTATCGCAGGCGCCGCCGACTTCGCCGCGCATCGAAGCGCGCACGTCAGCGGCATCGAGACGCCGGACAATACGACGATCATTTTCCATTTGAGTGCGCCTGACCCGATCTTCGGCCACAAGCTCGCGATGCCGTTTGCGTCGGCGATCCCGCGCGATGTCGCGGAGAAATGGGGCGACGATTTCTCGCGCCACGTCGTCGGCAGCGGCGCGTTCATGCTGCGCGATTGGATTGGCGGGCAGCGAATCGTGCTCGTGAAAAATCCGTACTACTTCGCCAAACCGTTGCCGCATCTCGACGCTATCGTCGAGTCGGTCGGCGTGAACCAGGAACTGCAATGGCTGCGCTTCGACGCGGGCCAAATCGACGCGGTGGTCGATATTCCGCCGGCGGAGTTCCCCTACGTCATGAAAACTCCGGCGCTGCGAAATTTGACCCTGGCGAAAACGACGGTCACTACCCGCTACCTCGGCATGAACTGCCAGATGTGGCCGTTCACCGACGTTCGCGTGCGCCGCGCGCTCAGTTACGCAATCGATCGCCACAAGCTGATCGCAATTTTGAACGGACGCGGCGTCGTCGCGCGCGGCGTCATGCCACCGAACCTGCCCGGCTACGACGCCGATCTCGAGGGCTACGATTACGATCCCGCGAAAGCGCGCGCTCTGCTCGAGGAAGCGCATCTCGCGCACGGCTTCGAGATTGAAATCTGGATGCGCGCCGATCAAACCCTCCTGATGCTCGCGCAATCGATACAGCAGGATCTCGCGCCGCTCGGCATCCGCGCGAAGTTGAAGCCTGTAGCATGGGGTCCGTTCCTCGAAGCGATTCGCCAGCCGAAAACCGTGCAAACGTTCATGCAGGGATGGGAAGCTGACTTTCCCGACCCCGAAAATTTTCTCGGCGCGTTGCTCTCGCGCGCGCAGTGGGGCGCCAACAACGACAGTTTCTATTCCAATCCCGAGGTCGAGGCGCTTCTCCGTGAAGCCGAACCGATCGCCGACATGAAAAAGCGCTACGCGCTCTATGACCAGGCCGAGAAAATCGTCGTCGCCGACGCGCCGTGGGTTTTTCTCTATTACCCGGTGACCTACATAATTCGCCAGCCATGGGTGCACGACTACGTAATCAATCCGATGCGCCCGACCCGCTTCGAGCACGTCTGGCTCTCCCCACATCCGGAGTGAGCGACAACTGTGCGCGATTTCGACTATGATCCGAAAATCAGGATGAGGAGCTAACCATGATCACACAGGGCGACGATTATCCGATTCATCAGACGCCAGAGCCGGTTCAGCAGGTATTCACCAGCGACCGCAACTTTTACGATCGATTTTTTTTCAACGGATATTTCCGCGAGGGCGAGCCGTACTTCGCGCTCGCGATGGGAATTTATCCGAACGTCGGAATCATCGATTGCGCGTTCAGCGTCGTCGTCGGCGGCGTGCAACATTGCGTGCGCGCGTCGCGGGTGCTCGGCGCCGAGCGGATGGATACGCGAGTCGGCCCGATCTCAATCGAGATCGTACGCCCAATGCGCTCGATGCGCATTCGCGTCGATCATGAAACCGTAAAGGCCGACCTGATGTTCGAGGCGCGCGCCGACGCGATCGAGGAGCCTCGCTTTTCGCGCCGCGCCGGTCCGCGGCTCATCATGGATCTGACGCGCTTCACGCAGCACGGCGGTTACAGCGGCAGCCTGACTGTCGCCGGCAAGACCTACGATGCTCAACCGTCGCGAGTGTGGGGTTCGCGCGATCGCTCGTGGGGCGTGCGCGGAATCGGCCCGCAGGATCCCGCGGGAGTGCCGTCACCGACGCCCGTGATGGGCCAGTTCTACTGGCTCTGGTCGCCGACGAATTTCGAGGACGTCTGCACGCATTGCGACTGCAATGAAAATGCCGACGGCTCGCGATGGCACCAGTTCGGCGCCGTCACGCAAGCCGAGCCCGGTGCACCGCTGGATCTCGCGACGGGAGTCGATTTCAACATCAACTATGCCCCGGGAACGCGCCACGCGAAGACCGCCGAGATAATTTTGCGCAGCCCGCGCGCCGGCGAAAGCCGCATCGAACTGAAGACGCTCTACAACTTCTACATGCAGGGCATCGGCTACTTTCATCCGAAGTGGGGCCACGGAATGTACGTCGGCCCCGACGTCTCGACCTACGAGTCATTCAAAACCGCCGACGTCAACGAGCGCGACCTGATGCATCAGCACATCCAGGCCGTCTGTCAGGCGAAAATGGGCTCGCGCGAAGGGATGGGGATTCTCGAGATGGCGATCCTCGGGCCGCACGAGCGCAGCGGCTTCAAGGAATTTCTCGACATGCACAAGTAGCGGACTGGCCGCCGCGTCTTTAGTTCCTGAGCTTGCCGAGCATGCGCCCGACGAATCCTTCCGGCTTTTTTTCTTCGACGGGCGCAGGCTCGCGGCCTTCTTTCAGCGCCGCGAAAATTTCTTCGACTTCGCCGTCAACCGGGAATCGGCCGGTGCTGGATTTCGAGAACACCAGCCGTCCGTTCACGATCACGTCGAACTGACCCGATTTGCCGGCGGTGATTTCCGCCTTCTCGCCGAACCTGGAATCCAATGATGCGGCCAGACTGGCCGCGCGTGGTTTGTAGCCTCAAGCAGAGCAGTAGAGAATTTCTGTAGCCATAGTTAAAGCCTACCGCCCATCGAGCGCCGTACAAACTACTTGCCGTTAGGAATATCGACGAACACCGCCGCCGCGACCACCGACGACCACAGCCCGTCGCGATCGCCAATCGCCGACTGCGTCACGTTGCGCGTCGTCACGATCTTGTCCGACATGCGCCAGATATCCTTGCGCTCGTCGTAGCTTAGATTCGGATCGAAATCGACGCCGAGGATTGTCGCGAGCATCATCGCCGCCAGATCCTCGGCATAGTCGCCCGCCTTCTGATCGGTCTCGCCCGTGCTGTGATGCTCCGACAGGTATCCGTACTGCGCAGGATTGCTCGGCAGCGCCACGCCCACCGACGACGCGATCAGCCGATGCGGTTCGTTGGTCGCGTTATCGCTCATCACCGCAAAAACAATTTGCCCCGGCGTCAGGTACTTCAGGCCTTCCTGCTGGCTGAGCAGTTTGCAGTTCGGCGGAAAAATCGATTTGACCCGCACGAGGTTGAACTCGGCAATCCCGGCGGAACGCAACGCGAGCTCGAAAGAAGTCAGCTTCTCGCGATGCCGTCCCACGCCTTTCGTCAGAAATGTTCCCTTCGGGATCGGCCCCATTTATTTTCTCTCCGATCGATCTCGCTGGTCGCGGCGGTTGATTTTCACGGTCCGTTTTCTTTTATACGAATCCGCCCGTCCTACGCTACACGGTGTTCACCGGCGAGTATTCGCCGAAAACTTTGCGCATCGCGTCCGAGATTTCTCCCAGCGTGCACCATCCTCGCACCGCATCGACAATCGGCGGCATCAGATTGTCCCCGTCGCGCGCTGCCGACTCGACTCGCGCGAGCGCCTTCTTCGCCGTCTCGGCGTTTCGTTCCGCCCGCACGCGCGCAACGCTCGCCTTCTGTTTCTCTTCGAGCTCCGGCTTGACCCGCAGGATTTCCCCCGGCGGTTCGCCGCCCCCGGTAAATTGATTGACCCCTACGATAATTCGCTGCTTCGTTTCAATCTCGCGCTGATAAATAAATGCCGCGTTCTGAATTTCGCGCTGCATGTAGCCGCGTTCGATCGCCGCAACCGCGCCGCCGAAGTCGTCGATCTTCGACAGGTACTCTGCCGCCTTTTTTTCGAGCTCAGTCGTCAACCGCTCGACGTAGTACGAGCCGCCGAGCGGATCGATCGTGTCCGCCACGTCCGACTCGTGCGCGATAAGTTGCTGCGTGCGCAGCGCGAGCAGCACCGAGGATTCAGTCGGCAGCGCGAGCGCCTCATCTTTAGAATTGGTATGCAGCGATTGCGCTCCGCCGAGCACCGCGGCCAGCGCCTGCATCGTCACGCGCACGACGTTGTTGTCCACCTGCTGCGCGGTAAGAGTCGAGCCCGCGGTCTGCGCATGAAACCGCATCATCATCGAGCGTTCGTCTTTCGCACCGAAGCGCTCCTTCATTATTTTCGCCCACAAACGCCGCGCCGCCCGGAACTTCGCGACTTCCTCGAAGAAGTTGTTGTGCACGTTGAAGAAGAACGACAGCCGGCTCGCGAACGCGTCGATTTGCAGCCCAGCCTTCAGCGCCGCGTCAACGTACGCGATCCCGTCGGCAATCGTGAACGCGAGTTCCTGCGCCGCGGTCGAGCCGGCCTCGCGGATGTGGTAGCCGGAAATCGAAATCGTATTCCAGTTCGGAACTTCCTTCGTCGCAAAACTGAAAATGTCCGTGATGATCCGCATCGAGCCGCGCGGCGGATAGATGTACGTGCCGCGCGCGACGTATTCCTTCAGGACGTCGTTCTGAATCGTGCCGTTGACCTTGCTCCAGCTGACGCCGCGGCGCTCCGCCACGACCAGGTACAACGCCAGCAGGATCGACGCGGTCGCGTTGATCGTCATCGAGGTCGAAATTTTGTCGAGCGGAAGCTCGGCGAGCAGCACGTCCATGTCGGCGAGCGAGCAAATCGGAACGCCCACGCGTCCGACTTCGCCTTCGGCCAGCGGATGGTCCGAGTCGCGGCCCATCTGCGTCGGCAGATCGAACGCGACCGACAGTCCCGTCTGCCCCTGCTCGAACAGGTAACGATAACGACGGTTCGATTCCTCCGCGCTGCCGAAGCCCGCATACTGGCGCATCGTCCACAGCCGTCCGCGATACATCGTCGGCTGCACGCCGCGCGTAAACGGATACTCGCCGGGAAAGCCGAGGTCGTTCACGAAATCGAAGTCGTTCAGATCTTCGGGGTCGTACGCGCGCTTGACCTCGATTCCCGAGCTGGTGACGAATTTCGCTTTGCGCTCAGGCCCGCGCTTCAAAGAAGGATTGAGTTTGCGCTCTTCCCAATTCTTGCGCGCATCCGCGATTTTGCGATCGTCTTCAGGCATCGTCCTACTCGATAACGATCATAAGCTGGCCCTTTTCGACCGCCTGCCCCGCGACCACCTTCACTTCCACGACCTTGCCGGCCTTGGGCGATTTGACTTCGTTTTCCATCTTCATCGCTTCGACCACGATAATTCCCTGGTCCGCTTTGACTTCGTCTCCCGGCGCGACCAGCACGTTGACGACCCGGCCCGGCATCGCGGATTTTATTTCCACGCGCCCGCTGACTTCGCGCCGCTTGCCGGCCGCGCGCGCCGTCCGCCGCGCCGCGTCGGCGACTGTCAGCCGCGTCGATCCGCTTCGCGAGGCGACCACAGTTTCCTCGCCGTCGCGCGCCACGTCGAAATCGAACGATCGATTGTCGACGATCACCGAAAACGAGACCGGCCCGACCTTGCGCAAATCGGCCTCGAAACTATTTTCGCCGAAGCGAATCGCGAACGAGTTCGCGGCGAGCTCTTCAATCTCGATTTCGTGCTCGGTGCCGTCAAGAATCGCGACGTATCGCATCTGTAAGTGTCCGGCTATCTCCGCAGCATGTCGAGCCGGCCGAGCATCCGCCACGCGGACGCATTCGGCGCGGCTGCCGGCTGCGCGCCGGCGCCATTGCTGTGATTGGTGTTCTTCTGCGCCGCGATCGCCGCGAGGAAAATCGCCGCCAGCTCGGCACCGCGCGGCGCCGCGCCGTTTTGATTCGGATGATACTCGTGATTGATAAAATTCGTATCGAAGTCGCCCTTCAGAAACTTCGGATGCGTCATGATCCAGCGATGGAAGTCGAGGTTGGTGCGCAGCTCACCCGTAATCACGAATTCGCCGAGCGCGCGCCGCATGCGGTCGATCGCCTGATCGCGATCCGCGCCCCACACCGCCAGCTTGGAGATCATCGGGTCGTAAAAGACCGGCACTTCGGCGCCCGCGTACACGCCCGCGTCGTTGCGCACGCCCGGACCGTCGGGAAATCTCAGCGTCTCGATCTTCCCGGGCGCAGGTACGAAGCCTGCCGCAGGATCTTCCGCGTAGATTCGGCACTCGATCGCCCATCCGCGCTGCGCGAGATCCTTCTGCTTGAACGGCAGCTTCGCGCCCGCCGCTATTTCGATTTGCGTGCGCACGAGGTCGATGCCGGTGACCAGCTCGGTTACAGGATGCTCGACCTGGATGCGCGTGTTCATTTCGAGGAAATAAAAATTGCGGTCCGCATCGACCAGGAACTCGATCGTGCCAGCGCTGACGTAGTTCACCGCTTTCGCCGCGCGCACCGCGACCTCGCCCATCTCCGCCCGCATCTTCGGCGTGATAAACGGCGACGGCGATTCCTCGACGACCTTCTGATTGCGCCGCTGAATCGAGCATTCGCGCTCGAATAGATGAACGGTGTTGCCTTGCGAATCGGCCAGCACCTGCACTTCGATATGGCGCGGCTGCTTGAGAAATTTCTCGACGTAAAAGCGACCGTCGCCGAATGACGACTTGGCTTCGCTCGCGACCGTGCGCACCACCGACGCGAGGTCCTTGCCGTTCTCGACGAATCGCAGGCCCTTGCCGCCGCCGCCCGCGGCCGCTTTCACCATGATCGGATACCCGATCTTTTTCGCGATCGCCGCGACTTCCGCCTCGGTCTCGAGCGTTCCGGGCGAGCCAGGCACGACAGGCACTCCGGCCTTCGACATCAACTTGCGCGCGGCCACTTTGTCGCCCATCTGCTCGATCGCGTCGGGCGGCGGCCCGATCCATGTGAGGCCCGCCTTCTGCACCGCGCGCGCAAATGCGGCGCGCTCGGAAAAAAATCCGTAACCGGGATGAACCGCGTCGGCTTTGAGACGTTTCGCGGCTTCAAGAATTTTCGCGGTGTTGAGATAGCTCTCGGCCGCCGGCGCCGGACCGACCGGGTACGCATGATCAGCTTCGCGCACGTGCAGCGCGGCGCGATCGGCGTCCGAGTAGACGGCGATCGATTCGATTCCCAACTCGCGGCACGCGCGGATAATCCGCACTGCAATCTCGCCGCGGTTGGCGATTAGAATCCGTTTGAACATCAATCTTCCCTATTACGGCTTCCCAAATTTTATACTGAATCCGGCCCACGCGAGCTAACTGCGCGTAGAGGCCGGTGGCGGCGCTCTTTTTCAAAGTGGAATGTTGCCGTGCTTGCGCGGTGGATTCTTTTCGCGCTTGTTCGCGAGCGCCTTCAGCGCGCTGATCAGTTTGGGACGCGTGTCGCGCGGCATGATCACTTCATCTATATAGCCGAGCTCGGCCGCCTTGAACGGATTCGCAAAAGTCTTGCGATACTCGTTGGCCAATCGCGTGCGCTCGGCGACCGCATCTTTGGCGTTGGCGAGCTCGTTGCGAAAGACAATGTTGATCGCCTGCTCGGGTCCCATCACCGCGATCTCGGCGCTCGGATACGCAAAGTTGAAATCGCCGCGAATGTTTTTCGACGACATGACGTCGTACGCACCGCCATAAGCCTTGCGCGTGATCACCGTCACCTTCGGCACGGTCGCCTCGCAGAACGCGTAGAGCAGTTTCGCGCCATGCCGGATAATTCCGGCGAACTCCTGCTGGGTGCCGGGCAGAAATCCGGGCACATCGACGAACGTGACAAGCGGAATATTGAACGCGTCGCAGAAGCGCACGAATCGCGCCGCTTTGACCGACGCGTCGATATCGAGCGCTCCCGCCAGGAACGACGGCTGATTGGCCACGATACCAACCGAGTAGCCGCCGATCCGCGCAAACCCAATCAACATGTTCTGCGCGTAGTCCTTTTGCACTTCCAGCAAATGACCTTCATCGACCACGCGCCGGATGATCTCGCCCATGTCGTAGGGCTTGTTGGGACTTTCGGGAACGATCGAATCGAGGGCAGCGTCGATGCGCGCGGGATCGTCGCTGCTCGCGACGAACGGCGGATCTTCGACATTGTTCGACGGCATGTATGAGATCAGTTCGCGGATCATCGCGAGCGCGCCCGCGTCGTCGTCGGCCTCGAGATGGCATACGCCGGACTTCTGGCTGTGCGTATCGGCGCCGCCCAGCTCCTGCATCGTGACTTCCTCGTGCGTGGCCGCGCGGATCACGTCGGGGCCGGTCAGGAACATGTACGAGGTGTCGCGCACCATCACGATGAAGTCGGTTATCGCCGGCGAATAAACCGCGCCGCCCGCGCACGGTCCCATGATTGCGGAAATTTGCGGGATCACTCCCGACGACA
>CAVTEN010000026.1:0-110344 GCA_963733715.1 uncultured delta proteobacterium
ATATGTCAACGGGTGATTATCCGGATGTTGACACGCGGTGAAAATTAGCCTGGATAATCCCTCGTCAAAAGGCGAAGAACAGTCTAAGCCTTTGGCGGGGGATTCCTTTATGGACGCTATTTCGCAAGCTGTTTGGAACGCCATCGTTTCGCATCGCGCCAGCGAGTGGAAGGTCGTGACTGACGCGCCAAGCGCATTAGGCCTTTGTATTCTCGCGGCGGGCATTCCGATGTTCTTCGGCTTTCGCTGGTACTACCGCGAGCAACTTGCGGGGAAAGACAGGTTGCTTGAAATTTCAAACGAGCGGCACAAGCAAAAAGACGAGTTCATCGAACAGCTAAAGAATGCACCGCCGACTAGCAGCGATGAATTGAAGGCGCGACTAGACGCGCTGGAAAAAGGGCAACAACAGCGTTGGCCGCGACTGCATCCTGATCAAGCGCAAAAAATCGGACAGGAATTAGTTAGGCTCGGAGTCCGCCAGTGTAACGTTGCATGCGTTTTTTCATCGGACGCCCGTGACTTGGCCCAAGACTTCGGCCTAGCGTTTAGAAATTCGCAGTTGCGAGGGAGTGGCGGATATATGGTGCAAAGTTTTGGCATGTTTCCATTGAATCAAGGCGAAGGATTGTGGGTCTCCTACGATAAAGATGGCGCGGCAATAGCGCAGCAAATGAAGACAGCGATCGAACAAGAATTTGGTTTCCCGGTTGCGACTGTCTGCACTGGGATGAGCGGAACTGAACTCATGCTGAATATCGGGCAGCGACCACTAAAGGGGGTAAGCAAATGAAAACCGACGATTCACGCCATCTATTGCCATTTCTCACGCCCGACCGTAGACTCAAAGGCGTGAACAACCCTATTCCAAGTATTGTTCTGTTCATTGACCAAGCAATCGAGGACCACGAGCAGGAACTGGTGCGGCTTCGTAAGGCGCGTGCGGATTTGGTCAATGTTCCGGACAAGCGGGTAAACCGAGTGGTTGCGGCGAATGGGAACAAGGACAGCGCGAGTCAGCAACCAGCAGAGTCTATTGGGGAACTATTGGTTGAAGCACTTCGCGCGAATGGTTCGTTGACCGTGAAGCAAATCCATCACTGGATTACTACCAGAGGCAAACTCGCGAAATATCATACCGTCTCCTCGATGGTGAACTACTATCTTCGCCAGAAATATATAAAGCGAGTCGCCCATGGCACATATGCGATCGCAGATGACAGGAGAAACGGAGGGCCGCCGAAACCAGAGCTGACGAATGGCGCACCGGTACCGAAGGAAACTGCGCTCGGTATTGGCTGCGCAAAAGTGATGTCGGATTGGCGGTTTCGGTAGAGCTGATAAACTTCGGACTGTTCGTTGCAATGAGTCGTCAAACCAGTACTGTTTTGTGAGTGATGAAAAGAAATTGCGCCGCGACCCGTGTCACCGAATCGCGGCGCGTTAAGCATTCCCCGCCCCTTAGTCCGGGCAAAGGCAGGTGGTGCTCAGTGCCTAAAATAGGCGCGTCATAGGTTAGCGGCCCGCCCGTGGGGCCGCAATCTCATTTTGTTTGTGGACGATTAATCTTTCTCGTCTTTCGCTTCGGCGGCAGTTGACGCGGCTTCTTTTCAGGGCCTGGTGCGTTTACCAGCTTACGCATGAACTCTTCAAAGCCGAGTCCGCCGGATGACATTTCGAGTGATTTGCCCACGGCTCCATTTTACCGTAGGCGCGTGCGGTCTGCTACACGCGTGAAAGCAACTCGCGGAAAATGTCCGGATCTTCGCGATGATTGTAGCGGAACGTAAATTCGTTCAGGTACAGCGGCAAGTAATCGCGGCTGACCTTGTGATACGTCCCGACGATACCGCGCTTTAGCAGGCTCCAGAATCCCTCAATCGTGTTGGTATGGATCGCGCCGACAACGTACTGCTCTTTCGAGTGATTCACCGTCTTGTGCATGAATCCGTGCGCGCCTAGATGCCGATATGCCGGATTCTCATCTGTCGCCATCAGCGTGACTTTCTGCGAGACGGATTCTTTGACGAAGTTTTGAAGGGTATCGAAGCCAGCTTCTTCGATCATCTGACAGACAACGTTTCCCTTTCGGCTGATGGCTCCAATCACCATCGTCTTGTTGCTGAACACGCCACCGCCGTAGCCTTTGCCCTTGCGATATTCCCGCTTGCCTACGTGCTTGTTTTTGTCTTTACCGCCGATCCAAGTTTCGTCGGCCTCGACTTCGCCGATCAATTTCTCGAACGTGTGGTTTCTCATTGCGGCGCGAATCCGTGTGCACATGTACCACGCGGTTTCATACGAGCCGCTTCCGATCTGGCGATGAATCTGTAGCGCGCTCATTCCCTTCTTGGACTGACACATCAGGTAGGCGACCTGAAGCCACGTGACGAGCGGATATTTGGTATTCTCGAAAATTGTGCCGGTGGTTACGCTGAAGCGATAAGCGTTCTTGTTGCACTTCCGACACTGCCAGTGAAACGGCTTCTTGCCGACTGGATGGACGTGCGAGTCTTTGCATCGCGGGCATGTGACGACGCCATCAGGCCAGCGCAGATCGCGGATATAGGCTTTGCACTCATCTTCGCTAGAGAACTTCGCCATCGTCTGCGCGAGCGTATAGCGAGGCTGTACCGTGAGCGGCTTTGGCGGCTTTTTCTGCTTGTCCATAGTGATCGGCATATTGACACGGATTGAGTGTTCGTGTCAAGTGCCGGATAATCACCATGTCAACGCATCGCAAGCGCTTCAGACTTTCGATTTTTCGACCACAGTCACCTTCACATTGATCTCGTCCGACTTGGTTGAGGGTTGAGTCGTTACGTGAGGTCTAAGGCCTAGTTCCCCTAACCGAGCCATCGATTCGCGGATAGCGCGCGCCGAGTAGAGTTCATGTTCATGAAATCGCAGCGCCGCGCGGATAACCTGCTCCGGCGTTGTCGTGTTCCCGCTTATCGTGATTTGGTCGATCCGTGTCTCGTCACCGGGTGTGATAAAAAACTTCGCATCGACGATATGACGCTTGTGATCCACTCTCGTTCTCGGATCTACGTACACGTACGCGAAACCCCGATCCGAATAGAAGTCCTCTAGCGCAAGAGCGTTGCGCTGAAGGGTCGATCCCCGAAAAGGCTGCCCACTCCGCATTGTCAATTGCGACTCGAGGTCGCGCCGCGGAAGTTTCAATTCTCCTTCGATCGCGATCGATCCAACTCGGTAGAGAGGACCTTCATCGATCCCGATCGTTACCCGATCGGCAGCCGAGGCGATTTGTGGCTGGTCAACGTGAACCTCCAAAAATCCGTTGTCGTAGTAAAAGGCTATTAGGGAGTCGGCCGCTTCGTGAGGGGCGTTAGGATTTATGCTGCCGGAGGCGGTGAACCATCGCGGCCATCCGTTCGACACCAGCAGCTTTTCGGAACTGAAGGCTGTGTTTCCGACGAAAACAATTTCAGGCGTCCTGGTTCCGCCGCTCGATGTGTCACCCTTGTTTCCGGTCAAGTCGCGTGCGACTGCGCTGGTCGTTACGAATAAGGACAACAACAGGAACAGGAGAGAAGCGCGAAAAGTTGCGGCGCGCGAGGATGGTGGTCCTTGATGGCAGGCACTGTGCATTGCCATTTCCTCCCGCTAATGGCGCCTTACAGCTCCATCACGACGCGGGTTACGCCGTTCAGGAAGGGGTCGAAGCGGCGGGCGATGAAGTTGGCGAGGAAGGTTTTTGCGAATGCGATCGTCGGCGCGCTGACTATGATGCGGCTCAGTAACGAATTCGATAGCAGGAGGCGCGGGCCGATTTGCTGCATGTCCTGGATCGTCGTGATCTCGGGCCATCGCTCGGCTTGGATGTTGCGCGCGGCGAAGTCGAGCGTGGCGGCGTCTTCGCGCATCTTGAGTGCGCGGCCAAGATGGTTTGCCGTAACGACCGCGTCGCGCAGTGCGACGTTGATGCCTTGTCCGCCGACGGGGGACATCGGATGAGCCGCGTCGCCTATCAGCAGCAGACCGGGTGCGGTCCATTCGCGCAGTCGATCGCAAATGACGTCGAGCAGGAACGGACGCGCGAGACCGGTCTTATTCGCCGCGAGATATTGTCGCAGGTCGGGTGAGACATGTGGCGCGAGTTCGTCGATCCATCGATCGCCCATCCGTTTGATATCGCCGAAAGTCCCCTTGTCTATCACCCAGCCGATTTGCGTGTGGCCTTCGGGGGACGGATACATGATGAGAAGGTGTCCGCTTCCGATGTAGGCGCGCGCGGTGCGGCCGTCGGGAAATTGGCCGGGGACGTGACCCCACACGACGTCGAAGCCTTGCATGATGCGATCCTGCGGGAGCGCGGCGCGTTTGCGAATCACAGATGCGCGTCCGTCGCATGCGATGACGAAGTCGCCGCGATATTCGCGCGGACCGTCGTGCGCGTCGGCATGGACGCCTACCACGCGATCTTTTTCGTAGATGAGATCGCGCACGGTGACGCCGCGCTCGAGTTTGAAGTCAGGATATTTCGAGGCTTCGGCGACAACCATCTCGAGCATCGCGGGCTGCGGCACGATTCGTGGGCGCACGGCGAGACCGTCAAGCGGAAAGGTGGCTACGAGCTGTTCGCCGCGAAAAATCTGTGCCGTCCCAATCGGCAAGTTCGGCAAGGCGTCGAACTGTGGACGAAGTCCGGCCTCGTGCATCGCCGCGATCCCCGACGGCATCAGCACCTCGCCGCGAAACTCGCGCGAGAAATCAGTCTGTCGTTCGAGCAAGGTGACAGGAACGCCGCGGCGGGCGAGCATGTAGGCGAGCAGGGCGCCTGCGGGTCCGGCGCCGACGACGATTGCGTCCCGACATTTTAGACTTCGCGGGAGGTCTGGTCGTCGATCAACGTTGCCAGGCCGTCGCGGTAGGGCGACGGTTCGAGCTGGTCGACGATCGCGCGCGCGATCGCGATTTGCTCTGCGGCCAGACCGCGTGCGGCGCCGATGATTTCAGGATCGCGCAGCAGGTCGAGCGCGCGATCGAACGCCGCGCCTTCCATCTGCGTCCCGTTCTGAAAGAGCGCGCGCAGTTCGGGGCTGCGCTCGACGCCGAGCACCACCGGCAGCGACGGGATGCCCGCGCGCAAATCGGATCCGACAGGTTTGCCGATTTTTTCTTCCGGCCCCAGGATGTCGAGCAGGTCGTCGACCATCTGGAACGCAAGGCCCATCGCGGTCCCGAGATTCGCCATCGAATCGATCGTCCGGGTCGATACGCGAGCCAGTTCCGCCGCGAGCCTGCCACCGGCATAGAACAGCGACGCGGTCTTGCGATCGATCACGTTGATATAGTCGGCCAGGGTCGCCGCCGCGTTGTGACGGAACCTGCTCTCCATCACTTCGCCTTCGGTGAGCTGGATGCAGGCCTGCGCCGCCGTGCGTACGAGACGTTCTTCGAAGCGGCCGGAAACCTCGAACGCGCGGCAGAAAAGATAATCACCCGCGATCAGCGACGGGCCGAATCCGTATCGGGCAAAGGCCGAAGGCTTGCCGCGGCGCAGCAGGCCGCGATCGATGATGTCGTCGTGGAGCAGAGTTGCCGAGTGGATGAGTTCGAGCGCGATTGCGCGTCGATCGGCTCGTCGACGCGCGCGTCGGGTCCGCCGCACGCGCGATACACCAGCATGATGAACGTCGGACGCAGCCGCTTGCCGCCGGCGTCGACGAGGTAGTGGCAAATTTCCGCGATGATCGGTTCTTTCGAGTCGAGCAGGCGCGACAGCTTCGCTTCGACCGCCGCGAGATCCGCTTCGACGAGGCGCGCGGGATTCAACGCCTCAGGCGTCGATGCGGCAGCGAGTTGAGTGGCCTTGGCTCTTTTCATTTTTTCAGTGAAATCGTATTGAAATTGTAGAAAATAGTATCAGCGGAATAAATCGGCCTCGGCGGGGCGAATCAAAATTTTCGCGCTGCCTTCGAACGGTTCGTATTGGTATCCGCGCACGACGACCGCCGGAATGGCGCCCGCTTTTTCCATCAGCAAGCCGGCGGCGGATGCGATCTCGTCGGCGATCGCGACGACAGTGTGATGCAATTCGCGGCCGCCAAGGTCGGTAGTACCGCGCAAGTCGAGGATCGGATTCATGCCTGCGATGCCGAGGCAGATTTCGGTGAGGCCGTCGCGCCACGGACGGCCGAAGGTATCGGTGATCAGCACGGCGACGGTGACGCCGAGGCGGCGGCGAATTTCGTCGCGAAGTCGGCGTGCGGACGCGTCGGGATCTTCCGGCAGCAGGATCGCGAGGTCGTCTTCGAGGCTGTTGGATTCGTCGACGCCGGCGTTCGCGCAGACCCATCCGGGGCCGGTCTCGACGATCAGGACGCCGCGATCGTTGCGAACGATTCTGCTGGTCTGACGCAGTACGATTTCGACCGCGCGCGGGTCTTTCTCCCATCGCTTGGCGTAGGCCTTGGCGAATTCGGAGGGCTCGAAATCCTTGAAGTTCACGATGCGACCCTCAGATTTCGAGACTACCTTCTGACAGACGACGAGAATATCGCCGGCCGCGAGCTTGAAACCGGTGTCTGCCAGTCCTTTGGTGATCAGCGCGGCGAGATCGTCACCGGCTTTCACCATCGGGATGCCCTCGACCGCTGTGAGACTTATCGTGCGCATTCGCGGACCAGAGTACTACACCTGCAGGTCTTGCAGAACCTCTTTTGCCAACAGCGGCGGCGCGCTCGGGACTGGTCATGATCGTATCGGTAGCGAGCGCGCGCATCCCGAGGCGCTCGATCGGTTCGACGTAGCGCTTATCGGCGTCGTCGAGAACGAACAGCCCGACGATGTCGCGATAGAGCCGCGCGACTCCCAGCGGCGAGACTTCCATCCCGAGTCCGCGGAGCATTTTGTCGGCGGGACCTTTGATCGTCTTGCCCCCGACGATCGGGCTGATAGCCGCGACGCGCGATTTCACCTGGCGCAGCGCCTCGCGCACGCCTTTCAATTGCAAGATCGGACCGAGCGACACGAACGGATTCGACGGCGCCAAAATGACAGCGGCGGATTTGCGAATCGCGTCGAGGACTGCGGGAGTGGGGCTCGCATCCGCGATTCCTCGAAGCTCGATCTTCTCGACGACGCCGCGAGCGCGTCCGCGCACGAAATATTCCTGGAAGGGGATGGCGTCACGTCCGCGCAACTTCACGAATGTCCGCACGCGATCGTCGCTCATCGGCAAGATTCGCGACTTGACGTTGAACGCGGTCGCGATCTCCGCAGTGATTTGAGTGAGCGGCACGTCCTGACGCATCCGCTCGGTGCGATATAGATGAGTGGCGAGGTCGCGATCGCCAAGGCCGAACCACGGCTTGCCGTAGAAGCGCTCGAGCGCCGGGAGCACGTTGAACGATTCGCCCTCGAGGCCCCATCCCTGCGCGCGATTCACCGCGCCTGCGAGCGTGTAGGTGACGGTGTCGATATCGGGCGAGACGTGCAGCCCGTAAAAGGTTTCGTCGTCGCCGGTGTTGACGACGACCGTCAGCCGCGCGGGATCGATACGCCGAACCAGTCCGCGGATGAACTTAGCCGCACCCACTCCCCCCGCTAGCGTGGTTATCTGCCGACGTGGGAGGGATCGCGATTGGCCGCGCGCCATTGGGTGCCTTTTTTCCGTAGAGCTTCTTGTAGAGGGTGGTGCGCTCGACCGCGACGCGGCCCATCTCGCGCGCTTTTTCCTCGAACACGTCGACCGGCACGAACTCGCCCGAATCGCCGCCCGCCTGCGCCGTGATGCTTTCTTCCATCAGCGTGCCCGACAGATCGTTGCATCCGGCCTTGAGCGTGAGCGCCGCGAGATCGATTCCGCACTTCACCCACGAGGTCTGGATATTGTCGATTTGCCCGCGCAGGAACAGGCGCGAGACTGCGTACATCTGGAAATCCAGCTGCCCGCGATCGACAGGCGATACCAGGCCCTTGCGATAGAGCATCGTGTTCTGATGGATGAATCGCAGCGGCACGAACTCGGTGAAGCCATGCGTCTGCTTCTGGATCGTCCGCAGCAAATCGAGATGATTCACGACATGTTGCGGACTCTCGACGTGCCCGTACATCACAGTAGAGGTAGTAGGCACGCCGACCGCGTGCGCAGTGGTGATTATCTCGACCCACGCGGCGACGTCGACTTTCTTGTGGCTCAGGATCTCGCGCACGCCGTCGTCGAGGATTTCCGCTGCTGTCCCCGGAATCGAGCCGAGGCCGTGCTCCTTGAGCATCGTGATGTATTCCGGGTAGTCCATCCGCACGCGCTTGGCGCCGTACATTATTTCCATCGGCGAGAACGCGTGGATGTGAATCTCGGGGAACGCGCGCTTCATCGCGTCGAGCAGGTCGCGATACTTGAACGGCGGCATGTCGGGGTTGATTCCGCCCTGCATGCAAATTTCGGTCGCACCACGCGCGACTGCGTCCGCCACTTTGCGCACGATCGTGTCGTCGGAATGATCGTAGGCGTCGGCCTCCCAGCGCTGACGCTTGAAGCCGCAGAATTGGCATCCCACGAAACATATGTTCGTGAAGTTGATATTGCGATTGACGACGTAAGTGACTTCGTTGCCGATATCCTCGGCGCGCGCGAGGTCCGCGCATTTCACTGTCGCCCGCAGGTCGTCGCCCTCCGACGTGTAGAGCAGCAGCCCTTCTTCAGGCGTCAGCTCCTTTTTCAGGAGAGACTTTTCCAGCGCGGTGCGCACCGCGGGGGACGCCTTGCCGAGCAGAGCCTCGACGGGAGTCGCTTCGATTTCGTCGACGTAAGTGCGCCAGTACTCCAGGTTCATGATTGGCCTCCGACAGGTCGATCCCATATCGCGCGCACTTTAGTCGCGACCGCCGGGTCGAGCCATTCATCATTGATGTATTCGTTATAAATTGCGAGCCTTTCACCCAGCGTGAAACCAGCCCGCGCGCATTGTTCGCCGAGCCGATCGAGATGCGGCCACGGCGCCTCGGGGTTCACGTAATCCTTGCTGAGCGGCGAAATCCCGCCCCAGTCGTTGATTCCCGCATTCAGGAACAATTCGATCTGACGCGGCGACAAGTTCGGCGGCGCCTGCACGTTCATCGTAGGTCCGAGCACCAGGCGCGCAGTCGCGATCGCGCGCGCCATGTCGTATGCGTCGGGCTCCGGCGCGTCAGCCATCGCAATTTCGGGCTTGGCGCGAAAATTCTGGATGATCACTTCCTGGATATGACCGTGGCGCTCATGAGTGTCGCGAATCGCCGTCAGGCTCAGCGCGCGTTCGGCCGGAGTCTCGCCGATACCGAGCAGGATTCCGGTCGTGAAAGGAATCCGCAGCTCACCGGCCTCGTCTATCATCTTGATACGCAGCGCAGGGTCCTTGTCGGGCGCCGCCTGATGCACTCCGCCGCGCGCACGCAGCCGCGGCGAGATATTCTCGAGCATCAGGCCCATGCTCGCGTTGAGCGGACGCAGCGCGCGCATTTCGTCGGACGTCATCAGGCCGGCATTGGTATGCGGCAGCAGTCCCTCGGCAATTGCGATCTCGCACGCGCGTCCGACGTATTCGATCGTGGTACGGACGCCGAGCGATGCCAGCGTCTCGCGATATTCCTTGAACGCGACCTCCGGCTTGTCGCCGAGGCACATCAGCGCCTCTTTGCATCCGAGCTCGGCGCCGCGCCGCGACCATAGCGCGATCTCATCGGGCATCATCGTCCACGCGCCCGGGTCGCCGGGATCTTTGCGGAACGTGCAGTAGGTGCATCGGTCGCGACAAAGATTAGTAATCGGTAAAAAGACTTTGCGCGAGTATGTTACGTCGCGGCCCTTGCCGCGATCGCGAAGCTCAGCCGCCGCGGAGAGCATCGCGTCGAGATCGCCGTCGGGACATTCGATGAGCGCGATCGCGTCCGCATCGCTGAGGCGCGCGCCCGCCAGCGCTCGATCGAGGATCTCGCGAATCGGCGAGCGTTCGCGCGGCTCGGTAGCGAGCGATGAATGTAGCGAGGCCATCAATCGCTTATAAGACATCAGGTACGGGGAGGCAACCTAGTTGCAAAAGAAAACTGCGCTCACGTCGAAATCTTAATCCGCGAGGCGATCTTCGGACTGAATGCATTTGGAGACGACGAATCCGGTTAGCGGGAATCGTGCACGTTGCATTCCGATAATTAAGTTTTGCCTGTAGCTGTTACATTGTTCATGGGTATCGAAAGTTAAGCGCTTCTGCGGACCCCAGACGTAGCCTTTTGGCATTGTTTTGAGGGAAGTCGGCATCAGCAGATACCAGCCAACAAACACGAACGCGGCAGTCTGGCGAAGCTTCACGCTTTCAGCATACGCGATTCAAATGAGGTATGCGCGCGAATTCCGGTGGCCATTTGGCGGGCTCGATATCACAATCGTTTCGACCCTGTGGCACAGGCTTTAGCCTGTGATTTCCTGGTCCGTGCAAATCCAGGCTGAGGACCACAGGCTAAAGCCTGTGCCACAGGAGGACGCCAACAATGAGCCCGACAGCCGATCAGCTCGTTCACACATATTCGATTGTCGCGCGCGATTCTGACACCGGGCAGCTCGGCGTTGCCGTGCAGTCGCATTACTTTTCGGTCGGCTCGGTCGTCACGTGGGCGGAAGCAGGCGTCGGTGCGGTCGCGACGCAATCGCTCTCCGATCCTGCGTACGGGAAGCTCGGGCTCGACTTGATGCGCGCGGGCAAGGGCGCGTCCGATACGCTCGCGGGTCTGGTCGCCAGCGACTCGATGCAGGCGGTGCGGCAGGTCGCGATGGTCGATGCGCACGGCCAAGTCGCGGCTCACACCGGACAGTTTGCGATTGCGGAGGCGGGGCATATCACCGGCGACGCATTTTCGGTGCAGGCCAACATGATGCTCAAGAACTCGGTGTGGCCCGCGATGGCGGAGGCATACCGCGGCGCCAAGGGCGAACTGGTCGATCGATTCCTCGTGGCGCTCGATGCGGCCGAGGCCGAAGGTGGCGATATTCGCGGGCGTCAGTCTGCGGCGATTTTGATTGTCGAAGCGAAGAGCACCGGTCGTCCATGGGTCGACACCATCTTCGATCTTCGCGTCGACGACGCGCGCAGAGCCGCTGGTCGAGATTCGCCGCCTGGTCGCCGTCCGCCGCGCCTACATTCATATGCGTCTTGGTAACGAGGCTGCTCAGCGGAGCGATCTGGAAACGACCGAGCGTGAGTTCACGGCGGCAGAGCGCCTGATCGGCGACAATCCTGAAATGCGCTACTGGCATGCGATCGCGCTGCTCCAGCTCGGCAAGATCGACGACGGTCTCGCGATACTGCGCGAAGTCGGGCGCCGCGATCGCAACTGGATCGAGCTCACGCTGCGGCTGCCGGACCTGCTGTTCAGAGGTGATGCGTCGTTGAAAGACCGCGTGCGGAAACTGCTGGAATGACTGTCGCGATTCGAGACAAAAGCGTTTTGCCCCGCTCATTCGCAGGAGTTAGTCTGAACGGGATAGGCGAGACCGGAGTACCCAGATGCCCGAAACCAATGTTGCGCGCGGCGCTGCCGTCGAGCCCGCTCCGCGCGTCGAGTACGAGCTCCAGCTCTACTACTGGATGAAGTTGATTCGCGCGTTCGAGGAACGCGTCTCGCGATTGCATCGCCAGAACAAAATCCTCGGCGGCGTTTACTCCGGCGCCGGCCAGGAGGCGATCGTCACCGGCATCTGCGCTCCCCTGCACGACGGCGACTTCACCGCGCCGCTCCATCGCGACATGGGCGTGTTCATCATGCGCGG
Source organism: uncultured delta proteobacterium (assembly GCA_963733715.1). Taxonomy (GTDB): domain Bacteria; phylum Desulfobacterota; class Binatia; order Binatales; family Binataceae; genus Binatus. The sequence goes on from CAVTEN010000026.1 coordinate 11,774, forward strand.
CGTCGATCCGGGCCGGCTGATGGCGCAGTTGATGGGCAAGGAGACCGGGCTCGCGCGCGGCAAGGATTCGTTTCTTCACGGCGGCGATTTGGAGCACGGCGTTTTCGGATCGACCTCGATGCTTGGTTCGTCGCTGCCGGTCGCGGTCGGCGCGGCGCTCAAATTCAAAATGAAAAAGAATCCCAACGTCGCGGTCGCCTTCTTCGGCGAGGGCGCGGCCTCGCGCGGCGACGTGCATGAAGCGATGAACTTTGCCGGCGTGCACAAACTGCCGGTCGTTTTCGTGTGCGAGAACAACCGCTACGCATATTCGACGCCGCTCGAAAAGCAGATGGCGATCGAGGACGTCGCGGATCGGGCGGAGGGCTACGGCTTCAAGGGTCACGTGTGCTCGGGCAACGATTTGCTCGCGGTGCTCGAGTTGAGCGAGCGCCACATTGCGAAGACGCGCGCCGGCGAAGGTCCAGTGCTGATCGAATGCAAGACCTATCGCTACCGTGGGCATAGCGAGCACGACGCGGCGCTGTATCGCGATCAGGAAGAGCTGATCGAATGGCAGAGCCGCGATCCGATCCCGCGCTTCGAGTTCTATCTCGAAAAAAAGGGCCACGAGATCAAGCGCATTCGCGAGCAGATTGACGAACGGGTGAACAAGGCGGTGCAGGCCGCGGTGGATTATGCCGAGAGCAGCCCACTGCCAGAACCTCAAGAAGCACTTGAAGATCTCTATGCGCCGCCCGGCGCGTCCACTTCGCCCAACTCTTCGACCAACGGCAACCGTTAGATCATGGAAGCTACTTACATCAAGGCGATCAACGCGGCGCTGCACGAGGAGATGCGCCGCGACGAGAATGTTTTCGTCATGGGCGAGGACGTCGCGGAGTTGGGCGGCGCGTTCAAGGCGACAGAAGGATTGCTCGACGCGTTCGGCGAGGAACGCGTCATCGACACTCCGATCTCGGAGGCGCTGATTATCGGTGCGGGTGTTGGCGCGGCGGTGCTCGGGATGCGTCCGGTGGTCGAAATGCAGTTCGCGGATTTCATTTCGTGCGGTTTCGATCAGATCGTCAACACTGCGGCGACGCTGCGCTACCGTCATGGCGGCAAGGCGTCGTGTCCGCTGGTGATTCGAGCACCGTCGGGCGCGGGCGTTCATGGCGCGCTGTTCCATTCGCAAAATCCCGAGGCGTGGTTCACGCGCGTCCCGGGACTCAAAGTGGTCGCACCCGCGACGCCGTACGACGCGAAAGGAATTCTGAAGAGCGCGATTCGCGACGGCAATCCGGTCGTGTACTTCGAGCACAAGCGGCTCTATCGCAGTATCAAGGAGGATCTTCCTGAAGGCGACTTCACAGTGCCGATAGGAGTCGCGGAGCTTCGCAAGGAAGGAGGCGACCTTTCGATAATCACGTACGGCGGCACGCTCGGGCAGTCGCTCGATGCGGCGCGAATCGTCGAGAAGGAAGACGGGCTCGCGGTCGAGGTGCTCGACTTGCGCACGTTGTTGCCGCTCGATCGCGAGGCGATACTCGCGACCGCGCGCAAGACCGGCAAGGTGCTGGTCGTGCACGAGGATCGGCTGACGGGAGGAATCGGCGGCGAGGTTTCCGCGATCATCATGGAGAACGCGTTCGAGTATCTCGACGGTCCGGTGCGCCGGGTCGCGGCCGCGGATGCGCACGTCGCGTTCAGTCCGCCGCTGGAAGATTTCATTTTGCCGAACACCAACAAAATCGTGGAAGCGATTCGCAGCCTGGCGGCGTATTGAAATGGCAATCGACGTTACGATGCCGCAGATGGGCGAGAGTGTCGTCGAAGGCACGATCACGAAGTGGCTGGTCAAGGAAGGCGACGTCGTCATCGAGGACCAGCCGCTGGTTGAGATTTCGACCGACAAAGTTGACACCGAGATTCCGTCGCCGGGTGCGGGCCGAATCGCGAAGATTGTCGCCGAGGAAGGGCAGACGCTGCCGGTCGGCGCGACGCTCGCGGTGATCGAGCCGGCTGGCGCTGAGGCCTCGGCAAAACTCAAAGTCGTCGCGCCGAAAGTCGCGCCGAAGCCGGAACCAGCTCCAGCGCAGGCGAAGCCGGCACCGCCGCCGCCGTCACCCACACCGCCGCCCCAGCCGACGCCATCGCCTCAGCCGATGCAGACGGCGAGTGCGGGTGTGCATGAAGTCGAATCCGAGGCCGGGGGTCCGCGACGCTTTTCTCCGGTGGTGCTGAAGATAGCGGCGGAAGAGGGCATCGATCTCAGTCGCGTTCCCGGCACCGGAATTGGCGGACGTGTCAGCAAGCGCGACTTGCAGCGCTACCTCGATACGCTGCGCAAGGGCGGAACGCCGGCGGCGCCGCAGCCGCAGACCAACGGCGCCGCGCAAAGCAGTCCGCGTCCAGCGACGAGCGCCGCATCGACGACGCAACAGCAGCCGCCGCAATCGGGGCCGGGGTTCAAGCCTCCCGTCTATCAGCCGGTCGAGGGCGATATCGTCGAGCCGTTCACGCGCCGGCGCAAGCTCATCGCCGAGCACATGGTCTATTCCAAGACGCATTCGCCGCACGTCGGCACCGTCGCGGAAGTGGACGTAACCAATGCGATGCGTCTGCGCGAAAAGCATAAGGACGAGTTCGCGCGCCGCGAAGGATTCAATCTCACGTTTCTGCCGCTGGCAGCAGCCGCGACGGTTCGAGCGCTGAAGGAATTTCCGCGGATGAATGCGTCGGTGGTCGGCGACGCGGTCGTAATCCGGCGCGAGATTAATCTCGGCATCGCGATGGATACCGACGAGGGCTTGCTGGTGCCGGTGATCAAGGCGGCGCAAACGATGTCGGTGGTCGGGATTGCGCGCGCAATCGAGACTCTGCGGCGCAAAGTCGCCGAGAAGAAGATCACCGCAGACGATCTCGCGGGCGGCAGTTTTACGCTTTCGAATCCCGGCCGCGAGGGCAATCTCTACGGCTTCGCGATCATCAATCAGCCGCAGGTCGGTATCCTGCGGATGGGCGAGGTGAAGAAGCGGCCGGTGGTGGTCGAGGTTGACGGCGCCGACGCGATCGCGATTCGCACCATGATGTACCTGGCGCTGTCGTACGACCATCGCGTCGTGGACGGCGTCCTTGGCAACAGCTTCCTGTATCGCGCGGCGCGAATTCTCGAAGAAGCCGATTTCGAACTGTAGCTCGTTGGAGCTCGACTTCGGGCGCACCCGGGGTGTGTGGCGTATGCTGCCCGTTGTCCATACAGTACGGGTGGCGCAGAAATCCGCTCGCGCCGAGGGGGCAGGTACAAATGAAGCTTAGCCGTTCAGTATCGCAGATCGTCACACTGTTGGGGATTCTCTGTTTCACGCTTGTGAGTACAGCTCAAGCTCGCACCCTCACTTTCACCGATCCGGTCGCCGATCAGACGGGAACGGTTGATGTGATCGGAATGGTTATGACCTTCTCCAAGACTGGGCATTACCGGATTGACCTGACCGCCTCAGCAGATCATCCGTTCGTGGGCGAGTTCCGGGTGAACGTCAATCTCTACAACCCCGAGGTGTCTGCGAATACTCGCTTCTTTTCTTTTGCCTGCAAGAATTGCGCGGTGTTCGACCCTGCAATCAACCACAGCGATTTCAATATAACCGTTCCCACCACGACTCTTACCCTGATGAAGGGGAAATCTAAGGTCCTGAAGACTTGGGACACGGGAGACCAGGTGGCTATCAGTAGTTTTGCTGGCCTCGGCAGTCCTGCGGGAGTTTCTGTTTTCCGTTCCGCGGTAGCCAACATGCCTTTTACGTTTCTCAGCAACGAGGATACGATCGGGTACAACAACCTTACCGCGGATGGTGTGACGGATGGGGTGGCAGTAGTTTCGCCCTAGGAAAGGATCTCCGTCACACTAGCCGTCTGCATTTGCGACGTCATTCTGAGCGCAGTTTGCCTTGTGTCATTCTGACGGAGGCTTCCATAGCGAAGAGTCTCGACGGACGCTCCTGCGCCCGGCGCCTGCAGTAAGCGCTACGCGCGAGATCCTTCGCTTCGCTCAGGATGACGGAATGTGCGCTGGAGAAGCTCGAAGCTGGGATAGAGCATCACAAAAAGTGAGCACATCAGGATTGCGTAAGATGCGGGCGACCTAACACCTAACCCCTTCCCATAGTGGGAAGGGGAACCGGACTAGGGAGATCACGCTGGATGCGCTCCTTGATGCGAGCGTAGTTGTTGCACCATGTTTGCGATCTGACCGCTTAGGTCGCCGATGTCGCGGCTTAGGGCGGCGGCGGCCTCGGTGTTGTCGCCGGGCTTTGACGGTTGGGTCAGGTGGGCTTCCACTGTGTACAGAATATTTTTGCCGGTTGAGTCGAGGATCGTCCATTTCGCTGACAGCGTCGCGATGCCTTGGGCGTCGGTCTCGAAGCGGTAGACGTCGATCTGCACCTGCATGTCAACGTGCACGGTGTTGTACCACGGGAACACGATCACCGCCGCGCTGGTTTGTGCGGCGAGGTTACGCTCCATCGCTCGGGTGAAACCATTTTGCAGCGACTCGCCCCATCTGTCTTCCTTCGATAGTTCCAGCCGATTGGGGGCGGCGCGCATTACTATTTCAGGGCGATCGAGATATGGAGGGAGTTTGATCGGGCCCAGGCCGAGCGTGAAAGGGTCGCTTGTGCTTTGCGAGGTCGCTTGCGCTGGCGCTGGCGTCGCGGTGTCTGCGGTGGGTGTCAGGAGATAGAACTTCGAGATATCTTTTTGCGGGGCGAGAATCGCTTTCGCCATGTATGAACATCCGGACACCGACGCCGCAATTACTCCAGCGAGGAAAATTCTGAAAAAACTGGTCAAGGTCATCGGCTAGTCCTGGCTGAAGTCGCGCCCGCGAACGATCGCGCTCGGATTACGTTGCAGGTAGTCCGCCAACTCCTTGATCGAGTGCGCGGCGGCGGAGACGTCCTGCAGCGTCTGCAGCGCCTGGTAGTTGATGGGCGAGTTGGGCTCGATAGTCGTCTGCACCGTGCCCAGCGTCAGCTTGACCTGTTTCGCGGCGGCGTCCGTGGAACCCGAAGTCTTCTGCAATGATTGCGACAGCGGCGGCACCTGGTTCTTCACTGTGTTGAGGGCCTGCTGCGTGCTGTCCAGCGCGCGGTCGAATTGCTCCCGCGTCTTCTCGGAATTGTTGATGGCTTCCCTGAGCGAAGGCGAGGTGGTGATTTGCCTGATCGAATCGAGCATGCCGGTCATCTGGGTGAAGACGGCGGCGAAGTCCACCTTGTCGAGCCGTTCGAAAATTCGCACGGCAACGGCCTGCGCCTGTTCGAGTGTGTTTGGAACTGCCGGAATTTCCTGGAGCGGAGAACCGGGCGGCGCGACCATCTGGATCGGCGTATTCGGCTGGATGTCCAGCGCGACGTACATCAGGCCGGTGACGAAGCTGTCGGAGCCCAACTGCGCGCGCATCCCCTCGCGGATAAGATTGGGAACTGTATGCGGGTCGTCCAGGTTGATCTCGCTGCCGCCGTGGGAAACGATCTTGTCCTCGTCGAGCTCGATGATCACCGGGATGCGCACGTCGGCTCTCAGCTGGCCGTTGTTGCGATTGACCTCCTGCTCGAGGCGCAACTTGATCCTCTTGACCTGGCCTATCTCGACGCCCTTGAACTTGACCGGCGCGCCGACCCTGAGGCCGTTGATATCGCCGGCGAAGTAGATGACATATTCGTGCGTCTTGCGGAACAGGTTGCCCGATCCGAAAACAACGACCGCGGCCAGAATCAGACCTATCGCACCCAGAACGAACGCACCCACCGTCGCCGGATTGATTCGCTTACCCATGATCCCTCGCTGATTGGTCCGTTTTGTTGTCTTCTTCTCCGCGAGTCAGGAAAGCCCGCACGCGGGGATCTTTGCAATTCTTGAGCAGGTCCTTGGGGTTGCCTTGCGCGATTACGGTCTTGCTCTCCGCATCGAGAAAAATGCTGTTGTTGCCGATCGCAAAAATGCTGGCGAGCTCGTGAGTCACGACGACGACCGTCGCGCCGAGGTTGTCGCGCAGCTCGAGGATCAAGTCGTCGAGCAGCCGCGAACTGATCGGATCGAGGCCGGCCGACGGCTCGTCAAAGAAAAGTATTTCCGGGTCGAGCGCGATCGCGCGCGCAAGGCCCGCCCGCTTCTGCATCCCGCCGCTTATTTGGCTTGGATAATAATTCTCGAAGCCCTTGAGCCCGACCAGAGCCAGCTTCAGCGCGGCAACCTCGCGGATTTCCTCATCCGACAGGTCGGTAAACTCGCCGAGCGGCAGCCCGACGTTTTCCGACAGCGTCATCGAGCTCCATAGCGCGCCGCTCTGATACAGAACGCCGAAGTGCCGCAGCATCTCCTCGCGCTGCTCGGGCTCGGCCTTGGTGAAATTGAAATCGCCGTACAAAATCTCGCCCTTGGCGGGCTCGATCAGTCCGAGCATGTGGCGGAGCAGGGTGCTTTTTCCGCTGCCGCTGCCGCCCATGATGATGAAGATGTCGCCGTGATTGACGGTGAAATTTATATCTTTCATCAGCACGAAGGTTCCGTACGCCATCGTGAGATCCTTCACCGTGAATAGGCGGAGGCCCGTCCTTGGGGAACTTCAATACGGAGACGGGTTTCCCGTCCGAAGCGTTGATTGATGGATGCGTGGTGGCCATTTCAGTCATTCAATTCGCCCGGCTTGTCCGGCTTGATTTTCGACCCTCGGGAAAAATCGACAGTGAAAAGTGAAAAAATCAAAAATTAGATTCCCAGCACATTGAAGACGAACGCGAAGACTCCGCACGCGATGATTACGTAGACGATTCCCGTCACCACCGCCTCGGTCGCCGCCTCGCCGACCGCCGACGAACTGTTGCCGCACTGGAACCCGCGCAGGCATCCCGCGACTGCGATGATGATGCCGTAAATCGCGGCCTTGAATACGCCGCCGAAGATGTCGGTAAGTGTGACCGCCGCCTGCGTTTCGCGAAGATACGTGCCGAGCGGGATATGCAGCATCGTCGCGCTGACGAACGCTCCTCCGGCCACCCCCAGGCAATCGGAGTAGACGCACAGCAGCGGCATCATCAGGAACAGCGCGAGCACACGCGGCAACACCAGGAATTCGAGCGGTGAGATGCCCATCGTGGTCAGCGCGTCGATTTCCTGCGTCACCTTCATCGAGCCAAGCTGCGCGGCAAACGCAGCTCCGGTGCGGCCCGCCATGATAATCGCCGCCATCATCGCGCCCATGTCGCGGCTCATCGCAATTCCGACCAGGTCGGCGACGTAGATCGATGCGCCGAACTGTTGCAGCTGTACCGCACCCTCGAAGGCGAGAATCACACCGACCAGGAACGTGACCAGCGTGACGATGCCGAACGCGCTGGCGCCGCATTCCTGGAGATTGATCATCAGATCAACTTTTCGAAAACGCGCCTTGCCGAAAGGAAGCTTGGCGAACGCGATCGTGACTTCGCCGAGGAAGCGCAGAAAATCATCCAGCGCCTGCGCGTACGAAATCGCTTCGTGGCCAACCTCCTCGAGAAACGAAGTATGCGAGACTTCCGCGCGCGCGCCGGTTTTCTCCGGCACCGCCTCCGCCAGCTTGATCAGGCTGCGCACGCCCTCGGGCAGCGGGGACCAGTCCGCGGGCAGATTGCGTTTGTGGCAGAGCTCGCTGACGCCGATCAGAAACGTAAGCAGGCCGCTGTCCCAATCGCGAAGGTCGGCGGCGTCGAAGGTTATCTTTGTGGGCTTCGGCTCGGTGTCGAGTTGTTTCGCTACGATGTCCGGCGAGGGCAGGCCATGACGAAGATGCCAATCGCCGGCAAGGCGGATGACCAGCGTGGAGTTATCGGCGCGCGCGAACGAGAGTTCGTTGTTCGGTGGAGTTTGCTTCTGCGCCTGCATTCGTGCGGCTCAATAGAGCACGGGGAGCACGACTATAAAAGGTAGCACAATTCCTCGCCTTTCGATGGCTCAACAGGCTTTTTTACAAGCCAACAGCAGGCGGATTCACTATAATATTTTCTATGAAGGCGATGGTGGTTGAAAAGCCCGCGCCGATCGAATCGGACCCGCTCCACGCCCTCGACGCTGCCGTTCCGGAGCCGGGGCCAGGCGAAATTCTGGTGCGCGTGCGCACTTGCGGCGTGTGCCGCACCGACCTTCACGTCGCCGAAGGTGACCTGCCGCCGCGCCATCCGCGAATAATTCCCGGTCATGAAATTGTAGGCGTCGTGGACAAGCGCGGCGTCGGCGCCGCTCGTTTCAAGCAGGGCGATCGAGTCGGGATCGCATGGCTGCGCGAGACCTGCGGCGTCTGCGTCTATTGCCGTCGCGGTCGCGAGAATCTGTGCCTGAACGCGCGCTTCACCGGCTATGACCACGACGGCGGCTACTGCGAATACGCCGTCGTGCGCGAGGACTTTGCGTATTCGCTCCCCGATTCGCTCGGCGATGAAGAAGCGGCGCCGTTGCTGTGCGCCGGAATTATAGGATTTCGCGCAATCAAGCGCGCCGACATCAAGCCCGGTGCGACCGTCGGCCTCTACGGATTCGGCGGATCGGCACATCTCGCGATCCAGGTCCTGCGCCATTGGGGATGTCGCGTGTTCGTCATGAGCCGCGGCGGACCGCATCGCGATCTGGCGAAGGATCTTGGCGCCGAATGGATCGGCAATGCAGAAGACTCGCCGCCCGCGCCGCTCGACGCCGCAATCCTGTTCGCACCGGCGGGAAATCTCGTGCTGCCCGCAATGCAAGCGCTCGATCGCGGCGGCATTCTCGCAGTCGCGGGAATCTATCTAAGTCCGATTCCTGTGCTCGATTACGAGAAACATCTTTTCTACGAAAAAGAACTTCGCAGCGTGACGGCTAACACGCGCGCCGACGGCGAGGAGTTCCTGAAGCTGGCGGCCGAGATTCCAATTCGCATCAGCACCATGTCCTTCGGCCTCGCGGAAGCAAACGTCGCCCTCAAGATGCTCAAGCACGACGAAATCAAAGGCGCCGGCGTCCTGCGAATTTCGTGAAGAATTTAATCTAACGTGAAACCCACCGTGGGTTTCACACTTCCTTGGGCAGGGGTAACCCCTGCACCTTAGTATAAAGAAAGATGCGGGACTTCGTCCCTGTTAGAAGGCTTTTGGGGAGAAGCGGTCCGGGAATTTACCTCGCCCGTTATTTACGGGAGAGGAGGCCGGCGGGCGCAGCGGCCGGTAGGTGAGGGTTCTGGGCCACATCGCGAGAGCTAGCCTGCTCACTCTTTGTGTCGTCCTATCTTTGTGTCATTCAGAGCGCTTCTTGATAGCTCCGCTTCCAACAGCCGAAGCCCTGAGCGTAGCCGAAGGGGAAGAATCCCGGATCCTTCCTAAAGCTACGGCAGGATCGCGAACGCGCGCGCGGGGAACCCCAGGCCATGCTGCGGCTTCGGCCAGCTCACTACTATCAGCGCGCCGGTGGCGGGCACCTTGTCCAGGTTGGCCATCACCTCGATTTGCCAGTGACCGTGCTTGAGCAGCCAGCTCTCGGACTCGAGGCCCGCCGTCGGGTCTGTATCCATCGACTCGTGACCGTTCGCGACGATGCCGCGTTGCTCATACAGAAACCGGATCGCCGCCGGCGACCACGCCGGGAATGGATTGCGCTCGAAGCGCCGGGGATTCTTGTTCCAGTCCTTGTACATGTCGGTGCGCAACGCGGCGAAGGAGCCTGCCGGGACGCGCCCGTGAGTCCTTTCCCACGCATTGATGTCGTCCACGGTGAGGAGGTGATTGGGATCGCTCTTGAGCATCGGAGTGAGATCGAAAACCACCAGCGGCAGGATCATCTGTTTGACTGGAATCTCGTCCACCGTTGCGCCTGCCGAGTCGAAGTGCGCGGGCGGATCGATATGCGTGCCGTACTGCCCGACCATCGCGAAAAATTGGGCGCGAAATCCGTCGTGGTCGATAGTGTAGGGACGACCGGTCGCGGGATCCGTCGCGGCGGAGAACGTCGCGGGTCCGAATCCTTTCCACACCGGCGTCGATGGGCTGAATGAATGCGTCAGGTCGACGAACTCTTTGGACGCGATTATCCGGTACGCATCCGCAAGCGATCGCGTCTGCGCCAACGAGCTCGCCTGCGCTCCGCCGATGAAGGCGACGCTCAACAGTACTGAGGTAACCAACCCGAGCCGGTTCCTATCCATGCGCAACCTCCCTGGTGATGGTTTCGTAGAGCTTCAGCTTTCTCTACCGGGCGCAAGTTTTGCTTCACTTCGAGCCCCCGCTTCATTAGTATTCGTTGACGGGCTGACGCGATGCTTGTAGCCTTCAACTGTAACGATTTAACGTATATATCAAGCGCCAGAGGCAGCAATGGCATTAACTAAAAGCGGGATCGAAGGGTCCAAGGGCGACGAGATTCTGCTCGGCGATACCGCAGTCCTGACCCGGCTCGACAAGGCTATCGGGTGGGCACGAAAATTTTCGATCTTTCCCTATCCGTTCGCGACGGCGTGCTGCGCGATGGAATATATGTCGCTCTCGATGACGCCGTACGACATCGATCGCTTCGGCGCTCTGTTGCCGCGCTTCACTCCGCGACAGGCCGACCTGCTGATGGTGATCGGCACCGTGACTGTTCGGCAGGGGCCGATTTTGCGACGCGTTTACGAGCAGATGGCGGAGCCGAAATGGGTGATGGCGTTTGGCGCATGCGCTTCGACCGGCGGCTTCTACGACAACTATGCGACCCTGCCCGGCATCGACAGGATCGTCCCGGTTGACGTGTACGTTCCCGGATGTCCGCCGCGGCCCGAGGGCGTGCTCGACGCGCTGATGGCGTTGCAGCGGAAAATCCAGGGCGAGAAGCAGAAACTGATGGCGCTCAGCGAAAAGCATCCCGTCTGAACCTCATAACGATCGCACCCGGATTCACATGGAACGGATACTGACTCGCTGGCTGGATATCCCTGATCTTCGCAAGCTCGACGTGTACGTCGGCAACGGCGGATACAAGGCGCTGCGCAAGGCGCTGTTCGAGATGAAGCCCGAGGAGATTATCAACGAGGTCAAGAACTCGAATCTTCGCGGGCGCGGCGGCGCGGCGTTTCCAACCGGCGTCAAGTGGAGCTTCATCCCGAAGGATTCGAAGAAGCCGGTGTACCTGTGCTGCAACGCCGACGAGAGCGAGCCCGGCTCTTTTGCCAATCGCTACGAACTCGAATTCGATCCCCACGCCGTCATCGAGGGCATCGGAATCGCATGTCGCGCCGTTGGCTCGCATGTCGCGTACACTTATCTGCGCGGCGAGTTCACCGTTCAGAAGAGAGCTCTCGACGCCGCAATCGCCGAAGCCTACGCCAACAACTACCTGGGCAAGAACATCCTCGGCTCCGGTTTCGACCTCGAAGTGGTCACGCATCGCGGCGCCGGCGCATACATCTGCGGCGAGGAAACCGGCTTGCTCGAATCGCTCGAAGGCAAGCGCGCGTATCCGCGCAATCGGCCGCCGTTCCCGGCCATCCAGGGGGCATTCGGATGCCCGACTGTCGTCAACAATGTCGAGACGCTGTCGAACATCCCGCACATCATCAATCGCGGCGCCGACTGGTACAAATCGATCGGCCCCGAAAAAAGTCCCGGCCCCAAACTCTTCTGCCTTTCCGGCCACATCAACAAGCCGGGCTTGTACGAATTGCCGATGGGCTTTCCGCTGAAGGATCTCGATCTACGATGTCGGCGGCGGCATCCTTGGCGGCAAGGCGCTCAAGGGCGTCATCCCCGGCGGCTCTTCGATGCCCATCTTCACCGCCGAAGAGGCCGTCAAGGTCAACATGGATTTCGACTCCGTCCGCGCCGCCGGCTCGCTGATGGGCACCGCAGCCGTGATGGTGATGAACGAAGACACCTGCATGGTGGACATGCTGAAAACTATCGCGCACTTCTATCATCACGAGTCGTGCGGACAATGCACGCCGTGCCGCGAAGGATGCGGCTGGATCGAAAAGTTGCTCACCGAACTCGAAGCTGGCCGCGGCAAGATGGAAGATCTGAAGGTCATGATGGACGCTGCCGTCAACATGGAGGGCAACACGATTTGCGTGCTCGCCGACAGCCTTTCGATGCCGGTGAAGAGCTTCATGCCCAAGTATCGCGACGAATTCGAAGCGCATGTGAAGCTCGGGCGCTGTCCTTTCAAAACCACTTCGGCCCAGCAAGCCGCCTGACAGGATTCACTGAAACAAATGCCGAAGCTTACGATTGACGGCAAGGAAGTAGAAGCTGACGCGAGCATGAATCTCATTCGTGCGGCCGAGCTCGCCGACATCGAGATTCCTCATTATTGCTACCATCCCGGCTTGTCGATTCCCGGCAACTGCCGCATGTGCCTGGTCGAAATCGAGAAAGCGCCCAAGCTCCAAATCGCCTGCAACACGCGCGTCGCCGAGGGGATGGTCGTCCACACTACCAGCGACAAAGCTAAGGTCGCGCAGAAGGCGGTGCTCGAATTTCTGCTGATCAACCATCCGATCGATTGTCCGGTTTGCGATCAGGCGGGCGAGTGCAAGCTGCAAGATTACTACATGGATTACGATCAGCAGCCGTCGCGCTTTCCGTTGCCCGAGAAAAATCACAAGGGCAAGGCGATCGACATCGGCTCGGGCGTGATGCTCGATCAGGAGCGATGTATCCTGTGCGCGCGATGCACGCGGTTCTTCGACGAAGTGACGAAGACCTCAGAGCTGGCGATTTTCGAGCGCGGCGATCACAACCGCATCGACATCAATCCCGGCCAGCCGGTCAACAACAAGTACGCAGGCAACGTCGTCGACATCTGCCCGGTCGGCGCGCTCACCGAAAAAGAATTTCGGTTCCGGATGCGCGTATGGTACCTGCATCGCACGACCTCGGTGTGCGGCGGATGCGAGCGCGGATGCGCCATCGACATCCATCACCATCGCGGACGCATCTACCGTTTCAAGCCGCGCTACAATCCCGGCGTCAACAGCTACTGGATGTGCGACGAGGGCCGTCACAGTTTTCCGGGGCTGCAGGCCGAGACGCGGCTCACGTCGCCGCTGGTGCAGATGAAGGATCAGCTCGTGCCTGAGACGTGGGGTGAAGGCGTCAGGCGCGCGGCGTCGATCATCGCGGACTACAAGCGCACATATGGACCCAACTCGATCGCGGCGGTCGTCGACGCCACTTCGACAAACGAGGAGGCCTTCGCGCTGAAGCAGTTCATGAAGACCGCGATCGGATCGGATCGAATCGCGACGCTAAGCTGGTCGCCGCCGGGCGCCAGCGGCGATGACGACTTGCTGATTCGCGCCAACAAAAATCCCAACACGCGCGGACTCGCGGCACTCGGGCTCTCTGCCGACGGACTCGACGGCCTCGCATCGGCAGTCGCGTCGGGCGAACTCAAGATGCTGATCGCATTCCGCGCCGACCTGGTTCGCGCGCTCGGCGAAGAGGAGTTCGTCAGGCGCTTCGGCGCGCTCGACTACATGCTGGTGCTATCTACAGACGCCAACGAGACCTGCCAGATGGCGAACCAGGTCTGGCCGATCGCGGCGTATCCGGAACTCGACGGCAGCTTCACGAACTTCCAGGGCCGCGTGCAGCGAATCAACGCAGCGTTCCCGCCGCCAGGAAACGCGATCGCCGGCGTCGAGGCAATCGCACGGCTGGGCCACGCACTCGACGGCATCGATCGCCCGCATTCGTCGGATGCGATCTTTACCGCGATGGCCACCCAGGAGCCCGCGTTCAAAGGCCTTAGCCTCGCCACTCTCGGGGAGCACGGCGCCGACCTCGCCGCAAACTAGACTTCACGTTTCGGCCCGAGTTCTTTCTGTCATCCCGAGCGCAGCCGAGGGACCCCGGATCTTTTGCGGTGCTGAGCAACATCAACTTCGTTTGGCGTAGGCGGAGCTGAACTCTCCGCACCCAGCGTCCTCAGCTTCGCGCGCCTTCAGAGAGGTCGAAGTGGTGCACGCCGAAAAAAATCCGGGGTCCCTCGGCTACGCTCGGGATGACACATGGAAATGCGATGGCGGGGAGGAAAATCGAACGCTCATCCAGCGTCGGGCGTTGAAACGATGGGAGCGGGCTGCATCGGCAGAATATATCCCTTCGCGCCGCCGGGAAGCGGGAAGGGACCTTGAGGTTTGTCGGTAGGAGACGGAAAGGTATTGGGTTTCAGTTGACCTGATTGCTGCAACTCCCATAGATGCCACCGCTCTCTCGCGCCGCTGCAGATGTAGCCGCAACCCATTCCCCCGTCTTTGGCGTTCATGCACATCTTTCGGAACTCTGCCCAGTCCCCCGGCCTAATTTCAAAGTTTGGCGGCGCGGGCGACGCCGGCACGTCGGGGCACCCGTTCGGATTTGCAGGGGACCCGGAAGTAGTCGTCAGATTTTTGGGCGCTGGTGTCGGCGGCGTTCGACTTTCCGCGGCATCTGCGAGACCGCACCTTCCGATGCACTTGTCCCAAAACGGACGGTCGAACGGTCGACCCGCCGTCGCCGCAGCGTCGTTGGCTATGCACGAGTTGACGAACTGCGACCAGGTCTCGGCTGAAACGGCCCATTTCGGCGGAGCCTGCGGTGGGCAGATGTTCGCGAAGTCATACGCCCGCGCAGTCGCGCTCACAAGAAGAAGCCTTGCAGCAGAGACGAGAATCACTACTGCTACTGTTCTCGCTTTCATGCTTCCCCCTTTTTCTGCTCATCCCGCGTGGCAGTTGAAACGGAAGCTTGATTTGCTGCTGCGGATTTGGACGATTCGATTTCTGATCTTTGGCGTGATGGGCGAGTCCGGGAATGCGACGATGAAGGCTTGCAGGCCTTCCGCTGTTTTTCCTGAGTCGTCGCAACTGCAGATGCCGGTGAGGAGTTCTGTTTCGAGACTGTCGATTTCGCCTTGCGCTTCTGACGCGTAATCGTCGGGGTACATGGTGCGGAAGGTCATCCATCCCTTGTAGAGATCGACCATCAGCTTGCCATCGAAGCGCGTGCATCCGGATTCGTCGGTCTGCTGCTGGATGTAGGCGGGGAACGGTCCGTTGCCGTCTGGTTCGGTGCGCGAGTAGATGGCGAAGAAGGCCTTGTCCGCCTTGGTGCCCTGCTTGCGCGCCAGCGTCCTGAAGTAGTCGACGCTCGGGCGCACGGTTGTCGGCTCCTGGCGTACCACGATGAACCCCTGCATCTGGCGCTGGACTTGCTGATACTGCGATTCACTGAGGTCGGGAAGGATCGCTTGAACCTGCGGACTCACCTGCATGCCGGCTTCGAACACCGGCTCGATCGGACTCTTGCCGCGCGAGGTCTGCAAGTCGCCCATCGCGGACGCATAGTCGGCCACCGCGGGCGGGATCTCGACATCGGCAGCGCTTACCTGCGTGGCGACGCATGAAATTGCTATTGCGGCGGCAAGCAGCGCGCGGAAGAGGGCAGTCGGTGAGTTGGTCGAGGTCAGCAAGCGTCTTCGATCGCTAGCATCGCGATCGCATCGCCGCAAGCGCGCGTCCGGCTGTCGACGAACTAATCCCGGGACGGCTGGAACACTATCTCGACGTGATCGAGGTAGCTCAGCAGCTGGCGCGCGAGCGTCGTCACTGCCCCGTCGTCGCGAATCGCGGCGGCATGTTCGAGCGAGCGGCCTATTTCTGTGATTGTGTCGAATCCGTAGCTGCCCCCTTCGCCCTTGACGCGATGCGCGATGCGGCCGATCTCTGCGTAGTCGCGCCGCGTGACCGCCTCGAATATCGTCTCGATGTCGGCGCGCTTGTGGATCATAAAGCCCGGAATCAGATCGCTTAAATCCTCGTCCACTTCAACAATTACGCGGTCCGGCATGGTTCCTCCTTGAGATTGGTCACCGCGGCCTCGTCGTCATCCAACGCGCTGGTTTCAATTGCGTCGCGGATGGCGCCGAGCAGTGTTGATTTTTTGACCGGCTTGGTTATGTGCGCGTCGCAACCCGCCTCTCTGGTGCGATGCACTGCTTCTTCCAGTGCCGACGCCGTCAGTGCGACAATCGGAGTGCGGCGGCGACTGTTTGCCACTTCCCAGACTCGAATCGTGCTGGTCGCTTCGTAGCCGTCGACGTTCGGCATCTGGATATCCATCAGCACCAGGTCGAAATTCCCGGCGACAAATTTATCGATCGCCTCCTGTCCATCTTCGGCTTCGACCAAGAGGTAGGGCGTTTTTTTCAGATATGCGCGAATCAGCGCGCGGTTATCGTGCGAGTCGTCGGCCATCAGAATCTGCAAAGGCCGATTGAGTATTGGCGACGAAGCTGACGGCGGCGCGATTGCCGCGGACGCAGGCCTGTCGCCGCGCGGTTCGAGGTGCGTTCCAGCGCATGCTCGGGCTACCGCGGCGAATAATTCAGCGCGCCGAACCGGCTTGACAATATAGTTGTCGAGCCCGAGCGCACGCAGGCGCCCGACCTCGCTGGTCAAGTCGCTGGTGCGCAACATCATCACGATCTCCGGCCGTCCCGGCCCCCCGCTGAAGAGCTGCTCCGCGAGGTTGAACGCACTTTTTAAGGGGCTTGCGATGTCGAGCAGCACGATCTGGGCCCGCGACCTTGACGAGCCGTAGCGCCGAAGTTCCGCTATCGCCTGCGTTCCCGACGACGCCTGGATCACCTCCGCCCCTTGCTCAATGAGT
Source organism: uncultured delta proteobacterium (assembly GCA_963733715.1). Classification (GTDB taxonomy): domain Bacteria; phylum Desulfobacterota; class Binatia; order Binatales; family Binataceae; genus Binatus. The sequence goes on from CAVTEN010000026.1 coordinate 28,447, forward strand.
AGTTCCGAAACGATCGCCCGGCTGTCGGCATTGCTGTCGACCACGATTATTCTGGCGTCGCCGAATGTCCGCGCGCGCGCGGCCGGTAGGCCTTTCGCAGTCCCGAACTGCGCGGTGAACGAAAACGCGCTGCCAGTGCCGGGTTCGCTCGCCACCTCGACCGTGCCGTGCATCAACGCGACCAGCCGCGAGACGATTGCCAGTCCCAGCCCGCTGCCGCCGTATTTACGCGAGGTCGAAGAATCGGCCTGACTGAACGCGTGGAACAGCAGATGGCGCTTGTCGGTCGCGATTCCAACTCCAGTATCGGTCACCGTGAACTTGAGCCCGCCCGCTCTGGTCGAGTCCGGATCGCGATCGACTGCCACCAGCACCTGACCTTTGTGGGTAAATTTTATCGCGTTGCCGATCAGGTTGATGAGAATCTGGCTGAGTCTCAATGGATCGCCAAGCACCAGCTCAGGGAGCGCCGGAGCAAACCGCACCATCAGCTCGAGGCCTTTCTCGTGCGCGCGAATCGCCAGCGTCTCGAGTACCTTCTCGGTCACATCTTTGAGATCGAACTCCACCGCCTCGAGGCTGATGCGCCCGCTCTCGACCTTGGCAAGGTCGAGGATGCTATTGATCAGTGCGAGCAGCGCGTGGCCATTGCTTATGACGGTGCTCAAATATCTTCGCTGCTCGTCGTCGAGCGCGGTTTCCATCAGCTGATCGGACATGCCGAGAATGGAGTTCATCGGCGTGCGAATCTCGTGTGACATGCTCGACAGGAACTCCGATTTTGCCCGCGACGCCGCCAGCGCCGCCTCGCGCGCGCCGACCAGTTCGCGCTGGGTCATCTTCAGATCGGAAATCTCGCGAGAAATTGTCAGGCAGCAGAGCTGTCCCCGCAGCTCCAGGTTCACCGCCGAGAGGAGCACCGGCCGCTCCGAGCCGTCCTTGTGACAGAACGCCACTTCGAGGTTCCGCACTTCGTTGGTCCTGAGAAGTTGATCGGCGAAGGCAATCATTTCGTCAGGATGGACCCACTTGACGAGCTCGCTGAAATGGCGACCGATAGCTTGTTCGCGCGAAAAACCGGTAGCTCGGAGGAATTCCTGGTTGACGTCGAGATAGAGTCCATCCATTCCGGTCAGCGTCATGCTGTCCAGATTCGCGTCGAAGAGTTTGCGGAAGGTCTCCTCGCTCTCGCTCAGCGCCTTGATGCTCTGTTCGAGCTTGCGCGAAGCTTCCCTGGCCGCCGTCATGTCGCGAATCATCGTGACCACGCAGTCTTCGCCCTCGAGTTCGACCCGCACCGCGGACAACATCGCGGGCATCTCGCCGCCATCGGGCTTGAGGAAGTCCACCTCCATGTTGCGCACGACGCCGTCAGCCGCGATCCGATCGCGAAACTCCCGATGCTGTCGGTCGCTTGCCCAGAGCTGGCGCTTGCCGATGCGGGAATCGTCGAGATCCTGTTGCCGATAACCGGTCCGCTCAAATTGCTGATTGAAATCGATGAAGCTGCCGTCGGACAGGCGCGTAACCACGATAATGTCCAGGGTCGCGTCGAAGATCTTGCGTAATGCCGCGTGACTGGCCCGCAGGTTGGTCTCGACGCGTTTTATTTCCGTGATGTCCCTGATCATCGAAATAACGCACGGCTCGCCATTCACCTCCACTGCCGAGGCGGAGATGAGATGGGTCTCGTCGACGATGCCATCTTTGGGGCGCTGAGTGATTTCCATGTTTTTGACGCGGCCCGTCCGCCGAAGGGTCTCGAGAAATAGATTCAATTGCTCCGCGTGCCGCCACATACCAAGCGCGATCACGCTGGCCCCCATCACGTCGCCGCGCATGTAGCCCGCGACCTGGTAGGCGTCGTTGACGGCAATGAAACGTCCGTCGACCAGGCTGTTGATCGCGATGTTGTCCGGGGAGGCCTCGAACACCTTGCGCAGCATGGCCTCGCTGGCCTGCAATCGAATGTGATCGCGTTCCCGCGCAAATGCGATCTCCGCGCGCAGGTCCATCTCCCGGACGAGCAAGCGATGGTTCCGGGCGAGAGCCGCCAGATGATCGGCCAATTTCTGGCGATAGCGGGCGCCATGGATTGCAGTTATCTGCGACAAGACCAGCGCGCCCACCACCATCGTCCAGTCGAGCGTCACGCTCGAAGCCGTGTCCGCGGTGTGCATCGAGTAGCCTAACATCGCGATCGCTCCGCCCATCTCGAGCGCCGCCTGCCAGCGCGGACTCCATGGAAGCGACGCGCCCGCGCCGAAGAAAAGCAACACAATCGACAGGACCAGCGGGTCGCACTCGCCATCGATCACCGCCATAAACGCAGTGCTCACGATAATCGCCGTATAGATTAGCAGCGAAATCGCGCGCCAGTTCCGCATCGCACGTGGCGACAGGGCCGTCGCGAACGCAATCAGGCCGAGCGTGATACTGGCGATATGAAACGGGCTCGTTCTCGCGAACATGTTCGGATACACGATGCGATCGAGCACCAGGTATCCGATTTGAAGGGCGAAGATCGCCAGTGCGCCCGTCCGCAATATCGACGAAACGGCGTCCAAATCGTCGCCGTCGTCCATCACGCGCGTCGTCGCTCCGTCGGAACTGCGCGCCGCGCCGACCGGCTCAACTGCAATACGATCGGCTAGCGCAGAGGTAACGTCGCGCGCTAGTGCAGCCGTTCCGTTACCAGAATGACGGACGTCACTTCGGCCATTTCCGTCGGCGAACGGATCGATCTGATGGTCCACACCCCATTAGCAAGTCCAATGCCCTCACGAATCACGGCAACGATTTGCTATCGCGGTCTGACGTGGGCTTCCATGTTCGAGCTTTTGTGCCGTCGCGAAGAGTGTCCCGAAATGAGTTGGCCGCTATCGAAACACTCAGCCGTCCAGCGCGGTCTCGAAGTCCTCGATCAGGTCGTCGCTCGATTCGAGCCCGACCGACAGTCGGATGAGGCCGTCGCTGATTCCCGCACGTGCGCGCTCCGCCGCCGACATTCCAGAGTGCGAGGTGGTTGACGGTCGCGTGATCAACGTCTCGACGCCGCCGAGACTCGGCGCACTGATCGGTATCGTCACGCGGTCCATGAAGCGTTGCGCCGCATCGAGGCCGCCTTCCAGCTCGAAGCTCAGCACGCCGCCGAAGCCGTCGAACAGCTCGCACGCGCGGATATGATTCGAGTGGCTCTCGAGGCCGGGGTAGTTCACCCGCACGACCGCGCGATGCTGCTCGAGCCATCGCGCAATCTTGAGCGCACTCTCATTCTGATGACGCACGCGCACGGCAAGCGTCTTCATCCCGCGATGCAACAGGAAGCACGCGTGCGGATCGAGGCTGCCGCCAAGATGGTTTTGCGTATGCGTGATGCTTTCGACCAGGTCCGCGCGCCCGATCACCGCGCCCGCAACGATATCGGTATGGCCGTTGAGGTACTTGGTGCCACTGTGCAGCGAAAGGTCGAAGCCGATTTCCGCCGGACGAAAATTAATCGGGCTGGCGAACGTATTGTCGATGATCGAGATGAGCCCGTTCTCCGCCGCGAAATCCACCGCCGCCTGCAGGTCACTCACTTGCAGCAACGGATTCGACATCGACTCGACGTAGATTGCCTTGGTGTTGGGACGAATCGCCTCGCGCCACGTGGCCGGCTCGTCACCGTCGACGAAATCCACCGACAGCCCGTAGCGCGGGAACTCCTCGACGAACAGATCGTGCGTGCCGCCGTAAACGCAGTCCTGCGCGAGCAGATGCCCTCCGCCGGCGAGAACAGTGAACAGCGCGGCCGAAATCGCCGCCATCCCGCTGCCTGCGACCAGCGCCGCCTCCGCGTTCTCGAGCGCCGCGAGCTTCGCATGCAGCACCGCGTGATTGGGAGTGTTGTTGAGCCGGATGTAGCGCAGGTCGTGGTAGCTGGTCTGCCCCGCGTATTCGTAAGTCGAGGATTGAAAAATCGGCATCGTAACCGCGCCGCCAATCAACGGCTCCGGCTCGCCGGCATGAATCAGCTTGGTGTCGAGCCCTTTGATAAGTCGCGCCATGAGGCCTCCGATGCCACGACATTTATCACTCGGCGCGTCAGGGAAAATAGGTCTCTCTTAAAGTGGCACAGGCTTCAGCCTGTGATTCTTTCGCTCGAGTAGCAGACCTCCCGCGACTCCCGACGGCGCCCTGCGAGGTTGCGCCGTTTAGTCTTTCCGGTGATCCTTGTAAACTCATTGCCATGCGAATTGAGCGCGCGCTGTTGATCGCCGTTTTGATCGGGATGTCCGCGCCTGCGATTGCGCTTGGGACGCCTTCGGCATCGCCATCGCCGGCGAATGAATCGAAAGGGGCGAACGTGCTGCCACAGAAGCCGGCGCCGGACGAGGATATGGGCGGCGTCGGGAGCATGAAACTGATCGCGCCCGGAATCGGATGGGCCGAACACGACGTTCGCCACGATTCATCAGACAAAGTTGACACCGCTTACTACTGGACTACCGATAACGGCAAACACTGGAGAAACATCACACCACCCATCGTTCCAAAGGAAGATCTTTCTGATATCTTTTTTCTCGATACCCATCATGGCTGGGCCATATTCGAGCAATCGGAGGACGAGACCAAGACCTTCAGTGAAGCTGTGACACAGCCGCCAGGATGGCTTCGCGTATCGTTGCTGCCGGATGAGGAGCGCACGCTGCAGCTCGCTCTCGCCACCAGTATCGATGCGGGCGCGACCTGGTCAAAGAAACCGTTCTCCATTGACTTAAAAGATTACTTCGACAAGGAAGAACTTCCATTCCTCAATTCAATCGACGTAAGCGGAATTGCGTTCGCCGACCCCCTTCACGGCTGGTTGCAGCTTATATATTGGGTCGGCATGCACGGACACGGAAGTTTTCTGCTGGTAACTTCGGACGGAGGCAAGAGCTGGAAGAAGGCAGATAACTATCCGGGTCCAAATCTTGCGGACATGGTTCTTGTTACACGCGACGAAGGATGGGTGTTCGGCGTAGTCGAGGGCGATGGCACTCCAAATAGTCTGTTTGTTACCCGCGATGGCGCGAAAAGCTGGCAAGAGTTGTCCGCGCAATCAATTGAAAACCTTGGTGACAACAAACAGTGGCACGAAATGCTGCTGCAGCCGGGCGGTGTTCTCGAGGCGGAAGGGACCTATTGTGAGATCTACCGGCTGCCGATGGTTCAGGATGCGGCGCACGCCTTTCTCGAGGAAGATTGCGCAGTCAACGCGCGGGGCGGTGACCCCGATTCGATGCATACGACGGTGCTGTCCGCGACCAATGACGCCGGACGAACGTGGAAACGGGATCGGACGCTCACAAATTTTGTTGGACAGTGCAACTCATCGACGATGGTCGGTTCCACCTGGATAGCTCCCGTCATGAAGGCCGGTCATCTTGAACTCGTTCGCGTTGCGGCAGGTGCCACCGTCGACGCCGGCGAAAACAACGGCTCAATTTCCCGATATTCTTTGTGTAGCACGATCCTGAGCTTCGTCAGTCTCACGCAAGGCTGGATGACGGACAACGGCACGCTGCGCTCGACCATCGACGGCGGCCGAACCTGGACCACACTCACGCCCGGCCGTTAGGCGCCAAAGGCGCGAAGCTCGGGGTCGGTATTGCGAGTAAGCGTCGCTAAATCACAGGCTAAAGCCTGTGCCACTTCAGAAAGGGCTCGCCGAGTTTTGCTTCATGAGCAAACTAATTGGGCCACGGTGGTGTTCATCGCGTCAGGGAAAATAGGTCTCCGCTGCATTACCATCGGCGCCGGCGACGTTGCCCGCGAAGGGGCCTTCTCCGGGGATCGCGACGCGGCCGAACAGCGCCGCCGTCTGATCGCTATATAGTAGATGCCAGCGCGGGTCCTTCCTGACGAGGCCGGCGCCCTTGGTGTGCACGCCCATCAGCACGTAGTCGTGCGGATACGCCTCGAGCAGTTTCTCCGCGCCGTCCATCCCGTAAAAAAACTTCGCGTAGTCACCTTCCTGCTGGTCGGTGTAGACCAGCTCGCCGCGCGGGTCGATGTAGACCTTGAAGGCGTCGCCCATATGCCACAGCACGTATGAGCCCCATTCGAACTGCGGCAGGAGATTGCCGTGAAGTTTGTGCGCTTGCATGAACGCGAGCGCACCGGTCGGAACCGGCTTCCAGGTTATAAGCCGATTCGAGAGGGTTCCACCGACGAGAGCGACCGCGATCGCGCAAATCGCGATCATCGCAGCGGGCGGCTCGTCGTCGTCGGCGGGCGCTCCCGCTTTGACCTCGGCGCCGCGTTCCAGCGCCAGGCTGACGTGACGCGCCAGCGGAATCGCGACTGCAATGACAGCGACCGCTACGTTGCGTGCGGCATAGAAGGCGGCGCCGATGAAGATCGTAGCGACTGCGAGCAGGGCAGCGTCGCCGAGGTCAGGTGTCATAGCAACCGCCGCGACAAAAGCGGCGAAGATCAGGATCGGCGTCACATATGCGAGCAATTCCGTTGGCGAACTTCGCCACACCGATCGGAGCATCGTCGTCAGCGGTACCCAGTCTGCTATCACTTGCCGGATCAGCGGGTCGCCGACCGAATGCGCCACGCCGAACCACAAGCCAACGCCGAACGGATTGACGATCGTGGCCGCTGCGCATCCGATCGTCACCAATGCGAGCCGCCATGCCGACGTCATGCGGCCGGCGTCGCCAAACCAGCCCTGGACGAACATGATCGCGGCCGCGATGCCCATCGCGCCCAGTCCTACTATGTAACCACCGTGAAAATTGGCCCACAACGCGAACATCGGGATCAGCGGCCACAGAGTTGCGCGGCCGCGATAAACTTCGATCGCGAGTGCCATCATCACGACACTGATCATCATGAAGGTGAAGAGTTGCGGCCGAAATTGCATCTGGGTGGAAATCGCGACGGCGCTCAGAATCAGTGTGAGCCGCTGCACTCGCGCCGCGGCGCTGGTGGCGGAAATCCCGATCGCCAGCGCGACGATCAGAATCGTCGACACGATAAGTTTCAGCAGCTTGAGGCCGAAGACTCCCAGATGCGCATAGAAGAAGGCCAGCGCCACCTGCGACAGCCATTCGTGATTATGCCACGGCGCGCCGATCGCGCTGTATGAATAGGTATCGAAGCGCGGGATGTGACCGGTGCGGAGAGTCGTCTGTCCGGTGAGCATGTGAATCCACAAGTCCGGCTCGGCGAAGTTGTCAGCGGTCGCAAGTGCGATCGACAGGACGACGGTCCATGGCGACGCGGAGAGTAGCGAGTAGCGTTGAGCCTTCAACGACGTGCGAGTGAATCATCCACGACAGTCCTCCGCAATAGCCCACCGCCAGCGTACTTTCACAGCCTCGATCGCGCCGGTAGTCTAATCGCGTGAAATCTCTCGTAATCGGTGGCGACTCGGATCCTGCGACGAGTCCGGGCGTGGCCGGCGCGAACGGCTCCCCGCCTCCAAACCGGCCGCGGGCTTTCGTCCAAGCGCTCAGAGAGGCCCGCTGGATCAATTCCGAACGCGTTCGCGTCTACACCAGGCTGCTGTGTGCCTGCTACCTGGCACTGTTCGCCAGTTGGCTAGTGCTGAGACCGGGAGGAATCCTGGCGACGTTGCAACCGGTCGGCGGCGATTTTCCGCCCTACTGGGCAGCTTCCTCGCTGGCGCTCGGGGGACATCCTGCGGCAGTCTACGACCACCCGAAGCTCGACGCCGCCGAGAAGGCGGTGATGCGACTCAAAGGTCCAGGCTACCAGCCATTCTTATACCCGCCGGTGTTCCTCGTAATAGTGCTCCCGCTCTCGCTGCTTCCATACAATGGGGCGCTGATCGTCTGGACGCTGATCGGGTTGGCGGCCTATCTGATCGTAGTGCGGAAGATCGCGCCTCGACCTGACACTCTCTGGGTGGCTCTCGCATTTCCCGGCGCGCTGCTGACTATTCTCGACGGACAGAACGGCCTGATAACCGCAGCGCTGTTCGGCGGCGGATTGCTGCTGCTGGAGCGCCGCCCTTGGGTCGCAGGCGCGTTATTCGGACTCCTATGCTATAAGCCGCAGTTCGGCATCCTGTTACCTGTAGCTCTCGTGGCAGCGCGCCAGTGGCGAGTTGCCACCGGCGCGGCCCTGATGGTGGCAGCGTTCGCGGGACTCTCGGCCGCATTGTTCGGAATGCAAACCTGGCGGGCGTTCCTGGATGGAATCCCGATAGTGACCCATAGCATGCTGGGCCAAGGCGACGTCGGGTTCGGCAAGATTCAGAGCATTTTCGGCGCAGCGAGACTGTGGGGCGCATCGGTCGCGGTGGCTTACACGATGCAAGCAGTGGTCAGCTTGCTTGCCGCGGGCGCGGTACTCTGGATCTGGCTCAAACCCGGCGGATTTCCAGTCAAAGCCGCTGCGTTGGCCGTTGGAACCTTGCTGGTCACGCCGTACCTGATTGACTACGACCTGGTGCTGCTGGCGCTGCCGATTGCCTGGCTGTCGTGGGAAGCGATGAACTCGGCCTTCCTCCCATGGGAAAAATCAATCCTGTTTCTCGTATGGCTCTTTCCACTGTTCGCGCGGATGTTGAGCCTGCTCGCGCATGTGCCGCTGACGCCATTGGTGCTCGCGCTGCTGATGGTTGCCATAGTCCGGCGCCGCGCGGCGGTGACTAGCCCCGCAATCATATCGACCTAAGTAAGAACGGACGTGAGCGCAGTTGGATGACGCACTTCGTGATTCTGCAGGCTCTCAAACCCTCAAATTCTTTTTTGTGCCACTAGCAACAATGAGACGCCGAAAGGCACGGAGAAGTGGCCGAGCGCGTATCGCTCGCTTGAGAAGACGGTTTGCAGGAGCGAATTGACTAAACCGGAATGCGCCCGGAGGTCGTGATCATGCTGCGGTCTCGATTTGCCCAAACGGCCCAGCATACGTCCCGCCGCGATCACCGGAAATAACAGGAAGTTGTAGTAACTAAGATAAGCCACGGCATAGCCGGAGCGCTCGAAAAGCGAGCGCAGTTCGCCCGCGACATACCGTCGTTGATGGTGGTGCGCGACGTCATGCGCACTCCACAGCCAGGAGAACGCGGGGACGGTTGCCAGCAGCCAACCGCCCGGCTTGAGCCGCTCGCAAAGCGCGATCAGCGCTTCCTGATCGCGATCAAGATGTTCCAAAACATCGGTCATCACTACCAAATCGAAGCGGATACCCTCGAACGGTATTCGGTCGGGCAGTTGGCCTGGCTCCACAATCGCGGCTCCTCTGGCGCTGGAAAATTTGCATGCCTCGAGGTCGGAGTCCATCGCATAGACCTCGCCGAAATGGGCTAACATCGAAAGGTTGCCGCCGGTGCCGCAGCCCGGCTCGAGAATGCGGGCGCCCGGGGACAAGTCCAGGCGCGACAGTGCACTTTCGACAATCGCCCGGCGGGAACAAAACCACCAGTGACTGTCTTCAACTCGCGCCATCAGCGGATAGAGATCGGAGTCCACGCGTCAGGTACGATTTTCGTACTGATCGAAGCCGTGCGCTTCGCGCAAAAGATAGAGGGGACGGTGTTTGACCTCGGTGTAGACCCGGCCGAGATATTCGCCGATGACGCCCAAGGTGATGAGTTGAATGCCGGCCAGAAACAACACGACCACCATCAACGAGGTGTAGCCGGGAACGTCGATTCCGCGCACCAGCTTGAGCAGCGCAAGAAAAATTGCGTAGGCAAAGGCGAGCAGTGAGATGACGACTCCGACGTAGCTCCAGATCTTCAGCGGCAGTGAACTGAACGAAGTGACCCCGTCGAGGGCAAAGTTCCACAGCCGCCAGTAGGTCCACCCGCTGCTGCCGGCGTTGCGTCTCTGACGTTCAAAGCTAACTTCGGTCTGCCTGAAGCCGACCCAGGCGAACAACCCCTTCATGAAGCGCGATCGTTCGGGGAGACGCAGCAGCGCGTCGACTACCCTTCGATCGAGCAGACGGAAATCTCCGGCGTCGCGCGGAATCGGAACTTCGGAAACGGCGTCAAAGAGACGGTAAAACATACTGGCGGTAATCCGCTTCACCATCCCGTCACCGGGCCGCGCACGTCGTGTCGCGTACACCACGTCGTAGCCAAGGCGCCACTGCGCCATCATCTCTTCAATCAGCTCGGGCGGATCCTGCAAGTCACAGTCAATCGGGACGATTGCCGCGCCGCAGCTATGCTCAATGCCCGCGCTGAGTGCCACCTCTTTGCCGAAGTTGCGTGACAGGCTTAAGATTTTGACTCGAGGATCCTGGGCCCGCCGCTCGATCAGGCGGGCCAGCGTGTCATCCGTGCTCCCGTCGTCAACACACACGACTTCGAAACTAACCGCCAACCGTTCGAGCACCGCGAGCAGGCGCCGGAAGAACTCATCGAGGTTTCCGGCCTCGTTATGCATCGGCAATACGATTGAGAGCTTAACCCCCGATTCTCGATACTGTTTCGCGGCTGTGGGTCTCCCGCTCGCAGAATCCTGATCGGCCCCTGATCGAGGGCCGGCGCCAGGTACTGTGTGCGTATTAGTCATCCCAAACCGGCACTGCAGAATCGATATCTACACTCTTGCGCAACGAGTCCTCGCCTAAGCTTATGTACTTTGCCACCGATAGTGCCGAAGATCAGCACTTACTATGCCAGAATCGCCCTTACTAAAAAGCCAAATGAACTTCGATCTCCGCCGATTTCTATGCACGTCGATTCTGCGGTGTGTTGCATCGACGCAACTTCTTCGGCCCGTCGGCTGCGCGCTTTCGCCTACTGTATCGCGCCGGTAATCTAATCGCGTGAAAGCTCTCGTAATCGGCGGCGGTATAATAGGTAGCTCTGTGGCTTGGCGGCTGGCGTCCGAAGGCGTTCAGGTCAGCGTGTTCGAGCGCGGCCGTCTCGGCCTCGAAGCCTCGTGGGCGGCGGCGGGACTGATCGGACCGCAGGCCGAGGCGCACGAGCCCGGCGCGTTCTTCGATCTCGCGCTCGCTGGGAAGCGCTCCTTTGACGCGATCGTCGATCGCCTCACCGCCGAGAGCGGCGTCGATCCCGAGTACGATCAAGATGGAGTCCTCTACGTCGCCTTCGACGACGCCGCCCGCGCCGAGCTGCAATCGCGCGCGCGATGGCAGCGGGCGGCAGGTGGCGACGTCGAGGAGTTGTCGCCGCGCGAGGCCTTTCGGCTTGCCCCAGTCCTTTCTGAGAAGATCATCTTCGCGCTGCACATGCCGAACAATCGGCGGGTCGAGAATCGTAAGCTCACGCTTGCCTATATCAATGCTGCCACCAACGCCGGCGCCGAGTTCCGTGAAGGCGCACGCGTCAACTCGATCGCAATCGAAGGCGGGCGCGCGACCGGTTTGCGGCTGGCGGATGAATCGCTGGAGAGCGGCGACGTCGTTATCAACGCCGCCGGCGCATGGGCTGGCGATATCCGCGGCCTCGAAGACGATCGCCTCCACTTCTACCCGGTGCGCGGGCAAATCCTATGCTTCGACGCGCGTCCCGGCCTGGTCGGGCCGTCGATTTTCTCAACCTCAGGAATAGTGGTGCCACGCCGCGACGGGCGCATCCTCGCCGGCTCGATTTTCGAGGACGCCGGCTTCAACAAATCCGTCACGCTCGACGGGATGGAACGAATCCTCCGCGCAGTACGCGCGATGGTGCCGTCGATCGCCTCGATTCCTTTTCGCGAGGCATGGGCGGGACTGCGCCCGGCCAGCGACGACCTGCTCCCCGTGCTCGGCCCGTCGCCGACCGTCGCAAACGTCCTGTACGCCGCCGGCCACTTCCGGAGCGGCATCCTGCTCTCCGCGTTAACCGGCGAAGTGATCGCAGATCTCGTCAAAGGTCGTCAGCCGTCGATCGATCTCAAACCGTTTTCGCCGGATCGGTTCCGCAACGGCACCGCACGGCCGGTAAAACTCGCCGACATGATATGAGCCGCATAGTCGCACTCGGATTGATCCGCGACTTGTTCTTTCGCGCGAAGATCGACGCAGTCGCTGCAGTCGTCGGCGCCGAGGTCGAGTACGCGTCGTCGCTCGACGCGGCAGCCGCGCGATGCGCCGCGATGCATCCCTCGATCATCTTCACCGATCTGTCCGACGCCGTCTTTCCCGCCCTCGAGACGCTGACGAAAATCCGCGCCGTCGCCCCGAACGCGCGCGTGATCGGATTCGCATCGCATGTCGATCTGAAATCATTGAAGGCGGCGCGCGAAGCCGGCTACGAGCTGACGCTCTCGCGCAGCGAATTCACCGCGCAACTCCCGATCCTGCTGAAGGGATCGGCGCACTGACTTCAGTCGTTCTCATCCGTGACGCGAGTTCCACGCGACATCAGCCGGCAATAGTCACGCTTTTAAAGTCCATGAGTGCGTGGACCCGCATAATCATGAGATAATAAGAGAGAGAAAAGTTATCTCTGATAGACTTGTAATGGTATAGCGACATTGATAAGTACTGCCTCGGTTCAACCACCTCTGTATTTTCTCGAGATCGCAACGATCTCAATGAGCCAATGACATACCCGTCTCGATGATGTGACTGCTCGGGGGGCTCGCGAACGCCCGGAAAATCCTGAAAACGCGATCCGACAGTTAGGTGTGAATGTGTGTCCGCGCGATGCGACGTGCGCGGACGCCGTGGAACAGCCTCGCCTGCGATTTGAAATCGCTGGGCGCCTGGCAAAGGAGTCATGTTGTGAAGACTCAGACCGCTCTTGGATCCTTTGGATTGATTCTCTGCGCGCTTGCGATGATGACGCCTCCCAGCGCGTATGCCGGTCCTGCGAATCGCCGCGCGCAGACGCAGTCGCCGCCGAACTATCCTATCAACCTCGACGGTTTCGGCGCGCCGCTGCCCGCCGTCGCAAACAGCCTCTCCGACCTTTCCACCTTCGCCACCGGCCAGCTGAACTTCAAGGAAATCGAGCAGATGCCTCAGCTGGGACCGCTCTTCAATGGCACCACCTGCACCGGATGCCATTCGCAGCCGGCGACTGGCGGCGGCGGTCTTTTCATCAACGAGATTCGCGTGCGCAACAACACCGACCCCGGCCCGGTCCACATCTTCGCGGTGGATAACATGCTCCGCAACGGTCCGCAGTCGCAGGGCGTCACGCCCATTTTCGCGAAGGGCGTGACTGCAGAGCCGCTCGGATGCCAGATCACGGTCCCCGGATGCCAACTCTCGGCCTGCCAGCAGGAGGAGGCGATGAAGACCACGTTCAACACCGACTTGCCGACCTGCGATCCGACCAGTGCGAATTTCGCCAGCGGTGGCGACTGCGTTGCCGGACGCGCTGCGCTTGCCCTGTTCGGCGACGGACTCGTCGAGGCGGTATCGGATCAAACGCTGATCCAATTGGCGCAGAACGAACCTCAATCAGTGCGCGGCACGGCCAAGATGGTCACCGAGAATTTTCTGCATACCGCACACGTCGGGCGTTTCGGATGGAAAGACGATCACGCGTTCCTGCGTGCGTTCTCGGGCGACGCGTACCTCAACGAAATGGGAATCACGAATCCCGACAACCCGACTGACACGAGCAGTTGCGCGATTGGCGTGACTCAGTACGGCATCGCGCTCGAAGATACCGGCATCGAAGATGCGACCGGTTCCGACGGGCGCGCCGACATCGACCGCTTCACCGACTTCATGCGCGCGCTCGCGCCGCCGCCCACGATTCCGCAAAATCGGTCGGCAACCCGAGGCAAGCTGCTGTTCTCGCAGATGGGATGCGCGGGATGCCATGCGCCGTCGCTCACAACCGCCTCGAATCCCGCATCGTTCATCCCGCCTTCGACCGGAGGCACTCCGATGAGCTCGACGGTCAACCAAGCGCTGTCGCGGCAGACCTTCCATCCATACGGCGACTTCCTGCTGCACAGCATGGGTGCGCTCGGCGACGGAATCACCTCGGGCGCCGCGGATCCGACGATGATGCGGACGGCGCCGCTGTGGGGATTGCGCGCCAAGTCGATTTTCCTGCACGACGGCCGCGCCGCCGATTTGCCCACCGCGATTTCACTGCACGACGGCCAGGGCAAGGCCGCGTCGCAAGCATTCCAGGCGCTGTCGACCTCGCAGCAGCTGGACGTGGTGAATTTCCTCAACACGTTGTAGCCCGCGCATAGTGCGAGGGGAGTTCATGCTCCCCTCGTACCTTCTCTCCTGCCAGTCCGTTGTCAGCATCTCTTTTTGTAAGGTCTCCCCACAGTGATTATAGTTTCATCAATGCCCACAGCTCTTGACGATTTCCATCCTGCCGTTCGCGCCTGGTTCGAGCGGCGCTTCGATGCACCCTCGCGCGCGCAGGAGCTTGGATGGCCTGTTATCGGCGCCGCCAACGACGCCCCCGGCTTCGACGTCCTGCTCTGCGCGCCGACCGGCAGCGGCAAGACGCTCGCCGCCTTCATGTGGGCGATCAACGGCCTCGTGCTCGATGCGGCGAGCGACTCAGCTCCGCGACGAAGTCTCGGTGCTGTACGTTTCTCCGCTCAAGGCTCTCGCCAACGACATTCGCCTGAACCTCGAGGAGCCGCTGCACGGCGTGCGCGACGTCGGCGCCGAATCGGGCCTCGATCTTTCGCGCATCCGCGCCGGCCTTCGCACCGGCGACACCTCCGCCAGCGAGCGCACTGCGATGCTCCGTCGTCCGCCGCATATTCTCGTCACGACGCCCGAGTCGCTGTTCATCCTGCTGACCTCGCCGAAGTTCCGCGAGAAGCTCGCCGCCGTCCGCCACGTGATCGTCGATGAGCTCCATGCGCTCGCGGGCAACAAGCGCGGCGCGCATCTCGCGCTGACGCTCGAGCGCCTCGAGCGCTTCGTGACGAGTCGCGGGAACGCGCGGCCGAATCGAATCGGGCTGTCGGCCACGTTGAATCCAATCGAAAAGCTGGCTGGATTCCTGGCCGGCTACGACGTGACTCGCGACGGCGCTCGGTCGCCGCGTCCAATCAAGATAGTTCGCGCCGACGATCGCGTCCGCGCGATGGATCTGCAGGTCATCGCGCCGGGTCCCGAACTCGGGCCGCTCGCGACGCATCCGCATTGGGAAGCGATGTACGACGAGGTCGCGCGGCTCATCGGCGAGCATCGCACGACGCTGGTCTTCACGCTGAGCCGCCGGCATGCGGAGCGCGTCGCGATCAATCTGCAGAAGCGGCTCGGCACCGACGCCGTGATGGCGCATCATGGCAGCCTCGCGCGCGCCGAGCGTCTGCTCGCCGAGCAGCGCCTCAAGCGCGGCGAGCTGAAGGCGATCGTCGCGACCGCGTCGCTCGAACTCGGTATCGACGTCGGCGCGGTCGACCTCGTATGCCAGCTCGATACGCCGAAATCTATTTCGGCCGCGATTCAGCGCATCGGCCGCTCGGGGCACAGCCTCGGCGCGACGCCCAAGGGACGCTTCTTCGCGCTGACCACCGACGACCTGCTCGAATGCGGCGCGGCGGTGCGCGCGATTCGTCACGGGTCATCTCGACGAAGTGGAAATTCCGATGGGATGCGTCGATATCGCGGCGCAGCAAATCGTCGCGATCGCCGCCGAGGAAGACGAAATCTCCGAGGCCGATCTGCTGCGCGTGCATTCGCAGCGCGTACAACTTCGGCGATCTCGACGCCGCTAAACTGCGCCATCTGCTCGAGCAGCTGGCCGCCGAATTGCCCGAGCGAATCATGGGCGCGGCGCCGAAAATTTTCTTCGATCGCGTCAACGCTCGCGTCCGCCCGCGCCGCTCCGCACGATTGTCGGTGATCACCTCGGGCGGAACGATTCCCGAGGCCGGCAACTACGACGTCGTGATCGAATCCGAAGGCCGCAAAATCGGCGACGTCGAAGAAGACTTCGCGCAGGAATCTTCGCGCGGCGACGTGTTCTCGCTCGGCTCGATGCCCTGGCAGATTCAGCGCAGCTCGCGCGGACGCCTGATGGTCGAGGCGGCGCCCGGGATGGCGCCGACGCTGCCGTTCTGGCTGACCGAGGCGGGCGGCCGTTCGCCGGCGATGTCGGCCGAGATAAGCGACCTTCGTCACGAGATTTGGAATCGCATCGAGCGCAACGAGTCGGCCGAAGAGTGGCTGATGAGCGAATGCGCGATGACGGAGCGCGCGGCGACGCAAGCTGCCGACTACGTGCGTCGCGGAGTCGAGGCGCTCGGTGCGATTCCCGACGAGAAGACCGTCGTCATCGAGCGCTTCTTCGACGGCCTCGGCGGCACCCAAATCGTCATCCACACGCCGTTCGGAATTCGCTTGAATCGCGGACTCGGCCTGGCGATTCGAAAGCGCCTGTGCCAGTCGTTCGATTTCGAAATCCAGGCGTCTGCGATCGACGACGGCGTGCTGCTCGCGCTGAATTCGCGCCACAGTTTTCCGCTCGACACGCTCTTCAGCATGTTGAAGGCGCGCAACGCCCGCGACGTGCTCGATGCAGGCATTGCTCGCGGCGCCGATGTTCGAAGTGCGCTTCCGCCATGTCGCGACGCGCGCGCTCGCGGTCATGCGCTCGTCGCGCGGCAAGAAGGTGCCCGCCTGGATTCAGCGCCTGCGCTCGCAGGAACTTCTATCGTCGATTTTTCCGGGACAGCAGGCATGCTTCGAGAATCGGCCGGGCGCGATCGAACTGCCGGACCATTTCGTGATCGAGGAAACGATTCGCGAATGCCTCGAGGAATCGACCGACCTGCCGCGCACGATCCAACTGCTCGAAGGAATCGAGAGCGGCGCGATTCGCACCGTCACCGTCGATGCGATCGCGCCGTCGGTGTTTGCGCATCGCCTGTTGCTCGCGTGGGACTACTCGTTCCTCGACGATGGCGAGCGCGCCAATCGCCGCTCGCGCACGGTCACGATGAATCGCGGCGATGGCCGAGGACGTGTTCCGCAAAGAGGATCTTTCGGACCTGCTCTCGGCGGACGCGGTCGAAAGCGTCGTTGCCGAAGTGACGGGGCGCGCCGCCGGATCGCAAGCCGCGCTCGCGCGACGAGCTGTTCGAACTGATTCGTGCGCACGGCGCGCTGACACTGGCCGAAGTCGAAGAGCGAGTGGGCGAGGGCGCGCGCGCGATGATTACGGAGTTGGACGCGGAGGGCCGCCTCGACGCGCGTCAGTGCCGAGCGGAGATTCTCCTGAAAAAATCATTGCCAGCGAGGACCAGGCGCTCTTCGCGGCTGCATACGCAGGTGCTTCGTCTGATGGCGACGCGGCTCGCGTCGAACTCGTGCGGCGAGCGCTGAAGACCTGCGGACCGACGACTGCCGGCGAAATCGCGGCGCGATTGCATCTCAAAGAATCGGACATCGATCAGAATCTTGCGGCGCTGGAAGGGCAGGGCGCGATTTTCCGCGGACACTTCACCCGCTCCGACACGATTCAATGGTGCGATCGCTACAACCTGGAACGGATCCATCGGATGACGCTGGCGCGCGTGCGCGCTGAAATCGAGCCGTGCGCCGATCACGAGTACGCGGCGTTCCGGCTGCGATGGATGCATGTCGGCGGCATTGAGCTGCCTGCGGATCAGACCGGCGTTGCGGCGGTGCTCGATCAGCTTTCAGGAATCGCGGCGACGCCCGAGATTTGGGAGCACGCGATTCTGCCGGCGCGAATCGCCGGCTATCGGCCCGAGATGCTCGACCTGGTTTGCATGAGCGGGCAGATGAAGTGGGTCGCGGTGCCGGGTGAGAGCGTCGAAGGTGCGCGTCCTGCGAACACGCCGTCGCGAGTCACGTTCGTCGCGCGCAAGGCGAGTCTCTTCGTGCCGAGCGAGCGAGTGCCGAGCCCGAAGATGCGAAGGAGCAAGCGGTGCTGGAGGCTCTGGGAGCCGCCGGCGCGCAGTATCTCGACGAGGTTGCGGAGCGCGCGAACATCTCCGAGCGCGACGCGTTGTCGGCGCTGTGGCGGATGGCGGCGGCGGGACGCGTCAGCAACGACAACTTCGCGCCGCTGCGGATGTTCTCCGACGATCGCGCCGCCGAGCGAGCGCTCGAGTCGGTTGCGCGCACGCCCGACGACTCGTCACGACGCCGCGGTTCGCGCGCGGCTGAAGTCGAGCCTGGCGGGACGCTGGTCGCTGATCCGCGCGGCCGAAACTCCCGTAGTTGGTGCGGATGATACGCGCGACCTCGCGCTCAAGTTGCTCGAACGTCACGGAATCCTCGCGCGCGAGATGCTCGGTATCGAATCGACGCATCTTTCATGGAACGAAATCTCGTTCGCGCTGCGCCGGCTTGAATATGGCGGCGCGATTCGACGTGGATGGTTCGTGCGATCGCTTTCGGGCGAGCAGTATGCGCTGCCCGAAGCGGTCGAGATGCTGCATGCCGCACGCAATCTCATTCCGGCGCGCGAGAAGCCGGTCGCGCTGAGCGCGATCGATCCCGCCAATCCGTACGGTGCCGTGATTCCCGGATGCGGAATCGCGCGCGAGGCCGGCAACGTAATCGTTCTTCGCGCCGGCCGCGTGATCGCGGGCTTGCAGGGACGCGCGATGATCACCGGCGGCGACGAAAGCGAAGTTGACGACGAGAGTTTCGGCGCGGCGGTCGCCGCTCTGATGACGTTGAAGCCGCGCATCACGATCGATTCAATCGACGGCGTGCCGGCGCTCGAATCGCCGCGCGTCGGAATCCTGGCCGCGATGCGGTTCCATTCCGATGGACGCTCGCTGGTGTTCGACGGTTTGCATGGCCCGGCGCCGATCGCAGATCGAAGAAAGTGAATCTAAAGTGATGCTTGAAGACTAGCGAACCTAACCCCTAACCTTTTCCCGCGCGGGAAGGGGAGATCGCGGATTCAGAAACGATTCGACTTTACGGCGATTAATCGGATGCGGCGCGCGCTATTCTGACGCATACAAATTGTCGGATTGGCTGGCGCGTCGCGCACCTGCGTCCATTCACTCCGCAGGAGGGCAGGGCTCTATCAATGGCGACTAACAGTTTCGGTGCTCGTTCGACGCTCACGGTTGATGGCAAGAGCTACACGATTTACAAACTCGACGCGCTCGAGAAGCACGGCTTCTCGCTCGCGCGGATGCCGTATTCGATCAAGGTGATGATCGAGAACGTGCTGCGGCGCGAGGACGGCGTGATCGTCACGACCGGGCAGATCGAGGCGCTCGCCCGATGGAACGGCAAGGGCGGAGAGCGCGAAGTCTCGTTCATGCCGGCGCGCGTGCTGTTGCAGGATTTCACCGGAGTGCCGGTGGTCGCGGACCTCGCGGTGATGCGCGATGCGATCAAGAAGCTCGGCGGCAATCCCGACAAGATCAGCCCGCTGCAGCCGGTCGATCTGGTGATCGATCATTCGGTGCAGGTCGATTCGTTCGGCACCGCCAATGCGTTCGCGATCAACGCGCAACTGGAATTCGAGCGCAACCAGGAGCGCTATCTTTTCCTGCGATGGGGGCAGGGCGCGTTCGACAATTTCCGCGTCGTGCCGCCCGACACCGGAATCGTTCACCAGGTGAATCTCGAATATCTCGCGCCGGTGGTCTTCTCGTCGGAAAAAGGCGAGGCGTATCCCGACACTGTTATCGGCACCGATTCGCATACGACGATGATCAACGGGCTCGGCGTCGTCGGATGGGGCGTCGGCGGAATCGAGGCCGAGGCTGCGATGCTCGGGCGCTCGATGCCGATGCTGATTCCCGAGGTGATCGGCTTTCGGCTCGCGGGCAGTCTGCGTCCCGGCGCGACTGCGACCGACCTGGTGCTGACTGTCACGCAGATGCTGCGCAAGAAAGGCGTGGTCGGCAAGTTCGTCGAGTACTTCGGGCCGGGGCTCGCGTCGCTGCCGGTGGCGGATCGCGCGACGCTCGGCAACATGTCGCCCGAGTATGGCGCGACGATGGGATATTTTCCGGTCGACGATCAGACGCTCACTTATCTGCGCCTGACCGGGCGCAGCGACGGCCAGATCAAATTGATCGAGGCGTACTGCAAGGCGCAGGGACTGTTCAATTCGCCCGACGCGCCCGAGCCGAAATTTTCCGACACGCTCGAACTCGATCTCGGCAGCGTCGTGCCGAGCATGGCGGGACCGCGCCGTCCGCAGGATCGAGTCGCGCTGACGCAGGCGAAGAGCGATTTTCGTCGCGAGCTCGGCAAGGAATTCGAGGAGCATCCGAGCGTCGATCGCGACGAGCTGGCGAAGTGGGTTGCCGAAGGCGGCAACGGCGCCGCGCCGGCGAGGGGACGATCATCCAATCGAAGCTTGGGCATATCGCGCATAAGGTCGAAGTGAATTCCGAGGCGGGAAGTTTCCGCTGACGCACGGCTCGATCGTGATCGCGGCGATCACGAGCTGCACCAACACCTCGAATCCGTCGGTGATGCTCGCGGCCGGGATTCTCGCGAAGAAGGCGGTCGCGCGCGGGCTGACGGTCAAGCCGTGGGTGAAGACCAGCCTGGCGCCCGGCTCGAAGGTCGTCACGCAGTATCTGAAGCGCGCGGGGCTGATCGAGTCGCTCGAGAAACTGCGCTTCAACCTGGTCGGTTACGGATGCACGACGTGTATCGGCAACAGCGGGCCGGTTGACGAGGCGATCGCCGGCGCGATCAAGAAGGCAACCTGGTCGCGTGCGCGATACTGAGCGGCAATCGCAATTTCGAGGGGCGCATCAATCCCGGTGGTGCGATTCAACTACCTCGCGTCGCCGCCGCTGGTGGTCGCGTACGCGATTGCGGGCACGATGGATATCGACGTCGAGCATCAGCCGCTCGGCACCGGTTCCGACGGGCGTCCGGTTTTTCTGCGCGACATCTGGCCGTCGCAGGAAGAAGTCGCGGCGTGCGGTTACCGGCTCGGTTCACGCCGAGATGTTCAAGAGCGAGTACGGGCAGGTGTTCGAAGGCGACGAGCGATGGCAAGGGCTCGAAGGTTCCCGAGGGCAACCTGTTCCGATGGGCGGAGGATTCGCTGTACGTAAAGGCGCCGCCGTTCTTCGAAGGCGTGACCGCGAAGGTCGGAGAGTTCACCGACATCAACGGCGCGCGCGCGCTGGCGGTTCTCGGCGACAGCGTGACGACCGATCATATTTCGCCGGCGGGCTCGATCGCGCCCGACAGTCCCGCGGGCAAGTATCTGATCGAGCATGGCGTGCAGCCCAAGGATTTCAATTCGTACGGCGCGCGGCGCGGGAATCATGAAGTGATGATGCGCGGGACGTTCGCGAATATCCGGCTCAGGAACCTGATGGTGCCGGGGGTCGAGGGCGGCTTCACGGCGCATCAGCCGGACGGCGAGAAGATGACGATTTTCGACGCGTCGGAGCGCTATCGCAAGGAAGGCGTTCCGCTGATCGTGATCGCGGGCAAGGAATACGGCACCGGCTCGTCGCGCGATTGGGCGGCCAAGGGTATGCAGTTGCTCGGCGTGCGCGCGGTGATCGCCGAGAACTTCGAGCGAATCCATCGCAGCAACCTGATTGGGATGGGCGTGCTCGCGCTCGAATTCAAGACCGGGCAGAATCGGCAGACGCTCGGGCTCACCGGTAAGGAATTGTTTTCGATCACGGGACTGAAAGCGGGAATCAAGCCGCGGCAGACGTTGAAGGTGCGCGCTGAATTCGGACGGCAAGACGACGGAGTTCGAGGTCACGATGCGCGCGGATACGCCCGAGGAAGTCGAGTACGTCCGGCACGGCGGGATCCTGCCGTTCGTGCTGCGCGAATTGATTCGCGCGTGACGAAGCATATCGGCATCGTCGCAGTCAGCGCCGAAGGCGCCGCGCTCTGCTATCGCACGATCTGCCTCGAAGGCGCGGAATTTCTCGGGCCGCACGAGCATCCGCAGATCACGCTGCACGGTTTCTCGCTCGGCAGCTATCAGCGCCTCATCGATGAAGACCGCTGGGATGCGGTCGGTGAGATGATGCTCGAGTCGGCGGCGAAGCTGGTCCCGTCGGGAGCGCAATTGCTGATATGCCCCGACAATACCGTTCACCAAGGTCTCGATCTTGTCCGCGAGCGTTCACCGGCGCCGTGGATCCACATCGCCGAGGAAGTTGCCGACGAGGCTCGGCGGCGCGGCTTCAAGCGGGTCGGCATTCTCGGAACGCGCTTCCTGATGGAGGGTCCGGTGTATCCGTCCAAGCTGGCGCCGGCAGGAATCGAGTATCGCGTTCCGAACGTCGAACAACGTGCGCGCATCAATCAGATCATTTACGACGAGTTGGTGAATGCGCGCATCCTGCCGGAGTCCCGCGCATACTTTCAAAATGTAATTCGCGATCTTGCCGCCGACGGCTGCGACGCGGTCGCGTTGGCCTGCACCGAGATTCCGTTGCTGATCAGCTCCGCCGATTCTCCGCTGCCGGTGCTGGACTCGACGCGAATTCTCGCGCGCGCCGCCCTTCGCAAAGCGATCTGACGCGACCTCACCCTGGCTTCTCTCCTTTCTGAAATCTTTGCGTAACCTGGCTTTGGCCGAATGCGATAGGCGCCCGAGCTCGCCTCACGCCGGTTGCGGCGCGGGCGCGTCGAGGCGCACGGACGCGCCGCTCTTGCGGGTCGCGTAGCGGCTCAGCAGGCGCACGACCGCGGGCGTGACTTCGTCGATCGCCTCGCGGCGAAAGCCCACGACTTCCGGACCGCGCGCACGCATCATCCCCATCATCGAGAGCCGCAGCAGCGCCGCGACCGCCTGGCAGTAGCGGAAACGCTCGAACTCCATCGGCGCCATCGCATGGTAGAGCGGCATGTACAGCGCCGCGAAGCTCGCGCGAAGGCCGTTGCCGACGAGGTTGTCGCGCATCCATCGCGGGTTGTCGAGCGCCGACGACGACAGAATTACGGCCGTCATCGCGGCGTCGAGATGGCGATCGCCGACGTCGGTATTCACCCAGTCGATCACGCCGGTCACGCGCACGCCTTCCACCATCACGTTAAGCGGGTGGTAGTCCATGTGCACGAGAGAATCCGGACTGCTGCGGAATTTGGGCGCACGCTCCGTGACGAGATTGAGCGCCTCGCGCAGGCCGGGCAGCGGACCGTTCTCGACCCGATTGGCGATGATCGCGAGCACTCGATCGAGCAGCGGCGATTCGGCGCTGGCGTTACCGATTGGCGCATACGCGTGCGGAATCTCGCGCAGGCCCGCGCTGGCCGGATCGAATTTATGGAGTCGCGACTGCGTGCGCACGAACGAAAAAAATGCCATCGAGAAAGTCTTGAAGGCGCTCGGAAAGCTGCGGACCGCGAACAGCTGGCCACCCGCCAGTTTCTGCATGATGAGGAACGGCGCGCCGAGCGCGGCATGGTCGCCCTCGAACGCATACGGGCGCGGGACTGGATAGCCGGTGGCGAACAGCCGATCGATGGTGGTGTGCTCGCGCGCACCTTTGGCGTCGGCGGCGGAGCCCTGGTAGAAGCGCAAAACCATCGGTACGCCGACCGGAATCGCCCAAACCGCTGCGACGCAGCTTCCAGCGTGAATTCGAAGACCGTGGTTTCCCATCCGCTCGCAAGCACGCTCAGCCGTGCGACCGGCGCGCCGAGATAAGCGGATAGACGTTGGGCAATATCGCGAGGGTCGAGCATCTAGACAAACGCGGGCGGAGATTCCACGCGAACCGCAGAGTAGTACACACGGAAATCGGGCGCAAATGACCTGACACGCGTGTCAGGTGCGGAGCGTCCTGCGGCTAGTGCAGGGGGTTCATGAAACGCTGCTGCGTTCCCGTGTTGGGGGAAGGCTCTGACGACGGCATAGCCTCTGGCGCCATCAGGGTCTCGTTGGGCAGCGTCTGGCCGTCTTTCTGGTAGTGCTGCTGCACCATCGACGAGAGCAACGGTCCGCTGCGATTGCTCAGATCGATTGAAACTTCAACCGAGAGTCCCAGGCGCAGTGGCTTGTCCGCGGGACGTGGCCCGTCGATCACAATCTTGACCGGCACGCGCTGCACGACTTTGACCCAGTTGCCGGTGGCGTTCTCGGGCGGCAGTAGCGAGAACGCCGCGCCGGTGCCCATGCTGATCGAATCGACGTGCCCCTGATAGGTGTAGCCGGGATAGATGTCGGCGACGATCTCCGCCTTCTGCCCGACGCGCACGTCGGTCAGCTGGGTCTCCTTGAAATTTGCCGTGAGATACAGCTTGCCAAGCGGGACGATCGCCAGCATCGGCTCGCCGACCTGCACCCGATTACCGGCGTGAGCCGTTTTGTGAGTGACGACGCCCGTGAACGGCGCGGTAATTTTGGTGTAGCTGAGATCGAGCTTGGCGGCTTCCAGAGCGGCTTCGGCCTGCTTGACGATTGGACGGTCGTAGCGCGTCTGGTCGTCGGTCTGGTTGCCGAGCGCGGCCTGCGCTTGGGTCAATTGATGCTCCGCCAGCGATTCATCGGCCTGCGCGATGCGCATTCCGGTGTTTGCCTGATCGTATTGCTGCGCGGAAACGACGCCTTGTTCCTTCAAGGATTTGGCGCGCTCGTAATCGATCTTCGCCTGCTTGAGCTGCGACTGCACCAGCGACACACCTGAGCGCGCCGCCTGCACTCCGGCGTACATCTCGTCGACCGATTGCCGGGCGCGCTCGAGCTGCGCCTGCGCCTGCGCGACCTTGACCTCGTAGTCGCGCGGGTCGAGCGTCAACAGCAACTGCCCTTCCTTAACCGTCCAGTTGTCCTCGACATAAACGTTGGTGACGGTTCCTGCCACGCGCGCCGACACCAGCGCGACGGTGCCGTCGACGTAAGCGTCGTCGGTGCTGACGTGGCTCTCGATGTAGCCATAGTAGTGATAAGCGGGAATCGCGGCGACGGCGATTGCAATGATCACCACAACCAAAACTACCCGGCGAACGAGCTGCGAGTTCATAGGATGATTTCAGAGGCGGGGAGATTCAGCTGCGTTTCTCGAATCGCTTGCTTGCCACAGAGGCTAAGTATGACGAATGCGCGAGGCTGTCAAACGTATCGCCACGAATAAGGTCGGCGGATCGAATTGCGATTGTAGAGCTGGCGCTGACTCAATACTGCACGCCGGTCATGGCTCTCGAATCGTCGCGTTGGGTCCGCTCACAACGTGCGCCACCACGATGCCGTTGAGCGTCATGTTGAGGTTGAAAGTACCGAAGTTCTGATTTCCGAAAAATGTAGCGTCCACTTTTCCATTCGGCGTGTCGAATAAAACCAGGATTGGCAGCCGCGCCTGGATTATGAATCCAGTGTCGATGTCCTCCACCAGCGCCTGAACGCGTTGATTGGCAGGACCAGCAGCGAAGATGCGCAGGTCCGGATTCGCCGGCGGGGCGAGGTTGGGGAGCGAGCCTCCGACCTGCACCGACACGCTGCCAAACGGCGCGGAGGTAGACTGGGTTTCGGCAATGTGGTTGCCGGTGACTACTTGGACACTCAGCTTGGTGGGCATGCTGGTGGTTTTAGTCGCGATGATTCGGGCCGGCAGGACGTTGTTGGCGATTTCGACGCTGACCGGCACGTTGCCTTGAAACGTCCACGACGATCGCGAATCCGAAACGGTCGCGGTAAATGGCGTGCCTGTTGTGCCAAAAATTCCGTATGTCGTCAGCTTCGGGCCGTTGGGAGTACTGCCGACGCTGCCAGAAAATCCAGTCTGGTTGTTGCAGGCCGCGACTGAAATCGCCAGCACCGCGGCGAGCGCGCCCATCGAAAACATTCGCCCGAGATGCCGCATCATCTGCTGTGTCGTTGTCATCATAGCGGCGCCGGCACGAACGCGTTGCTGCAGATGCCGGGGCAGGTGCCGTCGGGATGCGAGCAGTTGGTCGGGCATTTGAGCGCCGGCGTCGGCGTCGGGCTCGGACCTCCTGCATTCGGAGGCAGCGGAATTGTCACACTGACCGGCGTGTCCACAAGAGAGGTGGTAGGCGCCGCCGATGGTACTACGCTCGACACAGGGGCCGGGACCAGCTCGGCTTTCTGGAGTTCGTACGTGTCCGCAGGGGCGCAGAACGAGAAGTTACTGCTCGGGCTAGGATTCGGCGGCTGATTCTCGACGATGGAATTCGTTATCTGTACTTCAGGATTATCGTCCCCTGGCGGCGCAGCCAGATCGAGCTTTTCCAGCACGACCGACTCACCCAGATTTGGGGTGGCGACGGTTCCCGTAATGCTGCCGTGACCCACGCACGTGATCACCTGGCTAGGATCAATGGGCGTTTTAATTTGTACCGTCTGACACGCGGTTGGAGCAGCAACGTCGCTGATCGCGGCAATACTGTGGCCCTGGTAGGGATCGACGACGCCCTGATAAAGATCGATCGTCGAAGCAAACAGGTCGAAAAGGCCAACCGGAGCCGCGGGCATGGTCGCTGGAACGTTCAACTTGAAATTCGCACACACGGTCCCGCTAGGTGGCGAGCAATTTGTGGCGTTCTTGTTGCTGTTCACGGTAATCGGCATCGGCAGCGCGCTTTGGATATTGTTAGTGCCGTGATCCTCGGCCATTACCTGGACCAGCACGGTCTGCCCCGGATTCGGCGGCACTATCGGAAACGCGCCCGCGATGTATCCCGTCATCAGTAAGAGATCGCACTTATTGAATGTGGTGCCGCCGTCGATACTGCAGGTACCGACGCCCGTCTTGTTGGTTCCGTTGCCCGGTTTGGCCTGGACGAACAAAGTGTTATAGCCCGGAGCGGTGACTTCCATTACATAGGGGTTGGCATTCTTCCCCAGGATGGGAACGCTATCGAACGCCGCCGGAATCGTGATCGCGCCCGGCAGCGGGAAGGCGCCGGTGTTGTCGGTATTCGCGGTCGCGACACTGATGCACTGTTCCGGGGAAACAATGCAGAAATTTGCCGGTGGCGGCGTCGTCATATTGGTGAGATGAGCCGGTGGTATCAGCAACTGCAGCGTTGCTCCGGCAATGGTCTTGCTCGCGACGCATCCGTCGGTGACCGTACCGGTAATACTACCCAGCGTCTGGTTACCCATGAGGCTGAAGTCCTTGGGATCCACTGCGATCGCCCCGCCTGGAAAGAGAGGCTGCAATCGTTCGGCGCCGTAGGTAGCTGCTCCGCCGGAGATCGCGAGATCGTACAATGTTCCAAACGGCGCAGCTTGGGGGCCTGCCGCGGGAAGTGTCAGCGTAAAGCATCCCCCAGGGGAAGGCGCTGTGCAGTTGCTGGTGTTCCCGGGCTTAATCGGCGCAGTTGCGATAACAGTGTTGGTCCCAATCGTTTCGGCGGACACCGTCAATTTGCGGATCTTTGAGGTCGGCGCGGTGCCCGACACCGTCACTTGTCCCGTGATATTGCCTGTCACGACGCCTGTAACTGGTGCCACCGTGACCGTTCCGGTGTACGCGCCGCCCGGTCCGGAAGGTACCTTGGTAATAGTCAGCGTTATCTGCAGAATTAACGATGCGAGGTTTCCGGTTGACGTGGGGAACAGGTCCTTCGCGGAGACGGTAATGCCGTTCGGATTGTTAATCTGGAGCGGGTAATTGATGCATCCGTCGGCCGGCGGTGAAGCCGGGCAGGTGGGAATCAAAGTGCCTGGATTGCTCGGATCGAGCACGAGCTGGACGATTTTGTAGGTGTCGGGCCGCACGTTGGAAGTGTTGAAAAGCTCCGGAATGTTCTGCGAAGTGTTGAGATCGATTTGCAATTCCGCTTGGGTGCCATTACCGCCAATCCCCGGAGGCGCCGGGATTTTCTGCCAGCCGCCTGCGTTCGGTGCCGCGGCCGCGTTTTTATTGATGCGGACCGACACAACGTTGAGCAGCACGTTTTGAAACGACGGGATTGTAGGAGCTCCGCTCACCACAGTCTGGGTACTGACAAAGCCTATCTGGACCCTGGTCGGCTTTGCCGCTCCGGCCGGAACGGCTCCAGCCAGCAACAGGCAAATCATAATGATGAAGGGTAGGCCTAGGCGGAGGGCAGTCCGATGCACAAAAAAATCTTTCACTCAGAATCCATCAAAGAAGAATTTGGTCAGCGTTTGGGATAACCTAACTGGTGAGCGAAGGCAAGAATACAATTGCCCGCGAGAGCGTCAAATAGATCACGGAGTCTTGACTGATTGCCTTCCCGATCCGGAGAATCACTACTGCCATCGATGAAATCGTCGAATCGAAACGTCCGCCTCTGCCTGTTTACGCTCGTTCTCCTCTTTGGTTTCGCCTTTCTAGTGCCGACAGCTCAAGCGAGCTTGAAAATCACCACCGGAAATCCGGGCCTCGAACATTTCGACGCCGACGGCGGTGTCCAACTCGACTTCGGTCTGACCGATCAGAACGGCAATCCAGTCGGCAACCTTCGTCCCGACAACGTGAAAGTTTTCGAGGATGGCAAGGAAGCCAAGATTCTGGATTTTCGCGGCGTCGGCCAGGGCCGTCCCGTCGACATCGTGTTCGTGCTCGACGTCACGGAATCGATGCAGCCCTATATCGACGCCGTCAAGCAGAACGTGATCTCGTTTGCGCAGGACCTGCAATCCAACAGCCGCGACTACCGCCTCGGACTGGTGACGTTCGAGGACTACGTGGTCTCGGCGTACCCCGACTGCAACTGCCCTTATCGCAACGCGTTTACCTCGGACGTCAAGCAGTTCACCGACTGGGTCGGCACCCTGCATGCCGGCGGCGGCGGCGACATCCCCGAGGATCAGCTCGACGCGCTTTCCTACGCCGCGAAGTTTCCGTTCCGCCCCGAGGCTGAAGGCATCATCATAATCGTCACCGACGCTCCGCCTCATCATGATGGCGACGGCTCGGCCGACTCGGCGCATGACCAGGCTTTCTGGGACCATCACACGCGCGGGCAGCAGGTGACGGATCTGACGGGGACGAAGGTCGCCGAGCAGCTCAAGAAAAATGGGCTCACTCTGTATGGCGTAGTTCCACCGCCTTTCATCGCGCCCGAGTACCAGGAAATCGTCGATGCGACCCACGGCCGTTCTTACAACATCATCACCGAGGAAGGGCGCTTCGCATCGCTGGTGCGCGAGATCGGACATTCGATCGCGACTGAGTATTCGCTGACCTATCGAACGCCGCGGCCGATCGAAGACGGCACCAATCGCAGCGTGCAACTGAAGATCGACTACAACGGCTCCGATGGCGAAGCTGACACCGCGTACCAGGTGCGCGGCCTTGGCGGCGCCGCGATTAACGTGCCTGCGGATGAAGGCGCGCCCGGCGGAAACTCGACCGGCACCGGGCTGAAGCAAATCTCATTCAATTGGTGGAACGGCGCCGTGCCGCTGATCGCAATCCTCGGTTTGTTCGGACTCTCGCGGATGAGGTTCGGGATGCCGGCGGACGAACTGAAAGCTATCGTCGAGGCCCAGGGAGCCCCCTCTCTGCGAATGCCTGCGGCGGCCGCGCCTGCGCCGCCAGTGCGGACCGCACAGCGCGCGCCCGCGCGACCGGCGCCGTCGCAATCACCGATTACAGCACCGCGCGGAGCCGGCAATACGCACGGCGCGCGGCTGGTTGCCGTCGATCACATCGATCCGGTGCCTGCGGAATACTCGCTGATGAAAGATGAAATCTCGATCGGCCGCGGCGAAGACAACGACGTCGTCATTCCGCACGCCAGCGTCTCGCGACAGCACGCGCGCCTGATGCGCCGTGACGGCGGCTTCGAGCTGATGGATCTGAACTCGACTAACGGCAGCTACGTCGATGATCGCCAAATCCGCGGCTCCGCATTCCTGAGCGCAGGCAGCCAGGTCCGCCTGGGCGACATCCGCTTCGTGTTGCAGCTGTAGAAGGGATTTTCTTACAGGAACTAGTGGGGCGGGCCGCCGTGCCCGCCGTCGACTCGCGGGCGTCCGCGCTCGCACTTACCAATAACGAGGATCCATTTGGGCTTGGCGGCTTGCCGTCTCGCCAAGAGTGGCGAAGAGAGGGCGGGCACGGCGGCCCGCCCCACTATAAAGGCCACTGACAGAAACCAGGTCGACTCCCTCTCAATGCCCCTCTCGCTCCAGCGCTTGCGGCGCGAAGAAAGAGTTGTCCACCGTTCCCATGTCGATATACCAGCATTCGTGATCGGGCGCGGTCGGCCCAGGCATATAAACGACCGAGCTGTAGCCGGTGTCGAGGTCCTCGTCCACCAGTCCCAACTGGAAGATCCGTTTGTACGGATAGATGGCGACTCTCGCGTCCGGAACCGGCCGGTCGCGATAAGTGTTGAAGGTCGCGAGTGTCTTCCACAGCTTGCCCTGGCGATCGTACTGATCCGACGCCGTGATGAACCATCCTTCTGAATCGATGTAGAAAATTCGCTTCGGGATAGTCAGATCGCGGCCCGGCTTCGCGACCGCCTCGATCACGTACAGATGGCGCATCTCCCAGTTTTCCGGGCAAATTGTTTTGCCGCCATCGTACGGGCATTGCGTCTCCGGCGAATGCTCGGCATGCACCGACGCGAGCATCTCCTTCTCGCCCAGGAACCGGTAGTTGAAATCTTCGATTTTGGCCGAGAACCCGAAATACGAATCCGGATCGAGCGTGTTCGCATAAGCGCTGCCTCCGCTGCTGCCCATGCCGCCGGCTCCACCGGCGAAGCCGCCACCGCCGCCGCTGCCCCCGCTAAATCCCGGCAGCGCGCCAATACTGTCCGACAGCACGTCCGCCGATTCACGCCGCAACTTGCGCGTCGCCGGATTGTACACCCAGACGTTGTCTTCGATTTTGGGATCGATATGCCGCTGCCGCACCATCCCGTAGCCGCGCAACGACGACGGCTCCAGGAACGGATAGAAGCCGAAGCGATAACGAATGCCGCTGGCGGCGCCGTCGGCATCAGTCGGTGTCGGAGGCACTTCGATCCGGCCGATATTGTTGTAGAACGCGAAATGGCCGACCGAGTAGAAGCTCAAGGGCGATCCGGTGGCGTGCTTGTCGAAGCTGGCAACCTCGGGAAAGCGCATATCGATGTCGTCGCTGTACAGCGGCCGGAAGCTGAAATTCCACATCACCTTGGTCGCCATCTGCGGATCATTGGGATCGAGCAGCGGGAACGGCTGCCCGGCGATGTAACCTTTGAGCGTGCCGTCGGGGTTGAGCTGGACTTGAGGCGAGTACTTTTCAGTCGCGCTTTTGAACGGCGGCGGCCACTCGAGCTTGTCGGTCGGAACAATCCTGAGCTGCATGCCCTCTTGCACCAATATGTAGTTGCCGGGGCTGAGCAGCTCGATGACCTTGTTGGCATTGTCCTTGGTGATCACATCGCCGGGCTTGACCGCGGCTTGCGCAGGCACCCACGCGCACATCATTGTCGCCAACAAGGCTCCAGCCGCAATCGGAAGCGATGACAATCGCATGGGACCTCCCCTGTGTGCGGCGCCGATTCTGGCGCGTCGCAGGCTAGCTTACAGTATAGTTAGGATGGAGCGGAAATATCTTGTTGATCGGCTGTCCATGCGGCCCATAGAATCTTAGCAGGGCGTTATTGAGGCCCCTCACATGAAACAAACTATTTCCAGTATCGCTATTTTCGCGATCGCACTCTGCGGCGATCGTGTCTATCACCACTCGCGCAGACGCGCAGTTGCGCGGAATGATGATTCCGCTGACCACCACGGTGGTCATCACCAAGCCCGCGCCCGGCGAGATTTACGGCAACAAGCAGGTGGTGACGATGGGTGTCGGCGGGAAGACCTACAAGTTCCTGCTCAACGACGCCTACGTCGACGATCCCAGAGGCATCATCCATTGGCCTGACGTCTGGCAGTTGGTCCGCCAGTACCGGCCCAACTTCAATGTCACCGGCCTCGGCGAAGACACCTTCGCGAAAATGCAGCCGGGCGAGACCTTGACAGTGCGCGGAATGTTCTCCCCCAACAATCAGACGTACGAAGTGATGGGCACCGAGCCAGGCGGCGGCCGATTCGCCCCCGCCCAGCACTATTAGAGCGGCGCTGCCGGAAGAACTTAATCGAATGTGAAACCCGCCGTGGGTTTCACGCTTCCCTGGGCAGGGGTGACCCCTGCACCCAGTGAGAAGCGCGAAATGGCGAGGACGCCCTTTCGCTCTCAGGTTCAGTGAGAGAGGGCGCCTATGGCTCCTCCGCGATTGTTCCCCTTCCCTCGCCGGCGACCACCTACCCCATAATCGCCGCGAGCTCGCGCTCCCTGTATTCGAAAATCTGCGCGAGGCTGCGCGCGACGAACAGGTGATACGCAATCTCGCCGAGCGGCCCCAGCGGCATCGCATACTCGACGCGATCCTTCACTTCCGTAGCTCCGCCGCCGACATCCTTGAACATGTGGCTATGACGCCATAATGCGTACGGGCCTTTCTCCTGCACATCGACAAACTTGGTCGGCGGCTCGACGACTTCAATCCGCGTCCGCCAATGCACCGGCACACCATACAGCCGAATCTGGTAGTCGATCGCGGTCCCCGGATGCATGACTTCGGGCGGCGGTTCGAGAAATCTGAAATTCAGAAACGCCGGCGTAAGCCGCTGAAGATTGTGCGGATCGGAGAAAAATCTGAAGGTCTCGGCGACTGGCCGCCGCACAATCTGGATGCGCTCGAGGGTTCTGACTTTCACCTCAGCGAGCGTATCGGAATCGCGACGCTGGAACACCCGCCCGCTCGCAACGTCCGCAAGTTGTGCCGCTATCCGCGCGTAGTGTACCTTTGTAGGCTCAAATCAAGCAGGAAAACCGGCACAAAATCGGGGAAATGAAAAAACTTACGGGAGCACAAATCGTTATCGAGAGCCTGATCGCCGAAGGCGTCGATGTGATCTTCGGCTATCCCGGCGGCGCGATTCTGCCGACCTACGACGCTCTCCTCGACTCAAAAATCAAGCACGTTCTCGTCCGCCACGAACAGGGCGCGACTCACATGGCCGAGGGCTATGCCCGCGTCAGCGGACGCCCGGGAGTCGTGCTCGTTACCTCGGGCCCCGGCGCGACCAACACCGTCACCGGAATCGCCGACGCCTACATGGATTCCACTCCGATGGTGGTGCTGTCGGGCCAGGTTCCGACCACGATGATCGGCAACGACGCTTTCCAGGAAGCGGACTTCGTCGGCATCACGCGTCCATGCACCAAGCACAATTTCCTCGTCAAGAACGTCAAGGACATCTCGCGCATCATCAAGGAAGCATTTTATATCGCCGGCAGCGGCCGTCCCGGTCCCGTCGTCGTCGATTTGCCGAAAGATGTGCAGCAGGCAGAACACACGTTTCACCTTTCTGAAAAAATTGAACTGCGCGGCTACAAGCCGACGATTCGCGGAAATCCGCGGCAAATCGAGCGCGCGATCGAAGCTATCGAAAAAAGTTCGACGCCGCTGTTCTACGTCGGCGGCGGCGTGCAATGGTCCGGCGCGGCGTCCGAGCTGCGCGAACTGGTCAGAGGACTGGGTATTCCAATCACCGAGACTCTGATGGGACTGGGATCGTTCCCGGCCTCCGATTCGCTGCGGCTCGGGATGCTCGGGATGCATGGTTCGTACGGCACCAACACAGCAGTCTGCAACACCGATTGCCTGATCGCAGTCGGCGCGCGCTTCGACGATCGCGTCACCGGCAAGATTTCCCAATTCGCACCGAAAGCCGAAACGATCATTCATATCGATATCGACCCCTCGTCGATTTCGAAGAACGTCAAGGTCGATATTCCGATCGTCGGCGATATCAAGTCGGTCCTCACCGACATGCTGACTCAGATCAAAGGCCGCGAGAGTATCGGTAAGCGCCGCGCCGAGTGGACGAAATGGCATCAGCAGATCCTCCAGTGGCAGAAGGAGAAGCCGCTCTACGAGAACAATCATCGCGGCGAGAGCGTGTCTCGCCGCTCGACGTTATCGCCGAGATGCACAACATCACGAAGGGCGACTGCATAATCGCAACTGACGTCGGCCAGCATCAGATGTGGGTGGCGCAGATGTTCCCGTTCGAGAATCCGCGCTCGTGGCTGACCTCGGGCGGCTTGGGCACGATGGGCTACGGATTGCCGGCCGGAATCGGTGCGACCTTCGCCGCGCCCGACAAGAAAGTAGTAGTGGTCTCCGGCGACGGCTCGATCCAGATGAACATCCAGGAACTCGGCACCGCGGTTCAATACAACGTCGATATCAAGGTGATCATCCTGAATAACTATTTCCTCGGGATGGTTCGCCAGTGGCAGGAGAAGTTCTACGCCGAACGGTATTCGTACTCCGCGATGTCGGTGCCGAACTTCGTCAAGCTGGCAGACGCATACGGCATGCACGGCTTCCGAATTGAAAAAGCGAAGGACCTCGTCGCCACGATGAAAGAAGCATTCGCAACGCCCGGCCCAGTACTGATCGATGTCGTGATCCCAAAGGAAGAAGCCGTGATGCCGATGATCCCGCCCGGCGGCGCGATGTCCGAAATGCTGTTCGCCTGAGGCCCCTCTCGCTCTATCTTCCCCTCTCCCGTGGGGAGAGGATTTAAGGTGAGGGACCTTGTTCAGCGCGCATTTTCGCGCGCGATTCAAGATTCCGCCTCTGCGTATTAAGGAGTTCACAATGGCGGCGCGCGTACCCTACCTGAATCGCGAAGACCTCCCCGAAGCCGACCGCGTCATCTTCGACAACCTCGCCGCCGAGCGCGGCGGCACCGTCGGCAACATCTTCCGCGCACTCGCGCATACTCCAAACCTGCTGCGCCGCTTCTGCCAGATAGGCAGCGAGCTTCGCAACAAAACCGCGCTCGATCCCAAACTCCGCGAGCTGGCAATCTGCACCGTCGGACGCCTGACTGATGCGCAGTATGAATTCGTGCATCACTGGAATCTCGCGCGGCGCGTCGGCGTCTCGCGCGAACAGCTCGAAGCGCTCGCCGAATGGGAGAAATCCCCGACCTTCAACGACCACGAGCGCGCCGTGATTCGCTACGCGGTCGAGGCGACCAACAACGTCCGCGTGACCGACGCCACCTGGAATGCATTGAAGACATTCCTCGACACGCGCCGCATAATGGAACTGGTGCAGAACGTCGCCTTCTACAACATGGTCGTGCGCGTGCTGGTGCCGGTCGGCGTCGAGCTGGAGCCCGGCACGACCAAAGAATAGCTGCGCGTCATGGTCAAGGCGTTCAACTTCTTCAAGCGCAAGCCCGGACTCAGCGTGGACGACTTCCGCCGCTACTGGCTGAACGAACATGCCGCGATCATTCGCGCGATACCCGAGTTGCGGAAATACGTAGCGTCGATCACGCTGCCGTCGGCATACCGCAATCACGAACCGCTCTACGATGGAATTTCGGAAGCCTGGTTCGACGATGAAGCCGTGATTCGCACCACCGCCGATTCGGCACCGCGCCGCGCGGCGACGGCCGACGACGCGAAGTTCGTCGATATGTCGAAGGCGGGGTCGATCATCGTCGACGAGGTTATCCAAAAAGAGGGGACGCCCGGCGACGGCGCAGTAAAAATGTTCTCGATGCTGACGCGCAAGCCCGGCACCGACGTCGCCACGTTCCAGTCCTACTGGCGGACGCATCACGGACCGCTCGCCGCGAAAATCCCGCAAGTGCGGCGTTACATCCAATGCCACGTGAGACCGTCCGGATACGCCGCCGGCGCATCGCCGCGCTACGACGGAGTCGCCGAGCTGTGGTTCGACAATTTTGATGCGGTACGGGATTCAGGCAACACCGACGAGTACCGCGCGGTGCGCCTCGACGAGCCGAAATTCCTAACGCTGCCGTTCCCATTCCTAATCACGTCCGAACACCGAATCGTGTGACGCATCCGCGCCCAGATTTCTACGAACAGGGCATCGACCTCTTCAATGAGGGCCGCTTCTTCGAATGCCACGAGGCGTGGGAAGAAATCTGGAAGCGCTCCGACGGCGAGGTGAAACTCTTTTACCAGGGACTAATCCAGGCCGCCGTCGCGATCCTCCACGCGCAGCGCGGAAACCTCGAAGGCGCACGCTCATTATACGAGAAAGCCTCGGCCAAGCTCGATCCAATTCCTCACGAGCACATGGGCCTCGCAGTAGGCGAACTACGCATCGAACTGCGCCAATTTATAGAAATCGCAACCCGCGCGGACGGCAGCGCGCTCCCAAATCCGCCTCGACTGCGGCGGCTCGCGAAGTCGCCCTAACCAGAATCAGTTGCCAGTTGGGTTTGTGACGACGCCAACGAAGAGAAGCGCTTGAGTCTGTCGCTCGGTGATCGCGAAGAAGAATGGGTGATCGACCACCATCTCAAACGGCGGCGGCGGATTAGCACGAACATAATCCGCGGACAGCCCGACGGCCGTGCCTGCGGCCGCTTCGGTGCCTTCCTCATCGACTTTGAGGTAGGTCTTATGCTCGACATCGCTGATGTGCAGGTCAGGCGGGGGTTTATGGATAAGTGAGAAATTCGCTTTTTCCCAATCGAAGGCGACCGCCATTCCCATCGCTCCAAGTGGATCGTTGAGGTTTCGCGAATCAGTTATTTCGAATTTCGGCAACACGATTTTGCCTTCTAGATATTCGAGCTTACCGATCCACTCGCGCCAATGAGACTCGTCGAGCGTGCGCATCAGGTCCGGCAGGGTGGTCTTGCCGCGGGGCAGAAGAAGGTACATCTGAAAACGCGTGTTGCCGTATGGCGAAGCGATAGCCTGAAAGGTATCGGTTTCCAAATACTGATACTTGCCGCTCTGGACCATCATGGGGACCCGGATTTCGCCGGTATGCGGGCCCTCCAGATGGAAGGGCCGAGGCTGAGTTGCGCTCTTGTTGAAGGGATTTTGCCATCGCCCCTTGAAGTAAATCGCATCTGTGAGAATAAGACCTGTAAGGCGGTCGAGTGATTTGACTATCGTCGGAATCTTGCCGTGAGTGCTGCTGTTGACCCATGCGTTGATCGCGTTGGCCGCGCCATCTGGATTGGTCGAGAAATCTACCGACTCGACTGTCGCATCGTAGAATTGATGCGCCACCTTCAGA
This sequence comes from uncultured delta proteobacterium, assembly GCA_963733715.1. Taxonomy (GTDB): domain Bacteria; phylum Desulfobacterota; class Binatia; order Binatales; family Binataceae; genus Binatus. The sequence goes on from CAVTEN010000026.1 coordinate 65,326, forward strand.
AAGGCCGGGTTGATGGAAAAATCCGACTGGGCCCACGCGCCGTCAGCGCTTTCTATCTGGACCGAAGGATCGGCCTTCTCGAGAGACTCAATCATCTGCTCGCAATCCTGATTGAGCTGCTCGTCACTCATCCCCGAAACCGCAAGCGTCTTGGCCATCGCGGCCTTAGTGTCGCCGACCGCGCCGTTATAGGTCATCGCCAGCGCGATCGACACGCTAAACGGCGAAATCATCACGTTCTCGCTATTGCCTCTGGCGAGCGTGCCGAGGAGACGAAATCCGAAATCATTCAGTCGGGGGGTAAATGTGGGGTCCGGCGACCCTGCGGGTTTTGCGAGGTCGCATCGCGCGACGGAGGAGGAGCCTAGTAACGCGCACAGCAGCATCGCGACGAACGTCACGCCGGATTTGAGTTTCTGGTTCAACGCCATGCGCACCAGCGCTAGCACAAACAGGATTGGTGCAGCAGCTACACGCTGGTGTAAACGCCACCGGTTGCGCCTGGGTCTCTAAGATCAAATTCAGTAACGAGCCTCACCGCTTCGCTGGCGTTCTATTCCCGCGCTTTGAGGCTGTCCGCTGGCGTGCCTTCGCACTGTTCGACGCGAATCGGTTGAGCGCGGACTGCACCATGTAAGCCGAACGCGTCATCCCCGCCTTGCCTGCCAACCGGTCTATCGCTTCGAGCTGACTTTCACGCGCGGTGATGTTAATCCGCACGGTTTTATCCGGCGCTGGTTGAACCCCGACTAGAACTGCGACAGCGCCTCTCATATTCTGATCGTTCTCGACGGCATCGAGATTCGACGGCTCTGGCACCAGTTCGCCGTCCTCAATCATTCCCTCGATGTGCAGCGCCAGAGCTTCAGCCGCCATCCGTCGCGCTTCCTCGAGCGTTCTACCGGCAGTCACGCATCCGGGAAAGTCCGGAAAACTAACGCCGAAATCCGAGTCGTGGTCCTTATGCAGATAAGCTATGTAATCCATCTTGTCCTCGGTTCTAGCTCACTTTGATGCCTGCCTGTCTCTCCACGCTTTTGAGGGTTCCAAGAGGTATGTCCCGCTTCGGATAGGGTACCGTTACCCGACCTTTTTTCGTGGCGTGCTTGAACTGCTTGTGGCTGCCAACCTGTTTGACTTCGTACCAGCCGTCTTTCTTCAGTCTTCCGATCAGCTCGCGGCTGTTCATCACGTCATCTCATGAATTGATACACACTTTCTACACACGCGTCAACTTTTTTAGGCGCACTTCATGGGTGCCGTTTGATGCGGATCGGATCCGGGAATAATCTCATCGTGATGGTTCGGGACGCAGAAAAGAAGGTGGTCGACGCGATTGAGGCGGCGCTGGCGCGCGCTGACGTGCCTCGCGGCTCATCCATTCTCGTCGGACTATCCGGTGGTGCTGATTCCGTCGCGCTTACCTGCGCGCTGCTCGATCTTCGCGAGCGACTCAACTTCCGCGTCGTGGCCGCGCATCTCAACCATCGGATTCGCGGTGATGAGTCTGATCGCGATGAAGACTTCGTGCTCCGGATGTGCGCACGACTCGGGATCGAGTTGATCGTCGAGCGCGCCGACGGGCTTGATGCGTCGATTTCGACCGCGAACCTCGAAGAGCGGGCGCGCGATGCTCGGCGCGAGTTTCTGTTGCGTGTTGCCGACCACGTTGAAGCCGATTTTGTTGCACTCGGGCACCATCGCGATGATCAGGCTGAGACTGTGCTGATGCGGCTTGATGCGCGGCGCCGGCGCGGCTGGAATGGCGGCGATGGCCGAGCGCGGGCCCGCTAAAATAATTCGTCCGATGTTGTCGCTATCGCGCGCGGAGATTCGTGAATATCTGGATGCGCGTGCGATTCCATTCGTCGAGGATTCGTCGAATTCGTCGCGCGACATTTTGCGCAACCGGATTCGCGCCGAGTTGCTCCCGATGCTCGAGCGCGACTATGCGCCGGGACTTGGCCGCCGGCTGGTCGAAGTTGCGGACGAGATGCGCTCACTCGATGATCTCGTCACCGTGATTGCGGCGCGCGAGCTGGACGCGATGCGCGTCGGCGGCGGGGCGCTCGACGTGTCGGGCTTCGCGGCGGTAAATCGAGCGGTGCAGGCGGTCGCGATTCGCGTGTTTCTTTCCGAGCGGATGGGATCGTTGCGGAGAATTTCGCGTGCGCATGTCGAGGCGATTCGCGAGCTCATCCTCGAAGGCGGCCCGAGCGACTCGATCGATCTTCCGGGCGGCTGGCGCGCCGAGCGCGAGTACAATTTTCTTCGGTTGATGAATGTTCGTGAGCGCAAAGCCGGCACCGGGGAATTTTCGGTTCCGATCGCCGCCGATGGAATCACAATCGTCGAGGCTGCCGGTTTCCAGTTCGAGGCTTCGACAATCGCCGCCGCGGATGCGCCGATGCCGGAAAGTCTGTCGGTCGCTATCTTCGACGCTGCGAAAATCGGGGATGCGGGAATGGTCGCACGCAATTTTATCAACGGTGACAGGATTCATCCGATGGGGATGCGTGGGACGCGCAAGGTCCACGACGTGTTTGTTGATCGCAAGCTGCCGCGCGCACGCCGCGAGCACTTCCCGGTCGTCATGGTCGGCGACACGATCGCGTGGCTCCCAGGGCTCGCGCGCGGCGATTGCGCGCTCGTCAGCAACGCCACCGAAACCGCACTGCGCGTTGAGGCGTCTGAAGTCACCGCTTAGGCGATACCACGTTGCGCGCTGATCAACGTGCGTGATACTTTTTTAATGGCATGAACCAGTTTTCACGCAGTATTGCGCTGTGGCTAGTGCTGGGACTTATGTTCCTGCTGCTGTTCAATATCTTCAGCAGGCAGCAGCCCAAAGAACCAGAAATAATTTTCTCGGACTTCCTCAACCAGGTCGACAAGGGCCAGGTTGCGCAGGCGACGATTCAGGGCAACCTGATCAAGGGCGACACCGTCGGCGGGGACCATTTCAAGGTCAACGCTCCCGACTATCCCGATCTGGTCAAAACGCTGCGCGAGAAGGGCGTCAAGATCGCGGCCAAGCCGGCTGAGGGTGACCCGTGGTGGATGGTCGCGCTGGTGCAATGGTTCCCGGTGATCGTGCTGGCGGCGTTGTGGATTTTCTTCATGCGCCAGATGCAGATCGGCGGCGGGAAGGCGATGTCGTTCGGTAAGAGCCGCGCCAAGCTGCTGACCGAGAATACGCACAAAGTTACCTTCGCCGACGTGGCCGGAATCGACGAGGCGAAGGACGAGCTCGAAGAAATAATTCAATTTTTGCGCGACCCCAAGCGCTTCACTCGCCTGGGTGGGCGAATACCGAAGGGCGTGCTGCTGGTCGGGGCGCCGGGAACGGGCAAGACGCTGCTTGCGCGCGCGATCGCGGGCGAAGCCGGCGTGCCGTTCTTTTCGATTTCAGGATCGGACTTTGTCGAGATGTTCGTTGGCGTCGGCGCGTCGCGCGTGCGCGATTTGTTCGTGCAGGGCAAGAAGCATGCGCCGTGCATCATCTTTATCGACGAGATCGACGCCGTCGGTCGTCATCGCGGGGCCGGACTTGGCGGCGGTCATGATGAGCGCGAGCAGACCCTCAACCAGCTGCTGGTCGAGATGGACGGGTTCGAGGCCAACGAGGGCGTAATCCTCGTCGCGGCGACCAATCGTCCCGACGTGCTCGATCCCGCGCTGCTGCGGCCGGGGCGCTTCGACCGGCGCGTGGTGGTGGCGCTGCCCGACGTGAAGGGACGCGAGGGAATTCTGAAAGTCCATACGCGCAAGGTGCCGCTGGCCGACGACGTCGATGGCAGCAAGCTTGCCCGCTCGACGCCGGGTTTTGCGGGCGCCGACCTCGAGAACCTTGTCAACGAGGCCGCGCTGCTGGCGGCGCGTCGCAACAAGGACAAGGTCGAGATGTCGGACTTCGAGCTGGCCAAGGACAAAGTCATGATGGGCGCGGAACGGCGCTCGATGGTGATGTCGGGCTCGGAGCGCAAGATTATCGCGTACCACGAAGGCGGGCATGCGCTGGTCGCGATGCTGCAGCCCGGTGCCGACCCGGTCCATAAAGTTACGATTATCCCGCGCGGCATGGCGCTCGGCGTCACGCAGCAATTGCCGCTCGACGATCGCTACACCTATCCGCGCGACTACCTGGTGACGCGGCTGGCCGTGATGTTCGGCGGGCGCACCGCGGAAGAGCTGGTGTTCGGGCAGATGACGACCGGCGCCGGCAACGATATCGAGAAGGCGACCGAACTTGCGCGCAAGATGGTCTGCGAATGGGGCATGAGCAAGGAGCTCGGGCCGATGACGTTCGGGCGGCGCGAGGAGCAGATCTTCCTGGGCCGCGATATCTCTCATCACAAGGATTACTCGGAGCAGACAGCGCTCGAGATCGATCGCGAAGTGCGGAAGATAATCGACGACTCGTATCAGAAAGCGCGTCAGCTGTTGTCGGACCATCTGGTGCTGCTCCATGCGATCGCGGCGCGGCTGCTCGAGAAGGAAGTCCTCGACGGCAGCGAAGTTGAGGCTATGGTGACGGCGTTCCGCGAAGGGCGTCCGCTGCCGCCGTCGCCGGCCGCAGTGCGCAACGATTTTCCGCCGCGCCCCGGTCCGGACACCGGCAAGGAAAAGCGCGTCGAAGACGAAAGCCCGGTGCCAGGATTGCCGCCCAAGCCGGTTCTCGTCTGATCGTCTCGCGCGCGTAGTTGCTTCGCGGCGCTCGATTCGATCCGCATTACCGCGCTGGTGAGAGCGAGGGGGAAGTGGGGGCCGGTGCGATGCGACGCTCGTCGATTCAATCGAAATCTTCTTCCAATGGTCGCGGTCGGCTCGAAAGAGACACCGCGATCGTCGTTTTCGAGTCTCAAGCTGGCCGACGGCCGCGTAATCAAGTTTCCAGCAGTGATGGGCGTGCTCAACGTCACGCCGGATTCCTTTTCCGACGGCGGTAAATATCTGGACGCGGATCGGGCCGTCGAGCATGCGCTCGCGATGGAAGATGCCGGCGCGGACGTGATCGACGTCGGCGGAGAGTCGTCGCGCCCAGTCGGCGCAGTAGAGATACCAGTCGAAGTCGAGCTCGCGCGCGTGAATCCCGTACTCGAGCGGCTGGGTAAGCGGCTGCGAGTGCCAATCTCGATCGACACCCGGCGTGCGGGAGTGGCCCAGGTCGCGCTCGACTTGGGGGCGGCGATCATCAACGACATCACCAGTCTCGAACACGACCGCGAGATGGCGCCGCTGGCCGCGCTATCGAAGTGCGCCGTGGTGCTGATGCATATGCGCGGCGGTCCCGCCAATCACATTCAGTTCGCACACTACCGCGACGTGGTGCGCGAGGTCGTCGAGTACCTCGATGCGCGCGCGAGATTTGCCGCCGCCGCCGGAATCGCGCGCTCGCGAATTATCGTCGATCCGGGTCTAGGTTTCGCCAAGAACGCGCAGCATAATTTGAGATTACTGGCCGCCTTGCCCGACCTGTGTGCGCTCGGCTATCCCGTATTGGTAGGAGCGTCGCGCAAGACTTTCGTGGCGCGAATCGCCGGCATAGCAGCCACCGGCTGCCCTGGCGAGCGCGAGCTGGAATTCGGCACTGCGGCTGCGAACGCGCTGGCGGTTGCGGCCGGCGCGTCTATCGTGCGCGTACATGACGTGCGCGCGGCCGTCGCCGCGGTGCGAATGGCCGCCGCAATGTCAGGACGGGATCAGCGGTTCAAGCGCAATGCATAACTACATACCCATGATACCGCAGCCGCGATGGCAGGACGTCCTCGACATCCTGATCGTGGCGTACGTGATCTACCGGATCGCGATGTTGATTCGCGGCACGCGCACGATGCAGATGGTGCTCGGACTTGTGATCGTGGGCGGCGCGTTCGTGGCGTCGCAGGTGCTCGGGCTGTTCACGCTCAACTGGCTTTTGAACAATTTTCTTGGGTCGTTGTTCGTAATCCTGGTGGTGATATTCCAGGCGGATATTCGTCGCGCGCTCACTCGCGTCGGTGCACAATCGTTCCTCGGCCGCAACTCGGCTACTGCCACGCCCGCGGAGGAAATCGCGACGGCGGCGGCGTGGTGCTCGACCCGTCGCGTCGGTGCGCTGATTGTGATCGAGCAGGACGACGGGCTGGGCGAGTTCGTCGAGAGTGGAAGAATCATTGAAGCCAGGGTCTCGCCGGAACTGCTCGAAACGATTTTCATGAACGGTTCGCCGCTGCATGATGGCGCGGTGATAATAAACGGCGACCGAATACTTGCGGCGGCGTGCCTGTTGCCGCTGTCGCAAAATCCCAACGTGAGTTTGTCGCTGGGCACGCGGCATCGCGCGGCGATTGGGCTGAGCGAGGACAGCGACGCGCTTGTGCTGGTTGTGTCCGAGGAGAGCGGGACGATATCTCTCGCGCGCGGCGGGGTTCTGAGTCGTGGACTGGAGCCGGCCGAGGTTTTGTCGACGTTGAGGAAGCTGCCGGGTTAGGAGCGGCGAAGCAAAAAGCACGACGGACGACGCACGATGAGGCTGGGCAAACTAAATTACCGATCCATAGTAAGTATCTCGCGGCGGCTTCGCGGCAGCAATATCGGGCTGCGCGTTCTGGCCGTGGTGCTCGCGATCGGGCTGTGGATATTCGTCAACTCGGCCGAGCGAGGTTCTGTCGAGCAGCTCACGGTGCCTATCAGCTATAGCACGCTGCCACAGGGGATGGTGATCGTGAACCATCCCGCGACCTCCGTCAAAGTCGAAGTCACTGGTCCGCGCAGCCTGCTGTCGCTGCTGGATCCCGAGCGGTTGACGCTCAAGATCGATTTGCGCAGCATTGCCACCGGACCGTCCGATTTCAAGATATATCCCTCGATGTTCAACGTGGGACGAAATACCGCGGTGACGAGCATCTCGCCGGATTCGTTGTCGCTTGATATCGATCGCATGGTTACCCGCGACGTGCCGGTGCATCTGGCGGTCGAGAACCGGGTCGCGTTCGGCTACACGATTTCATCGGTCGATATCGCCCCCTCCAATGTCACCGTCGTGGGCCCGAGCCGCTATGTGGAGCCGCTTACGTCGGTCAACACGGAGCCCTTCGACCTGAAAGGACTTACCTCGGATACCAACCGTTCGGTAGAGATCACGCCGCCCGATCCGTCACTGGGATTGTCCACCGGTCACGTCGACGCGCGGGTCAATGTCACGCAGGCGATTACGGACCGCGAGTTTCGCTCGGAGGTCGAGGTCAAGGACAGCGACTTCAAGTACCGCGTCGAGCCGAAGCAGGCGACCCTGACGATACGCGGGCCCGCGCTAAAGTTGGCGGGCCTCGCGCCCAAGGGGCTGGCCTACGTAGATGCCGACGGCCTTGCGCCGGGCTCGCACGAATTGCCGCTGCAGGTGACTGTCCCCGACGGCATGCAGTTGATGCGCCAGTCGCCCGACACGGTTAGAATCCGCATGTATCACGAGAGGCTGACGACTGCTGACGATGAGCACCCATCGTAAACTGTTCGGCACCGACGGCGTCCGCGGCGTTGCCAACGTCGAGCCGATTACGTCGGAGACCGCGCTCAAGCTCGGGCGCGCGCTCGCGCACGTCTTCCGCAACACGACCGGGCGTCATCGCAGGATTCTCATCGGCAAGGACACTCGCCTGTCGGGCTACATGCTCGAGACTGCGATCGAGTCCGGAATCTGCTCGATGGGCGTGGACGTCTGGCTGGTTGGTCCCTTGCCGACGCCGGCGATCGCGTTTCTGACCCGCAGCATGCGCGCCGACGCGGGCGTGGTCATCTCCGCCTCGCACAATCCTTTTCAGGACAACGGGATCAAATTTTTTTCGCGCGAAGGATTCAAGCTCGACGACGAAACCGAACGGCGAATCGAAGCGCTTGTGTTCGACGAAGAGGAAATCGGCAAGAATCGCGCGCGTCCCGACGATATTGGCAAGGCGACACGAATCGACGACGCGCTCGGCCGTTACCTGGTGTTTCTGAAATCGTGCCTGCCGCGCTCGGTCGCATTCGACGGCCTGAAGATCGCTATCGATTGCGCCAACGGTGCCGCCTACAAGGTCGGTCCGGAGGCGCTGGTCGAGTTGGGAGCCGAAGTCGTGACGATCGGCGTCGACCCTGACGGCAAGAACATCAATCTGAATTGCGGCGCGATGCATCTCGAAGCGATTCGCGAAACCGTGCTGCGCGAGCACTGTAACGTCGGGATCGCGCTCGACGGCGACGGCGATCGCGTGATGCTGATCGACGAGCGCGGCGAAGTTTTCGACGGCGACGACGTGATGGCGCTGCTCGGCCGCAAGCTCGCCGCCGAAGGCCGGCTCCATGGCAACGCTGTCGTGGGAACTGTCATGAGCAATTTAGGACTCGAGCTGGCGCTGCGCGATGCCGGCGTACGGCTGATTCGCACCGAGGTCGGCGACCCCGCAGTCGCGCGCGAGATGCGCCTCAACTCGTACAATCTTGGCGGCGAGCAGTCGGGCCACGTGATCTTCATGGATCACTCGACCACCGGCGACGGATTGATCAGCGCGCTGCTCGTGCTCGCGCAGTTGACCGAGAGCGGCCGCACGCTCAGCGAACTTCGCGCGATGCGCCGTATGCCGCAGGTGCTGGAAAACGTGCGCGTGCGAAATCGCATGCCGCTCGCCGAGATGCCCGACGTTCAACGAATCATCGCCGACGCCGAGAATCGCCTCGCTGGCACTGGCCGGCTGCTGGTGCGATATTCCGGAACCGAGATGCTCGCGCGCGTGATGGTCGAAGGCGAGGACGGCGCCCAGATCAAAACGCTCGCCCAGGAAATCGGCGCCGCCATCCAGAAATACGCCGGCGCCCTGTGACCGTCACTTTCGATTCGCGCGCTTGACCTTCAGCGGCTTGGATCCCAGCGCCTTCAGATACGACTTAACCGCGCGCGTCAGTCCCATATAGAGCGCGTCCGAGATCAGCGCGTGGCCGATCGACACTTCCTGCAAACCTTTGACGGCTTTCACATAGACCGGGAGATTTTTGAGATCGAGATCATGGCCGGCATTCACCCCGAGGCCGATTTTCCGCGCCAGCCGCGCGGCCTCGCGATGGGCCGCGAGAATCTCCTTGCCCGCCGGCGTGCCGAACGCATGCGCATACGGTCCGGTGTATAGCTCGATTCGATCCGCGCCGAGTTTTCGCGCGCGCTCGATCTGCTCAGCGTCGGCATCGAGAAACAGACTCGTGCGGATGCCCGCCTTCCTGAACCGCGGGAGCAGCTCACCGAGCCAATCGGCGTCGCCGCTCGTCAGGTTCCATCCCGCACTAGATGTCAGCACGCCGGGGGGATCGGGCACGAGCGTCACCTGCGTAGGCAGCACACGCAGGACGAGATCGATAAACTCCGCACCCGGGTAACCTTCGATATTGAACTCGACCGTCATCATCGCGGCGAGATCGAAGACGTCCTGAAACGTGATGTGCCGCGCGTCGGGGCGCGGATGCACTGTTATCCCGTGGCATCCGGCTACGATACACGTACGCGCCGCCTCGAGGACGTCGGGAATATTCCCCCCGCGAGCATTCCTGAGCGTCGCAATTTTGTTGACGTTAACGCTGAGCCGAATCATTGCGGCCCAAGGCTACCAGAGCGCCACCGCGCATTCACCGGTAGTGCGCATCGTGTTACAGTAAGGACGAGAACCGAGATGAAGGCGAACTGGAGAGAGAGAATAGTCGTTGAGCCGGCGATCCATCACGGCGAGCCGTGCATCAAGGGCACGCGCGTGCCGGTGAGCGTAATCGTGGCAAGCATCGCCGACGGCGACACGCCCCAGCAGATCATCGACGCGTGGCCGCAGCTGACCGGCGACGATATCAAAGCCGCTCTGAAATTCGCGGCCGAAGCGGTGAACAACTCGGACTTCGTTCCCCTCCAGCGCACCAATGGCCGGTGATCGCGCTCGTTAAGATCGACGAGGACCTCCCGCGCCAGGTTGGCGACCTTTTCGCCGAGCAAGGTTACGACGCGGCGACTGTTATGGGGCAGGGCTGGTTGGGAGTGTCCGACGATGACCTCTGGCCGCACGTTCAGGATGAGGGACGCTGGCTGATCACCGCGGACAAAGGGTTCGCCGATTTGCGAGCGCATCCCGCAGGGAGTCACGCCGGTGTGATCCTGCTGCGGGCATCGGAAGAGAGCCGCCGAGCGTACCTCGAGCTTGCCGCCATTGCGCTCGACCGACTCGCGCTCGACGACCTTGCCGGCGCCGTTGTGGTGGTGACATATCGGGGCGTTCGCATCCGCCGTGCGCCGCTTAAATGACTTCGTACCAACCAGGGTAGCCGACGATGATTCTTCTCAACGCCGCCGAAAGTCGCGAACTCGATCGCATCAGCCAGGATAAGTACGGAATTCCGTCGTACACACTGATGACGCGCGCGGGCGAGGCTGTTGCCGATGCGCTCGTCGAGCGATTTCCCGACGCTGCCACGGACGTCCTCGTCATCGCGGGCAAGGGCAACAACGGTGGCGACGGATTTGTCGCCGGACGACGGCTTATCCAGGACGGCTTCGCGGTCCGAGCGGTCCTGCTCGGTCGCGCGACGAATCTGAAAGGTGACGCACAGCGCGCGCATGCGGAGTTCCGCGCAAGCGGCGGCAAGGTGATGGAGGCGTCCGAAGAATCCAGCCTCGACGCCGCGCTGAGCAAACATCCGAGCGTTGTTATCGACGCGATCTTCGGCACGGGACTGAATGCAGACGTGAAAGACGGCTCGCGGCGTGCAATCGAGATTGTCAATTCATTCGCAGCGCCCACGGTCGCCGTCGATATCGCGTCGGGCGTGAACTCGGATACCGGCGCAATCATGGGCGTGGCGATTCGAGCCTCGCTGACGGTGACATTCGGGTTCGCGAAGTTCGGCCACGTTTCATATCCAGGCGCGGGGCAAACCGGCGAGTTGCGGATCATCGATATCGGATTCGCGCCGCGCGCAATCGAGGAGATAGCGCCGCGCGGCCGATTCCTCGAGCGCACGGACTTGCAGCATCTGATTCGCCGACGTCCTGAGAATTCGCACAAGGGAATGTATGGGCATCCGCTCGTGATAGCCGGCAGCCGCGGCAAGTCCGGCGCTGTGCTGCTCGCGTCGCGCGCCGCGCTAAGGACGGGGGCCGGCCTGGTCACGGCGGCAACGCCGGAATCGGTTCAGCCGATCGTCGCGGCCGGGCAGGCCGAGCTGATGACCGAGCCGATCGCGGAGCGCGACGGCCATTTTGACGGCGCTCACGCGTCCGACGCTTTGAAGATGTTGCTCGACGGCAAGAACGCGCTGATCGTGGGTCCCGGTATCGGAGTCAGCGACGATACGAAGCGGCTGATCGAGTGGCTGATTTCGGAAGCGTCCGATCCCGACCGCGCGATGCTGATCGATGCCGACGGGCTCAACGCGCTCGCCGCGATCGGCTGCGAAGCTTTGAAGCGCGCGCGCGGTCCTGTCGTGCTGACCCCTCATCCGGGAGAAGCCGCGCGTCTGCTCGGCGTGAAGACAACGGCCATCAACGACGATCGCGTGTCTGCGGCGCGCACTTTGGCGGGACGCACTGGCGCGACCGTGCTGATCAAAGGTTCGCGCTCCGTGATCGCCTCGCCCGACGGCGACATCTACGTGAACTCGACCGGGAATCCCGGGATGTCCACGCCGGGGATGGGCGACGCGCTCTCAGGAATCGTCGGCGCGATGCTCGGACAGCACATGCGCCCGCTCGACGCGCTCGCGTTCGGCGTTTTCCTCCACGGCTACGCGGCGGATCGCGTCGCGGCGCGCATTGGGCGGATCGGATACATCGCCGGTGACCTCATCGACGAGCTGCCCGCCGCTCTGGAAGCACTATCGAAGTAGTTGAGCTATTGTAGTAAGTGACTAATCAGAATGGCTAATGCGGCAACAGACTCGGATGCGACCGTAGTCACGATGGTGATTGAGAGTCGCTCGCCGCACGAAACCAAGTCGTGGGGACGACGGCTTGCCTCGATTCTCGAAGGCGGCGAACTGCTCGGCCTGATCGGCGATCTCGGCGCGGGCAAGACCGTCTTCATCAAGGGCCTCGCGAGCGGACTGAGTCTGCGCGAGGAGGACATCCTGAGCCCGACCTTCACGATGATCCAGGAGCATCACGGCCGCTTCCCGCTCTATCACATCGATCTTTACCGGCTCGAAGAGGCGACGCTCGACGACCTCGGCCTCCGCGAATATCTGTTTTCCGAAGGCGTCGCAGCCGTCGAATGGTTCGAGCGCCTGCGCGGCAGCACCGACATGGAATATTTGTCAGTCCGCATCAGCTACGCCGGCGCAAACCTCCGCCGCATCGAATTCAGCGCAGTAGATTCGCGCCACGCGCAAATTATTTCCAAGTTAAAGCGCAGCTTCGCTTGAGCTTCCCTTCTCCATGCAAGGGAGAGAATCGAAGGTGAGGGTCCTTCTTAGTGGTGCGGGCCGCCGTGCCCGCACCTTTCGACGGCGGGCACCGGCGGCCCGCCCCACTACTTATGATTTGCTGGCGCTCATCTCGCGACGCAGCGGATAATCGACGACAATCGCTCGCCCATCCGTGATTGCCCTCACAAAGTGAAGCGTGTCCGGCGGCACGATCGCGACGCATCCCGGACCCGCGACTTGCGTCTTGCCATCGATTCTTACTTCGAGCTGCCCGTCGATCACGTTCCACACTTCCTCGTTCGCGTGCGAGTGCTCGTGGATCGATGACCCCGCCTCGAACACATAGTGCCCGAACGTCATGCTTTCCGAATCGAAGTATTTAGCCTTCCAGCCGGGAAGCCGCTCGATTGTGTTCAACTGATTAGTGTCGATGAAAGGCATCTTCTTATCTCCGGATTGCGTCTAATATTCATATTAACCGCTGGCCTAAGCTGAAGTTACGGAATGATAGGGGTCTGGTTTGCTGCACATTTTCCAATCATAATACGCGATTACCCCATTTTTCAGGGCAGATAGGGTCATTCTGGTGGGATTGGTCGTTCAAAAATACGGCGGAACGTCGGTCGGATCGATCGAGCGAATCAAAGCGGTCGCCGATCGCGTGGTCAGGGCGTGCGATGCCGGCGATCGCATCGTCGTGGTCGTATCGGCGATGGCTGGTGAAACCAACCGGCTGTTCAAGCTCGCATCCGAACTGAGCGATTCGCCAAGCGCTCGCGAAACCGACGTGCTGGTTGCGACCGGAGAGCAGGTCTCGGCCGCGCTGCTCGCGATTCGCCTGCAGGCGATGGGGCATCCGACCGTTTCTTTTCTCGCATTTCAAATGAGCCTGACTACCGACTCGAATCACGGCCGCGCGCGAATCAAGTCCGTGCAATGCGATCGCGTGATGCGCTCGCTCGACGACGGCAAGATCGTGGTCGTGGCCGGCTACCAGGGCGTCAATCCCGATGGCGATATCACGACGCTCGGCCGCGGCGCGTCGGACCTGACCGCGGTCGCGCTCGCAGCCGCTCTCAAAGCCGACGCGTGTGAAATCTACACCGACGTGGACGGCGTCTATACCGCCGATCCCAACGTATGCCCCAAGGCCAGGAAGCTCGGGCGCGTCTCTTATGATGAGATGCTCGAGATGGCGGGCCTTGGCGCCAAAGTTCTGCAAACCCGTTCCGTTGAACTTGCCCGCCGTTACAACGTGCCGCTCGTCGTCCGCTCCAGCTTCGGTGAAGCCGAGGGGACCTGGGTCGGACAAGAGGATCAGTTGATGGAGGACGTGCTCGTCTCGGGCGTAACGCTCGACCAGAATCAAAGCAAGATAACAGTTGCCGGCGTCGAGGATCGGCCCGGCCTGGCGGCGAAGATTTTCAGCCCGATCGCAGACGCGGGAATCGTCGTCGACATGATTATCCAGAACGCCAGCGCAGACGGCCGCACCGACATGACGTTCACGATCGGGCGCGAAGACCTGAAACGCGCGCTGGAAATCGTCGAGCGCACGGCCAAAGAAATCGGCGCGTTCAGCGTGCGGCACAACGACCAGGTCGCCAAGGTGTCGGTGGTCGGCGTTGGAATGCGCACGCATTCGGGGGTCGCGTCCACGATGTTCAAAGTGCTGGCGGCGGAGCGAATTAATATCGAGATGATTTCGACCTCGGAGATTAAAGTGTCGGTCGTGGTCAATTCGAAATACGGCGAGCTCGCGATGCGTGCGCTGCACGACGCGTTTATCAACGGCGACGGCGGGCCGAACGGCACGCCGCGGGAGTCAGTTTGAGTCCGATGGCGGATGCAAAACATATCCAAGTTTACGACACCACGTTGCGCGACGGGTGCCAGTCCGAAGACGTTTCGCTGACGGTCGAGGACAAGGTCACGATCGCCGAGCGGTTGGACGATCTCGGTTTTGATTACATCGAGGGCGGATGGCCCGGCTCGAACGATCGCGACGCCGCCTTTTTCAAAGAGATCAAAAAGATCAAGATTCGGCACGCGAAGATCGCTGCCTTCGGATCGACGCGCCGATCCGGCGTGCGTGCTGCGGCGGATCGAAATCTCCAACTGCTGCTGCGTACCAGTACCCAGGTTGCGACCGTGGTCGGCAAGACCTGGGACATGCACGTGCGCGAGGCGCTCAGAATCCCGCTCAACGAAAATCTCGAAATCCTCAACGACACGATCGCGTTTCTGAAAAAGAACTTCGACGAGGCAATCTTCGACGCCGAACATTTCTTCGACGGCTATTTTCACAATCCCGAGTACGCGCTCGCGTGTCTGAAGGCCGTCGACGATGCGGGAGTCACCTTGATCGCTCTGTGCGACACCAACGGCGGACGCCTTCCGCATGAAATCGAGGCCGCCGTCACGGCAGCGCGAGCGGCGGTGAATTGCCCGCTCGGAATCCATTGCCACAACGACTCCGAAGTTGCGGTCGCCAACACTCTTGCGGGCGTGCATGCCGGCGCGACGCAGGTGCAGGGCACCGTCAACGGCTTCGGCGAGCGATGCGGTAACGCGAACCTCGTTTCGATTGTCGCCAATTTGCAGCTCAAGCTCGGATACCATTGCGTGCCGCCCGCGAAGCTCAAGACCATGCGCGAAGTCTCGACGCTGGTCTACGAGCTCGCCAACATCACGCCGTTCGCGCGCCAGCCGTACGTCGGCCGCAGCGCGTTCGCGCACAAGGGCGGTCTGCACGTCTCGGGAATCCAGCGCAACACCGCGACTTACGAGCACATCGATCCCGCTCTCCTCGGCAACGATCGCCGCGTGTTGCTCTCAGAGCTGTCGGGCCGCGCGAACATCGTCTACAAGGCCAAGGAATTCGGCCTCGAGATCAATACGGCCAGCGACGACAAAATCGGCGCGCTGCTCGACGAACTCAAGCGCCTCGAAGGCGCCGGCTACACCTTCGACGGGGCCGACGCTTCGTTCGAGCTGCTGATGCTGCGCACGCTCGGTTTCGCCCGGGAACATTTCAACTTCGTCAGCTTCCGCGTGTTCGACGACAAGTGGCACGAAGAGCGCGCGCCTTTCAGCGAAGCTGTCGTTGTGATCGAAGGTCCCGACGGCGTGCGCACCCGCAACTCGGCGATTGGCAATGGCCCCGTCAACGCGCTCGATTCGGCGCTGCGTTCCGCGCTGGTGCCGTACTATCCAAATCTCGAAGCGATGCAGCTCGTCGATTACAAAGTTCGCGTGCTCGACAACGGCGCCGGCACCGAGGCGCGCGTCCGCGTGCTGATCGAATCGACAGACGGCAAGCGCCGATGGGGCACCGTCGGACTGTCTAGCAATGTCGTCGAGGCGAGCTGGCAGGCGCTGGTTGACTCGGTCGAATACAAACTGCACAAGGATAATGTGAAGCCGCGCTCCAAGGCGGCCGCCGGAAAACAGAACGGATCGCGTCCGCGGTCGGCCAAAACCGCGGAGAACAGTCACGCCGCGCATTCGAAGGCTTGACGCGCGGCGCCGCAAAACGAGGTACGTGCCATGGGTGTTCTGAGCCGAATGAGGGAAGACATCCAGTCGATTTTCGACCGCGACCCTGCCGCGCGCTCTACGCTCGAAGTGGTGCTCTTGTATCCCGGTCTGCACGCCATCTGGGCCTACCGCGTCGCACATTGGCTCTGGGAGCATAACTGCAAGTTTCTCGGTCGCCTCGTGAGTGAGATTGCACGCTTCATTACTGGAATCGAAATCCATCCTGGCGCGAAAATCGGCCGGCGCCTGTTCATCGATCATGGGATGGGAATCGTGATGGGCGAGACCACCGAAATCGGCGACGACGTCCTCCTTTACCAGGGCGTCACGCTCGGCGGCACCAGCCCAAAAAAGAAAAGCGCCATCCGACCCTCGAGGATCACGTGATGGTCAGCGCTGGCGCGTCGGTGATCGGGCCGGTGCGAATCGGCGAGGGCAGCAGGATCGGCGCAGGCGCCGTGGTCGTGTCGTCGTCGCCGCCGTGGTCAACGGTCGTCGGAATTCCCGGCAAGGTGATCGAGGGCGACAACCCTCGCCACGACGTGATGGAACTCGATCACGCCAAGCTGCCCGATCCGGTCGCGCGCGCGATGGGCAATCTGATCGAGAAGCTCAACCGAATGGGCGTGCGGATGGAAGAAATCGAGGAGCGCCAGGATTGCCTCGAGGACAAAGTCAGCGAGCATCATCCGCCGACGCCCGATCGCATCGCCAACAAGGGCTAGCGATACCGCCAGCCCTTGTCAGCGAGGATTCTTTCACGCCGCTAGCTCTTCTTCTGATGCGGCGTGCCGATGTACGGAAACTCCTTGAGAGTGTCGGTGTGCGGTTTGAGGCCGCTGGGAGGGCATTCGCCCTTGGTGAGGAAGGCTAGCCGGTAATCGATAACGTCGTCAGTGAAGACGCGGCCGTTCGGATACTTCGCTGGCTTCGACGGATCGAGAGTCATCACGTCGGGCAGTGTGCCCTCCTTGTCGATCGCGGCGATCGCTTCTTCGCGCGTGTAATTTCCCGTATGCCCCAACAGATGCACGAACTGATCGATCCAGCGCTTGCGATCGTTCACCGGTTCGCTCGCGTTGTATTCCAACTTGGTGTCGTCGGTGTTGAAGAAGCTGCTGACACTCGGATGGCCCGCGCGATCGACGTGGAGCAGCTTGCCGTCCTGCTTCACGCTGCATCGCCCCCAGATATGAACGACGGGCTTCGGGGCCAGTTCGCTCGTCGGCAGTTCGATCACAGTCGAGAACACGTTGGCTTCAGTATTCGAATCCACGCCCGTCCACGGTGACTTGCCACCCAAGTCGCCGAGGTGAGGTTCGGTGAAGTTCCGTTTGCCCCTGATATCGAACAGCGCCTTGATTCCGTCGAAGTCGAAAAAGAAAGCGTCGCTGCGGCTGCCGGCGAAGAATGTGTAGTCTCCTGCCTTGACGATGTTGGGCTTGGGTCCGAACGAAACCTCCGCATCGCTGACTATCTTCTTCCCGACAGCTTCGGGTGAGCGCGACTCCGCGCCTTTAGCCAGAAATACGTTGAAGGTCTGCTTGCCGTTTTGCGGTTTCGAAAACACGTAGCTGATCGCAATGTCCGTCAGCAAATCACCGTCGTTATCGATGTTGAGGCGGTAGATGGCGTCGGGATGAAGCGCGTCGGCATTCGGATTTGCATTGAGGATGATCACAGTCCGCGACGGATCCTTTGGCGACTGAAACGCGTAGAGGTCGCACAGATCGAGTCGTTGATCTCCGAGCGGCGGCCCGAGACTGAGTCCAGTAAAATGATTCGACATTTGTTATCTCCTTTTGAAAAGTGAAGCCGCGGTTCGGTTCTCAGGCGGGATCGTAACAAAGGGCACATGCAGTGTCGCGTTTTTTTCCGACCACGTCAGAGCTTATGTCCGAAGCCTGCGCCCATCTCGTATTCGTTCGGGCTCTCGATCATCCGTCCGCTCAGGATTCGCTCGAATCCGAACGGCGACAGATCAACTGTCGTGCTCGCGCCGGTCAGGATCAGTTCGGCCATCGACGCGCCCACTGCCGGCGCAGTCTTGAATCCTGTTCCGCTGAAGCCCGCCGCGACGAACAGGCGATCGACTCCCGGCACCGGTCCCATCACGGCGCGCGCGTCCGGGCTGACGTCGTAAATTCCGGCGTGGCCGCGAGAGTAGGGCGCATCGGCCATCGCGGGAATCCTCTTCGCGAGGCGCTCACGCACCGCCGCGACGAAGTCGTCATCGTTGCTCTCGCGGAAATCGTCGGGATTCGCCTCGGCCTCGGCCTTCCATCCGCCAAGCCCGGCCAGCGTCAGATCGTCGCCATGCGGCCGGAAGTAACTGCCCGCGATCGTATCTATATAGACGCAGTGTCTGAGATCAGGCGCTCGCTTGAAGAACGCTATCTGCGCGCGCTCGCTCTTGATGCCGATCTTGACGCCCAACGGCGCGAGCAGCGCGTCGGTCCACGGTCCCGCGACGACGCATACCGCGTCTGCCTCGCGAACGCGCCCGGCGCCGTCGACGACGCCCGTCGCTCGACCGCCTCGATGCAAGATTCGCGCGATAGCTGTATTCGTCGAGAATTCCGCGCCGTGACGCTTCGCCGCAGCCGCCAGCGACTCTGTAGTCGCGACGGGATCCGCGTATCCGCTATGCGGCTCGAATGCGGCGAGGGCGACATCGTCGACGAACGCGTAGGGCTCGAGCTTCTGCAGCTCGGCCGCGGTCACAACTTCGGTATTAACGCCGACGCCTTGCAGCATCGCGACATTTGCACGCAGCCGCGCCGCATTGCGTTCGTCAACTACGACCGCGAAACCGGTCTCGACAAAACCGCATCGCCCGCCGACGATCTCGCTCCAGTTCTGGAAGTAGTGGTGGCTCTTCCAGGCCAACTCCGCTTCCGGCGCGAACGTATAATGCATCCTGACCAGCGCGCCCGACCGCGCTGACATGCCAGCGCAAATTCCGCCTTTGTCGAATACCCGCACGCGTGCGCCGGCGCGCGCGAGATGAAATGCGACCGAGCATCCCACTACGCCCGCGCCGATTACGATTATGTTCGCGCTCGATGATGTATGCGTCACGCGAAGAAGCCCATCTTTTTCCGATGATCAGTGTAAGATAAACTAGTCGCCGCTCTGGTGGCGAACAAAACATCCATGCCGATTTATCTCGATCATAACGCGGGCGCTCCTTTGCGCGCCGAGGCTGCCGCCGCGATTTCGCGTCTGCTGCAAGATGCTGGAGGTAATCCCTCGTCGGTGCATCGCGCGGGCCAGCGCTCGCGCCGGATGCTCGAAGCGGCGCGCGCCCAGGTCGCGACGCTCATTCGCGCCGAGCCGCGGCAGGTGGTGTTTACCAGCGGCGGCACCGAGTCGAATAATCTCGCGATCTTTGGCGCAATCACTGCGGCGTCGCGGCGGCGCAAAATTATCTCATCTACGATCGAACATTCGTCGATTCTCGCTCCGCTTGCGGAACTCGAACGCCGTGGCTTTGAGGTATTGCGCGTCGCGCCCGACTCTGACGGACGGATCGATCCCGCGCGCGTGATTGCCGCGCTCGATAGCGAGACCGCGCTCGTGACACTTGGACTTGCGAACTCCGAAGTCGGAACGATTCAGGATCTGGCTCCGCTCCCATCTGCGTGCGGAGAGTCCGTCGCGTTGTTTCATGTCGATGCGGCGCAGGCGGTTGGCCGGATTCCGGTCGACGTGATGCGTCTCGGATGCGATCTGATGACGCTCAGCGGCCACAAGCTCGGCGCGCCGGCGGGTATCGGCGCGCTCTTCGTTCGCGACTACGCGAAGTTTGCTCCAACAATTCTTGGCGGGCCGCATGAGAACGGCATGCGCGCCGGTACGCCCAATCTGCTTGGCGCAGTGGCGTTCGGCGCGGCGGCCGAAGCTGCGATGAAGAGGATGAGCGCGGAGTCGGAGCGAATCAGCTCGCTTGCCGCGTCGCTATTGGCACGGCTGCGCGACGCGATTCCCGGCCTTCGCTTGAACGGCCCACTTGTCGGCAGACTGCCAAACACGATCAACCTTACGTTTCCAGGCGTGCTCGGCGAGAGCATGTTGATTGCGCTCGATCTCGAAGGCGTTGAAGTTTCGATGGGCTCCGCGTGCGCGGCAGGCGCCGTCGAGCCGTCGCATGTGCTGCGCGCGATGGGCCGCAGCATCGCTGACGCGCGCAGCTCGCTCAGAATCAGCCTCGGCTGGAGCAACACAGCGGAGGAAATCGACGCCGTTGCAGCGATCATCCCGGCGGTGTGGCGACGCGTCGCGGCCGCCGAGCCTCTGTCAGAGGTGATCGCGCGATGAAGCCGCGGGTGCTGGTTGCGATGTCCGGTGGGGTAGACAGTTCCGTCGCTGCAGCGATTCTGCGCGAGCAGGATTACGACGTTGTGGGCGTCGCGATGCGCCTTGCGCCGGAACCGACCGCACCAATCGCAAAGCGCCGCGGCACCTGCTGCTCGCATGACGACTTCGAGGATGCGCGCCGGGTCGCGGAGCGCATGGATTTTCCGTTTTACGTGATCGATCTGCGCGCCGACTTTGCCGCGCGCGTGGTCGACAACTTCGTTTCCGAATATCTCGGGGGCCGCACGCCGAATCCGTGCGTGATGTGCAATCGCGAGATTAAGTTCGATCGCCTCTGGAGCCGTGCCCGCGCTCTGAACGCCGACTACGTTGCGACCGGCCATTACGCCCGGATCGAGCAAGGCGCGGATGGCAAGTTTCACCTGCTTCGCGCCGTCGACGACACCAAGGATCAGTCGTACTTTCTTTTCACGCTCGGACAGGACGAACTGTCGCGAACGATTTTTCCGCTCGGCGCGATGACCAAGACCGAAGTTCGCGCACGCGCACGAGCCTTGGGACTCGCGACCGCCGACAAGCCCGAGAGCCAGGAAATCTGCTTCGTTCCCGACGGCGACTACGCGAGCTTCGTCGAGCGGCGCAGCACTCCCGCGCAACTTCGTCCCGGTTCTATCGTCGATGTCGACGGAAAGCGTCTGTCCAATCACGCTGGAGTACATCGATTCACGGTAGGGCAACGCCGTGGTCTCGGTATCGCCAGCGGTGAGCGACTGTACGTCCGCGAGATTCGCGCTGACTCGGGCGAGGTCGTGGCCGGACGCCGCGCCGAACTCGATTCGTCGGGACTCATCGCGAATCGAGTCAGCCTGGTGGATGATTCGATCGCATCCGGCAACGAAGTGAGCGTCGAGGTAAAGATTCGCTATCGGCATCGCGCGATCCCCGCGCTGATGCGCGTCGATTCCGACCGCCGCGCGGAGATTCGCTTCTCGTCGAGCGGTCCCGCAGTGACGCCGGGACAGGCGTGCGTTTTCTATCGCGGCGACGAAGTGATCGGCGGCGGATTCATCGAGCGTGCCGTCACTGAGAAGGCGGCGAACTGACGGTGGCAACCCGCTTCGCGATCGCAACGCTCGGATGCAAGGTCAATCAGTACGATTCGGCGATTATGGAATCGCGCCTGCGCGGGCTTGGCATGCTTCGGACCGAATTCACTGAAAAAGCCGACGTCTATATCGTCAACACCTGCACGATTACCGATCGCGCCGACGCCGAGAGCCTGCGGATCGCTCGGCGAGCGCGTCGGCTGAATCCGAACGCGCGCATCGTTATGACCGGATGCCTGGCGCAGGCGAGCCCCGACGTACTGGCGAAAGCGGCGGAAGTCGACGCGGTGATTGGGCTTGGCAGGCTCGACGATCTCGAACGCGCCGCCGCTTCAGGAGCCGGCGACCGCGTGATGGTCACCAACCTGCGCAAGGAGAAGGCGCCGATCGAATTGGCCGCGGTCACGCTCGACGGTCATACGCGCGCCTTCCTGAAACTGCAGGAAGGGTGCGATCAGTTCTGCACGTTCTGTATCGTGCCGTTTTCGCGAGGTACCTCGCGCAGCGTCGATCCGCGCCGCGTGATGGCGGCGCTCGACGATCTTCATGCGCGCGGCTTCAAGGAAGTCGTTCTTACCGGCGTGCATCTGGGCGGTTACGGCAAGGACCTCGACCCTCCGGTCGAGTTGGCCGACTTGCTCGAGATGATCGCCGAACGATGCCCGCTCGAGCGGGTGCGGATTAGCTCGCTCGATCCCGAAGAGTTGAGCGACCGGATCGTGGAAATAATATCGGGCAGCGAAAAATTCTGCCCGCATCTGCATCTGCCGTTGCAGTCCGGCGACAACGAAACCTTGTCGCGGATGCGACGACGTTATGCCCGCGACTATTTTCGCGATCGCGTCGAACGCGTTTTGCGCGCGTGGCCGAATGCTGCAATTGGAACCGATTTGATCGTGGGATTTCCCGGCGAGACAACGGCACACTTCGACTCTTACTTGAACTTCGTCGAGTCGATGCCACTTGCATACTTTCATGTATTTCCGTATTCGGTGCGGGCGGGGACCACGGCGGCCAAGTTTTCCGGGCGGGTAAAGCCGCCGGAGATCAAGCGGCGCGCTGCGGTGATGCGGGAACTGGGCGAGCGCAAGCGACTGGAATTCGCCCGCCGCTTCGTCGGAACAAAACTTAAGGTATTACTTGAAGAGCGTGGAGCGGATGGCAAGCTGCGCGGTTACAGCCGCAACTACGTGCGGGTATCGACGCAGGGCCCCGACGAACTGACAAACCGTGAAGTCGAGGTGGAGGCGTCAACCGTTGAAGGCATCCAACTGGTTGGGGAGATTGTTCGGCCGTGGGCAGATGGAACAGCTGCCGGCGGCGGGGCCTCCTGAAAGTCCCGGCACCAAACTCGAGCGTATGCTCGGCTATACGTTCGCACGCGGGGAACTGCTGGAGACCGCGTTGACGCATCCGAGCGCGGCGGTCGGCAGCGACGTCCATTATGAGCGGCTGGAATTCCTTGGCGACGCGGTGCTCGATCTTGCGATCGCAGATCTGCTGATGCGCAAGTTTCCTACGGCGAAGGAAGGCCCGCTGTCCAAACAGCGCGCGTCAATCGTAAACGCGCGCACGTTGGCTCTGAAGGCACAGGCGATTGAATTGAACGAGATGATGCGGCTGGGCAAAGGCGAAGAAAAAAGCGGCGGGCGCGAGAAGACCTCGATCCTGGCCGCGGTGTTCGAGGCGGTTATCGGCGCGATCTATACCGATGGCGGTCTCGTGCCCGCTCAGCAGGTGGTCGAGCACCTGTTTGAAAATGATATCGGCGGGCCGTCCGCGGAGCGCGACTACAAAACCGAATTGCAGGAAATCGCGTACCGGCATTTTCGCACGCAGCCGGTGTACGAGCTGGTCGGTTCGGAAGGGCCCGATCACGCCAAGCGCTTTACGACTCGAATCCGAATCGCGGGGCGGGAGCTGGGCGTGGCCGAAGGCGGCAGCAAGAAGCAGAGCGAGCAGGCCGCCGCGCGTCTGGCGCTTGACCGGATAGAGGAAGAGCGGGGTGAGCGCGATGGGTGAGCATCGCGCAGGTTTCGTGGCGGTCGCGGGGCGCACCAACGTCGGCAAATCGACGCTGGTGAATCGCCTGGTAGGGCACAAGGTCGCGATCGTGACGCCGCGTCCGCAGACTACGCGCAGGAGAATCCTCGGAATCCGCAGCGACGCCGACGCGCAAATCCTGCTGATCGACACTCCCGGACTGCACGAGGCGAAGAAGCAACTCAACCAGCGGATGGTGCAGACGGCGCGCCGCGCGATCGCCGAGGGCGAAGTCATTCTGGTTATGGTGGAAGCAGGCGATCATCTGAACCCGGGAGATCGCGCGGTGCTGATCGATATTCGCGCGCTTGGCCGTCCGACGGTGGTTGCAATCAACAAGGTCGATCGCATCCCGCGCGCGCAACTGTTGCCGCTGATCGAGGAAATCAACCGCGGTTTTCCGGGCGCCGAGATTGTCCCAGTGAGCGCGCGCACCGGCGAAAACGTCGAGGATTTGTTGCTGACGCTCAAGCGGATGCTGCCTGAGAGCCCGGAGCTGATGTCGCCGGATGAATATACCGATCAGACCGAGCGGATGATCGCGGAAGAGATCGTGCGAGAGAAAATTTTTCTGAAGATGCGCCAGGAGATTCCGTTCTCAACCGCCGTCAAGGTCGAGAAGTTCGAAGACGACGAGGAACGCAAGCTCAAAAGGATCGGCGCGACAGTGGTAGTCGATCGCGAGTCGCACAAAGGCATGCTGATTGGCGCCCGCGGCGTCACGCTCAAGGAGATCGGCACAGCGGCGCGAATCGAGCTCGAGGAAATCCTGGGCGCGCGCGTGTTTTTGGAAATCGTCGTAAAAGTCGAGCGCGACTGGACTCGCGATCCGCGCAAGCTCGCGGAGTTCGGACTGTGACCAATCCGCGTAAGACGTCGGGCGCCGAGGCGCGGCGAATCGCGGCCGAGGGTCTGCCGGCGGTCGTGCTGGTCGGGCGCGCGAACGCCGGCAAGTCGACGCTGTTCAATCGAATCGCGAAGGGCGGGCGCGCGATCACCAGCGCGATTCCCGGCACCACGCGAGATCTGAATTTCGCGCGTGCGAAATACGGCGATCGCGAATTTGTCGTGATCGATAGCGGCGGCCTGGAGCTTGGCGGGCATGAGCGGATGACGGAACGTATCGTCACCGAGGCGCTCGCCGCGGTTGGCGTCGCGGACGTCGTGGTGTTCATGCTCGACGGCAGGGGCGGGCTGAGCGAGGCCGACTCTGAAGCGCTCGCGCTCGTGCGCGAAACCGGATGCCCGCTCATCATGGCGGTCAACAAAATCGATCGGCCGGGGCAGGAGTCTGATGCCTCCGAGTTCTACGCGCTCGGCGGCGACGAATTGTTTTTCATCTCGGCAGCGCACGGACGCGGGGTCGAGGAGCTGCTCGATCAAGTCGTCGCTCGGCTGCCGGAGCGCGAGAACTCTGCCGCCGCAGCTCCGGATTTGAGGCTCGCACTGATTGGCCGCCCCAACGTCGGGAAGTCGTCGCTCCTCAATCGGCTGTCGGGATTCGAGCGCGCGATCGTCGACGACACTCCTGGCACGACCCGCGATCCAGTCGACGTGCGGCTGACGTCGCACGGCCGCGACGTACTGCTGATCGACACCGCCGGAATCCGGCGGCCGCCGAAGGTCGAAGGCGAGTGTTGTTATAATGACAGGATGATATGCTGATGTCAATGAGCGATCTAAGGTGTGAGTGAAATGGCCAGCCGTCGCACACCCCCCTCGGCGCCACCGGCGGTCTTGCGCTCGGGTGACCTGCCCTTGCATCGCCAGCTCTTCTTGATCCTGAGAGCCCAGATCCAGAACGGAGCCATCGAGCCCGACCAGATTCTTCCCAACGAGCAAGAGCTGGGTGATCAGTACGGCGTGTCGCGGATCACCGTACGACGGGCCTTGCAGGATCTGGCTGACCAGGGATTCGTTGAGCGGTTTCAGGGTCGTGGAACTTTCGCCCACGATCCCGCACCTGCCATATCCTCCGTGGCGCGTTTCACTTTTCTCGACGGCCTCAGACATGCGCATCACGAGACCTCCGTCAACGTCATCGAGGTGTCGGACCGCGTGGCCCCAGCTCGCGTCGTCGCCGCATTGGGCCTTCCTCCGGGCTCTTCGGCGCGCTACACCCTTCGAGTACGTAGCCGTGACAACGTCCCGCTGATGCTTTCGGAGGCCTGGCTCCCGAACGCCTCTCTGAAGTCGTGACGGAGGAGAACCTCGAGCAGCATGCGCTGTTCGAGATCCTCGGTCAAGCGGGCGTCTCTCTTGGCCGGGTAGTCCAAGAGATCACCGCGACAGCGCCGACCCGCGCAGCACAACTGCTTTGCACCCACATGGGTCACCGCTCATCCAGGTCAATCGGCTAATCCACGAGAGCGGTGGAGATCCGATCCAATACCACACGATGTACTTGTCACCTGAAACCAGTCGGGTTGTCATGGACATCCCTGCCGACAAAATCGACTCGGCCCAATCCGGCCAGTTGATTCACGATGTTGCGGCAAAGCGAACCTCTCGCGCAGCGGTCCCCGTCGGCGAGACGGCTCTGTCTCCTAACAACTAGCACGCTCACACAACCAGCGGCCGTTTCCCTAGTGATGCCCCGCCGGTCGTAGGGGGCGTAGCCCACGTACTCGGTCAGCCCCCTCCAACGCCGACTCCAAGCACCGTCTCGCCAACCCAGCCAGCGGGCCGCCCGGACCCACCAGTGACACGCACTTGCAGGTTGATGCTCGCAGCGATACGGGACACGTCCGTCCCTATCGACGGTGGTGTAGCCGAGGAAATCGAAGCTGGCGTGCTCGAACTCCCCTCGGCGGTTCGCGTCTTTGCGGTATACGATCCTGGTCTTGTCGGGGTGCAACTCGAGGCCTACGTTCCCCTCTGACGCATAGACCGACCCATACCACTCGCCAGAGCCATCCCAATATCGCGACAACGACATATCCTCCATTCATCATGGAACGGCATCCGCAGTTCAGGATTTGTAGAGGCGTGAAGGAGCCGTTTGATGTACATGCCCGGCGGGCCGAGGAGTTTCTGACAGCAGAGCCTCCAGCCCCCGGCACCCCCGACTGAAAATCCCGCCTCCAGCCAGACCACCCTGAGGGGGACCCCGGATCGGCTGGCGCCGGGTGAGCCTGCACAGGGGCTATCTGCCTGTAAAAGAACATATCCCCGTACCCCGCTTCCTCTAGCGAGTGGCGGGGTTGGGTGGCCGACTCCCTGTCGACCGCATCTGCGTGGATCATTCGTGTCGATAACGGCACGGAAGGTGCCACATACGGATGAAGGGAGTCGACCAGTGACTAGTTTGGCCCATAGGGGGTTCGTGCATCTGGGCATGGACGTATCCAAGGACACGATCTCGGTGGCGATCTTGCCACCCGACCGGGACGTGGCGGTGAGCGACAAGATCACCTCGGATGCCGAGTCGGTGCGTCGGCTGATCAAACGGGTGGGACGCCCGTCAGGGATCTGGGCTTGCTATGAGGCCGGTCCGACCGGCTATGACCTATACCGGCTGCTCAACTCGATGGGGGTCCCCTGCGACGTGGTGGCACCTTCGTTGGTGCCCCAAGGGCCGGGGGGACAAGGTGAAGACCGACAAGCGGGATGCTCGCCGCCTGGCCGGCCTGCACCGGGCCGGTGAGCTCACCCCGATCGCCGTGCCCAACCCGGCCCAGGAGGCGGTGCGGGATCTGTGCCGCACCCGGGGGGACATGGTCGAAGACCTGACCCGGGCCCGCAACCGGCTAACCAAGTTCCTGCTCCGCCACTCGACGATCTACCGGGGTGGCTCCAACTGGACCTGCACCATCGAGCGGTGGCTATCGGGCCTGCACTTCGAAGACAGGGCGCTGGCATCCACCTTCGCCCACTACCGCTCCACCGTGCAGCTGCGCGACACCGCCCTCGAGGCGGTCGAAACCGACCTGCGCGCACTACTTCGCCACCGACCCCTTCGCCGATGCCGTAGCCCGGCTGGGTTGCTATAGGGGCGTGACCCACATGGGCGCCTGTGCCTGGGAGCAGAAGTGTTCGACTGGCGGCGCTTCCCCGCCGCCCGCAGCTTCATGAGCTTCACCGGGCTGACCTGCTCGAGAACTCAACCGGGCTCTCCGAGCATCGAGGGGCGATCACCCGGGCCGGCAACAGTCACGTCCGCGGTCAGCTGTGCGAAGCGGCATGGTCCTACCAGCACCGCCCGGCCTGGGCCGACCATCCGGCACGCCAAGACGGGGCCAACCCGGCCACCATCGCCCGCTCCTGGACGGCCCAGAACCGTCTATCCAGGCGCTTCGCCGCCCTGGCCGCCAGAAAGAACGTCAAGTCCGTGGTAGCCGCCGCAGTCGCCCGGGAGCTGGCCGGCTTCTGCTGGGCCGAGATGACGCCACCGACTGAACCATGAGCCCAGATCTCGGTCACCGCAAGATCGGCGCGGCCGTGACCGAAACCAACGCGACGCGCCGGAGCACCGCCGCAGCAGAATCGACCCTCGCCGGCGTTGTAGCCAACGGTCCAGCGATGGCCGTCATGGACGCCCCTATTCTGAGGCAACCACCTGCGCATGGACATACTGCGATCCCGACTCGCGTACAGCATCGTGGCGGTACTCCGATCCACTGCGCTCCGGCGCGTCGCACTCGACGTTCTCGTGCACGTCCGCCACCCACTCGAAGCGTCAGCGAGTAGCAGCCTCTAGATCGCATCGACTGCCAAGCACAACCCCCGTAACAACACCCGTTGATACCTCGCGCTCAAAAGTCCAGCGAAAATGCGGGGTTGACAACCCGTTCCACAGCAACGCCGGCCTGGTGGCACATATCCCTGACCGACGTTGCTGGGGTTGCTCCACCGGGTGTGGCACTTGAACGGCAGGGGCGCTGGTATTGTCGGCGGCGATTCAGGGACGTGCCGGTCGACTCGGGAAAGTCCCACCCGCTGTATACGCAGACAGCGGGTGCGGGTGGGCCTTGCGGGTTGCCTGGTGGATGGGCGGCAGAGGGGAGGGGGGGTCTTTGCCGGACATCCCCGAGGTCCTGTTTCGTAACGTTCGCCTGTCGACCGCGTCGCCCTGGTCGGCAGGACCGTTCTGGTTCTGCCAGGTCCTCTACGCGTCGGGGCCGCGTCGCGTTGAGTGGTGCAGCGGACAGCAAGTTAAACGGCAGTCCTAACCTCTCTCTTGGTGACTGGGGGACGGTCATTACGCTGTGCGGCCGAATGGCGAAACGTGGAAGCAGCGTGGAAGGGCTGGGTGACGACCACGCCGGTGTGCCGAACAGCGGTTGCTCACGGGCGTCTTGGACCCTTGCGCTCCCGACTGGATTTCCTGGCGCAGCGGGCACCGTGCCTTACTGCGGCAGGGCTCGCCGCAGGGACTCCTCGATTCGCTCCAGGCGCGCTCGAGTTCGTCAAAGCGTGGGTGGAGACTCGTCTCCTCGGCCCTCTCGTCGGGGGAGCGGATCTGGCTGGCACGTTGAACGAACGTTGAGGTGATGGCGGCGGTGATGATGGCCAGGAAGGCGACGCCCTCCAACATTACGAATGCCGCCACGATCCTTCCGGCCGGGTTCTTGGGAGTGACATCGCCGTAGCCGACGGTCGTAACCGTCTGGATAGCCCACCACATCCCGACCCAGATAGTGCTGTACTCGGGGTGGTCGATGAGCCGCATGAGCGCGCCGCCGGCTACGACGACCGCGACAGTGGCGACGGCGATCACGCCCATCGCGCCGCGCACCGACGCCGGATTGCGCAGGAAGCGGTTCAGTCTGCGCTCGATGGGATTCAGTTTGGGCATGTCATCGCCTTCTTTCTACTCCTGATCCTGACCAACACTTCGGACCGGCGCGTCTCCCGGTCCCCCGCTGCTGGCCTTCGGGGCCTCGAAAGGCCATCCCCGGATTGCCTCGGCCCGCTCGGTTGCGTCGACGCCAAGAGCCGGGACAGACCCTCGACGCTCTGTGATCCCACAGAATCGATTCCGAGCTGCGGGACTCGAACATCATCGTGTCACTCATGCTCGGATTCTGGCCGATCGATCGGGGGCGCTATTTGATGATCACCTAACTGGATTGCATCCCTGAGCAGCCGGGCATGGTGCACCACCGTTCACGGCCTGGGACGGCCAACACTGAAACATCGGGTATCCGAACCACCTCCCGCACAAACGAGGGTCACACCGGCAGCCATGATCGAACAGCCCGGAACGACCGATGTACGGCTCTCCCGCCGCCGGCTCAGTGCGGGGTCAGGTGGATGACGCCGACGCTGTGGAGTCCGTCCAGGATGAGTTGGACGGCCAGGGCGGCCAGGAGGATGCCGAAGACTTTTTCGGTGACGAGCATGCGGCTCTCGTCGAGATGGTCGCTGACTCGGTTGGCCCAGCGGAACACGGCCACGTCCAGAGGCGAGGACCACGCCCAGCAGGACCACCACCATGGCGAACACGCCCACCGAGTCGGCCTCGGCGGAGAGGGTCACCAGGGTCACGATGCCGGCCGGGTTGAGCAGGTAGGGGACCGCGAGGGGGAAGGTGGCTACTCGTAGCGGATCGCGTCCCTTGATGGCCTGACTCTCCTTTGGTTCGCCTGCGCCGAGCACCATGGTGATGGCGATGATGACCAGGATGAGGCCGCCGGCGATCGAGAGCGACCCGGTCGAGAAGTGCAGCAGGCGGGCTAGCAGTTCCCCCAGTCCGACCAGTAGGAGCGAGACCACGCCGGCGGTGGTGAGCATTTTGCGGACGACGAGGGCCTTGGTTTTGGTGTCGAGGGCGGCGGTGATCTCCACGAACGGCACCAGGGCGATCTTCGGTCCCACCCCGATCAACAACAGCAAGAAGGTGTCGATGACAAAGTAGAGGTCAATCGACGTGTAGTTCATCGGGGCGTCTTGCTCGCGGGCGTCGTTATCGCCGGGCCAAGGCCAGGCTTCGTCCCTGGCGTAGCTGGATTTGATCGCGGCCCGTACCTTCCACAGTGCCGCCGACCCTACCCGCCGGGAGCGGGCGGGGAAGGAGCACCAGCACCGCCCGTATACTCGCCGGGATGGCCTCCTCGAGCCGGGACAGCCTCGATGTGGTGGTCATCGGCGGGGGCCCGGCCGGTGTGATCGCGGCGTTGCGTGCGGCGCGGCTGGGAGCCCGCACGGCGCTGATCACCAGTGCTGGGCTGGGCGGGATGGCCGCGGCCGACGGGCCGGTCCCGGTGCGCACCCTGGCCCATGCGGCCCGGTTGATCCGCGAGGCCCGACAACTGCCCCGCTATGGCATCACCGCCGGTGAACCTGTCCTCGACTACCTGCGGCTGGTGGATCGCGTCGGGGAGGTCACCGCCGAGGTGCGGGCCCACTCGGCGCTGGGCCAAGAGCTCCAGCAGTCCGGGGTCACTATCTACGAGCACGCCGGCGCCGCCCGTTTCGTCGACCCGCACCTGATCGAAAGCGCCCATGCGCCACCGCTCCGCGCCGAGCAGTTCATCATCTGCACCGGTGGCATGGCCCGCCGACTGGAGCTGCCCGGCTTCGACCTGACCTGCACCCACAGCGACGCCTGGGGTTTCTCCTCGGCTCCGCCGTCCATGCTGGTGATCGGCGCCGGCGCCACCGGCGTGCAGGTCGCCTCGATCTTCAACGCCTTCGGGTCCCACGTGACGATCTTCGAGGCCGCCCCACGCATCCTGATGAGCGAAGACCACGACGTCGCCGCGGCCGTCCGCGCCGCGTTACAAGCGTCGGGGATCCGGGTCCTGGAGCAGGCCGGGACCATCGAGCGTTTCGAGTCCTGCCCCGCCGGCGTCCGGCTCATCTACACCAAAACCGACACCCAGGACCACGTCGAGGCGACGGTGGCGGTGGTGGCGGCCGGATGGGTCGCCAACACCGCCGGACTCGACCTGGCCGCCGCCGGGGTGCAGACCGACCAGCGCGGCTACGTGCGGGTGGACTCCCAGCTGCGCACCACCGCGCCCCACATCTTCGCCGCCGGCGACATCACCGGGCACCTCATGGTCGTCCACGAGGCCGTCCGCGAAGGCTACCTGGCCGCCACCAACGCCGTGCTCGGCCGCACCACCGCCCTGCCCGCCGAGGTCAGCCCCATCGGCAGCTTCACCGACCCCGAGTACGCCTCGGTCGGGGTCACCGAGGCCACCGCCCGCAACGGCCGCGACGTGACTGTCGCCACCGAGCGGTTCGACGCCCTGGCCCGACCGATCATCGACGGCCGCCCCACCGGCTTCTGCAAACTGGTCGTCGACCGAGAGCTCCACACCATCCTCGGCTGCCACATCGTGGGCGAGCGCGCCGGCGAGCTGGCCCAACTGGCGGCGGTCGCCATGGCCGCCGGGATGAAAGTCGAGCAGCTCGCCCTGGTCCCGTTCTCCTTCCCCACCTACGCCAACGCCATAGGGCGCGCCGCGCTCAAAGCCGCCCGCAGCCTCGAACCGGCCACCAGGCGGACCGAAGATGATCTTCCCCTCGAAGCCGACGTCGGTTGACGCGCAACGAGCCTCTATGCCTCGGCACAGCCGGGTCTGGCCCGGCAGAGCTCGAGCCGCAGCGACCTCCCCGAGCTCCATCCCCTTGAAGGGGTGCCAAGGGTCGCCCGCCCCTGCGACGCAAAGAGCACGTTACTGTCATCGCTTGCCGGAAAGCTGGAGCAGTAGCGTCGATCAAGCTGCGGGCTCGTCTACGGGCGTAGCGGAGGGTTGCTTGGTCGGCAGCCGGCGGGTCAGCAACAGGGCCAGCACCGCCAGGACCGCGAGCAGGGATAGCGAGGCGCGCAACCCGTCGATGCGAGCGTCGGCGTTCTCGGCGACGATGGCGTCGGCCGTCTTGGGGGGCACCCCGGCCTTGTCGAGCTCGGTCTTCAAGTCGTCGTCGGAGATGAACGGCACCCCCCCGGTCAGTTCCACTTGGGCCTTGGAGGCCACCTCGGCGGGGACGGCCGGGTTGTGGGCGATACCGCTCAGGAACGACGCCGTCAACGCCGAGATGAGCACCGCCCCGGCCAGGGCGGTACCGATCGAGGCGCCCAGGTTGGTCATGGTGTTCTGAACGCCGCCGACTTCGCCGCTCTGTTGGTCGGGCACCGACGAGACGGTCACGCTGCCCAGCTGGGAGGCCAGGGCCCCGACACCGAGCCCGGCCAGCAGCATGGGCCAGGTCACGATCTCCGGTCCGGCGCCGGCGTCGAGGGCGGCCACCATGATGGCGATCCCGGCGAAGAGGGCCAGGAACCCCAGCTGGGCGACCCGGCGTGGGGAGGCGTCAGGGAAGACTTTCGGGACGCCCACGGCGGCCAGCAGCAGGGTGATGGACAGGGGCAGGAGCCGTACGCCGGTGGCGATGGCGGACAGGCCCAGCGCCACCGACAAGAACAGCGGCACCGCGAAGAACAGGCCGGCCTGGAGCAGGTACTGGAAGAAGAAGGCGGTCAGCCCGCCGCGCAGGGTCCGGTTGCGCAGCAGGGCCGGGTCGAGCAGCGCCGCCTTCCCCGCGGCGAGTCGGTGATCCTCCCACCACAAGAAGCCCCACAGCACCAGCCCGCCACCCAGAATCAGCCAGATCACCGGCGACACCCCCAGCCACTGGGGGGCACCCGCCTTGGGTTGCACGAAACCCCAGGTGCCCGAGCGCAGGATGCCGTACACCACCAGCCCCAAGCCCAGGGCGGACAGGACGGTGCCCACCACGTCCAGGTGGGCCCCCTCCTCGGCGGGGGTGTCGGCCATGCGGCGGGTCAGCGCCAGGATGGCCAACACCACCAGGACTTCGCCCACGAACACCCACCGCCAGGACAGGTAGGTGGTGAACAGGCCGCCGATCAAGGGGCCGGCGGCCACGGCGATGGCCCCGGCCGAGGCCACCAGCCCGTAGGCGCGGGGCCGCTCGTTCCGGGCGAAGTTCGACGCCACCAACGCCACAATGGCCGGCAAGATCAGGGCTGCCCCCGCCCCCTCCAGAACCGACCAGCCGAATATCAGCACGGTCAGGTTCGGTGACAGGGCCGTGGTCAGCGATCCGCACCCGTAGATGACACAACCGAGCATGAAAGCCCGTTTGCGGCCCAGGATCTGGCCCAGTTTGCCGCCGGTGATCATCAGGGACGCCATCACCAGGTGTAAAAGGTGATGGCCGTCTGGATGCCCACCACCGTGGTACCCACGTCCTTGGCCACCGTGGCGATCGAAACGTTCATCACCGAGCTGTCCAACGTCATCAGGAACTGGCCCGACGCCAACGTCACCAGGACGATCCCGGCCCCCGTAGCCCGACGTTCAGCGGTATCTGCCACCCGGTTTCACCATCCCATCCATCCCGCCATCCCACTCGAGCGAAGAAACACCGAGCGCACATGATCGCAGACCACAGAGGCTCTCCAGCTCATCCCGTGCCGGTAACCCCACCACCTCGGTGGGGGAACAACCTCCCCCCACCACCCGTCGGCCTGTACCCCTTGGCTGCCCGAGCCATCCGGTGCCCGGAATGGCTTACAGCACCCGCCGGCCGGGCCGCCGCGCCCGCCACAAGGCGGCAAACGGCCGATGCAAGCGAACCAACGCGTGATAGGCCAAACAGCCCATCAGGTTCGGACCGCTACGGCCATGAGCCAGTCTGTGCGGGCCAGTAGACGGACACCGAGCACACTCCCGGGCAGGCCGCCCGGACCCGTCGTGTCCCATATCGTGCCTGCCGAACGTCACCCCAAGGTCGCCACAGCAGCGGATCATGGCGACGTTATGGCGCGACTTGGGACTGCCGCTCCGACATGGGCAAAAGGTACATATCGCCGATTCGGAGCGGCTATCTCAGCTTGGGTTCTGGTGGAGTCGATGAACATTCCACGCGGTCATCGTGGGTCTAAGGCTGACTAAGTGCTGACGCAGAAATAAGTTCCCGGTTTGTTGGGATCGTCATCTGTGGGGCCTGAGGGTGTAGTTGCGGCTGGGTTGGGTGTCGTGTGGTTGGAGTTGTAGTTGGGCCATCTGCTGGTCGCTGGTCTTTAGGCCGGTCGGGTAGTTGGTGGTGACGAGGTAGGCCTTGACTTGGAGGCGGTGGTGGTGGTGGTGGTGCGGATGTAGTTGAGGATGGTCTGGTGGCTGTCGAGGGGCCGCCCGGCCCAGTTCTTGCTGATCTCGCTGAAGAGCCGGTGCTCGACAGGGTTCCATTTCGAGGCGCCGGGGGGATAGTGGCAGACGGTGACGGTGAGGCCGTGACGGTCGCAGAGTCGGTGTTGGAGCGCCTGTTTCCAGGCCCGGGCTTTGGCTGCGTTGCTGCCGCCGCCGTCGGCGAGGACGAGGAGGTGGGTGGCGTGGGGGTAGCGGCGTCGGCCGTCGTAGACCCACCATTTGGCCAGGTTGTCGACGGCGAAGGCGGGGGTGTTGTGGGAGGTGCCCACGAACACCGACGCTCGGTTGGCTGCGATGTCGTAGATGCCGTAGGGGATGGCGATGCCTTCCGCCTCGGAGCGGAAGTCGTAGGCGTTGACGGCGATGGGTTGGCGGGTCCAGGTGGTGCCGTGGTTGGCGAAGTTGCCAACCAGCTCCCGGTGTTTGGCGTCGACGCTGACGATGGGCCAACCGTGAGCGGCGAAGTGCTCCTTTTGGGCGGTGATGTAGGCGAACTGGGCGTCGCGGCCCGGGTCGCGGCTGCGGGTGAGCTTTTTGTGGTTGACCCGGAGCCGGAAGCCGAGCTGGCGGAGCAGCCCGGCCACGGTGTTGGGGCATACGTCGATGCCGCCCGGCGCGCAACTCGGCCGCGATCTTCTCGGTGGTCCGCCGGGTCCACTTGACACCGCTGGCGGGGTCGCCGGCGGTGTCGTGTTCCATCAGCTGGCTGATCCGGGCGATGACCTCGGGGATCCTTTTGGGGTGGCCTTCCGGCCGGCGCCGGGGCGTCGCACCCGGCCCGGCTCGACCTCGCCGGCTAGCAGCTCCCGCCGGCCCCGGGCCACGGTGGCGGGGTCGAGGCCCAGCAGCTCGGCGATCTGGGCATCCCCGCCGTGGCCCACCTTAAGGGCCTCCAGACCGGCATACAGTCTGCGCTGGCGTTCGTCGAGCAGGCCGTAGAACAACACCATGGCCGCCTTGAGCTCCTCGGGCAGCGCCCGCAAGCCCGGGCCCAGCGAGAGCCGGCTGGCCTGGCTGTCATAGACCGACCGGGCCGCCATCTGGGCCCGTCGGGCGCCGGGCTGGACCGAGAAGTACACGTAACGCCCCGACACCTGCTCCCGGGCCAGGCGAGAGCGGCGCACCAGCCGCAACAGGGCCGCCTTGGCCTCGACGTGCAGCCGGCCCTCCAACTCGGCGGCGTCGTAGCCGGCCTCCGAGGCCGCCACTACTGCTTCGACGGTCGACACCAGCGTGCCGAACGCGGCTGAACCACACCTGGCGGAACGACCACAGACCGAGCTCGTCGAAACGGGCCATCTCATCCAGCGTGTAGTAGCGGCCCCGATGGCTGTAGCTGGTGCGGTAGTCCACAGCTGGCCAGCTTGCGGAACACCGTGGCATCGGCCGCGGTGCCCAAGGCCTCTTTCAGGTCCTCCATGGTGGCGATCTTCCGCTGCCGCAGCAGGGCGATCACCGCCTCGGGGTCATACCGCTCCGGTCGCATTATGAGAGAATTCCTCCCCCTGAGGATTAACTCTCTCATAATAGGGTCAACTCCATCTACCCCCGTGGATGGAGACCGGACCGAACAATCCCTGTCACGACAGGCCGATCGGGCAGACACTCACTTACGGCTCACAACCGGCAGGTACTACCCGGCGAGAGAAGTACGCTCAGGACCCAGTAGTTATTCTTGAGTCGACCCTAAGCGCCGATCGCCGGGACGCGGCCGTGTCGGCAAGGATGAACGCGTGCCTAACGTACACGACTGGGACGTGCCCGAGGACGTACTCGAGATGCCAGGCTACGAGATTCTGGAGTCGGCGCAGCACCTCGCACGAGTCCTCGGAATCGTGCTCGGCAACGCAGCGGATCTGCAGCGCTACTTCGACAGCCTCAACGCCCCAAACGACCCGAGCTGTCTACTGCGGCTGTGGGACGACAGCAATCGCGACGCCTTCGATGCTCACCTGAACGAGGCCGAGCGGCTGCTCTTCAACTTCCTGGCGGCCTGCTACTCGCGTGTCGAGTTCTACCGCACCCTCGTTAACAAGGGCCTGATCGTCGGCGGGCTGCGAACCGAGTACGACCGGCGGGTCGCCGCCCTCGACTCGATGGCGTTGCACCGCTGGCTGTTTGCGCTGCGCCGGTTGATGCAGCACCACGCCCTCCCGGTCTCGTCCGGCAAACTCACGGCGGGGCACGACACTGGTATGCGAACGACCTTCACGATCGATCTTGTCCTTCTGCGACGCTGGCACCCTGCCGAGTTCGGAGGCGCAGCGAGGGCGTATATGCAAGGCCGAGACGAGCAGGACGTGCTTGAGGCTGCTGCCGACTACCTGGCGATCGTGAAAGAGTTCGACACGTGGTTCGGCGAGGCGTACGTCCGCGACCACCTCGAGGCGGTCGAGGCGTTCCTGGCGGTGCGGAACAGGGCCGGCCAAGAGCTGTGGCGAAAGCGAATCCAACCGCCGCAGGATGAGACCGAAGAACAGTAGCGCCGACCCGGCGACAACCTAATTTAATTTAGAACCCTGGGCCAGCCGTGGAGGCGAGCACCATCCCTCCTGTCGCTACATAATCTTCGATCCACGCTCGCCCGCCCAGGCATGACGCAAAGCCAAAAGGCGATCAGACGGCTCTGGCGCTCGGATCTGGCGCTCGGCGTCAGGACCAGGTGAGAAATCAGGAGAGCCGGCCGGCCAAGCCGGTCCGGCGCTTGGGCTTCATGGGCCGTAGCGGAGGTTGAAAGTGGAATCCGTCGAGTAAGCGTGCAACGTTCCATACCCGGGGAGGAGATCGTCTCGACCCAGGGCCAGGCGTCGACCAGCGCGGGTTTTCGGGTCACTCTCGATCATGCGTCCCTTCAAGCCCCGGGTCACCTGGCCGTCGACAGTGATGGCGTAGCGAAGAAAGTCCACGCAGTTCACGCGTAGACCAGCGATCTCGCCCCATCGCAGACCGAAGGCACCCAGGTAAACCATCGGGCCGTGAGGGCCCATGGCGCCGGCCAGTCGTCCCAAGGCTTCGGCGTCGAGGATCTCCGCAGATCGGGGAGTGAGCTGGGGAACGCGAATTCGCCGGCACGGGCTCCGGGCAATCAACTCGGAGTCCTCGGCGAAGCTCATCACCGCCCGCAATACCGCGTACATCCGCACTGTCGAGGACGGCGCGTGAGACGCAGCCCAGCCATTGACGAGCTGCTGCACGTCAGCTCTCGTTACTGAGCCGACCGGTCGTGATCCCAGAACGGGAAGGATGTGATTTTCGAGGACGCTTTGATCACGGGCAATGGATCCAGGGCGTTTCGTCGAGTTGGCAGTGATCCACACCCCTGCGACGTCGACTACTCGGATCGAGGCGAGGCGCGGATCGATCCATACGCCCCGATTGCGAGCGGTTCGCTCCGCCGACTCGGAGGCCTCGGCCTCCCGTTTAGTCAAAAACGTTTTGCTGTACTCCCTACAGTCCGCATCACGGAGACGAACGTCGTACACCCGCTCGTTGTCGCGCTTGCGGATTCGAGTCTGAATCACAATGCCTCCCCTGTATATGGCAGCCAAGAAGCCTCATTCCCCGTTCTGCCGCTCGATCAGCTGATTCGAGTCAGGTCTCCGTGGACAGCAGCCGCGAACGCTTGTAAGGCCGCACTAGGGACCAACCGCCGACGTCCGATCGTCACACTCTCAATTTGACCCGAGGCGATGAGTTGCTTGAGTTTGGTGGTGCCGACGCCTAACGGGGCTCCGCCCAGCCCGACGAGTCGGTGTGGTGGCGGCGGTCACGTCGGTGCGGGGTTGGGGGGGCTGGGGCAGATCCCCGGGTAGAGGCCTTCGCCCGTGGCGGTTTGGGTGCGGCGATCGTAGGCTCCGGTCGAGCCTTGATGCAGGACCCGAGGGTCTTGCCTTGAACCGCCCGAAGCGGTTGGTTGGCCGCGAGGGCCTGTGTCGACCGAAGCCTGCCATGACGCTACCTCGCAGCGCTGCTGAGGTTCTCGCCGGACATGTCACTCTCGAGGTGGAGTGCATCGATCGGATGTATCTGAACGTCTACCAGCCTCGTCTGCAACACGTGGAGGGGGTGGTGTCGTTCCTGCGTAACCATCGGGGCCATCCCTTCGCGTCGTCGGCGCTGTTGGAGCCGATCAGCCAGAACTTCATTGCCGGTCTCCACCGCTTCGCGGCTGATCACCACATTCCGGTGATCGATTTCGCTAAGGGACAACGCAAGGACGACGTGGCCCATGAGTTCCTGGCCGCCTTCGACCAACCCGAGGGGGTGCTGTTCGTGGGCCGGGCCCAGGAGAAGACGGCGGTGTTCCGTACCGAGAAGCGCCGCAACCCGGCGACTGGGGCCACCTACCCGTGGATCGTGCGCACCACGGCCATGGTCAACCAGTTCTATGTGTATGCCCTCGACGTCGACTTCGGGCCGTTCTTCCTCAAGTTCAGCTCGTATTTCCCCTACACGGCCAAGCTGTGCGTGAACGGCAACGAGTGGGCCAAACGCCAAGCGGCCAAGGCCGGGATCGGCTTCGAGGCCCTCGACAACGGGTTCGCCACCTGCGACGACCCGGACCGCCTACAACGCATCTGCGACCGTCTCGACCCTGGCCGCATCGACCGGTTGTTACGCAAATGGCTGGCCCGCCTACCTCACCCTTTCAGCGCCGCGGACCGCCGGGCCGGCTACCGCTATGACATCTCGGTCCTCCAAGCCGAGTTCTCCCTGACCCAGATGCTGGACCGGCCCGCCTCGGGCCGCGCCTTGTTCGAGACCGTCATCGCCGAGAACCTCGACCTGGGCCGTCCCGACCGGGTATCGCTGATCTTCAACCGGCGTCTCTACACTCGGGGCCGTCACCCCACCCCCACCCGCTACCGGACCCGGGTGTTCACCCCCGGCGTCACCCCGTCCCTGCACGTCGAGTACAAGCACACCCGGATCAAGCAGTATCACAAGGAAGGAAAAGCCCTTCGCACCGAGACCACCATCAACGACACCCGGAAAGCGCGAACGTTCGGGCGAAGGTGTGCAAGGTGTCGCCTGGAGCTCACAGGTTCGCCAGGAGGGTGTCCGGCACGTGGTCGGCGGCGTAGGGGAGAATGCCTGCCGCGTTCATCCCGACCGCTTCGCAGACCAGTTTCGGGTCGAGGCTAGCGGTCAGGTCGACCAGTCGGGTGGCCCGGAGTGTGCGGGTGCCGATCTGGGCTGGGTCGAGCACGCGGACCAGGTACTGGTCGGAGGCAGGCGTTCGACGGGTGCGGGTGATGTTGGTGACGATGACATGCGGGTTGTGGGTCGCCAGTTTGTCGCGGTGAACCATGCAGCGCTGCAGCGCCTTCCAGCTGGCCGGTTCGACGCTGACTATCTCGCCCCGCCGGCATAAGGTCGCTCGGTGCTCGTGGCCGTAGGCGAGCAGGATGCACCAGCGATGTTCGCGAGCTTCCGATCGAATAGAACGTTCGCCCGCATGGTATCCTCAACTCACATTATGCCTTTGCCGTCGGAACGCCCCGATCTCCCCGTGCTGACCGATCGCTTGACGTCTGCACGGTGGTATGGCGGGAAAGGTCCTCCTCAGCGAGCTAACATTGTCGACACCGAAGAAGTAGGCGAGGGACTTCGGTCGATCGTCGTGGAGACCGACGCCGGTCTATACCACCTTCTTGACCCTGAAGACCCGCCACCTTGGATGGCACTCCTCAATCATGTTTGGCCAGAGCAGGACGCCGAGTTTTGTCGGCTCATGGGCGTGGAACAATCCAACACCTCTCTCGTGTACGACGAACGGCTGGTGGTAAAGGTGCTCCGCCGCGTCCAGACCGGGCCAAACCTCGATGTAGAGATAACGAGTGCACTGAGCGCGGTTGGATTCGAGAATGTCGTCGCGCCACTTGCCGTTTGGACACACGCGGACTTTACCAAAGCGGTTCTGCAGACCTTCCTTGTTGGCGCCGACGAGGGGTGGGCTATGGCCGTCTCGGCTGGAACCGCCGGCATTCCGTTTGATGCCGAGGCCGCCGAACTCGGAAGGCTCACGAACGCACTCCACCAGTCGCTCGTTGCGGCGTTCGGATCCGACCAGGTTGATGACGGGCTCCGGATGCGTGTGCACGGCGACTACCATCTCGGGCAGGTCGCACGAGCGTCGGGACGCTGGTACGTGTTCGACTTCGAAGGCGAGCCAGCACGATCGATAGAGGAGCGCCGCGCACTGACCTCGCCAGCGAAAGACGTAGCCGGCATGTTGCGCTCCTTCGGGTACGCCTCGGCCATGGCAGGCGCCCCTGCGGGATGGGAAGCTGCGTGCCGGGCGTCTTTCCTCGAAGGATATGGCGCGGTGCCAGGAGGAGCCGAGGTTCTCCGAGCCTTTGAGCTTGAGAAGGCCGAATACGAACTTCGCTATGAGGAGGCCTACCGACCGGAGTGGGCGTGGATTCCTCGGGCAGCGGTGGAACGACTGGGGAATCCTTAGCCCGCACTGTTCAGTAGGGACGGGGTGGGTAAGCGGGGTGCGTCCGCGATGACGCCCTCCTGGCAAGGGATACTGCGGTTGTCGAGGCCGAGTTCCCGGAGCGCCAGGAAGGCACCTTGAGGGTGAAGGCTAGCAGGGCCGCCGAGCAGCTGATGGTGACTGGCGATGGTGGCGGTGTGGCCAATCACGCCGGTGCAGTGTCGGTTGGTGAGCTGGCCGACCGGGTCGGCCTGACCGCCTTGCTGGGCGAGGCTATGTCGCCCACCCGCCAGCGTGATAAGGGGCATGACCCCGGGGTGGTGCTCACCCACCTGGCCGTGACGCTGGTCGACGGCGGCGAGTGTGTCCGATCTGCGGGTGTTGCGGGATCAGCCGGATCTTTTCGGTGAGGTGGCGTCCACGCCCACGGCGTCGCGGACGCTGTATGCGATGGATGCTGCCGTCCTGGACGACATTGCGAAAGCTCGGGCGGCCGCCCGGGCCGCGGCGTGGCAGGCCGGGATGCGTCCCGCCAATATAGTGTTGGACTTTGACGCCACCTTGGTGACCTCGCACTCTGACAAGAAGGGGCCGCCCCGACCTATGCACGGCTTTGGTTTCAGCCCCCTGCTGTGTTTTCTGGACGGCACACGGGCGAAGCGCTGGCCGGCAGGCTGCGCCCCGGCAACACCAACCCGAGCACCGCCGCCGACCACGTGGCCCTGCTCGACGACGCCCTGGCCCAGCTGCCCGTGGCCACCCGGGCCGCCGATCTCCACGGCGGCCAAGCCATGCTGGCCCGTTCGGATGTAGCCACGCCTTTGTCTACGCCCTGCGGGAGCGGGGGGTGGAGTTCTCTATTGGCTTCCCGCTCACCGCTGAGATACGGCTGGCCATCTTGTCGTTGCGGAAACGGCACTGGACCGAGGCCATCGACCAGTCCGGCCAGGTTCGGGAGGCGGCCAGGGTGGCGGAGCTCACCGAGGGGATGGACCTGTCGAGCTGGCCGGCGGGAACTCGGCTCATGGTGCGCAAGGAAGAACCCCACCCCGGCGCCCAGTTCAATCTTTTCGATGTCGACGGCTACCGCTATCAGGCGTTCATCTGTGATGCCGGCGACGCCGACCTCGCCTACCTGGAGGCCCGCCACCCGGTCACGCCCGAGTCGAGGAGCGCATCAAAGACGCCAAGGACTGCGGGTTGAGCAAATTTCCCTGCTACCGCTTCGCCCCACAACCAGGCCTAGCTGGCCGTGGTGCTCATCGCCTGCGACCTGCTGGCCTGGACCAAAGGAATCTGCCTGGACGTCGAACTGGCCGTCGCCGCCCCCAAACGACTACGCTACTGCCTGCTCCATACCGCCGCCTCTGTCGTCCGCCACGCTCGACGCCTCATCCTGCGCCTGCAACAGAACTGGCCCTGGACCTCCGTGCTCACTGCCGCCTTCCAACAGCTCCGCGCCCGGCTCGCCTGACAGGCCCCGACGAAGCGACAGCGGCGCTCGATACCGACACCCCCCCGCTGGCACATCCCAGCATCGGCACCACCCAGCTCGACGCACCCGGGCCCGGCTCCTCCTGCCAGCAGATCCACAAATCCTCACCACACACGCCACTCTGGACCTGCCACCACGCTCAACGGAGCTAATGAACAGTCAAGGTGAGCTGGAGGAGCGCTTCCGCGGATCACGCTCGGATCCCCTGGAATAGGGCATGTCGAGGCTGGAGTTGACCGACCTAGCCCCGCCGTAAGGCGTCCATTGCGTTGGTCAGCCGACATTGTCGCTAGCAGGAACGCTTGGCGTATTGAACCTATCTCGGCTCCGCCAAGTCAGCCGAGGTCAAGTCGTGATCGCGGACCCTCCACCGCCAAGGCCGGGCTCTCTACTGCCGACAGGCTAAATGCCATCCAGACCGTTCGTCTGTTCTGTCGGCTCGTATATTTTCTGTGATGACTCGAGCCATCATGAACCGCTACTTCTTCGACGTAAGGGTCCCTCATTCCCTTCCTCATGTCGGTTTAATCCCGGCGCACCGCAGGTTCCAATCGAAGAGTTACAAGTGCAAAGTACACGTTGGCAAGCACCGGCGATGGCGATGCCGACTGTGTTGAGCCCACCTCCCAGCCAGCCGTGATCAAAGCTGGTGAAAAGTCGCGGAGATCCGAGTCAAGTACCCACTTCACTTCACCCTCTTCGGCTGTAATCCCGACCGCAAGCGCGTCCAGCGCATCGTGCCAGCGGCGTCCCGGCCGGAACCCGCGGGAGAAGCCCAGGAGTCCTCGTCATATATGGCGTTCAGGCTGGCGCTTGTTGCCGGGGCAGCTGGGTCCTTATCTTTCTCGCCCCGGTCCCCTAAAGGTTGTCAGTCGAACACATCGACAGGAGCGGTAATCATGACCGCCCACCGACTTTACTGTAGTTAGGTGAGCATTCACCGATTGTCAGAAGACTGCATATTTTCCCGCCACTCCAAACCGGCGCTCAGGTGCCGGGCAACGCCAGGCTGCGGCCGTCAGTCCGGCAGCGCCCCGCACGCCTGGGTTTTCGCCGGCCCGCACCGCGGACCAGCGTCGGAACAGTGGCGTCTGCTGCCGGACGACCCGCAGGATCCCGGCGCTAGGAAGATACTGGCCTTTCAGCATGAGCTTTTCGAGGTCGCTCAAGCGACTCACCATGCGGTGTTCTACTCAACATACTTGTTCCGTATTTGATTACCGCATCGAAATGCTTACTGAAACTATCGCTCCACGGAAAGCTGCCCCTAGAGCCTTCGGAGGAGGCGACTCGAATTGACGGTTTATCAAACTCATACAACCGTAGCCAAGCTTCAAACCATGTCAACCCACCGGTATCCTCGATGAAAGGTATCTGAATTTTTGGAGGATCGCCTGGAAACTGCTCCCAAGGTGACACGATCACACCTTCTCGCAGATTCCGATATGAGACAATCAAACTACGACCGGCCGCCAGGGTGAGAAGCCAACTGGTCGCAGCGATCACGATTAGCCAGACCTCTTCTACGACCGGAGGCAACTCAATTTCGACTAATATACCGGCCGCCAGAGCCAGCAGAGCAGTACCGATCGCCAGTGTACGTACTCCCGAAAGAAGCTTCGCGGCCATCCTATGGGCATACGGTTGAACATAGAGGGCTATGACCGCAACGGCAAACGTAGCGATCACAGTCGCAATAGCCTCG
This sequence comes from uncultured delta proteobacterium, assembly GCA_963733715.1. Lineage (GTDB taxonomy): Bacteria > Desulfobacterota > Binatia > Binatales > Binataceae > Binatus. Next base: position 109,517 of record CAVTEN010000026.1, read on the forward strand.
TGGGCGGTACTGCCTGCCTTCTGACCTCGCACGCTGAACAGCCACAGCGTTATTCCCGATATCAGGAATGACGAGGCGACCATGACGGCGACCGTACTTGATAGCCATCCACTCGGATGCACAGATAGGCGCACCTGCGCTCGAGAAAGTGACCCACGACGTACGTCGACGACGTGAAGATCTACATTGGGAAAGCCGCCACCAACTCTATCGAAGGATACGCCACCGAAGGGATGTTGCTGACGGACAGCTGGATCCGACTCCTCAGGTGCGGCCACATTCGGTCTTCCGGCAAGGATCGTAGCTTCCGAAATTGCCACGCCCGGCGGAGCCTGTACTTCGAAGTGAAACGACGCGCAACTTTCGGCCGAAGGAACTGGAAATCGAACCAGTGTCGGTGTCCATCCCAGGGCAGCCGCCAGCCAGCGCGGTATCCATGAGACCCGCGAGCGACTGTACCAACACGCTCGACATAGCGTGGTCCACCCTCAGTCGATGGAGTGTACCCCGAATCCCGGTATTTGTACGCCAATGGTTCGTCGTAGGCGTATTTCAGAATTAACCGTTCATACGGCGATTCCTGTACTTCCACCAAAAGAATGAACTGGCGAAACAGACGTTCCAGGACAACTGCAAATAGCTCGTTGTGATCAGCCTTTGCGAGATGCGACAACTGATCCCCCCGAGATGGATAATCCGTAGACCGATACATCATCCAGGTATTCCAAGATTTGTCATGATCCTTGTGGCTGCCGTAACTAACATCTGCGATAAGATCACGTAGACTGGTTTCGATGTGATCGGGACTATCGAGACGAAGAAGCGCCG